>NZ_QBKG01000005.1 GCF_003054025.1 Capnocytophaga leadbetteri
ATCTTCTAAATCTTTAAATGATTCTGTAAAACAACTATCCATAATATCTTTTTGACAGCAAAGATACTAAGTTATTTTTAAATGCGAACGCCGTGTAATTTTATCAATTATTAATTGCTAATTGCTAATTGTTTTGTACCTTTGCAGTGAAAAACAAGAGAGAAATGAAAATACTTCACATGGACAAAAATCACCCTTTGATGCTCGCTCAACTCAGCGCACAAGGGTTTGAAAACCACGAAGACTACACCAGTACTAAGGCTGAAATAGAGGCTAAAATAGCTGATTATGATGGGATTATTATCCGCAGTAGATTTCCTATTGACAAGACATTTTTAGACAAGGCTACTCGCTTAAAATTTATAGGCAGAGTGGGTGCCGGTCTTGAGAATATAGACGTAGCTTATGCTGAAAGCAAGGGTATCAGCCTCATAGCTGCCCCTGAAGGCAACCGCAATGCCGTAGGTGAGCACGCTTTAGGAATGCTGTTATCACTACTAAACAAGCTGAAAAAAGCGAATAACGAAATCAAGAACGGCAAATGGTTGCGCGAGGAAAATCGCGGTTGGGAGTTAGACGGCAAAACGGTAGGTATTATAGGCTACGGAAATATGGGTAAGAGCTTTGCTAAAAAGCTACGAGGCTTTGACTGCCAAGTAATCTGCTATGATATACTGCCCAACAAAGGCGATGAAAACGCTCGCCAAGTAACTTTAGTAGATTTTTTCCGTCAGGCAGATGTGGTAAGTCTGCACACCCCACAAACACCGCAAACAGCAGGAATGATTAACGAAGCGTTCATAAACAGTTTTGCCAAAAGCTTTTGGTTTTTGAACACAGCACGCGGCAAGAGTGTCGTTACTGATGATTTGGTGCGCGCCTTACAAAGCGGCAAAGTATTAGGGGCTGGATTAGATGTGCTTGAATATGAAAAAGCCTCGTTTGAAGATTTTTTTAGCGATAAGCAGATGCCCGAAGCGTTTAAATACCTTTTGGAGGCTGACAATGTAATACTAACCCCCCATATAGCTGGTTGGACACTTGAAAGCAAGGAAAAACTGGCTCAGACGATTGTGGATAAGATAATTAGCAAATTTGAAAATTAGCAAATTTGGGAATTAGAAAATTTGGGAATTAGAAAATTAGAAAATTAGTGAATTATAATTGTGTGACTAACGACTAATATAATAGATTGTATGAAAAAGAATTATTTATTGATTGGGGTAGCGGCTCTGTTATTAGGAGGCTGTTGTGCTACCAAAACCTCTACCGCAGCACAAGCCCCCAAAGGCGAAAGCACGCTCATCGCTAACGGTAAGCTATGGTCTTCTTACTTTCAGCAAAATGCTGCTGAATACGAAGCTCTTTGTTTGCAAGCCTTTAATGTAGCTCAGCTGCGTTTAGACAAAGCTCTTGCTAAAAAAGGCGATAAACCACTGGCTGTCGTTACTGATATTGACGAGACTTTCTTAGACAACTCGCCTTTTGAAGCTTACTGTGCTAAAAAGGGTATTAGCTACTCGCAAGAGGCGTGGGAAGAATGGACGGTATTAGGCGATGCCAAACCGCTGGTAGGGGCGTTGGATTTCTTTAAATACGCTGACAGCAAAGGGGTGGCTATCTTCTACGTAACCAATCGTTTAGAGAAAGAGCGCGAAGGCACTGCTAAGAACTTACGCAAGTATAACTTCCCTTTCCCTTCTGATAGTAGACTGATACTCCGCACTGCTGAGAAAAGCAAAGAGAACCGTCGCCTACAGATAGCTAAGGATTACGACATCGTGCTGCTAATGGGGGATAACCTTTCTGACTTTGCTAAAGACTTCGACAGTCGTACTCCTGAAGGGCGCTCAGAGGCCGTACATAACAACCGCAACGAGTTTGGTAAACGCTTTATTATCCTACCTAACTACTCTTACGGCGATTGGGAAGGGGCTGCCTATGGCAATAAATACTCTATCCCTGCTGAACAAAAAGAATTGATTATTAAGAATAAGACGAAAGCGTTTAAGTAATTAGCAAATTTGGAAATTAGCAAATTAGTAAATGGCAAATCTTGCGAGAGTGAGGTTTGTCATTTTTTTTTGCAAATTATTATTTGGTGGTCGTGGTTTGTCTGGTATCTGCTGTATTTTTGCCGCAGAAATAATAAAAAACACCTTTTATGATGATTTTAGACAACTTTAGTGACAAGCTAAAAATAGCTTATGCTGATATACTAGAAGCTATGCTCTGCCAAGATACTCGTGAAGAAAAAGACTTCGATGAACAAAATCGTCTTACCGAACGCCGTTTGTACAACGATGAAAAGAAACTCCTCTTTAGAGAAATATATGATTATCAACGCAATTATGTGCATAAAAAACTATATCCTTATAGCGAGGAGATAGTACACCTTATCTATCCTATTTATACAGAAGAAAGGCAAAGAACCCTTTATCTGCCTATCAAAGAACGTATACTGAATTTAGGGTTTCAGCCTGAAGAAATCAGTAAAATAACTGTACGACTAAAAAACTACAACGAAAAAGGACAAAAACTACAAGAAACTTACAATTGGTGTAAGGGATTTTTTGCCCAAAAAGGCAGTATGGGAATAGATAATATCCGCTATGATGAAAGAAATAATCTCTATTCTAGTGAGGGTTTTAATGCTTATTGGAATGAAAAACGAAACATACTGCGCACAGTTGATTTGAATGGTCAGACCCTTATTGAATTAAGCTCTTGGGATGAGAACACTTTTAGTACAGTGGAGGTATATCATTACGATGATAACAAGAAACTTAGGCAGAAAATTATCACTAACCGAGAGGGTGTTTGCAATATTCTGAATTATACTCCTAACCCGCGAAAAAACAAAACAAAGGTAATAAAAATAGACCCCAAAGATCCTACTAAAAGTAAAAAAGAAGGGTATACACATACTCTTAAAAAAGGTACTCTCACCCAAATAGCTGAACATTATAATGATAACTTTGAAACTGTTAAACAACTTACTACTTTTAACGAGTATGATAAAGTAGTACATAGAATAAATACTACTTACACCGATAGACACAAAAAAAGTAGTGAGAAAATCAGTAGGTATATTTACAACGAGCAAGGTGTACTTACAAAGGAAATACACCTCAGCACCGATAGTTTTACTGAACTTGAAATTCTACTTTACAACACACAAGGGCAAAAAACAGAGCGTATCTATAGGCGTAAAAACTCAAACAGAGAAGTTTATACTTCAAAAAAGACTATTTATACTTACGATACGGAGGGAAAACTTTTATTAGAAAGCACTCCTACACACCTTACTCATCATTTTTACACCTTAACAGATGATTATGATGAACATTTGGAAATTACAGTAAAAACAAACTTATAAAATACTTAGTTATGACCTTAGCTTATTTTTCAGAAAAGCACAAAATAGCTTTTGCCGATGCTTTTGAGGCGATGACCTGCAATGTCCCTAGCAGTGCAAAAACTGACTACAAAGAGCCTGCTTTGGAAGAAAAAGATTTTGACGAAAACGGACGCCTATTAGAAAGACGCTTTGTACACTATGGGAGACCCAGATTAGTAGAACGCTATGACTACAACAAAGGGATAGTACATAAGTCATTCTATGAATTTGGTCGTGAGATTCTGGAATTTAGTTTGCCTTTATACCGTGAGCACGAATTGAGAGCTAAACATATCCCTATTAAAGAACGAGTACAAAACTTAGGATTTGCGCCTGAGCAGGTAACAGAAATTAGCCTTAAGATAAAAAGTACTGACAAAATTGGAGGTATGCAACAGAAAACTTGGCATAGTTGTGAAGGGTACTTTGAAAAAGCTCACAGAACAAGTATAGATAATATTACTTGTGATGAGAGAGATAATATATGTGCTATAGAAGAATATGTATCTTCTTGGGGAGAACAACGCATAGAGTATCGTACTTTTGACGCTCAAAATAACCAAATTTTTCAAGGACATTCTTGGGAAGAAGATACTTTAAGCTCTATAGAAGTATCATTATATGATAAACAAAACCGAGTGATACAACGTATAGATACCAATCGCTATGGAGGGTTTAGAGGTATAAAACATTACACTTATAAGGGGGATGAAGTGATTCGCACAAAAATATATCTCAATAATCCTAAAGAGATTGCCGAAGAGAGTCGCAAACTCATAGAAAAAAAAGGGGACAAAACTCACGAAACTATTTGTACTGAAGATGACCATAGAGGTAAAGAAGAAATTACTACCTTTGACCTTACTGGTAAAATCATAAAAAAAACAGAGACTAATTATTTAGTAAAATACAAAAATTGGATAGGAGAGAAAAAAGTACGAAGTGATGAAATAACAAATAAAACAGTTCAAGAATACACTTATAACGAAGCAGGAGTACTTGTAAAAGAAGTGAGTCGGTATGTTGATAAAGATAATGAAGATGTTTCTTGGTCTGATGGCTATTATAGTACAGAAATCATTCTCTACAATGAGCAAGGGCAAAAAGTAGAGCGCAATGAAAAACGAGAATATAAAAATAGTTGGGAGATTATAGGCAAACGCCCTAATCTCAAATTTGAAACAAAAGACAAAATATTCTTAGAACGCACTCTTTACTACTATGACTCTGAAGGTAACCTCACTCGTGAGGAACTGAAAAAATGGCGTGGTGATGAGGGTATTGAAACCGATGTTGAACTTCTTACTACACATCATTTTTACTTTAAAGAAGATGAATGTGAAGAACATTTAAAAATTATTGTAAAAGAAAATATTTAAACACCGTTTAAATCAAAATTAATTATTATATTTGCAGTGCAAAACAAAAACAAACCAATATGAGTAAATTCGTACCCGAATTAGAACAATGGGCAGCTGAAGTGATAGAGAAAATCACCCCTATTGCCGAACAAATTGATTTAGCTTACTACCCTCTACAAACAGAAGCTAAAATGAACCCCGAACTCTTGATTATTGGGTTAAACCCAGGATCAGAAGGAAAGTATGAAGAGCAAAGGAGAAATGATAAATGGGAATTCAAAGATGGTAAAATCACGATTGAACGCTTATTAAAGGGGAATCCTTTTATTGAGGAAAAAGAAGAATGGAAAATCTTTAGAGGTTTAAACAGAATTCCGTTTATCAAGCAAGCAGTAGATAGTAATAACTACTGTTTTATGAATTATGTGTACTTTGGCACTTCTGTTTTTGAAAAAATCAAGAAACATCCTGAAGCAATACAAATATGTAAAGAACTTACTAAGAAGTTTATTGAGATTATCAATCCTAAACATATTATTGTTTTGGGCTTAGAAGGTATGGAAAGTATTTCTAAAATTGAAAAAACACTACTAAAAGGTAAAACTAAACGACTGCTTGTGCAAGGAGGAGATTTGTTTGGGAAACAAGTACTTGCCATTTCTCACCCCTCTTATGCCGTGTCAGCAGCAGAATACGAAGCTATTGACACAAACATAAAAGAGTTTTATGAAGGTAAGCCCCTCAAACCTTTTACTTTCAAACCTAATGTAAAAGCTTCTGATGTTAATATTGAAAAGATAAACAAAATTTTGGCTGGAAAATTAGAGTTTACTCTATGGAAAAATAAGGAAAACATTTATGCAGCTCAATGTAAGGGAGTTGGCAATGATGTTTTAGACTTCAGAATCGACCTAAATCAGAATGAAAAATATCTTTCTTTCCGTTCTTTAGAACACCCTAAAAAGTTAGAAAACACAGAGGTGTACAAAAATACCTTTAAAGAACCATTTAGCATTGAAGTAAACGCTTGGTTTGTAGAAAAATTCTTAAACAACTACCCACAAGACCAAGCTATTGAGCAAGAAATTGCTGATGACCTCCTCTCTCTTCTTAATGCTATTAAAGCACAGCAATAACCTATCACTTACCAACTTTACAAGGCGCGATTCTAAAAATCGTGCCTTTTTTTATTTAAATTGATATTTTTTATTTTGCAGGACGTAGTTTGTCCACTATTCATAATACCTTTGCCAAAAAATAAAAATAAACCCAAAGAATATGAATATGACATTAGATAACTTTACTCCTATCCAAAAACTTATCTTTGCTGATGCTTTTATGGCAATCATTTGTGATAATTACTATCAAGAAGAAAAAGACTTTGATAGTGAAAGTCGCCTCAGCGAACGGCGTTTTGTATATCCTGATGGCAAACTGAAAGTACGCGAAGCTTACGACTACAAGCGATCACGCGTTACCAAGTTTTTCTTTGAAAATAATGAAGAACTCCTTCGCCTTACGGTGCCTCTCTATACCGATGATGAGCAGCGCACTATGTTTACCCCTCTCAAAGAAAGGGTACAGCAATTAGGTTTTTCATTAGAGAATATTGAAAGACTGTCACTTTCTCAACAGTGTAACGACCCTAAAAACCTAACCGAACAAAAAGTTTTGATAGATAAATCTTCAATTTATGGAGAATCTTTTGATATTGAAAACACTACTTATAACAAGGAAGGATGGGCTATTTGGCGAGAGAAATACAATTCTTATTACCCTGAAAAAAGCAAAGGGCGTTATGTATTTGAATATACTGGAAAAAAAATAATGGAAAAAATATTTTATGATATATGTGATCCTTCAGTAAAGTTTTTTAGTTATGATGCAGAAGATAGGTTGGTACAAGAAGGAAATTTGTACTACGAATACTACCACAAGAACAAAGCTAATTGTATCAGAATGTATCCTGAGAAACCGAGAAAATACAGCGAAATAGGTTACTTACATACTCAAAAGAAAGACACTTTTACTGAAACCACCAAATGTATTACTGAATTTGGGAAAACTGAAAAAATAGTCTCTACTCTTAACCAAAATCATCAGTTGGTTAGAAAAGTGGAAACTACCTATTGCAATTACGGAAAAAACAAAAAGAGATACAGACCTCGCAAGAAAGATATTATCAGAGAAACTATAGAACAGAACACCTATAACGTTGCAGGCTTATTAGTAAAACGAGAATATATTTCTTTTGACGATGATATACCTCAAATAGATAGTTATAGTGTTGAAACTTTTAACTATAATGAGCAAGGACAAAAAGTAGAACACAATAAAAAAACTAAGTATAAAAATGGTTTTGAACCTAAATACAAAATATTTTTAGAGCAAACCCTTTACTACTACGACTCTGAGGGGAACCTCACTCGTGAGGAACTGAAAAAATGGTGTGCTGATGAGGGTATTGAAACCAATGTTGAACACTTTACTACTCACCATTTTTACGTTGAAAATGATGAATACAAAGAACATTTAAAAGTTACTGTAAAAAAATGATAACCTTAGACAACTTTACCGATACCCAAAAACTTATCTTTGCTGATGCTTTTGAGACAATGACTTGTGGCAACCTCACTCGTGACCGTCAATATACTACTGAAGAAGAAAAATATTTCGATAGTGAGGGTCGCCTTAGTGAACGCCGCTTTGTATATCCTAACAACAAATATATAAAATTGCGTGAAGTATACGACTACGAACACTCGTATATAAACTGTTCTTTCTATGAACTTAGCGAAGAAATTCTCAATTTTATTCTTCCCTTCTACACCGATGAAGAAAAGCGTACTATATTCACCCCCATTAAAGAAAGGGTATTGCAATTAGGCTTTCCCCCTGAGCAAATTGAGAAAATTGTATTCCACCAAAAATGTGATGACAAAAAGAGCCTTACTTCACAAGAAGTTTGGACAGGTTGTGAAGGATTCTTTACTAAAGGAGATAGAACTTGTTTAGAATGCTTTACTTATGACGAAAAGGGGAAAAAACTTTTCATAGAAGAGTACGATTATGCTTGGGGCGAAAAAAGATTTAGACGCTATACTTTCGACTACAATGGCAATACAATTATGAAAAGAGAGTCTTGGGTTACTGATAGGTTGCTAACTATAGAAGAAATTTCTATTTATGATGATAAGAATAAACTATTGGAGAAAAACGGAGTACACTATCAATACAACCGAGAGAATGTTACTTTATTAACATTCCCAGGCCCTCGAACTTTTATTCCAAAAGGCTATATTCGTACTATAAGAAAGGATAATTATACAGAAACAATTGAGCATTACCCAGATGGACGTAGGGTCGAAGAGACGATCTCTACTTTCGACCATAAAAAAGATTAGTAAAAAAAGTAAAACGTACCTATTATGAAAATTGGGAGAAAATCAGAAAAGGAAAGTATGCCCTCAAAAAAGAGGAACAATGTGAATGGACAGAAGAATACACTTATAATGAAGCAGGAGTACTTGTAAAAGAAGTGAGTCGGTATGTTGATAAAGATAATGAAAAATTTCCCTGGTCTGATGGCTATTATAGTACAGAAATCATTCTCTACAATGAACAAGGGCAAAAAGTAGAGCGCAATGAAAAACGAGAATATAAAAATAGTTTCGAGGTTATAGGCGAACGCCCTAATCTCAAATTTGAAAAAAAAGACAAAATATTCTTAGAACGCACTCTTTACTACTACGACTCTGAGGGGAACCTCACTCGTGAGGAACTCAAAAAATGGCGTGCTGATGAGGGGATTGAAACCGATGTTGAACTTCTTACTACTCACCATTTTTACGTTAAAGATGATGAATACGAAGAGCATTTAAAAGTTACTGTAAAAGAAATTGTTTAAACACCGTTTAAATAATTTTTATTTCTTAACTTTGTCCTTTATTTAACTAAAAAAATGAAAATACAATACTGTTCAGACTTACACCTCGAATTTGAAGATAATTTAAACTTCTTAAGCAACTGCCCTATAAAGCGGGTGGGTGATATTCTTATTATCGCTGGCGACCTTGTGCCTTTTGCAAATCTCTCTAAAGCACTCTATAAAAGTGAAATAGCTGACCTCTGCAAGGGTTTTGAAAAGGTATTTTGGTTGCCTGGCAACCACGAGTATTACCTCTATACGCACCACTATGAGAGCAGTCGCTGTGAGCAGCCCTTGAAAGAAGTGCCTAACCTCTACTTGGTAGATAACTATAGCGAGCGTATAGGCAACACTCAGCTGATACTTAGCACGATGTGGAGCCATATCAGCAAAAAGAACGAAAAAGCTATAAAGTACGGAATGAATGATTTCCGCTATATTACTGTGCTAAACCCTGCTAAAGGAGGTGAGATAGATTCTTTGGAAATAGCTGATTTTAACTATTTTAACAAAGAAGCGGTGCGTTTCTTGAAGAAAGAAGTAAAAAAAGCGGCTAAAGCCAAGCAAGCTGGCGAGATAGAGCGTATATTGGTCGCCACCCATTACGTACCCACCAAAGAGCATTACCCCGAAATATACGCCGACAGTCCTCTAAATGAAGCCTTTGCGCAAGACCTGACCGATTTTATCGTCTCAAACCCTATAGATTATTGGATTTACGGGCATCACCATTTTAACCAACCCGACTTTAAGGTAGGTAGCACCCATCTACTCACCAACCAATTAGGCTACGTAATGCGAGATGAACACGAAGGGTTTGACTGGGAACGATGGGTGGAGGTGTGAAAAAATGAAAAAAAGTTAATATTGTATTAAAAAAAGTTATATATTTGCAGCGCTAATATAATCATATAAAGTATTTTTATGAAACCAAATATTTTTGACATCGCCACTAAAGAACTTAGTCAGGATGCTTTTATCACTTGGCTATTGGCTTTTGCTGATAATGATAATCAGCAATACGATAAGGAATTAAACCTATGTGCAAAAGAATTTGTTTCTATGCTCATAAAAAAACAAATTCCAAATTTTAATGACCCGATACTTACAGTTGAAGCGGAGCGTCAATGGAAAAACATTGATATACGAGCAAAAGTAAATGGTAAATATCTTATCATAATAGAGGATAAAACCATTAGTTCAGAACATTCTAATCAATTAGAACGTTATAAGGAAATAGCAGAAAAATGGTGTTCAGAAAACAAATATGAAACACCTATTTGTATTTACCTTAAAACAGGAAATGAAAGTTTGAGTATTTTTAATGCAATAAAAGATAAAAGATAAAGGATACGCTATCTTTGACAGGACTGACTTCATAACTTTACTTAATAGTCATAAAGATATTAAAAACAATATTTTTATTGATTTTTACGAACGTATGACTAACTTAGAAAAGTTAAGTACTGACTTTGAACATAAGCCTTTAGACGAATGGAATGGCAATGATTGGCAAGGCTTTTTCAAGCTTATCGAAACTAAAATCTATATACAAAAATGGCATTATGTAAACAATCCAAATGGAGGTTTTTGGAATGCCATTCTTAATTGGGAGTATTGGGGAGACTATCCCGTATACATACAACTTGAAGAAGGGAAATTGTGCTTTAAATTATCTACAGACCCTGACGATATTGATTTGCCTGATAATTTTGACAGAGCAAACACTCGTAATGAGCTTTACAATTTAATTATTGAGAAAGCAAACGCTTTAGGATTAGACGAAATTAGAAAACCTGATAGATTTGGTAATGGTAAGTATATGACAGTTGCTATTGTTGATAAAGAGAACTGGTTGGCTAATGAAAAAGGGTTTGTAAATGCTCAAAAAGTAGTTGAAAATCTAACTAAATATCTAAATTTCTTACGAGAAGAAATTCTAAAATAATATCTATCAACCCCTCCCCACTCCTAAAAAAGTGGGGAGTTTTTTTGTAGAAAAAAATATAGTCGGTCATATTTTGTCCATTTTATTTTATATCTTTGCAGTGTAATTTTTAAAGTAATACAATGAATCTTTACTTAGACGACCTCCGTACTACTCCTGAGGGGTTTGAGCGGGTGTATAGTTACGAGGAATTTGTAGCTTATCTTCAGCATTATGGGTTGCCTGATTTTATCTCGTTTGACCACGATTTGGGCGAGGAGTTTTCGGGCTATGATTGTGCCAAATATTTGGTGGATTATTGTTTAGACCGTCAGTTGCCTTTGCCCGAGTTTGTAGTGCACAGTCAAAACCCTGTAGGTAAGGCAAATATAGAACAACTATTAGCAAATTTTAAAAAGAATATAGAATTTTAATAAATAAAACTATGGCTAAAAAAGAACAATTATTGCGATTAGTGCATATCGTAAAAGCTCTTGAAAAGGCTCCTGAAGAAGGACTTAGCTATCAGGAACTATACGACTACCTAAAACAAAAGCACGAGGATAAAGATTGCGAGAAGTTTAGCTTCTCAGAGAAAACTTTTCAGCGGGATAGGCATCTGTTAGAAGATATTTTTATGATTTATATTGCGCCTAATGGTAAGGGGCGATGGGTGATTGAAGAAAGCGAACTGACGAATCGGTATGCTATTTTTGACAATATCTTATTGGTAGATGCTTACCGTCGCACTAAAGAGATGCAAGAGGTGCTACTATTTGAACGACAAGAGAAAACGCTGGGCTTAAACCATATTGAAGACATTATTGAGGCTATAGAAAAACATCGTACTGTGCGGTTTTTCTACACCAAATTTTGGGAAGGGGTAGCTCGCCTGCGTGAGATGGTGCCTTATGCCTTAAAGGAACACAACAGGCGTTGGTATCTCATTGCCGCTGAGCACAAAGAGCCTTTGCAGTTTAAGGCTTTTGGCTTAGACCGTATTTCTCAATTGGAGGTTACAATTACTAAAGTACAACGCAAAAAGGTGAATATAGAAGCTCTCTTTAAAAATACTTATGGGGTAATGATTGATATGGGAACACCTCCGCAAGAGATCATTTTATCGTTTGACTACGAGCAGGGGCAATACATCAAAACACTACCATTGCACCCCTCGCAAAAGCTATTAGAGGACAATGAGGATGAGGTGCGTATCAGCTTGCTGCTCGTCCCTACTTACAATTTTGTGATGGAGATATGCGCCCGCAGTCAGTATGTGAAAGTGCTTGCTCCTGCTACATTGGCTGAAGAGGTAAGAGAACATCTAAAAAAAGCATATGAACAGTATTTGTAAAATTTAGTCATTTGTAATTTGTCATTTGTAATTATTTTGTATCTTTGCAAAAAAGCTATTTTAAAAAGTAAAACTACAAAAAATAATATAATTAACTCAAACAAAGGGGATTACTTTTTTTGATAGGAAGATAAGAGAAGACAGAGACTTAGATGATTTGGACAGGTTTTTCCAAAATTAGGTTTCTAAATCATTACCTAATATCTTGAAAAATATTTTTTATTAACAGGTTATATTTCAGTGTTTTACACCTTTTTTCATCTTGTATAGTAACTTAATAAGAAGTACTTTCGCAAATTAAAAAATTAGAGTATGGAAAAAGTAAAACGCTCAACTTTTAAGGTATTGTTCTACCTTAAAAAGAACGCCCCAAAGAAGAACGGTAAGGTTGCTATTATGGGGCGTATTACCATTGACAATCAGGTAGCTCAGTTCAGTACCAAACTTGAAATCCTTCCACAGAAATGGGATTTGAAGTACGGAAGGGTAATAGGTAAAACAGAAGAAGCTACCCAACTCAACCACAAGTTAGAAGAAATTCGCTCACGTATCATTACTCATTACGAAGAGCTGATGAAGTACGAGGGGGTGGTTACTGCACAAAAACTAAAAACTACTTTTTTGGGTATAGGAGTAGTAGAAGATTCCTTACTAAAAGTCTATGAGAAGTTCAAAGAAGATTTTGCCTTGATGGTAGAAAAAGGTGTTAGAAGTTGGAGAACACTCAATAAATACAAAAATGCATACACTCATTTGAGTGAGTTTATCCAATATAAATATCGCAAAAGCGATATCTCTTTCAAAGAATTAACAGAAGACTTTATCAATGAGTTCGACTTCTATCTTAGAGTCAATAAAGCTCTTGCGCAGAACACCATTTGGGTATACATGATGCCCCTTTGCAAAATGGTAGAAATAGCCATAGACAAAGGCATCATCCATCGCAATCCATTTAAGAACTACACTAACTCTATGGAAGAGAAAGACAGAGGTTATTTACTTAGAGAGGAAGTAGAAGCCCTTCTGCAATATCACCCTAAGAGTGCTTCTGTTGAATTAGTACGAGACCTATTTGTTTTTAGTTGCTTTACAGGTTTTTCGTATATTGACATCAAACAACTCAAGAAAAGTCATTTACAATCGTTCTTTGACGGCAACAAATGGCTTATCAAACGTCGTCAGAAATCCGATGTACCCTGTAATGTACGTCTATTGGATATAGCCGAGAAAATTATTGAAAAATATGAGGGTACAACTCGTACTGAGGCATTGTTTCCTACACCCTCCAATGCTAATTGCAACCTTCTAATCAAAAAGATGATGAAAGATTGTAATATCATTCGTGAAAAACCTATCTCCTTTCACTGGGCACGCCATACCTTTGGTACTTTGTTCTTAACAGAAGGAGTCCCCTTGGAAAGTGTTAGCAAGATGATGGGACATAAGAATATCAAAACCACCCAGATTTATGCTAAAATCACCAATGAGAAAATCAGCAAGGATATGGAAATTGCTGCCGAACGATTAAAAAACTTAAAAATAGGATAACTAACAAATTCCTTCTTAGAATTAAAATCCATTGATAACATTTCAAAAAGAGATGTGTCGATGGATTTTTTTGTTGCCTTACAGAAAGCTATTAGAAGAGAAAAAGACTTCAACAAATAAGGAAAAGGGTATTCGTTTGCCACAAATAGAAATACGTCATTAAGACTTACCTATTTTCCCTGTTTTAAACACTTAAGGCACGTAATGGCGGTTCGTTGTTCGAGTGCAAAGGTATTTCTGTGTTATTAACGCTTCTTGCAAGGTCAAGCCCGATGGGTTTTCAAAAAAATCTCCAGCCCTTGTCCGTTGTCCTGCGGGTAGTATTTTTTTTAAAAACCTTGCAGAAGCTAAACACAGACCTTTTATGGCACTCGAAACGAAACCAGCTCATTCCGACCTTTAAGCGAATAAAAAAAATGTCAAATATGAGAAAAATGCCGCTTCTTACAGATTGTTTTTTGAAACGAATACCGCTTTTCCTCCCATTGTCGAATAAAAAATTTCAAAAAGACAACCTAAAAGCCGAAAATCGTGCGTATCGTGTCTAAACAAGCCGTAAAGCCGTATAAAACTCCTAAAATGCAACAAGATGAAAAAAGAACCCTGTATCGCAACTAAATTCGTGTCTCACGAAATAAGCCCCTTAGAACATCTGAAAGACTGCCAAGTCTATCAGCTCCGTGTAAAGCTCAATAGCGGTGAGAAACTCACCCGAATAGAAAAAAATTGGATTACCCAAGCGGTCAATAGTAACTGCTTTTTCAGAAATGCTATCCCCTTATTGGGCTACCGATTTGACTTTTCCGATATACTGAGAAAGTTCATTGTAAAGCAGTATAATACTTGGTATGAATACTATGCTATCGACCGCACCAGCCTCCGTGCCTATCTTTATGGGCACATAGACCAAATAGTAGAAATTTAGTAACCTAATAACAAATAGAACGCTTATGAATATCGTAGGAAGACTTACCGAAAATGCACAAGTGCAAACCCTATCAAATGGCAAACAAGTCGTTAATTTCTCTGTAGCAGTGAACGACAACTACCGAAACAAAGCAGGTGAAAACGTACAGCAAACCTCCTTTTTTGACTGTGCTTATTGGCTCAGTACGGGGGTTGCTCCATACCTTACCAAAGGCACATTGGTTGAATTGGAAGGACGAGTATCGGCACGAGCGTGGCTCAATCGTGAGGGAGAACCTCAAGCAGGCTTGAACTTTCACACCTCCAAAATTAAATTCCACTTTAGCAAGAAAGCAGAAGTAACACCTAATATCTCTGCAAGTGAGACAAATAACGTAAATGCTATAACACCTTTGCCAAAGCCCCAAGTCACAACAGGGCAAGTCGTAGAGGAAGACGAGGACGATTTGCCTTTCTAAATGTATAACCCTTTAAAATTGAACAGAAAATGAATATCAGCAAAACACCTACAACACACCTATTGGTGCGTGCCTATACCAATAGCGAATGGGATAGTTGCGACTTTGCCCTTATCACCCTTACCGAGCAATGGCTTGAGAAAGTGAAAAAAATAGCCCAACAAGTATCTACCCTAAAGAGCGACCCCAATTTTGTAAACCTTAGTTTCTATGAGGCAAGAACCGACTTTTATACCCTCAGCGATGAGGAACAACCCGACTTGTCCCTCTTGGAAGAACGCACTTGGGCTTTTGTGGAACTCACTGAGGAGGAATTAGCCTCTTTCAATACGCCTGAAAGCCGTTTGGATATTTACCGAAGCGTATTTACTCGATACGATGATTTCTATATAAAAGCCTATGGAAAATACTCCTCCGATGAGTATTGGACGGACGACATCCGTTTTGAAGAACTTTTTAAAACCTTTGAAAAATGATAATAACAGACCTCAATGGCGCACCTATAGAGGTAACCGACCTTGATAAAGCCTTAGCGCAAGCCGATAGCTTTAGAAGGTATAAGCATACTGACAATACCCACAAGGCGTTAGACAAGAGGCTAAAAGCCTATTGGCAGGACTTATATATTAAACTAAAGCAACTCAAAGAAGCCCAAAACTCAACCCTTAATAAAACCTAACAGCCTATGGAAAGCGTTTACTTAGTCTATAAAACCGATAGCTGGCACTATATGAGTAGCCGTGTCCTTATGCAAGTATGCATAAGCAAGAACAAAGCAATCGAAATGATAAAAGCCTATTGCAAGCGGTACAAGCTAGCCTTTACCCAAGACGACCTAACCAACTTGCAATGGTACGACCAAACCCAATGTAGCAAAAGAAGCATTGAGTTTGAGATAGAACCCCAAGAAGTAGTTTAACCTAAAAAAGAGTATCTCAATGAAAACACTCAAACAGCCCTTAGCAACCGACACCCAAGCCCTGTCCTATATAGGGATAATCATCCGAACTTTTGAGCCACTGCACTTTATGAACCTTAGTGACCAAGACCGAGAGGCAACCCTCAAAGCCCGACAAACCTTAGAAGCTATCGTAAAGGCAAACGGCTACACAGTGAGTTATCGCACTGAAAACACTATTAAAAAAGTCCCTTAAAAGATAAGGATATAAAAACAGAAGTATCAATTTAAAAACGAAGTATCCAATGGAAACCCATTTTTTCAATCAAATTGCTCAGTTAGCCATACAAGGCAAACTGCACTTAGTCATAACCCAAGAAGCAAATAGCCAGCTTGTTGTATCGGTATTGCTTGAGAATGAACAATGTTCAGACCCTGCCAAGCACCTTTTGCCTCCCTTAGTACTTAGAGGCACTGCCGAAGAATTAGATGCAGGCTTTTTTCAAAGCATCACCCAACCTTTAGAAGAAACCTCCTCTCTGTTTGTGAATATGGAGCAGTACATCGAGGCACAAAAGCAAGCCCAAAGGCAATCAGCTATGGAGAAAGAAAAAGCCGAGAAACAACAAAAGAAATACGATGAGGCTATGAAAAAAGTAGCTGATTTAGAAGCGCAGGGCAAGTACCGAGAAGCGTGGTCAAAACTACCTCCTCCCGATGAGTTCCCTAACTATGCCGATAAAATCCGCAAAAAAAGGTCAGAACTATCCACACACTTTGCCCCTACCTTGTTTGAAGAATAAGTATTAACCCCTAAAAAAAGTATTGTTATGCTCATAGCTACCCAACTGAAAAGAATGTTTGTCTTTGAAGAAAACCGACAAACTATCCACCTTGCCGACCCTAATCCATCGTGGTCAGTAGAGCAAGTCAAGAATTTTTACAGCACCCATTACCCCCTGCTCACCAATGCCAAAGCAGGCACACCTTATGTAGAGGGAGACAGCGTTGTCTATCCCCTACAAATCACAATGGGTACAAAAGGCTAAATCTCTACTAATTCTAAAGCTATGAGCCTTGTAAAACAGCTTAAAACAAGGCTTATAGCTAAAATTACAAACATTATCAAAAACTAAAAACAACCTAAAAATGTATGCAACAGCAATCCCAACAAAACCTCGCACCCATACAAAGCGAAGCACAGAGAGAACTCTACCACAAATTAAGAGAGTTTTCCAAAGCAGTCCAACGCTCCAAAGACCGCTCACAGATACGTCAAGAACAGCAACAAGTAGCCCCGAAAACTCTTTTGCCAATGGTTTTCTAAAAACGACCTTCCCTCCTAAAGTGTATCATTCAAGCAAGCACATTATTTTTAGTGGAGAGGAGCAAGCACAACTAAAAACCACTCTCAAGTGTTCCCTTGCTCAAATGGCAGACCATTACGGCTTTACTCCCTTTCCCATAGAGCAGTACGACCTTTCTTGCGGGATTGCCTTAGCCCTTTCTTACAGCCAAGAGCAAATCAAAAAGAGAGATACCAAAGGTACTTTCTGTGAACTAAAAGTATTGAAAGCCCCCAATAGCGATGCTTTTTTCTCTTGCGAAGAACGTTTTTATTTGCCTAACGAAGTGTTTTTTGTCCCTCTGCAACCGCTTTATAGACTTCTGAAAGTACATAAAAACAAACCACTTTATGAACTATTTTTATCGGTATATGCCTACCTAAACCAACGTGCTTTTATAGCAAACTATGTACAAGAAGATTGTTTTGTGGCTTATGCCTATGAAATGTTGCAGGATTGTATTAGCCAAGACTATGAAGAAATAGCAGAAAGAGACCACCTCCTGCACCTTTTAAAACAGGCACAACAAATAGGTGCTATTCTTTCCAAAAAGATACGTAACCCTTGCCATTTAGACTTTTTTCAAAGGCGTATAAACCGCTTTATTCCTAAGAATGATTTAGAAGCCGAATGCCTTGCCCTCTCACAAGCCTTTTATACCTTGTGGCAGGATTTTCCTAACCACTCTATCTATACCCATTTGCACAGAGCAGAGGGCTATGAGCAAGGTGAAGAGGAACTTTTTGAAGTAGAGAAATACCTATCTTTTGTCTATGAAGACCAAAGTGACCTATTCCATACCTATCTTTTAGATTGGCTCAATGGAGAATACTCCCAATGCAGTGAGATAGAACTCCCTACCATTTACAAACATTTCAACAGCACAACACCCCCTGCTAACTTTGATTTTGAACAGCGTTTCTTTCCTCTCTTAACCAAACTTATAACCCTTTTAAACCGCATTTAAAATGAAATACACAGACCTCACCCCAGAAGTAGGGGAAGTATATCGCCCTACATCGGCACTTGTTTTTTACGAAGACAGTAACCGCTACAACCCACAGAGTTATGTAGAGTACTTACACCTTGATAGCAATGGTAACCCTACAAGCGCACAACCGCTTACCCTCGACCAAGCGCAAGCACTTGCCAAAACGCTCACCTGCCAAAAAGAGCAAGCACAAGTCTTTTTAGTCCCCAAAGGTATTATTCCTCGCAGGGTGCTCCATCTATCCCATAAAGGTGAGGGGCAGGCTGTTTGGTACTCTAAAGCACAAAAAAAGCAGTTGTTTTTTGCCTCCTCCCTCGCTATAGAAAGCAAAGAAGTAAATCTACCTCCTCTGTTGTGGAAAGCTACCCCCAAGAGCCTTTGGATATATGCCTTAGTCAAAAACCAAAAGCCACACCTTAATACACCTCTGTGCTATGCGCCTTTTTTCAACGTCTATGAAAATGGCAATGTGTGTATGGGGTCAGTGCAGGTAAATGAGCGTAAAGCCTCTTGCTTAGAAGACTTTATCACCCAATGGGAAGATTATTTTTTCAATAGCTATTTTTCTCATCAATTAGGCTCATATCCTATAACCAAAATACCCTTAATAACCCTTTGGCAGGAATTCACTCAAAGTAATAAGCCTTTTCCTTGCGAACTGCTCAATCCCAATCATCTCACCTTACAACAAATCCTATAACAATGAAACAGCCCCTAAACACCTCAAACACCCTCAACCCTTTCAATACCTCTGTCCAAACACACAAAGAGCGGGTACATTTTACTGATACAGCTTTGCTCAACGCTACCAATCCTATTAAAGTACATCTAATAGGAGCAGGAGGCACAGGCTCGCAAGTAGCCACTGCTTTAGCACGTATTAACCACGCTTTGGTTGCTTTAGGACACGCAGGGTTATCGGTAACCCTTTGGGACAATGACTTTGTAAGCCCTGCCAATCTCGGCAGACAACTCTTTTCAGCTTGTGAGTTAGGAATGTACAAATCCACTGCTCTAATAAGCCGTATCAATCGCTTTTTTGGTACAGATTGGAGAGCGCAAACACAGCTATTCAGCACTGAGACCTTTCCCTCTGAAGAAGAAACAATGAGAGGAAGCATTTACCTTTCGTGTGTAGATAGTGCAAAGGCACGCTTTGACATTGGGGAAGTACTCACTTATTTAGAACGAGCTCACCACTACCACAACAACCCTAAGTATTGGTTAGATTTTGGCAACAGCACCCATTCAGGGCAAGTGATTTTAGGTACTTTACAAGCCATTGAGCAACCTCATAGTGATACCTTTATCCCTATAGACACCCTGCCTACTATTACCCAAGCCTTTGGAGAACTATTAACGCAATCCGAGCATAATGACAATACCCCAAGTTGCTCCCTTGCCGAAGCCTTAACCAAGCAAGATTTGTTCATTAACGCCACTCTCTCACAAATGGGAAGCACCCTACTTTGGAACTTGTTCAGAGAAGGACTCACTCCTTACAGAGGCTTTTTCCTCAACCTCAAAGATTTTCGTACACAACCCTTATTGGTTTAATTCTTAATAAAAACACCTCTTAGAGTATTTCTAAGAGGTGTTTTTATAACTGCTTGTCAGTGCTATTAATTGCCTGTCGTGGCTCACGACCTTCTTTTCTTTGAGAAAGAAAAGAAGCAAAAGAAAGACCTTACAGATAGATTTTTTGTTAGTTTAGGATAAAGAGAAATCTTATAAGATAGCTATTAAAGATAAAAAGAGGAGCTATTTCTTATAGTTAGCCTCCAAAATCTTTAGAATATCACTTTGTTTAAAGAGAATTTTACCACCAATTTGGATATAAGGAAATAGCCCATCATCACGGTATTGCTGTAGGGTTCTTTTGGTGATATGTAGCAGCTCACAGACCTCCTTCCCTGATAGAAATACCTCGCCGTCAAATACTGGACGGAAGTTTTTAAGGATAAAGTCCATTTGCTGTTTAAGGTTTTCAAGCTGACTTAGGTAAGAGCTTAGTTCCTGGTGTGTCTCTGTGAGTAAGTTCATCGGGTTTGAAGGTTAGAGGTTAAAAGCTGTTCTACATCACTACGCTTAAAATAGTTCTTGCGG
Source organism: Capnocytophaga leadbetteri (assembly GCF_003054025.1). Classification (GTDB taxonomy): domain Bacteria; phylum Bacteroidota; class Bacteroidia; order Flavobacteriales; family Flavobacteriaceae; genus Capnocytophaga; species Capnocytophaga leadbetteri. The sequence goes on from NZ_QBKG01000005.1 coordinate 20,245, forward strand.
TGGATGCACGAGAAAGGCAAGAGTTTTTGGTCTTTGTAATACTGCAAGGCACGCTTACTAATGCCCAAAAGCAGACAAACCTCCTGAGAGTCCAACCACTTTTCTTTTTGCCAAATCCCTTTATAAGTATCCATTACCACTTGCAGAGAATTGTTGAGTTGCTGTACATCTTTTTGTATCTGTTCAAAAACAGATTTTTCTATAACTACTACTTCCATTTGCATTATTTTGCGCAAAGGTAAAACAAAACAAGCCCACTTTTAGAAGTAGGCTTGTTTTGGAAGAGAAAGGAGGATTTTGGCTTTTAATCTTCACTTTTTACTAACAAATCATAATTTGAAAGATCTTTGTAGATAATAGATAATTCTCTATTAAGCTGTGTTATGTATTCCACAGAAATATGGTGATATAAGTCTTCTTTATCATCATCAAGAGTAAAATTAAATTCTCCATTCTTTAATTCTTTTAACAAAACATTAAAAGCAGATTTAATGTTATTAGGATTATCTTCTGTTAAAACTATATGCTGTGGATTGCCATTTATGTCTAACACTAAGATAGTTCGTTTCTCTTCTCTTTTAATTGTTGCTTGTTTAATTTCCATATCTAATTTCCGTAAATTTTTCCTCTTTCTCCGAAAGCATTTCTGCCTCCTTCTAGTGTTTTCATGCTAATCTCTTTCCAGTCCATTTCTTCTCTTGAACCATATATACATTTTAATTTATTTGTAAAAGGATTACCTACCATAGTAAAATACTGTCCTCCTTCATGTAGTCTATAAATAGAATTATAAGGAAGAGTTCTTACAGCTATATTTGCATCATGAGTAGCTATAATTACTTTTTTTCCCAGTAAGGCTTTTTCTTGTATTAGAGGAACTATAACATCATTGATATAATCATTCCCTAAACTCTTTTCTGGTTCATCTATTAAATATATATCTTTTTCTTCTGAAAGTTCTTTATGAAGAAGAATCATTGACGATTCTCCTGTTGAAGGAGTGTAATTTTCACCTTTTAATATAAAATGTCTATTCTTTAAAAGTAAATCATTCAAACTTCTTATATTCTCAATACCTTCTATTTCATTAAGTGAACTTATTTTAGAAAACAAATCATTTGTATAAATGTTTCTTTGGATATTATAAATATTCTTTGCAAAATCTTTTTGGGGATTTTTTTTTATATCTTGTATAGGTGTGTAACTACTATCATTTATAGTGCCATTTTGAATTTTTAAGTTTGTTTGGCAATATAAGTCTCCTTTTTCTCCTAAACTACCAATATATTCTATTTTTGGTTTTATCTGAATAGAAATATTTCTAATTATGATATTTGTGGAATACTCTATTTTTATCCTATTTCTTGCATATTCAAGAAATCCTGTAGAAGTTGGTTTTTGAGGAATACCTGTCTTTTTAGAAATTTCTGTTAAAAACACTGTAATTATTTGATTCAGGAGAGTAATATTTTTGTATTTAAAATATTGACTTTCCATATTATTTCTTAACTGAAGTATTATACTTTCTATATTTTGAACAAAAGCATCTAACAAATTTCTGTCAATATATTTTTCTAAGGAAAAATTCTCTATAGCATATTTCTTAATATTTTTGAAATAGTCCAAAAAACCAAAAATTTCTTCTATGCTCCCTTCTGCTTCCTTCGTGTCTTGTATTTCAATATTTCTTATTTTTAAATTCTGTGATATTCTATTAGTTTCTTGAAAAGAATAATGCTGCATATATTTTGCTAAACTTGTTACTTCTTTCTCAGACACTTCTTTTAAGAATTTAATTTCATTCTCACAATCTTCTATCCCAAATTCTTCTACTTTACAAGAAATCTTATTGCCTTTAATATCAAATACATCATCTAAATGATTGTTGTTAGATTTATAAACAGATGTTTTATGACCTTTTTCATTAAAATACTTTGATAAGGCGTCTAATATCTCTGTTTTTCCAGTTCCTTTTGAACCGAAAATGATATTTATATCATTATATATATCTAAAGAGATTAATTCTGCAACATTAAAAGGATTAATTTGTATATTTTCCTTTATTTTCTTATTTAAAATTGTATTAATTGTAGATTCATCTTTTTCAAGAAGTAAACAAAATTGTTCAAAAGATTCAACGGGTAACCTTAAATCAGGAAGGTTGACAGAGTCTTTGATATAATTATCCCAATTCTGAACATCAGAACCATAAATGGAATTGTGTCCATGACTTATGTATATCCCTGCTGAAATAGAATTTGTAGCTTCTTTCAAAACACGTTTCTTATTAGAAATTAATTCCTGTAATTTGTTAATCTCTTCATCTCCTAAATTAGGTTTTTTAGCAAAATAATGGGCTATATATATACAATCCAATGAGTCAAAATTATCAACAACATCTTGAATGGATATAGCAAATGTATCAGGGTTTTGTCCTTTCAAAATATTAGATAGAATATGATCAAATTTTTCATAGTTATTAGGATTGCAAATGACTATTAAATGAGCTCTTTTATTATTTTCAAATACATCAAGCTCTATTCCTGGCCATATTTGACAATGCTCTTTAACTCCCTCTGAAAAACTTAAGAACTGCTGCTTGTCAAAATGGTTATGATTTGTTATAGCTAAAATTTTTACTTCGGTACTTTTTATAATTTCAATAAACTTTTCTGTTTGTATATTTCTTGTCTCAGCGTCTCCTTGTTTTATTTTTTTTGTATGAGTATGTATATCTATCTTCATTTTTCAACTAGTATAAATTTAGGCAAAAATACAAAAAAAATTATTGTGTACAAATATTTGCAAGAAAAAAATCCCGAATTAACGGGATTTTTCTTTTTACTCTTTTTTCACATTAAACTCAAAATCCAGTTTTTGTTCATTGCCGAAGGAGTCGCTTATCCAAATGGAGAAAGACTGGTTAGCTTCTGAAGCAGAAGTGTAGTAAAGCCTAAACGCTCCTTTGGAGGCAAGTGGATAAACATCATTGGCAAACAGAGCTTCTCCTTGTGGAGAGGTACGCAAACTACCTTTTCCCTCATACTGAAAGTAACGAATAAAATAGCGGTTCTCATCGTACTGGTAAGGAGAGCGCAACTCACAACGTATTTCTACGGTATCGGTTTTACCTATGTTTTTAGGCACAGGCAATACCTTTACCTCAAAAGGAAAATTTTGTTGTACGTCCAACTCTTTTTTACAAGAGGTGAATAGGCTCACACATAGCATTGCGATGAGTCCTATTACAATTTTCTGATTTATTTTCTTCATCGTATTGTCTTTTTAAAGGTTAAAACATATAACGCAGTCCTACAGTAGCACAGGGGCGCAGTAGCTCAAAGGAACTTCCCCATAGAGCTGCTACCTTGCCAGAGCAAAGCACTAAAAAATGATCACTTAGGTAAGTCTCTACCTGCAAACCTACTTGTGCACCATAGAGAAAATTATTTTCATTCTTTAGCAAAGCCCCATCAGGAAGGAGGCTTTTGCTGTGATTGACTACCTCATAGCCCAAAAGAGCTTCTGCTCCTAAGTTCAAAGCTACCGTTTTACTGCTGTCACTGACTAAGGCAAAGCTATAACCTCCTGCACCTATATACCTCTCAACGGGTATATTCAGACTCTTGTAAGGGTATAATCGCCTTTGATATTCAAGAGCAAAATGCTTGTAGTTACCCCTTTTAGCATTGATACTATAGCCCAACTGCACCCCAAAATCATCAGAAAAGGAGGAGGTAAAAGCCTCTGCGGGTGCGACCCAAGAGAGCGAGATACCTTTTTGCTTGGGTAACAATCGCTGTGCTTGGGCAATGGAGCCTCCTAAAAAGCACAGACAAATACAAGTGATAATTCTTAGCATTGGCATTAGAATTTAAGGTTAAACTGTTCAATAGGGCGAGCGGCTATAATCTCCTCGTTGGTGATGAGGAACGATTGGTAGCGAGAGCCGTTTTTTTCAAAGATTTCTACCCGCAAAACCTTGTCATCAGAGAGGGTGAGTTGGTCTAACATATACACCGAGCGGGCTTCTTTATGAGCCTTTAGTAGCGATATAGGTTGGTATACACGCAAGGGCTCAACAGGCACTTCTTGTACAATGCTCTTTTTGGTGGTCTTCTTATCAATGATTTTAAAAGTGATAAAATCTACTTCAAAAGGCAGGTTAGAACGATTGGACAATTGTACGTCTACATAGAGTTTGCTATTGTGTACATAGATACCTTTTAGTAGCCATTGTATACCTGCATTCTCCGAACCTATATGCTTGATGTAATTCTTCTTCTGATGGTAGATAGACGACATAATAATCTGTGCTACCGCAGGTGATTCCCAGCCTGTGTCAGAAAAGAGAATATCCGATTTCACATTGTTGCCTTGGGGCATTCCTCTACCAAAATCAATGGTAAGAGGTTGTGGTGTGGTGTGATAACTCACCTCAAAGCTATAAAAGCCTCCGTCTTGAGTGATAACCGATAGGTTGGTGCTATCGGTAAAGTCTGTTTTAGCTGCCTTTACCCTTAGTACATTCTCGGCATCTTTCACCTTGTCGGCTACTAAGTTTTCACTGCCTAAATCCACATAGCGGATAGAAGCAGGAAAGATAAGATGGGTTGTTTGATCATAAGCCACCTGCAAAGGATAAGGCACTACCTTTCCTGATTGTGCTAAAAGTTCCTTTTTCTCAGTACTGAGAGCTGTGTTTTCCTTTGCCTCATTCTGGGCTTGCACGGTAACAGTAAGCATTGTTACCGATAATAATAAGTGTAATTTACGCATAAATAAAATGATATTAAGTGTGTTTAATAGGTTGAAAAATAAATAATTGTGTTGTTTTGTGCTTTGTGCTTTGTTGTGTGTTTATGGGTTTGTCTGAAAGGCTATTTCTTAGAGATGAGTAGGAGCTGATAACCTGCTTTAACCCTTATGGAAGGCTGTGCAATCTTTTTAGAAAGATAGGACGTACCTCCTTGCACGACCCCCTTGCTCAGCTCAGAGACAATTTGGTCTTTGGCGGAAGAGCTAAAGGTAAAGCTACTCCCTGAGCTTTTGCTCATTCCTGCTGCTATCTCTCTAAAGGCATTGGCATCGGAAGAAGCGGGCAGGTATAACCCTTGTTGCCCATCGATGTCGTAGGCAGCTATAGAGACAGGAATTACTTTGCCCTTGTATTCTAAGGATTTTACGGTGAGTAACAATCTATCTCCACTCACTTTAGCAGAGGCTGTAAGCAGTTCTCCTTTGGGAATGAGTATGCCTGCTACTCGTATAGGCTCTAAAAGTCTTAGCTGCACCCTTGAGTTTTCTCCTAATAGCTGTTCGATATGTGTACAAGCGCGAATGCTATTCTTTAGAATACTACCTTGTGGCTTAAAACTCTCGCCATTGAAAAAAGCGGTCTGTTGCTCCTTTACCCATTCTTGCAGTGCCTCCTTCTCGGACTGCTTGCGGGGCAAACGACTGACGACCTTTTCCTCTGGGGTATAAACAGGAGCAATGTTTTTACTCTGTTCTGCATTGTCAGCTTCGCTACTATTGTTTCCCTCGCCCTCTTGCGAGCCTGCGCCCCCCATCATTGAAGGGTTTTGTTGTCCTTTAGGCAAATATCTTGAAGCCATTTCATAAGACTTTTCCATCAATGCCATTTGGGCATCTACAGAGGTAGGGTCTTGCTTATTGGAGAGTTGAGACTTGAGCGAGGCTATCTCTTCTTTGAGTCTTTGTTGCTCCTCGTAAGCACTATTGTCTTGGTAGAAACTGCCTAAAGTCTGGTGAATATCGCGATAAGACTGAGCGGAACGCTCAAAGGCATTAGGGGTAGCCTTGCGATAACGCGGAGTAGGTTCTTCTTCCTCCTCGATAGCTTCGGGATATTCCTCGCCTTCGTCTTCTTGCCAATAGTCTGACAGCGCATTGAGAGAGGCTTTTTTATCAGCTTCTTTTTCTTCTAAGAGGGCTTCTTCATAGGCTTTTTCCTTATCAGAAGGCAAGAGGGTTTCGGTAGCTTGTGGTATTGCCTCATTGATACCTACTTGTGTTTGCTCTTGCTCACTTCCGCCACCAAAAAGCAGATACATACAAGCGAGGAAGATTATCCCCATTAGGGCATAGATGACAATTTTCTTGAGTTGTTGTTTTTTAGCAAGGGCTTTTTCCTCATTGCGCTCTTGGAGGGCTTTTTCCTCTTCTTCACTGACCAAGAAACTCGGTGTAGAAGAAGGAGCGTTAGCCTTATCTGAGGCAGGGATATTACCGTTTTGCTCTGGAAGGGGTGTGTTCTTTTCCATTATTAAGTTGTTTAAAAATTAACGAATCCTTTTTTGGGGTATTTCCCTCTGTAGGTACAATAGCCTTGTTGTCAATATGCTGTATGGCAGGGGCTTCGCCTTGGTGGTACTCTTGGTAAGCGTGCCATAGTATAAAAAGAGTAAGTAGCGAGTAGACTGCAAAGGCTAAGAGTACCAAGCGTTTTCTTTGTGAGGGTGAAAGTCCCTGACAATAGCTTTGGGTTTGCTTTTTTAGAGAATGTATCTCTCTTTGGATTTTGCCTATCATCTCTCTACGGTTCTAAGGTCTTTGTTTTCTATTACATTGAACTGTTCGATGATAAACCCTTGAGGGTTGTTATCAGAACGCACGGAGTTAATCAACCTGCAGGAGGTAATAAGACTCCTTTCGGTGATGTTGCTGGCGCGGGTGATGAACTGCTTGGCAAAGGTTTCTACCTGATAAGGATAGCTATTAAAGTTACAGTGCACGCTATCAATGACTACCCGTTGGAGGATATTACCAGAGATGATGCGGTTGTAATAGCCTTTTTCAGCCAAATCTTTATAGTAGTTAAAGGCAGATTTATCAGCCATAAAGAAGGCACGTTTAGTATTGTCTTCAATTGCTTTTTTATCGGGGGCTAAGTTGAAGAAGAGTTCGTGAAACCTGCGCACGTGTTCTTTAGCCTCGACAGGGCGATTGATTTTTTCATCTTGAGAGAGTGCCAGCATTAGTGATTTACCATTGTCTAACACATAGATTTTCTCGCGCTGTTTCTCGGCAAAGTAATAGGCATAGCCTACAGCGAAGATACTCACGCCTGAGCAGAGCACAGCAAAGGCTATGGCATACATACGGATTTGCTTGAATCCGTTTTCGATGTTTCTAAAGATTTTAAATTCCATTAATTTTAGTATTCAATTAGACTTGTTTTTACTTCATTAACCTACCTGTAATATTACCTGAAAGAGAGCCAGCTCCTGCACCTGCTATATTACCTGCATTGGAGGTAGCTTGGTTTACATTTCTACCATAATTACCCATACCTCCTGCTTGTATGATCCAACCTGCCACAGTAGGAATGGTAAAATAGCCTATGATACCAATGACCATAAAGATAATGTAGGCTGTGTTGGTAGTATCAGGAATGAAACTTGGGTCAGAGAGTTGCTCAATATCTCTTTGTAATATAAGGGATTGGATACGTGCTAAAATAGCACTGAACAAATCGGATACAGGAAGCCATAGATAGACACTTACATAGCGGGTAACCCATTGTAGTAAGGTAGATTGAAATCCATCCCATACCGAAATAGCAAAGGCTATAGGTCCTAAGATAGACATCACCACAAGAAAGAAAGTGCGTATAGTGTCAATCACTAAAGCGGCTGCTTGAAAGAGCATTTCGAGTAGTTCACGAAACCACGATCGGATGCTTTGCTTGAGGTCATACATCCCTCTTTCAATATACATTCCTGCCATTACAGCCATATCTTCGGGCATCCAACCTAATTCATCAATCTTTTTGTCAAACTCTTCATCTGAGACGAGATAGGCAGTTTCGGGGTTGCGCAATTGTGCTTCTCGCTCTAATCGGTCTTTTTGCTCTTGTAGTTTGTGCAAATCGAGCGTTTGTCCTTCTAAGATGCTATGGGTACCTGTTACCACAGGGCTTAACACTGTATTCATTGTTCCTAACACCAGAGTAGGGAAAAATATCACACACAGCCCTATGGCAAAGGGACGGAGCAAGGGATACACATCCACAGGTTCGGCACGAGCTAAGGCTTGCCATATACGCATTGCCACATAGAACAGTGCCCCTAAGCCTGCCAAGCCTTTGGCTATGGCAGACATCTGAGCTGTTAGGGGCATCATCTCATCGTATAAAGTACGAAGTATTTGGTGTAGATTTTCCATTTATCAGTTTTTTACCAGTATTTGAGTTCTGTTCCATAGAGTGAGAGTACCTTTTGCGCATCGTTTTGCTTCTTAGCACGTAGGTAGCTTACCGAGATGTTTTTCTGGGTGTAGTAGCGTACTAAGTTATAGTACTCTTTCACTTCCTTGTGCACCTTGTCGATAATGTCCATACGCTCTTTGTCGTTCATCGATAGCGAAGAACTATTGACGATTTGTTGCAGGTCTTTGAGCAGTTTAGAACTTTCACCCAAGAGCTTGGAGTAGCCATTGGCAATAGCAGACAACTCTTGAGAGGAGAAGTTAGGGTCTTGACTCATCTTCTTGAAGTTGGTCACATACATCTTGGAGATGTCGCCCACCAGTAGCACCGTTTCTTGTACTTTGCGGGCATCTTTTACCAAGTTATTTACCTTTTTCAGAGCATCGTAATACTCCTTGCCTTGGTTGTAGAGCTTTTCTACCTCTCGGAAATTGTTGAGCATATTCTTAGCTGTTGAGGAGGTTTGCACTATCTGCTGGGTAGTGTTGATAATGCTCTGAGCAAAATTAGTCGGGTCAGTTACTACCCATTGTGCACTTAGTTTTGGGCTTGCCAGCATAGCTATAGCAAAAAGCCCCGTTAATAACATTTTCTTCATTGACTTTAATTATTATGATTTACGTATGATTATTAGTTTATTACAGTCCATTAGCCATTTGTACGATGGCTTTTTCTAAATTGCCGTCTAACTTCTCGGAGAGTTCCATCACTTGGTGTTTTTCGCTCTCTTCGGTGGTGTAGGCAAAGTATTCTTCTCGGCTTACCTCTGTGGCATATACCGCAGAGTGTGTGCCTCCTAAGCCTATCCACACTTCTTTGTATTTGCGACGAGAGTCGTTGGAGAGATTGATAGATAGGATTTGCGACTTCTCTTTCTCGGTAAGTCCTAACATCGCTTGGATAGCATCGAACTTGTTCATATACTTACGCTGGTCGAGCAATATCTTGCAATCGGAGTTATTGATGATAGATTCCTTCACGATAGGTGAATGGATAATATCATCTACCTCTTGGGTTACAATCACTGCCTCACCAAAGAACTTACGCACAGTTTTGAATAGGTACTTGATGTACTCCGCCATTCCTTCTTTGGCAATCGCTTTCCACGCTTCTTCGATGAGAATCATCTTGCGAATACCCTTCAGGCGTCTCATCTTGTTGATAAACACCTCCATAATGATGATAGTAACCACAGGAAAGAGTATCGGGTGGTCTTTAATCGCATCAATTTCAAAGACAATAAAGCGTTTGGAAAGCAGGTCTAATTCCTTATCGGAATTGAGCAGATAGTCGTATTCCCCTCCTTTGTAATAAGGCTCTAACACATTGAGGAAGTTAGCCAAGTCAAAGTCCTTTTCTCTTACCTGCTTCTCTTGTAGTATGGCTCGGTAGTCATTCTTGATATACTCATAAAAGCCATTGAAAGAGGGTGTGTGCGAGGGATTGTCTTTTACCAATTGCAGGTAAAGGTTCACTGCATTGGAAAGGGCTACCTCTTCCGCACGTGTAGGAGGTTCATTGTCTCGCTTCCAAAGGGTGAGTATCAGTGTTTTGATACTCTCTCGCTTTTCAATGTCAAACACTCCATCATCAGTGTAGAAAGGGTTAAAAGCAATGGGATTGTCTTCGGTATAAGTAAAGTAAATCCCATCCTTGCCTTTGGTCTTGTGGTGAATAAGCTCACAGACCCCTTGGTAGGAGTTCCCTGTATCTACTAAAACGATATGTGTACCTTGTTCGTAATACTGCCTCACTAAGTGGTTCGTGAAGAAGGATTTGCCACTCCCCGAAGGTCCTAAGACGAACTTATTACGGTTGGTGATAATCCCTTTTTTCATAGGCTCATCGGAGATATCCAAATGGATAGGCTTGCCTGTGAGCCTATCGGCCATCTTAATGCCGAAAGGACTGGAAGAACTTTGATAGTTGGTCTCCTGAGTGAAAAAGCACAAAGCGGGCTCTATAAAAGTATAGAAAGTCTCTTCACTGGGGAAGTCGGCTGCATTGCCAGCTATACCTGCCCAATAGAGAGTTGCCGTATCAATGGTGTTATGGCGAGGCTTGCACTCCATTGAAGCCAAAGCGCTACCCACATCGTTTTTAATGCTCCTAAGCTCTTGTGGGTTGTCCGACCACGCCATCACATTAAAGTGTGCTCTGATAGAGGAAAGTCCATAAGAGTGTGCCTCATTGAGGTATTGCTCTATCCATTCTTTGTTGATTTGATTGCTACGGCTGTATCTTGAAAGCGAGTGCATATTGCGTGCTGATTTCTCAAACTGTCTGAGATTTTCATCGGAATTGTCCAAGAACAGATATTGGTTGTAAATATGGTTACAACTCAGTAGCAAGCCCACAGGAGCTGCAAAGGACAAACGGCAATCGCTCTTATCGGTAGAGAGTCGCTCGTAACGGCTATCGGCTTGTACCTTAGAAGGCAAATCTTCTGTATCTGATAAGGTATGCACACAGAGTCTTTGGTTGCCAATGCGCATTTGCTCGGCAGAGAGGCATATATCTTGCAGGCTCTCTTTCTCATCAGTGGAAAGACTGAGATATTGCTCAAAGAGTCCCTTTTTGTGTGGAGTGCCTATATAGTCCTCTGTTTTGAGCTGACGGAGCTTTATCAGGTTAGAGTCGTTTAAAATACGCTCTAACTGCGCTACCGCTTCCAAAAATTGAGTGGCGTGTTCTCGGTTAGTGAGCTCCTTAGGCAAAAAGTTTCCTTTGCAAAGGGAGGAAAAGTTGCTTTGGGCTCTCATTCGGTTTTTGGTGGTTTGGGTGATGAACAGGTAGCATCTGTGATTTAAGAACGGACGTTCGTTAAAATGCTTTTCGTACGAATGAGAGAGAAAACTCAGATTCTCTCCTTGCAGTTCAGGCTCGTATTGTTCCTTGATAAACCAGTCCTGTTTGTGGATAACAGTATACTGTGGCAATACTTTGATAGCCTTATGCCAAAGTGAGTGGAGTATCTCATAGTCCTCACCCGAAATGGTAAAGAGCTCTGGAAGCTGTACCTCAAAGCCGACGCTGATGTCGGCTTCTTTGGTGAGCAAGCAGTCTTGTTCTATGGCAAGAATAGGAAACTTACTCTCTAAGGTGTTGATTTTAGAACTATTTCTCATTGAGGGTTGTTTTAGGTTTAGGGTAACGAATAAATTGGCGTGGCGATCTTTGGTGACGTAGGTATTTGGGGTGGCGTTTGCGAGCTGCTTGTTTCATCAGGCCGTGTTCACCGTATTTTTGGTTTAGTGAAAAAGTCTGCCAAACCACAAGGCTGACCATACTAACGCCTACCCCCAAGCATACAAAAGAATTGATTCCTACCGTGTAGAGGATCATCACCAAGATGAGCACCGAGAGCAGTCCCCCTGCAAAGATGAAGAGGTACTGCGCTTTGAGTCCTTTGAACTCTACACTTCTGCCGATGCCTTTGTTGATAGAATAGCTGTTTTTTGTCTCCATAAGTTTATAAGAAGAACGAACGTAAGATCGTAGCCGCTACAATTAGGAAAATACAAGCCCCAAACCAACTGGCAGCCGTTTTGCTGGTATCGGGGTCGCCGCTACTAAACTTGTTATATACCTTCACCCCACCGATGAGTCCCACCACAGCCCCTATGGCATAGATGAGCTTGGTAGCAGGGTCAAAATACGAGGTAACCATACGGGTAGCTTCGTTGATACCTCCTACACCATTGCCCTGCGCTAAGGCAAGGCTGCTAATACATAAAAATGCTGCTGAAAGCAGGCTTTTGCTGAGTGATTTCATAAAATGTGTTTTTTTTAATTTGGGGCAAAGGTAGGGGGAGAAAGAGGTAAGGAGGAAAAGGGTGGAAGTTTTTGGCTTCATATGGCTGTATATGGAAAAGTTTTTGTAATTTTGCGGGGTGGAATTTTGATAATTAGAGACTTTATGAGTTTTGAAAAAACGAATATATACTTTATAGTAAAATTTATACATAACAATTGGGTACATATATTAGACTCGTTAATAGCATTAGGAATTGGATGGTGGGGATATTTATTGACCATAGACTCACCCATATACTTTGGAAAGATATCAATACAGAAAAATATAATAATTTCGCTGTTATTATTAGGATTAATAATATGGTCTATTGTTATTAAGGGAAAAAGGAATAAAAAAAATATAGAATTAGAAGAAAAAATTAAAGAAAAGGATGAAGAAAACGCACTTTTATCTGAAAAAATACAATTATTAGAGAATAAAACACAAGAAATTCATAATTCTTATTACGAAATATTTGATATTTACCTTTCAAGCCTCTTTTTTAAATTAAAACTAAATGACAATGATAGAATAAGTTTGTATAAATATGAGGAAGAGGACGAAAGTTTTCTTATAATAGGGAGGTATGCTTCAAATCCAAGTTACAATAAAAGGAATAGAAATTTATATACTAAAGAGGGATTAATTGCTAAAGCTTGGGATAATGGTGAGGTTTTTATAATAGATGGTATCCCTGATTATAAAGAAACAATGAAACCAAAAGAGAAAAAAAAATATTTCGAGTATATCAAAACAATCTGTACAATAAGTGATAAAACTCTCAAACAAATAACAATGAAAAGTAGAAGTTTTTATATGAGAGCATTTAATAATATTAATGGTATACATAGGAGTTCTATTATTGTAATAGAAAGTATTAATGAAAGAGCATTTGAAAAAGATAAACTAAATACTATCATAGAAGAAGAAGAAAAGAGATTAATAGCATTTATTGAAAAAATGAATTGGAAACTTCCAAAATTGTCTAATGCAAAGAAACTAGATTTTTAGTATGGAACGAGTAATTAACATCTTGATTTATTTATATAGAAACTATCCTAAAAGTAATGAATTATCTTATTCAAGAGTAATCTTGTTGTTATATTTAATAGAATGGAAGTACTCTATTAAATATTTTGAAAAGTTAACAGATTTGGAATGGATTATAAAAGGTAATAAACCTATATGCAAAAATTTGTACAATATTTTTGATGCCTCCTCTAATTTTACTATTAGGATAACAGAGGATTATCAAAATATAATTTATTTCCTGAACAGTGAAAAAATAATTAACTTTGAAAAGGAAAAAACTAAAGAGACTATTGATTTTGTGATAGAACATTGTAAGGATTTAGAATTTTATGATTTAAATAACATAGTAAGTTCTACCTATGCAATTATAAATACAAAGGAAAACCAAATTATAAATTTTGTAAAATTAGCTAAACTGTATAAAGGGAGAGACTAAAAAATCCTCACACAAATTCCCTAATATCAAAAACTCTAAAAAGAAAATTAATTTTGTCTTATTGAAAAAACAAACTTAACTCTTAAAATCTTACAATAATGAATATATCTGATTTTATCACTTTTTACAAAGAAAACCTTACAACAAGAGGTCTTATGAAAAAGAAATATAAGGTACATTATTATGTTATACCTATTATATATCTTTTGATTGCTATAATCCCTATAGGTGTCAAATATATGTTTGGATTAGATAATTTTTATAGTTATATTATTTTTGCAATAATAATTCTTTTTGACGTATTATTTTTCATTTTTTTTACTAGAAAACTAATTTTTAACACAATGAAAAAAATGGATGAAAAGTTTGTTGTAGAGAAAAAATGCTGCTCATTAAATCGTCAAGAGATAAAGAAGTATTTCTTTTCTGAGTTAGAAAAATATTTTAGCGATAAAAAAATTCCATTAAGCAAGATAAAGGATATAATTGTTATCTTAAACAAGAAATCGGAAAAAGAAAAAGCTCCTTTTATTATAAGCTCTTCTATATTTTCAGCTATAGCACTAGTTATATTTTCATCTGCATGTAATAGATTTTATGAGCTTGTAGGAAACAATCCTTTAGACATAATAACATATACAATACTATTCATCCCGTTTATATGTTATATAGTCACAGATCTTATTTGTAGCATTAGAGAAATTTATTTCAATCTGTTTACAAATTATCTGTCTATCAATGGACTTATAGATTTGTTAGAGGAATATGAAATTAATAAACCAACCAAGGAGTGAATTGCTTTAATATCCCTTCAACCTTCTTTAAACGGGAAAGATGCAAGACAAAAGTGACTATAATGTTGTAAATCAGAGATAATTATTTTTCAACCCTTGATTCATATTATAAAAAGATAGTAGAATTTGATATGCAGGAGGCAGGATAGGACATATAAAAATAGTATATTTTATTAGGTACTCCTCCTCACACAAACTCCCTAATATCAAACTCCGTTTTACTTTCCACGGTTTTAGGCAACGCCTTCTCCAAGAGCGCACTCACTTTAAGAGTAGCTTGGGGTAAGGCTTTTTCTATGGCTTCTAATAGGCTGGTACCCACTACTTTTTGCAGTAGCTCTATGTTCTCGGTGGTAACTCCTTCTTTATCCTCAGAGAGGAAAGTAGCTACCTTTTCCAAGTCCTCAAATGAAAGCCCTGTGGCAAAATCATTATCCTCTGCCTCTGTGCGATAACTGCGCAAATCCTCTTCTTCATCTTCAAGGTCTATGGTAGGTTCCTCTTCCCATTCTGTCAGAATATCCTGTTGCTCTTTTTCTGTTAAGGGGATAGCTGTAGTGACTACCTTTGCAGGAGGCACAAACCTACTTTCCCCCATTACCGAAGTTGAAGGAGCTGTTTTGGGTATAGGAGTAGCCTTAGGTTTGGGAGCTCTCTTTTTAGAATGTGTTATAGGCATTTTGTCCGATAGCAACAACAAAATGACCACGATAAGCAGTAAAATGATAATCTTTTCCATTGTTAAAATATAGGTTTGTATTTCTGTTCAAAACTCTGTGTAATTTCCTCTTGGTACTGCTCGAAATGCGCTTTAAGTACATTGTCCAAATAGTTGTACAGACTGATCTTGTCTTCTCCTATCACCTGTACAATACGGGCTATTCGCTGGTGAAACTCAGGGCGTATATACACCGATTTTCCTTCCCTTGCTGAAGTCTCTCCCTGCTCAAAAAAATAACTTTCATACTCATAGAGTTCTGCCTTTTTCTTCTTGGTAGGAGCTGGTTTCTGGGGTGCTTTCTCTGTCTCTATCGGAGCTGTAGCAATGGCAGGGGCAGGCGTGGATTGCTTGCCTGCCATTAGCTCCATTAGTTCGTTTTCGTCTATAGGTTTTACTGTCTTCATATCTTTAGGGTTTATTGAATAATCTGTACCAACTCATCGATAAAGTCGTCCAAATGACAACCGCTCATCAACTTCTCATCAGCAGGCATTAAGGTAGAACGGAATACCAATCGCTGGTTTTCTGTGCCGTCTTTTCTGAAACGCTTGCTATCAGATATGTAGGCTTGCATCAGGTTCAAACCTAAATCAGCGATCACTTGCTCATAAATCTTATACAAAGGTGACTTCTCTCTTCCATCTACCTGATTCCAAAACAAATGTACGCTTTTAATAGTACTTTCAGTATTCTTAGCGATGATATTGGAAAGTACCTCAGTAAAACTCAAAGTACTTTCAATCACCACTCTATCGGCAGTGATAGGAGAGAAAATGTGATGCATTTGTGCTAGCAGGGTCAATATTCCTGCGGTGTTTACTGTCCCTGGCATATCAAAAAGGATAACCTCTATAGGAAAAGGTGTCTCTGCAATGAGCTGTTGTGCCTTTTCAAGGGCTTCATTAGGCTTACATTGTATTATGGGATATGCCTTTTTGTTTAGCTCACTAAACTGTCTATGAGCAGCTTTCTTAAAATGCTCATTGTTCATCACTGTTTTGAGGTCTTGTTCTCGCATTCGGTGTAGGCTGTATTGTGGATAATCACAATCCATCACTGCTACATTGTAGCCCATTCGGTAATGTAGCAAGCTGGCTACTAAGGTGGTAAAGGTACTTTTCCCTACCCCTCCTTTCTGGGTAGAAAAGCTAATGAATTTTGTCGTTGATGTCATATATATGTGTTTAAATATGTTTGTAATTCAGTAAGTATATAAGTGCATAGCTATTCAAATACAACTATCTGTATTTAAGTAATTATCTCTGTAACTATGCCGTTATATAAGTAATTAGCTAATTATCTAATTGACTAATTACTTGCGTATGTACATACTTCTGTAGCTTTATAGCTTTGTAGCTACATAGCTACCTAATTACATTTTTACTTTCGTACATACTTGCTTTGGTATGCGGGTACAAAGGAACATACAAATATACATATAGCCTTATGTAGGGTTGTAAATGGCTTTGTAAGGAAGTGATTGGCTTTGTGTTACATACAAATCCTTTGCTAAGAAATCACTTGTTTTGCACCCTGAAATCACTTTACCCGCTTGTAGTGTTAATTTCTCTTTTTATGGCTAATTAAAATTCGACCGTTAGGGAGAATTTTCTGTTCACCCGAACAGAGCAAGTTGTGTTTTGAGGCACGCAGTAGCCGTATAGGCACCTCAAAACCACTTGCCCTTGTAGGGAGCTTAAAACGCACTCCAAAGTCGTGGTTTTTTACTAACACTGAATTTATATGACCTTACAGAAAACAACTCACAAACACTCCACAGGTAGAAACAAAAAGATAAATCCTGCTTCTTTTAGATATGTCTTTAGATTAAATGAAGAAGAAAACAATCAGTTTCTCTCGCTTTTCGAGCAATCAGGAATGAAAGTCAAAGCGCATTTTATCACCTCTTTGCTTTTTAACCGAGAGATAAAAGTGGTGAAAATTGATAAATCTGCTTTAGATTATTACACCAAACTCACTGAACTCTATGCACAATTTCGTTCGGTAGGGGTGAATTACAATCAGATTGTAAAGATACTCTACCGTAATTTTTCGGAGAAGAAAGCAGCTGCTTACCTCTATAAATTAGAGAAAGAAACTACCCAATTGATTGCTATCTGCAAACAAATATTAGAGCTTTCTCAGCAAATGGAGCAAAAACTAAGGTAGCTTTTAAGACGAAAACAGCAGTTTATGATAGCAAAAATACATCGAGGAGGGCAGCTGTTAGGAGTACTTTTGTACAATCACAACAAGGTGGATAAAGGACAAGGTGAGGTGTTATATGCTCAAAAAGTGATACAACCTCTGCAAGGAAATGTGGGCATTTCAGAAGTGTCTCGCTCCTTTGCACCTTATCTCTATGCCAACATAAGGACAGAAAAACCTATCCTACACATCTCCCTTAATCCCGATCCTAACGATAAGGTGAGTGATGAGACCTTTGTAAAGTTGGCTACTGACTATATGGAACAGATGGGCTTTGGCGACCAACCTTTTGTGGTTTACAAACATTCGGATATTGAGCGCAAACACATTCACATTGTATCGCTGGGGATAGACGAAGAAGGCAAGAAAATCCCTGATACTTTTGAAAAAATACGCTCAATGAAAGTATGCCGAGAGTTGGAAACGAAATACCAACTTATCCCTGCTATCACCAATGATTCACAGCTAACAGATGATGAGCTCTTGCCTTTGTCTAAATTAATACCCTTAGATTACCGACAAAACGACCTTAAAAAGGAGTTGATACATACTGTAAAAAAATTGCTAAAACACTATCATTTTGCTTCGTTAGGAACGTTCAACGCCTTGCTCAATCAGTTTAACATAGCGGTAGAAAAGGTAGAAGGCGAACTGCAAGGTATTCCTAAAAAGGGCTTGGTATATGTGGTATTGGATGAGAATGGTAATAAGGCAAGCCATCCTTTTAAAGCCTCCAAGCTTGGCAAAACACTGAGCTCACCTTATATCGAAAAACACTTGCAAAAGGGACACGAATACCTAAAAGGACAAGACACCACTTCCTTAAAGGCACATATCACCTTTGCCAAAGAAACAGCTCATAGCAAAAGTGAATTTGTTCAGGAACTAAAAGCAAAAGGGATAGAGGTTGTCTTTCGTGAAAACAAAGAAGGGAGAACCTACGGGGTAACCTTTATCGACCACAACAGTCGATGTGTGTATAATGGATCTCAGCTGGGGAAGGAGTTTTCTGCCAATGTTTTTCATCAGTGGCTAAAATCGTTAGAAGAGCCTCCTACGGCTTTAACCTCTCAGGTAAATATGCCGTCTGTACCTCCTTATGCAAGTAAAAATAACAACAATACTAGCACTGTTGAAGAGGATACTTTTATTGACACTTCTTGGACACATTACCAAGAGGATTTTGGCAAGGACTCAGCATTAAATGCTTTCTTTACTCTTTTCTCTTTGGATGATCAAGGGGTAGATTACGAAGAAGAGGATTTTACCAGAAGAATGAAACGTGCTACTGCCAAACGGCGAAAAATGAAAAACAAATCTTAAGTGTAGCCAGCTCATTGGCTCAGCTAATTATAAAATATTGACAAACACTAAAAACAGAAATAAATATGCAAAACGATGATGATTTAAGAGCATTAGCCAAGATTATGGCTTTTATGCGTGCAGTAAGTATTCTCATAGTACTGATGCACCTCTATTGGTATTGTTATGGCTTTTTCCAAGGCGAAAAATGGATATTAGCCGTAGTAGATAGAATCCTGACCAACTTCCAACGAACCGCAGGACTGTTCTCTCACCCGCTATACACCAAATGCTTTGCCCTCCTGCTCTTAGCCCTAAGCTGTTTGGGAACAACAGGCGTAAAAAACGACAAAATTACTTGGCGAAAGATTTACATCGCTCTGGGGGTAGGAGTAGCCCTCTACTTTGGTAACTTTTGGATTTTGTACTTGCGCCTTCCTGCTTCAGTGGTTGCCTTTTTCTATATCCTTACCCTATCTTTGGGCTACATAGCGCTCCTTATGGCAGGTTCGTGGATGAGTCGCTTGTTAAAAGACAACCTTTTAGACGATGTTTTCAACAATGAAAACGAGTCGTTTATGCAGGAAACACGCCTGATGACAAACGAGTATTCTGTGAATCTACCTACTTTGTTCTACTACCGCAAGAAGTGGAACAAAGGCTGGATCAATGTGGTAAATCCCTTTCGGGCGACCATAGTGCTGGGGACTCCTGGTTCTGGTAAGTCTTATGCTATTGTGAACAACTATATCAAACAGCAGATTGAGAAAGGTTTTGCAATGTACATCTACGACTTTAAGTTTGACGACCTCTCTACCATTGCCTATAATCACCTACTAAAAAATTTAGACAAGTACAAGGTAAAGCCCAAGTTCTATGTGATAAACTTTGATGATCCTCGCCGTAGTCATCGTTGCAACCCTATCAACCCTAACTTTATGAGTGATATTTCCGATGCCTACGAGTCTGCTTATACGATTATGCTCAATCTCAACCGCTCGTGGATCCAAAAGCAAGGTGATTTCTTTGTAGAGTCGCCTATCATTCTCTTGGCTGCTATTATTTGGTTTTTGAAGATTTACAAAGGTGGTAAGTACTGTACTTTTCCACACGCCATCGAGCTATTAAACAAGCCTTATGCTGATGTTTTTACTATTCTCACCTCGTACCCCGAACTTGAGAATTACCTGTCGCCTTTTATGGATGCTTGGCAGGGAGGGGCACAAGACCAATTACAGGGACAAATAGCCTCAGCTAAAATACCGCTTTCCCGAATGATTTCTCCACAGCTCTATTGGGTAATGACAGGTGATGATTTTTCGTTGGATATCAATAACCCTAATGAACCTAAAATACTTTGTGTGGGCAATAACCCCGATAGGCAGAACATTTACTCGGCAGCTCTGGGACTCTACAACTCTCGTATTGTAAAGCTCATCAACAAAAAAGGGCAGCTCAAATCCTCAGTGATTATTGATGAGCTGCCAACGATTTATTTTAGGGGGTTAGACAACCTAATTGCCACAGCTCGAAGTAATAAAGTAGCCGTTTGTTTAGGCTTCCAAGATTATTCACAGCTCACTCGTGATTATGGCGATAAGGAAAGCAAGGTAATACAAAATACAGTGGGGAATATCTTTAGCGGACAAGTAGTAGGGGAAACAGCTAAAACCCTTTCTGAACGTTTTGGAAAGGTATTGCAGAAAAGGCAATCTACCACGATCAATCGCAATGACACTTCTACCTCCATATCTACACAATTGGATAGTTTGATTCCTGCCAGCAAAATATCCAATCTTACCCAAGGGATGTTTGTAGGAGCTGTTTCTGATAATTTTGATGAGCGTATCGAACAGAAGATATTCCACGCTCAGATTATAGTAGATAACGAGAAAGTAGCTGCTGAGACTAAAACCTACCAGAAAATACCTCAAATCCTCTCCTTTGAAGACGAAAACAGAGAAGACCAAATGCAACAACAAATCCAAGCCAACTATAAGCAGGTAAAAACAGACATCATTCAGCTCATCACTGACGAGCTCTTTCGCATTGAAAATGACCCTGAATTAGCACATTTGATAAGGAAAGAAGAGGAAGGGGAATAAGACAAAAGGATAGATGAAAGGATAAAAGCTTTCATCTATCCTTTTTAAAAATAGATTTTAATACCTAAACTCCTCCCAACCATATTGCCAATATTTGGGATTAGGACCAAAATCTCCATCTCCTAAATCAAAATCTCCAGAGCAGGGTATGCGATCTTCTCCCCAAGAGGCTACCGAAGTTTTTTTAGTTTTATAACTCGTCCAAGTGCCAAAAAATTGGTAATTCCTACTTCCATCGCTCTGAATAAATAGTTCAGTATATACAGGTTTTTTATTTATTCCCTTATACCAAAGAACAAGCATTTCCCCCTTAAAAACACCTGTAGCTGTAAGATTCTCGTCTTCTTTTAGCGTATATGAAAAAGTAGAAAAACCTTCTGCTTCTCCCTTTTTTAGAGGCCCATCCCCATCAAAAGCGGGTGCTGTAAGTCTGTAATGAGACTGCAAAGTGAACGTTCCTTTGAAAGTCCGCTTGTTTTTGTTCATCACAGTGCTAAAACCCTCTACTTCATAGACATCTTTGTTTTCTTCACTCTTTTTTATAGAGGTGAAAGTGATGCGCAAGCGTTTGCGATTTACCCCTATGAATCCTAAAAAATTATCTTTTTTACCGCTTAAAACTTGTAACATATCAAGATGAATGTTGTATTTTTCATAAGGTACATTATGTGTTGTTTCCTTTACAACATCCTTAAAAGTACAAGGTTGTGCATACATTGTGCTACATAACAGCACTAATGTATAACAAAACCATCTGTTTAGTGCGGGAAACAGTAATTTCTTCATATTTTATACGATAACTTTTTTGTATTTCTCATAGGAGGTTTTACCTCTTTTTTATCCTACTTTTGTGGATATAGCCTATTTCATTGTCTTTTGTCATTACTTGCCACCAATTTCCTGTGGTATCCAGTACTCTTATGGGTAGTCCTGAATCTACTGTAGCTATAATTTTAGAAGAAGTACTCTTACCTTCTCTTACATTGGTATAACCATCTGGGTCAGAGATATAGTATTTATAATATTTTAAGTATACTTCAATATCTTTCTTGTCAGATTTTGATATTTTAGGGTCTTTGAGAATTTTTAATAAGATTTCTTTTACTTCTAAATCCCCTCTAAGTACAAAATATTCAAGAAGAGGACCATCTACATAATGATATTCTTGATATCGATCTTTAATCAGTAGCAAATTAGATTTGTATAGCAAAATGCGAGCTTCCTCTAATTCTTTTAATTTTTGATTGAGGTTTTTGTCGTTTTTGAATAGAATCTTCATTTTTTGTTTTAAAGTAACATTACTCAAATCCCATTCTGACAATTCATCAAAATAATTATCGATGTTCACCTTAGCTTTATTAGAATTTTTATATAAAAATTCTAACAATTCTTTTTCATTTTCACTTATGGAAAGCTCCTTATACTGTGCTATGCATTGGAGCGTACAGCCTATCAATAGTATTAATAGTATTTTTTTCATTTTATTTATTTTTCTTATTTTCAACTCCTTTGAATACTTTATTTGTAACATATACTCTTATTTCAGGATTCTCTTTAGATATTACTTTTTCTGTTTTCATTCCTTCTATGGCTTCCCTTGGCTCTATAATAAAGCGAATAGATTTCTTTTTTAAAGCTGGTATTTTATCTATAAATTGGTCTTCTAAACTTTTTGAACCATCTTCAGGTCTTTTTTTACCACCAGTAGTTAGACATCCTTCAGCATCGTGTGGGCTAAAACTATGTATTCTGATAGCTTGCCTTACACCGTCTACTCCTCTAATCTCATCTAGTTTAGGATTATCGGATACTTTTAACCTATGCTTTTTTTTCCCATATCCTTCGGGTTTATACGACAACCAATATGTGCCAGGAGGTGTTTCATTTCTGGAACCATACCTTTTATCACTTCTTGGTTTTTTATCTTCTATCTTCCACGCATCTCTTGCTAATTCAAATGTATCAGTGGGCTCTAACACATCTTTGTTTTTTATATAAGTTTCATAACTTATTCCATTATAAATGTTAACTTTATACATATAATATTCTCCTCGTCCTCTACTTATTTCACCTAAAGAAGTTGTTTCTCCAGTTAAAACAACAACAGCATCATCTTCTTTTTTCTCTTGTACCTTAATTTTCTCAATAGCAATTCTTCTTACTTTTACAGGAGAAAAATTTTCTTCCATATGAGGTAGAGAAGGTTCTTTAATAAGTACTATTTTTGCGTTAATTCTGTAATAATCAGTATAATCCTTGCCGTCTAGTTTGTATTCAGAACGTATCATCACAGCGGAAAGAATGATAGTTCCATTATTATATTGGGTAAATTTTGTTAAGTCAATAGGGAGGATAGCTTCTCCTTTATCATTTATAGCTACTTCTTTTTGGCAAAGAGATTTTCTATAGTATGAATCCCAATTCATACACTGTCTTGTGGTGTCACTAACATTTTCCAAAACACAAACCCTAATTTTCCGACTTACCATATTTATGGCATATATTTTAAGGAAAATAGAAGTACTTAATTCCTGTATATCATATTTTACGGTATCTCCTTCATCACAAAAATAGGTGTCTACTATTTCTGAGTCAGGAACAATAGTTAGATGTTTGGCCAATTCAGCTTCTGAATTTCCTATATGAAATTGGGAATCAACAGATTTTACTTTGAAAAATAGTTTACCTTCTTCGCTTAAAGAATCCTTAATCTTCTCTTTGTGGTCTCTAGTTAATACAAAAGGAATGTATATATTTTCTTTATTTTCAACAAGTTGATAATTTGAAGTAATCCAATCATCAGCTGAAGCCTTATCATCATCATATACATCTACTATAACTTTCTCTCCTAGTAGATCTTGATGCTTTACAAAAGCATATATTTTTTGATAATAGCCTGCCTTTTCTAAAATATTTCCAGTAGCACCATCCTTGTCTATCCATTGAGCAGTTTCGGGAAATATCTTAGGTTGAATAACATTAACATCTTCTTTTACTTCGCCCTTTTCATCAAAGATATAACATTTTACTTGAAACTTTCCTCCTTCTTTGAAAGTGTAATCAAACTTAAATCCTGTGCCTCTTCCTATTGTTTTTTCATCTTTGATAACTTCCCAATGAATATTTTCAAAATCATCTAAATCTTTGAAAATCATATAGTCATCTTCCTTTTTAGTGTCTTTTACCTCAAATGTAACTTTTTTTCCGGCTAATACGGGTCTCTTAGAAACATCAAATTTATTAACCTTATTTTTAGCCACTGAAAACTCACAAAAAGCAACAGCTTTTTTATCTGTACTATTTTTGAAAACTTCAACCTTATTATTATCTTTTTTACAATTGGCAATTATCTCTCGAGGTATCTCAATTTGAGCTCCTTTTGCATTTAAGACTTTTCCATTGAGTTTCCAAATAAGGGTAGAAGTATCTATTGCAGTATCTTCTGCTAATACAGAGTTTTTCTTGTTAAACTTTAATTTTAGAGATTTATTAGGGCGAACAAATTTTACTTTTTCAGGAATGATTGTGATTTCGGCAGAAGAATTTTTGCTAATAGATTCTTTAAACTTTTTTACTTCTTCCTCAAAATTTTCAACCACTCTCATTGAAAATTCGAATGTTCTATTTCCAAATTTTACAATAACAGTATAGGATGACCTATTTGTGGCATTATATGAATATTCATTCTCCTTTCCTTCTCTTATGATTTTTCCACTTGAAGTTCCCCCTATAGGTGTCACTTTCACAAGATGCAACAATTTATCTGAAGTAGGAAGAACATCATCTTTAAACTTTAGTCTGAAGGTAACTTTTGTTCCTTTTTTTACTATATAAACGTTGTTTTTAAAATAGGTATTAGCCCTTTCAACACATTCAATTCCTTCTAAAACAGGTTTTCCTACTTGAACTTGAGTAGCAGTACTTTTATTGATCTCATCTCGTTTTCCATAGCTCACAATAGTATATTCTCCAGCTTTCTCAAAAATATGTGAGAACTCTGTTCCTATCTGTTTTTCCTCCTTAACGATATGATTGTCATCACATTGGTTACCCTCATAGACAATCCACGAAGTAAGTCTTCTGTCCCCTTTTTCTAATTGGGCAGAAAACGTTACTTTTTGTCCTTCTCGTATGTATTGTTTGTTGTCCATAATTGTGATTTAATCTTCTATTTGTTTGATAGTAACATTTTTAACTACTGGAAAAGCTAGTTCTTTCTTAGGCATTTCTATAGCAGGATTTACAGCATTTACTTCTAACGGGGTAGTGTTTTCGGAATGTTGTAATAGTACACTATCTGTTTGTCCGTGTTTGGCAATAGTTATCTTACCTCCTATCATACATTGTAATTCTGAAATTTCTGTAAGCGTATTTTTGCCTAATACTTTTGTACCTTCATAAGTTTTACTCCACTTAGGGGCAAACTGTGGTGAGCAAGGTAAATTCCCTGAAGAAGAAGGTTTCAAAGTACATTTTCCAAAAGTCATCGCTGCTGGAATAAAAGTTTTATCATCTTCAGTCGCTACAT
The DNA here is from genome assembly GCF_003054025.1 of Capnocytophaga leadbetteri. Lineage (GTDB taxonomy): Bacteria > Bacteroidota > Bacteroidia > Flavobacteriales > Flavobacteriaceae > Capnocytophaga > Capnocytophaga leadbetteri. The sequence continues at coordinate 45,400 of NZ_QBKG01000005.1, forward strand.
ATTTATCAGATTGTTCATTAAATGTAATCATCTTATGAGAGGTTACCCGAAGTGTAGCCTGTTGTGGAGTTTCTGCTTTATCACAAATACACTTAGCTCCATTTACCACATAATATTTATCATCATGTTCACTATTCCCTTCTTGCTTTTGTTGTTCAGCAGCAGCTTCTTTCTCTTTTTCTTCTTGTTGTTTTTGCTCTTCCTCTCGTTGTTCTTGTTTTATTCCATCTTTAAAAGGAATTTCTCCATTAAGTTCTCTTACCTCCTCAGATGAAGGAATTAATAAGGTTATGTTAGAGTGCAACTCATTACCTACCTGACTATTGAAGTCGGCACGCTCATTATGATACTCTTTAAGCTTCATTGGGTCTTTCAAGCCTATTTGTTTAGCTATAGAAACATAAGTATCTTTACGCTTTACTGTATATTCTGATGACTCTTGCATAATCTTTATTTTTTTGTTAGCGTTAATTTTTGGTCGTATAGAAAAATATTTTCAACTTCAATAGTTACATTGGTCTCTGAATACTTTACTCTTCCTGTTTTGCCTGTATAATCTGTTTGATGCACAAAGTTAGTATACATCTGTACATTTTCCTGTTCAATTTCTACATAGTATTCTTGGTTATGGATATATGTGATTACTTTATCCATCATCTCTTGTGCATTTGCTATTTTGGGTTCATAATATATTTGGTTGCTTTCTGTTCTTTTTTCTATGTCTCCTTTCCAAAAAGACAATCCTATGGGGAGGATATTCCATAACAAAGGATAACCAGTATCAGAAACAAACTTTCGTATGCTAAAACTCAATGCTTTTACAATATGCAACTGCTTTATGAACTCCCTTAGTTTTTCTGGAGTATCTGTTGCTTTAAAAAAATGTGAGCGGATATGTTCTAATCCTTCTCCCTCATACGTTGTTAAGAGTTCATTATCTACTTGTTTTATACGTTGTTGTATTTCAGAGATGTTAGCTACAAAAAGCACATAGTCCTTGACCTTGCATTTCAGAGGAAAAATAGCTTCCATATACTTATGTGATATAGATAAGAATTTAGTATCTATTTCCTCCCCATTTACTAAAAACTGATTTCTCTCAATCACCACATCATAAGTAGGCTTTTTCTCTGTCTTTACAAAGATATTATAGGTAAGAGTAGTGTTATATTCCTGTTCTCCTATTTTTAATGTAAGTATATCTTCAACGGCATAAGTAGCAGTTGGGAATAAATTAGGTGTATTGATGTAGTTATTTGTCATAATAAATTTTAGGAACATTATTATCTTTTTCCATTATATTGTCATTTGTCAAATAATCCCAAATTACCTGTTAAGTAACTGTTCTGCTAAAATAATGTGCAATTTGATTTATAATAATCGTATCTTTTTGTGAATATACAAGATGAAAAGTAAAATGCATATGCCATAAGATATCTCATTCCCATTCTTCTTTTAAAATTATATAAATACGTTTTTTACTAAGTATGTTGTATTTTCCGTTTTTATAAAGCTGATATACAATCTCAAAAAGTGATCCGTCAATTACATCATAATAGAAAAGGTTGGTTACAAAATAATCTTTCTCTTCTTTTATAATAGTAGGTGTCATTGTATCTGTATATATTTTATAAATTCCTTTTTTTTTACATAATTCATTAAAATTATCATCAGGGACTACATATTCCATTAAATACAAAAAATACAAAGCCTCTTCCTTTGTTTCAATAGGAGTTAATCCCTTTACAGCTGCTTTTTTATCCCATAGTTTAAACTTGTTTTTGTGCTGCTCTACAATACCCATTGCTATAAAAGCATTTGCAAATCCATATCTACGTACTGATAACCAGTAAGGTATTTCTCTTTTGTGTTTTTTTAAATAATCATTATTATAACCCACCCAAATGCGACTTTCAGCTTCATATAAAGGATTTCCTTTTTTACTTTTTCTATAAGCATATCTATCCACTCTTAATAAATTGTTTTTTTCAATTATAGGCATTATTTTTGCCTCAAAAGACATAGGTATAGAATCTACTTTGTTTTTATAGAAATCAAAAAGTGTAAACCTTTCATTTATAGCAACAAATGAGACGTTTTCTAACTTAACTTCTTTTTCTTCTGAAGGAAGTATTGTAAGTTCATAACCGAAGTGCTTAGGGAAATACTCTTGTGCTGATACAAAACAAAAGATATTAAAAAAAATATAAAGAAGCAGTCTTTTTTTCATTTTTATTTTTCTATATAATTATTAATTTCATATTGCATAACGCCCCATTGCCAACGATAAAATGATTTTTTAGGAATTTCTACTTGGTTATAACGTATATAGTCATCCATAAAATTATCAGTAGATCCATGTTTGAAAGTAAAATATTTGTATTTCTTCATTACTTCATAATCTTTTATGTAGTCTTTTTCTTCTTCCGTTGGATCTGTTTTTTGTTTATTAGAATTATAAATTTCTTCATTTATCAAAAGTTTATAGATTTCTGATAGCCCTAGCAAATGCCCTATTTCGTGTACTGTGGTCATTCTTTTATCATAACCTTGGTAAAGGATACAGCAATTCTTTTTAGTGGGAATGACATTTGACTGTCCTCCTCTTCCTCCTTCTAACATAAAATATTTACCCTTATAATTACTATCTAATTCAGTTTTATATTTACAAATATATTTATACACTTTGGTCTTATTTCCATTTTTATTAACTTCTAATTCTTCATAGATATCATACCCTCCATAAGTTTTAGGTTTATTAGGTATGTATTTTATAAATTGAATTCTTTCTACATTGAGAATAAAAAGATTAACTCCTTTATTTGGTTTTGCGTATATTTTTTCTAAAATTTCTAAGGTATTCTCATTAGCTACAATTCTCTCTGTACGATTATAAGCCTTTTTAAAATCCTCATTATCACTTTCATCAAGGAAGCTTATAGCTCCTATCGAAAGTAATTCTTCTATACTTTTATTTAAAGTGTCCGTTTTTACACTTGTTTTTATAAATGCTTGTTGGAAAGATTTTTCATTAAAAATCTTTTCCATTTCAGAAGCAGAAATAGGTCTGCTCTCTATACCATTACCCTCTATATTAATAATTGTAACTGGTAGATGATATTCAACATCATTTTTAGCCACATTAAGTTTTCCTACTTCCTTATTGTCTTTATTAAGAACGGGAATACATATATCTTTAGTTAAAGATTTTGAACAAGTAACTGTTACTAAAAATTCTTTTCCTTCCTTTTCCTTTTTTTGAATATTCTTTAATTTTATTTCATTAGGTTCAAAACTAATACTTTCAGTAGTAGGAATTTTAATAATATCCTTCCTACTCAGTTTTCTTTTTATATTTTCTAACTTCAGTGCCAGTTTTACATCTTTTTGTTTAGGTAACATACTAAACCAAGGAACAAAATATTCTTTATCCTTTAATAATTCTACTTTTTCATTTTTCTCACAATCATAATATTCTTTTTTTAACTCCTCATAATTATTACAAATTGTACTATAGTCATCACGCATCCAATCAAAACCAAATTCTCCATAATAGTCTTCTGGTCTTCTGAAATGGATAAGGTAATCAGGCTCTTCCTTTTTCTTTGATTCAGGAGGGGTATGAACCCATAGTCTGGCTATGGATTGTTGTCCTGTTTCTTTTAGTGTTATTCTTATACCTGCCATAGTTTAGTTGTTTCTTTGTTCTATTATTTTTAGTTTGATGTGCTCTATTTCATTGTTTTGAAAAACGTATCCTTTGAGAATATCATTCTTTAAATGTTCTCCATTATATTCAAAATCTATTTCATTATCAGTTAGGTCTAAATCAGCTTCTTTTCCTGCGAGATTTACACCTTCTATTACTAAATAGACTTCTTGTCCTATCTCTCCTCTATTTCCCAAAATTTTATCATTGAGGTCAGTAAAATAACTCATAATAATTTTAGGTTCTTCTTTATCAACTGTGCTATATTGTACACCTCCATTTAAACCTTGCATTATTACTTTTTGGGCACTTATCAAGTTTATTTCATCAGTAGCTCTGATTGTTATTTCTTCAGCTTCTTCATAAGAAGTACCACTGCTTATAGTATAAGTGTCACGGACTGTGATGTATATGTTATTAGCTTTCTTAAAAATTCCCATAGCTTTACTTTTTAATGTGAACTACCTTGCTCGCCACTATTAGATTTTACAGATTTTTCACTTTGTAAAATCATATTTTGCTTGGTGCTCACTACGGTTATTTTATCAGAATGAGAGTCGCTCTTCTTAGCTTGTATGCTTCTTTCGTTTTTAGAGATTTCACCTCTTACATTAGAGTCTTCTCGTATATCACCAGAAGCAGATTGAGAAATATCTTTACCTGCTATATCTACCATATTCACCCCTGCATTGCTAACAATGTTTAAAGAAGCTGTTGAAAATATATTTTTATTTGCATTTAAATTAATATCTCCGCCCGCTTTGAAAGTAATATCTTTTGGAGCACTTACATTGATATTTCCTTGTCCGTCCATTAAATAGGTATTACCACTGGGGTCTTCTATAAATACACTACCTTCAGCATCGTCAAAGATAATTTTAGTACCTGAACGAGTATGTATCACTTTCTTATCATTTCCTGCTGTGTGGTATTTGCTAAACTCCTTTCCGTTGTAATTAGAACCTACTACAAACGGACGCTCGGCATTTTGGTCTTCAAAGTCTACCCATACTTCTTCGCCTATTTCAGGGATGAAGTAAAAGCCTTTGCCACCTCCTGCATGAGGTTGAACCACGCGTATCCAAGGGGTTTGGGCTTGGTATTTTTCTTGCCAGATAAACTGTACACGCACGCGTCCCCAACCTTCAGGGTCGTTGTTGTCAATCACTCGGGCTGGTTGTTGTTCGGCTCGTGGGAGGGCTTGTTCATCGTAATAATAGGCTACAAATACATCGGGGATGGCTACAAACTCATTGTAATAGATGCCTTCTCCCTGATAATGAGTTACATCAATTACGCGATAAGTCTCCATTGGTAAGTCATTGATGTCCTTTAGCTTGACAAAACCTCCAATGCACACATGAGGATTTCTGCTCTTACCTCTGACTTGCATTAGTTGTTCTCTGCTTTCTTTTTCTCTTTGTACAGCATCTCTGAGGTAATCTCCTCTAAACTCATCGGGTAGAGCACCATAAGTCTGATCGGTAGTCTTAGCAAATACTTTCTCTGAGGCTTTGATAGCGGTAAATTGGAATGGATTTTCTTTGTACTGAGGTTCTGTCTCGCTACTACTTTTGACCTCTGTTCGGGTCATTTGCGAGTTATAAGAGAGGTAGTTAAACTTTTGAGGTTTGAGCATTAGCTCAAATTCAACTTCCCTAAGGTCACCTCCTTCATAAAGGGTTACAGTTTTCTGTGCACGACTACCAAAAATAAATTGAGTGCCATTATAGTAGAAAAACTCACCATAACGTTTGGCAAGGCGTTGGATAAATTGATAGTCGGATTCGTTATATTGTACAGTATAAGGGATTTTCTCTTCGTTATTAATAAGCCCTTCTATATGGATTTGTGATTCTTGAGGGTATTCCTCTGTAGCTTCTTTGATGATTTCAGGGAGCGTTTTATTCTCGTATGACTGGCAAGTTTTTCCTCCGTCTAATACGATACTTGGAGCATATCCTGAAATGTGCAACTTACCATACCCTCCTCCTTGATTTTTCTTATTGCAGATATTGGCAATTATTCCTCTAAAAGTATAGATAACACTTCCAAATTGATGAAAATGAATAGTAATATTTTGTCCTAAGAGCTCTTGCGAGTTTTTCATTACTTGCCCTTTGAAGTCGTCAATAGCAGTGTCATTAACGATAATAGTAAACTCATCGTGGGCATTGGTATGTTGGGTGAGATGTGTTTCAAAAGTGGCATTATCCAAGAACCCTTTACCATCAATGGTAAGGGTAACCATCACTACAGGATTAGCTTTGTCCACTAAAAAGTCTTGAAAATTTTTCACTGAAGCAAAGTGGGCAAGATCATCAGGGTGATTGGTGCGATATTCTGTGAATTGTTCATCATTTGTACTCATAAGATTCTCTTTTAAAGGGTAATTTTTGGGAATAGTTTAGTTTAAATACATTGCTATTTAATTCTGCAATAAAAAAACATTTTTTATAGATTCATTTTCCATTGCTTTTCAAAAGTAACTCCGCCAATGATAAGTTGTTGTGCAGATATAATAAGCTCTATTTGCAAGGGTTCAGTACTATTTGCGTTAAAGTCTTCTATAAAGTTCACACAAAATGCCTTCTTGAAGACAAGTTCTTGCAGCTTACTCATAGCATCACGGCGATAGTAGATAATCTTACCATCTTTGGTCTCATTATTATCTCTCATCCACTTAAAGAAGTCTGGTTCTCCTGTACTTTCTAAGCGGAGATGTATTTCACCTCCTGTAGGCATTCCTTCAGGTAAGCCCGTTCTATCTCTACTTTGAGAAAGTTCATATTTGCAGGCTAACACATTGTAAGTTTTTCCGTCTAATTCTAATCTAACTTTGAAAGACATATCTATATTTTTTTAGGAATTATACTTTTGTTTTTATTCTTGTCTGTTTTAAGCAAAAAAGGGCAACTCCCAAAAGAGCTACCCTTTTTCTTAATTTTTACACCCACTCATTTTCGTAGGCTCCTGTACCCATTTCTAACTTCCTCGCAGAAATAGTAAAGGATTCCGTCAGGGGTTTCTCTCCTGAGGCATCAAAATGCTCTCGATGTTTTACGAGGTAAGCCTCAGTGAATTTCAATTCTTTTAGGGTAGCTTCACTATCTCTTTTTAAGAATGTAATACTACCATCTTTACGTTCAAAAGAATTGGTCATCCACTCGAAGAAGTCAGCTTCTCCTGTGCTTTCCACTACTACATCAATTTTTCCACCACGTGTAACGGTAGAAGGACGACCTGTCGCATCTGTTTCTTGAAACAGTGCATAACTTACGCTAAGAATATTGTATTCTTTGCCTGCTACTTTTAGTTTTGCCTTAAATGACATACACTTAAATTTTAAAAATTAGAAAAACATTTAAAAACCAAAGGAGATTACACCCATTCATTAACATGTTTGGCTGTACCCATTTCTATCTCTTTTGCAGAGAGCGTAAAGGTTTCTGTCAGAGGATTGTCTCCTGCTGCATCGAAATCTTCTTTGTACTTTACAATGTAAGCTTCTTTAAATTTAAGCTCTTTTAAAGTAGCCTCACTGTCTCTTTTGAGGAAGATGATGCTTCCGTCCTTGCGTTCGAAAGAGTTGGTCATCCACTCAAAAAGGTCGGTATCACCTGTGCTTTCCACAGTGATCGTAATTTTGCCACCTCTGGTAACCGATGATGGTCTACCTGTAGCATCAGTCTCCTGTAACATTCCGAAATCAACCGAAATGATGTTGCGCTCTTTTCCCGCAACGTTTAATTTAGATTTAAAAGACATGTTTAAAATAATTTAAAAATTTAATAACTCAATAATACCAATTATGGAAATATATATAAAATGTCTCCAAAACCTTATGTTGAAATTCTGAACCTTCTTATATTATACGCTTTTTAAGGTTAGAAATTCCTCATAAGAGAGGTACTTTACTTTTGTTCATATTCAGTATCCCACTCATTAGCATCAGTTCCCTTATGACCATCCATTTTAATAAGGAAGTTTTTAGCTGGGAAATAAGGCTTCATATGAATGTCTAAATAGATTCTATCTTTTTGTTTAGGGTCTTGCTCAAACCTTCTTATCTCAAAATTTTCAATAAGGTTTTTAGGTCCTGTGATGCTATCCAAGAATTGCACGATTTGGTTCATAATGTCCTTACGGGTTACCGCTGTGAAATTCTCAAAAGCTCTACGGTTAAGGAAATCCATTAGCACTTTAGTTACATAGTCAAACACACGTACTACTGAATAGGTTTGCAATCCCAAGTTATCTCCGTTGAACAAGGTCTTTCCTGAGAAAGCCATTACTTTTCCGTACTCATTGACCATAGGAATAAGCCCTAAGTTTTCCAAGTTAGCGATTTCGCTTTTCTTTAAGTCGAAACGAACCCCATCTACTTCATTGATACCTCCAAATTTCTTACCAGCAGTCACCTGAGACATCAAAGTCTTGTAGATTTTTCCAGCTAATGCAGCAGAAGGAGGAATAAAAAGATCTTCGTGCTCTCCTATTTCATTAAAGCGACCTCTACCTACTAACCAGTTGCAGGTCATCAGTACGTTAGCACGATATACATCACCACCCGTAAGGTGCGCTTCATCGAACATCTCCATTACATCATCTGGCTCATCTAAGTGCTCAAAGTCTGTAACGAGCATCACTTTGTTTTCGTGTGCGATTTTAGCCCATTTTTCAACTACTTTGTTAGAACCTAAGTAACCAGGAATTACTAACAATCCATAGTTGTTTTTAAGGTCTAAGCGGTCGTAGTTATCTGAAAGTTCCGCGTGTATAGTATCAATAAAGCGTGTATTATCAAGGTCTTTAAGTTGTTCTAAAGAGGCATTGATAATTGTAACATTCTTAATCTTATCTTCTTCTGTATTCTTGTAGAACAAAGCAATAGTGCGATAGTTGGCTTCCAATTCACGAGTAGCTTCTACAGCATTGTACAAGTTCTTAGAAAGAAGCTCTTCAGCAGATTTTTGTTGGTCTTCACAATGAGAGACCATTTCCACTAACGAATCACTTTGTTTTAATACATTAGCCCAAAGCTCTAAAGTCTTCTTTAAAGTATCTCTTTCTTTTTGCTTATTGCTTTCAGTAAGAAATATTTTTCGGCGTGCTTTTCTTTCAGGATTAACGTTTTGTACGTTCTCTATGGATGCTTCTAATAAGTCAAAACCTCCATAGCGTACCAATTTGTCCAATGATTTCTCCAGAGAAACTGGAGACTTCTTAATAGACTGTACTGAGTTGTCTTGCTCTTGTGAGCTAACATTTGCTGGTTTTATTTCATTTGCCATTGTTCAAATACTTTTTTGTTAGAAATAATTAATTCAGCTCAGCAATAAGAGCTTCCAAGGTATCTTGCAATGCTTTTTTAGCGTCTGGGTCTTCTAAGGCAGCTTTAAGAAGTTTGTTCGTCTTTAGCTGTTTGATGATCTTTTGGTATTGATCTTTTTCTGTTGCCAAACCAGTAAGGAAAGCACTCTGTGCTGTAATTCCTTTTGTACCGAAATCGCCTAATCCTTTAAAGGCTAATTCTTCCACTTTAGTAGCTCCTTCACCATCTTCAAAATTTACTTTCAAAGTAGGTTTGAAATGCTCAAATACTTTATCTATAGTATTGAGCCCCTCAACCAACTCAGGTTTCACAGGATCTTCTGCACTGAGTTTTTGAGCTACCAAGGTACGATTGGGAGCTATCTCTAAGATAGCTTCACTTGCGTCTATAGGCACTTCATTGCCTCCTATTCCTTTATTTGTTAGCATAGTGCTTTTGTATTAGGATGTTAAACTTATTAAGTACGTTGAAAAGCAACATTTTGTAACTTTTCTGCACAAATATAAAACTTTTAAATGAGACCACCAAACTTTTTTCAAAGAAATTTTCAAATTATTTTCATTTAAAATTTTATTAGACTGATAATCAAGCGAATAAAATAAATATTTTTTTTTGAAATGTTTTTTGCTTTATCTCCTAAAAGTTGATTTTATCCCTTGAGTTTTCTATTTCTACTTTGTCAAAAGTCACTGTCTTTCTGTTAGTTACCTCTCAAAAATTCGATAAGGGTAGATATTTGCTGAGGCTTTTTCTAACTTGATCAAAAAGCTATCTTTTAGGTATTCCCATTCTGTTTCATTTACTTCTACCTCTTTGTTTTTAATGAGGAAAATATCAATAGTCCTTTTAAATCCTCCTTTGAGAGAAACTTCTTTTTTAGTTCCTTTCTGTACTTCTAATCCTTTGATAGTGTGTTTAAAATGGCTCTTTGCAAAGGCTTTTACATCGGCAATGGTAACAATTCTGCCTCGTGAGAGTAAGGCACTGCGATATTCTAAAATCTTATCGGCTGTAGTAAGCCCTCGTCTGCCTCCCAAAGAAGGTCTTATGGTAACTGCACTCTTAATAGCTGTCTTGTTAGCTTTATCACACTCTAATGAAATACCTGTTTTAATATCGTTACCGTCTTCTCCTGCTGTATGCCAGTAAGAAAAAGTAAAACTCATATCCAATTCTTTATTCATAGAGGAAATGATTAGAAAAGGATTTGTATTCAATGAAAGACTTCGTTTGCTTATATTTTGGTGGATGGAAGCTAAATTTTGTCCTATTTGCCTTAACTCTGCATCAATAGCAAAATCATTCCCTATTGCTGAGAAGGAGGCAGTTTCGTCTCTTATTAGTCTTAATGTATGCTGTAACTGGTCTAAAGCATTTTGCTCATCAAAACGAGCTACCCCTCCACGTCTTAAAACAAAAGAGACATTATCGTCTGTACCTTTTTGGTAATCCTTTACCTCGTATCTCTTCCCATCATCATCAGAAATGTAGTCTATATCTAAAAAGGTGTTATCACCTATAATAGGGTAAATAGTCAGCTGCCCCTTAATGCGTTTGGTCTTTTTAGTGTTGTACATATTGACAACGGGGATGCAGTTTAGAGCAATACGTATATTTTCCAATACCTTTGGAGTAATAACCTCATAGAATTTAAAGCATAACCAAACAATGTCCTTTTCTGTAGCAATACGATGATTAGAAAAGTAATTTTCTATAAAAGAAGCTGTGCTAATATCCTCAACTTCGTTGTCTTTCTTTTTAGGATATATGTTTCCTTTTAAAGTGAAGAAATTCCCTTGATAAAATTGATTCACCTCATTGTAAATAGCATCTATCCCTGCGTAATTCTTAGAGATTACTTCTTCATATTCTACATCGTTTGTAGGTGTATTATATCCTTCTATCAATTCATATTCTTTATCTCCACAAAATACTTTTACTTGATGCAGGTAATAGGTAAAGAATTCCTTTTGTTCTTTGTTACTTAGGTCTATATAAAAGCACAAATCCTCTAACTTTTCTACCTCTGATGCGTAGAGTCCCACCCAAAACTCTCCTGAGGGGATATTTCTATCAGAATGAGCTACCTCTTCTTGATAGAAGAAACTCTCTTGCTGTAATATTTTATTTCCATACGCTAAGTATTTCACTTGAGCAGAAGTAAGTTTCATTTCTAAAGTAGGGCTAAAGAAAATGTTTATTATTTTTACCTCAGTAGGGTTGTATAAATTCTGGATTCGTTTAACAGCCTTAAAATGATTGTATCGTGATATTTGTATATTGTTTTCTACTGGAGTAAGTTGTAGAAGCGTTTGAGACGGAGTAATCCCCGTAACTTCATCAGGGAAAATAACTTCAAGTATGCGCTCAGTAATCCTTGTACGGGAATTTTCTTGTTCAAAATGTAGTTTTTCGAGTTCCGAGGCACAAGTCGAAAGAAGAAGTTCTAAGATAGGATCAAAAGCATTCTCTGATTCCAACTCACTGTATCCCCACATACGTGAGGCTCTCTTGAGCATTCTATTTTTTATCTGATCTTGTTTCATTGTTTAGTAATTTATATTTCTCACAGGATTGAAAAAATCAATAAGACAAAGGACTTACAAAAAAAGAGTTTTTGAAAGTATAAGGACGATTCGTCTCTAAAACAATTGCTTTTACTGAGACTAGAACTTTTTTCTTTATGCGCCTCTTTCCTACATTTCCTAAATCTTGCTCAGTGATAGTCACTTCTATATCTTGTACCGCAATGCGTTTTTCGTGTTGTGAAATGCTATTTTTTAGGCTTTGTGCAACAAATACTTTTAGTTCATTATCACTCTTTAAAAGGTCAAAATCAGAGTCCCATAGTTCACAGCCATACGTTTCGTCAAATTTGCATTCGCCATAGCTGGTAGTCATCAGGGTGAAAATAGATTGGGAGATAGAGTCTTCTAATGCTATTTTTGCAAGATCTTGTTTTTTTATCAAGCCTTCAAAATCAATAGGGAGTTTGTAATATATTCCTTTCATAGTGTAATATTATGCTTTATAGTGTTCTTAAAGGTCTATGTGCAATTTGGCAAAATCACAGATATATAAGTTTCTGTACTTTCCCCTTACTATCAAAAGAAAATTCTTTTGCTATTTTGGTACGTCTTACAACTTGTAAAGCTACTTTAGGAGTGAGCTTTAGCATTTTTTCTCTATAGGAAATATCCCCTATAAAACTTTGTCCTTCGTTCTTATCTACAATGATAAAGTAGTTATCTATATCCGCAGGTTTTACAAAGTGTTCTATACTTCCTGCATAGATAAGGAGTTTCTTGTCCTCACTTTGAAACTGATAGGACAAAGAATCTTCAGACAATTTGCGGTAGCGAGAGAGCTCAAAACTTTCTATACTGTCCTTTTCAGGCTCAAAAGCTATGTTCTCATACAAAAAAGTAGTTTTGTCAAAGCGTTTGATACCTAAAAAAGAGAAAATACTTTTCTTGGTAGTTTCTCTTTTGAAGATAAGAAAATCACGAGTTACCTGAAACGTTTTTATTTCTTCTGTTTTATCATCAGTAAAGGTAAGTTTGTAGGTCGGGAGTTCTACTAAGTGATCGTCTATTTTTAATTGTACGCTTCCTATTTGTTCCTCTGAGATGAGAATACTAATGGTATGTTTTTGAAAGTGAGTATCGGTGCGAACCACTACCTTATCGGCTTCTCTATCATTCCATTTCTCTGATAGGTAGCGGTCTTCATATCGCAGTGTTAGTTTTACTTCAGGCAGTGGCATAGTGTTGTTATTGTTTTTTTGTGTTTATTCCTGTCAGTTCAGCTGTTTATACCCTCTTAGGCATTGTATCAAGTTAGTAATTTCATTGTCTTGTTTAGGACTTACCAGAAACTCATAGTTCTTATGATAAGTATAAATAGTGATTTTCGTTATTTCTTTAAAAACTATCTCATCTATCTCTTTACTGCTCATTTTATGAGCAAAGTTCCCTTCACAGTTGATAGGGAATTGGTTTTTCAGTGTAATGTGCTCACCAGTAGAGAAAAAAATATCAAAGTTCTTTTCTTTCTTTAAGCAAACAGACTCTTCTAACAACTTGACATATAAGAATAGTCGCTCTCCTCTACGCCCAAATTGGAATACTCCATAAGAAAGTGTGTCCTTATTAGTTCGTAAATACAAAGGTTGAGCACTTGCAAAACGCCTCCCTTTGAGTTTTTTATGCCCTTGTACTATTTTACAATTAGTAGTAATAGTCTCTTTGGGATTTTTTGAGATGATTTGCAAGCTATCTTGTTTTTTCTCTTCCTGTGCAAGAACAGTAGCAGAAAAAGATAACAAACATATAAGTAAATATTTTTTTAAAAACATATTCAACCTGTCTATTGTGCCATTGTGTTTTTATTGTTGTTGGTATAGTTGCTTACAAACTTCCAAATCTACTTTCATCTTGTCATATTCCTCTTTTAGGGTTTGGTTGATAGTACTAAGGCTGTCCAAGGTTTTCTGATTGATGGTAAGTTGCTTTATCTGCTTTTTAGCATCAATAAGTTCCTTGTATACAAGGATAGTGTTGTTGTACATATTTTTATTCCTAAGAGAGTCTTTAGGAATTTGCTTATACATATCAGCAAGAATAGAAAGGGCTAATTTCTCATTGAAAAAGTCATTTTTATAGCCACCTTGTATTCCAATGGAATCGACAGCTACTTTTACTTTTTCAAGTTGAAAAGAGAATTTGTCCTGAAATTTCATCTCTTGTTGTATTCGTGCATTTTCCCTTTTTAATAGTTCATTTTCTCTAAAGGGAAAATAGGTATTGAACAACATAGCAAGCATCAAAATAGATACAGAAAGGGCAAAAAATAGTATAAAGTATATTAAAGCTTTTCTACGTTCTTTATGATTTAATACTTCCATAAGAGTTATGTTTTTGTTATTTTTAAATCAAATTCATTAATCGGCTAAGAATGTTTTGCTTCTTTGAGGTTGCAAAGAACTTTTCTCATTAGTAATCTCAGAGACAAAGATACTGCCATCACGTTTTTTACCTATGTAGTCTAAGCGGTTCAAAATAGCGAATAAATCTTCCAAGGTTTTCATAAAGCGTTCTACCCTTACTACAGAGACCTCTATTTGATTGTGATTGTATTCTGCATTGATTACTTCTGAGAACACCATTTCAAATTCTCCTTGGCTCACATTACACCAATCAGAGAAGTAATTGAGCAACTCTTCCTTACCAATCCCCGAACGAGCATCAATAAAGTTCTTGAGTACTCTTGCAAAACCTACTACAGAGACTAACATTTCTGATGGAGTGCTGTAAAGGGTGAGCCAGCGAAAATGATTGATTTCTGTAGCTAAGTAATAGAGCATCCTATCGGTCATCTGTTCTATGATGGTTGCCAAAGGATTTGTTTGGTTTTTGGTATGTATCTTTTGAGCTATCTGTACGGCATAAATTTCCATTTGTCCATAGAAGCGATCTATCTCGCTATACAATTCTTGTAGCCTTTGATAAGAAGCTACCAAAACGCAAGGGGGTATATACGACTCATCAAGGTGAGAACTTGTACCACTTACCCATATTTTTCCCACAATAAGGTAGTGCCCACCTACACCCATTTCTTTTCTAAGCTCTTCTTCTTTTACCAAAGATAGGTAATATTCAGGCTCTGTATAAGGATCTCGTGGTGGATTTTCCTCTGGGTCGGGTTCTCCACAAGGAATGCGTTTGAATGGATTTACTGAAATACAAGCAAGTAGAGCTACCTCTTCATCTTTTATTTCCTTTACGATTTCGGGATAAGAAAGAGATAGTGAGTGCTGTTCGGTGTTAGAGCTAATTTCTATCCGAGAGCCATTAGGGGTTATAGCGTGGCATTCTTCTATGCGAACCCTTAAGTATTTATGAGCATCTACTGACAGGTTTATTCTCACAGGGTCATTAGTAGGTAAGAGTCCATAAGTGAGCATTGAGGTATGTACTCCAATAGCATCACGTACCGAATCGATAACAAAATTCTGAATATCAATAAAATATCTCTTATTGATTTTCATTCCATCAATAAAGTTTACTGGGAGGTGGGTAAGTTTTTCTATCATTGTTATTCTTTAGTTTTTGTTATTAATTTTGATAATAGGCAAATTAGTATGCTTGCACTCGTTCGTTGTCTTTTTCTTTATTGTATTCAAAATCCGCTTCTTGGTCTTCACTATTTTCTTTTTGATTAGAAACAAGGGTTCGCATACAGACAATTACACTGTTTTCTTCTATTCCATTCATATACAGTGTGAATTTAGGGTCTATATATTTTGCGGATTCGTACCATTGGGCTTGTTTGAAAAACACCCAATTGTAAAAGCCTTCTTCATTCTGTATCTCAATAGGGGCTTCTACAAAACGTTCGTTATAGTCTTCTACAAAGTTGTAGAACAGTCGCCCGAAATCTATTCGGGTAGGTCCTTTAGCTCGGTACAAAGTGTAGTCTTTATCATTCTCTTCTTTCTTTATCATTAGGGTAAAGACTACCAAATCGCGCATTTCTTCATCACTTACTCCAGCCAATTCTTTATAGTTCTCTGGAAACTGCCAAGTTGTATAGATTTTAGGTGGTATCTTCTGAGAGTAATTAAAGGTGATATTGACCAAAGTAGGAATAAAAAATACTATGAAATTGCCCATCATTAAAGGGGTGTAATACATTCCGTTTAAGAAAGTATAAATCAATAGAAATGGTACCGAACCATATATTGATGTGAGTAGAGCAAAGAATATCTCTTTGGTGATATCATCTTCGAGTTTGAACTTATTAAAGAAAGCACGATAAAAATAACAGTGAAAAGTACCAAGTACTAAGGTACATATTTGATAGAAAATAAACTCATTCAAAGTCTTTCCTACAAAAAGCCTATTATACCCCAAAAAAGCTATAACTGAATACACTAAAACCGTTAAAAACAGATAGATATACACATTGGTTTTGTACTTTTTGAATTCAGGTGTCTTCTTTGAGAAAATCATAGTGACAGCTATACACAATGCCACTATAAACAATAATATTATCAACAATCGCGGGTCAAACAAGTTGATGAAATAATTTTTTAGCTCTTTCATATCCAAGTATTATAGCCTAAAATAGGATCATTATTTTCTTTTAATTCAAATTGACTTTCCTCTTCTGAAAGCAATACACTCAACTGTATTTCTACCTCTAATGGGAAGAAGTGCTCACAAAACATAGTTACAAACTTTTCTTTGTTGCCCCCCTGTATATAATTCGTAAAAACTGAATGTTTTAAAGGTCCTATCTCAAGGGTTAGGTGTTTGGTATAGTCCTCATAGTCAGTGCCCGTAATCATATCAATCCCTAAGTAAATATCCTCTCCTAAACAAAATCCTTGCGTTTCATCGGTATAGGTAGCAAATTCTCTTTCTTTGATACGTACTTTCTCTTCTAAAAGCTCTGAGAGGATATGTACGGTAAGTGGTATATTGCCTACTATCTTATAGCTATAAGGCAATAACCTAATGAACTTAGAGACTAAGAATGTTGGAAAATCTTTTGATACATCCCAAAGTTCGTAGAACAGTGAAGAAATCTCATTAGCATTGAGTTCTTTAAAGTTGGTTTGTTCAAAGGCTTCGATCTCTACTCCTAACTTAAAGATTTCATTCTCAAAAGGGCTAAAAAAGGTACGAGCAGCTTTTTCCTGCCGTTTTCTCTCTTTGTACTCTTTGAGCATTGTCTCTACCCCTTTGCCTTGAGTTTCATTTTTAGTATGGTGGGCAACGCCCTCGGGGAGCATATCGTACAAGCTATCGCGAGAGAGATTTACCTCTATCAATTGAGTAGCATCGTAATTGTAATCCGTAATTCTTGCGCTTAGCACATCAGTGCGATAACCACGCACAAACTGTCCTTGGTGCTTTACGATATACTCGTTATCAGAGACAATCCCCTTTTCTAACAAGTGATTTAGTAACACTTCTGCTCTTATATCATAAGGTAACCGATTTATCTCATTTATAACTCCTGTTAGGTGTTCCATTTTGATAGTTCTTCAATGTGGCAAATATACAAATAAATTATAAAAGCGCAAATTTTTGTCTTTATTTTTTCTCTTTGAGCCTTCCAGCACTTGTATAGCGTTTTTGGAAGTACTCATCATTGAAATCATAGATGTTTAGCCCTTGTGTGGTACAAGCTAATATCCTGCCATTTCCTAAATACAATCCTACATCGGAAATAGGTTTAAACTTATCATACCTAAAAAACAAAATATCACCTTCTTTTAAGTAAGTACGCCCTGTGAAAAGCTGTAAATCCTTAGAGCGGAAGATGCCATCGGGAGTCTTGGGAAAAGTAGTTTCATACACTTCACTGAACAAGGCTTGTATAAAGTAAGAAGCATCTGCCCCCTCTTGTTTTTCTAAGGTCTTTTCCTTATAGGGCGTTCCTATCCATTCATCTATAAAAGCATAGAGCTTATAATTAGTAATTTTTTTAGGTGGTACAGCCAAAATAATGGAGTATTTCTCTCTTAAGGCTAATTCCTTATCAGATAGGTTTTCTCCCTTATCATCTACCAAGGTATATTGCTCATTGATTTGTTTCTTTTGGGCTAATACTGCTTTGTAGAAAGCATCGGTAGGGTAATGATAAGGAAGTTCAGCAAGATAACGGCTTGCCGAGCAGGATAACAATGCAATTGTATTAAAAGTAACTAAAAGTATTTTTATGAGTTTCATTCTATTTATTCGGCTATGTTCGATTTTTTCCAAGCGACTTCATTATTTTCCCAGAGTACCTCTATAGTATCTCCTTCTTTAAATTCACCTGCTACAAGTTTCTTAGCCAAAGGACGACGTAATTTGGCGCGAATGATACCTTTTAAAGGACGAGCTCCATAGGTGGCATCATAGCCTTGTTCTGCTAAATGCTCTTTTACTTCTTGAGTAATATTGAGTGAGATGTTTATACCCTCTGTTAGGTTTAAAAGCTCTTTTTTTAAATGTATTTCAAAGATTTTTAGAGCATTTTCTTTGCTAATAGGTGCAAAAGGTACTATCTCGGTAAGACGTCCCAAAAACTCAGGTCGGAAATAACGACTCATTATCTCTAAAAGAGTAGATGAGGAAGGAATATTTCCCTCAGTAAAGGATTTGACAATAAAGTCAGAGCCTATATTGGAGGTAAAGAGGATAATGGCATTAGAGAAATCACCTTCTTTACCCAAACGATCGTGCAACTTCCCTTCGTCCATTATTTGTAGAAATACATCAAATACGGAGGCGTGGGCTTTTTCTATCTCATCAAAAAGTACGATAGAGTAGGGCTTTTGTCGGATTTTATTCACTAATAAACCACCTTCCTCATAGCCTACATACCCTGGAGGTGCCCCATAGAGTAAGGCTGCTGAGTGTTCTTCTTTGAACTCAGACATATCAAAACGGATAATGGCGTTTTCATCTTGGAAAAGGAATTCTGCTAAAGATTTAGCTAATTCTGTTTTCCCTGTTCCTGTAGGTCCTAAAAAGAAGAAAGAACCTATCGGTTGTCCTGCTTTGCTCAATCCGGAGCGATTTTCGAGTACAGCCTCACTGATAATAGCAATAGCGTGGTCTTGCCCTACTACCCGCTCGGAAAGAATAGCATCCATATCACTCAAACGCTGCTTTTCTTCTTCTTTAAGTTTGCCTATAGGAATATTCGTTTTTTGAGAGATGAGTACGGCTAAATCCCATTCGGTGATGTGAGAACGTTTTTCTTGAGCTACTTTTTCAGCTTCGGTAATGAGTTTGCGTCCATAGCTCAATAGGTTATCAGCAGTTTCAAAAGTAGCAGTTTGTTCTTCTTCTAAAAGAGTAGAGGCATCTAACAAAAAGGGAATACGCTGTTTGATATCGTTCAATAACCAAGCTGCATTCTTTTTGCGTTGCTCTTCTGTAAAAACTTGTGTATTGTCCTCCAAGTGAATTATTTGTGTAAGCAAGGCATTTTTTTCTTTTAAGAAAGATGCTCCTGCTGTTTTCACAACTGACATTGTATGATCTATGAGGTCTATGGCTGAGGCAGGCAGACTTTTCTCTTTTAAATACCTTTTAGAAAGGCGTATGGCTTCCCAAATTGCCTCATCGGTTATGGCTATGTGATGGTGGTTTTCATAAGCTGAAAGGGTTTGACGTAACATTCTAAAATGGGTTTCATCATCACTTTCTTGCAATTCTATCTTTTCAAACAAAGGTTCTAAACCTGATTTTTCTATTTTCTTGGTAAATTCATCGATAGTAGAAGTGCCTATGACAGTGAGTCCTTTGGTAAGTTCACTTTTAAGTAGATTTGCCATAGAGGAATCAAAAGAGTTACCTAAAAGTGCGTGTAATTCCTCGATGATAAGTACTGATTTAGGATATTGCTTGAGTTCTTGGGCTATGTTCTTGATGCGGTCTTCTATTTCACCTTTGTAGGAAGCACCCGCAATGAGTGCTCCCATATCCAATTCAAATACAGCTAAGTTAGACAACACATCGGGGACTTGACTCGCTATAACCTTCTGTACAAAACTATTGATAAGAGTAGTTTTTCCTATACCTGAATCGCCTATGATAAACACATTTTGTTTGCTAAATCTGCACAGTATTTCGGTAATTTTTTGAGTTTCGGCAACTCTGCCAACAGGTATTTCTTTTGAGGCTTTAGCCTTGAGGATATCTTTTTTATTGACACAGTATTTTTGCAGAAAACCTTTAGCTGCGGAAGAAAGAGGAGCAGAAGAGAAAGGTTTTTCGGTAGAGGTAGCAGAAAGAGGAATCGTTTCCAAAAGTTCAGCACGTGTTACAGGATAAGTTTTCATTTGGTCGAAATTAAAAGCTACTCCCTGAGTACTCAATGCTACAAATACATCCCATAAGGAGATTTCCTCCTCATCTAAAATTTCCCGAATAGCTTCTGCTTCAGTGAAGATAGTGTCTATCACTTCATCGGGGTCGCAGGAATAAGTGTTGGTGGCTTTTAGAGCTTCCTCAATGCGCACTTCAGCCCATTCTTCTAAATAGAACACATCAACACCTTTAGATTCCAAGAGCTTTAAAAGTGGTAAATCTCTGTTGAGAACGGCTTTCAATAAGTGTCCGCCAGAGTAACGAGCGTTCATATTTTCACGAGCTATTTTCTGTGCTATTTCCAATGCTTTAGTAACCTCTGGGGCATAGCTCAATTTCTTTTCTTCCATTGTTTTGTATTTTTTATGATTGTTATTATCCCTTTTTCCAGAATATCTTTCCTTTTACTCTGTAGTAAATGTGGATATTTTGGATACAAGTATTATTAACGTCTTTTTGCAGACGTAATGTTTCTATTTTTATTTTCTTTCCAGAAATCTCTTTACAAAACTGTACAAAGGGTACAATTTTATCGTCATTGATAACTACAGGCACTTGGTAATTCTCGCAAAGATATTCTTTAAAATCATCTTTTGTCTTAGCTTGTGAAGCGACCCCGTTAAGAAGTAAGATAAATTGCTCATTAGAAATATCAGGTACTTTATTGGCAGGAGAAGGTGTTTCCTCTTGCTTAGGGTCTTTAGGAGCAACGGGAATATTGGTGAGCATATCTACCAAAGGGTCTTTCTGTGCTTTGCCCATAGGCAGTGAAAAATCACTATGGGGCTGTTCGTATTCATAGCTTTCCATATCAATAGGATCTTTAGCTACTACGTGTTTGGGAGCTACATAAATGGTTTTGGTAGCAATATGGTCTAAATCACCATTAACAATGAGAGTTACTTTTTTTTGTCCCACACGTTTAAACTTATAAGTTACTGAATCTCCAATGGCATCGGTGGCTGAAGTCTCTCCAAAACTCCACTCAAAAGAAATACCTCCTTGTTTTTGCCCTATAAAATTAATAGTCTCTCCTAAGAAGACAACATCAGGGGCTTTGATAATAGGCAAATAACCTATTTGTTGGTTCAAAGAGGTTATAGTAAGCACTTTTTGAGACGTACAAGAGCCATTGATGGTAAGAGTAACGATATATTCACCTGTCTTTTCATAGGTATGGAAAGTGCGTTGCCTAAAATCTGCAGGAGATCCATCGCCAAAATCCCATTTCCACAATTTGGCATTTTTGGTTTTATCACCAAACTCAATTACTTCCTTCACCGCATAGTTATCAGCAAAGACATAGAAGTTAGCCTCCTGACAGTCTATGTGACGAGAGCATTGAAAAATGAATAAGAAAATACCAAGACAAAGGAGAATTCCAAAACTCCAATAGATTTTAGGGTCAAATTTAGGGAGGAAACCAGTAGATTTATGATTCATATAATATTGTTTTTTTTATTATGTCAGCCTATTTTTGGCTAAAATTTCTCTTTGCGGTGCAAATTAGTATTTTTTTGTGAAACAGCCAAACAAAAAATAAAACTATTTTCACAAGATCTTTGCAAAATTATTTGCAATCCCTTATTTATCAAGTAAGAGTAAAAGAAAAAAGAAAACCAGCAGAACTGATGTTTTGCTGGTTTTCAAAATGGAGATATACAGGTATTAAAGGAATGAACGTTACATTTTAAAGCCTCGTGAATTTCTGTTAAGAGTCTCTCTTACAAACTCTTCCGTGGGAGTTGAAACTTCTTGAGTTTCGCTTTTTTGACTCTCTTGCGATAGTTCTTTATTGAGTTCTTCTGCCTCTTGTACCTCTTGTGGAGTATCGGAGGAGAGTGAAAGTTGTATTTTCCTATCGAGGGCTGAGAGCTCAGTTTTAAGTTCGGAGAGCTGTGTTTCTTTACCCCATACTTTCTCGATGATTTCCTTTAGAAGAGGAATGTCCTTTTGGATAAGGGCAATCTCTTTTTCTTCCTTTTCCATCATTGCTGGGATTTTCTCAATGGCATTGACAAAATTCATCACAGTAAGGTTAGGGTCGCTTGCCAATCGTCCGTTGTTGTAGGTGTATTTGATACCACCTTCTCCTTGTACAAAAAAGCGGTTTTCTTTTAGGTCAAGTTCGTCTTTTTTGGAGACTTCAGTCTTTATTAATATCTGAAAACCATAGATACTTCCTATTTCTTGATATTCGCCTTTGGTACGGGTGTTTTGGGCATAATCTTGTAACTTCTGCGCTAACTGCTTTACACTGCTCTTTTCGTCTAAGCCTTCCAAACGCAAAGCATTGACTACCGAGCCATCTTCTCGGCGCACCGCTTTATCTGAAAAGTTTTGCCAATCCGTCTGAAAACGATACAAGCGATCTTGTAGGGCTTTCAAATCGCTACAGAGATTATCTAAACGGTTTTTAGAGGTATATTTAGAGCGTAAGAACGTTTGTTTTTCACTCTCTAAAGCCCCAATCTTCTTTTCCAACTTCGCTTTTTCGAGCAAATCAGTGTTTCCTGAGAGAATAGCCACGTATTCAGAATAGTTCATTCCCGACTTTTCGTCCATAGCTCCCTCATCAATGGTTCGTTTGCCCAACTTGTTGTTTTTAAGCTGGTCGATAAACAGCTGTTTGTTAAACAGTAGATTAAACTTATATGAGTCCAAAGATTTTTCAACGGCATAGATAATTACATCCACCTTGTTATCGGCAAAGTATTTAGCCACTTCATTGCCTTTACGAATGGCACGTCCGTCCCTTTGTTGTAGGTCACTGGGTCGCCAAGGGGTATCCAAGTGATGTACAGCAACGGCTTTTTTCTGTGCATTGACCCCTGTACCAAGCATATCAGTAGATCCAAAGAGTACCCGTATTTTGCCCTCGTTGGTGTCGCTGATGAGTTGTTTGCGCATTTTATCGTTTTTAGCCTCTTGGATAAAACGGATTTCGTGGGCAGGAATGCCATAGTCTTCTACTAATTTGCGTTTGATTTCAGTGTAAGGATTCCACTCGTTGGGCTTGTAAGTGCCCAAATCAGAAAAGACAAACTGAGTCCCTTTCTGTGCTTTGTATTTTTGATAATATTCATTGATTTTCATCGCACAATGAGAGGCTTTGTTATCAGGATGGTCTTCGTACTTATCGGAGATCATTCGCATATCTAAGGACATTTTACGGGCATAATCAGTTGCGATAAGCATTTTGGCTTTTTCCTCGGACTCGGATAGTGGCGCACGCCCCAGGAGGGTTGCATTACCCGTTTTGGCAAACTCCATTAGTTTTTGAATGAATACCTCTTGCTCGGGTGTAGGAGGTATATTGTGTAAAATTTCGTTCTTTTCGGGTCTGTCTATCCCAACATCCTTTGCGGTTTTATAATCGGTTATTTCGGCGTAAAACTGTGCTAATTCGGGTACTTTGATAAAGTAGCGAAAGCGTTCTTTCTGTACAATGTTATTAGCAACTGAAAATTCGTAATCGGTGGTCTTACGGGCATAGATCGCTGCCCACGCATCGAAACAGTGAATTTGTTGCTTTTCTAAGGCTTGAGGACGCAGGTACTTAAAGAGCAAATAAAGCTCAGTAAGTGAATTGGAAATAGTTGTGCCCGATAGAAAAGTAGCCCCCATATCCTTGCCTGTACGCTCTTGAATAGTTCGCAAGGCAAAAAGCAGATTCAGTGCTTTTTGACTGCCTTGGGAATTGCCCAATCCCGCCACTCTATCGTGCCTTGTATTGAACATTAAGTTCTTGAACTTATGGCTTTCATCTACCAAGAGGTGATCAATGCCCATCATCTTAAAATCTACTGTATCATCGGTGCGCTCATTGATGTCGTGTTCTAAGGTTTTGAGCTTTACTTCTAGGTTTTCTTTACGCTTGTACATTCCTTTAATCATCGCGCGAGAGACTTCACTGCCTTGTTTTTCCAACTGCCAAAGACTCTCTTCAACATCTTGGAGTTCTTCTTGCAAAATGCTCTGTTGCACCTCGGGGGATTGTGGTATCATCTTAAACTGGTCGTGGGTGAGAATCACGCAATCCCAATCATTGTTTTTGATGTCTCCAAAGATACGCAAACGCTTTTGAGGGGTAAAATCCTCCTTGCCAGGGTAAAGGATTTTAGCAAAAGGATAGGCACGGCGATAGGTCTCGGCTATTTCGTGTACATTGGCTTTAAGCCCTATAATCATCGGTTTGTGCGATAATCCTAAGCGTTTCATCTCTTGAGCGGCACAGCACATAATAAGGGTTTTACCAGCACCTACCTCGTGGTCGCAAATCGCCCCATTGTTGAGCTTTATCATCCAAATAGCATCTTTCTGACTATCATACAAATCCTCTATGCCTAAACTTTCTCTATCAAGTCCAGGGAAGGACTGAAAAGAACCATCGTACTGCGGACGTACAAAACAGTTAAAAGACTGATTGTACTGCTCAGCTAAGCGGTCTTTAAACTCCTGACTCTGCTCTAAAAGCCACAGAGGGAAAGCATTGCGTATTTCATCAATCTTGCTGTTTGCCAGTTGAATTGCCTCCATATCGCGCACCTTGACTTCCTTGTCGTCTATCTTTATTTTCTTGGTAATATCAGGGGTGGTATTTACCAAGGCGTTTTTGAAGAGGGCAATACCATCGTAGGTTCTGCTCTCACTTTTTACAGCATATTTCTCCCAGATATGTAAGTTCTTTTGTCGACATTCCACTGAAAACTCATCGGTTTGAGCACTGTATTGCACACCTACCTTGGTATCGAAAAGCGAAGAGACAAAATCACTATAGATTTGTGGGGAGATCCAACGCTCTCCCAAGTTAAAATCCAACTCTTCAAAAGGAATAGGGGTAGGAATTACCTGCCTGAGTCCCTCTAAAGCGTGCTCAATTTCTGATTGCTTAGGATGTTCAGGGTGAGTATTTTGATATGCTTCTACGGCTTTGATTTTAGTAAAGACATCCCCCGCTTGCCACTTTTGGGCAATTTGGTATTCGTCTTCTATAGGATTGTAAAAGAGTTTGCCCTGTAACTGTGCTTTGACTTCTTCGTCATTGGTGTTAGAAAGCTCAGCTATGTAGGGAATATCCACCCTGCCTAATTCACTTAGGGAAGTGAGTAGCGCCTCTTCAGTAGAAATGTTTTCATTCTTCCTCAGAGAGAATACCACAGGCTTGTGAAAGATATCTGCCTTTTGATAAACACCGTTTTTGATACGCTCTAAGTAAGGGATTTCAGCGCCTGAGGCATCGGTTTTTATTAGCTTGATATTATCAGCACTATTTAGCCGACCATAGTTCTTGACAAAAGTATCGTAAAGGGCATTAAGATTTTCTCTTTCCGTAGGATAAGGGGTATAGGTGGTAGCCTCTTTATGGTACAAGTCAGAATAAGCATCACGCAGAGCGATATAGGCAATGGCTTTTTGTCTTTCCAAAGAAGAAAGCGCAAGAGGCACAAAGGTAGCAGCTGTTTTGTTCTTATTGAGATCTTGCAAAAAGCCCACCGTATCGGCTTGTACTACCAAAGTATCTTCTCTGAAATGAGGTAAATATTCTCCCTCAAAAGGTACAGGTTCTTTTAGTAATGATACCGCAGGAGGCGTGTAATACAAAGCAGGAGAAGCTTTTGAAAGCACCTCTATTTCATTCCCTTGATTGACAGGATAAGTAAAAGAAAACAAGTCCAACTTTTGAGCATTCCCTAATTGAGAGGTAGTTGTTTTCTTCTTTGTTTTCTTTTTAGCTCCTGTGGGTATAGTAGGGACTGTTTTTGCTGAAATGTTGGGAGGACTTGCTAAAGTAGCGGTAGCTTCCTGCTCTGATAGGAAATCAAAGAGACTTAGCTGAACGACTTTGGGTTCAACTTTTTGATTCTTAAGTTCTTTTGACTCTTTAGAGGTGAGATTAGCATTGGAAATAGTAAAGGAAGGCTCGTTGATTTTGCTTTCAATTTCAATAAATTCTTGCCGTTCAACCTTTTTTACCTCAATTTCCTTTACCTCAATTTTTTGTGAATTAACCTCTTGTAGCCTAATTTGTGTTGTTTGGCTTTGTTGTGCTGTTTCAGGCGATAGATAATGTGCTTTAAAATCGCTTAGGATTCTTTCTTTTACCTCCTTGGCAATACCTTCTACTCCTTCACTATGGGTATAGACCATTGCAGGCTGTCCGTATAAGTTGGTGCCTGCAAGAGCATCCGTACAAATAACGTTTTCTCTTTGTGAAAGATACTCGTTTTGTAGCATCCCTTGTGGTAGCCTTGCTGTATTGCAAAACTGCTCTTCTATAGAGTTTAAAGCGCCTCTTTGACTGTCTTTTTGAAAGATGATAAGATCGCTTCCTGCTTCGGTACCTGCATAATCGGTAAAGAGGTTGTTAGGCAGGCGTACGGCAGAGACAAGGCGCGCATTGGAGAGCATCGCTTGGCGGATAATCTCATTTTGAGGGCTATCAGCTACCCCTTGGGAGGTGATATAGGCTAGGAGTCCTCCTTCCTTTACCATATCCAAGCCCTTTAAGAAAAAGTAGTTATGCACCCTACGGGAGGCTTGTACCTTAGCAGGATCGCTACTACGAGAGTAACTCAAATCAAAGACAGCAGTATCGGAAAAAGGGATGTTGCTGGTTACCAAATCAAATTGGTTCCTTTTCAGTGGGCTGATTTGTTCGAAGCCATCGATATGTACTTGCTCCTCGGGGTAAAGATGAGAGAGCACCTTGCCTGTGAGTAAGTCCTTTTCAAAAGCAGTAACCGCAAGAGAAGGGTGCTCTTCTTTAAAAGCACGGATAAAATTGCCTCCTCCTGCCGAGGGTTCTAACATTGTTTGCAGAGGTACGCCTGTTTCTTTTATTGCTGAAGCGATAGCCGAAGTAAGACGCATTGGGGTATAAAAAGCCGTTAGCACAGAATTTCTAAGGCTTTGTACATAGTTTTGGCATTGCCTTTCATCAGTGGAATGTTCTCTAATAAGGGCATACAGACTCCTTACATCTTGCCAAAAGACTTGGTCAGCTTTTGACCAGTACTTTAAATCAGCTTCAGACTGGTGGGGATTGAGGATAAACTTCAATCCCCCGAAGCCTGAATAGTGTTGCAAGAGTTCTCGCTCTTCTTGGCTTAGAAGCGTGCGCTTTTGCTTCTCTAAATCGAAAGCCAATGCCAGTGCACGAGCATTGCGATTAAAGCTCAGTCGTTTAAGATATGCCATTTTCTTCTATCCATAGTTCGATGGCACCCGTAAGTTCTGTGTAGAGGGATTGATAGGCAGCAGAGTGCTGAAAATCCTCATCGATTTCATTCTCGTACTTTTTAAAGTAAGGAACCAGTTCTGGGAAGATTTTTAGAGCAAAGGGGCGCAAATCCTCATCAGCTAATTGAGTGTCGAACTCCTGAGAAACGACCTCAAAAATCATATCAAAGGGAGAGAAGAAGAGCCCATCGAAGAGTACTCCTGAGGCTATTTTATCACATTCAGGAATACTGATACCCGCCTCAAAAGCCTCTTGGTAAGCCTGCGCAGCATACTCACTTCTGTCCTTGATAAAGGCTGTATTTGCTAAAAGATTAGGAAAACTCGTTTGTAACAGCTCTTTGAGTCTTAACTCGTAATAAGACAATGACCCTAAGGTGTTGTCAGTGTTCTGGGGTTTGGTTTGTGTTTCTTTCATTGTTAAAATTACTTTTAATGGGTTCAACAAATTTTAATTTTTACAAAGTGTCGTTCTGCAAAGATATATTTACCACGATTTTCCAAATAGGGCAAAAAGGTTCTCTTCCCTTTTCTGGGACATCTGTTTTTAAAAGGGTTCTTCTAAATTTTTTCCCAGTGCTAAGAACTCTCTCTTTGAGCCTCTCGGCCAGTTCTTCCTCCTTGATAAAAGAAAGAACATAACCCAAGCGCTGGAAAATAGAGACAGGTGTAGAGAAGATTACCTCTGTAGGAAGCTCTTGCCAACTCAGGTGGTTTTTAATCCTTTGAATTACCTCTACTGCTTTTTGAATGCCTCCTATCTCTTTTTCATAGAGGAGCAAATCAACCGCAGTGAGCTCCAAAGAGGCTACCCGTAAAGTTCTTTCCTCTATAGAAAAAGGTAAGGTTTTTCTTTTTACTCCTATTTCTCTTAAGTTTTTGATATCATTTTTGACAAGATAACGAATCTTACTTTGTCCCCTAAAGGAATCTCTCAGCGGAGGTAAGGAGGTTATCACTGTAATTTCATTTGCCTGTAAAGCCTCTTTGGGAGATAGATGTACTTCTACTGCACTGAGCAGGGCTACATAGTATTCCCTTTTTAGGTGTTGCATCAGTGTTTCAATGTAGAAATAGGGTTTTCCCTCTTCTCTGATAGCTTTGTTATCAGTAGCATTACCAATGTCCACAAAACGGACGATGCTATAGATGCCATTCCAAAGAGGCAGGAGCTTTCCTTGTTTTTTAAGTCTCCCTAAAGTGTTGAGAATAGTTTTTTCTTTAAGGTGAGCAAATACCTCTTTTAGCTCCTGCATAGAAAAGCTGTAAATACCCTTTTCCTCCAATGATTGTATCCACTTTCGTATGGTTAGTCCCTTCATATTGAAAATATATATCATTGCAAAACATTTGCAAAAGTACTATATTATTTCTAAAGAGCAAATATATTGGAACAAAAAGTTATCAACAGGAGGACTAAACTTCACTTAGGATATGGTACATAATCAGTTGTGTTAGCTCACAGACTTTCTTTACTGAAAGTTTACCTAACCTTTGTTAGTATTTTCGTTTTTTGAAAGTTTTCTCAGGAAACTCAAAGGCAGTTTCACCATTTTCTTTCAGACATATATAGGCATCGAAAGTGCTGCCTGATTTGCTTTTCATTCCTTTTATCAGAGGTGTTTTTCCTTTTTCAAAGAGCGTTTTGAGCAACTCATCAGTAAGAGATTTGCCACATACATTCCTAAAAAGCACATAACCACAGTCCTCATCAGGGCATTTGGCTACCTTTTCAAACAGTAATAAGGAAGCATTTCTGCATTTAGGACAGGTGATTTTGAGTTTTTCTTTTTGGGGTATATCCATAGCCAAAAACGTATCAGTAAGACTATGGGTATAGGCTTCCATATCCGAAGAAAAACTATCGGGAGAGAGCTCTCCTTGTTCTATCTTTTGCAATTGACTTTCCCATTCGCCTGTAAGGGCAACGTCGGCTATTGTAAGTGATTTTACCCACTCATATACCTGCATTCCTTTATCGGTAGGAATAAGAGACTTTTGTTTGCGTTCAATATAATTACGCTTTAAAAGCGTCTCTATAATAGCGGCACGTGTGGCTGGAGTACCTATACCTGCTCCTTGTAATAACTCACGTTGCGCTTTATCTTCTAAGGTCTTTCCAGCTGTTTCCATAGCCCCCAACAGTCCTGATTCGGTATATAAAGCAGGAGGTTGGGTGGTCTTAGAAAGGATTTCAACGGCTTTAATCTTTATACTTTCTCCTTGTACAAGTTCAGGCAGCACTTGATTGCTATCACCTTCATTGTCTTTTTCACTATCTTTGGCAGTTTCATCAGAGTAAAAACCACCGATAGCGCGCCAACCCGCTTGTAACACTTGAACACCTTTTACCAAGAAGTCAGTGTGCAGAGCCTCCAGTAGAGTCTTTTGCACTTCTTTTACACAGGGTTCAGATACCGCTTCCAAAAGTCGGGTGGCAATCATCTTGTAAATAGTATTTTCTTTTGCCGTAAGGTTGGTAGGAAAGCGCTCTGTAATAAGAAGTCCGTGATGGTCTGTTACTTTCAAATCATTAACCATCTTCTTATTCAGCGCCCCAATTTTCACAAGTTTAGCTTCGTTGGTGTATGCCTCACATTCTTGTAACAAACGTATCAGCTGTGGGATTTCTTCCCATACATCCTCTGAGATGTACTTACTACCAGTACGTGGGTAAGTAATGTATTTTTGCTCGTAGAGACTTTGAGCGATTTGCAGGGTCTCATCGGCTGAAAAGTTCCATTTTTTATTAGCTTCTTTCTGAAGACCTGTTAGATCATAGAGCAAAGGAGGTTGTTCTTTTACCACTTCTTTTTCAGTGGAAATCACCTCGGCCATAGGAGACTTTTCTAATTGTTTTTGTAAGGCTTCAGCTTCTTTTTTATCCTCAATTTTAGCTGAGATACTGAAAAAATCAGTATAGCTTTTTTGGTGCTTGAGTCGTAATTGATAAAAAGGCTTCTTTTGAAAATGTGTGTGATCTAAAAATCTTTTACAAACCATTGCTAAGGTAGGTGTTTGCACCCTACCTAAGGAATAAATCCCTTCACCTACCGCTATACTCAGGGCTTGGGTAGCATTGATACCCACCAGCCAATCAGCCTCACTACGCTTTTGAGCAGAGGCATACAGCAAATCAAAAGCACTTCCTTCTTGCAGATTGGCAAGTCCTGTTTTGATACCTTTTTCGGTTAAGGAGCTAATCCAAAGCCTTTAAAAAGGTTTTTGACAGTGCAAATATTCATAGATATAGCGGAAGATCAGTTCTCCTTCACGACCTGCATCGGTGGCTACAATAATGGAACTACACTTCTTAAAAAGGCTATCAATGATTTTAAGCTGTTTTAAAGCCATAGGGTCTGACCTGTAACCTTTCTTATCCTCAGGAATTTGTTTGGGTACCAAGATAAAGGGGCGAGGTAGAATAGGTAGGTGTTCTCTGTGGAATCCTACACAACCATAAGCCTCTGGAAGGGCTAATTGCACTAAATGTCCCAATGCCCAAGTAACAGCATAATCATTACCTAACAAATATCCATCTTGTTTTTCACTTGCCCCCACTATAGCGGCAATCTCTCTTGCCACACTGGGCTTTTCTGCTAATATAACTTTCATTTTTCTACGTGTATTGAGGTTAAAAATTAGAGTTATACTTTGCGTCCCTTCGACTTCTTAGCAGTTTCTTTTTGAGCTGTTTTTTCTGATTGCTTTTGAGGGCGTTTTTCTTCTTTGGCTTTAGAAGTTTCAGCTTTTTGCTTGGTAGAAGAAACTTTATCAGTAATGTCCTTTTGAGGATTGTTAAAGCTCATCTCTACCTTGCCTTTGTCCTTGTCAAAAGTAAAATAACCGCTATAAGTTTTACCGGCTTTGCTCTGTAAACCTTCTAAATAAATAGGATTACCCTTGCTCAGTTCCTTGTGTTGTTCTTCGGTAAGAGTTACCCCTCGTATGACTGTAGGAGCCTCAGTGAGTTTCTCTTGATTAGCAAGTTTAGGAGCTTTGTCTTCAAAAAGAAATTCCACATAACGCTTGTCGGCATTGAACTGCACAGTTGCGTTAAAAGGCTCTCCTTTTTTAGAGGTCATTCCCTCGACAAACAGAGGCTTGCCTTCTTTGAGCGTTTGTTTTTGCTCCTCAGAGAGTTTGACTCCTTTGATTTCATCGGGGACTTTGATATGTTCACTGCGCAAGGCAATGATTTCATTGGTGAGCCTATCAATACTGATAATAGAAGGGATTTTCTCTTGAGTTTTACTATTGGTAAGCTCAACTGTACGTCCCATATTTCCTGTGGTAAGCAGGTTCTTTTTATCCTCTTCTGAAAACTCGTGACCAAAGAAAGGATAATCCAATTGTGGTTCCTTGCGCATCCCGTGAATGGCTACTGCTACTTTTCCATCAACTTCTCTTAGGGACAGACGAGCATCAAAGCGGGTTACTGTAGAGCCTAAATTGAAACTAATAGGTACCAGTTCATTGGTTTTATAACCTTTTAAGAGGGGCTCTAATAGGTTCCTCTTCTCTAAAGACTCTCGACTCACCCCTAAGTTTTGTAGCGTTTCCCAATCAATAGCATCAGGGTTGTACTTGAGTTCCTCTTGGGCAGGAGTATTTTGAGATTGTGCCTGAGCAGGAGCTTCTTGTGCTTGTGCCTGAGCAGGAGCTTCTTGTGCTTGCGCTTGAGCAGGAGCTTCTTG
This sequence comes from Capnocytophaga leadbetteri, assembly GCF_003054025.1. GTDB lineage: Bacteria > Bacteroidota > Bacteroidia > Flavobacteriales > Flavobacteriaceae > Capnocytophaga > Capnocytophaga leadbetteri. The sequence goes on from NZ_QBKG01000005.1 coordinate 77,257, forward strand.
TACTTGTGCTTGAGCAGGAGCTTCAGGAGGGGTCTGAGCAACGGCAGTCTCTCCTTCTTGTTTTAGAGTAGCTGCTTTTTGCTCTTGTTTGATATACTGCTCAGGAGATACTTCGTACTTCTTGAGGTATTCCTTACCCTTTTCAGTGAGCTTTGCCAGATGGTTTTGAAGTTTTTCTATCGTATTTACCGATTTTTCTATCGGTATTTTAAAGAAAGAAAAACGAGAAGGGTTCTGAGCTTGGCGCATAAAGTTGCTAAAGAAATTAGACAGCATATTACCTTGCTTGTCTACTTTCATAAAGTCATCCAAGGATTTGCTGTCAGCAGGAGCCATTTTTAACTCTCCTTTCTCATCAATTCCTTTTACAGCCTTAAGCTGTTTTTCTTCTTTGTCAAATACTAGTAGGATATCAGATAGTTGTTCATCCACTGGGATTTGATTGTCGTAATTTGCCGTATCGGCGTGTTGATTTTCTGCCATTATTTAAACATCTTTTTTAATTTGGGGGTAAAATTACTCCCTTTGTAAGACGTCTAAGAGAGGCTGTCCTTTTTAGGCATAGTATTTCCGTTTTTGGCTTTTAAGGCTGTTACTGGCACACTGAAATGTTCTCGGATAAATTGATGTACATCCGAAAGCTTGTAGTATATTTTGCCTGATATGGTATAATAAGGCAGTTTGCCATTGGAGCGATACCTTTGCAGGGAACGTGCAGAGATTTTAAAGGTGAGCATCAAGTCTTGATTGTCCAAGAGTTCCTCACCATCCAAGCTGTTTTTGCGTTTTTCAGCTTTGTCTATTTGCTCTTTAAGCAAATCAAAACGATCCATAATACGTTCCATCCACGCTATAAATTCTATTCTGTCGATTTCCATTTTTTATATTTATATTTGTTTAATACTTCGATTGTTAGGTCTTAATCTTAGAACACCTAAAAGTTCTTCTTATCCTTGTGAGTTCTTGTTATCCTCCAAAAGTTCTTTTAGCACACTGCCCATTCCTAAGAGTTGGTCATTTCCCTCTTGAGGGACTAAAATGCCCATTTCCTTTAAGGTGCGGATATAACCTTTTGCGGTGCGTTCCTTTACATCAGTTCGTTTTTGAATTTCTATGTTCAGCTCTTGAACTGTCCACAAAGTTCGCTCTTTAAAAAGAGGAGAAACTAACGAGGCTAAGGTACTGGCTTTATTGGGTTTTTGGTCTTCGTTTTTCTGATTGCCTACATAACTATGCATTCCCAGTTCATTGTTCCATCTAAAAAGTATTTGTGGGGTATCGCTAAGGCTACCATTGCGGATTTTCATCGGTTTGACCGCTGAGATAGGACTGTTCTTCTCCCTTTCGATAGAAAGCACTGCTGTTGCTTTGCGTTGTAGTTCAGAGCCTAAATGACCACGGAGTTTAAGTCCGCTGGGGGTGAGGTGTAACACACATACGATACAGGTTTTGTAATTACCTGCCAAAAGGTAAAGCTCTTCTATGAGTTCCACGCTTTCTTGCTCGTTATTCACAGCGCCAATAAGGTCGGCTATACCATCTATAACCACCAAATGCACTCCTGCACATTGGTAGTAAAAACTCTCCAAGCCTTCACGAATGACCTTTAATCGCTCTCTGCGAGGGAGTTGGGTGAGGCAAAAGGCGTGTAGCAAATCAGGAAGAGAGGTTAGTTTAGCTCTTTTAAGCAGTTTGCTAATATTTTGATAGAGTTGGTCTTGAGACTGTTCTGTATCGAAAAATAGCACCACTTTATCTTTGGGGCAAGGCAGTAGCGTTGTGCCCAATGTGTCAATAGGAAGGTTCTTACTGTTAAGACAACCTGCAATGAGGGCACTTACATAATGACTTTTGCCTGTACCTTCGCCTCCTGTAATACCCAATAAACTACTCTGTACTCCTACGGGTGTTTTGCCAATAGAGATGATTGTTTCTTGCTTTTGGGGAGGTTTATCCCATTGGATTTCGCAGTTTTTAAGCAGTGATAGGCTTTCTTCATAGTGTTTGCTAAGGGTCTGATAAAAGAGTTGCAATAGGTCTCTACCCATTTTACCTTGTGCAAAATAATCGGATATATCTTTATCCTTTTTAGTACCTGAAAGAGGTAAAACTAAACGAAATACTTCTAAAGGTGCTAATAGGGCTTGTTGCTCTAAGGAGGCTCTTTTACCTGTTTCGTCGCTGTCGAACAAAAGGACTAAATGTCGGAATCGCATTTTTAGCTTTTGGAGTTTTTGTGAAGGAATGTGAGCTGTTTCACTATTAAAACAGATAGCCGAAAAGCCTCTACTGGCTAAGCTCATTACATCTTTTTCACCTGCGGTGATAAAAAGAATGTCGCCTTGTAGTGGTAGCTGTGACTCACCAAAGCAGTAATCTTGAGGGCTTCCTCCGTAGAGAAAACGCAATTTAGAAAAGGGACGATAGACCTTTAAGTGTTTTTTAAAAAGGTAGCCGAACATCCACTCGTTATAGGTGGAGGTAATAGTGTAAGGTTTGCCGTCTTTGTTGGTACTTGAATAGCTTTGCAAAGAGATCACGTTGTACTTGTTTAGGATTTCTTGAGTGATGCCATACTTTTGCCAATAGGCTAACTCTTCTTGGGTAAAGGTTTTTTGGGTGAATTGGTAAGAGATAAATTTTTTAGTTTCTGGGGTAGTACTTTCTATGGTGATAGTGGGAGGTATTTGAGGTTTTTGTGTAATTATAGAGGTGGATTCCTCTAAACCCAGATGTAAATCTTGATTGATAATTTTTAGGATTTCGATAAAGTCAGAGGCATTTCGGCAGTCCAATTGATAGAGGTAACCTACTAAGAAAAAACAGTCACCCCTGAAAATATCGTTGCCAAAATCTTTCATCTTATAAATCCCCTGTCTGTCCTTATAGATATTGCAGGAAGCATTTTTATCGTCATAGAAAGGGTTTTTAAAGTTTTTACCTACCCGCCAGTTGCCTTGTAGATAGTGCTGGAAGACTTGTAGCCCTCCTTCGGTTTTACTTAAAATATCTTGCTTTTTCAACATAACCTTTGGCTTTTTGAGTGAGGGATTGCAGGTAGCTTTCAGTGTTTTCTACCGATTGACTGATAAGGAGTTTGCGAATGCTTCCCAAGGTATAGAAATATTGTCCATAGATTTTGGAGTAGGTGATTTCATTGCGTTTGCGCATTCGCCATAGGGTTTTCTCACTTAGGTGGAGATATTGACAGATTTCTTTTTGGTTGAGCCACAAACTATCCCACTCAATAGGCTCTTGTTTGAGTCGGTTTTCAATGCATTGGAGTTGCTCCATAAGAGCTTTCCAAGCGGATTCTTCAATGGTGATTAAATTCATTGCGTATAGGGTTAAATTCTCGGCGGCAAAGTTCTGACAAATACCAAACATAAACTGCCAAGTACTACCCATTGAAATGTGCTTTTTAAGGCAGTTGAAGTGATTTTTATTTATTTTATTAGTTATGAGTGTATTACAAAATAATTGTAACGTATTTTTGGAGTATAAACTACTTTTATAGGAAGAAATGTCTAAAAAATGCCAATGGGCTATAATGGGCTTTTTTTCAGAAATGGAGGTAAAAGTGTGTGTTGGGAGTTTCTATAGAAGAGTTAAATTGAAAATAATGAATATAATATTTTGAATAAATCCTTCTCCCTAAAAAAGGGAAACTGTCTATTTCCCTAAAAAACTGATTAAAAAATGTTTAAACGTTTTTATTTGAAGTTAGCAAAACTACTTTTGATTGGAGTTGTTTATATAAACTAGTAAAGAGGCTTTTACTTCATCAAGGAAAGGGGTGAGACTTTTTGAACGTCCTTTCATACGATGGAAAACATGGTACTGCTCTGCTAATTCTACCTTAAAGAGCTTCTCGAAGACTTTGGTAATCTGACTAATAGGGAGTTTTCCATAAGAGATACATCCAACAGAATGTAATCCATAGATGAGTTCTACTAGTTGGCTTTTTTTGCCTGTCCACTGAAGATTTAGTGCTTCTAAAAGTAGTTTTTCTTCTTTAACTTCAGTACGAAAAAAAAAGATAATCGGAGAGTTCCTTGACAGCCCCTATCTTAGCAACTTCAAAGCTACGACAGGTAGAAAAGGCTCCATCAAAAGAAAACAAATACCCCTCATTGCTTTGAGGAAGGTAATCATAATTGCGAGTAAAATACTCTACATCGCGATTAGTTCTTCCTAAAGCAATGTAACTAAAGAAATCGGTTGCTTCTAAAGTCTCTGACTCTTTAAACCATTGGGCTTCTTTGTTTTTTAGAAACTTTTTAGCTGCCTCAGTAGAGAGTAAAGTTGCTTTACTTTCTATCTGGTAAACCTCATTGTAGAAAATGAGTCTGCTAACCATTTGAGGTTGTACCTCGCGGAAGAAGTATATCTCTTCTGCTTGGTCAGCAAAACCTCGTTGCAGTACCTCTTCCTTGACCTTCTTTAAGAGGTCTTTTAGGAATTGTACCATTTCTAAAGATTCTTTAACCACGGCGGATCCATCCAGCGTGATTTGGCGTTCTCTTACAGCCAATTGGTGTAAAAACACGTTAAACATGATAAATGTATTTAAATTTGTGCTATATTACGAAAAAACAATGACATACGCAAACTTTATTTTTTTTTCATTTTTTTAAATAGCTAAATAAAAGATTTACAATTAGCTCCACGCAAACGTGCGCTGCTGCACGGGCTTCTATGGAAGCCCGTGCAGCAGCGCACGTTTGCGTGTGCAAAGGTAATTTTTTTTGGTTATTTTGTCAAGATGTTGTATCTTTGCACCCAGAAGTTACTGAGAAAATAGGTATAATCAAATGAAATAAGAACCATTACTAAATCGTTACCTACTCTTATTGTAATTCCTGTATTTTCTTTATCTTGAAGAGATTATAAATTTAGTTTCAATTTTTGCAAAAAATTACGCATCGTATGTCAGCAAACACAGTTACTCCTTATGAAAATTCGGCACAAGGCAAAAAACAACAAGTTACTCAAATGTTTAACACCATATCGGGTACGTATGACGGACTAAACCGTGTTATTTCTTGGGGTTCGGATATAAAATGGCGTAAGTTTGTGGTACAGAAAGTAGCTGAAATACACCCTACAGCTGTATTAGATGTCGCTACGGGTACAGGTGATTTGGCCATTGCCCTCACTGAAATAAAAGGGGTAAAAATCACTGGGTTAGACATCTCAGAGGGGATGCTGTCGGTAGGGCGCGAAAAGGTAGCAAAGCGCAATCTTGCTGACCGCATTACCTTAGTACAAGGCGATAGTGAGCAACTGCCCTTTGCTGATGAGACATTTGATGCTGTAACAGTAGGATTTGGGGTGCGTAACTTTGAAGATTTAGAAAAAGGACTTTCTGAAATTAGACGTGTGTTAAAACCTAATGGTCGGTTAGTAGTCTTAGAAACCTCAGTGCCTGAGAAGTTCCCTTTTAGACAGGGATATCATCTGTATACTAACTATGTGATGCCTTTGGTAGGCAAGTTGTTTTCTAAAGACCGATCGGCATACCGATACTTATCTAATTCGGCAATACACTTCCCTTACGGAAAGAAATTTCAAGAGATATTAAACAAGGTAGGCTATCAGCAAACTAAGTATTACCCTAAAACTTTGGGTGGGGTTGCTACCATTTATATTGCAAATAAATAGAAAATAAAATAATAATGAATAATAAAAGTCTGAAAAAAACTCTCTTGCTATTGCTTGTTTGTATGGGTGGATTTCACCTCTATGCTCAGTTTAAACAACCTATGATAAACTTAGAGCATTTTGATGAAAAACGCTTTCAGTGGGGTTATTATTTTGGTGCTAATACTTTTGATTTTAAAATCGATTACAAAGAGCTAAATTATAACAACCCACAGCTACAAGAGATACAAAACGAACGAAAAATAGGTTTTAATGTGGGGCTTACAGGACAGGCGAGACTTATCAAGTATATTGACCTACGTATTGAACCGGGGTTGGTATACAACAAGCGCGTGCTTACTTTCCCCAACTTTACTGAGAGTAGAGATGCCGTACGAGAAGTGCCTTCTACTTATATCTACATACCTTTGTTACTGAAGTTTAGTGCCGATCGTTGGTATAATGTGAAACCCTATGTAACTGCAGGAGCCTCTATGGTTTTCAACCTCAGCAGTAATGCTAATCTAACGATAGACAACAGCGATAGAACTTTCCGCTCTACTAAAAACGTATTTTTCTATGAATTCGGCTTTGGGTTCGATTTCTATACTCATTATTTTAGGGTATCACCTTCGGTAAGAGCTTTGTTTTCTATCAATAATGAGTTAGTACCTGACTACGACCCTAACAGCCGTTGGACAGGCAATCTCAATGGCTTAAAAACGAGAGGATTCTTATTCTGTCTTAACTTTGAATAATATGATAAAGATACTTATAGCAGTAGGTTTTTGCTTAAGCTTAGCCTCATACGGACAAAATTTTAGTTACCCTATGGCGAGTCCGCGCCAAGTGATTACACAACAGTTTTCGGTAAGCCAGATTACTGTAGATTATGGTCGCCCAAGTGTGCGAGGACGTAAAATATTTGGGGAGTTAGTACCCTTTGGCAAAGTATGGCGATTGGGTGCTAATCAGGCTACTAGTATTTCTTTCTTACAGCCAGTAAAATTTGGAGGAAAGCCTGTAAAAAAAGGTGATTATGCTATCTTTGCAATACCTGAAGCCCACCAATGGACAATTATGCTTAACTACGATGCTAATGCGTGGGGCGCTTACAGCTATGACCCTAATGAAAATGCTATAGAATTTACTGTTCCGGTTACACAAACTAAAGATTTGCAAGAATCACTTGAATTTTCGTTTGAGACCCTCTCTAATGAGAAGCTCAACTTGGTTATCCGCTGGGAATACACCAAAGTAGAGATACCTATTGAGATAGACAAGAAAGAAATTATTGAAAAAATAGTAGAACAACTGAAAGAAGTAAAGCAATACGAGCGTGATTTAGAGGGTAAAGACGCTAAATAATAAGGTTTTTAGGTTATGGAAAGAAAGAAAATAGTTCGCAAATACAGTATTTTTGCTATTCTTATAGCATTTTGGTTCATTTTTAGATACTTTCCTACCTTTACTGAGTGGTTTTATAGTGAAGGTATCTATCCTTTTATCGCTAAACTACTACATTTAGCCTTTGGATGGGTGCCCTTTTCTATGGGTGATGTGCTCTATACACTTTTCTTTGTGAGTATCATTATTGGTAGTATGAAGCATTTTAGCAAACTATGGAAAAAACCGCTTTGGACTCTTGATAAAGTAGTTAGCAAAATCATTCGTATTGCATTGGCTTTCTTTATCTTATGGGGTTTCAACTACTTTAGAATGCCCTTATCGGAGCGGCTTGGTATCAGTACTACTTACACTGAAGCTCAGCTGTATAAGGCTACAGAGGAAGCTATAGTTCGTGCCAATGGATTGCACCAACAATTAGCCCTCAATGATAGTACTAAGGTAACCTTACCTTTCACCCACGATGAAATTTACCGTATCGCTCACGAAGCCTATCCTCTAGAAAAAAATGGTATCACCGATTTTCACGCTATCAAGAGTGTGAAATCATCATTATACAGCAAGTTACTTACTTATATGGGCTATAGTGGCTACCTAAATCCTTTTACTAACGAGGCACAAGTAAACCGTAAAATGGTAGGTTATGCTATCCCTGTGACAGCTTGCCACGAGGTAGCCCACCAAATGGGTTATGCTGCTGAAGAAGAAGCTAATTATTTAGGATATTTGGCAGCTAAGAAGATAGAAAATCCTTATTTCAGATATAGTGCTGCTCTTTTTGCTTTGCGTTATCTACTATCAGAAGTTGCAAAAGTTTCTCCTGAAAAATACGACAATTATTACGTGCAAGTACGCAAAGGCATTTTGGAAAATTACAAAGAAGTACGCCTTTTCTGGCAACAATATAAAAATAAAGCTGAACCTGTATTCAAGTCCAGCTATGATGTTTTTCTGAAAGCCAACAAACAAAGTGCTGGCATTGATAGCTATGATTTAGTAGTGGGGCTTATCATTAATGATAAATAACAAACTACAAGAATTTGTTAAGCTCCATTAGTAGTTCTTTACTATCTCTGAAGCCCTCTCCACGCCAAATAAGGCTAAAGTTATTGAAGATAATAACTGTAGGCAAAGTGCTTATTTTTAATGCTTTACTAAGTTCCTTATTCCTATTTATCTCTACTTTTACTACCTTTACGCGGTCTTTGAGTGCAGCTGATACTTCGCGCAATTCGCTGTCCATACGCAATGAGTTTTCTATCCCTTCAGAGTAAAAACAAATAAGTACAGGGGTATTCACATTGATGATATCTCCAAATTTTTCCATTTTCTTTTTAGTAATAATAATCGCACAAATGTACAACTATTTTTTGAAATACAAACTTTTTTGCTGAAAATTAGTATTTTGCCGATTATTTAGCTATTTATTAGTTATTTTTTAATTGCTAATTATTAATAGTTTTGTACCTTTGCCCTTGCTATGATACGAAAAATATTTTCTTTTATTTATTCTACTAAGTTGATGGCAGTGCTTTTCATAGGTTATGCTATCGCTATGGCTGCAGGCACTTTCATAGAAAATAGCTACGATATGGAAGCAGCACGTATTTGGGTGTACAACACTTGGTGGTTTGAAACTATTACGCTGCTTTTTGTCATCAATTTTATAGGAAATATCAAGCGTTTTCAGTTGTTAAAAAAACAAAATTGGGCAGTGCTTGTGCTCCATTTAGCGTGGATTTTTATCATCATAGGAGCTGGAATTACTCGTTATATTAGCGATGAAGGTACTCTATCATTACGCGAAAGCGAAACTACTGACTCTTATCTGTCAGACCGCACTTATATCACAGCAATGGTAGATGGTATATTTGAAGGACAACCGCTGCGAAAAAAGCAACAAAAGGAAGTGCTCTTCTCAGTACACACGCAAAATCATTACCACTGGACTTCTGATTTCAAAGGGAAACCTTTTGAGATAAAATACATTAGTTTTTCAGCACCAACCCAAGGAATGAATGCCCTAACATTGGAAATATCATCAGGAGGTGAGCGGCAACAAGTAACTATTATGGGGCGCAAAGGGATGGTACATCCACCCATAACGGTAAAACTCAACCAATTGGACTTTCATCTAAGCTATGGGAGTATCTATGTGGCAATGCCTTTCAGTATCAAACTAGATGACTTTATAGCCGAGAAATACCCAGGTACTGAAAATAGTTATTCGTCTTTCAAAAGCAAAGTGACTATAAGCAGCAAAGATGAGACCTTTGACGAAGATATTTATATGAACCACATACTCAACTACAAGGGTTATCGCCTATTTCAATCGTCATTTCACCCAGATGAAAAAGGCACTATCTTATCAGTAAATCACGATTTCTGGGGTACACTTGTTACTTATACAGGCTATATACTACTTTTTGGAGGACTATTAGCTTTTATGTGGGTAGGAAAATCAAGGTTTAAAAGACTCAATCAACAGTTGCGCACTCTTCAGCAAAAACGTAGTCTCGCAGTATTGCTGCTATTATTATATAGTGCAGTAGCCTCTGCACAAAATGAGTTACCGGTACCCGACAAGGCACACGCAGCCAAATTTGGGGCTTTGCTTATTCAAGATGATGGTAGGTTTAAGCCTATCAACACTTTTTCGTCTGAACTGCTCAGAAAATTGAGCAAACACGATACTTACAAAGGGATGAATGCCGACCAAGCACTGCTTTCTATGTTGTTAAGCCCGCAAGCGTGGATGCAAGAAGAGATTATATATGTAAAAAAAGCCAATGATAGTCTGCATCGCTTTCTGAATGTAGCAGAAGGGCGCAAATGGATTCAACCAAATAACCTATTTGACGCTAAAGGGCAATATAAACTCGCCCCCTTACTAAACGACATATATAACACCAATAACCCTAACCAATTTCAGAAAGATTTTAAAGAAGTAGACCAACGTATTAGCTTACTAAACAGAGCATTATATGGTGATATTTTTAAAATATTCCCCCTACCCCTCTCTGATAACCACCGTTGGATTTCGCACTTAGACTATGTACGCGACACTCTTTTGATAAGTGACACACAGTATAAACAATTTGTCAAAAATGCACTGCCTGCTTATCTTATCTTAGTACGCGAAGGTATAAACACTGGGGACTACAGTCGTGCTGAAAAAGTATTAGACAACATACGTTTGCAGCAAAAGTTTTATTCAGCAAAGGTATTGCCTTCGCCTACAAAAGTGGCGGTAGAACTATGGTATAATAAGATAAACATCTTTGAGCAGCTTTTTCAAGGATATTTATATGTAGGTACACTGCTCTTTATAGTGTTATTACTACAGATTTTCATTCAGCATCGCATTTTCAATCTATTTACTAAAATAGGTATTTTCATCTTGTGGATTTTCTTCATCGCACACACACTGGGACTGATAGCCCGCTGGTACATATCGGGGCACGCCCCTTTCAGCGATGCTTATGAGAGTATGATATATGTAGGGTGGTCGGCTATGGGGGCTGGTTTAGTATTCACAAGACGGTCACCCCTAACGGTAGCCGCTACTGCTTTCGTAACAGCTATGATTCTGATGATTGCCCATTGGAATTGGATGGATCCTGCCATCGGCACTCTACAGCCTGTACTAAATAGTTATTGGCTGATGTTACACGTAGCAATAATAGTGGGTAGCTATGGTCCTTTCACACTGGGTATAATATTGGGTATCATCAATTTAAGTCTGATGATAATAACTACTCGAAAGAATACCGCCAAACTCAATGCTATACAAGAAGAGCTAACCATAGTAAATGAACTATCACTAACCGTAGGATTGGTAATGCTAACCATTGGCAATTTTTTAGGTGCAATGTGGGCAAATGAGAGCTGGGGACGCTACTGGGGGTGGGATCCTAAAGAAACATGGGCACTTATCAGCATAATGATATATGGCTTAGTGATTCACCTACGGCTAATACCGAAAATGCAACACCGTTGGGTATTTAACTTTGCCAGTGTAATAGCTTACTTCAGTATACTGATGACCTATTTTGGAGTGAATTTTTACCTCAGCGGCATGCATAGTTATGCTTCGGGCGAACAAATCATTACCCCTGACTTTGTATATTATGCTGTAGGAGGGGTATGTCTATTAGGAGGTATTTCGGCTTGGAGAGCAAAGCTAATTTGCTAAATTGCCAATTGTTTTTTACCTTTGCGGCAAATTTTAATTTTTTATGAATCTACATTTTGACATCGTGGAGATAGTCTCTGCTACTATGGTACTATTTGCGGTAATTGATATTATCGGGAGTGTACCTATTATCATCAATCTACGTAAGAAAGCAGGACGCATACAATCCGAAAAAACCGCTATTGTGGCAGGCGTCTTATTAGTACTTTTCTTATTTATAGGCAAGCAATTGCTAAATCTATTCGGTGTAACGGTTGAAGCCTTTGCTGTTGCAGGATCTTTCATCTTGTTTTTCTTAGCCTTAGAAATGATTTTGGGTATCACCTTATACAAAGGTACTACCCCTGAATCTGCCTCTATTATTCCTCTTGCTTTCCCTATAGTAGCGGGGGCTGGCTCTCTTACTACAGTATTGTCACTCAGAGCTAAATATGAAGTTGAAAATATTATTATGGCTATTATTATCAATATTATAATCGTATATGTGGTACTGAAATCATCAGAACGAATAGAGAAATCTTTGGGCAAACAGGGTACTACTGTTGTTCACAACTTCTTTGGAGTGATACTATTAGCCATAGCTGTCAATCTATTTACTACCAATATCAAAACAATGTTATTTACTACCGAAACACCCGTACATAACGAGCAAAAAACAACAACACCCAACACTGACCCTAATGACAACAAACAAACTCATAACGAGTACTTTTATAACCCTAATATCTAAAACAAAATGCTAAACAAAGAAGATAATTTTTTCCTCTTAGCAGGTCCTTGCGCTATAGAAGGAGAGGAAATGGCTATGAAAATAGCCGAACGCATTGTTACTATCACTCATAAACTGAATATTCCTTATACTTTCAAAGGAAGTTTTAAAAAAGCTAACAGAAGTAGGATTGATTCATTTACAGGCATAGGTGATGAGAAAGCACTAAAAATATTGCAAAAGGTAGGACAAACTTTTGGTGTGCCTACTGTTACCGACATTCACCAAGTAAGTGATGCTACCCTTGCTGCCGAATATGTAGATGTACTACAGATACCGGCTTTCTTAGTACGCCAAACTGACTTAGTAGTAGCGGCCGCCGAAACAGGCAAGGTAGTAAACCTAAAAAAAGGACAGTTTATGAGTCCTGAAAGTATGCAGTTTGCGGTACAAAAGGTTTTCGATAGTGGCAACAAAAAAGCCCTCATCACCGATAGAGGAACAATGTTTGGTTACCAAGACCTAATTGTTGATTTTAGGGGTATCCCTACGATGCGGCAGTTCGCCCCTGTAATAATGGATGTAACTCACTCTTTACAACAGCCTAACCAACAGACAGGAGTAACAGGAGGCAGACCTGATATGATTGAAACTATAGCTCGAGCTGCTATCGTAAACAATGCTGATGGACTATTTATAGAAACCCATTTCGACCCTGCTAATGCTCTAAGCGATGGGGCTAATATGCTACACCTCGACCTACTTGAAGGACTTTTAACGCGATTGGTTGCCATTCGCAAAACTATCAACGAATTCTAATGAATTATTCTAACGCGCTCTCTAACCCTATTTTCTCTCTAATAAGTACTATTTCCAGCCAAATGGCATTGGAAAGCTATGTAATTGGTGGCTTTGTCCGAGATTTCTTACTGCAAAAGAAATTGCCTAAAGACATTGACATCGTCTCTATCGGCAGTGGTATTTCATTAGCTGAAAAAGTAGCTGAGCAATTGCCTAATAGCCCCAAAGTATCGGTGTTTAAGAACTTTGGTACCGCTATGATAAAAGCAGATGGTTTAGATATTGAGTTTGTAGGGGCAAGACGTGAAAGCTATGAGTCTAATTCGCGCAAACCTTATGTAGAGAGTGGGACACTACAAGATGACCAAAATAGGCGTGACTTTACCATTAACGCTATGGCTTTTTCGCTCAATAAAGATACTTTCGGCGAGTTGATAGATCCGTTTGACGGGTTAGGCGACTTAGAAAGAAGGCTCATTCGTACTCCTTTAGACCCAGATATCACCTACTCAGACGACCCTCTTCGTATGATGCGTGCTATCAGATTTGCTACACAACTAAACTTTCAGATAGAAGATACTTCACTTAATGCTATTAGCAAAAACAAAGAGCGACTACAAATCATCTCTAACGAGCGCATAGTAGATGAACTACATAAGATATTATTAGCTGCTAAACCCTCTATCGGACTAAAACTCTTATACGAAACCGGATTATTGCACTATATACTGCCTGAGCTTATCGCTCTACAAGGAGTACAAGAGCAAGACGGACAAAAGCATAAGGATAATTTTTGGCATACTTTGGAAGTGGTAGATAATATAGCAGAGCATACCGATAACTTATGGTTGCGTTGGGCTGCACTACTACACGACATAGGCAAAGCTCCTACCAAACGCTTTGACAAGAAAATAGGCTGGACATTTCACGGACACGAATTTATAGGCAGTAAGATGGTATACCACCTTTTCAAAAAGCTACGTATGCCACTAAATGACAAAATGAAGTATGTACAGAAAATAGTAAAGATGAGTTCGCGCCCTATCGTTATAGCTGAAGACATCGTTACAGATTCAGCTGTAAGGCGTTTAGTTTTTGATGCAGGAGAAGAATTTGAAGACTTAATGACACTCTGCGAAGCCGACATCACTACTAAAAACTCTAAAAAGTTTAAAAAATATCACGATAATTTCCAAATAGTGCGTCAAAAAGTAGTAGAAGTAGAAGAAAAAGACCACATTCGCAACTTCCAACCTCCTATTTCTGGAGAAGAAATAATGCAAACTTTCGGATTACCCCCTTCACAACCAGTAGGCGTTCTAAAAGAAGCTATCAAAGAAGCCATATTAGAAGGCAAAATACCTAATGAATACCAAGCTGCTAAGGCATTTATGATGGAAAAAGCTAAAAATATGAAATTAATAATGGCGAATGATTAATCATTCGCCATTATTCTTACATATCGTATGTAGCCTTTACCATTTATCTTCGTGTTAAGATTTTCTGTTTTAAGCTCTACTTCAGCATCCTGAGTGTAATATTTATTATCTTCTACTGCTGTTTCAAAGCGTATTTTATAACCTTTATTCAGCTTACTATCTTCTATAGTAATCACTCTTACAGCGCGCTCTCCCCCACTAATCGTAGCTCCTGTGATACCATCAATAGTTTGCCGCTTGCCATAAAACTTCCACCATTCAGTTAGTTCACTATACCACTCAGGGTCATCACCAAGCACCTGTAAGGTCTGTTCGTATTTCCCTTGAGGATTTATCAGCGAAGCTACAATATAAGCTCCATCTCCTTTATAATTAGTAAGTTGTATTAAGCATTTGTATTTTTTAGACGTTGTCTGTTGTACAAATGAGGCTGTGAACAAAGCCACTACAGCTACTAAAGCAGTTATTAAGTATTTCTTTTTCATCTAAATTACTATTTTAAAAATTCAACATTTATTCCTTTAAGGGCTTCGTTTTCTTTGGCTAATTCATATAGTGTCTCACCTAAATCAGTAAGAACGTTTTTGTCTGCCCCTTTGCTAAGTAAAAAGTTTATCACTTCCACATTCTTAGCTATCATAACAGCTTTTTGCAACGGAGAAAGCCCCTCATTATTCTTCTTATTTATATCGAGTGGATAAGCACTCAATTTTTCTAAAAATTCTAATTTACCTCTTTTTACAGCTGTGTGATAAAGCGTATTACCCTCGTTATCAACCATCTGTATATCAGCCCCTTTGCTTATCAGTAGGTCTACCATAGGCAAACTATTATTTTCAAAAGCCAATTGCAGAGCCGTATACCCTTCTTTGCTTCGAACGTTAATATTATTCGCAGCATCAAGCAAGAGCGCTGCTATTTCAGAGGTATTGAGGGCAGCTGCATTCATAAGAGGCGTTCTACCTTCATTATTAGCTTGAGCAGGGTCATTACCTTTTTCCAAAAGATAAGAGAGTACCTCTGTATCGCGATTTTTACCTGCCACTATATAAAGTGGTGTTATACCATCACTATTCACCTGATTAGGTTTTACCCCCAATTGTTCTAAATATTCAAAGAAATCACGTTTATTAGCAGTACGTCTAAAACCTCTGGCAGCTGCAAAAAACGCATTCTCACCCTTCTTATTTACATTTTTAGGGTTTATTTTCTTCTTTATCAGAGCTTCTATTATACTTTTATTGCCCATTGTAGCAGCATAATAGATAGCATTATTCCCATTTGTGTCTGTAGAAGTGAGTTTCAGCCCTTTTTTAATGAAATAATCAGCTTGTTTGAGGTCTTTTAGGTGAGGAATGAGCATCAACAACAAATTTGCACCATCAGAATTGGTTTCTTTTAGGTTCGCTCCACTTTTCAGCTGTAATTCATAAAGCTCCTTATCTGCCTGTCCCCCTACGGCAGCAAAAAGTATAGGAGTAAACTGACGAGAGTCGCGACGGTTTACATCAGCCCCTTTACTGATAAGGTATTTCATCACAGGCTGATTATTCTGAAAAGCAGCCCAATGCAGATAAGTACGCTTATCGTGAGTGATTTTATTTACACCATTCCCCTCTAAATCAATAAGATAAGTAATAGTTTCATAAGGAGCAGCATTAAGTATTGCCATAGAAGTAGCATCAAAAGCACGAGCGTTAAAAGCTGTCGGACTATTACCCTCAGCTATCGCTTGTTGCACTTGTGCTACCGAAGGCTTTTGCTTCCAATACGCTTCGGTCAGCAAGACATTCGTCTGTGCCCTCATAGTAAGCCCCATAAACACAAGGCATCCTATAAAAAGTTTTCTCATAAAAACCGTTATTTAGAATTAATCGCGGCAAAGATACAAATTAATAACAAATAATAAATATCCATCGACAATTTATTTTCCCTTTACTTCAGATATACCTACACCGAACGATGAGCGAACAATGAGCGAAGGATAAGCGAAGGATAAACGAAGAAAAACTGAACTCAACCATTTAATAAAAAACTATAACTTTTTGCTTGTTACGTATAAAATTACTACTTTTGCAGCCTCAATATTATTTTATTGTTAATTGAAAATATATGACTT
Organism: Capnocytophaga leadbetteri; assembly: GCF_003054025.1. Lineage (GTDB taxonomy): Bacteria > Bacteroidota > Bacteroidia > Flavobacteriales > Flavobacteriaceae > Capnocytophaga > Capnocytophaga leadbetteri. The sequence continues at coordinate 93,570 of NZ_QBKG01000005.1, forward strand.
CACAAGAAATAAGACAGCAATTCCTAAAATTCTTTGAGAGCAAAGGGCATACTATCGTACCTTCTGCTCCTATGGTTATTAAAAACGACCCTACCCTGATGTTCACTAACGCGGGTATGAACCAGTTTAAAGAGTTTTTCCTCGGCAATGCTAAACCTAAACAAACACGTGTGGTAGATACTCAAAAATGTTTGCGCGTATCGGGCAAGCACAACGACCTCGAAGAGGTAGGGCGCGATACCTATCACCATACGATGTTCGAGATGCTCGGCAACTGGTCTTTTGGCGACTACTTCAAAAAAGAAGCCATTAGCTGGGCGTGGGAACTGCTGACTGAAGTATATAAAATACCAAAAGAACACCTATACGTAACGGTATTTGAAGGTAGCGAGGAAGAGGGCGTGCCTTTCGACCAAGAAGCCTACGATATATGGAAAGAACGTATCGCTGAAGACCATATTTTACTCGGAAATAAGAAAGATAACTTCTGGGAAATGGGCGATCAAGGTCCTTGTGGCCCTTGTACCGAAATACACGTAGATATTCGTTCTGATGAAGAAAAAGTCAAAATAGCAGGGCGCAACTTGGTCAATAATGACCACCCTCAAGTGATTGAGATTTGGAACAACGTATTTATGGAGTTCAACCGCAAAGCCGATGGCAGCCTCGAGAAACTCCCTTCTAAAAACGTCGATACAGGTATGGGCTTCGAGCGCCTCTGTATGGTATTGCAGAAAAAGCAATCTAACTACGACACCGATGTTTTTACTCCGCTAATTCAAAAAGTAGAAGAGATAACCAAAAGCAAATACTATAGCGGCAGCAATGTAAGTGCCGAACAAGAGCAGATAAATATTGCCATTCGCGTAATTTCAGACCATATCAGGGCGGTGGCTTTTGCCATAGCCGACGGGCAGTTGCCTTCTAATAACGGAGCTGGTTATGTAATACGCCGTATTTTGCGTCGTGCTATCCGCTATGGTTTCACTTTCTTAAACCAAAAAGAACCTTTTATCTATAAGCTGGTAGAAACGCTCACCAAACAAATGGGCAGCACTTTCCCCGAATTAGAAAAACAGGCATTTATCATTATGAATGTGATAAAAGAAGAGGAAAACTCTTTCTTGCGCACACTCGAACAAGGATTGCTAATGCTCGATGTGATGATACAAAACACTACCAATAAGCAATTGTCAGGTAGCAAAGCTTTTGAGTTATACGACACTTACGGTTTCCCTAAAGATTTAACTGCTCTTATACTTTCTGAAAAAGGATTGACTTTAGACGAGGCAGGCTTTGAAGAGAACCTACAAAAGCAAAAAGAGCGTTCACGTGCAGCTGCCCAAGTAAAAGCAGGCGACTGGGTTGTCCTTCGCGATGACGAAGAAGAAGAATTTATCGGCTACGATACCTTAGAGGCTGTGGTACGCCTTGTGAAATACCGCAAAGTGGAGAGCCAAAAAGACGGCACTCACTACCAATTGGTGTTCAATACCACTCCTTTCTATGCTGAAGGAGGCGGACAAGTAGGCGACAAAGGTACGCTACAGTCGGCTAATGGCGAGTTGGTGTACATATTAGACACTAAAAAGGAGAACAACCTTATCATACACATAGCAGAGCACTTGCCCGAAAACCTAACCGACCCATTTAAGGCTGAAGTTCACTCTATAGCTCGCCAAATGGCAGAGGCTAACCACAGTGCTACCCACCTATTGCACCAAGCCTTGCGCGAGGTATTGGGTACGCACGTAGAGCAGAAAGGGTCTCGCGTATCGCCAGAAACCCTTCGTTTCGACTTCTCTCACTTTGCTAAAATGACTGATGAAGAATTAAGCGAAGTAGAACGCATAGTAAACAGACGTATTTGGGAAAAGATACCATTACAAGAGCACCGCAATATACCTATACAACAAGCGATAGAAGCGGGGGCTATGGCGCTATTTGGCGAAAAATATGGCGACCACGTGCGAATGATACAATTCGGCGACAGTAGAGAGCTTTGTGGAGGGACTCACGTAAAAAATACTGGTGATATATGGTTCTTCAAAATCCTTTCAGAAGGAGCCGTTGCAGCTGGTATTCGTAGGATAGAAGCCATCACTTCTGGAGGGGCTATGAAGTACTTTGCAGAGCAAGAAAAGTTAGTTGATAACATCAAATCTACCCTCAAAAACGCACAAGACCCTATCAAAGCCATCGTACACCTACAAGAAGAGAATGTCCAACTGCAAAAAGAGTTAGAGTTACTGAAGAAAGAGCAAGCTAAGAACCTAAAAGTATCTCTGAAAAACGAATTTGCTCCTATCAATGGGGTGCAATGCCTTATCAAACAACTCGATTTAGATACAGCTACCCTCAAAGACCTTGCTTTTCAGTTAGGCAATGAGGTAGAAAATCCGTTTATCTTATTCGGTTCAGCATACGAAGGCAAAGCCTTATTATTGTGCTATATCGGCAAAGAGCTTGCCCAAGCCAAAGGGTTAGATGCCGGCAAAATAGTAAGAGAGTTAGGCAAATACATACACGGCGGCGGCGGCGGACAGCCTTTCTTTGCTACAGCGGGCGGTAAAAACCCCGAAGGCATAGCCGAAGCCCTCGAAAAAGCACAGACGCTCGTTAGGGGGTAGTTGTTAGAACAAATTCGCTAATGGGTAAATTTGCTAATTAATAATTATTTTGTACCTTTGCACAAAATCATTTAATAATGAAAGAGACAGACATCATCATCATAGGGGCAGGCCCCACAGGACTTTTTGCAGTTTTCGAGGCAGGATTGCTGCGCTTGAAGTGTCACCTTATTGACACCCTACCCCAAGTAGGCGGACAGCTGACAGAGCTGTACCCTAAAAAGCCTATTTTCGACATTCCTGGTTACCCCAGCGTAGGGGCTCTTGAGTTGGTAGACAACCTAATGGAGCAAATTAAGCAGTATCAGCCCGAATTTACCTTAGGCGAAACTGCTATGACCCTCACTAAGAATGATGATGGCACTTTCATTGTTACCACCGATGCTGGTACGCAAGTCAAAGGCAAGGCTGTAGCTATTGCTGGCGGATTAGGTACTTTCGAGCCTCGCAAGCCTGAGCTTGAAAATATAGCGCAATACGAGGGCAAAGGGGTTGCTTATTTTGTAAAGAATCCCGAAAGTTATGCAGGCAAACACGTAGTAATAGCAGGGGGTGGCGACTCAGCTCTCGATTGGAGTATCTATTTAGCCGAAAAAGTAAATACCGCCTCAGTTACCTTAGTGCATAGGCGCAATGAGTTTAGAGGGGCTTTAGATTCGGTAGAAAAGGTAAAAGCGCTAAAAGCTGCAGGCAAAATCAATCTCAAAACGCCTTACGAAGTGGTAGGGCTCGTAGGAGAAAACCAATTAGAAAAGGTAGTATTAGAGCAAGAGGGGGGCAATAAAGAGGAACTTATTGCCGATGCTTTTATTCCTCTTTTCGGGCTTACCCCTAAATTAGGCCCTATAGCTACTTGGGGGGTTGAGATAGAAAAGAATGCAGTAAAAGTGAATAATGCCTTAGATTATCAAACTTGCATAGAGGGGGTATATGCTATAGGCGACGTAAATACCTACCCTGGCAAGCTAAAACTCATACTTTGTGGCTTTCACGAAGCTACTCTAATGTGTCAAAGTGTCTATAACCGCATCTATCCCAACAAAAAGTATGTACTCAAATACACTACAGTAGTGGGTATTGATGGCTTCGACGGCACTCGCAAAGAGGCTGAAAAAGCGGTAATAAAATCAATTGATTAATTTTCTAAATTCAAAGAGACTACTAAAAATAAAAATAAAAATGAAGAGTATAAATGTACTATTAGCAAGTATCTTTTTAGCATTTTCTGCTTCGCTACAAGCACAAATAGACACCCTTAGCAGCAAAACACTGCTAATGAAAGGGAAAATAAAAAAAGTAGAAGACTTCTCTTTTTTATTAGAACCCGACCCTAAAGGCGAAAAGAAATTCGATGGTAAGAACTACAATGTTTTTCCCTATGCCGAAGAGTGGGGGCTTGAAAAAGACGCAACAAAATCTTCTAAAACTAATATAGCCTATATCTTCGATAATTCGGGCAAGAATTTAGAGATAATAACTTACAATGCTGAAGACCAGCCTTTTGGTGGAATGCGCTTTTTCTATGACAAAAACGGACGTATTAACAGAAGTCAATCAGTATTTACAACTGGTGATGGCGAGTTTACGGTAGACCGCAAATATTTTTACAATGAGAAAAATCAGTTGGTAAAAATAGACGAGTATGACGGCGATACTTGGCTCATTACTATCACCTATAAGTATGACGATTGGGGCAACTGTATAGAGAAAAACAAAGTGGCGAGTGTATCTGCTTTAGAAAAAGACATTCAGCGCTACGAAGAGAAAAACCTCATTTTAGAGAAGAAAATACGCCCCGAATACACCCGCGAAAAATCGTATACCTATAATAATATAAACAAAGTAGCTGCTACTGAAGATAAAGTATTAGAGAAAAACGTATTCTTAAAAACACAAAACGAATACGATAAAGAGGGACGACTTTCTAAAGCTACTTTCTTAAACGAAGCTAAACAAGAAACCGTTTGTACCTATAAATACAACAAAGCGGGGCAACTTATACAGAGCATTTGCACGGCTAATGACGACCCTAACTTCTATGTAGAAACAAATTATATGTTTAACAAGTCGGGCGAAACGCAAGTAGTAAAGACTCGTACCTCTGTCGCCTCAACCAAAGTATTCGACGAGCACAACCTACTAACAACCTATACTACTCCCGAATTCGATTATAAATACCGTTATTCATTCGACAATATGGGTAATTGGACGCAAGTGCTAATGTACGAAAACGGCAAACCTATCTGTGCACGTATCCGCAAAATAGAATATTTCAAATAATGAGTGATATACATCTAAAAATAACCGACAGAGAGGGGCTTCTATATGAAATAGAAGCCCCTACTGATATGAATATGACCTTAATGGAGGTAATGCGCGCCTACGAGATTGCCCAAGACGGCGAGATAGGCGTATGTGGGGGTATGGCTATGTGTGCCTCTTGTCAGTGCTATGTGCAGAATGAAGAGGCGGTAACGCTGCCCGAAATGGGGGAAGAAGAACAAGCTATGCTTTCTGAAGCTTTCCACGTAAAACCCAACAGCCGATTGGGTTGTCAAATACCTATAACTCCAGAACTCGATGGGCTCGAAGTGATATTAGCACCTTTCAGTTAAAAAAATATAGGATTTCATTTGCATTTCACATTTTAATTCTATACTTTTGCGTCTGTTTAATGTTAATTCACCAAATGATGTTAAAAAGAAATCTATTCTTATGGCTATTCGCATTAGCCGTATCGTTCGGTGCTCAGGCTCAAAATTATGAGTGGAAAGAAGCACAAAGTGGTGGTTACAAATACAAATATGTAACCCACGACCCTACTAATTCAAGGTTCTACACCTTGAAAAACGGACTGACCGTCATTCTCAGTCCTACGAATAAAGAACCGCGCATACAGTGCTACGTAGCTGTAAAAGCAGGTAGCAAAACCGACCCTTCTACTAATACAGGGTTAGCGCACTACTTAGAGCACTTGCTCTTTAAGGGTACTGACAAGTATGGTTCATTAGACTGGGAAAAAGAGAAAGTACAGTTAGATAAAATTGATGCGTTGTACGAAGAGTACAATCACACCAAAGATGCTGAAAAGCGCAAAGCTATCTACAAAAAAATCGACTCTGTATCAGGGGTAGCTAGCAAATACGCTATCGCTAATGAGTACGACAAGATGATGACTGCTATGGGCGCACAGGGTACTAATGCTTTTACCTCGTTTGAAAAAACAGTGTATACTGACGATGTGCCTGCCAATGCCTTAAACAAATACATCACCGTGCAAGCAGAGCGTTTCCGCAATCCTGTATTGCGTATTTTCCACACCGAGCTCGAAGCCGTGTACGAAGAGAAAAACCGTTCATTAGACAGCGATAACAGCGAGGTATTCGAAACTCTTTTTGCTTCATTGTTTAAAAAGCACAACTATGGTTTACAAACTACTATTGGTACAGTAGAACACCTCAAAAACCCTTCGCTTAAGGAAATTCGCAAATACTTCCACACCTATTACGTGCCTAACAATATGGCAGTAGTACTTTCAGGAGATTTTAATCCAGACGAAGCAATTGCTGAAATTGATAAGGCTTTCAGTTATATGACACCAAAAGCTGTACCTCAGTACACTTTCGAGAAAGAAGAGCCTATCACTGCTCCTATTATCAAAAAAGTAGTAGGCCCAGATGCTGAAAGCGTTTCTATAGCTTTCCGCTTACCAGGCAATCAAGATAAAGAAGCGCTATTAGCTGATTTAGTGGGTGAAATCCTTACCAATGGCAAAGCGGGTCTTATAGACTTAAATCTTGTAAAGAAACAGAAACTACTTGGGGCAAGCGCTTTTGCTTATACTCTTATAGACTATGGCGTACTATACCTATCAGGACGCCCTTTACAAGGTCAGTCATTAGAACAAGTGAAAGACCTAATGCTCGGACAGATAGAAGACCTTAAGAAAGGAAACTTTGATGATGACCTTATCCCTTCTATCATCAACAATATGAAAAAGTACGTTATACAAAGTACCGAATCTTATGCTAGCCGTGCTAATATGCTAATGGATGCTTTCACCGACAATCTCGATTGGAAAGACCGTGTAGCTTATGTAAACGACCTTTCTAAGATAACTAAGGCCGACATCGTAGCTTTTGCTAACAAATACTTAGGCAATAACTATGTAGCTGTCTATAAAGAAAAAGGGCAACGCACCAATGTAGAGAAGATAGAAAAACCTGCTATTACACCTGTTGAAACCAATGCTGACAAACAATCTGCTTTTGTGAAAATGGTGAACGAAATGCCAAGTACCCCAGTAAAACCTGTATTCTTAGACTACAGCAAAGACCTACAAAAAGGTAAATTAGGCAAAGCAGAAGTACTATACGTACAAAACAAAGACAATGAGCTATACCGCTTAAGTTTCCGTTATAAAATAGGTACCCTAAACGATTTGAAATTAGCCATAGCTTCTAATTATAGTCAATTCTTAGGTACTGATAAAATGTCAGCAGAGCAACTCAGCAAAGAGTTATACAAGATAGCCTCTAGTTTTAATATCTCAGCCAGTGGAGAGTATACTACTGTCAATATCGAAGGACTTCAAGAGAACTTCGAGGCTGCAGTAAAACTTTACGAAGACTTTATCGCTAATATAAAAGTAGATGAAGAAGCGTTGAAAGCGTTAAAAACACGTGTAGCTAAAACACGTATAGACTCTAAAGCCAACAGAGGGGCTATTATGCAAGCCTTAACAAACTATGCTTTGTACGGAGCTAAAAACCCTTATAACTACACTTTTTCTGATGCCGAAATCGAAGCTATTACAGGAAAAGAGTTGGTTGAGAAACTTAAAAAGCTAAACAATGTAGAGCAAACTGTTATCTATTATGGTCCTTTAAGTCTAAATCAGCTTACTGCTAAGCTAAAACCACTACATAAGGTGCCTGCTAAGTTTGCTCAAGTAGCTCCTAAAAAAGAGTTTAAACAAGTAGAGCAAACTAAGAATCAAGTATTCTTTGCTGATTATGAAATGGTACAAGCTGAAACCCGTTGGATTCGCAATACCGTTCCTTATAACCCTGCTGAAAGCACTGTTATTAAAGCCTTTAATAACTATTTTGGGGGCGGAATGGGCTCTTTAGTATTCCAAACTATACGCGAAAGTAAAGCCTTAGCTTACAGCACTTATGGCTATTACGCAACTCCTAGTAAGAAAACTGATAAGTACTATACACTTGCTTATGTAGGTTCTCAAGCCGACAAGTTTAAAGAAGCCGTTGAAGCTATGAATGAACTGCTCAACACTATGCCTGAGTTACCTGCGAACTTAGAATTAGCTAAACAGCAAATCAAGCAAGAAATAGAAACAGAGCGTATCACACAAGATGGTATCATCTATTACTATTTACACGACCAACGTATGGGCTTAAAAGACGACATACGCAAACAGATATACCAAAATATAGATAATATCACAATGAAAGACATAAAGGCTTTCCACGATAAATATCTATCAAATAAACCATATACGTATGTAATATTAGCTTCAGAAAAGAAACTTTCTGAAGATGAGCTTAAGAAAATTGGTGACTTCAAAAAACTTAGCTTAAAAGAGCTATTTGGATACTAAATCATAAGCAAATAACACTTAAAGAGAGGTCGCCTCAGATTGTTCTGAGGCGACCTCTCTTAGTTTTAATACCATTGATAATATAGTTGGTAATTAGTATTTTTTTACTATCTTTGCGGCGGTTTTTATCAATTATCAATAATAATCGATAGTTAAATATAAATTGTAATGAAAAAATCTTTTTTAGATTATACAATTATCAGCCTGAAAGGAATAGCTATGGGGGCAGCAGATGTAGTGCCAGGGGTATCAGGGGGTACTATCGCCTTTATATCGGGCATCTATGAAGAGTTAGTAGACTCTATCAGTCGTATCAATTTAAAAGCCTTTAAAATGCTATTTAGCGAAGGTATAGTAGCTTTCTGGCGACATATCAATGGCAACTTTTTCGTATCCTTATTATTGGGGATAGGTATCAGTATCTTATCGTTAGCTAAGCTCATCAAATGGCTGTTAGAGCAGTACCCCATAATGGTATGGGCATTTTTCTTCGGACTGATGATTGCTAGTGTATTCTTCTTAGTTAAAGAAATAAAGCGCTGGAATCTGGCTGCTATACTAACGATGCTCCTTTCAGGGGTGGCAGCCTATATCATCACTGTTATTCCTCCTTTAGTAAGCAGCAGCGACCAGAGTTTGCTATTTTTGTTTTTGTGTGGGGCTATCGCTATCTGCGCGATGATACTCCCCGGCATTTCCGGAGCTTTTATATTAGTACTTTTAGGCGCCTATCATACTATATTAGACGCTTTAAGCAGTTGGAAACTAAAAGTGATTTTTACCTTTGCTTTAGGGGCTATCACCGGTATTCTAACTTTTTCTAGAGCCCTCAAATGGCTTTTTGCCACCTACAGAAACCTCACTTTTGCAGGGCTTACAGGCTTTATCATAGGGTCGCTAAACAAAGTATGGCCTTGGAAACAAACCCTAAGAGTAGACCCTAGTAACGGCAGTGTAATATGGGAAAAAAGCATAAGTCCTTGTCAATTCGAAGAGATAACCAATACTAACCCTCAAATATTAACTTCTATAGGTTTGGCTATAGCAGGATTCCTCGTTATCTACGGAATCGAAAAATGGGCAAACCGTATAAAACACTAATAAATGTCGTCATTAGAAAGAGGAAACAAGAAACTACTGAATGCGTGGGCGTTTTACGACTGGGCAAACTCAGTGTATTCACTAACCATTGTTTCAACTATATTCCCTATTTTTTACGGGTTATTGTTTAAAACGGCGCAACTAACCCATATTTCGCTTTTTGGTATCTTATTCAAAAGCACTTCTGTAATTGCTTTTGTTACCGCTTTAGCCTTTTTATTAGTAGTACTCCTCTCCCCTATTCTGAGTGGTATAGCCGATTTTTTGGGCAATAAAAAGAGTTTTATGCGCTTTTTTTGCTACTTAGGGGCAATTTCGTGTATCGGGCTCTATTGGTTTTCGTTAGAGCATATCTACTTTGGGCTGATTTGCTACTTTTGCGGAGTAGTAGGTTTCTGGGGAAGTATCGTGTTCTACAACTCTTATTTGCCTGATATTGCCCTACCAGAGCAGTATGATGCGGTCAGTGCCAAAGGTTATAGTTTAGGCTATGCTGGCAGCGTATTACTACTGATTTTGAACCTTATAATGGTAATGAAACCCGAATGGATAGGCTTTGAAAACACTGATACTACTACTGCACTAACCACTATGCGCATTTCATTTATCACTGTAGGAATTTGGTGGATAGGGTTCAGTAGCATTCCTTTCAGATACCTACCTAACTATCATAGTGGCAGAGGAAAGCTGACAAAAAATATCTTTTTCAACGGTTTTAAAGAACTCCGAAAAGTATGGCAAAGCCTAAAGGCGACCCCTTCGCTAAAATGGTATCTTATTGCTTTTTTCGTATACAGTATGGGGGTACAAACCGTAATGCTTATTGCTACCTATTTCGGAGAGCAAGAAATACAATGGGGTAGTAGAAATGAGAGTACTATAGGGCTGATAGTCAGTGTGCTTATCATTCAATTAGTAGCTATCATAGGGGCGCGTTTAACAGTGATAGCTGTACAAAAATTTGGCAACATTAGAGTACTGATTGGGCTAAATGCTATTTGGGTAAGCATTTGCCTATTGTCATACTTTGTGTTTAAACCCGTACAGTTTTACGCCTTAGCTACCTTAGTAGGGATGGTAATGGGCGGCATACAGAGTCTTTCGCGCTCTACTTATTCAGCTTATCTACCAGATACTAAAGACACTACCTCTTTTTTCAGCTTCTATGATGTAACCGAAAAATTAGGCATCGTAATCGGAATGGGTATCTATGGTATTATAGACCAACTGACGAATAATATGCGAAACGCCACTATTTCGTTAGTTATTTTCTTTGCATTAGGAATGCTTCTCCTCTTCAAAGTAAAAAGTAAAAAATAAATCAGAGGAAAAAATATATAATTTGATATTGAAATGTTAAAATTCAGGTTTTTTCTTGAGAAATACGGATTTGCCGTATCCTCTCGGTTAGCAGAGAAATTAGGGATGCGGGCAAAAGATGTACGAATAGCCTTTATCTACGGCACTTTTGCTACATTGGGGGCGTGGTTTGGTGTTTATTTATTATTAGCTTCTTTGCTGAAAATCAAAGACTTATTATACACTAAAAGAACTTCTGTTTTTGATTTATAAAAAAATTAATAGGGGTATAGCATTGTTATACCCATTATTTTTTGTATCTTTGCCTCTTAAAAATAACAACTATTATGATAGATCCTAATAAACTGTCGGTTGGCATATTGCTCCCTATAGAATCATATGAAGGAGCTATTCCTAAAATGGAAAATCAAACACAGCTCATACAGCGTGCAGAAGCCTTAGGTTTTGATACGGTATGGGTGCGCGATATTCCGCTAAACAATCCAGATTTTAAAGAAGTAGGGCAAATATTTGACCCTTGGATATACTTATCGCATATAGCATCGCTCACCAAAAGCATCAAGTTTGGTATTGCAAGTGTTATTTTGCCACTGCGCCACCCTTTGCACGTAGCTAAAGCCTCTGCAAGCCTCGATGTACTTTTCCCTAACCGTTTTGTGATGGGGGTAGCCTCTGGAGACCGTCCAGTAGAATACCCTGCATTCAACAAACCTTTTGAGTTAAGAAGTGCTCGTGTATCAGAACATATGCGTATGCTTAGAGAGTTGTGGAGCAAAGATTTTCCTACTTATAACAACGATTACGGTACCCTAATGGCTAATGTAGGCGATGTAGTACCTAAGCCCGTACACAAAAATATACCAATGTATGTTACAGGGCACGTTGGAGGGGTAAACCTCGATTGGATTGCCAAAAACTCTGACGGATGGATTTACTATCCTCGCGACTTCGCTTTCACAAAAAAAATAGTACAAGATTGGGAAGAGGCGCTACAAAAAGAAGGACAACCTAAAAAACCTTATATACAGCCTGTGTATATAGATCTAATGGAAGATCCTAATTTCGAACCCCAAAAGATAGATTTAGGCTTCCGCTTAGGGCGTACTTACCTAATAGATATGTTCCAAGAACTCGAAAAAATAGGGGTGAACCACACTATGCTAGTGTTCAAGTATTGTTCACGCCCAGCAGGAGAAGTACTCGAAGAGATAGGAAAAGACATTTTGCCACAACTTAAATAACAGCTTATTATGACCATTACTCAATTTCAATATGTTTTGGCAGTTGCCAAATACAAGAACTTTACTACTGCTGCCGAAAACAGTTATGTAACACAACCAACCTTAAGTATGCAAATACAGAAGTTGGAAGAAGAATTGGGGGTCACCATTTTTGACAGAAGCAAAAAACCACTACAGATAACAGAAATAGGAGAGCAAATCATTAAGCAGGCGCAGACAATAGTAAACGAGTCTGAACGAATGAATGATATTGTTGCTCAGCAGAAAGGATATATTGGGGGCGAGTTTAGAGTAGGGATAATTCCTACTGTATCGCCTACCCTATTACCAATGTTTTTAAACAACTTTATAAATAAATATCCTAAGGTATGTTTAAAAATTGAAGAACAAACTACTGAAAATATCTTGAAGAAAATAGGCGATGGCACTTATGATGCGGGCATACTCGCTACTCCTTTAGCCAATCCTTCTATCATAGAGCGCCCGCTGTACTACGAGCCTTTTGTAGCTTATATACCTGTAAATCACAGGCTCCAAAACTCTAAAACCATCTATACTGGCGATTTAGATGTCAATGATATTTTAATGTTAGAAGACGGGCATTGCTTCAAAGATAGTGTGCTAAACATCTGTAACCAAGATGTGATTGAATCGCGAAAACATTTTCAGCTAAAAAGTGGTAGTTTTGAGACGTTAGTACGCTTAGCCAACGAAGGTTTAGGTATGACACTACTCCCCTATCTGCATTCGTTAGAACTCAAAGAAAAAGAAAAAGAATGTATTCATTATTTTGAAGAACCTTATCCTGCGAGAGAGATAAGTTTGGTATATCATAAAAATGAACTTAAAATGCAAATAATCAAATCATTGCATAGTACTATTTCAGGAGTTATCAGAGGAGCTATTGCTTTCCAAAATGTAAAAATTATCAGTCCTACGCGAGAAAGGCACAAGATTTGATAGTATAGAGAAATCAAAAAGAAAAATTTAATTATTGTTTTTAAAATAAGTATTATAATGAAAAATATATCAGTAGCCTTATTTTTACTATTTATTTCATTTGCTTCTTGTAGTTTCACAAGCAAGAAGTTCGATAATCCTGACAAGGATAAAGATAGAGTACTGCTTGAAATAGTAGAGCACGTAATGATTAATGCGCATTTTAGTCCTGTAGATATGGATGATGCTTTCTCTAAGAAAGTATTTGAGAGCTATATAAAAAGTTTAGACGGACAAAAGCGCTATTTTTTGCAGTCAGATATCAATGAATTCAAAAAATATGAAACTCTTTTAGATGATAATCTTAAAAAGGGTGATATTAGTTTTTTCAACTTATCATACGAGCGACTCAAACAGCGTATGAAAGAAGCTGAAGAGATAAATAAAACTATCTTTGCAAAGCCTATCGACTTTAACTCAAATGATAAAATCAATACAGATTATGAGCATTTGCCTTTTGTGAAAAATAAAGCTGAACTACAGCAGCGTTGGAAGCAAATTATCATTTTTTCAACTCTTTCTACTTACTTAACCAAACAAAAAGAAGAGGCTTCTAAAAAGGAAAAAGACGCTAAATATCAATCTAAAGGAGATGATGTCCTCAAAAAAGAATCAGTAGAAGCTACACAAAAAACTCTTTCGGATATGTTTGGTATCTATAACGAGCTAACACGCGAAGAATGGTTTAGTCTTTTTGTAAACGCTATCACTGAAACTTTTGACCCTCACTCTAACTATATGGCTCCTGATGTAAAAGAAGGATTTGACCGAGATATGTCGGGTAAATTTGAAGGAATAGGAGCTCAATTACAAAAGAAGACGGATGGTATCAGCATCACTGACGTAATTTTAGGTGGCCCTGTATGGAAAGGAAAACTTTTAGAAGTAGGCGATATGATACTAAAAGTAGGACAAGGGACTCAAGAACCTGTAGATGTAGTAGGTATGCGCTTAGATGACGCTGTAAAACTCATAAAAGGTCCTAAAGGCACTGAAGTACGCCTAACTGTTAAACGTGTAGACGGTACTATAGAAGTAGTACCTATCATCAGAGATGTGGTAGAAATTGAAGAAACTTATGCTAAATCGGCAGTAATACTCTCTAACGGAAAACGTTACGGGCTTATCTACCTACCTAAATTTTACATTAACTTTGAAGATACTAACCAGCGCAATGCTGCTACCGATGTAGCCCTCGAGATTGAAAAATTAAAGAAAGAAAACATTGATGGGCTTATCGTCGACCTTAGAAGTAACGGAGGGGGCTCACTAAAAACAGTTGTAGATATAGGAGGATTTTTCATTCCAAAAGGGCCTATCGTACAAGTAAAATCGTCAAGAGGTAGCAGAGATGTCCTTTCAGACAACGATCCTAAGACTCAGTGGGATGGCTCTCTTGTCATCCTTACTAATGAGCTATCTGCCTCAGCTTCAGAGATATTAGCGGCTGCTATGCAAGACTACAAACGCGCTATTATTATAGGAGGTAAGCAAACTTTTGGTAAAGGTACTGTACAAAGTTTCGTAGATCTAAACGGATTCTTACGCCAAAATGACTACGGCGACCTTGGTGCCCTCAAAATAACTATTCAGAAGTTTTACCGTATCAACGGAGGGTCTACACAGCTAAAAGGAGTAGAAAGCGATATTGTAGTACCTGACAAATACAAATATATAGATATAGGCGAGCGAGATATGCCTAACGCTATGTCTTGGGATAAGATTGAGCCTGCTAAATATACTCCTTGGAGTAACAATGCTAATTTTGACAAGGCAATTGCTAATAGTCAGAAACGTATTAGTGAAAATCAATATTTAAAATTGATTGATGAAAATGCCCAATGGATTAAGCAACAGCAAAAAGATAATATATTCCCTCTCAACTATGAAGCTTATAAAAGTTTGATAGACAAGAATGAAGAGCAAGCTAAGAAGTTTAAAGCCATAGCTGATTATAAATCAGAGCTTAAGTTTGCTTCTACAGCCTCTGATGAAGCTAAAGTGAAAGGTAATGAAGACCTTAAACTACGCCGCGATCGTTGGCATGAAAACTTACAAAAAGACGTTTATATAGACGAAGCTGTGAAAGTACTTGAAGACTTAAACAAATAGTCAGTATAAATCAGAAAGAGAAAAACTTTGCTAAGGAAAAAATATCTTTAGCAAAGTTTTTTCTTTTGGTATGTGCTAAAAAAGTTGTATCTTTGCCACATCAATCTTTATAATTATTGATTTTTCACTTGAAAAGAATACTCTTCATATTATCTATATTTTGCTGTTTAAGTTCTCTATTTGCTCAAAGTGACAGCCTCTCTCAACAGGATATAAAGCGAGAATTAGAAGCTATTAAACTTATTCGATTAAAAGATTCTATAAAGATAGCCATCTTAATGAATGAAATTAAGGAGTTGGTGCATACTACTACCCAATTACCTACCCCTACAAATACATCTGATTCTTTGGCTACTATCGAAAAGAAGCAAGAAATAGAAAGCCTACGCGAGAAGATACGAGGAAAGCCTATTGTTTTTCAGAAAGATACATTATTTTATCTATATACTTCATACAGCCCTTATGATATTGATACGCGAGTGAAATATATAGAAGATAAAATACAAACCTTGTATGACGATCCTTTTTTCACCCCTGACTCAATTCAATTGAAGCCTTTAGGAGAGTACTTAAATATAATGTATAAGAAAAATAGTATTGCTGGCATTACAATGATAGATGCTATGTGGGAGAATACTACTCAAGAAGATTTAGCTTCACGATATGCTAATGCAATTAAAAGTACTATTGTAAAATATAAAGAGCAAAACAGCCT
Organism: Capnocytophaga leadbetteri; assembly: GCF_003054025.1. GTDB lineage: Bacteria > Bacteroidota > Bacteroidia > Flavobacteriales > Flavobacteriaceae > Capnocytophaga > Capnocytophaga leadbetteri. The sequence goes on from NZ_QBKG01000005.1 coordinate 109,308, forward strand.
CAAAAGTGTAATGATTCGTTTAGGAGAATTATTGCTTGTACTCCTCATTGCTTTTGTATTAGTATGGGGTATCAACCGATTATTTGAGTTCTTAAGAAAAGTAGCTATCAACTCCGAACACCGCTTCTTAACAGGTATCCGTATCAATAATTACGAGCTTATTAAGAAAAGAAAGATGGTAAAGGCACTACTCAAGCTCCTTGCTGTACTGCGAGTGGTTATTTTGCTTTTTTTATTCATCACTATTATACGTCTGATTTTTGACATTTTCCCTTCTACCCAATATTTATCAAAAATTATTATCAAGTGGATTAGTGAGCCTATAAGAGATATAGGTGTAGCTATTATCAATTATTTGCCGCACTTATTCAATATTATAATTATCATTATTATCACCCGTTATTTACTCAAAGGGCTTCGTTTTTTTGCCTTAGAAATTGAGCGTGGTATCCTAAAAATAAAAGGCTTTCACCCCGAATGGGCTCGTACCACTTATAGTCTTATACGCATAATGTTATGGGTTTTAGCTTTAGTAATTATATTTCCTCACTTACCAGGCTCTGACAGCGATGCTTTTAAAGGAATATCAGTATTCTTTGGGGTGCTTATTTCATTAGGTTCTTCCTCTTCTATTTCTAATGCCATAGCAGGTGTTGTCATTAGCTATATGCGTCCTTTTCAGGTAGGTGATTGGATAAAATCAGGAGAGATTATAGGAGTAGTAATCGAAAAAAACGCTTTAGTAACACGCCTTAAGACTATCAATAATGAAGATGTAACCATACCTAATTCGGCTATACTTAGTGGGGCTACTATGAACTTTTCTTCTATAGGCAAACAATGTGGTTTAGCTTTAAATGTTAGAGTAAAAGTGCGCTATGATTATCCTGATAATCTAGTAGAAGAACTACTCATTGAGTCAGCTCTGATAACTAATGGTATCTCTCCTACCCCTCATCCATACGTATTTCAGTTATCACTTGATGAACTTAATGCTTCTTACGAACTTAACGCTTACACTTTTATCCCAGAGAATATGTATTTCATCAAATCTGATTTAGTAAAAAACATTCAAAATACTTTCAAACAAGCAAATATAGAGATATTTTCTACTCAGTATATTGATATTCGAGAATTTAAAAAAGAAGAAAAAGCAAATAGCAAAGAGAATAAAAGATAGAATAGAATGAAACAGCGATTAATTTTTATTGATGTAATAAGAGCATATGCTATCTGTATGATGCTGCAAGGGCATTTTATTACAGCTCTTTTAGGTGAACCTTATTGGGATGAATCGAATATTTACTTCCATACTTGGCATTATTTTACAGGTATCACAGCTCCTGTTTTTCTCACTATATCAGGCTTTATCTTCACCTACCTACTTATACGAGAAGGCGAGCGCAGTGGTGTAGGACTAAAAAACCCTCGTGTAAAAAAAGGAGCTAAACGAGGACTAATGCTTATAGGAGTAGCTTGTTTATTGCGCAAAGACATTTACTTTGTAGATATACTGCATTGTATTGGGCTAGCGCTCATTATTATGGTTGGTATCTATCTGTTAGCGCGAAAACACGTCAGACATCTGCTACCTATAATGCTTATTACTACTACTCTTATTTTATTTACTTTCAATGAAACCTATAACAAATATGAGTATTCTTGGCTTCCTCAGATTGTAGCCAACTATTTCACACCTAAATACGGTACTTTCTTTACTATATTTCCATGGTTAGGCTTTGTAACTTTAGGAGGTTTTATGGGGGCTTTATTTTATTATTACCGCAATACCAAACATCTATACCCCATATTTATAAGCTTACTTATTGTTTTTGGGGCAATCTTCCATTTTCAATATCATACCTTTCATTTTCTTTATTCAGTTACTGGCTGGCAGCATTTTGAGAATCTAGCACGCAATGGTTTCCTCTTTCTACGTATGGGCGACACTCTCTGGACATTTGCTGTTTTTGTTATTCTACGTAATGTACTCACAGCTCAGTTCCTTCAGCGCATAGGGCAAAATACGCTTTCTATTTATATCATTCATAGTATAGCTCTATACCATTTTATTCCAAGACTCAGCTTAGATTATTACTTCCATAAGAGCCTCAACCCTACTGAAGCTATAATAGGAGCTATTCTCTTTGTAATAAGTATTACTACTGCTTCATACTATTACCACAAAATATATAAATACGCAAAAGAAAAGTATTTTATGAAAGATAAATAAAGCCAATTCTATTGAAGAAGAATAAAAAATAAAGCCTACTAATTACTTAGCAGGCTTTATTTTTGAGCGGGAGACGAGGTTCGAACTCGCGACATTCAGCTTGGAAGGCTGACGCTCTACCAACTGAGCTACTCCCGCAATAAATATAGATGACAATAAGATTATTCCTTTTCAGCGGTGCAAATATACAGCTATTTTTTCATAACTTCCAAATTTATCACCTATTTTTTTACTAACTAATATCAATTTAACACAAAAGCAACTGATAATCAATTATTTTTAAATTCTATTTATTGTTAGCTAAATCTTTAAGTAACTTTGTCATTTCCCAAATTACTATTCCTGCACTTACTGAAACATTTAAAGAATGTTTTGTACCATATTGTGGTATCTCTATCACTTCATCGCTAAGGCTTACCACCTCTTGCGCTACTCCTTTCACTTCATTACCAAAAATAACAGCATATTGCGTATGTGCTTTAGGTTGAAAATCATTAAGCATTACAGCCTTTTCAGCTTGCTCTATACTTATCACACACACATCTTCTGCTTTCAATCTCTCAACTACCTGTAGTGTATCTTCAGCGTACTCCCAAGCCACGCTATCTGTAGCTCCTAAAGCTGTCTTATGTATCTCTTTATTAGGAGGGGTAGCTGTAATACCACATAGGTATATCTTCTCTACTAAAAAAGCGTCGCAAGTGCGAAATACCGACCCTACATTATTAAGGCTCCTTACATTATCTAATATTACTATCAAAGGGGTTTTCTCAGCCTTTTTAAACTGCTCTATATCCAAACGATGAAGTTCACTATTTGCTAATTTTCGCATATCTATAATCGGGTCACTTTATCTACCCCTTTCACATTTTTTATATCTAACATTAGTTTCTTAAGAGTGGCATTATTATTTATCGATATTGATACCTTGCCATTAAATACATTCCCTTCTGTATCTATGTTTATATTGGTAAGTTTTACAAATTTGCTATCTAATATTACTTTTGAAATATCACTAATAAGCCCATCACGGTCTATACCACTAATTCGCAAGCTCACTTTAAAGTCTCGTTCATCTGATTTTACCCATTTAGCTGGGATAACCCTATAAGCATAATTCGATTGCATTGATATAGCATTGGGGCACGTTTTCTTATGCACTTTTACCCCTTCATTAATAGTTACAAAGCCAAATATAGGGTCACCAGGTATTGGGTTACAACATTTTGAGAAAGTATAGTCTAATGATTCTTCTTCTTTACCAAATACAATACTATCATAATGTACTCCTTCTGTATAAGTAGGTTCTTCTACTGCCTTCTTTACTACTTTACTCTTAAACAAACCGAAGAATGAGGTACGATGCGAAGCAAAATCCTTAAGCATCTGGTTTGTAATCTCTCCTGTACCTGCCTGATAGTATATATCCAAACTAGTCTTAGTTTTGAAGTAATTAACCATATCGTTCATCACTTCTTCTGTAAGATTAATCTTCAGCTGCTTAAGTTTGCGCAAGAGTATTTCTTTCCCTTCTGCTGCTACTGTTTTTGTCTCTTCCTTTAATGCATTTTTTATCTTGCTCCGCGCCTTCGAAGTAGTAGCATAGTTCAACCAGTTTTTAGTAGGTTTAGCGTTTTCTGCTGTGATAATTTCTACCGTATCACCGCTTTTTAGCACTTGGTTTAAAGGTACTAATTTATTATTTACCTTAGCTCCACGTGTTTTAAGTCCTACCCCTGTGTGAATTGAGAAAGCAAAATCTATAGGAGTTGCTCCTTTAGGTAACGATTTTATCTCGCCATTGGGGGTAAAAACAAATATTTCTTTAGAATAAAGGTTAAGTTTAAAATCTTCTACAAAATCTACCGCATTGGCTTCACTGTTTTCAAATACCTCTTGCAAACGGTTAAGCCATACCTCTATCCCTTCCTCTTTTTGGTCGCCGTGTTTGTATTTGAAGTGCGCCGCATAGCCTTTTTCAGCTATTTCATGCATTCGTTCACTGCGTATCTGCACCTCTACCCATTTTCCCTTAGGTCCCATTACAGTAATATGAAGCGCCTCATAACCTGTTGATTTAGGGGAAGATATCCAATCTCGCAAACGAGTTGGATTGGGGCGAAAGTGGTCTGTTACGATAGAATATATTTTCCAAGCAAGGAATTTCTCTTCTGAAGGTTCGCTTTTGTAGATAATGCGAATAGCAAATTTATCATATACCTCCTCAAAGGTTACCCCTTGCGACTCCATTTTCCTATTGATAGAATAAATCGATTTAGGTCGTCCTTTTATGTAGTAATCTATTTTCTGCTCATTAAGAGAGGTCTCTACTATTTTAGTAAAAGCATCAATATACGACTGTTGCTCCTCTTTTGATTCTTCCATCTTACCGAGAATCATAAAATAGCGTTCAGGGTCTGTATATTTTAAGGCAAGATCTTCTAACTCTGTTTTGATGTTGTAGAGCCCTATACGGTGAGCTATAGGGGCATAGATATAGAGTGTTTCTGAAGCTATCTTTGTCTGCTTATACTCAGCCATTGAGTCCATAGTCTGCATATTGTGCAGTCTATCAGCTATTTTGATGAGTATCACGCGCACATCATCGTTCATCGTAAGCAGTAACTTCCTGAAATTTTCTGCTTGTAATGAAATATCGTTCTCCCTACTCAAATGCGATATTTTGGTAAGCCCTGCCACTATATGGGCTATAGTTTTACCAAAAAGTTGCTCTATATCCTCATTGGTATATTCGGTATCTTCTACCACATCGTGTAGTAAAGCCGCTGCTATAGACACAGCGTCTAATCCTATGCGCTGCGCCACTATTTTAGCTACGGCTATAGGGTGAAATATATAAGGCTCTCCACTCTTGCGGCGTTGGTTCTTATGAGCATTTACAGCGGTATCAAAAGCTAAACGAATGACTTTTTTATCTTCATCAGTTAGGGTTTGGTAGCTGATGCGCAAAAGCTCTTTGTACTCGCGAGCTATTGCCTTACTCTCTTCTTCGGTGTAATTAGCTGTTGTTTCCATTGTATTTGGGGTTTATGATGTCTTCTATTTTATGGTAGAGGATAGTTTGCGCAACTTGATAGCCGTCAGTACTTTTTTGGTATATAAAGGAAAATCAGCGTTCAATAGCCAACCAAAATACCCTGGTTCATTCACAAAAATATCCTCCACTTTGCTACCTTTGTGTTTTCCAAAAGTAAATATTTCCTCTCCTTCGCTGTTATAGCCTATAAATCCAGCAAAATCAGCTATTTGTTTTCGGTAGGTAAACTCGCTTAGCTTTTTGATGTTATTCTCTAAGTTGTCATACTTATCAAGCTGAGCTTTCAGTATTTCATAGGTAGCATTAGTATCAGCAGCTGCAGTATGTGCCTCAAGTAGGTCTTTGCCACAATAAAATTTATAAGCTGCTGATAAGGTGCGCTGTTCCATTTTGTGAAATATCGTTTGTATATCTACCGTCACACGATTGCCAAGGTCAAAATCTACTCCTGCACGTAGCATCTCTTCTGCCAATAACGGAATATCAAACCGGTCTGAATTATAACCTGCTAAGTCTGAATCCTTTATCATATTGTGTATTTGCTTAGCCAATTCTTTAAAAGTAGGCTCATTAGCTACTTTCTCATCAGTGATGCCGTGTACTGCCGAAGCCATTGCAGGAATAGGAATCGTAGGATTTACCAACCAGGTTTTGCTTTCTTTATTACCATTAGGATATACTTTCAATATCGAAATTTCTACAATACGGTCTTTAGTAATGTCAATGCCTGTTGTTTCCAGATCGAAAAAACAGATAGGTTTTGATAATTTTAGTTCCACAGTATTTTGTTCAGTGTTTAAGGTTGTTTTATTCTTCTATTTCAGCAGAAAGCCCAGCATCTAAAAGAGCCACGCAAAGAGGCTTCAGATAGTCATAACTACCAGTTTTCACATCGCATTTCCCTTTGAAATGAACGATAATAGCACATTGCTCGGCCTGTTCAAAAGTATGACCGCACACCTGCACAAGAGTATCAATTACGTAGTCAAACGTATTGTAATCATCATTGTATAAGATGATACGGCACTCCTCATCTTGTAGTTCAAGTACATCGGTTTCGGCTAATGTTTCTTCTAAATGACTGATAAACGGCATAATACTAATCTTTTTTAGGTTTTTGTCACCCTATCTATCACATTCTCTCTCGAGAGAATTATCAGCAAGTCATCTTTATTAAGCTTAATGTTGGGGTCAGGGGTGACGTTCATTTTCCCATCAGAATGCTTTACTGCCAATATATTTATCTCGTACTTATGCCGTAGGTTCAGCTCCATTAGTGATTTTCCAACATACGTTTTCGGCACTTTCACCTCGTAAATAAAATAATCTTCTGCAAATTTGAAATACTCAATAATAGTAGGTCTCAAAACCGAGTAAGCTACCTTCTCTCCCATTGATTCCTCTGGGAAAACCACTTGGGTAGCTCCTATCTTATATAGTACCTTTTCTTGGGTGTGATTTACTGCTTTACAAATAATATTTTTCACTCCCAATTCTTTGAGTTGCAGGGTGATAAGGATACTTGCTTGTATATTATCACCTACACTCACAAAGGCAGTATCAAAATCATCGCGTACTACCTTTTTTAAAGCGATTTCATCAGTAGCGTCTAATATTATCGCCTCTTCTATAATTCCTTCGTTAAGGGCTTGCTTTATCAGGTTTTCTCTTGCATCTATCACCAGTACAGTAGCCTTGTTGCGATACAGCGTCTTAGCCACCGATTTACCAAACTCTCCCAAACCTATCACTAAAAAATTCTTCATATTTGTTAATCCTTAGCGCATTGATAATTGACGAATCAGCAAATTGACAAATCGCCTCATTATCCTATTAATATATTCTCTTTCGGGTATTTATAGTTGCCTTCAGCACGCGGTCGCGAAAGGGCTAAAGCAATAGTAAGCGGGCCTACCCTACCCAAAAACATCGTAAACATCAGTATAGCCTGCGAAGTTTTGTTTAAATAAGGCGTAATACCAGTAGAAAGTCCACAAGTACTAAAAGCTGAAATAAGCTCAAATGCCACTTTAGTAAATTCAAAATGAGGCTCTATACTTGCCAGTACTACTATCATTATCAGCACATACATCATCGCAATAAATACTAAAGCAGAGGCTTTGTTAAAAAGTTTCCACGAAATACGCCTTTTAGAGAACTCTATGTAGTTCTTGTTAAGCAGTGCCGTCTTAATTCCCAAAAACAATATACCTATAGTAGTCGTCTTTACCCCCGAACCGGTAGAGTTTGGCGAGGCTCCTATAAACATAAAAGTTACACAGAAAAGAATAGTAGCACTACCCAAGTGCTCTAACGGTATAGTGTCAAACCCTGCTGTACGCAAACTCACTGAGTGAAAAAAGCTGATGAGCAACTGGTTAAACAATCCTTTGCCGTAAAGAGTATGATAGTTTTTATACTCTAAAGTGAAAAACAGCAAAGTACCTGCTAATAGTAGCACTATCGTCATCAGTATTGAAAACTGCGAATTAATATCAAGCCGTCTGCGCTTATGCTGCAAATACTCGCCTGCCTGAATGATAGTGGTAAAGCCTACCCCCCCAAAAATAATCAGAAAAGCGATAATTAAATTCACATATACATTGTAAGTATAGCCCTCAAAACTATGAGGAAAAAGTGCTATACCGGCATTGCAAAAAGCGGATACCGAATGAAATACCGACATAAACAGCGCCTGAAAAAACGAATAGTCTTGTATAAACGAGCCAAATAATAGCACCGCTCCTATTGCCTCAAATAGCAGAGTAATAAAAACCACTCGCTTAGTTACTGTATAAATGTCGTACATCTTGTTATGGTTCAGCCCTTCTGCCACCAAACGTTTCGTGTAAAAACCTATGCGTTTAGCGATAAGCAAAACGAATACTGACGAGATAGTCAGCACACCTAACCCTCCAAACTGTATGAGTATCAACAGTATAAACTTCCCAAAACCTGTATAGACAGCTCCTATATCTACTATTGATAAGCCTGTAACTGTTACCGCCGAAGTAGCCGTAAAAAGAGCCTCAAAAAAAGAAACTTCTTTATCAGGATAATGCGAAAAAGGCAGTTTCAATAGGAGTGCCCCGATGATAATCAACCCTACAAACGAAAGCATTATCAGGCTATAAGGCGATATTTTCTTTAACATCGGTTATTCTTTTATCTTGAGTAATTAGGTGCTTCTTTAGTAATAGTGATATTATGAGGGTGACTCTCTGCAATACCACTGGCTGTAATACGCACAAATCTACTCACAGCTTGCAGTGTTTCTATATCTTTAGCTCCACAATAGCCCATACCTGCACGCAAGCCTCCGATAAATTGGTGCATACTTTCTTGTAACTCTCCTTTATAGGCCACACGTCCTACTATACCTTCTGGCACTAATTTCTTAATATCGTCTTCCACATCCTGAAAATAGCGGTCTTTACTACCTTGGTTCATAGCCTCTACAGAGCCCATTCCCCTATACGATTTGTACTTTCTACCTTCAAAAATGATGGTTTCTCCTGGTGATTCTTTCGTACCTGCCAATAGCGAACCGAGCATTACACTATGAGCGCCTGCAGCGATAGCTTTCACTATATCGCCTGTATATCTGATACCTCCATCAGCTATCACAGGTATTCCTTTGCCTTTTAGGGCTTTAGCTACGTTCATCACTGCCGATAATTGCGGATAACCTACCCCTGCCACTACCCTAGTAGTACATATAGAACCTGGCCCTATTCCTACTTTCACGGCATCAGCGCCGCTTTCAGCCAAATAGAGAGCTGCTTCAGCAGTAGCTATATTCCCTACTACTACATCTAAATCTGCAAACTTACTCTTTACTGCTTTCAATGCATTAACTACTCCTTTAGTATGTCCGTGGGCAGTATCTATTATTACAGCATCTACACCGGCTTGCACTAAGGCTTCAGCGCGTTCTACTACATCTGCGGTTACCCCCAAAGCAGCTGCCACACGTAGCCTACCAATACTATCTTTGTTAGACATCGATTTCTCTTGCAAGTTAGCAATGTCGCGGAAAGTGATAAGCCCAACCAATTTATAGTTCTTATCTACTACAGGTAGTTTTTCTATTTTGCTGCGTTGTAATATCTTTTCAGCCTCTTTCATAGAGGTACCTTCATTAGCAATCACTAAGTTTTTAGCAGTCATCACCTCTACTATAGGGCGAGTATTGTCCTGCTCAAAACGCAAATCGCGATTAGTTACAATACCTTTTAGAATACCATTGTCATCTACTATAGGTATCCCCCCTATGTTATTCTCCTTCATACAGCGCTTAGCATCAGCTACTTTAGCATCTAAATGTAGGGTTACAGGGTCAATTATCATACCACTTTCAGCACGCTTTACCTTTCTTATTTGCTTAGCTTGCTCTTCTATGGTCATATTTTTGTGCAGTACTCCTATACCACCTTCGCGAGCCATAGCGATAGCCATTGCTGCTTCGGTAACAGTATCCATAGCAGCCGAAATAATAGGCACATTTAGCGTGATATTACGCGTAAACTGAGAAGTGATGGCAACCTCACGTGGTAGCACTTCCGAATAATTAGGAATGAGAAGCACATCATCATATGTCAGCCCCTCACTGATTATTTTGTCTTGAAAATCCATTTTTTAGTAAAAAGAAAATTAGTTGCGTGCAAATATACATCTTTTTTATATACGCACCAAATTTTAAATATTGTTTAATTTCTTAAAATCAAAAAAAGGCTACCTAAAAATAGTAGCCTCTTTTTATATATTATTCATTTTCATTTGCTAATTAATAAATTACTCCTCCGCTTCCTTCATAGTGTGATAGACGTTTTGAACATCATCATCTTCTTCTATCTTTTCTAATAGCTTTTCTACATCAGCTTGTTCTTCAGGAGTGAGTTCTTTGGTAACCTGTGGAATGCGTTCAAAACCTGATGAAAGAATTTCTATATTCCTACTTTCAAGCTCTTTTTGTATAGCTCCAAAACTCTCAAAAGGAGCATAAATAAGAATACCATCTTCGTCAGCAAATACCTCTTCAGCTCCAAAATCTATCATCTCAAGTTCTAATTCCTCAGGGTCTATACCTTCAGCATTGATACGGAAGTTACACGTATGATCAAACATAAATTCTACCGAACCCGAAGTCCCCAATGTACCATTGCATTTATTGAAGTAGCTGCGTATATTCGCCACGGTACGGTTGTTATTATCAGTAGCAGTTTCTATCAGCACAGCTATACCGTGTGGTGCATAGCCTTCAAAAAGTACTTCTTTATAGTTAGCGGTATCTTTTTCACTTGCTTTTTTTATAGCGCGTTCTATATTTTCTTTCGGCATATTAGCTGCCTTAGCATTCTGTATTACGGCACGTAGTCGCGAGTTACTTTCAGGGTGTGGACCTCCCTCTTTCACTGCCATTACGATGTCTTTCCCTATACGGGTAAATGTTTTTGCCATTGCAGCCCAACGTTTAAACTTACGGGCTTTTCTAAATTCAAATGCTCTTCCCATCTTTTTTAATGATTAATTGTTTAATTATTAATGATAATAATTTCTATACTAATTTACTAATTGACAAATCGACAAATTGGCAAATTAGCAAATTGCCTAATTGACTAATTGTCTTATTTTTCCTTCTTCAAATTGCAATTGTGCTTCAGGAAAATCAAGCCCTGTAAGCCTCTTTATTTCCTGAAATACCCTACCTTCAGCGTCCAACTCTAAGCCTATTCCTTTAGTTTGCTTTGTAGAGATGACATCTGCATATATAAAATTGCCGTTCTTATCTATTTTTATCTGATAGAGGGGGGCTATTCCATTAACACCTTGCAGGTTAAACTGTCCATAAGTATTAAAGTTGCCCATACTATAGGTGATAAACTTACCTTTGTACACCTCCACAGCACGTGTAACGTGGGGTCCGTGTCCCAATACTATATCTGCTCCTGCATCTATTACTGAGTGAGCGAACTTATGCACATCTCCCCTATTTTCACCGTAGAAGAACTCATTAGTTCGGGGTACGCGGGTATGTTTAGACCCCTCAGCACCTCCATGAAACGAAACAATAACTATATCTGCCTGCGCTCTGAGTTCCTTTACTAAATCAGTTGCTTGAGCTATATTGTTTACTGACAGCATATTGCTATTGGGCGAAAAGGCACAGAAACCGTACTTCACTCCGTCTTTTTCAAATACTACCGACTTATTTTCTACAGGCCCTGCGTGGTAAATCCCTACATTGTCCAATACTTTAGCCGTATTGCGTCGCCCTTTCTCACCAAAGTCGTTTGCGTGATTATTAGCGGTACTCATAAGGTTAAAACCAGCCTCTTTTAGTATATCACCATAGCGGTCTGGCATCCTAAAAGCGTAACAAGTACCTGCTTCTGAGTTTTTACATTTCTCTGAATTGCCTTCATCTAAAATAGCTCCTTCCAAATTGCCAAACACTATATCACCTTTCAGATAAGGTTTCACTTGCTTAAAGCTATTTTTAGCATCATCTGGTGGCAGATTGCCTGCGGGAAAAGCTGAGCCTATCATCACATCACCTACTGCCACAATAGTAAGAGTATCCTTTGTTACTACTGAGGTCGTATCTGTTTGAGTATCAGCTTGTGCGTAAACAGTCCCCACAAATATAGCTGCTAATAATAGAAGTATTTTTTTCATCGTCTTTCTTATTTTTCGGCAATCACTTGTACGCCTCCTTTCACTTTATCACCTAACTGAACTTTTACTTTAGTTCCCAAAGGTAAATACACATCTACACGCGAACCAAATTTTATAAAGCCCGCATCTTCACCTTGCACTGCTGTATCACCTACTTTAGCGTAATTGACAATACGTTTTGCCAAAGCTCCTGCTATTTGTCGGTATAGCACCTCACCAAACACAGGGTTATCTACTACTACTGTAGTGCGTTCATTTTCTTCAGAAGCCTTAGGGTGCCACGCTACTAAATACTTACCAGGGTGATATTTACTATAGGTTACCTTACCTCCTAAAGCATAACGCGTTACGTGTACATTTAAAGGCGACATAAATATCGACACCTGTAAACGTTTATCTTTAAAGTATTCTTTTTCAAACACTTCTTCTATTACCACCACCTTACCATCTACAGGAGCGATAATATGTGCCTCATTTTTAGGCGTGAGGCGTTTAGGGTTTCTAAAAAACTGTAGTATAGCTATCAAAAAGACAAAAGCTACCAATTGCACCAATAGCTTAAGCCATTCTATATCAATACAATAATGAGCTATCAAGGCTATTATTACTGTAATAGCAAAGCTAACCAAGATAATCTTAAATCCTTCTTTGTGAAACATAATATTCTAATATTTGCGGCAAAGATAAAACACTTTTTATTTATACCCAAAAATATGGTTAATATTTTATCAGCGCATCTGCATTTTTCAACATAAAAAAGCAGCGCAACGAGGCACTGCTTTTTTCCTTTTTTAATATTTTGTTTTATTAATAACTTCTGATAACCACTCGTAGCTCTACACGACGTGCTTGTGCAGGAGTAGCTTGTGGGTCTACTCCTTTAAAAGCGGTCAGTATACGCTCGTTGCTTATCCCTTTAGCGTTTAGTATCTGGGCAACAGCTACAGCACGCTCCATAGAGAGCACATTGTTATAGGCAGCACTCCCTACGGCACTCGCATACCCTTCTAAGAGTATGGATAGTTCGGGGTGCGCTTGTAGCATCGTTACCATCTCGTCTATTATTGTAGGGTCATAAGCTAAAGGTATCGTTTTATTATTAGCGAAATAGAGCAACGCTTTCTTATGCCCATAGGCAGCCAATAGCTGTTCTAATTCGCTGCGTTTTTCTGCCGAAATCTGTATAGGTACCCCTGTGGCTGTTACACTTTGCACTACTATAGGGGCATAGCCTGCTGTTGCCGTAGTAGCTGTTGTAGTAGCTACAGTGGCTTGGGTGCCTACAGCGGTAGCCTGAGCATTGGCAGCGGTAGGGGCAATATTACTTTTAGCCGCTACCATTCCTGTATTGGCTGCTAAAGTAGCTAAGAGCAATTGCTGCTGTTTGCGCAGCTGTTCTACCGTACCCGATAGTTGGGCTAACTGCTGAGCTATCGCAGCAGTAGTCTGTGTTTGAACCACAGCTGCAGGCACTACAGAACGCTGAGTTATAGCAGTATTAGTAGCAGTACGAACTACTGCAGGGTTTGCTGTACGAGCAATAGTAGTATTACTTGCTGTACGAGCGATAGCAGTATTACTTGCCGTACGGCTGATAATAGTACTACTAGTGGTTCCCACTACCGTAGGACTTACTGCTGCTGCCTTTACTAACCGATACTCATTTATAACTACCGAAGTAGATGACATTTGTTCTGTCTTATAATTCACAGCCGATAGCATACTGTCTAACTGCTTATCTCTAAGGGTAGTCAGCTCTGCCTTCCCTATTTGTTCTAAAAGATATCGCAATTCATCTACCGTCATTACTATCTCTGTCTTTTTTGGGGTAGGTGCTATCTGTGCATTTATGGTTTGCACACATAACAATAGCCCCCCTATAATCTGATAGATATACTTCATAATTATTTCGCTGCTGGCGCACCAACTTTTGCCTTTTGTATTTCGTCTGTCGTTTTTTGCAATTCATCTTTTGCTTTTTGCACTTCGTCAGTCGTTTTTTGCAATTCGTCTTTTGCCTTTTGCACTTCTTCTCTCGCTGCTTGGGTTTCTAAAAGCAATTTTTCTAAACGGTCTATGCGCTGTTCTGGTGTTTTACCTTCGCCTTCTCTAATGTTTTTCACTACACTATCAATAAGCTGTTGTAGCTCTTCAGGCGTCATACGCACTAAGCGCACTTGTTCTGCTACTGGGTAAGGCAAATGTTCTGCTACGTATGTATTTCTTAAGTCTTCCCATTGTTGTTTTTCTTTTAGCAGACGGTTAGCATTAGCGGTATCACCGTTTTGGTAAGCCAACTGTATTTGTTTTTCTACAGCAGTTATTTGGCTATTGTAGTAAGCTAAGTTTCGTTTTTCAGGCGAAACAGTAGAAGCCGCATTTGTTGTAGTTGCAGAGGTGGTAGTTACCGAAACCGGAACAGTAGCAGCTTCAGCAGCACCCAACTGTTGCTCGTATAACTCTCTCTCTACTGACTTAGCCAATTTAATACGTAGCCCTGCATTGTAAAATACATTGCTTTTTAGTTTGTTCACAGAGCTCAATGCGGTACTTACATCTTCGTTATGGGTCGTGTAAAGCAAGTTAGCAACGCCAAAAAGCTCTACGCGTTTGCCTAAAGGTATAGCCAAACCTACCCCTCCTTTAGCAAAAATACCCGATTTATTAGCTACACTTGCTACTTTGCCTACATAATTATCGCCTATCTTCATATAACCAGCACCTATTTGTACGTAAGGCACTACGCCACTAGCTACATTTAGGCGTGCTAAGAAATCACCTCCGTATATTGATAGGTTTTCAAAATTAGCAGAGAGCTTTTCATCAGTCATAGCACGGTAGTAATACCCTCTAATACCTATGTATTCAGTAAAGTCTACCCCTAATGCCAAACCTCCAAAGTAAGCATCGCGTAGATTACTATCGTTATTGAAGTTTAAGTAACCCAAAGTAGGCTCTATTACCACCTTAAAGCTCTTCAAGTTAGTATACGCTTGGTCTAAGGCTGTCAGCTGATTAGGGTTGCGACCTCCTAAGTAAAGCTGTAGCCCTGCGCCTACACTCCACGCTAAATGATTTTCCTCTTCTACGTTATTATCTATCCAAGTGTTATAAGCAGAAGTATTAGCTTCTGTAGGTTTATAAAGCACGTTGCTAGGGTCAAAGCTAAAACGAGTTGCTTTAGCTTGTACGTTCAGCGTAAGGCGACGGGCAAGGTTAAACTTAGCCCCTAATCCTAGCCCAAAATACACTTGGTCTTGGCTTAAGTCATTAGCTTTAATAGTCTGCACTCCTGACCCTAAAGTAACATAAGGCTGAAAAGAGTACGCTAAGGGTATATTCCCTTTCAGTTCGCCTCCCCATCTGTGTACTGCCACATCTTTAGCTTCAAAAGCATTGCTAATAGCAGTAGGAGCGTCATAACCCGCAAGGGTCGATTTCATTCCCATTGCTTGTCTATACGAACCCAATAATTCTATATTTCTACCGAAGCCGAAGCCTACATAGCCACCTGCCATAAAGCCATTAGTGATAGCGGTTTTCTTTTGCCACCATACATAATCACCTGTAGGGGCTACTGCAAAGCTAATGTCCTTCACTTGCGCTCCCACCGATGTTGATAAAAGAGCAAGAATACCTAAATTAAAAAAAGTTTTTCTCATCGTTTTTAAATTATTTTTATTATAGTAAGTTTTTTTAGTTATTACTGATTTTAAGTTAATCAATTCGCAAAAGTACGAATATTTTTCACTTCTACAACTATAGCCACTAAAATTTTATTTTTATAAACAAAAAAAGACAGCACATCACTGCACTGCCTTTTTTATCTCATCTATAATTGTCAAATTAGAAAAAGTATCGTTTAAACGCTTCTATAGCTTCATAATCTGCCAAACCTAAATTGCGATAGCGTTGCGCCGTTTGGCTATTACGCGCTTCTGCACGTTGCCAGAACTCACGCAAGTCATCTCCTTGAAACATCGCACCATCTTTTTGCGATTGGTGGAAGAAGATAGCCTGACGTTTCTTAAGCACTTGCGCCGGACTCATAGGCACTGCCATTTCTATTTCGTGTATATCCCATTCGTGCCAAGCGCCGCGGTATAACCATACCCAGCAGTCTTTCATATAATCCTTGTGTTTCAAGTTCTTAAGCGCTGCAAAAATAGCGTCTAAGCACACTTTATGAGTACCGTGCGGGTCAGCAAGGTCACCAGCTGCATATATTTGGTGTGGTTTTACCTCTTCTATAAGGTTCATTATAATGTTGATATCTGCCTCACCTATAGGGTTTTTCTTCACGCCTCCTGTTTCGTAGAAAGGCAAGTTAAGGAAGTGTACGTGTTTATCAGGTACGCCTTCGTAACGAGTAGCTGCCAATGATTCGTGGCGACGTATATTACCTTTTAGTTGGCGTACTAATAAAGTATCTATTTCATTAGATTTCTTATTAGTAATATTGCTGATAATCTCATCAAGTACAGCTACTTCACCTTTGTTTTCTTTTACTATATCTTTAAACACTTCAGCAAATTTCAACGCTTCGTGGTCTGATACGGCAAAGTTACCTGAAGTTTGGTAAGCGATGTGTACTTCGTGTCCTTGTGATACCAAACGGTCAAAAGTACCTCCCATTGAGATAACGTCATCATCAGGGTGCGGACTGAAGATAATAACGCGTTTTTTGTGTGGGTGTTCGCGTTCAGGGCGGTTAGTATCATCAGCATTAGGTTTACCTCCTGGCCAACCGGTGATAGTGTGTTGTAGGCGGTTAAACATCGCAATATTCAAATCGTAAGCTGGGCCTGATTCCGCAAGAAGTTTAGACATACCGTTTTCGTTGTAGTCAGAGTCGGTAAGTTTAAGTATCGTTTTGCCCAAGTGCTCGCATAGCCATACGATAGCTTTAGCTTTAAGGTCTTCGTTCCATTGTACATCAGTCACGAGCCAAGGAGTGTTGATACGAGTAAGAGCTGAAGCCGCTTCTGCGTCAAGCACAAAAGTAGTATTTTCGTGCAATTGTAGGTAAGATGAAGGCACTTCCGAAGTAATATCACCTTCTACTGCTTTCGCTACGATAGAAGCTTTGCTGCTTCCCCACGCCAATAGTACAATACGGCGCGCTTTCATCACTGTGCGAATACCCATAGTGATAGCCTGACGTGGCACATTGTCTATACCGTGAAAAGTTTCAGCAGCATCAGAGCGAGTAATATGGTCAAGGGTGATGATACGGGTTCCTGAATTGCGGTTAGAGCCTGGCTCATTAAAACCAATGTGACCTGTACGACCTATACCCAAAAGCTGGAAGTCAATACCGCCACATTCTTCTATTTTTTTATCATAACCTGCACAATAAGCTTGCAATTCTTCGTGCGAAACGGTTCCATCAGGTATATTGATATTTTCTTTAGGAATATCAATATGGTTGAACAGATGTTCGTGCATAAAGTACCAATAACTTTGGATATCTTGTTTTTCCATAGGATAATACTCGTCCAAGTTAAAGGTAATAACATTTTTAAAGCTAAGCCCTTCTTCTTTGTGCATACGTACCAATTCGTCATACACTTTCACTGGCGAAGAACCTGTGGCTAAACCTAATACGCAAGGTTTTCCCTCTTGTTGTTTTTTTCTAATGAGGTCGGCTATTTCGCGAGCCACACTCACAGAAGCAGTTACAGAATTAGAGAAGATTACATTGTCTATCTTCTCAAAACGAGTTTCCTCAACAGACCCTGCTGGGTGATGAGCAATCGATGACACTTCTTTTTTAATATGTGTTCTCATTTTGTTGATAATGATTTTTTTATTACAAGTTTTGACACGGCAAAAGTACAATACTTTTATGAATTAAGCAAATAATTTTAAGAATTATTTATCACATTTTAAATACGAAACACAAAAGACGAAATACGAGCAATTCTTTTTCGTATTTCGTCTTTAGTTTTTCGCATTCGCCTTTCGTCTTTCGCCTCTGGCTATTATTTTCTTTGTTGCGCTTTTCTCTGAGCTTCTGCCTGCTCCATCATCTCACGCATCTTAGCCTGAAATTTGCTTTCTTTCTTAGGCTTCATCTTGTTTTCTTGTATCTGTGCGTGTATCTTCTTTTCGTCAAGAATCCAATGCTTAATAGCCAACATAATAAGGATAGTCAGCAAGTTAGACACAAAGTAGTACAAGCTGAGTCCGCTGGCGTAGTTGTTAAAGAAGAACAACATCATCACAGGCGATAAGTAAATCAAGAACTTCATATTAGGCATACCTGGTTGCTGTGGTTGTACCGTCTGTGCCATTGTCATCATTGAGTAGATAAAAATAGCTACTGAAGCCAATAACGGGAACAGACTCACGTGGCTGCCGTAGAAAGGAATTGAGAATGGCAACTCAAATATCGCATCGTATGACGAAAGGTCTTCTGCCCATAAGAAACTCTTTTGGCGAAGCCCAAATTCAGTAGGGAAAAAGTTGAAGAGGGCTAAGAACACCGGCAACTGCAAGAGGGCAGGAATACAGCCACTCATAGGGTTTACACCCGCCTTGCTGTAGAGTGCCATTGTTTCTTGTTGGCGTTTCATCGGCTCTTCGTATTTCTTGTTAATCTCTTCTATCTCAGGGCGTAGCACCTTCATTTTAGCTTGCGATACATACGATTTGTACACTATAGGCGATAGTAATAAGCGCACTATAATAGTCATTAGTATAATTACCAAACCTACTGAAAAATAGTTAGCAAGGAAGTTGTACAGCGGTATAAAGAGCCACTTGTTCAACCAACCAAAGATACCCCATCCTAAAGGAATGAGTTCTGTAAGCTCATATTTATCATTATATTGTTTTAGTACATTGTAGTCACTAGGACCAAAATAGAAGTGCAACGATTCGCTTAGCTCACCACCTTTAGTCTTGAGCGGAAAAGTACTTTTAAGGTTTTTAGTGTATTTCACATCTTTGCTCTCTTCATTAGCGATGTTATACGACAGAAAGTCGCCATTAGCAAAAGCGCTGTCCGAAATGAGTACCGAAGTAAATAGGTGTTGTTTATAGGCTACCCAGCTCACTTGCTCTTCTTTAGTACCGCTATTACCTCCTTGGCTCATACGGTTTATTTTGTCGTCAGCATACCTAATAGCCGATTGGGTATAGCGGTTTTCATAGGTTACGCTCTTTTCCATACGGCGTGCTTTCAGTCCCCATACTAACTCTATAGGGTTTTGAGTGTTTAGCACTCCCGAAAGCCCCTGACTGCGCACCGCTACATCTACCATATAGCCCTCTGCTGGCAGCGTATACACATATTCTAAATAGCTGTTTTCGCCTGTTTTGACCTTCATCGAAAGGAGCTGCTTTCCGTCTTTCTGACTTAGTGAAGGCTCAAAATACAACTGTTGGGTATTGAGTTCTTGCCCTTGTGTGGTTTTAAAATTGAGAGCAAAAATAGCGTTCTTATCTTTTATTAGGTACACCGGCATCGACTCATACGTCTTAAATTGTTTGAGTAATACCTCTTTTAGGTCTCCACCTTTATTGTTAATAGTCAGCTTTACATCTTTATTCTCAATTATGGTCACTCCGTCTTTAGCAGTTGCTTGAGCGTTGCCATAAGCGAAAGCCCCTAAGTCAGCCGTAGCAGCAGTTGCTGTATTGTTTTGTGGGTTCTTAGCAGCAGCGGCTTGTTCTTGTTCAGCTTTGCGTTTTGCCAACTCTTCTTGGGTTGGGCGGTTGTTATTCATTACCCATAGCAGCAAGATAAATATAAGCACAAAGCCTATGATGCTTTTCAGGTCAAACTTTTTTTCTTCCATATAAATATAATAATTATCGTTTTTTAGTTCTTTTTCAATTTATTGTTTAAAGCAGCTTTTACAAAAGCAATAAAGAGCGGATGCGGATTAGCTACCGTACTCTTGTACTCTGGGTGGTACTGTACCCCTACAAACCAAGGGTGAGTAGGCAGTTCTACCACTTCCACTAAGCCCGTATCAGGGTTTATCCCTGTGCATTGTAGTCCCGCTTTTTCTAAGGTCTCGCGGTAGTCGCTGTTAAACTCATAGCGGTGGCGGTGGCGTTCCGAAATCTGTTCTTTGCCATATGCTTCATATATCTTGCTACCTTTGGTTAGCTCGCAAGCCCAAGCACCTAAGCGCATCGTACCTCCTTTGTGCGTAATCTGCTTCTGACTTTCCATTAGGCTAATCACAGGGTAAGGCGTATGCTCGTCCATTTCGGTAGAGTTAGCTCCTTTAAGTCCTGCTACGTGGCGAGCAAATTCTATTACCGCCATTTGCATACCTAAGCAGATACCTAAGAAAGGAATATTGTGTTCGCGTACGTACTCTATAGCTTTTATTTTGCCTTCTATACCGCGTCCTCCAAAACCTGGGGCTACTAATACAGCGTCCAAATGCCCTAATTTAGCTTCTATATTTTCCTCGTTGATATGTTCAGAGTGAATGCTTTCTACATCCACACGCACCTCATTAGCGGCTCCCGAATGTATAAACGCCTCTAAGATTGATTTATACGAATCTTGCAACTCCACATATTTACCCACCAAACCTATTTTCACGCGGTGTTTAGGGTTTTTATATCGCTGCAAGAAAGCGTTCCATTGGGTCAAATCTGGGTCATTTTTGTAAGGGAGGTCTAACTTCTTAAGAGCTACTTTATCAAGCCCTTCTAAAAGCATTCGGTTAGGTACATCATAAATGGTCGAAACGTCTATTGATTGTATTACCGCCTCGCGTTTTACGTTGCAGAAGAGGGCTAACTTATAGCGAAGCTCATCAGAAAGTTCGTGTTCAGTACGGCAGACCAATATATCGGCTTGTATACCGCTTTCCATCAGCATTTTCACACTGTGCTGAGTAGGTTTTGTTTTAAGCTCACCAGCCGCAGCGAGATAAGGCACTAAAGTAAGGTGAATAACAATGCCGTTATGCTCACCCAAATCCCATAATAGTTGGCGCACCGACTCTATATAAGGTAGTGATTCTATATCGCCTACAGTACCACCAATCTCGGTGATAACAATATCGTACTCGCCTGTCTTGCCAAGTATTTGTATGCGTTCTTTTATTTCGTTGGTAATGTGGGGTACTACCTGTACAGTTTTACCGAGAAACTCGCCTCGTCTTTCTTTTTCTATAACACTTTGGTAGATACGTCCTGTAGTTACGTTGTTAGCCTGCGAAGTATGCACATTTAGGAAACGTTCATAGTGTCCTAAGTCAAGGTCGGTTTCAGCGCCGTCTTCGGTCACGAAGCACTCGCCGTGTTCGTAAGGGTTCAGAGTCCCCGGGTCTACATTTATATAAGGGTCAAACTTCTGAATAGTAACCCTATAGCCACGAGCCTGCAATAGTTTAGCCAGTGAGGCTGCGATAATACCTTTGCCTAAAGAAGACGTAACGCCTCCCGTTACAAATATATATTTAGTTGCCATTTCATTTATTTTGCCGCAAAATTACGAATAAAAAGCAAAACTACAAAAAATAAATATCATTAACTCTTCGTTCACCTATTCTTTCTCCCCATAATCCCCTCATCCCACCTGCCCCACTCGTCCCACCTGTCCCACTCGTCTCACCTGTCCCACTCGTCCCACCTGTCCCACTCGTCCCGCCTGTCCCACTCATCCCACCTGTCCCACTCGTCCCACCTGTCCCACTCGTCCCACCTGTCCCACTCGTCCCACCTGTCCCACTCGTCCCACCTGCCTCACTTGTCCCACCCGTCCCTCTTGTCCCACCTGCAAAATTCCTAATATTTTTCACTTTTAACAAAAAATACTGAAATTATATCTTCAGTACAGAAAGGATATATAATAGATATAGGAAGAATACAGGAAGCCCCAACAAAACTTATTATCAAATCCGCAACAAAACCAGAAAAATAAGCTATTATCAGCACTCCCATTCCTCCCATTCCTCTCAGCCCTTCCTAAAGCTAACAAAAAATAATTTGTTTTTTTATTTTTTTTGTATTACTTTTGCGGCAAATTATTTATATACTAAATGAAAGTAGCTGTTGTAATGGGGAGCAAAAGCGACTTGCCCGTGATGCAAGAGGCAGTCGATATACTCCGTTCTTTCGGCATAGAAACCGTGGTTGATATAGTATCGGCACACCGTACTCCTGAAAAACTAATGGATTTTGGCACCAATGCGCATCGCAGGGGCTTCAATGTCATTGTAGCAGGAGCAGGGGGGGCTGCTCACTTACCTGGTATGCTTGCCGCTATGTCGCCTCTACCTGTCATAGGCGTACCTGTAAAAAGTAGTAATTCTATAGATGGTTGGGACTCTGTTCTCTCTATATTGCAGATGCCCAGCGGAGTGCCTGTAGCTACCGTTGCCCTCAATGGGGCTAAGAATGCAGGTATCTTAGCGGCTCAAATTTTAGCTTCTCAGCAGCCTGCTTTACTCGATAAAATTATCAATTACAAAGAAAGTTTAAAACAAGCCGTACTAACTGCTGCGGCAACTCTTAACGATGAATAATAACACCTTTCAGGGCGCACGCCTACTGATATTAGACTTCGGCTCTCAATATACCCAGCTAATAGCCAGACGAGTAAGAGAGCTTAATGTGTATTGCGAAATACACCCCTTCAACCACTTGCCTGAGGACATCGATAGCTTTGCCGCTGTCATTCTTTCGGGCTCTCCTTATTCAGTGCGCAGTGCCGAAGCCTTGCACCCCGACTTATCGGCTATCAAGGGCAAAAAACCGCTTTTAGCTGTTTGCTACGGGGCACAATACTTAGCGCACTTCGGCGGTGGCGAGGTAGCTCCTTCTAATATCAGAGAGTATGGGCGCGCTCACCTATCGTATATCAACCCAACTAACGACCCTCTATTCGAGGGCATCAGTCAGGGCAGCCAAGTGTGGATGAGCCACAGCGATACTATCAAACAACTACCCGAAAGGGGTATATGCTTAGCCAGCACTGCCGATGTAGCCAATGCTGCCTACCGCATAGAGGGCGAAGACACTTATGCTATACAGTTCCACCCCGAAGTATCGCATTCTATAGATGGCACTAAACTATTGAGCAACTTCCTATTCAAAATAGCACATATCACCCCTAATTGGACACCCGATAACTTTGTAGAAATGACTGTTGCTAACCTCAAAGAGCAGGTAGGGAGCGAAAAAGTAATATTGGGGCTTTCAGGAGGGGTAGACTCCACTGTAGCTGCTGTATTGTTGCACAAAGCTATCGGCAGTCAGCTACACTGCATATTCGTCAATAACGGATTGTTGCGCAAAAACGAGTTTGCTAACGTGCTCAAGCAGTACGAGGGTATGGGCTTAAATGTAAAAGGAGTAGATGCTTCTGAGCGTTTTCTTTCTGCTTTAGCAGGCAAAACCGACCCTGAAGAAAAGCGCAAAACTATAGGACGTGTATTTATAGAGGTGTTTGACGATGAAGCCCATAAGATAACCGATGCTAAATGGTTAGGACAAGGTACTATCTACCCCGATGTGATAGAATCGCTATCTGTAAAAGGCCCTTCAGCTACTATCAAATCGCATCACAATGTAGGTGGGCTGCCCGACTATATGAAGCTAAAGATAGTAGAGCCCCTGCGAATGCTCTTCAAAGATGAAGTGCGCCGCGTAGGACGCACCTTAGGCATCGACCCCGAACTATTAGGCAGACATCCTTTCCCAGGCCCTGGGTTAGCTATACGCATATTGGGCGACATCACCCCCGAAAAAGTAGCTGTACTACAAGAGGTAGATGCTATTTTTATAGATGCCCTCAAAGAAGAAAAATTATATGATAAGGTATGGCAAGCTGGAGCTATATTACTTCCTATCAATAGCGTAGGGGTAATGGGCGATGAGCGTACCTACGAAAAAGTAGTAGCTCTCCGTGCCGTAGAAAGCGTAGATGGTATGACTGCCGACTGGGTAGACCTACCTTACAAGTTCCTGCAAAAAGTGTCTAATACTATCATTAATAAGGTGAAAGGCGTAAATCGTGTGGTGTACGACATCAGTTCTAAACCGCCTGCCACTATCGAATGGGAATAGCATTTTATAATTTATAATTCAGAATTTAGAATTCATAATTACCTAATTATCACTATGAAACGTTTTTTAACACTAACCACCCTACTGTGCTGCGCCTTTAGTTATGCTCAAACCAAGCATACGGCGAGCAACTATGAGAGCATCGAAAGTGTAGCCAAAATCTACCGTTTTTCGCCTGCTGACATTTTAAAACTCAACCCTGGCGTAAAAGATGGTATACAGAAAGGTACTACCATCAACATTCCAGTTAGCAAAGTGAAACACTACAGCACCCAGCGTCCTGTAGGGTTCACCTCTCACGTGGTACAACCTAAGGAAACTTTCTTTGGTTTATCACAAAAATACAACATCACGATTGACGATCTAAAGCGCTATAACCTAGAGCTTTACTCTCGTGAGCTAATGGAAAATGAGCGCATAACTATTCCGCTATTTAGCAAGACCCCCGAAATGGTACAAAAAGGTGTTCAGGGACAAAAACGCTATGTAGTTAAACCGCAAGAAACACTGTGGAAAATAGCTAAAAACCACAATGTAAGTGTAGAAGAGTTAGAGCGTATCAACAAGAAAGAGAAAGGCTTCAACCCTAACAGCCTAAAAGAAGGGCAAGAGATATGGGTACCTGCCTCAGCCGTAGATAGTTCAGAACCTACTCCAAATACTACCGAAAGCAACAATAAAGATTTAGTGCTTTACTTCGTAGAAAAAGGAGAAGGCTTCTACAGCTTAGAGCGCAAATTCGGGCTTTCAGAAGCTGAGCTTATCAAGTTAAACCCTGCGCTAAAAGACGGTCTAAAAACAGATGCTCAAATATGGGTGCCAAAGGAAAATTACGACCGTTATAAGAGTAGTGCTTTCACGATGACGAACTACAGCTTTGAGAACTCTAACAGTACATTGCGTTCTGCCTCCTCACCAGCTAATGTCAAAGAGATTTCGTACATTTTGCCTTTCAAAGTATCAGATATCAGTGGTAGCGACAAAAACCAAGCGCTAAAAGCACGCCTTAGTGATAACAAAATCACCCCTGTAGCAACTGATTTCTATTCAGGAGCGCTAATAGCTTTAGACTCTCTGCAGAAAATGGGCTACAAATTCAAAGTAAATGTATTCGATAGCGAGGGCGACCTAAAGAAAATAGCTAGCAATCCTAGTGTACAGGCTTCACAATTGGTGATAGGCCCTTTCACTACCAAATCATTTAATGCCTTGGCTGGCTTGCTAAACAATAGTAATACCGCGCTATTAGCTCCTTTAGCTAATAAAAATATTGCCCTAAACTCCAATGTATACCAAACACTCCCTAGCGATGACGCACTACAAGGGCAGATGATAAACTATCTAAACAAAACGTATGCTGATGAGAATATGATTATCTTGGCAGACAGCAAAAACGCTACCCTACGCGAGAAGTTAGAGCGTACTTTCCCTAATGCTAAGGTAGTAACCGAAATGTCAGCTAATGGTTTTGCCAATGCGCTCAACTATAGCAAAGAGAACGTGGTGGTACTACAATCCAATGATATAGGCTATGTATCTTTAGCAGTACGACTACTGCACAATGCTCTAAAGGTAAAAAAGAACAATGTGGCTCCTAAAATAACACTTACTACTTTAGAGCGCGGCTCTGTTTTTGATTCTACTAGCCTGTCTAACAATCAGCTATCTGATTTACATTTCACCTACCCAACGGTGAATAAATATGCTAATGGCAGCGATAGTTTCTCATCTCGCTACCTAAAAACCTATGGTATACTACCTAGCAAATACGCTATCAGAGGCTTCGACCTAACTATGGACGCTGTATTGCGTTTAGGTGTTTCAGGTAATTTCAACAGTGCAAGTACACGTATAGGCGAAACTTCATTCTTAGAAAACAAGTTCGCTTACTTTAAGAATGCCTACAAAGGCGGTGGTTTCGAAAACCAAGGCGTGTATATAGTACAATACGACAATATGGAAATAAAACAGGTATTATGAAGGTAAGTATTCATCAAAGTTGGAAAGAGGTATTGCAAGAAGAGTTTAGCAAACCTTATTTTGAGCAGTTAGTGCTGTTCGTAAAACGTGAATACTCAGAAAATATTTGTTACCCTAAGGGGCAACAAATATTTTCTGCTTTTAACCATTGTCCGCTACCAGAGGTAAAAGTAGTGATTATTGGGCAAGACCCTTACCACGGAGAAGGGCAAGCCAACGGATTGTGCTTCTCTGTGCACGATGGTATTCCGCACCCTCCCTCATTGGTCAATATTTTCAGAGAGCTCAACACCGATTTGGGTGTCCCCTACCCTCTTAGCGGCAACTTAGAGCGCTGGGCTTCACAAGGGGTATTACTGCTCAATGCTACCCTTACTGTAAGGGCTAATAGTGCTGGCAGTCACCAAAAACAAGGGTGGGAGACCTTTACCGATGCAGTGATAAAAGCGGTATCAGCACATTGCAACCACGTAGTATTTATGCTTTGGGGTGGCTATGCTAAAGAAAAAGCTAAACTTATAGACCCTACTAAGCATTGTATATTAACGGCAGGACACCCTTCGCCCCTAAGTGCTAATCGCGGTTACTGGTTTGGCAATAAACATTTTAGCCAAGCCAATGCCTACCTAAAGGCTAACGGCAAAAACGAAATTATCTGGTAATTTACTAATTCGCTAATTAACTAATTTGCTAATTATGATGCTCCCTTTCCTTGGATTTTTACTTTTTGTATTATTGCTACTGATGGGTTTTTGGCTACTAGCTTTCTTATTAGTAGTGTTGCCTTATTGGTGGATTGGCAATTTATTAGAGAAAAAGAAATAACTTTTTTAAACATCATTTAAAAACTATATGAAATGGCTTTTATCCCTGCCTATCATTAGGCATCTGATTCAGTTTTTAAAGAGCATTCCGCTGTCTAAGAATGCCTTTTCGCTGTATGACCTATTAGAACTGTACATTTCCGGACTTATCAAAGGGACGCTTACCCATAGGGCAAGTGCCATTGCCTATAGCTTTTTCTTAGCCATCTTTCCTTTTCTGCTGTTTATACTCAACCTTATCCCCTATATTCCTATCGACCACTTTCAGGTAGATTTCTGGATTTTTATAGACGGACTCCTCCCACCAGGTACTCATCAGTTTTTCTCAGACATCTTTTTCGATATAGCCGAAAAAAGGCGCGGTAGCTTACTATCTTCTGTTTTCTTTCTCTCTATCTTCCTGATGACCAATGGTATTATGGCCATCTTTGGCGGGTTTGAGTTCTCTTATCACATACAGCTAACCCGTACTTATGTCAAACAGTACCTATACGCCCTAATGGTGGCTATCATCTTATCTTTATTAGTGCTCTTCGTAGTGATTACCTTTATGGGGTACGAAATCTATTTAGTGCCTTACTTAGAAGAAATAAACTTCCTGACCGACAACGAAACCCTACTAAAAATATCAAAATTAGTTTTTGTAGCGGTGATGACCTACATTGCTACCTCTATTTTATTCTATTTTGGCACTATAGAAGGAAAAGAAAGCAAGTTTTTCTCAGTAGGTTCTACTTTTACTACAATTCTTTTTGGGGTTACTACCTATCTTTTTGGTATTTATATCGAAAACTTCTCCCAATACAACCAATTATACGGCTCAATAGGGGCATTACTTATCTTTTTACTCTATATTTGGATAAACTCCAATATTCTTTTGCTCGGTTTTGAGCTGAATGCTACCCTACTAAAACTAAAGAAAAACTAAAGTCTCCTAAATTGATGTATTTCGTAGATGTCATATTGCCCCTTTCGCTCAATAAGCTCTATACCTATCGTATCAATGAGCAAGAAGCGCTTTTCCTCAAAAAGGGAATGCGCATAGCGGTACCCTTTGGCAAAACGAAAGTCTATACCGCTATCGCATACGAAATACATACTAACGAACCCGTATACGAAACTAAAGATATAGCTTATATATTAGACGAAACCCCTATAGTAACCGAGCGACAACTCGCCCTCTGGCAGTGGATAGCCCAATACTATATGTGCACCTTGGGCGAGGTGATGAAAGCCGCCCTACCTACTGCTTTTATATTAGAAAGTGAAACCATCATAGAAATAGACGAAAAAGAGATGGACAGCCAGCTTTTTAGCGATGACGAATGGCAGGTATACGAAGCGCTACATTATAAAACAGCTCTAACAGGCAGTGAGGTAAGCCGTATAATTCCTAAGAAAAAGACGCTAAAAGTACTAAAGAGTTTAGTAGAAAAAGGAGCAGCAAGAGTTTCCGAAAAGATTTTTGAAAAGTACGTACCAAAGCTTATTAAGTATGTGCGATTAGCTCCTGCTTATCAAACAGAAGCGGGACTAAAAGAAGCCTTAACAATATTAGGGCGAGCTCAGAAACAAAAACAGTTGATTATGGCGTATTTCACCCATATCAACAAAGAAAAAACACCTCTGAAAGCCGATACACTTATAGAAATAGCCAAAGTATCTGCTCCAATACTCAAAGCGGTTGTCGAAAAAGGCATTTTTGAAGAATATTACCTACAAAAAGACCGTGTGAGTTTTGCTGATGATGAAACTTCAACAGAAAGAAAACTTACAGCCGCACAACAGACGACTCTCGCTTCTTTAAAACAACAATTCACTGAAAAGAAAACCGTTTTGCTACAAGGCGTGCCTGCTTCTGGCAAGACAGAACTCTACATAAGCCTGATAAAAGAATGCTTAGAGAGAGGGCAACAAGCACTATACCTACTGCCCGAAATAGGACTGACAGTCCACTTAATCAATCGATTAAAAAAGCACTTTGGGCAACACCTATCAGTATACCATTCTAAATACAGCACCAATGAGCGGGTCGAGGTGTGGAACAACATATTGCATAACCACCCTAAAGCGCAAGTGGTTGTTGGGGTGCGCTCATCGGTATACCTACCTTTTCAAAATTTAGGTTTAGTGGTGATAGATGAAGAGCACGATAGTTCTTATCGGCAGTTCGACCCAGCACCACGCCTACAAGCCCGCGATACGGCTATTATGCTATCAAGCTTTTTTGGAGCGCATACCCTGCTGGGTAGTGCAACTCCTTCGGTAGAAAGTATGTATAACGTAAAGCAACAAAAATATGGCTTTGCTTATTTAGGCGAACGGTATGCTAACTATATGCCACCTCTTATCGAAATCATCGACCTAAAGGACAAGCAACATCGCAAGCAAATGACGGGGCATTTCTCCGATGCGCTGATAAAGGCTATAGAGCAAACGTTGAGCGAAGGGCGACAAGTGTTGCTCTATCAGAACAGACGAGGCTATGCGCCTATAGTGCAGTGTACTCATTGTGGCACCATACCTCAATGTCCTCACTGCGATGTAAGTTTAACCTTTCACCAAGGCAGTCAGCAGTTGCGCTGCCACTACTGTGGTTATAGCATACCGATGTATAAAACCTGTGTAGCCTGCGGAAGTATTGATTTGAAAACCAAAGGTGTAGGTACGGAGCAAATCAGCAAAGAGTTATCAGAACTATTCCCCAACGCTCACATCGATCGTATGGATCAAGATACCACCAATGGCAAATACGGTTATGAGAAAATATTATCAGATTTTGAACAGCAAGAAACCCAAATTTTGGTAGGTACCCAAATGATTACCAAAGGTTTGGACTTTACCAATGTGGGCTTAGTAGGGGTTATGAATGCCGATGCTGCTATCCACTCCCCTGACTATAGGGCGTATGAGCGGAGTTTTCAACTGCTGATGCAAGTATCAGGGCGTGCAGGACGTAGTGCCCAACAAGGGCGCGTGCTTATCCAGACCTATAACCCTCAGCATCCGGTACTACTACAGGTATTGCGCAGCGACTTCAGAGGGCTCTACCAACACCAAATAGAGGAACGAACTGCCTTTGGCTATCCACCGCTAATACAAATGATAAAAATCACACTTAGGCATACTGACTTCAACCGCGTAAGCGAAGGAGCCGATTGGTTTGCCAAAGCCTTAAGAGAGAAGATAGTACAAGAAGGTGTAAGCGTATTAGGACCCGAATTTCCTGCTATACCGCGCATTCGCAATGAATATATAAAAGAAATATTAGTAAAAATTGATGCTCAAAAAGCCTCCATACGGCAACTAAAAGCACTAATTTTGCGTACAGAAGTATCGCTACAGTCTATAGGTAGTTTTAGAGCGATAAGAATAAGTTATTTGGTGTAAGAAGTGAATATTTTACTAATGATTAGTTGCTAATTGTCAATATTTTATTACTTTTGCAAACGTGATGAATATGAAGATTTTAGATACACCCTACGGGATATGCCATTTAAGCGTAGTGCCCGTGCGCTTAGCTCCTGATGAAGGGGCTGAAATGGTAACGCAATTGCTCTTTGGCGAGTTGCTACAAGTGCTAGAAAAACACAACAGCTGGAGTTATATACGGCTACTCTTTGACAACACTGAAGGATGGGTAGACAACAACCAAATTACCGAAATATCGGATAAAGACTACCGCAAGTCGCTAAAAAAGAAAGACAAATACGCTCATAAATGGCTTACAAATCTCCGCCTAAAGACCGGAGATGACCTTTTTCTGCACATTCCCAAAGGGGCTACCTTTTCACATAACCATCTGTTGCACACTTCTCAATCTACTCAGCGACCATCAAATAAGGGCGTGGTAGCTACAGCTTTAGAGTATCTAAATGTTCCCTACTTATCGGGTGGCAAAACACCTTTTGGCATAGACGCTTCTGGATTAGTGCAAATGGTGTTCAAGTTAAACGGTATACACCTACCCCGCACTGCCGACCGACAGGCGCTTTGCGGAAGTGCTATCAGCTTTATAGAAGAGAGTCAAGCCGGCGACTTAGCTTTCTTTGATGATGAAGAAGGTAATATCATACACGTAGGCATATTGTTGGGCGACAATAAAATCATTCATTCATACGGCAAAGTACGGATAGACCGTTTAGACCACATCGGTATTTTCAACAGCGAACTGCGCAATTATACTCACCAACTCAGAACAATGCGCACAATGGCATCTGAAAGACTAACGACTAAAGACTAACAACTAATAATCAAACAAATGAAAATAGCACTTCTTGGTT
The DNA here is from genome assembly GCF_003054025.1 of Capnocytophaga leadbetteri. Classification (GTDB taxonomy): domain Bacteria; phylum Bacteroidota; class Bacteroidia; order Flavobacteriales; family Flavobacteriaceae; genus Capnocytophaga; species Capnocytophaga leadbetteri. The sequence goes on from NZ_QBKG01000005.1 coordinate 140,409, forward strand.
ATGGCAAAATGGGCAAAACTATTGAGCAGATAGCCCTTAAAAGAGGACACGAAATTGTACTCAAAATAGATAACGACCACACTGATTACGACATCACTCAAGCCGATGTCGCCATAGAGTTTAGCACTCCTAACAGCGCTTTTGCTAATATCAGCAACTGCCTGCGCCACCGCGTACCCGTGGTAGCGGGCACTACTGGTTGGTTAGCTCATTATGATGAGGCGGTAGCCCTATGCAAAACTCACGATACGGCATTCTTATACGCCTCAAACTTCAGTGTAGGAGTAAATATTTTCTTTGCTCTCAATCAAACCTTAGCCAAACTGATGGCTTCCTTAAACGATTACCACATCAGCATAGAGGAAATTCACCACACACAAAAATTAGATGCTCCCAGCGGAACCGCTATCACCCTTGCTGAAGGTATTATAGCCGAAACCGATAAGACCGCTTGGCAATTGGGTACTACTGCTGATGAAAACATTATACCAATAGAAGCCAAACGCATCGGCAATACCCCTGGTACCCATATAGTAACTTATAGCAGCGATATAGACACTATAGAGATAAAGCATACTGCCCACAACCGCAATGGTTTTGCCTTAGGTGCTGTAATAGCTGCCGAATGGCTACTCAACAAAAAAGGCACTTATTCTATGAAAGATGTTCTAAATCTAAAATAAATTTAAGCCTAACTGCTTTCTCAAAAGAAAAAAGGCATTATCTTTGCAGTGCAAAATAACAACTTACAATTTTTATGTATAAAATCATTTTTTCGGATATAGATGGTACTCTGCTAAATGGAGACCGCACCCTCTCTGAAGCTACCATCAGGCAAGTAAAAAGACTGAAAAATACTATTCCTTTCATACTAGTATCCTCTCGGATGCCTGACCAAATGTACCACCTGCAGAAGGATTTAGGTATAGAAGGGTTACCGATTATCGCTTATAACGGAGGGTTGGTGCTCAACGGCGAAAAGGTACTACATAGCGCAGTCATACCCTACCCTGTCCTAAAGGAAATTGTTACTATTAATGAAGAAAAGTTTGGCGGAGAGATACACATCAGTTTTTATCGCAATAATAAATGGTATGCCCCCCAATACGACCAATGGGCAAAACGCGAAGAAAACAATACTTTAGTAAGTCCTACAATACGCCCTAACCGAGAAGTTTTATCAAGGTGGGAAGCCGAGCAAAAAGGAGCCCATAAATTAATGTTAATGGGTGAAAAGAATCTTATAGAGTCAATGTTTCAGCTATTGAATGAAAAATATGCCTCTGTTATGCAGATATACAGAGCTAAAGACACCTATATAGAGGTTGCTGACATTAGTATTTCTAAACTTACAGGGGTAAAAATTGTATTAGACGAGGTATACCACCTATCATTAAACGAGACTATAGCTTTCGGCGATAACTATAATGATTTAGAGATGCTCAAAGGGGTAGGTTGTGGGGTAGCCGTAGACAATGCCCGCGATGAGGTAAAAGCTGTAGCCAAACATCTAACAGACCACCATTCTAAAGACGGGGTTGCCTCTTTCTTAGAGAAATTATAGCATAATTCACCATTGATAATTCATAATTAATATGATATACATTTACATTTTAATTGCAGTACAACTGCTAAACGGACTTTTCTTCTGGAAAGGATATGAAAAAGCAGGTTACAAAGGGTGGCAAGCCTTTGTACCTTTTTATAATACGGTGATATTTTTAAGAATCATCGAACGCCCTTGGTGGTGGGTATTTCTACTCTACCTACCTGTGATAGGCAACATTATGGCAATAGTGATGAACTACGAGTGGCTACACGTATTTGGTTACCGTCAAAAACGCTATACCCTCTTATCAGTTGTCACCCTTGGGCTTTTTACTGCCTACTTGATGTACCAACCAAAAGTAGTATATGTAGGAAAAGACTATGAGGTGATTAAGAAAAATGTCTCTACTTGGATTAGCGCCACTCTCTTTGCTGTAGTAGCAGCTTCAGCTATCCACACCTACTTCATTCAGCCGTATATGATACCTACCTCATCATTAGAGAAAACTCTATTAGTAGGCGATTTTCTTTTTGTGAGCAAGTTTCACTACGGAGTGCGCATCCCTATGACCCCTCTATCCCTACCGATGGTACACGATTCTATACCAATAATAGGCACTAAATCATACCTAAAAGTACCTCAGCTACCTTACCTGCGCCTACCTGCTTTTCAGAAAGTAGAGCGCAATGATATTACGGTGTTCAACTGGCCTACCGACACAGTACAATACTTCCGCGACAACTCTAAAATACACATCGATAAGCCTATCGACAAAAAATCTAACTACGTAAAACGCACCGTAGCCGTAGCGGGTGATAAACTGCAAATCATAGACGGCGATGTTTGGATAAATGGTAAAAAAGAAATCTATCCTGTAAGGGCTAAATTGCAAAGCTCTTATATAGTAGTAACTCAGCCCAATATAGACCTTTCGCCACAGCTGATGTACCAACAATTTGGTGTAACTGACCCTTCGGGAATGATAGCTGCTAACACCTATATTTTCACCTCACTCACTGACGAGGTAGCGCAAGCCTTAGCTAAAAGTGCAGGCATAGTATCGGTAACTCGCAACATCAACGACAAAGGCTATAATCCTGCTATATTCCCTCATTCACCTGCTTTCCCTTGGAATGAAGATAATTATGGCCCTATTACCATACCTGCTAAAGGAGCAAGTGTAGCACTATCAGTAGATAACCTACCGCTGTATAAGCGCATTATCAAAGAGTACGAACACAATACTTTGGAAGTAAGAGGAACAGAGATTTATATTAACGGACAAAAAGCGAGTTCGTACACCTTTAAGCAGGATTATTACTGGATGATGGGGGATAACCGCCACAATTCAGAAGATAGTAGGTTCTGGGGCTTTGTGCCAGAAGACCATATCGTAGGCAAGCCCGTACTCATCTGGATGAGCCTCGATAAAAACCAAAGTGGATTTAACAAAATTCGTTGGAAACGCCTCTTTACCACTGTGAATGGAGAAGGAGAGCCCGTATCATACAGTTGGGTAGTTCTATTACTCTTAGGCGGATGGGCAGGCTACAACTTCTTACGAAAGAAAAAAGTAAAAGAATAATGACAGAGCAAGTATTATTACACCCTACTTATTTCCCTTCAATAGCACAATTTCACCTAATACTCAGTTATCCGTGCGTGTTAGAAGTATCTGATAATTATCAGAAGCAAACGCTTAGAAATAGAGCTTATATCTATGGTGCTAATGGCAAACAAGCCTTAAATCTACCCATTAAACACGTAGGAGGTGAAAATGGCAGACAGCTATTCAAAGATGTGAAGGTAGAAAACCATTTCCCTTGGCAACACCTACATTGGAAGAGCTTAGAAACCGCCTATCGCACTTCGCCTTATTTTGAATATTACGAAGACGATTTAGTGCGTATCTTTGAGAAGTCTTATACCTACTTATTAGATGTAAATATAGACACCATAGAAACCATTTTGGCCTGCCTATTGGTAAATATCAACTTTGATAAAACGAGTACTTACGAAGCGCAGCCCGAAGCTGTGAAAGACTATCGCTACTTAAGTAGTGCTAAGAAAGAAGTTGATGTAACTATGGAGCCCTATCACCAGATATTTTCAGATAAACACGGTTTTATAAAGAATCTATCAGTGTTAGATTTGCTATTTCACGAAGGCCCTAACACTCTCGATTACTTAAACAATGTAAGTATAGGTACGATAAACTTATAAACAAAGTTGTGTAATTACACGAAGTGAAGCGTGTAATTACACAACTTTCACATTTTACAACACAAGATTGCTAACTCAATAAATACCTATACAAATCTGATATTTAAACACTTACAAAATAAAACAACATTAAAAAATAGTTTGGCACAGTATTTTCAGTACAATAAATGAAATAGGATGTTGAAAAAAGTATTATAAAACAAAAACTTATGAAAAAAACTATATTACTTTTATTGTAATACTTTTTCAAAGACTAAAGTTATTATTTCTTTTGGAGTTAGTAGTAGTATTTATATGCATTGTGAAAAGAGCTCTCTAAGCAATTAGAGAGCTTTTTTTATTTGTCAATTGGTAATTATTTCGTACTTTTGCATTGATTCAAAATTATAACGTATGATAGATTACTATAAAACTTTAGAGGTTAGTAAAACAGCTACTCAAGATGAAATCAAAAAAGCATATCGGAAGTTAGCGCGCAAATATCACCCTGATATGAACCCTAACGATAAGAATGCCGAACAAAAGTTTAAAGAAATTAACGAGGCAAACGAAGTACTTTCTAATCCCGAAAACCGTGCTAAATATGATAAATATGGTGAACACTGGCAACACGGCGAAGAATACGAAAGAGCCCAACAACAAGCACAAGGTGGGTTTGGAGGCTTTGCACAAGGCGACTTTCAAGAAGGTGACTATTCGGATTTCTTCCGCAATATGTTTGGCGGTCGTACAGAAGGCTTTGGTCGTGGGTATGGTAGAGCAGCGGGCAAGTTTAAAGGACAAGACATCTATGCCGATATGGAGCTTTCTTTGCGAGAAGCCGCAGTTACTCAACAACGTACTTTTTCAGTAAACGGTCAGAATATACGTATTACTGTACCAGCAGGAATATATGAGGGGCTACAAATAAAGCTAAAAGGACACGGACATCAGGGGTATAATGGTGGACCAAACGGCGATTTATACATTACTTTCCACATAACACCTAATAATCAGTTTGAACGTGATGGAAACGACCTAAAAACCACTGTTAATATCGACCTTTATACAGCTGTGCTCGGTGGCGAAGTGCTAATTGAAACCCTTAACGGCAAAGTGAAAATGAAAGTAGCTGCTGAAACCCAAAACGGTACTACTGTACGCCTAAAAGGTAAAGGTATGCCTATCTACAAACAAGAAGGAGCTTTTGGAGACCTATTCGTTAGTTACCACGTCACTCTGCCCCAGAATCTCACCGATAAACAAAAGGCATTATTCGAACAACTTAAAAATTCATAGTTATGGAAGAAAGAATATCTAAAGAGGAAATAATCCGTTTGTACAATATAGAAATCTCATTTTTTAACGACCTCGTATCAAGCGGACTTATACAAACAGAGGTAATTGATAACACTACCTATCTGCACTACGACCAGCTTACTGCTTTCGAGCGCTTTACTAACTGGCATTACGACTTAGAGGTAAATATGGCTGGCCTCGAAATTATTCATCATCTACTCCAACAGATAGAAGCACTTAAACATTAAATAATAATAAGGGGTGAATTGTCATTCACTCCTTATTATTTTATTATTACAATTTAAAAAGAGTTTCTGAATTTTCGCGAGTTTTATCGGCTACTGCTTTTAAGGGAACTCCTTTGTAGTGTGCAATAGTTTGTGCTACATATGGCAAAAAGGCGGGCTCATTGCGTCTTTGCTGATGGTATAACAACTGACGCGTTGGTACATTCTTAGGCATCATAAAAGGTGCATCCGTCTCTATAAGCATACGATCTAAAGGTACATAACGTACTACTTCTTCTAAAGCTGCAAATCTGCGCATATCGGTTATAGCACCCGTAAAACCTATGTAATACCCCATTTCTAAATAAGTTTTTGCCTCTTTTAATTGTCCCGTAAAACAATGCACTACCCCTTCTGGCAATGAAGAGTGCTCCTTAAGTATGGCTATGAAACGATCGAAAGCTGCTCGTTCGTGAAGAAAGAGCGGTTTTTGTACCTCTTCAGCTAATGACAATTGCGCGTGAAAACAGCTTTCTTGCACTGGACGAGGCGAAAAATCGCGGTCGAAGTCTAAACCACACTCGCCTACTGCTACTACCTTTTTCTCTTTGAGCAATGCCGCTAATATCTTTATACTCTCGGTGTTCATCGTTTTAGCATCGTGGGGGTGAATGCCCGCAGTAGCAAATAACGTTTCAGGGTATTCTTTAGCTAAAGCCAAAGCTTCTTTACTACTTCGCACACTTGTACCCGTGAGTAGTATCTGCTCTACCCCAGCACTTATTGCCCTATCTATTACTTCATCATACTCACCTGCAAACTGCTTATTAGTGAGATTGATACCTATATCTATATACATTTCTTTTTAATTAATTACGAGTTGTTAATTGCAAAATGAGGCAGCCTATGGTATAGCTTAGTATATCGCCCCACGAAAAGTGATTGCCTAATATGATATACCCTAAACTTCCTTTAGTAAATCCTAAATAAGTAGCTACTCCAAAATATTGCAATACTTCTACTAATACTGCAAAAAGAAAAATAGCACCTATCAGCTTGCTCTTGTTTCTAACTTTTACTACCGAAAGTACTAAGCAATACAATAATATCACCACTAATACATCGCCTATATAGCCCCTTATGAAACCTATGCGACTGAATACTGTAGCAATGAGAAATTCTATACCTAATAAGGCTAATGCCCATAATGCGTATTTCTTGTTAAATTTTATTCTCATTTTAAATGTTAGTCGTTGTTAGGAAACGCATACCCCATTCCTCTGTAATTATCAAAGGTTGCCCCTGCAGGTATGGGCATATTTAAACCTCCATAAGCTGACCAGTCCCAAAGGAAGGTCTCATCATCGGTTACTTGCTTAGTATAAGGTTCTTTCTTCTTTCCATTCAAAGGTAGATAAAACAGCAAATCAGAGTGCGCTGGCTGTAGGTGCCATAGCTTATCAACTACCTCACGTGGAGTAAGAGCTCGCTGCCAAAATCGAACTTCTCTGATAAGTTGCTCACTACCAGCTATCGTCAGCTGATTGAGAGACAAATACTCACCCTTTATTTGCTCTTGAGCAAGTAGTTCGCCATTGACATATACCCTAAGCGTATGGCTATCATAGCTCACTGAAAGGGCATACCATTTGTTAGCGGCTGCCTGCAAACGCTCTTTAGAAACAGTTAGTGTTCTTTCAGCCCAGTTTACTCGTAATTGTTGTGCCATAAAGCCTACTGATAGCGTGTCATTAATAGTTATCAGAGGCGTATTATCGGCTATAGTAGGCAGATTTACCGTAAATTCTAACGTCCAGCGGGGGAGCTTTTCTCTAAGTAACCCTGATTTAGTAGCATTTGTGGTACCCATACGCAGTATTTTAGCCCTTACCTCTTGACGGACAATAAGCAAGAGCCTGTCTTGTCCGTTTAACACTGGTAGGTTCTTACTGCCTAACAGCTGTAGTGGCAACGCATATACCTCATTTTCATCGGCAAAAGTAAGTCCTTCAACTAATAAGTTTATAGCCGACTCACGGTCGTTGCGGTCGAATATCACATTATCATCTATTTTGTAGGTCGCTTTAGGCAACAACTTATAGGCAGTGCCGTATTGCGCATTATAGTCGGTGAGAGCCTGAGCATCGCCAACTACTATGGTAGCGGCTGTTATCTCTTCTGAAGGCTGCAATAGCTTAGCTTTTAGCACCTTTATTTCATTTTCTTGGAAAGGTATCACATAGACCTCACGAGTGCTACTACCGTCTAAGTACAATGCTTGACGTGTAGGAGGTGCCGGAGTGACATCGTCTCCTTCATTTTGGCAAGCCCCTAAAGTAGCTGCCAAAGCTATATATATAAATACTTTTTTCATAACACTTAGAATTGAAAATTAACCTTTAGTCCGTAACTCCTTACACTAGGCAACATAAATAGGTCGTAACCAGCCTCATAAGTGCCCGTACCTGATACTAACTCTGGGTCGAAAGGAGCTTTGTTATAGAGCATCAGCACATTGTCAGCTATGAGTGACAGGCTAAAGTCTCTAAAGCCTTTTATCATAGAAATCTTATTGAAATGGTATGTAAGTGCTAAGCGTTGTAGGCGTAAGTTAGTAGCCTCATACACATACTTTTCAGTAGGTTTGTGTTGAAAATAATAGGGCGCAGGAATACCTAAAAGATCGTTTTCGGTATCGCGTGCTGTAGCCGAAGCTTGTGAAACCCCATAACGGTCTAAATAGCGCTCGGTATCTGATAACACTTCACCCCCTAAACGCGCTTTTATCCAAAAATCAAAATCCCAATTTTTGTAAGTCATAGCTCCTTTTAACCCAAAAAGCCAATCGGGATTGGTACTACCTAAGCGCTTGCCATTGGTATCGTATAAGTCGCCTATCTGGTCGCCCTCACGCAGTCTGAAATAATCATTTAGTACTTGTTCTGTACCTAATTGCGTTATCTTATTGCGGTTGGCAGTAGCATTGAGAGCCAATCGATATCTGAAAAGGCTAGAATTATTTCTATAGATAGCCGATAACTCTATACCTTGGTTTTCTACTTCGCCTGCCTGCGCCCATTGATAGGTATATACAGAACCATACGGCATAGCTGTTGGCACTAACTGATTGCTGGTGAGAGTGCGGTACACAGCAGCATTTAGCCCTACCTGATCATTCAACCAACTCGTGCTAATACCTGCTTCGTAAGAGCGGGTGCGTTCAGGCTGTAGTTTTTCGGGGAGGAAGATGCGTTCATTCCAACCTTTATAGCGAAGAGGGGCTGCTACTTCAGTGTAAAATGCCCATACTTTAGCATTTAGCAAATACTTAATATCTAAGTCGAACATTCTGAGCAAGCTGGTAGACAAGCCTACTGATGGACTTATGACAGCTTTGCTACTAGCATAAGGGTGAGATAATGAGAAATCAGCTCGCCCTGAAGCGGTTAGCTGTATATATTTCCACCAGACTTCAGCCAAAAGAAAGGCAGCCCCATTCTTCTGCTGATAATCAAGGTGGTTAGGGAGTGCCCTCAGTTGTGAAGGAGTTATATTTGCTATATTAAATTTATTGGGAGAAAGCAAATTGCCTCCATACCCCTCTCTGTTTTGTGCCGTAGCCTGATAGATAGCCCCTGCATAGGTAGTGAACTGTAAATGTCCGTATATCGTACTTACATATTTGAGTATGGCATCGGCATATTGCTGTTGGGTACTCTCTTTCTCTGAGGCATAATAGCCATTTTCGCCTGCATAAGCTGGTAAGGTAGAAGCATAATGCCTGTCCTCGTGCTTATAGTAGCTATTATCTAAGCTGAAACGTGTAGTAAGACTCAATCTATTACTGATGTTGAAAAACAGTTTGCTCGACAAAAAATAGCGATCTTTGCTCTCAGGACGCACATTGCGATAGGCTACCCAATAGGGGTTTTGTATATTCTCGCCCATATCGGCAGGCGTATCAGCTGTGCCTGACCCCGCATACCAATATTGTTTAGCGTAGCCCGCTGCGGGGTCATAACGTTCGAAATAACGCTCTTGGGCAAAGTTTTCGCCTCTGGGGTAAAGATAAAGCCCCGCAATAGGGTTGGAAGCGATGCCGTGCCCCACTTGGTTGCGCTGAAACTGGTGGGTATACCCCCCTGTGAGGTCTAACACTATATCTTCATTAAGCAACTCGTTAACGTTGCGCACCCATATATTATAGCGGTTGTATGCCGTATTGGGTACTACCCCCTTAGTCTGCAATGCCCCCACCGAAGCATAAGTACGGTTAGAGATACTACCCCCCGAGAGATTGACTGCCGTCATAGCCTGATAGCCTGTTCGGAAGAAATCTTTGGCATCAAAAGACGAAGGGGTACTGAGCTTGCGTCCCCACGAGGTGTATTGCCCTGCCTCATTGCCATAAGTGTTTTGCATTTGGGGCAAATCATACGCATTTTCAAACTGAAGAGAAGATGATAAACGCACTCTAATATCTCGGTTTTGAGGTTTTTGGGTTTGTATAAGCACCACTCCGTTAGCGGCCGATGCACCATAGAGTGCTGAAGCTGAAGCGCCCATAAGTACCCGCACCTCTTTTATGTCTTCTGGATTGAGATCTGAAGGCTGGTCGTATGGCACTCCGTCTATCACATAGAGCACATTATTATCTGAAAACAAGGAGCGCATGCCGCGCATCATCACCCTACGCTCGCCCACCCCTAAGGCAGTGCGCTGCACATTAAGTCCAGCGACCATTCCGTCTAAAGAGCTTAAGGCATTATCGCTTTGCCCTTGACTGATGTACTTCTGAGTGAAAGCTTCTATTTTATAAGGTATATTACTAGTTTTTTCTATACCTAATGCTATCATTTTTTCCTCAGGAGGTGCTGGGTAAAAACATATTTCTTCTTCTGGTAGCACTACATTCATCGTAATTTCAGCAGCATTGATTTTAGGCACTAATTTACTCACACTTCGGAAGCCTATCGTACTGAAATCTAAGGTACTACCTGCAAGCACTTTTAGCTGGTACTTACCATCTACATCAGTAATTACTCCTTTTGCAGAGGCAGTACCTCTTACTACTACCGATACCCCCATTAAAGGCGTACCGTCAGCCTCTTTGACTACTCCGCTAACAAATTTGAGTTGCGCCTGCGCCACCCCTGAAAGCCATAGCAAACAAAATATTAACCATCGTACTTTATTTTTCATAATCTTAGCATTTTTAAGTACACGCTACAAATGTACAAAAATTTTCCGAATAAACAAGAAAAAAAGAAAAATATGATCATAAATATTTAGTTCAAACACACAATTCGAGCCTTGAGCGAAGGATGAGCGAAGGATGAGCAAAGAATAAAAGTAAATTTTAGGCTCTTGTATTTCGTATTTCGTATTTATTTATTATCTTTGCCCCACTTTTAAAATAGAATAAAATGTTTGATAATTTAAGCGATAAATTAGAGAAAGCCCTGCATAACCTCAAAGGGCACGGTAAAATTACCGAAATTAACGTAGCCGAAACCCTTAAAGAGGTTCGTCGTGCGCTATTAGATGCCGACGTAAACTACAAAATAGCTAAAGATTTTACCAATACCGTAAAAGAAAAAGCTATCGGACAGCAGGTGCTTACTACCCTACAACCTGGTCAGTTGATGGTGAAAATCGTAAAAGATGAACTTACCCAACTGATGGGAGGTGATGCCGCTGGGGTAAATCTGTCGGGCAATCCTACCGTGATATTAATGTCGGGGTTGCAAGGTTCGGGTAAGACTACTTTCTCTGGAAAATTGGCTAACTATCTGAAAAGCAAAAAGAACAAAAAGCCCCTCTTAGTGGCTTGCGACGTGTACCGCCCTGCGGCGATAGACCAGCTGCACATAGTGGGCGAGCAGGTAGGCGTACCGGTATTTTCAGATAAAGGCAATAACAATCCTGTAGATATCGCTCTGAAAGGCTTGGCTTACGCTAAAGAAAATCATCTGAACGTGGTGATTGTCGATACGGCAGGTCGTTTGGCAGTTGATGAGCAGATGATGAACGAAATATCAAACATTCACCAAGCTATCAAACCTCACGAAACGCTCTTCGTAGTAGATGCGATGACAGGGCAAGACGCGGTAAACACGGCTAAAGCCTTTAATGATGTTCTTAACTTTGACGGGGTTATCCTTACTAAATTAGATGGTGATACCCGCGGAGGGGCTGCCATCACTATCAAATCAGTAGTAAATAAGCCTATCAAGTTCGTAGGTACGGGCGAGAAAATGGACGCTATAGATGTGTTCTACCCTGACCGTATGGCTGACCGTATACTCGGTATGGGGGACGTGGTTTCGCTCGTTGAACGCGCCCAAGAGCAATTTGACGAAGAACAGGCTCGCAAACTACAGAAGAAAATTGCTAAAAACCAATTTGGCTTTGATGACTTCCTTGAGCAAATACAGCAAATAAAGCGTATGGGTAGTATGAAAGACCTACTCGGTATGCTACCAGGGGTGGGCAAAGCGGTGAAAGACCTCGACATAAAAGACGATGCCTTTAAGCATATAGAGGCTATCATTCACTCAATGACCCCTAAAGAGCGCAGCAACCCTGCCATTATAGATATGAGCAGGAAAAAACGTATCGCTAAAGGTAGTGGTCGTGAGCTTCAGGAGGTGAACCAACTGATGAAGCAGTTTGAGCAAATGAGCAAAATGATGAAGATGATGCAAGGCGGCGGCGGTAGAAAAATGATGCAAATGATGCAGGGAATGAGATAAAACCTAATGATAAAAAATTACTGTTTATGAAAAAGTTTATAGAAACCGTAGTAAAGAACAAGGAGGTGTTCTACTTAGAAGTAGACGAATCGTTCGCTATGTGTAGCTCAGTATCTTTTTATATAGAAGAGACTAACGAGGCTATTCCGGTTGCCCTCTTTTTTGAGGACAAAGACGCTGCTTTGGCTTGCAAAACTGAAGATTGGAAAGACGGCATACTGCAATCAGCTACCTTAGAAGAATTTATCGAAATTTGCTTTGGTATGCAGGTAGAGACAATGGCTGTGGGAATAGGCTTTAAAGCTGACCTATCGGGCGGTGAAGAATACATACCTACAGAGATTGTAAAAGCTCTTATAGATGAAATAGAAAGAACAAAAACCTCTACTACTTTTAGCGATTCTTTTGAGTCTTTAGCACAAGTAAAAGAGGCTTTGCAAATGATAGGCGAACAATAACATTAACAACTAAATACTATAATAAAAATGACTATTTTAGATGGAAAAAAGACCTCGGAAGCACTCAAGCAAGAAATTGCTGAAGAAGTAAAACAACTGAAAGCAGCTGGTAAGAAAGTACCTCACTTAGCCGCTGTATTAGTAGGCGACAACGGCGCAAGTATTACCTACGTAAACAGCAAGGTAAAAGCCTGCGAACAGGTTGGTTTTGCTTCTACCCTTGTAAAACTGCCTGCTGACATAACAGAGGAAGCGCTCTTAAAAGAAATAGACAAGCTCAACGCTAATGCTGATATTGATGGTTATATAGTGCAATTGCCACTGCCTAAGCATATCGATGAGCAGAAAATACTCTTAGCTGTAGACCCTAAGAAAGATGTAGATGGTTTTCACCCTGCTAACTTTGGTAGAATAGCCCTTGATATGGAGGCTTTTATACCTGCAACTCCCTTTGGTATTATGGAGCTCCTTAAGCGCTACGAAGTACCTACCAAAGGCAAGCACGTAGTGGTAGTAGGGCGTTCGCATATAGTGGGTAGACCTATCAGTATTTTGCTCAGCCAGAAAGGTGCTCAAGGCAATGCTACCGTTACCCTAACCCACAGTCACACTCCTAATCTTGCTGACTTTACTCGTCAAGCTGACATCATAGTAATGGCGTTAGGAATACCAGAGTTCCTCAAAGGCGATATGGTAAAAGAAGGGGTAACCGTGATAGATGTAGGTATTACACGTCTGCAAGACGATAATGCCCCTAAAGGATACCGTATAGTAGGCGATGTAGCTTTTGATGAAGTGAAAAATAAAGCTAGCTACATCACCCCTGTACCTGGTGGCGTAGGCCCTATGACGATAGCTATGCTACTGAAAAACACCTTGTTGGCTTGTAAGTGGAGAGAGAGTCGTAAGTAAATTGCAAATTGGTAATTGCCAATTGATAATTATTTTGTATCTTTGCGCCACAAGACAACACTTACCACCTGAAAATAAAAAATTCATTATATATGAGAAAAAAAATTGTAGCAGGAAACTGGAAAATGAATAATGATGTAAACAAATCATTAGCCCTTATTTCAGACCTATTGAAAAAAGTACCTCAAACTGATGCAGAGGTGATGATTGCCCCTACTTTTGTAAACCTTATCCCTTCAGTAGAAGCTGCTAAAGGTAGCGCTATAGAAGTTATCGCTCAGAATATGCACTTCGCTGAAAACGGAGCTTATACAGGCGAAATATCTGCTGAAATGCTAAATGCTATCGGAGTGAAAACTACTATTTTAGGTCACTCTGAACGCCGTGCTTATTTCAACGAAACAGACGAAAGTCTTGCTAAAAAAGTAGATACCGCCCTAAAACACAATATGCGTGTGGTATTCTGTATAGGTGAAGAGCTTGCAGAACGCAAAGCAAACAAGCATTTTGATGTAGTAGGTAGCCAAATAAAGAATGGATTATTCCATCTACCTGCTGAGGCTTGGCAACATATCGTATTGGCTTACGAACCTGTTTGGGCTATCGGCACTGGCGAAACTGCAAGTCCGGAGCAAGCACAAGAAATTCACCATTTTATTCGCAAAACAATTGCTGATAAATACGGCAAAAACGTAGCTGATAGCGTGTCTATCTTATATGGTGGCAGCGTAAAACCTGATAACGCTAAAGAAATCTTTGCTAAAGAAGATGTAGACGGCGGACTTATCGGAGGGGCAGCTCTTAAAGCTGATGATTTCATCAGTATCATCAAAAGTATTTAAGTTATTATTATGCAGAAGAGACTGCCCAAAAACCTTTCGGGCAGCCTCTTCTTTTTTACACCTAACAAAAAATGTTACAAAACGATATATTTCTACGCGTACTAAATGGCGAAAGCACTGAACGCCCTCCTGTGTGGATGATGCGTCAGGCAGGTAGATATTTGCCTGAATTTAGAGCTTTACGCGATAAATACGACTTCTTTACACGCTGTAAAACTCCTGAATTAGCAGCCGAAATAACAGTACAACCAGTTGATATTGTAGGCGTAGATGCTGCTATCTTATTCTCAGACATCTTAGTCGTACCTCAAGCGATGAATATTGAGGTAGAAATGAAAAAAGGCGTAGGACCTTGGCTCCCTAATCCTGTACGCACAGCCAAAGATGTGGCTCAAGTGATTATACCTGACATTGAAGAAACATTGGGCTATGTACTTGAGGCAGTAAAGCTTACCAAACAGCGACTTAACAATCGTGTGCCTCTGATTGGTTTTGCAGGGTCTCCTTTCACTATCTTCTGTTATGCTGTACAAGGGTCTGGCTCTCGCGATTTTGCTACGGCTAAAGAGCTTTGCTTTACCGATGCTGAAACAGCGCATCAGTTGTTACAGAAAATAACTGATACTACTATATTATACCTGAAAGAAAAAGTAAAAGCAGGGGTAGATGCTGTGCAGATATTCGATAGTTGGGGGGGCGTACTCTCGCCTGAAGATTATCGTACTTTTTCTTGGCAATACATTAATCAGATAGTTGAAGCCCTAGCGCCGCTGACTAAAGTAATTGTATTTGGCAAAGGCTGCTGGTTTGCATTGCCTGAAATGGCTGCCTCTAAAGCCGCTGCCTTAGGTATTGACTGGACGTGCAGCCCTGAAAAAGCAAGAGAACTAACCGGAGGAAAGATAGCGCTACAAGGTAACTTCGACCCTTCTCGCCTGCTCTCTTCGCCTGCTGATATTAAGAAAAAAGTAAAAGAAATGATTGATGCTTTCGGAAAGGATAAGTACATAGCTAATTTAGGACACGGTATTCTACCTAATGTACCAGTAGAAAATGCTATTGCCTTTGTGGAAGCTGTAAAAGAATATTGTTAAGAAAAGATTATGAAGTTAAAACACGCTACTCTTATTATCTTATTAGTGCTCCTCATTGACCAATGGAGCAAAATATACATTAAAACACACTTCATTCTTGATGAAGTGGTAACAGTATTTAGTTGGTTTAAAATCTCCTTTGCTGAGAATGACGGAGCTGCTTGGGGTAAAGAAATACCAGGTAAATACGGCAAACTTATACTGACGCTCTTTCGTATTGTTGCCGTAGTAGGTATCGGCTATTGGTTGGTTTCTGCCATAAAGAAAAAACAACCTAAGATGCTTATTATATCTATCTCTCTAATCTTAGGAGGTGCATTGGGCAATATCACTGATTCCGTATTTTATGGGGTTATTTTCGACCATAGCTATGGCAATATAGCTACGCTTTTCTCACCCAATCCTTATGGTACTTTATTGCACGGAAAGGTAGTAGATATGTTTTGTTTTCCGATTATTGACACAGTACTTCCTGATTGGATGCCCATTTGGGGCGGCGAGCGTTTCCGCTTTTTTGAGCCTATATTTAACGTAGCTGATTCTGCTATTTGTATAGCTGTAGGACTGATGATTATTTTCCATAAGAAGATATTCAAAAACTAAAAAGGTATCACCTTAAAAGTAAAAGAGCTGCCCTAATGAGCAGCTCTTTTTTATTTTTTATCGAGTTATAAGATGTTTCTTTATATCTTTCCAATGGTATTTCTTAGCATAAATATAAAGCATTAAAGGGAAACAGATTAATAATGGTACCCATAAAGTAAGCCCTAAGGTAGGTTCTGATACATCACGTAATAGAGAGGGGACTTGAAATACTGTCCAATCTGAAGTAACTAAAAGTGCTGTAAAAAGGTTATTAGCCGTATGAAAGCCAAGCGCTAACTCTATGCCGTCATCCATTAAGGTAGTAATTCCTAAGAAGAACCCCGTACCTATATAGTAAATAAGAAGCATATAACCTAATTTCTCTACCTCTGGATTAGCAAGGTGCATCAGTCCAAAAGTAACTGAGGTAAACACTAATGGCAACCACGCATTGCGCACTGTAAGCCCTACTGCCTGCATTAAGTAAGCCCTGAAAAAGACCTCTTCAAAGCCTGTTTGCAAAGGCATCATAAGAACTACTATCACCAATAACTTCAGAAAAGGCATCCACTGAAAATTCCATACATACGCTTCCGGGTGTATAGCGTAATCTATCAACGTTACTCCTACTGTTACCACTCCCCATAAAACAAAAGCAAACCAAAATCGCTTCCAATCTATTTTAGGGCGGGCAGTAATTAGAGCCGTTAATGGCTGTCTATGTACGTACTTAACCCATAAGAGCAACACTGCTAAGAATATAGCAAAAATTAACAAATTCTCAGCAAGGTACATTAGTTCGCCTTTAGAGGCAATTTCTGCTTTGATAAGAGGTGAGGTATCAAATAGTAGCGACACTAAAAAGTTCAACCCTGCAAATGCAAAGAACAGGGTTGGAACTATAATATAAAGCCATTTAGGGCTTAATGATAATTTTGCGTTATTGAGATACATTTTTACTGCGTTATAACACCAATTTCTCCGTAAGATACAATGCTCGAATTATCTACAGTTTTAGTAGCTATTAACCTAATATAGCGTGCTTTTTCTTTAGAAGAAAATACAATACGCTGCTCTATAGGGTTATTCTTTATATTGCCAAACTCACCTTCTGATACTTTCTTCCAATGCACGTTATCAGTACTCACTTCAAACACATAATGACTGATAGTCCCCTCAGCCCATCTATCTTGTGATGGCAGGTAAGTAAAGCCACTCAACGACAAGGTTTCACCCAAATCTATAGTAATAGCAGGAGTAGCGTTTTCTTTCTTCTGATAACCCCAAGTAGTGGTGCTTTCGTCTATTATTCTGTCAGTATTTTTTACCTCTTTAGCACTGGTAGCTATTACTTTCCATAGACCTTTAGCTACCTCTATAGAGTGAGAAGCTACTTCGCTGTATTGGTTTCTACTGCGGTCGAAGGCAACTACTTTAAGGGTAGTAGGTTTAGCAAGCGCGAAAGGAGAGCCATAACGCATTGATTTTTCAGTAGGAGTCGAACCATCAAGAGTATAGTAAATCTCAGTTGCTTTATCAGCAGCTTTCATATTAATGTAGCCTTCCTTAGTACGCGTTACCATAGGTGTAACTAACAACTGAGGAGCATTATAAATCCCTATATTACTAATAAGAGGAGCTGCTTTAGCGTCTAATATAGTAAAGCGAAATTTAGTAGCAGTCACTGGATCAAAACGCAAGATGCGTTTATAACCAATAGTAGTTTGTGCATCTATAGGCTGCCACTGTCCGTCTTTTTCGTATTCTATCTTAAAATTCTTAACACGTTGTCCTAAAGCTATATATTCTTGTGCTAAAAATCTATTGAAAGTAGTAGGCTTGCTAAAAGTGAATTCTAGTGAAGCATTGGTTACCCCATCTTCTGTAGCCCAATAAGTATTTTTATTACTGTCAATAGCGTTTGCTGCACTAAAAGACTTGCGTTCATTACTAGCTTTTACAGTAGCTTGACCTACTAAGTTATCAGCAAAGTCTGCTTCTATCACTTTTTTGAGTTCCATCAATCTCTTGATATCATTCTCGTGTACGAGTCCGCGTCTGTCTACTGGTAAGTTAAGCAAAAAGTTATATCCTCTTCCTACTGAAGCGTAGTAAATATCTACCATTTTCTCGAGCGGACGTACTTGATGGTCTTCGCGTGCGTGGTAGTACCAACCTGGTCTGATAGATACATCTGCCTCAGCAGGTATCCAATTCACACCATTCTCATCACCTTCACCTAAGTGTTTAAAACGAGGAGCTCCTTCTAAAGCAGGATTAGAGGTAAATGGATTCCAGTTAGTAGTGGTACCATAACCCTTTTCATTGCCTATCCAACGTATATCTGGACCTTCATCGCCAAAAATAGTAGCTTGAGGCTGTAGTTCGCGCACTATAGCATATGTTTTATCCCATTGGTAATAGGTATTAGCATCTATTTTTCTGTTTTCGTTAGCACCTCCGTAGTAGCCAGTACCTCCATTAGCACCATCAAACCACACTTCGTATATTTCGCCATAGTTAGTAAGCAACTCTCTCAGCTGGTTATGAAAGTAATTAACATATGCCGGACGAGCATACTCTGCGTGATTTCTATCCCAAGGCGATAAATAGACTCCAAATTTTAGCCCTACCTTACGGCACGCCTCCGATAAATCTTTCACAAGATCGCCTTTTCCATTTTTCCAAGGAGAGTTTTTCACCGAATGTTCTGTATATTTTGAAGGCCACAAACAGAACCCATCGTGGTGCTTAGCAGTTATGATAACCCCTTTCATTCCGGCTTCTTTTATCACTTTCACCCATTGATTTACATCTAATTCAGTAGGGTTAAATAGGGCTGGGTCTTCACCCCCTGTACCCCACTCCATATCAGTAAAGGTATTCATATTGAAGTGAATAAAAGCGTAGTATTCCAAATCTTGCCACGCTAATTGGCGAGCGGTAGGAATAGGATTTACTGCCTGAGGGGTAGAAACTTTTTGTGTAGTTTTGCAGGCAAACAAACTTAGCGCAGAGGCTAATAGTATAAATTTCTTCATATTTATGGTTATTAAACTTCTTAATTAAGAGATGGTTTATAAGAGCGACAAAAGTAGTATTTTATTTGCAATCTTACAAATTATTTTTATTTTTCTTCTACCAAAATATTTCCTTTGAAAAGTTTGCGCGAATTATTAATAAAAATATTCATACTATCCTTAGCACTCTCGGTAAGGTCTTTAAAATTATCTTCTTCATATTCTTTGCAAGGTAGTATCTCAAAAAGATACTTACCATTAGTTTTTTTTGTCCTATTTACCCATACTAAATGATAACCTTTTTTTACTATTCTGGTAGTATGAGCATCTTTTAATAAGGTAAGCGATACCATTGCCCCTCCATCTGAAGGACTTTTGCGCTGATTCGATACAAAATTGCCTAACGAATAAACTACAAATTGCTCTTTATGAAGCCCTGTTTGGGCAGTGTAGTACATTGGCTGTAGTACGTGGGGGTGTCCACCTATAATAATATCTACCCCATTGTCAAACAAAAATTTTGCCACAGCCTCTTGCTGAGTATTTTGGTGCTGTTGGTATTCTATCCCCCAATGAATTACGACAATCAACTTATCTAAAGCTCTCTTTTTAGCTTGCTCTATATCTTCTTTCATTTGGGGTAGGTTGATGCGATTTACTATGGTAGGTTCTGGTACAGGCAAGCCGTTAGTGCCGTAAGTGTAGTTTAGTATTCCTACTGTGATGCCATTTTTAGAGAGCACCAACAGGTTATGCTTATCAAACTCCGCTTTATCTCTAAAGGTGCCTGTATGAGCTATTTTGAGCGAGTCGAGCACATCTAAGGTTCTGATAATTCCTTTTTTGCCTCTATCGCAGGTGTGATTGTTGGCCGTCACCAGCACATCTATTCCGCTATTTTGGCAAGCTACCGCCAAGGCATCAGGCGATGAAAACTGCGGATACCCCTTATAGGGCTTGCCTCCCAAAGTAACCTCTAAATTAGCTATCGCAAAGTCTGCTTCTGCAAATTTGTGCTTTATTTTGGCAAATACAGGTTCATAATCGTATTGCTTAGTCTTAGCATCATAAGCCCCCTCTACCTGAGGCCCGTGCCCCATCACATCGCCCATAAAGAGCAAAGAAAGTCGATTGCCGGCTTCTTGTGCTGTCAAAAAAGCAGGAAAAACAAGTATTATAAGTAGTAATCGTATCATTTGAAGCCTATTTTAGATTGTTTGTTATCTGCTTTTAGTTCTTTAGAGTCTATATTGGTCAATTCAGCTAACGAATAAGGCCTTTCTACTACTAAATCTCTGTCTGTTGATTGCAAATACTTATTGCATTTCTCTACGGTCAGCTCTTTAAACTTATATTCTGCTATAAGCCTACCCTTTCTGAGTAGGGCAGCATCTATTTTTGATATATCTGAGTTAAAAGTACAAATAAGCTGACATTCAAGCACATCCGAAAGCATTCCATCAGCTATATTAAGTATAGACGATACCACATCGGTATTGCTATTAAAGGAGGTACGCTCAGCTATGTAGTTCTCACAATCTTCAAGCACTAATACCGAATTTTTGTTCTCAATAAGCAAGCCTATAAAAGCAGGGTCAGTAAGTGAGGCTATCATCGAGGTAGGTACAAAAATAAATTTCTTATTGGGTATCTGACTCGTAAGCCATTTGATGTAATTGGTTTTGCCCGAACCTGCAATACCGTGAAAGAGTACCACCCCCTTATCTTCATTCGTAAGAGCATTCTTTACGTGGTGATGTACCTCTGCAAAGTCATCATTATACATTGTCTCAAAATCAATGCGATAAGGCTTAATAGTATGCGTTTTAATGTCTATACCCCGCGATGTTTTCAACAATATAGATACTTTTGATTCTTTTGAAACGTATTTTTCTATATAATCCTCAAATAGTTTATTGAGGTTTTCTTTTGTCTTAGGATTAGTATTTTCGTAATACACCGAACTGACTTTATAAAGCCCATCTTCAAAAATCTGACTGTCGTACTCATTCGATAAATTCTTGTCTATCAACAGAAAAACCTCTAAAGTAGGGTGAAAATAACACTCCTCCGATTCGTAAAGCTCATTTTGCTTAGAAGCGTATTCAAAAGTGTAATAATCAGTACATTTTACAAAGTGTTTTAGTTTATCTCTATGTATCACAAGGTCATCACCTCCAAAGTAAATACGTGCCATCAGGTCGTCTAATAGTCCGCGATAAGGATTCGTAAAAGTAAGCAGTTTGTACTTGTCATACAGCTCTATATGGTCATCGCTATCTACCTGTAGCACATTCACAGGGTGATAATATTTTGATTCTTTTATCTTCATAGTAAATTAAAAAATAGAGTTAATTGTCTTCTTGTATCATTTTTATAAGTTCCTCTTCGTTGGCAAATCTTACAAAATTGCCATTCTTAAAGTACGATATATGTCCCGTTTCTTCTGATACTACCAAGGCAGTAGCATCGGTTTTTTCGGTGATAGATACTGCGGCACGGTGGCGCAAGCCGTAGTGTTTGGGCAACGTATCTTCAGCTGCTACGGGCAGAATAACCCGTGTAGCCACAATAGTATTGCCCCTTATAACGATAGCCCCATCGTGCAGCGGACTGTTTTTATAAAAAATGCTCTCAATAATAGGCCCCGATAGCTCTAAGTTCATCTTGTCGCCTGTAGCTATCACAAAGTCTAAAGGCACACTGCGCTCTATCACTATCAATGCCCCTGTATGGGTTGTGCCGAGTTTATGGCATACGCTTACTAAACCTTCTACATTTAGCAGACTCTCTTTCTGCTTAAAAAAGTGAAATATGCGGTGCAGCTTATTGCGTGCCGTGATATTAGTAGACCCTATAGTGAGCAAAAAGCGGCGGATTTCCTGCTGAAATACCACTATCAGCGCAAATACCCCCACCCCTATAAACTGCCCTAATATACTGCTAAGCAATTGCATCTGCAAGGCTTCGGTGATTTTCCATAATAGGTAAATCATCACGATACCCATAAAAATATTGATAGCTACCGTACCTCTGATAAGTCGGTATACATAGTACAGAAAAGCCGCAAACAGCAGTATATCTATCGCATCGGCAATAGTAAAGTCTAAAATATCAAATAGTTTCATCGTATCTTACTGATAATTTTCACGCACTCTTTGGCTTCTTTCACATCGTGTACGCGTATGATGTGCGCCCCTTTTAGTAAGGCTATCGTATTGGCTATAGTGGTAGCATTTAAGGCTCCAGCAGGGTCAGTATCAAGTAGTTTGTACAACATCGATTTGCGCGAAAGCCCTACTAACAGAGGGGCTTTAAGTATCTGAAAACGCTCTAAATGCTTCAAAATTTCGTAATTCTGATCTAAGGTTTTCGAGAAACCAAACCCCACATCTATTATCACATCGTTGATGCCCATTTCCATCATAGCAGTCTTGCGCTCCGAAAAATAATAAAGTACATCGGTAATGATATAATTGTAATCCGTGTGCTGTTGCATTGTCTGGGGCGTACCTCTCATATGCATCGCTATATAGGGCACTTGCGCTTCAGCTACCACTTTCAGCATCTGAGGGTCTAATCCACCTGCCGATATATCGTTGATAATGGCTGCGCCTTCAGCAACGGACTGACGAGCTACCTCGCTTCGGAAAGTATCTACCGAAATCAGTATATTAGGGAAAGCTTTTATTAGCTGACGCACTACAGGTATCACACGCGCTAACTCTTCTTCTTCTGATACCTCAGCTGCATTAGGGCGCGTACTATACCCTCCAACATCTATAAAGTCAGCCCCCTGAATAAGCATCTCCTCTGCCCTATTTAGCAACGTCTTTTCAGTTACCCTGCTCCCCTCAAAAAACGAATCGGGCGTGTGATTGAGAATACCCATCACACGTGGATAAGCAAGCGACACTAATTCACCTTTGCAATTAATCGTCATATTCTATTAGTTAAAGTTAATGTTTTCGTCTCTCGTCTTTCGCCTAGCAATCCGCAATATTTACCGCTACGGCCAAGCCTCCTTCCGAAGTTTCTTTGTATTTAGAATTCATATCCTTAGCCGTCTGCCACATCGTGTTAATTACCTTGTCTAAAGGCACTTTAGCGTTTTTAGGGTCAGTTGTCATCGCCAATTCGGCAGCGTTAATAGCCTTTATAGCCCCCATAGCATTGCGCTCTATGCAGGGTATCTGTACTAAGCCGCCTATAGGGTCGCAGGTCAGTCCCAAATGGTGCTCCATCGCTATCTCGGCAGCTATCAACACTTGTTCTGGGGTACCGCCTAATAGCTCGCATAGAGCCCCTGCTGCCATAGCCGATGATACGCCTATCTCTGCCTGACAGCCTCCCATAGCTGCTGAAATGGTAGCTCCTTTTTTGAAAAGACTGCCTATCTCGCCCGCTACTAATAAGAACTGCTTGATAGCATCTTCTGTAGCCTGCTGATTTTCAATAGTGATGTAGTACAATAACACTGCAGGTATTACCCCCGCACTACCATTGGTCGGAGCTGTTACCACCCGCCCTAACGACGCATTTACCTCATTTACTGCCAATGAAAAACAACTCACCCACTTCAGTATTTCTCTAAACTTAATATCCGTTTTTTTAATGGAGTTTATCCAACTCTTCGGACTGTCGTAAGTCACCACCCCTATCAGGTTTTTGTGAATGTCATAAGCGCGGCGACGCACGTGCAATCCCCCTGGCAATACCCCCTCAGTATGGCAACCTATGTAGGTACATTCTAACATCGTATTCCAGATGCGCAATAGTTCGTGGTCTATCTCCTCTTCAGTGCGGAGTGCTTTTTCATTTTCATATACTATTTCCGATATTTTCTTACCCTCTGAACCGCAATAATGCAACAATTCCTCTGCTTTATCTATAGGGAAAGGGAAAGGAACATTCTTTTTA
Source organism: Capnocytophaga leadbetteri (assembly GCF_003054025.1). Taxonomy (GTDB): domain Bacteria; phylum Bacteroidota; class Bacteroidia; order Flavobacteriales; family Flavobacteriaceae; genus Capnocytophaga; species Capnocytophaga leadbetteri. Next base: position 164,272 of record NZ_QBKG01000005.1, read on the forward strand.
TTGGTTTGCTCCTCTTCACAAGCATTTTCTTTAACAATAAAGCCTCCTCCTACCGAGTAAAAAGTCGATTGATAGCTAAAATCATCACCCGAAGCCGTAAAAGTAAGCCCATTAGCGTGAAAAGGCAGAAAATTTCTATTGAATACTATATCCTCTTTAGGATTAAATTTTACAATAAGCTCATTGCCCAAATACAGTTCTTGGTTATTAGTAATAGCCGTAATGATAACGTCTAAACTTTCTATAGGCACATACTCGGGGTCGGCACCGCTAAGCCCTAACATCACAGCGAGGTCAGTAGCGTGTCCTTTACCTGTAAGCGAAAGCGACCCATAGAGGTCTACTGATAACTTCTTAGTATTGAGCAAGTAGTTTTTTTCTCTTAGTTCTTTTACGAAGGCTTCAGCCGCTCGCCACGGCCCTAAGGTATGCGAGCTCGAGGGGCCTACACCTATTTTTAGCATATCAAAAACGCTTATCTGTTCCATTTTCTATGGTCAAAAAAATCAATCGTGCAAAGGTACAAAACAATTATGAATTAGCAAATTTGTTATCCGGTTTATTACAGCAGAAATCGCAATACTTATTTTTATTAAGTATTGCGATTGTCTTTTATTAGATAAAAGCTAAGTTTTGTCCTATTTGTTTGAGTTCTTCTTCTATAGCATATTCATTTCCAATAGCTGAAAAGGCAGCTGTTTCCTCCCTGATAAGGCTTAAGAGATGTTGCAGGTGCTCTGAAGCATTCCTTTCATCAAAGCGAGCTACATCTGCTTCCCAAAAGCCCGTGCCAAAGCCTTCATCAAACTTACACTCTCCCCAAGCTGTGGTAGCCAGTAGGAAGAGTTGCTGGTCAATGGAGGTCTCTAAGGTGGTCTTGGCAAGGTCGCGCTTCTCTATCAGTCCCTTGAAGTCTATGGGAGTTTTATAGTAAGTGCCTTTCATTTATCTTATAACTTCTAATTCTTTTTTACCTTTTGGGCGATATAAATATATAGGGAAAATTTGTCATATCCTAAAATAGGTTTACACTAAAATAGGAAAAAAATATGACAAAAGGGCGAGCAGAGATAGTTCGGTACAGTGATTGCTTTAAGAGAGCTGTCATAGAAGAAATAGAGAAAAAAGGCTTAAGTA
>NZ_QBKG01000006.1 GCF_003054025.1 Capnocytophaga leadbetteri
TAGTGGATACTCATCTATACTGATGTAGTAAAGGAGTTCTTGCTTACAATACTTAACTTAAAAAATGAAAAACATAAATTAAACTGACAAAATAAATGTAAACCGTTTTTAGGACGTGACACTATTTATTTGTCCTTCCCCTACTTTCACCCCATTATGTTTAATAACATATGTTATAGGATAGCATACCATTGGGTTTTCATTCGTTACAGACATCTCAGGAGCTTTACAAGAGCCTCCATATACAATACTTGCATTCATAAAACGCATATCGCCTGCAAGCATTGGGTCACTGTTGTTATTACAATTTTGCCCTTTGATACGGAAGTAGAACTTAGGACGTTTTGGATCTTCTTTCAGATCTTTATAGGTACGATTGTGAGCAGCCAAATCGTAGTATATAATCTTTTTTCCTACAACTGAGGACGTACCTTCTGGCAAAGTGAAAAGATCACGCCACACTATACGTGTGTCATTAGGATTACCTCCATACTTATTAGCCAAATCATCATCAGAATAAGCTGTATATTCATAGAGAGCTAACAACTCAGGTGTATTGAAATACTTATAGAATGGTGAATTGGTATTATAACCATAACGAATATCTAAATAATCACAACTGGTTTGTCCTCCTCTTTGAATATCTTGATACACTTGGTCACTACCAAAGTCATTATTAGACCTGTTAGGCGCAGGGAAATCGCGTTGCATAAGAGCAATCGTTGCAGGTACAGGCTGTCCATTGGCTATATTATAAGTATGTAGCTTAGCCTTGTAGTTACCTGCTGGCATATTATAGCCTGTAAATTTCACAAAGGAAATTGTCTTATCCTTATCAGTTTCTGTAATAGTAAAAGTACGAGTACCTGTATAGGTTGCTGGCATCTCAACAAGCTCTACTACATAAGTCTTACCTGCTACAGGACTTTGTATCTGGAAGCGCAACTGACCTGTTGGTATACAGTTGAGTGAATTATTGGTAGCTTGAAAGTTAAGCGTTTCATTTCCTGAAGCTCGTTGTGTTACAGTTACTGCTATTTTATCACTTTCATAAGTACCATTTCTCTGTGCTACATAATAAGTGGTGCCTGCTACCAATGGGGTAGTGCTTGCCAACGGACTTCCTCCTGTGGCACTGTTATACCATACAATGTTAGCGTCTTGCGGTTGCAAAGAGGCTATGGTTTGGCTACCTCCTCCACATAAAGTGTGAGCAGTTTGGGTTACGGTAGGCGTTGCTACACGGCTGATAGTAATATGGCGTATAGCCGACTCACACTTACCTGCCACTGTATAAGCATACGAATAGGTGGTTTGAGTAAGTGTAAATAATACTAATAGTGTCTGTAATTGTTTATAAATTCGTGATAACATTGAGATATAATTAGTGACTCTAGGGGGCAAAGATACAATATTTTTTAAAACCACAAAAAATGAATGAAAAAAAATACACAAATGACCTCTATCCTTCTCTAATGGGTAAAATATCACCAATACAGAAGAAACAACCTGTCTTACAAGTTAATAAAACTCTCTAATAACAAATGCTAGTTCTCAAATTTTATCTTTATCTTATCGGTAGTAGCATACGCTTGGCAGCTTAGTATATAGCCATCGGCAACCTCTTTTTCGCTTAGGGTTTCATTCTTCGCCATTTTGGCTTCCCCCTCCTCTACTTTGGCTACACAGCTGCTGCACACACCATTTAGGCAAGAATAAGGCGCATCATAACCTCGCATCAGTGCCGAACTCAGCAGCGTCTGGTTTTTAGCACTCCCAAAAGTATGCGTTTGTCCGCCCAATCGCAGTGTGATTTCTACATTACCCTGTAGCTGACTGTAGTCGGTATCAGCAGGCGATGCCTCGAAGAGCTCAGTAAAAATACGGTCTTTATCTATACCTCTTAGCAAAAGCATCTCTCGTAGGTCTTTCACTAATTGAGTAGGACCGCAAGCGTAATAGCGCCCCCAGTTGAAGTCTTTATATTTATCAAATAGTTCATTTACTATCTTATCATTGATACGCCCCTTATAGTGGTCGCCCCAAGGCTCTTGACTAAAGGCGTAATGCACCTTGAAACGCTCAGGGTATTGCGCCTTTAGGGCTTCAATCTCATCAAAAAACAAAGTTTCTTCTTTAGATTTATTGCCGTAGACGAACACTACTTTTATTTGTGTCATCGCCAAAGCCGTCTTAGCAATGCTCATCATAGGGGTTACCCCACTACCAGCCGAAAAGAGCATAATATCCCTATTACCAAAAATATCGTAGAAGAACACAAATGAACCCATTGGGGGCATCACCTCTATAGTATCACCCTCTTTGAGTTCTTGGGTAGCGTAGGTAGAAAACACCCCATTGGGCACGCGCTTCACCGCCACACTCAGTTCGCCTTCATTAACGCCAGAACAGATAGAGTAAGCGCGTCGCACTTTCTCTCCATTGATAGTTTGCTGTAGGGTGAGGTACTCGCCTGCCTCAAAACTAAAAACTTTGCGCAAGAGGTCAGGCACTTCAAAGGTAATCATCACCGATGAAGTAGTAAGGTGTGTTATTTTAGCAACTTTAAGTTCGTAAAGTTTATTCATTTCGTTTTTTGTCTTTTGTCTTTACTTATACATTTCGTTATACCCGAAATAGGCGTCTTTAGAGGTTGTCAAAACCTCATAAGAGAAAGGAGTAACGCTGGGTCTGCGGCTCTGGGCTGCGCTACGGCTACCGGTTATTTGCGCTATAGCTTCGGCTAAGAAAGGTTCGGTAGGGTCGCCGAGTATGCCTATGTTAGCTAAATCTTCTTCCATAGGTATGTCGGGCACTAACCCCTTAGTATAATCGCTAAAGCCTTTGGCGTTCTCTATACTGAGCACTATAGGCTGCATAGCCCATTTGTGCTTAGGGTTCTTTACTTTTCCAGCTTTGTCTATATAATCATAAATAGTGATAGACCCTTGGTTTTTGCCTACCGTAGTCTGTCCTATTTGTGTTATAGGCATATAGGGCTTCAAGCCGTTAATTACTAATTCGCTGGCGGAAGCGGTGCGCTCGGTAGTCAGCACGTATAGCTTAGAAAGCTGCAAGCTGTGTATGGGGGTGCCGTCTTTCATCTTATCGGTTAAATACTGCACCGTAGCCCCTTGCAAGTTGGCTGCAGCTTGCATCTTAGTATTCCATTTCTCTTTAACAAAAAGCTGCCCTTGGTGTTGCCCTGCTATCATCGATGCCAAATATACCGCTGTATCTATACTCCCCCCGCCATTGTAGCGCAAGTCGAGTACTAAGTCAGTAGTTCCTGCCGCCTTAAACTCGGCAAAAGCCTCATTCAGTTCCTTGTTATAATTAGCGATAAAAGCGTTGTACATCAGGTAGGCAATCTTATGCTGCCCAAGTGTGATAACCTTTTTTATCAGCACAGGGTTCTCTGGCGTTTCGGTGTTGTGTAGCGTAACGGTATGCCCTGTAGGCTGCAATATGCCTTGCTGGTCGATACGATAAATATCAATAGTGTAGGTTTTGTTCTTCAGCAGTTCGTTTATATTAGTTTTCGTGATGCGCTGCCCGTTGATAGTGAGAAAAATATCACCTCTTTTCAGACCTTGTTTATCGGCATCGGAATTAGGTATCACATAATTCACAAAGCCCGCAGCATTAACCCCGTTCCTCATCAATACATACTGAGAGTCCATACCCGTACTTGCCGAAATACCTTTGAACTGGTTTTCTAACTTCACATAATCATCGGTGATATAGCTAAAGCGGTCTATTTGCTTGTATTTATTGAGCAAACCTCTGTAGAAAAGAGCCTCAGGACTGCCGAAACTCTTAAGGAATTTAGTATAATCAGTGTTCTTTTCTGCTTTGGTAGTCGAGAGTTTTCCGAAACGGTTATCTTGCAGATTGCTAACCTCTTCTTGCCATAAATAGTATTGATTAAGCCCTTTCCATATAAAGTCGCGTATGCGCAAATCAGTGTCAGGGCCTGTGTAGTCAGAGCCCGTAACTATTTGTTCTTCAACTTCTTTAACACAAGAAATCAAACTAATAGCGACTAATATACAGATAAATAAATGCTTCATTTTCAAAATATTTTTCTGCGAAAGTAAGACTTTTTTTATATTTGCACAAATTTTTATAAGAATTAGCTGGTTAGATGTACTAAGATTAGAGGCTCATCCTTCGGTGATCCTTCGGTGATCCTATAGTGTAAGTATATCCAAAGTAAAGGTAAGATATAAAGGATTTTTTCTGCTTTTCTAATTTGCTAATTTACTAATTTGCTAATCAAAAAAATATGTCAGATATAATAAAATTACTCCCCGACCACGTAGCAAACCAGATAGCGGCTGGCGAGGTGATACAGCGTCCGGCATCGGCAGTAAAAGAGCTGATGGAAAACGCTATCGACGCTAAGGCTACCGTCATCAAACTGCTTATAAAAGAAGCAGGCAAAACCCTCGTGCAGGTTATTGATAATGGTATAGGTATGAGTACTACCGATGCGCGTTTGTCGTTTGAAAGGCACGCTACCTCCAAAATACAGCGCGCCGAAGACCTTTTTCAGCTACAAACTAAGGGGTTCAGAGGCGAAGCCCTTGCCTCAATAGCAGCTATTGCCCATATTGAGATGCAAACCAAGCGCCAAGAAGACGAATTAGGCACCGAAATACATATAGAAGGCAGCAAAATAACCCGACAAGAGCCTTGTGTGTGCAACAACGGCACAAGTATAGCGATGAAAAACCTATTTTTCAACATACCTGCTCGCCGCAACTTCCTAAAAAGCGATAGTGTAGAGATGCGCCATATACTCGATGAGTTTCACCGAGTAGCTTTGGCACACCCCTCTATTCACTTTTATCTATACAACAACGGCAATGAGCTGTATAACCTGCCCCCTGCTAACTTCCGTCAGCGTATCGTGCATCTCTTTGGCGGACGTACTAACGAAAAATTAGTACCTATCATCAGCGAGGATACGCCTGTGGTAAAAATCAGCGGTTTTATAGTAAAACCTGAGTATCTGCCTAAGAGCAAGCAACTGCAATTCTTAATGGTTAATCACCGTTTCGTGAAGAACCAATACCTCAACCACGCTATCACCGCTGCCTACGAGGGGTTGATACGCCCTGACCAAAAACCTGAGTTTTTTATTTGTTTAGAGGTAGACCCTGCTACTATCGACATCAACATACACCCTACTAAAACTGAAATAAAATTTGAAGAAGAGCACAGCATCTACGCCCTGCTAAAGTCGGCAATAAAGCACAGTTTGGGGCAGTTTAGCATTGCTCCTACCCTCGATTTTACTAAAGACCCCACTTTCGATATTCCTTATCAGTACAAGGATAAAGAGCCGTCTTTCCCAAAAATAGAAGTAGACCCCGACTTCAATCCTTTTAAGATGGAAACACCTGCAGTAAAAAGTGGCAGTGGTGGGGGCGGCAATAGCTTCAGTTTTCAGAAGAAAACCGCCCAATGGGAAAGCCTGTATACCGGTATCGAGTCGGCTATCAATACGACTGCTGAGGCGGTAGAAAGCACGCTGTTCGAGGCTGAACCTGCTAAGCCTCAGGGTAAGAAAATCATCAGTTTGGCTAAAAAATACCTCATCACTACTTTGGGGGGCGAACTGATTATCATCAACAGCAACAGGGCTCACCAGCGCGTGCTGTACGAGGGATTTATGAAGAGTTTGGAGAGGGCGCACACTGCCAGTCAGCAGCTGATGTTCCCTTACGAGCTTTCCTTTTCGGCACACGAATTGCAGGTGATAGCACAGCTGCAAACTCTCTTTGAGAGCATAGGTTTTATGTTTACTATCGAAGATGACAAAATAGTGCTTAGCGGCATTCCTTTGCACCTGACAGACAGTCAGATACCTAATATTTTCAACGAACTCATTCAGCAGCACATCGAGCTATTACCTACTACCGAAAACACTCAGAAAGAAGCCTTTGCAAAGACCCTCAGCAAGAGTTTAGCCATCAAAACAGGACAGGTACTCAGTGAAGAGGAACAAGAAAGTTTGATAAATAATTTGTTTAGTTGTCAAGAAGTATTAATTTCGCCTTTTGGAAAACGTATTTATTACAACTTATCGATAAATGAAATAGACCGTTTGGTTAATTAACTTATCAAGAAAAATATGGAACGAATATCAAAAACAGTTTTGCACCTCATTATCATCAATACTTTGGTTTTAGTCCTTATGGTATTGAATGAAAAGGGGTTATTTTTGCCGCAGACGAATCTGACGTACTTGTTTTCGCTGCATTATTACGAAATGCCTTCCTTCCATTGGTGGCAGTACCTCAGCTATATGTTTATGCACGGGGGTATCTTCCATTTGCTTTTTAATATGTATGCGCTGTGGGCATTCGGCACACCACTCGAAAATATATGGGGGCGTAATAAGTTTTTGTTTTTCTACTTTTCTTGTGGTATAGGGGCGGCCTTGCTACAAACAGGAGTTAATTATTACTACGTACACCAAGCGGTAAATGCTTTAGCCGAAGTAGGCATTCCAGCTGAAGAGACAATTAGCCTCATACGCCAAGGCAAATACTCGCCTGAATGGGGTAACATCATCAACTACAGCACCTACCAAAGTATGTACGATACTCTCAGGTCATATACTGTGGGGGCTTCAGGGGCTATCTATGGTATTTTAGTAGCTTTCGCAATGTTTTTCCCCGATGCTAAGCTAATGCTTTTCTTTGTGCCCTACCCTATTGCAGCGCGCTATTTCATACCAATCATTGTGGCTTTAGACCTCTTTTCAGGGGTTACCGGCACCCCTATTTTCGGAGGTAATATCGCTCACTTTGCTCACGTAGGGGGTGCCCTTGTAGGATTCCTGATAATGCTCTTTTGGCGAAAAAGAAGCTTTAATTAATTGAAAATTCATAATTACTATGCGTTTTTTGTATTTCTTAATCATAGCAAGTTGCTGGGGGCTAACGGCTCAGGGGCAGGCGACTATACGCGGTAGGGTTATGCACGACACCATTCCGCTGGTAGGGGCGCACGTGCTCAATATGCATAACAATGCGATAACCACCACCGATGCTAATGGCTATTTTAGCCTTAGTGCCCGCGAAAACAGCACACTAAAAATTAGCTACGTAGGGATGCAAACTACCTTTCACAAAGTAGTAAAAGCCGATTTTGGTTTTTCGGGGATACTCATCGCTATGAAAGAGGATATCAATCAGTTAGAGGGGGTAGAAGTATCAAAATACCGCAAGATTACCGCGCAAGATTTGGGTATATTGCAGCACAAACCCATAGAACGCACCTTTGCCGAGAAACGCCTTTACAGCGCTACCCATAGCGGAAGCGGAGTATTGAGTATTGATTTGGTTGTGAATGCTATCACAGGAAAAACTAAAATACTCAAAAAAGTAGTCGCTAACGAAAAGAATTTGATAGTAGCCGAGTACATAGTAGCGCACCTAAGCGATTTTATGAAAAAAGACCTCAAACTGAATGAAGAAGAGATAAATGTTTTGGCCTATTTTGTAATGGAGCGCCCTGATTTTCACGATTTAGTACGAAAAAAAGACAATAAGCCAATGGAGTTCCTACTTATTGAGGCGTGGAGCGAGTACAAGAAATTAGCCAACACGTCAATTAATGAGTTAGAAAATTAAAAATTTGCTACTTAACAAATTTGCTAATTCAAATATTATTTGTATCTTTGCTGAAGAAAATAGAAGAGAAAATTATGTGTGTATTAGTATATCCAAAAAATGAAGCTCAAAAATCAGCTTTAACCTCTTTTTTAGAGGAGAGAGACATTGATTTTGATTATGAAGAGCCAAGAGCAACACCTAATGAGTATCTAAAGTTGCTTGAAAATAGAATTGATGAAATTAAGTGTAATCCTGAGAGTGCAGGAAGTAGTTTTAATGACTTCGACAAAAAAATGAGAGCTAAATATGGATTTTGAATTAATGATTCATCGTCAAGCTGAAATAGATTTAGAAGAAATACTTATTTTTTACAATAATATCAAAGATAACTTAGGCTTTGAAGTATATGAGGAAGTTTATGACTATATTCAAGAGATAAAAAGTCGCCCTTTTTCTTTCCGAAAAGAAACAGAACAAATACGAGTTTGTTTTACAAAAAGATTTCATTTTGCTATTTATTTCGTAGTTGTTGAAGACCTTTTTAAAATTTGGATTATAGGAGTTATAAATCAGAAAGACAACCCTAATAAGTTAGAAAGAAGAATTTCAGTCCTTAATTTGAATTAAAGCTACTAAATATTTTAGAAACAACGCTAGTAGCAGCAACTACTAGCTTATAAATAAATTTGATTTTATGAAAAGTATTGAAACAGCTAAAACGTGGCTTTCTGACACTTTTGATGCAGAAACCAGAGCTACGGTACAAGCCCTCATCGATGGTAATCCTGATGAACTAAATGAGGCTTTCCACAAAAACTTAGAATTTGGTACCGGAGGAATGCGCGGTATTATGGGCATCGGTACGAATCGTATCAATAAATATACGCTCGGCAAAAATACTCAAGGATTGAGCAACTACCTCCACCAGTCGTTCCCTAATAAAGAAATAAAAGTAGCTATCGCTCACGACTGTCGCAACAACTCTAAGAAATTTGCCAAAATAGTAGCCGATGTATTTGCGGCTAACGGCATCAAAGTATTCCTCTTCTCTGACCTACGTCCTACTCCAGAGCTTTCATTCTCTGTGCGTTACTTAGGTTGCCAAGCGGGTATAGTACTTACTGCTTCGCACAACCCCCCAGAATACAACGGCTATAAAGTATATTGGGAAGACGGCGGACAAACAGTGCCCCCACAAGACGGCGAGATAATGAAAGCTATCGATGCTATCGACTTCAAAGACATTAAATTCAATGCTGATGAGAGCCTTATACACTACATCGATAAAGAGCTTGACAATGCTTTTGCCGAAGCTTCTATTAAACACGCCGACTTTAAAGTAGCCCATAAAGAAAACCTTAAGATTGTATTTACTTCATTGCACGGTACTTCTATCACTATGGTACCTGAAGTGCTCAAACGCGCGGGCTATACCAATGTGCATATTGTAGAAGAACAAGCAGTGCCAGACGGCAATTTCCCTACTGTGAAATCGCCTAACCCTGAAGAACCTGAAGCATTGACTATAGCCCTTAAAAAAGCTGATGAGCTCAATGCCGACATTGTTATCGGTACTGACCCTGACTGCGACCGTATAGGTATAGCAGTACGCGACCTCAATGGCAAAATGGTACTATTAAACGGAAACCAAACAATGGTAATGATGACCGACTTCCTTTTGGCTCATCAAAGCAAAAAAGGCTTCAAAGGTAATGAATTTGTAGCTTCTACTATTGTTTCTACTCCTATGGTAAAAGCAATTGCCGATGCTTACAAAGTAGAATATAAAGAAGGTCTGACAGGCTTCAAATGGATTGCTAAAATGATAAAAGACTTCCCTGAGCTTACTTTTATAGGTGGTGGTGAAGAAAGTTTTGGCTATATGGTAGGCGATTTTGTACGCGATAAAGACGCTGTAACCGCTACCCTATTAGCTTGCGAGATAGCTGCCGATGCCAAAGCCAAAGGCAGTACTTTCTACAAAGAGTTGCTACACGCTTATACTAAGTATGGTTTCTATAAGGAATACCTCATTTCGTTAGTGAAGAAAGGTATTTCAGGCTCTCAAGAGATAGCCCAAATGATGATAGACTTGCGCGAAAATCCGCTTAAGGAAATTAATGGTGAAAAGGTCACCCTTATCTGCGATTATCAGTCATCTAAGGCATTCCACCCTCTTACTGGCAAAGTAGAAGAAATTGATGTACCAAAATCGAATGTACTGATATACCACACCGATAAAGGTACGCGTATAGCAGCACGCCCTAGCGGTACAGAACCTAAAATCAAGTTCTACTTCAGCGTAAACACTACCCTCAGCGGTTTAGCAGCTTTTGAAGAAACCCAAAAGGTATTAGACGCTAAAATTAAGAAGATAGTAGAAGAATTGAAACTACAATAGCATATTATCGCAAATAAATAACGCCTCTGCGCTTTAGCGCAGAGGCGTTATTTTTTCATAAAAACAGAAAACAGAGCCCTTAGTACTAAGGAGCTCTGTTTTCATTTCAATAAAGCTAAAATCTTTATCTTTGTATAAGATTAATTATAACCTTCTGTTTGAACAAGTGTTTTATCATCAGCTATCATAGATGGCGAAATAGGCAAATAAATATTCTTTTTAGCACCTCCTGAAGTCATTGAAGCTACTTCGTCATAAACAAAGTTATCTCCTGCACGTAGTAAATCCCACCAGCGTTTGCCTTCTCCTATAAACTCCTTGTAACGTTCATCAAGAATGGCTTTAGCATTAATAGCTTTAGTGCTATTGGTATAACCATAAGTAGCAGCATTGTAGTTACTACCATAGGCTCTTGCACGCACTTGGTTTATCTCTGCAGAAGGGTCTTCACCTAAGTTATTTTTAGCCTCTGCTAATAGCAATAATACATCAGCATAACGATAGATAGGCACATTATTTTCGTTTACTATATCACCTGAGTTATTCTTACCTACAAATTTTGATAGTATAGAGCCCAAATAATTAGTAGTATTGAAAGGTATATGTCCTGCATTATCAGAGTAAACACGTACGAATGTAGCACGGCGTTGGTCTTTTATATCATCTAACAGACGTAATGTCTTTTCTGAAGGAGAATGATAGTTGCCACCTTCTACGTACAAGAATGATGAAATTTTTCTACCACTATCGTCATACATATCTTTAACGTCAGTATTACGTGCTGTTGTTACTTTATAGAAGTGCTCAGCTTCATCTTTCTTATAGTCTAAAGCAAAGATAAATTCGGCATTCTTTTCATTATCAATACCCCATAATTTATCATAAGACACTAATGAACCTGACACTTGACTAAGAGCATTTTTAGCTTCTGTAAAATCAGCAGTACCACCACCTAACACTTTTCCTGACCACAAGAACACATCGCCTTTTAGAATAAGGGTAGCGCGTTTAGACCAATATACATTATCGCGGTAGAAATTTTCATTGCCGTTAAATAAATCTAAAGATCTTTGAATATCTTGCTTGATAAAAGCTAATACTTCTGCTTTAGGAGCACGAGCTTTTCTAAGCGCGGCTAAGTTATCAACATTTTGCAAAGGTTCTGTAACGATAGGCACATCACCCCAACTCTTTAGCATAGTATAATAGATATAGGCTCTGAGTCCGTACATCTGTGCAAGCATATTCTTCTTTTCATTTTCATTGCTGAAAGAAGTCTGAGGCGCATTTTTAATAAAGTCATTAATATAATGCAACATAGTATACCAACCTCCCCAGCTATTAAATGCCACTTTGGTAATGTTGATATCATTAGTAAATAGGTCTTGGTTATGCGCATTTTCAATACCTTTACCTCCCCATATATCAGAGCGAAGCTCTCCCATTAACCACATTGTATAGCCATAAGCTCTAAAACGTGAATATACGCCTGAGTGTACTGACTTAGCAGCCTCTTCTTTATTCCAAAAACCTGTATAAGTAAGATCACTTTCTGGAGGTGTTTCTAATTCACAGGCTCCCAATAAAAGCAATGAGAGTCCTAATAATATATTTCTTTTCATCTTTATTCAATATTTAAAAGTTATTTAAAAAGTAGCGTTGATACCAAAGGTAAAGCTACGTGGTAGAGGGAAACGTCCATTGTCCCAACCTCCTTTTTCAGGAGAATAACCAGTATACTTAGTAAAGTAAGCCAAGTTAGTACCTGAAACAAAAAGACGAATATCTTTGAAAGCATTATTCACCGCAGCTCCTGGTAGGTTATAGCTAAGAGTAATTTCGCGCAAAGCTAAATAATCTCCTTTCTCCCAATAACGAGAGCTTGCTGAATATTGTCCTTCACCTCCAGCCTTATGGTTACCACGAGGGTCGGTAAAGTCATAACGTGGAATATTAGCATTAGGATTCTCAGGTGTCCAAGTATCTCTTATCTCAGATGTCCAGTTCATATTACCTTGTACTTGCGAAATACCTCTAGTGCGCACAGCATTATTTATTAAATGCCCTACTGCATAATCTGTTTTTACAAAAAGATTAATGTTTTTATAGGTAAAATCAGTAGTAAAACCTCCTATAAAATCAGGGGTCGTTCTACCTAACACTACTCTATCGCGGCTATCAATAATACCATCGCCATTTACATCTTTCCAACGAGTGTCACCTACTATAGGTTTTCTATTAGCAGCAGGGATAGTACCCGCATAAAACTGAATTTTTCTATCTTTATCAGCTTCTAATTCTGCTTGATTATGATATACTCCTTCATCCTGATAACCTACTACTAAGTCATCACCTACGCGTTCACCTTCTTGGCGACCACCTACATACATAGTTTGGGTAGGATTTGAAGGATCCCATATTTCTTGTCCTCCTATACGATTCTTATCATTACCGTTATTAGGAAGTTTCTTCACAAAGCTACGAATACGAGTGAAGTTAGCTCCTATATTCCATTTTATATTATCAGTATTGATAACTTTGAAGTTAGCCTCTATTTCAATACCTCTATTTTGTAGTGTACCATTATTGATTTTTACTGAAGAGAACCCTGTAGAGATAGGAATTCTTTGGTCTGCCAATTTATCATAGATATCACGAATAAAATAGTCTACTAAGAAATTCACACGATTGTTAAGAAGCCCAAGGTCTAAACCAAAGTTTAGCGTAGTAGCTTTTTCCCATTTCAAATAGTACAAAGGTACCGAAGTATTCACATAACCTTTTTTACCATTATAAGGAGATTGTACACTATATTTACCTAATAACCAATAGTAGTCATTATCTATGGTCAAAGCATCAATATTTCCGTTTACCCCATAGCTTACACGTGGTTTTAATCTGGTCACCACTTGACTTACTTTTCCTTCTTTGAAGAACTCTTCATTATGAGCATTCCAACCTATAGAAGCTCCTGGGAAGAAACCAAACTTATTATCACGTAGTTTTGAAGTACCGTCATAGCGGAAAGTAAGTCCTAAAAGGTAACGGTCATCATAATCGTAATTAAGCTGTCCAAAAGTAGACACTATACTGTAATCGCGTTTATAAGAAGAAGGAATACCACTGGCTTTTGAACCTGCATTAAGGGTACGGATAAGGTCAGTAGGAGAGCCTTCAGTTGCAGCACTCGAAGAAAACTGTTGTTGTTTGAAATACTCACCTCCTAATAGTGCGCTTAGATTATGCTTTTCAGCAAAAGTATTTTTGTAGTTCAAAGTAAGAGTTCCTTGATTATTCATAGTGCGACCATAAGCTGTACTAGCATAGCGAGAAGACACCAAAGCACCACTATTCAAATAAGATTTATAAAATTTTTCTGATGTATCGTGTATTGCAAAGTGGCTAGCACGAGCCATCAAAGAAAGATTTTTAAGCAATTTCCAATCAAATTGTATTGAAGCCGTAATGCGGTGTTCTATATTGTCCATTAAGAATTTATCTTTGTAGTAAGCAGGGTTACCAAATCCTGAGTTACTACCAGGGTTATAATTTTTAGACGAACTACCATCAGGGTTAGTGTTGTAAATACGCGAAGTAGGCGCTTGTCCTGCAAAACGTTGGAAAATAAAATAGTCATCTTCATTGGCATAGCCACTCAAAGCATCTCTAAAAGAACCTACTCTATTAGATTGAGCGTAAAGAATATTAGAAGATACTTTAAAATCATCTGTAATCTTATAAGAGCCATTAAAAGTACCTGAATAACGTTTGAAATTAGAGCCTAATACTAAACCAGTATCATCTAAATACCCTAATCCTAAATAGTAAGAGCCTTTATCATTACCTCCTTCAAATGATACACTATAATCTTTAGCATCACTGTATTGGTAAATGAGTTCACCTACATTATTATTTTGGAAAATAAGTGTTTTATTAGGGTCTAAAGGGTCAGTCATTGTTTGCCATTCAGGATTGTTTAGCAAATAACGATTGGCATTTGTAAGTTCCATTGTGGTATATGGCGAATCAGTAGTATTATTACCTGTTGCCATAGCGTGTGTGCCAGTAAGGAATTGGTCGAAGTTGTGCACCCCATAGTCTTGCACGTTCTTAATAGCACGTCTGTTCCAATAGATAAAGTCGCGCGCATTTAAGTAATCAGGTAGGGAACGCTTCTGATTCATTGTATACTTAGTACGTAAGGTAATATTAGAACGACCTGTTTTACCTTTTTTAGTGGTTACCAAGATTACCCCATTAGCAGCACGAGCTCCATAGATAGCGGTAGAAGCCGCGTCTTTTAGCACTTCCATAGACTCTATATCATCAGAGTTTAAAGCGTAAAAAGAACCTGGTACTCCATCAATTAACACCAAAGGAGAACCGCTACCATCAAACCCTGTACCTCCACGCAATTGTATTTCGGGGGTAGTACCTGGTTTACCAGTTACTTGCGTTACTCTAAGCCCTGCTATACTACCTTGCAAAGCTGTAGCCGCATTAGAGCGCGGTGCACTTTCTAACACTTTAGTGTCTAACTTTGAAACTGAAGTTGCCAAAGTCTTACGAGTCTGTACACTATAACCAGTCACTACCACCTCATCAAGCGTATTAGTCTCTTCTTTTAGCTTGATATTAAGGGTTAGATTTTTACCTCCTCCAGTGACTTTTTTCTCCTGAGTGGTATAGCCTACAAAGCTAAACACAAGAATATCACCCTCTTTTACAGTTAGGGTATAATTCCCATCAAAGTCGGTCTGAGTACCGTGAGTGGTACCCTTCACAACCACAGCAGCGCCTGGCAACGGCAACTCGTCTGACGATACCGTCCCTTTCACTATTTTTTCTTGTGCCCAACCTATAGCGGTAAAGAGCATCAAGAAGAACGAACAAAATAAAATCTTTTGTTTCATAATCAAGTATATTTAATTTCCAATTAGTTATGATTTAGTTGTTAGTTTTTAGTCGTTAGTCTTTAGTAGTTAGAATGTTGTCGCTTGCTAACGACTAATCGCTAACGACTAACAACTATTTATTGCATTTATTAAAAAAGTCTATGCTTTCTAACTCTTTCTTTATCACAGCTTCCTCTTCATCGGTGATGTTTTGGAAAGGTGTGCGGTTGATACCCAAGTCTAAGCCAAGCAGCTTCATTATGCGTTTGCCACATACTATATTACCACGGTATTTAGCAATTACATTTATCACATCTTGGGCGTAGTTTTGCAGTTCGGCAGCTTTAGCTATATTGCCTTTGTGATATTCGTCTATAATACCCACTAACACCTTGCCTATATAACTACCTGTACCACTGATACCTCCGCGAGCTCCTCCCATCACTAAGGCGTTAAGGATAGTCTCATCTAAGCCATAGAGCATATCGTATTTACCATTGTTATAGAGCATACATTGGTTGTACTCATATAGCGGCTCATAGGTGTATTTGATACCCGCTAAGTTAGGAATACGACCGTCAGCAGCTTTTAAGAAAGGCAACATTGGCAAATACACTCCGTTAAGCACCGGTATATGGTAGAAGTAGAAAGGCAAATTAGGTGCCCCACAAGCTATTTCTTCGCAGTATTTCACTAACTCCTCTACCCTACCCGCTTTAGGGAAAGGCGATGCCATAGCTCCGATACCAAAAGCCCCTATTTGTTGGGCGTGTTGTGCCATTTTATAGCTATCTTTTATACAGGTAGCCCCGCAGTGTACTATCACTTTGAAGCCTTTAGGGGCTACTGACACCCATTTCTCTGCTATCTTCATACGTTCTTCAACCGTCATCATATAGCCTTCGCCTGATGAACCGTTGATAAACACTCCTATTAGTCCATTTCTTTGCAAAAGTTTTGCATACTCATCTATAGGGTCTAAATTTACCTCACCTTTCTTATCGAAAGGGGTAAAGGGCGCTACTATCAGCCCATTAATTTTTTCAAATGTCATATTATTTAGTTATTAATTTTTAATTGTTAGTTCATTGGCAAATCGACAAATTGACAAATTAATTGCCACATATTTCTCTTTTAGGTTTTAAGAATACCAGCATCAGCACGATAGCTATCAAGATGATTACCGATAATTTGCTAAAATCAGCACCTAAGTTGCCCGCATCGGTAGAGCTACCGAGCATTCGGGTAACGGCATAACCTGCAAATACACCACCCATATTCATAATGCCATACGCAGTAGCGCGCTGTTGTTGCGGTATGATTTGGCATAAGATAGGCATATTGTTGGTGTCGAACATCCCATAGCCGATACCAAAGAGCAAAGTTGCTCCTATCATTGCTATGTACGAGTGCCCAAAGCCTATCAATATTAGGGCAGGTATGGTGAGCCCTAACCCTATGGTACTGGTATAAATACGCGCTTTGATATTGGTCTGTACCCAGCGGTCGGACAAGGTACCTCCTATAAGCACTCCTAAGAATGAAGATATAGCGATAGAAATAGTAGCCATAGGTCCTGCGGTAGCCATATCTACCCCCAAATTGGTAGCAAAAAGGGTAGGCAACCAGTTCTTAGTACCCCAACCTGGGAAACTCGATGCCATAAAGTAGAAGAGCAATATCCAGAAAGAGAAAGTGCCAAATACCAGCGTAAGCGACTGCCATAGTCCGCTCTTTTCTGTCGGAACAGCTGTTTTTACTACTACGCGTGGTTTGCGCTCTATATCGAAAAGGGTAAAGACTAAGAACACAGCATACACTATACCTGCTATACCAAACCAATGAAACACCGTGTGCCAAGTGTAGTTTGAGGCTATGGTAGCCCCAAAACCGCCTAAAGCCTGCCCCGCATAGAGCCCCGACATATGGATACCTACTGCCAACGAACGCGATTTAGAGGTGTGATAGTCAGCTATCATCGAAAGGGCTGTAGCTAAGTAAAGCGCTTCACTCACTCCCATTAAGGCGCGTAGCCAATACACTTGGTCAAAGGTAGTAGCATAACCCATTCCGTAGGTTACGGCTGACCATACAAAGAGGCTGCCTACTATCATCCACTTGCGGTTAAGACGGTCTGCCAAAATACCCGCTACCGGACTCATCAATCCGTAAATAAGGAGGAAGATGCCCATTAGGCGACCAAAATTCTCGCCTACTGCAAGCTCTGTAATGTCCATTTTCATCGACTCTTGCATCGTAGAGAGCATTTGTCGGTCTAAATAGTTCAGTAGTGCCACCACCCATAGCAGGGCAACTACTATCCAAGGGTATATTTTACTGTTTTTCATATGAATCATTAGTTTTTAGTCGTTAGTGGTTCGCGGTTAGTTAATTTTCAATCGATAGGTTTTAGGGCTGCGAACACCGGGTTTGAGTTCCCCTTGCACAAGGTAAAACTCAGCTGGGGTGCCTACTAAAGTAGCGCCTGCCCGTGCAAAGTCAGCTTGCGTATCGAGTACTGACCACTGCTGCGAGTGCGTGTCAAACAGATAGCATTCCTTATTGAATTGGTAATATTCAATAGGTTGTGTCATATAATGCGACATATAGTCGTAATTCTTCTGCTTGCGTTGCTCATCAGTAAGGGTTGTATCTTTACCCAAGTGATAAAGGTCTGTAATAGTATTGATAAACAGACGGTGGTTCACCCCTCCAAAACAAGCTATATAACGATTGTCAATAGCCAAAGCGGTAGCCCCTGTAAGCGAAAAGATTTCTTTATTAGGGCTTTCTTGTACCCCTACTTCCTGCCACTGCTGTTGCTTCAAACTAAAAGCCAATACCTTTTCGCCCATAGTAGGTGCTTTAGTGGCATCACCTCCAAAAAAGCCTCCTAACACATACAAAAGGGTATCGTTTTCTTTTTCGATAGCAGCCAATACAGGCTGTACTCTCGCCTCACCAGGGAAATCAGCTAACAGCTTCCACTGTTTATCTGTAGCCGTATCTATATAAAATACTTTGTTAGAGGCTTTGCCCGAAGCATTGCCGCCTGCTACAAACACCTTGCTGCCTACGCTTGCCCCTGCAAAGTTGTCAAGAGGTTCGGGTAAGGTAGGAAAGTCAGTAAGGGTAAAGCCTTTTTCTTTTGAATATTGCACTTTATGGCAGGTAGCTAACGAATTAGTAGCTGTTTGTCCGCCTATCCACAGATAGCCATCAGGAATAGCTACCGATACGCCATAAGCAGCGGCTTCAGGTAGTTTGCCTATCGCCTGCCATTGATTTTGATTTTTATCAAAGTGAAGTATTGCCTCGTAAAACACTTTTTTGCCCCCTTCAAAACCGAGTTTATCAGGGAAATTGCAACCGCCTGCCACCAATAGGTCTTCGCCTATAAGTGCGGCATAGGCAGCCGAAACGCCTTTCTGAAGGTCGCCCTCTAAGCCTTGGGTTGCAAGTGTTGTAATATTAATCTTCATAGTTCGTTCTTTTTGGGTTTCTGTACAAGATATTAAGGCAAGGAGGAAAATTAATGATAACCTCCCCCTTACCCCCCCCAAGGGGGGAATGCAGTGATGCAAAAGCGACTGAGTAGACTTTGTCGTGAAAGACCGTAGCACGGCAGGCATTAAAAACCTTGACAAAGTTTTGTATATTATATGTTCTTTATCATTATTCATTAACCATTGATCATTTCAATTGTTTTCCAAACTTGGTACAAGCCCCTTGGCACGTGGAAACAGCCTTTCCACTTACCGCCTTTCAGGTCGAGAAGTACCTCTCCTTGGCGGTTGAGATACCCCCACCATTCAGCATATTCAGGGTCTCTAAAGTGTTGCCAAGTATAGTTATGCACTTTTTCAAACCACTGTAGGCAGTCTTTATTGCCCGTTAGTTGGTAACCTTTTATCAGCGAAATAAGCGTTTCGATATGTACCCACCACAGTTTCTGATCCCATTCTAATTGCTGAGGCGGACAGCCTTTTCTGTCCATAAAGTAGTAGATACCTCCGTACTGTTTATCCCAACCATACTCAAGCATTGTTAGGGTAGTTTGCACCGCTTTTTCTATCAGAGCAGGGCGGTTGAGGCGCTTGCCTAAATCCATTATAAACCACATTGCCTCTATAGCGTGCCCTGGGTTGAGGTGTCTACCTTCAAAAGTATCGGACAAGCTACCGTCAGTATTCACATTTTCTACTACTATGCCCCCCAACTCCGGACGCAAAAATACTTCCATCACCTCATGAATGCAGGCTTCCATAGCCTCTTCTATAAATGAAGGCTCTAAAAGCGGCTCTATTTCAAGGGCTAAGTTGCACAATATCATCGGTAGGGCAAAGTTTTTGAGCGAGCGGGTACCAGGGTGGGCTTTGCTCCATTTGCCTTTAGGATTGTCTTGTTTAGAGAGGATTATATCGAAAGTTTTTTTAGCGATATCAGCGTATTCTTTATTGCCTGTAGCGATGCTTAGCTGACCGAAAGCCATAGTGGCAAAGGTATAAGAGAAGATGTTATAAGGTTCTACTAAAGGGTTACCTTGTTGGTCTAACGAAAAGTACCAGTTTAGCTGCCCATCGTGTCCGTATTTTTTGAGGAACTCAGCCCCTTGTATAGCGCAGTCTAACCATTCTTGGCGTTTTTCTACGCGGTTGTATAGCATACTAAAGAGCCATACCTCACGGGCTTGTAGCCATATAAACTTATCAGTATCAAATACGTTACCTTTTCGGTCGAGGCAAGTAAAATAGCCTCCATACTGTTTGTCTTGCGATTTTTCTAACCAAAAAGGAACCACCTTTTGTAGAAGCTCATCGCGATATTGTTTTTCTAATTGTTTAAAATCCATTGTTTTATTTATTTTTTTACCTCGAAGCTAAGAGCTACCTCATTAACCTCATTATATTTTTAAAATAGCACGGCAAATGTACGTCAATAATTTAAAACTGACAAATATTTTTTAAAGTTTTTTAATTACAAACGAACTAACACCTTACTTTAACAATCAAAAAACACTCACTATCAGTAGTTTAGATAGTAAAATTTTCTTTTATTTTTTCTTATTCTTTCTATTAGCTCTCACTTTCCGTACAAAACCTATCTTTACTCCATTATAAAAAGTAAAAAACGAAAGTTTTAAAAAGACAAAACACTAAAATAAAGAAAATTAGTATTTTAAAATATTTTAGTTTAGTCGTTAGAAAGCGACACTATGCTAACGACTAGCGACTAGCGACTAGCGACTAGCGACTAACGACTAACGACTAACGACTAATTAGGTAAATCAATCCCCGAAGGGTTCAGCCCTTTACCACCGCCTGCAGTATAGCCTCTACTTTCTCCTGTTTCCCAAGGCGATACCCAGAAAGCGTATAAATCGCCATTAGTAAGGTAGAACCTAAAACGCAAAGGTTTATCTCTGAGTGCCGCAAGGGTAGCATTGCCTTTCCACTGTACGCGAGCTTTGGTGCTGTCAGTTTTCTGTAGCCCTATACAGTCTTTTTTAGTAAAACCACTGATAGGAGTACCGTTTTCGTCTAATACTTCTACTAATAACTTACCTTTGGCTACAGCGGCATTTACAAACAGATATTCACCGTCAAAGCTCACTTTCTCGGTAGTGGCAAACGCTTCTTTCTTGTCAGCTTTTAGCGATACAAACCCATCACGGCGCAAGGTAGCTAAGCCGGTGCTCATACCAGCATCCCACCAAATACCATTTTTAGAGCGACCGCTGCTGTAAAAATAAAGCGAATCGCCTACTATAATAGGCACCCCATTTACTGACTGCATATTGCCGTAATTCCACGCCCCTTCAGTAGGATTTACTCCCATAAACGACTGGTGTGTAGGGCGCGCAAAGTGAAACCCATCACGGCTGTAGCCTAACTGCACCTCATTGCGCTTGGGCATCATCGCTTTTTTAGCAATACCATTTTCAGGGCCTTGCCACTGACTGTAAAAACCTAAAATAATACTCTCGTAGGCAATAGCATCAAAATTGTAAATACCAGGGGCTACTTCAGGATAATCAGGGTGGTGTTTCTCTTTGTCGTCAGGCGTAAACCAAAAAACATTATACTTATCGTTAATTTGTCGGCTCTTCATATGGGCAAGGCTTACGGCATCTTCAGCGTTAGGGTGCTCTAAATAAGCCCGCGAACGGTTAGAGACCGCTGGCACTGAATAGCGCATACTAATAACCCAGCGATGCGTAAAAGGATTGTAAAACACTGAAGCTCTATCGGTTATACTACCTGAGTGCGCTACGCCTTTATCCGTCCAATGAATACCATCAGATGAATATTTTAGCACAAACTGATATTGCGCTTTATCGCTTTTATGCTCATTATTATTCATCACTTTATACTCTACATTGAAGAATTTCCAGCGCTTAGCAGGGTCTTTTTCATTGCGGTCAAGCCATACCGTAGCGGCATCGCGGTTGTTTATATCTACGTAGTTAGTACCGGGCACTATATCTAACGAGGGTTTCGTCCAATGTTTACCGTCTACCGATTCGGCATAGCAGGTAGCCAAACCGTGTTTAGCTTCATTTGCCTGCGAAGCTCCTGCCAAATACCACATCTTAAATTTCTGATCAGCTTCGTCATACCACACCCCATCGCTAAACGGAGCTGCATACGGATAGCCCTCTTTAGTGTTTTCCCAAGGCTTATCAGCTTTTAGCACAGGATTTTGCGCATAGAAATTGGGGGTATGATAAACTTTCTGCAAATGATTCTCGCTGAGCAAAAAGTCATCTACAAATAGCTGCCTGCCAGTATTGATAGGTATCACTGCTGGCTTGTGTTGTAGGTAGGGCACTGGCATTTCTTTTCTCTCAGTAGGCTCTTCATAACGGGGTGGCCACTGTGCGGGTAGCGTTATACCGTTATGAAGTACCTGACCGAAAGCGGTATTTGCCAATACCATATTGAAAATTAAATATACTTTCTTCATTTGATTTGGTTTTAGGTGTTAGTCGTTAAAAAGCGACACTGTGCTAACGACTAAAGTCTAAAGACTAACGACTATTATTGGGTAAGTCAATCCCCGAAGGGTTCAGTCCTTTACCACCGCCAGCGGTATAGCCTCGGCTTTCGCCTGTTTCCCAAGGCGATACCCAGAAAGCGTATAAGTCGCCATTAGTAAGGTAGAACCTAAAGCGCACCGGTTTGCCTTTAAGGATGGCAAGGGTAGCGTTGCCTTTCCATTGTACGCGTGCTTTAGTACTATCAGTTTTTTGTAGCCCTATACAGTCTTTTTTGCTAAAACCACTAATAGGGGTACCGCTTTCATCTAATACTTCCACTAACAATTTTCCTTTAGGAAGAGCCGCATTTACAAATAAATAGTCGCCGTCAAAACTTACTTTTTCAGTAGTGGCAAAAGCCTCTTTTTTGTCTGCTTTCAGCGATACAAACCCATCGCGGCGCAAGGTAGCCAAGCCTGTTGAAGTATGACTATCCCAAAACACATCGCTAAGCCTACGCCCGCTGGCATAGAAGTAAAGCGAATCGCCTACGATGATAGGCACTCCATTCACTGACTGCATATTTCCCCAGTTCCACGCGCCTTTGGTCTCATTTACATTCATAAAAGGTTGGTGGGTAGGGCGTGCAAAGTGAAAACCATCGCGACTATAGCCGAGCGAAATCACATTGCGCTTCTGTATCTTATCTTGCTCACACACCTTGTTTTCAGGCCCTGCCCACGCACTGTAGAAACCGAGTATGATACTCTCGTACGCAATAGCATCAAAGTTATAGATACCGGGTTCTACTTCAGGGTATTTTTCGTGGCGTAGCTCTTTGTCATCAGGAGCAAACCAGTAGTGCACGTGCTTATCGCGGTCGTCTTTGCGTATGCGGTGGGTTACCGATACCAGCTCCTCAGGGTCAGAGTGCTCTACATAAGCACGCGAGCGGCTAGATACAGGGGTACCATAACGCATACTAATCACCCATTTTTTAGTAAATGGATTGTAGAAAGCTGATGAACGGTCGTATATATCACCCGATTGTGCTACCCCTTTGCTCCAATGAATACCATCAGCAGAGTATTTAAGCACTATCTGCCAACGGCGGTCTGAAGGACGGCGTTCTACATTAAAAAGTTTCCAACGCTTAGCAGGGTCTTTCTCATTGCGGTCGAGCCATACAGTAGCAGCATCGCGGTTAGAGGTTTCTACTATGTTTGTATTGCTATACACGCCTGCGGCAGGTTTCACCCAATGCTTACCGTCAGCCGATTCGGCATAACCGGTGTAGAAAGTTTGGGGGTCTCCTTTGTGTAGGGTACCTGCCCCTGTTAGGTACCACATTTTGTACTTGCCATCGCGCTCGTCATACCATATACCATCGCTAAAAGGAGAAGCGTAAACGGCACCTTGGGTAGTTTTCTCCCATTCTTTATCAGGCTCTAACACAGGGTTGCCTGCATAATAAGTAGGGGTGTGATATACCTTCTGTAGCTTATTTTCGCTAAGCAAAAAGTCATCTACGAATAGCTGTCTACCGGTGTTGATAGGTATTACGGCTGGTTTTTGCTGCAAGTACGGTACCGGCATTTCTTTCCTCTCGGTAGGCTCTTCATAACGTGGTGGCCATTCTGCTGGCAACACTATACCGTTATGAAGTTCCTGACCAAAAGACTTTATACATAAAGTAATTGAAAGTAAAATGATTATTCTTTTCATTATATTAATTTAATAATTACCAACCTGGGTTGTTACGAGTGATGTGTGGGTTGCCTTCTACCTCATCTACTGGTAGGGGTAGCCACTCATTTTTGTTTTCTTGGAAACCAAGATAAGCAGAGTTGCTATACTTTTTAAAATTAGGGTCTGTGCGCTCTAATTCGTGGAAACGTTGTGCTACCTTGCCCCAACGCAATAGGTCGAAAAAGCGATGCCCTTCTTGGGTAAGCTCTAAGATGCGTTCGTGCTCTATCACATCCATATCTACAGTGCTTACTGCTGGCATACCTACGCGGGCACGCACTTGGTTTACAGCGTCTAACGCCGTTAGTGAGCCTTGTGTACCGCCTTTTACCACAGCTTCGGCATACATTAGCAACACATCAGCATAACGGATTTCTGTTTGGTTAAGACCATTGGCTCTACCATTCCACATATAGAAGTTATCACCAGGGTTGCGAGTAGCAAGCGTCCAGTCAATACCTTTACGGCAAGCCGCTTTGTACTTCTTTGCTTGTGCTTTAGCTACCCCAAAACCTTTAGCTCCGTAATACTCTCTGAATGTTTTATTATCAAAAATACGGACTTCATCACCTGTACGAGCGTTAATTTCTGATTTGGTATCGTCAAAAATCAAAGTGCCGAACATACGTGGGTCGGTGTGCCCCGAAGCGTCTTTAGAATTTACAAAGGTGTTATACACCCAATCGTGTATCACACTGCTATTCGCATTTTTATTGGTAGGTGGCAAATAACCACGTGGGTCGCGCCATACCCCACTATTAGATAGCCCTGGGTTAAATCCGGTATTGGTTACATCGCCCAAGAATTGCAACTCAAATATAGACTCATCGTTGTTTTCAGTAGCCACCTTAAAGTTGTCGTTATAATCGGCTACTAAGCGATATTTACCACTGAGTATTAGCTCGTTAAACTCGGCTGCGGCTTCGTTATAATAAGTAGTGTTGCTATGGCCGTAGTAGTGCTCAATGCCTGAGCGGTACAAATAGGCTTTACCAAGCAGGGCAATAGCCGAACCTTTGGTCACACGCCCTACTGATTCGCCTGTCCAAAAACCTTTTTCTGGCAAGAGTTCTTTAGCGCGTTTAAGGTCTGATATAATAAAGTCCCAAGCCTCTTCAGGGGTAGCCTGTGGTTTGTAGTCTTTGGCTGACGAAGGTAACTCTTTCATCAGTGGTATATTGCGGAAGTTCAAAAACAAAAACCAATGCGTATAGGCTCTTAAAAAATAAGCCTCGCCCAAATAGGCATTCTTTAGTTGTTGGTTGCTAAAATTCACTTTAGGTATCTCCTCTATCATTTGGCAGGCTTGCGAAGCTGCTGTATAGAAAAGCGAATAAGGCTGTACTATGGTATACCAAGAGCTAGAAAGGTTCGCAGAATACTGTCCTGGCACTCCATAGTCCGAAGCATCGCTACTCTCATCGCCTCGGTTAATTTGCAAGCGTCCTGCTGTACCCATCGCTCTCGGAGTAGTGATGTAGGCATAAATACCTATCACCCCTTTGTTAATGTTTTGCGGCGTGTTGTAAAACCCATTTACGTCTTGTTGGTTAGGGTTGCTAGCCAATTCGTCAAAAGTCTTTTCGCAAGCGGTTAGCCCTATAAGTGAGGCTATACATATGGCTTTATATATTATCTTTTTCATTTCGTTTTCAGTTTAGAATGTTAATTTCAATCCCATATTATACACGCGGGCGTTGATAGCAGGCGAAGTGCCTAAACCGTCAATCCCCTTGTTGAACAAGGCATTGCTACCCACTTCAGGGTCGTATAGCGAATACTTAGTAAGCGTAAAGAGGTTTTGAGCGCTACCGTAGATGCGTAGCGAGCGCAAGCCTCCTATCTTTTTCAGAATAGTTAGCGGGAAGGTATAACCTATTTGTACGTTTTTAAGGCGCAAATAAGAACCGTCTTCTATATAAAAGGTACTTGGCAATGCGTTGCCGCCGCTGTAGTTGTCAGTCTTAGCGATAGGCAACTTAGTATTCCGATTGGTAGGTGTCCAAGAGTTCAAAGCATCTACAGGAGCGTTAGTGTCGTAATTGAAGTACAAATCATACTTAGCTGCTGAGAAAATCTCATTGCCTGCTACCCCTTGGAAGAAAGCGGTAAAATCCCAATTGCGGTAGTTTAAGTTAAGGTTATAACCAAAAGTAAAGTCTGGGGTAGGATTACCTATTACTTGTTTGTCTTCTTCTTTTAGCTGTTTAGCCACTTTAGCAGTACCGTCTTTGCCTTCAAAAAGGAAGTCGCCTTGGTCATTAGTGCCTACTACTTTGTAGCCTAAGAAAGAGCCTATTGGCAAACCTTCTTTAGTGATAGTAGGACGGTCGTTAAACTTACCACTCATCAGCTCTCCGCGAATAGGTTGTACCCCTTCGCCCAATGACAATACCTTGTTTTGCATATAGGTTAAGTTGGTTTGGAAGTTAAGAGTGAAATCGTCCCATTTCTTTCTAAATTCTAATGAAAACTCTAACCCTTTGTTTTCTACAGAAGCGGTGTTGTAGTTAGGCACAGCTCCTTTGTTGATAGTGATAGTTTGTCCTGAAGAAGGAAGTGATTCGAGCGGTGCTAACAGATTGTTATTGCGCTTGATAAAGTATTCAGCAGTAAGGGTAAGCATATTGTTGAGTACTCCTACCTCAATAGCCGCGTTAGATGAAATGGAAGTTTCCCAAGTAAGGTCTTGTTGCGCAAAACGAGTAACATAACCATATTGGCGCGAGTTGCCAAAAGCAGCAGGTACAGGGCCATATGCCAAGTTTAAGAACGTATAAGGGTCGATAAAGTTAGCCCCCAACTCGCCATAGCTGGCGCGTAGTTTCAGTTTGCTAAGCAGTTCAGGGTTAAACCAATGCTCTGAATGCAAATTCCAACCTACTGATACTGAAGGGAAGTAACCCACGCGATGCCCTTTAGCAAATTTAGACGACTCATCACGGCGCAAACTAAGCGATAGCAAATATTTATTGCTATAATCGTAATTAAGCCTACCAAAGAAAGAAAGCAGTGCAGCATTTTCCTGATTAGACCCCACTACCCCTTCGCCGTTATACGTTTTTACCGTAGGGGCTCCTAAATCGTGTACGCCTGAGCTAATTGAGTTTTTGCGGTAAAACTCGCGCATCCAGCTCGTACCCAATAGGGCATCAATATGGTGTTTCTTTTGGAAAGTACGGTTGAGTGTAAGTAGGTTATCAATAGTATAATTGAAGTTTTCAGCTCTTCCTTCAGATAGCGAAGTGCGTGCGGTTTGGTTAAGTTTGTTATCAGCAGTACCATCAGCGTTAAAGAAGGTATCATAAGCTGGTACGTGCTTATAGGTATTAGTATTTACATAAGTTCCTGCTACGTTTAGCTTGTACTGCAAACCTTTCATCAGTTTAAAAGTACCTGCCAAACTACCTGTAGCACTAGTATTGCGAGTAAAAGCGTCTTGCTTATAGATAGCTGCCAAAGGGTTAGAAATATTGGTATTAGTGATAGAATAACCTTTTGATGCAGCGGTTGATACATAACGCCCGTGTTCGTCTGTTACCGGTATAGTAGGCATCTCAAGAGTGCGACCCCCCGGAGGCGATACTTTTTTAGTATTAGTGATAGACAGCTTTTCACTCAAAGAAAATCTACCTTTTTTAAAAGTAGCATTAATACGCGCCATATACTTATCGTATTCTGATTTAATGATGATACCCTCTTGTCTTACATAGCCCAAACTGGTATTAAAAGTAGAGTTTTCACTTCCTCCTGATACGCTGGCGTTAAAGCTACTCATTGGCGCATTGCGGTAGTACAAATCTTGCCAATCAGTACTGCGATTAGGGTCAGTGGGGTTTACGTTCTGAGGAGCGCGGTCGTAAGCCGGACTGTTGTCTGCCACTTGGTTAGCAAAAGTACGCCATTGCTCTGCGTTCATCATATCGAGCATTTTTGAAGGGGTTTGGTAAGAGTACGAAGCATCTACTTGCACTATAGTCTTACCGCTCTTACCGTCTTTAGTAGTAACGAGTACTACCCCATTAGCAGCGCGCGAACCGTAGATAGCGGCTGCCGAACCGTCTTTAAGTATCTCTATCGACTCAATATCCGAAGGGTTAAGCGCATCAAGCCCATCGGCTATTGCCCCATCGATGATGTATAACGGTGCGGTAGCGCCAAACGAACCTGCACCACGTACTACTATATTTACCTCAGCCCCTGCGATACCGCCACGTTGCAAGATTTCTACCCCTGGGGTACGCCCTTGTAGGGCTGAAGCCACATTGGCAGTAACTTGCTTTTGCACCTCTTTAGCCGATACCGAAGATACTGCTGCCGTCATACTCGACTTTTTCTGAACTCCGTAGCCTACTACCACTACTTCTTCTAACTGTTGGTTTTCGTCTTTCATTTGCACATTGATAGTGCCACGACCATTTATTGCAATATTTTGCGTTACCATACCGATATACGAAAACTCCAAAGTAGCCCCTTTGGCTACATTATCGAGTGCGTAATTACCATTCATATCGGTACTGACTCCTTTAGTAGTGCCTTTTACCACTACACTTACCCCCATAAGAGGTTCTTTGTTAGCATCGGTTACCTTTCCTTTTACGTTAAGCGACTGTGCCCACGCCGAAAAAGTACACAGACATAGCAACAGTAATGCTGCCCAATGTCTTTTCATCATTGCTTTGTCTCGCATAGTTCCTTTTTTTTAGTTGTTAATTTTCTAATTATTTTTATTGACGGTGCAAAGTAAAAACAAAAAAAAAAAAATGCAAGCATTTTATTAAATATTTTTATTTAAATAGCCATTTTTTAGTCAGTATAAAATATAAAATACAGATTATCAGTTAAATATACAAAATAGCTATTTATAAAATATTTCGTACTTTTTCGCATTTCTGATAAAAACGCATTTATTTTTACCCTAAAAAAGGGGTAATTACACTAAAAACGAAAATAAAACCCCCAAGTTTTCCAAAGAAAAAGGGGGTAAATAATAAAAATTTTAATTATTATCAATATTTCAATTAACTAATTAACTAATTGGCTAATTGGCAAACTAAGCTCTCCCATATCGAGCATAGCATTGATAAAGCCTATTTGTTCAAAGTGATGAATATCGGTGTAGTGTATCGGGGCTTCCTTTATTTTACCTTCTTTAAGCAATCGCTGACGACAGGTGCCATTAAGAAGATAAGTAGAGGGCGTAACCCATTGTCGTCCGTCAAAAAAGATGATATTAGCATAGCTACTATCGGTTACCTTGCCGTTTTTAACAAAGATAACCTCATCAGTACCCGCACTTTCCTTTAGTGTATTGAGGAAAGTGCGGTCTAAAAACTTATAGCTATAGTCCAAAAAGTCGGCTTCTACGCATTTAATAGTAGCAATAGGGCGTATCTGATAAGGTAGCACCTCTATCGTGGGACACTCACTGCCGTATACTATGCGGATTTTGTGCTTCCCTTGGGTAGGCAAAGTGACTTTTTCGATAATATCGGACAGCGAAAGTACCTTTTTGTTAGCAAAGAAATGCGAAAAAGTATTGCACACGCGCTCTTGGTGATATTCCAAATGAAAAACACGTCCGTCAGAGAGCTTTATCGTTTCAATAAATTGGTGAAGCATCAGATAGGTATATATATTTTCTCAATAATCTCGTTATACTCGTTTAGCGGCTGGCTTTGGGCAGTAATCCCTGCGCCACTCTTGTAGAAATAGCGGTCGCCTATGCGCTCTATAAAGCGTATCAACACAAAACTATCTACCGTCTTGCCGTCAAAAACGCCTGCAATGCCGGTATAAAAACCGCGCTCATAGGTCTCTGCCTCATCAATCACCACTACCGATTTCTCTTTAGGCGCTCCTGCTATAGAGCCTGCCGGAAGCATAGCCGCTAACAAGTCGCCTAAATGTTCTTGCCAATTGGCAGGCAACTCCCCTACTATTTCAGAGCTGGTCTGAAGGAGGTCGCCAGTAGATTTTTTGATAACATCTACATACCTAAAGCGAGTGGTATGCACATTGGTAGCTACTTTTTGCAAATCGTCAGACAAGAGCCGCACCACCTTATGATGCTCGTCAATCTCCTTTTCATTATGCAATAAAGTAGCCTCGGCATCGGGGATAGTGGCACTGATAGTCCCTTTCATCGGATAGGTTTTTATCAAATTATCTTCTATTTTCACAAAAATCTCGGGCGAAAAGCACACCCAATCGTCTTTGTATAGCATTTTATACTTAGCAGAAGCATTCTGATACACTTCAGGCAGTGAAACTGGCGATATTTCGGTAGCAAAAGTGAGATTTACAAGCTCAGTATCGCCATTTTTCAGATGAGAATGCACTTTATTAAAGGCTTTTTCAAACTCTGGGTAAGCAACAGGGTGTTTTTCTATAGGGATAGGGACAGCATTTGCCTTTTTCTCTTCTGAAAAAGAGAATTGTATATCGCTCGGAAGCTCAGAGAGCGGAAATACGTGTCCGTTTTCTCCTTTGTAATCAATAATAAACAGACAGGGTGTGCCTTGCTGTCCGAAGTCGTTAAGACTTTTTTTCCAATTGTTAGTGTTCATTAGTTTTTCTTAATTTTTAGGAGGCAAAAGTAATAAAAATAATTCATTCAAAGTATATTGATCTTACACTCATCTTACACTGATCCTACACTGATCTTACACTCATATCTCGTTCGGTGATTAAAGTTTGCTAATCTGCTAATTTGCTAATTTTGCTAATTTGCTAATTATTCGTATATTTGCCCCTTTAATTATAATAGTTAATAGCGAAATCGTAATACCCGATGAAAAACATCCGTAATTTCTGCATTATTGCACATATTGACCACGGCAAGAGTACCCTTGCTGACCGCCTACTCGACTTTACCCAAACCGTAACCGAACGCGAAAAACAAGACCAATTGCTAGATAATATGGACTTAGAGCGCGAGCGCGGCATCACTATCAAAAGCCACGCTATACAGATGGAGTACGTGTATAAAGGCGAAACTTATATCCTTAACCTTATCGATACCCCCGGTCACGTGGATTTCTCTTACGAAGTATCGCGCTCTATAG
The DNA here is from genome assembly GCF_003054025.1 of Capnocytophaga leadbetteri. Lineage (GTDB taxonomy): Bacteria > Bacteroidota > Bacteroidia > Flavobacteriales > Flavobacteriaceae > Capnocytophaga > Capnocytophaga leadbetteri. The sequence goes on from NZ_QBKG01000006.1 coordinate 30,723, forward strand.
CGGCTTGTGAGGGGGCGCTGCTGATAGTAGATGCAGCCCAAAGCATTCAGGCTCAGACGATTTCTAACCTGTACTTGGCTCTTGAAAACGACCTTGAAATCATACCCATACTCAACAAAATAGACCTACCCAGCGCTAACCCTGAGGAGGTGAAAGACGATATAGTAGACCTACTGGGCTGCTCGCCTGATGATATTATCCCTGCCAGTGGTAAGACCGGCTTGGGCGTAGAGGCTATTTTAGAGGCGATTATCGAGCGTATCCCTGCCCCTAAAGGCGACCCTAAAGCACCGCTGCAAGCGCTTATCTTCGACTCGGTGTACAACTCTTTCCGCGGGGTCGAAACTTACTTCCGCGTGATGAATGGCGAGATACGCAAAGGGCAGAAAATCAAATTTATGTCTAACGGCAAGACCTACGATGCCGACGAGGTGGGTACCCTTAAGCTCAACCAAGTGCCTAAGCAAGTGATTAGTGCGGGCGATGTAGGTTATCTTATCACCGGTATCAAAGATGCGCGCGAGGTGAAAGTGGGCGATACCATTACCTCGGCAGTCGATGGCTGTAAGGAGGCTATCGATGGCTTTGAGAACGTAAAACCGATGGTATTTGCGGGTATCTATCCGGTAGATACTGAAGATTACGAAGAGCTACGCGCCTCAATGGAAAAGCTACAGCTAAACGATGCTTCACTAGTGTTTACCCCAGAGAGTTCGGCGGCTTTGGGCTTTGGTTTCCGTTGTGGTTTCTTGGGTATGCTACACTTAGAGATTGTGCAAGAGCGCTTAGAGCGCGAGTTTGGTATGACGGTGATTACCACCGTGCCTAACGTTAGTTACCACGCCTTTACCAAGAAAGAACCTGAAAAAGCGATTATCGTTAATAACCCTTCTGACCTGCCAGACCCTTCGAAATTAGACCGTGTAGAAGAGCCTTATATCAAGGCGAGCATCATTACCAAATCGGACTTTGTAGGGCAAGTAATGTCGCTCTGTATAGAAAAACGCGGACAGATAACCAATCAGCACTACCTCACCCCTGAGCGTGTAGAGCTAAACTTTGATATGCCTTTGGCCGAGATAGTGTTTGACTTCTACGACCGCCTCAAAACGGTGAGCAAGGGCTATGCTTCGTTTGACTACTCCCCTATCGGAATGCGTGCTTCTAACCTTGTGAAGGTCGATATTCTTATCAACTCGCAGTCGGTAGATGCGCTTTCGGCTCTTATCCACGCTGATAATGCTTATAATATAGGTAAGAAGATGTGCGAGAAGCTGCGTGAGCTCATACCGCGCCAGCAGTTCGACATACCTATACAGGCGGCTATTGGAGCTAAAATCATCTCGCGCGAGACTATTAAAGCCTTGCGTAAGGACGTTACTGCCAAGTGTTATGGAGGGGACATCTCGCGTAAGCGTAAGCTATTGGAGAAACAGAAAGCCGGTAAGAAACGTATGCGCCAAGTCGGCAACGTAGAGATACCACAAAGCGCCTTTATGGCGGTGTTGAAGTTGAATGACTAGAAAACACAATACTGTAGGCATTTTTTATATACTTTAGGCAAATAACATTTTTAATATATACAATATACAAATGAAAAAATTAGGATTATTATTTTTATTGATTGGAACATTTTTTTCTTGCCAAAAGAAAGAAGATAGTTACTTAGAAGACCCTTACAAAGGTAAATTAAAAGTTACATATATGGAAGAAGCAAAGGGTTGGGTAAAGAATATAGCACTGCATAATGAAGACCTTTATTTCATAAGGCAAGACCCTTTTATTGGAAAAATAGATTCAAAAGGAAATACTTCTTCTGTAACAGTTACAAAATCTGATAATTTTAATATTAACAATGATGGTTCAAGCGTTGCTTTCTCTGACAGTGGAGATATTTATTATACAGAAGGTCGTTTACGTGCTCATAAGATTTTTAAATACACACCAAGCACTCAACAAACTACAGAAATTGAAGTAAAATACACTCCCTCATATTTTGGAGGAAGTGAGGGTATCCTTGCGTTAACTCGTTACAATAGCAATGAATTTATGTTTTTTGATTTCTATTCAAAAACAATCAAAAGATATTTTCATAATTTAGGAACTATTGTTGATGTAATGGGGTCAGGAAGAGATGAAATTTCTGATGGGACTGGCATAAACGCAAGCTTTCGAGGTATTTTCCAAATGGCTGTGTTTGGAAAAGATATATATGTTATTGATGGAAAAAAAAGCATTCGTAAAATAGAACCAGAAGGCACATCTTTTAAAGTTACTACTTTACTCAAAAACTACTCTGGAACCATAAACGATTTAGCTATTGATGATGATGGAGTAATTTATGTAGTTGCTCGTAATCAAGGCATTTTGAAATTTAACCCAACAACTAACAAATTAGAAGACTACTTATCGGGAAAATACATTGAATTGAAAACTCCTAAAAGCGGACTGGGGTATAATGATGTAGATTTTGATGTAGATGTTATATCTATTAAAGGGAAAGATATGTATTTAGCTCTTTCTACAACTCTGATAAAAATAGCCAACTTCAAAGAGGAAATCGCTAAATATCTTTTAGAACGAGAAAGGAAGTAATCTTTATGGCTTGAATCTGCCAATAAACCAATAATTATCAAAAAGCTGTGAATTTATTTAAAAATTTATTTAGTAAAGGCAAGAAATCAAATAAAAGTAATGATGCTATAGTGAACTCTATCCGAAAGAGTAAAGAATTTAGAGAAGGGAAAAGATGTTTTCATTATGCTAATTTTGGCTTTTTCTATATCTGTGATGAAAAAGAGTCTGCCTATTATAAGGATATGAACTGTTTTGCCTTAGACAATGTTAATGCTGATTGGGAAGAAAGGGGATGTATTTACTATACCAAAGATACTGGTGAGGTGTTTTATAAATCATTTATGAAAGCTGATTATAGGCTTGTAAAAATTGCTAATTCTTTAAATGAGTTATTTGGAGAAATTAATATCAATGAAATATTGGTAACAAGGGATGATGACGACTATTACTTGTGGGTAGAAGAAAATTTTCATTCGTATAATATTATTGAATACGTACCCAAATGTGTAGTTCCTAATATTGATTTACGGACTTATTTAAGTGAAAAACATTCGTATTTTCTTTCACATTATGAAGATTTTTCTAACAAAACATTTATTGAATACTTAACAAGAAAAGAAAAGCATATAGCTGATTTAGTACCTTCAAATTTTTATTTTCGTCACGCTAAAGAAGAGAAAGTGATAGATTTAATTGCTGAAATCAATTCAAAATCTAAAAAATCACATTTTGAAATAATAGAATTTCTTCCCTCTTGTTTTTTAGGAATCATAGATATGAATGATCTTTCTAAAGAAGATGCAAATGAGTTAATAAGATTGGGGTTGATATTTCCGCCTAAATAGAAAATTCATAAAACTATATAAAGATTGTTAATCCCCTCTATGTCTATCCTCATTGGCAATAACCTATTTATCGAAGAGCTCCCAATAGATTACAATGGGAAGCTGTTAGATCTCGACCCTTATATTGCACCGCTAAATGCCTTTTTTGATAAGTTGGAGGTAGAATGTGTTAGGGAGTGTTGTGGTATTGAGGCGTTTTCGTTTATGCCTGAGAATATCCACAAGGCGCTTGTAGGACTCTCTTCTGAAAGTATTGTAACACAACTTAAAGCAATGCAAACTGCCATTGAAGAACAATGGTGGTACAACACTGTAGGCAGCACTATTCTAAACAATAATTTTGATAAAAAAGTATTTTTGCAGCTATTAGCGCATATTATAAAAACTATTGAGGACAACACAAACTTTTTAGGAGAGTAATTACGATTTTCTTTTTAAAACAACAATATACTTATGGATTTTTTAACCGCAAAACCCCTATCGGATACTATTTATGACACCCTTTTTAAGGCTGAAAAGGAGCTTATTATTATATCTCCTTATATTCAGATAAGTGGTTATTTGAGAGAAAATGTGTTTAAACAGCATTTAAACAACCCTAAACTGCATATTATTATAGCTTTTGATAAATATAAGGATAATAATAATACTTTTGGTTTTAGAGGGAGTGGGCTGGAGTATTTTTTGAATTTTCCCAACCTTACTTTGGTTTATATTCCTCAGCTTAATGCCAAATATTACGCCAATGAGCGACAATTGGTTACAACTTCGATGAGTTTGCTTAGCTACCCCTTAATAAATAGTATTGATTTTGGTGTTTTTGCTGAGAAAAGCTTCAATATTGTGGGCAAAAACAACTTTTATGAAACATCTAAAAATACTGTGATGAGTGTGATTGATAGTGGTTATACTGTTTTTGCAAAGCGCCCCCTCTACAGCAAGAAACTCTTAGGGCTTAGCAAGGCATATGCAGGTTCTGCCGTATATCTAAATTTATTAGATGATGTAATAGCTAATAGAAGTATTAAACCTATAAGATATTCTTCATTAATATCAGAAATTGGTAGGTAGTGTTTTTTGTTTGCCTAATTAGGAAAAATAACCTACCTTTGCCCTATGAAAACACAGAAAACATATATCACCTTTCTTCTCTTTTTGCTTGTTGGTACTAGCTTAGCACAAGTAGCGGTGGGAATAAAAGTCAATAATCCGCTGCTTTACGGCAGTAGTCCAGGAGGTTTCGAGTCGAATAGCGGACTGGAAATTAGTCGTTCGGGCAATTGGGGCATTATCAATGCAGGGGCTTTTGTGCGTATCCCCCTAAAAAAGCATTTAGCCCTACATACCGAACTGCTCTATAAAAACGAAGGGGCTGGTTACCACTACAGCTCTCTGCAAAGTTCTTATTATTCTGGTCGTTTTACCTATACTTATATCGATATGCCTGTTTTGCTGCAATTAGAGGGCAAACGTTTGTTCAGAGGGTTCTTTCAGATAGGGCTCTCGCCTAAATTTTTGCTCACTGCCACTCATAGTGCTGACAACCTATTTTTCGACCGCACCTCTGATGTATATTCAAAATTTAACAAGATAGTACTCGCTGCCCATATTGGCGGAGGGGTGATGTGGAACCTCGACCGAGTGGTGCTGATGGGCGATGTGCGTATCTCGCCTAACCTTACCCCTATCGCTGGGCGTGTATACGATGTTAATTTTAGCAAAGCACGCAGTCTTTCTGTGACAATGCTCTCCTTCTCTATCGCTTATAAACTGACTAAAAACTAAAATAATTAATGAAAAAACTCAAGTTCCCAACCCCTTATACCGTATTGATGCTGGTAATTATTTTAGCAGCAGGACTTACTTTCTTACTGCCTTCAGGGGCTTATAGTTCTTTGTTGTACGACAAGTCGCAAGATGTTTTTGTGATACAGACAGCCGACAGTTCTTATACAGTACCGGCTACCCAAGAGGCTTTAGACAGTAGGGGCATCAGTATTCAGCTGAGCAAATTCAAAGAAAACAAAATCAAAAAAGCTATTTCTATCCCCAACACCTACGTACCACAGCAGGGACATCCGCAAGGGGTGCAGGCGGTGCTCTTCGCCCCTATCAAAGGAATTTACGACAGTATAGAGGTAATTCTCTTCGTATTAGTATTGGGGGGCTTTATAGGGGTATTCAACAGTTCGGGAGCTCTGAATATGGGGGTGGGCTATCTGGCGCACTTGCTAAAAGGGCGTGAGGGTATCCTTATCATCTTGCTCACCACTCTCTTAGCGCTGGGGGGTACTTCGTTTGGGCTGGCTGAAGAAACTTTGGCTTTCTACCCTATGCTGGTACCCATTTTCTTAGCCGCTGGTTACGACCTTATAGTGCCCTTAGCGGTGATTTACATAGGTTCGAATGTAGGCTCTATGGCATCGACTACCAATCCGTTTGCGGTGATTATCGCCTCGGATGCCGCAGGGGTAGACTGGACTTCAGGACTCTATGTGCGCCTAACAGCCTTAGTGCTGTGCGTGCTTATCAGCATCATTTACATCATTAGGTATGCCGAAAAGGTAAAAAAACACCCCGAGAAGTCTATCGTCTATGGGGTTGCCTTACCCGAAATATACGCCTCTAATACGCCTGAAAAGACTACCACACTAAAGCTATCTACCAAGATAGAGCTTTTGGTCTTTGCCCTTTCGTTTATAGTGATGATTGTGGGGGTATCGCAATGGGAATGGTGGTTTGGCGAAATGACGGCTCTCTTTTTAGTAGCTGCCATTGCCATAGCTGTGCTACAACGCTGTGGCGAAGAGGCTTTTGTACAGCATTTTATAGCAGGAGCACGCGACTTGCTGGGGGTAGCTTTTATCATCGGTATTGCCAGAGGGGTATCGTTCATCTTAAATGACGGACAAATATCGGGCACTATACTGCATTACGCTACCGACTTAGTACAAGGAATGTCGCCTATACTATTCTTGCCTATGCTGATGCTTATTTTTGGGGTATTGAGCTTATTTATTGCCTCTTCTTCAGGAATGGCAGTACTGACTATGCCTATTATTGGTTCGTTAGCCTCAGTTGTAGGCGTTGAGGGGCATAGCGTAGTAAGTGCTTACCTATTTGGTATGGGCGTAATGGCGCTCATTACCCCCACCGGACTTATCTTGCCGTCTTTGGCAATGGTGAATGTAAATTACCGACAGTGGTTGCGCTTCTGTATGCCGTTAGTGCTTATCTTTGCAGTAGTGCTAATATGCTTGCTTTTAATAACCAATAGATAGCCAAGCTACTGGTAATTATTATTAATTCACTTTTTAAAATATTAGTAATCTATGGAATATATTATATTATTGTGCTTTTTATACATTTTAGGAATATTGTTCCTAAATCTTAAAAGAGCTATTAAAAACAAAGAGATGTTTATTCATATTCTTATTGCCTTTTTGGTTGTTCTTTTATATACAGTACTCTTTATCTATAATAAGAAGTTGTTTTAAACTGTTTTTTTGAAGTATCTATTTCAATCAATAGACTAAAAAATAAGAAAATGATGGGTTCTTCTATTATTTACATACTCTTTTTAATAGCAATAATCCTTACTTATTGCGTGGTAAAGCGTTTTCGCTCTGAATCAGGTATTTTTATTTACCTCATCACTTTTGCTACAGTACCCACCATTACTTTAGCTGGAGGCTTGCTCCCTATAGCTGTTTTTAGTTATATTGAAGACCTATACCAAAATGAAACTTACAACGCTAAAATAGTAGATTTTGCATATGAAAAGAGAGAGAAAACCGATGAATATGGTTATACTAAAGAAGTTACCGTAAAAGTACCTGTATTTCAGCTAATAACCACTCAAGGTGATACCATTACAAAGCAAGCCTCACACTACTATAGTTCACACACTTATAATTCAAAGTCAATAATTTACAAGGTAAACTACAACCCGCATACAGGAAATATTTTCATAGCAGATAGAGGCTTCTATACCATACTATCCGTAATGGTCTTCTTTGCCCTGCTTTTTGATTTTCTCCTTGTAGGAATTGTGCTTTACATATTGAATAAAGATATGATACCTTATAAGCAAATATTGGGTATTGCCTTTTTTTGCATTGTCATTCCGATGATAATACTTGGTTTTGCTATAGTCCTTTTGCTCGCCGCTTATGAAGAGGACGACTTGCCTTTGCCTGCTAAAATAGCTTGTATTGTTTTTGGAGTACTCCTTTTATTGGTTTTTATGGGCTATGTAAAAAATTTTATATCTAAAAGTAAAAAGAGCCATAGAGGCAACCGCCGCTCTCGCCCTCCTTTCTTAGTTTTCAGAAGATAATCCCTATCACACGTTAATTGTTAATTGATATGCCGTATTTAAAAGAAGTTATTGCTGATGTTTTAGAAAACTATCCTAATAAGATAGACCGCCTCGTATTTGTAACTACAGGTAAACGCCCTGCCCTCTTTCTAAAAAAACACTTTGCCGAACAGGTAAAGCACGCTACTATTGCACCCGAATTTATAGGGATAGCCGACCTTTTCACGCGCATTTCGGGGGTACAACCTATCAGTACCTTACCCCTGCTCTTTGAGTTTTATGATTGTTATACAAAAGTGCATCAAGAGCAGCATAAAGACACGCCCGACACTTTTGAGGAGTTCCTTTCTTGGGGGCAAACCGCTCTGAAAGATTTTAGCGAGATAGACCAATACTTAGTAAACCCCGAGAAGATATTCCCTTACATTCACGCCCTCAAAGAAGTAGAGCACTGGTCGGGTATGGACGAGCGTACCGAAATGCAAGAGAAGTATTTGGCTTTCTGGCGCAGATTAGGCGACTATTATTTTGCTCTAAACAAACGCCTTGAAGAGCTCGGCAAGGGCTATGGGGGTTATATAGCCAAAAAAGCAGTAGAAAAACTACCTCAGTACCTGCAAACTCATACGGATACCATACATATTTTTGTAGGGTTTAACGCGCTATCGGAGGCTGAACAGAAAGTTATACAATCTATTTTGATAGATATAGGAGGCGAAATCTATTGGGACGGCGACACGTATTTCTTTAAAAATGAGACACACGAGGCGGGTTACTTCCTCCGCAAATACCTTAAAAATTGGCGGTATTACAACACCCTCAACCATACGCCCAAATTTATAGGCAGTCATTACGAAGAGGAAAAAGAGTTTCACCTGACAGGCGTACCCAAAAACGTAAATCAGGCGCATAGTGTGGCAACTCTGCTAAAAGAGCTCCCCTCGGCCGAGTTAGAGAAGACAGCTCTTATCATAGCCGATGAAAATTTGCTAATACCGATGCTACAATCGGTACAAACCGGCACCGCTGTTAATATCACTATGGGTTACCCCCTACAGCAAACGCCCCTAAACGACCTTTTTACAACGTATTTCCGCTTGCACCTCTCCAAAAGTTTCTATTACAAAGATGTTCTCAACCTACTGAGTCAACCATTTTTGCACAGCCTACTTTCAGCAGAGGCAGTAACGACCATTGCCACCTACATCAAAGACAATAATCTTACCTACCTATCGCGCGAAAAGCTACTTGAAAATACGCCAAAAGACCAACAAGAGATACTAAACTTATTATTCCCTAAAGGAAAAGACAAAGCCTTTATCACTACCCTAATAGACAATGCTATAAAGCTGATTTACCAGCTTAAAAGCACTCTTGACCCCGAAAACGCTCAGCACGTACTCATACAAGAGTACGCCTATCGTTTCTACGAACTTTTCAATCAGTTAAGCCTGCTACAGAAACGTTATGGGCATATTGATTCGGTGAAAACGCTGTACCACTTCTACTTAGATGTACTGCAAAAAAGCACCCTCAACTTTCGCGGTGAACCTTTAGAAGGACTGCAAGTAATGGGGGTACTAGAAAGCAGAAGTTTAGATTTTGAAAATGTGATTATCACCTCGGTAAATGAGGGCGTTTTACCCTTAGGAAAAAGCGACAATTCGCTAATACCCTACGATGTGAAGTGCGAGTTAAATCTACCTACTTACAGAGAGCGCGATGCTGTGTACAGCCATAACTTCTACCACATCTTGCAACGTACCAAAAAGGCGTATCTGTTTTACGATACCGAGATGAACAGCCTAAAAAGCAGGGAGAAAAGCAGATTTATACTGCAATTGCTAACAGAGAAAGTCCCCACCCATAAGGTCACCCACCAAATCAAAGCCCCCGAGGTATATGCTACTACACAGTCACCTTTAAGCATTGAGAAAACTCCTGAAGTGATGACACGACTCAAAGAGATGGCAGAAAAAGGACTTTCGCCTTCAGCCCTAACTACCTACATACGCAATCCGCTGACTTTCTACGAGCAATATGTGCTGCAAATACGCGAAGAAAGAGAGGTGGAAGAAACAGTAGAAGCGCGCACTTTTGGCGAGATAGTGCATGGCACCTTAGAAGATTTGTACGAAATACCGAGAAGTAAAAATAAAATACTGACAGAAGAGGACATTAAAGAGATGCAAAATAAGCTAAAACACGCTATAGAAGTCCGTTTTGAGAAAGAATACAAGAATACAGACTTCAAGAGTGGTAAAAACTGGCTGATTTTTAATGTTATAGAGAAGTATATACGCAGCTTTTTGTCGTTTGAGCTATCAGAAATAAAGAATAACTGCCAAATAAAAGTACTTCTTTTAGAAGAAAAGATAACAAAAGTACCTTTCTGTAGCGATAAACTACCTTTCCCTGTCTATTTCAAAGGAATTATTGACCGTGTAGACCTGCGCGATGATGAGTATTACGTTATAGACTACAAAACAGGCGTGGTAGAGCGTACCGATGTACGGCTAAAAGAGTGGGAAAACCTGACCCAAGACATCAAGTACGGGAAAGCCTTTCAGCTGCTTACCTATGCTTATATGCTAGCACAGCAAGACCCTAAATATCAAGAAAAAACAATGACCGTAGCTAACTTTTCATTCAAACGAATGCAATTAGGCTTACAGCCTTTTCATACCTATATAGACAAACAAGAAAATAGAAGTATAGACTCAGATACACTTACCCTTTACAAAGACTATACTGAAAAGCTACTTTTAGAAATATTTGACGAGCATACCCCTTTTAAAGAAAAGACTAATTAATAGACTTGCTATTTAATAATTAATTCGTAACTTTGCATTTCATTAAGAAGAACTAATAAAAAATGTCAAAACGATATACCATTACGGCAGCTTTGCCGTATACTAACGGACCTATTCATATAGGGCATTTGGCGGGCGTATATGTGCCTGCTGATATTTTTGCACGTTATCAACGATTGAAAAACAATGAAGTAGCCTTTATTTGCGGAAGTGATGAGCACGGGGTTGCCATCTCTATCAAAGCTAAGAAAGAGCACACTACCCCTCAGGCTATCATTGATAAATATCACGCTATTATCAAGCAATCATTTGCTGATTTTGGTATCTCATTCGATAATTATTCGCGCACTTCACTGCCTATTCACCATCAAACTGCCTCTGATTTCTTCAGAAAGTTATATGAGCAAGGTGATTTTATAGAAGAAATATCAGAGCAATTATACGATGAAGAGGCGCATCAGTTTTTAGCAGACCGCTTCGTAATAGGCACTTGCCCCAAATGTGGCAACCCTGAAGCCTATGGCGACCAATGCGAGCGCTGTGGTAGTTCGCTAAACGCTACCGACCTAATAGACCCAAAATCATCTATCACCGGCAGCAAACCTACCCTCAAAGCTACCAAACACTGGTTTTTGCCTCTAAACAGATACCAAGAGTTTTTAGAAAAATGGATATTAGAAGGTCATAAAAACGACTGGAAGCCCAATGTATACGGACAAGTAAAAAGTTGGTTAGACGATGAGCTTAAACCACGTGCTGTTACCCGCGACCTCGATTGGGGAATCCCCGTACCAGTAGAGGGGGCTGAAGGCAAGGTACTATACGTTTGGTTTGATGCCCCTATCGGCTATATATCATCTACCAAAGAATGGGCAGAGCGCGAGGGCAAAGACTGGCGACCTTTTTGGCAAGATAAAGATACTGAATTAGTGCATTTTATAGGGAAAGACAACATAGTATTCCACTGTATCATTTTCCCTGCTATGCTAAAGGCTGAAGGCAGCTATATACTGCCTACCAACGTGCCTGCTAATGAGTTTTTAAACTTAGAGGGCAACAAGCTATCAACCTCTAAAAACTGGGCTGTATGGCTACACGAATACCTGCAAGACTTTCCTAACCAACAAGATGTTTTGCGCTATGCTCTAACAGCTAATGCCCCAGAAACTAAAGATAACGACTTCACTTGGAAGGATTTCCAAGCACGTAATAACAATGAATTAGTGGCTATCTTTGGCAACTTTATCAACAGGGTAGCCGTACTAACACAAAAATACTACGAAGGCAAGGTGCCTGCCGCAGGAGTGCTGAATGCAACAGACAGCGAAACGCTACAACAGCTTAGTGAGCTCACCAAAAAAATAGAGCAATCATTAGAGCGCTATCGTTTTAGAGAGGCACAACAAGAGCTGATGAACATCGCACGACTCGGCAATAAATATCTTGCCGATGAAGAGCCTTGGAAACTCATTAAGACCGATGCCGAACGCGTGAAAACCGTAATGTACGTAGCTCTACAAGTAGCGACTGCTTTGGCTATCACTAGCGAACCTTTCTTGCCGTTTACCTCAGAAAAGCTAAAAAACATATTACAACTCGGCACTACCGCTTGGGAGCAAGTAAAACAAAATCCTACGGCATTGCTACCTACAGGACATAAGATAGGTGTGGCAACCCTATTATTTGAAAAAATAGAAGACGCTGCAATTGCTAAACAGTTAGAAAGATTAGAAAAGACCAAGCAAGCTAACCAACAAGAAGCCCAAGCAGCTGCCGAAGTAACAGTGGCTCCACAAAAAGAACTTATCAGTTACGATGATTTTGCTAAAATGGATATTCGTATTGGCACTATTTTATCAGCTGAAAAGATGCCTAAGGCAGATAAGCTACTCATTCTAAAAGTAGATACCGGCATAGACCAACGCACCATAGTATCAGGAATAGCACAAAGCTTTAATCCTGAAGAGATTATAGGCAAGCGAGTAACCGTATTGGCTAACCTTGCACCACGTAAGTTGCGCGGTGTTGAAAGCCAAGGAATGATACTAATGGTAGAAAATGCTGAAGGCAAATATCGCTTTATAGCTCCTGATGGCGGAGAAATAGCTAACGGAGCGGAAGTAAAATAAAGGCATAACTCTCTGATTTACTTATAGTAAGGAGATGTTTTAACAAAAATGGATAAAACTTTAACTTTTTATTAACAGTTTAATTCATTTATTTTTCTTTATTTTGCTATGAGAAAAAGTGAGAGCTTTTTAAACTCTATAAACCCATTTTTTAATCAACTAAATTTAAAGACCATGTCAATCAATGCCTTTATCATTTATTTGTCGATAGAAATGAAATATTCTATCCACACGGTCGAAGCGTACAAACACGATCTTAGAGCTTTTGAAAGATTCATCAAAAGTGAATGCGAGAAAGAGGAGGAAGATTGCCCTTTGGAAAGAGCAGACCAAGAAGACATCAAGAAATGGATTATCAGTCTATCTAACCAATCAATGTCTTTCAGAAGCATAAACAGGAAATTATCAGCATTAAAAACCTATTATACTTTTTTAAAGAAGACAAAACAGATAGAAACGAGTCCATTTGAGAGAGGAATATTCTTACTAAAAACAGAAAAAAAGAATAAACTGCCTTTCTCGGAAGCAGAAATAGAAAAAGTATTATCTTATTTCTCAAGTAAGAGTTCATTCGATGAAGTGCGTGACAGAGCTATAATAGAAACTCTATACGCTACCGGAATGCGCCGCTCAGAACTTACCGGACTTAAACTGCAAGACTTAGATTTAGAGCAAAAGCAAATAAAAATATCCGGTAAAGGTGATAAAGAACGCTATATACCAGTAATACCAGAATTAGAAGCAACCCTTAAGGAATATCTGAGATTAAGAGAAGAAATAGCTAACAAAAAGAGTGAAGACTTTTTATTCTTAGTAAAAAATGGTAAAAAAATCTATCCTACATTGGTATATAGAATTATAAATTCATACTTTAGTGCGGTAACCAGCAAAAAAGACGTAAGTCCGCACATATTAAGACACTCATTTGCGAGTCACTTATTAGACAATGGGGCAGACCTAAATACAGTGAAAGAGCTTTTAGGACACTCTAGCTTAGCCTCTACACAAGTATATACGAATACCAGCCTAGTAGAGCTAAAACGGCAGTATAAGAAAGCCCATCCACGCGCTAATAATAGTGAGAATGAGGAAGAAACAGAAAAATAATTAGATTGTTAAACCTTAAATTATTAAACATTATGAAAGTACATGTACATCCTGTTGACTTTACAGTTGACCAAAAATTAGTAGATTTTATTCAAAAGAAGCTTGATAAGCTTGATAATTTTTACGACCGAATTATAGAGGCAGATGTTCATTTAAAATTAGATAATACAACTGCAAAAGAAAACAAAATAGTAGAAGTAAAAGTACACATACCAGGAGAAAGTTTGGTAGTGAAGAAACAATTTAAAACCTTTGAAGAGGGTATAGATAGTGCAATTACACCATTAGAAAGAATGCTTTTAAAGCACAAAGAAAAACGTTAAACTTTTGTTAAAACTATTTTTGGTACAAAAAATAATCTTATCTTTGCCCCGTTTTATTGTATAATTTATTTAATTAAATAAGGAATGAAAAAAAGTATTTTAGTATTGGCTTCATTGGCTTTCATTGGAGTTCAAGCACAGGAAACAGCCGGTTATAATAAATGGTCTGTAGATTTAAATGGAGGGGTAAATAAGCCCATAACTCCACTAACAAGTGGCTACACTACAAGCACACCTAGCTTATGGGGTGCAAACTTGGGTGTACGTTATATGTTTAACAACAAATTTGGTATCCGTTTAGGCGGTGGTTACGACAGCTTTAGCGAAAAGAAAGACACCCCTAAATTTGACTCTAGAATTTGGAATGTTAACTTACAAGGTTATGCAAACCTTGCTCGTGTATTAGGTTTTGAAGATTGGACAAGCGACTTGGGTGTATTAGTACACGCAGGGGGTGGTTACTCACAACTAAGAAGTGATAGCTTCACTGGAAAAGACCAAATGCTTTTCCTTACTGGTGGTGTAACTCCTCAAGTAAGGCTATCTAACAGAATTGCTCTTCTATTAGATGCTTCATTATACCTAAATGCAAGACAAAACCTTACTTATGACACTAATTCTAGAGCAACTCGTCGTGGCTTCCAAGGAGCTCATTTCACTACGTCTATAGGTTTGAATATTGCTCTTGGTAAAGAAGACAAACATGCTGATTGGGCTACTAACTCAGCTAAAGACAATGAAGATGTTGCTAAACGCATAGCTGCCCTTGAAGATAATGTATCTGATTTGAAAGGTAAGGTAGCTAACAAACAAGATAAGATGAATGATGCTAATGGAAATGGTATCCCAGATGAAATTGAAAACTACTTGAACAACAACTACCAAGCTAAAGGTGGTTCTGCTGCAAATAGTAGCGATTTCAGCGGTGATGTAGTATCAGATCTTATTAAGAAAGGTTACATCAGTGCTTACTTTGACTTTAACTCTTCAGTTCCACAAGTTTCTTCTACTTGGGCTATTGACATAGTTGTTAAGTATTTGAAAGAAAATTCTGGTGCTAATGTTCTTATTTCAGGTTATGCTGATGAGTTAGGTGGTACAAACTACAACAGTAGTTTATCACAAAAACGTGCTAATGCTGTAAAAGACATCCTAGTGAAAGCTGGTGTTAGTGCATCACGTATCAGCACAGAAGGTAAAGGAGAAGATACTTCAGTTGATAAAAGTTCTTCTAGAGCTCGTCAGATAGCACGTAGAGCTACTTTCAGCTTAAAATAATGATTGAATTATAAAAAATAAAAAGGCTGTCCTTATAAAGGGCAGCTTTTTTTGTTGTTTCATATTTATTTTGTATCTTTGCAAAAAATCACACAGCAATGATAGCAGAAGCATCTTTTACAGGTTTCGTACAAACCCTCTTAATTATAATCCTAATAATCTTAGGGCTTAGAATACTCTTCAGAATAGTAGCCCCTTACTTTATGCATTTCTTCTTAAATAAGGTAGGAGAACGTATGCAGAAAGAATTTCAAAGAGCTCAGCAGCAATACCAACAAAATACATATCAAGGGACTGGTAATAAGCAAAATGTTAGAGAGACTGTTATAAATAATAACAGTACATCAAAAAATCCACAAGCTACTAAACAGGTAGGGGATTATATAGAGTACGAAGAGTTATAAGTTTTATTTTTGAAATGAAAAAGATAATACCTCATTTTATAGTAATAGGGTTATTTGCCCTAATATCCTTAGCATTTTTTTACCCTGTGTTACAAGGAAAAGCAATCTTACAAAGTGACATAGTGCAATATTCAGGTATGGCTAAGGAACGCAATGACTACAGAGAAACTGAAAATAAAGAATCGTATTGGACGAATAGTGCCTTTGGAGGTATGCCTACCTATCAGTTAGGAGCTCACTACCCATATGATTTGGTAAAGAAATTAGACCAAACCTTGCGTTTCCTACCACGCCCAGCAGATTATTTATTCCTCTATTTTATAGGATTTTACATTCTACTATTAGTATTAAAAGTAGATATGCGAACCGCTGTATTAGGGGCTATTGCTTTTGGTCTCTCTACCTACCTTATTATTATATTGGGGGTGGGACATAATGCAAAAGCGCATGCTATTGCTTATTTTGCCCCTGTATTAGCGGGTATACTATTGGTTTTTCAGCGAAAATACCTTTGGGGAGGACTGCTTACCGCTATAGCTCTTTCATTAGAAATAGCAGCAAACCACTTTCAGATGACTTATTATCTACTTATTTTAGTATTGCTGCTTGGAATTATATATCTTTATAAAGCTATCAAAGAGAAGGATATAAAGGATTTTTGCAAGTCAATAGGGGTACTTTTTTTAGCTTTAGTTATTAGTATACTTTGTAACACTACCTTGCTACTCACTACCAAAGAGTACGCAGACTGGAGTACGCGCAGCAAATCAACCTTAACAATAGATACTGAAGGAAATATAAAAAAAGCGGCTGAGGGATTATCAAAAAATTATATCACCGAATATAGCTATGGAATAGCAGAATCAATGAACTTGATAGTGCCACGCCTTTTCGGTGGGTCAAACCACGAAGCATTAGGCGAAAACTCAAAAACTTATGAGTATTTGGTACAAAAAGGAGTTCCACAGCAACAAGCACTTGGCTTTTCAAATAGCCTACCCACTTATTGGGGAGACCAACCCATAGTAGCTGCCCCTGCTTATATAGGAATAGTAATATTTTTCTTCTTTGTATTGGCTCTTTTCACCGTAAAAGGACATTTAAAAGTTTGGTTATTGGCCGGAACTATCATAGCTTTAGTACTTTCGTGGGGTAAAAACCTTTCATTCGTCACTGATTTTATGATTGATTACGTGCCGATGTATAACAAATTTAGAGCTGTATCTTCTATACAAGTATTATTAGAGTTATGCGTTCCTGCTTTAGCAATACTCGGACTCTATCATTATACCCAAAGCACTGAGGAGGTTTGCAAAAAAGCTGTACTTCGCACTTTATATATCACTTTAGGGATACTTGTTTTACTGTTATTAGGTAAAGGTTTCTTCAGCTTTGCTGGCACCTCAGATAGTCTTTATGCACAGTATTACGGAGATGATGTAGTACAAATGATTGTAGAAGATAGAAAATCAATATATAGTGCAGATGTGTTAAGAAGTATTATCTTAGTACTGCTTACTGCATTGGCTTTGATGCTATATCAATATAAAAAAATACCTCAATGGGGTATGCAGGTAGCTATATTAGTACTTATTTTCTTCGATTTAGGAGGTGTAGCACGTCGTTATGTGAATAAAGATAGCTTTGCTGACCGCTATATGGTTAATAATCCTTTTGAAATCACTCCTTCTGACCAACAAATACTAAAAGATAATAGTTATTATAGAGTATATGAACCTGAAATAGGTATCAATGGAGCAAGAACCTCTTATTTTCATCATTCGATAGGAGGATATCACGCAGCTAAGCCTAGGCGTATACAAGAGCTTTTTGACTACCAAATAGCTAAAGGAAATATGAATGTGCTGAATATGCTAAACGTAAAATACCTTATACTAAGAAATCAGCAGGGAGGACAACAAGCTATGCACAATGATAAGGCATTAGGCAATGCATGGTTCGTAAGTAAACTTAGCATTGAGAATAGTGATAATGAAGTGATGCAGCGCTTAGAAGACTTTAATCCTCAGCAGGAGGCATTAGCAACCCTTAAAGACCTTAAAACTCCCCTTCCACAGCAATATACAGTAGATAGCACTGCTATTATAAGTCTTAAGAGCTATAAACCTGATGCTTTAGAGTACGAAAGCAAAAACTCTAATGCAGGATTGGCTGTTTTCTCAGAAATGTACTACCCACACGGTTGGAAAGCTACTATTGATGGCAAGGAAGTACCTATCTATCAGGTGGATTATGCTTTGAGAGCCTTATCAGTACCTGCTGGTAACCACCAGATACGTTTTGCTTTTGAGCCTGAAGTAGTAAGTATAGGCAGCAAAATAGCTCTTGTAGGATATGTGCTATTAGCTATTTGGGGCGCAGTGATTATAGGGGGAGCTATAATGATTGCAAGAGGATTGAGAAAGCAAAAAGTTAATCAGTAGTTAGAAATTTTCATCTATTCCTTTTATTTCGACAGTACGCTTAGTTTGTATAGCTACATTATGCTTAATAGCAAGGTGCATTAGTCGGTCGTAATCAACGAGGACAATTTTATGAGAGGGGTTTTGTACCGCTTCTGCTTTGGCTTCAGGAGAAAAAGTAGAAGTGGTAATAAAAACCCCTTTATTTGTGCCCTTTAAACTCAACGCCCCTATAAAATTGCGTATGTCTTTAGAAGTAACTTGCATTTCCCACTTCTTAGCTTGCATATATACCTTCTCAATCCCTAATTCATCTTGATACATCACCCCCTCTATTCCTTCTTTTTCTTGCTTCCCTATAACATCAAAATTAGAAGAATCTACCCCTTTATACCCTATTTTCTTGAGTAACTCTACTATAAAATACTCGAAAAAAGAAATAGGGCGACTCTTTATAACACTTAACAACTCAAACTTCAATGATTGATAAAGCACTACTGTAGCTTTGCCTATAATGACCTCGGGAGTCTCGTTTTGCATTTCAACTTCTACAGTACGAGTATTTTCAGGGAGAGCCATACACTCATCGAACATAGTTTCCCACGCCTGAAATTGGTCGAACTTGCGGAGATAGGCAGTGTCTATAGATTTGACACTGACCTGAGTAAGCACCTGTTCGCCAGCCTTGGTAATCTGGTAGTAGCCCTTAAAAAAGCTGGCTACCAAACCCGCCCGATATAAGTGGTTAGAAGTCCAATCGATGCGGTTGCGAAAAAGAGATTGATTGCCATTGGGTACCTTCACCTTCATATCATCCATAGTAAGACTAAAATGCACACGAAGCATCTCCACGATTTGCTCGGTGGAATAGACGCGCCCGTCCTTGATTACCTCGAGGAAAGGATGCATTAGTTTTTGAAAATCAGGGATATTCATAACCTATGGATATTATACAAAGGCAAAGATACAAATAATTTGCTAATTAGCAAATTAGGTGGAGCCGCTGGGGCAATAAAATGGGAGAGCTGTGAAGGCTGGGAGGGCTGGGAAAGCTGAGAGGGCTGGGAAGAATGTGAAAGCTGGGAGGGCTGGGAGGATTGAGAAGGCTGGGAGGACTAGGAAAGTTTGGAAAGCTGAGAAAGCTGAGAGGGCTGGGAGGGCTGGGAAAGCTGAGAAAGCTGAGAGGGCTGGGAAGAATGTGAAAGCTGGGAGGATTGAGAAGGCTGGGAGGGATAAGCTGTGGGTAGAATATTTTTCTGGGTTTGGGACGGTAATTAGATGTTTATACTTCGGTGATTGTTCGGTCATTCTTCGCTCTTCCTAAAGGGTGTGTATATCGTTTGTAAAGGGAAAGTATAAAAGATTTTTTTTTCTGATTTACTGATTTACTAATTTTGCTAATTGGTAAATTATTCGTATCTTTGCGACTTCAAAGTTAGAATAGGTTCTTACTAAATTTAGTATCACCTTAAAACAAAAAAGTAATGAAAATAGATAACTCATTAGGGGTGTATGACAGTTTGCTCGATTTGATTGGAAACACTCCACTATTGGAACTAAAAAAGATTACTAAAGGACTGAAAGGGCGTTTCTTCGGGAAGTTGGAAGCCTTTAATGCAGGGCACTCGGCTAAAGATAGAGTGGCTAAATACGTAATAGAAGACGCTGAACGCAAAGGTTTGCTGAAACCAGGTAGCACTATAGTAGAAACCAGCTCTGGCAATACAGGTTATAGCTTAGCGATGATTAGTGCCCTGCGCGGCTATAAATGCATTATAGCGATTAGCGATAAGTCATCGCACGATAAGGTGGAAATGCTGCAAGCCTTAGGTGCTGAAGTGCATCTATGTCCGGCAAATGTAGCCCCTGATGACCCTCGTTCTTACTACGAAGTGGCTAAACGCATACACCAAGAGACTCCTAATTCAATTTATATCAATCAGTATTTTAATCCGTTGAACCCTGAAGCTCACTACCAATCTACTGGACGTGAGATATGGGAACAAACACAAGGCGAAATTACTCACGTGGTGGTATGTAGCGGTACGGGTGGTACTATTTCGGGTATTGCTCGTTATCTGAAAGAACAAAATCCTAAAGTACAAGTACTAGGGGTTGATGCCTACGGGTCGGCTATAAAAAAATATCACGACACTCGCGAGTTTGACCCTGCTGAGATTTATCCGTACAAAATAGAGGGTATGGGCAAAAATCTTATCCCTACGGCTACTGACTTTGATGTAATAGACGAGTTTGTAAAGGTAACCGACAAAGATGCTGCTATAACTGCCAGAGAATTGGCACGCACTGAAGGGCTCTTTATGGGCTACACTAGCGGGGCTGCTATGCAAGCTGTAAAACAATACGCTGAGATGGGAAGATTTGACGAAAGCAGTATAGTAGTAGTGCTTTTTGCCGACCACGGTTCACGCTATATGAACAAGATATACAGCGATGAGTGGATGAAGAAAACGTTTAATATTTAACATATAAATAAAGAAGAATGAAAGACTTATTTGAGCATATTTATGCAAATAAAGGTAGTATAGGACGCTGGTCAGAGCACGCAGAAGGGTATTACGTATTTCCTAAATTGGAAGGAGAATTAGGCCCTCATATGAAATTTCAAGGAAAGGAGATACTCAACTGGAGTATCAACGATTATTTAGGGCTTGCTAATCACCCTGAAGTACGCAAAGTAGATGCTGAAGCAGCTGCTGAATACGGAGCTGCTTACCCTATGGGGGCACGTATGATGAGCGGGCATACGACTATGCACGAAGAACTTGAAAAACGCTTGGCTAAGTTCGTACACAAAGAAGCTGCTTATTTGCTAAACTTCGGTTACCAAGGAATGGTGTCTATCATCGATGCTTTAGTGACTAAAAACGATGTGATAGTGTATGACGTTGATGCGCACGCTTGTATTATTGACGGGGTACGCCTACACTTCGGGAAACGCTACACCTATCAGCACAACGATATGGAGAGCTTTGAGAAGAACCTTGAGCGTGCGGCTAAATTGGCAGAAACTACTGGTGGCGGTATCTTGGTAATTTCGGAAGGTGTTTTCGGTATGCGAGGCGAGCAAGGCAAGCTAAAAGAAATAGTTGCGCTTAAGAAGAAATATCCGTTCCGCTTATTGGTAGATGACGCTCACGGTTTTGGTACTTTAGGTCCTAGAGGTGAAGGTACGGGGGTACACCAAGGCATACAAGACGAAATAGATGTGTATTTCTCTACTTTTGCTAAATCGATGGCAGGAATAGGCGCTTTCGTAGCAGGAAATGCTAAAGTGGTAGATTATCTAAAATACAACCTACGCTCGCAAATGTTTGCTAAGTCGCTACCGATGATTTACGTAAAAGGTGCCCTAAAACGCTTGGAGATGATGGAAACTATGCCTGAACTACAGCAAAAACTATGGGACAACGTGAATATGCTACAAAACGGACTAAAAGAACGCGGCTTCAACATTGGTAATACTAACACTTGTGTAACGCCTGTATTCTTACACGGTAGCATACCAGAAGCGATGGCTATGGTAAATGACCTACGCGAGCATTATGGTATTTTCTTATCGATAGTAGTGTACCCAGTGATACCAAAAGGAATGATACTGCTTCGCATTATCCCTACGGCTTCGCACAGCAAAGAAGATATATTGCGCACCTTAGATGCTTTCTCAGCAATACGTGAGAAACTTGAAACGGGTGTATATCGCGCTATGAATGCTGAACTAAGCAAAGAAATGGGTGATATGTAATTAAGAATTATGAATTATGAATTATGAATTCTGAAAACTTTGCCAAAAGTCATAGCAGAATACGCTATTTAAACTTTTGGCAAAGTTTTTGTGTATGCGGAGTGGTAAAAACTTTAAGTTGAATTTTGTTAATAATAATTCCTACATATAATGAAATAGAGAATATAGAAGCCATCATTAGAGCGGTATTTAGTCGCGATGAAAGGTTTCATATCCTTATTGTAGATGACAACTCGCCTGACGGGACGGCGGCTAAGGTGAAAGCCCTACAAACGGAGTTTCCTACACGACTGTTTTTGGAGGTTCGCACTGAGAAAAAAGGCTTAGGGACAGCTTATATACACGGCTTTGAATGGGCATTAGCTCACCACTATGACTATATTTTTGAAATGGATGCTGACTTCTCGCACAATCCTGATGACCTACTGCGCCTATACGAGGCTTGCAGCAACGGCAGTGATGTAGCTATCGGGTCGCGGTATGTGAAAGGCGTGAATGTAGTGAATTGGCCTCTGCCGCGCATACTGCTCTCTTACGGGGCCTCTATCTATGTACGAATTATTACTGGAATGAAAATAAAAGACCCTACCGCAGGTTTCGTATGTTATAAACGACAAGTACTAGAAGCTATTAACCTTAGCAGCATACGATTTGTAGGGTATGCCTTTCAGATAGAGATGAAATACCGTGCTTATCTGAAGAAATTTAAGATAACTGAAGTACCTATTATATTCACAGACCGAATTAGAGGAAAATCTAAAATGAATAAAAGCATTATCCGTGAGGCCATATTTGGCGTTATTGGAATGCGACTAAAGCAATAAAAAGATGGAATTTATAAAAAACCGACTCAAAAGCCTACAATATGTATTTCAAGGCGTATACTACTTAGTGAAAAACGAACCTCCTGTAATAGTACACATACTAACCTCTTTGGCTTGGGTGATTTTAGGGTTTTATTTTCAAATCACTACTAACGAATGGATCATTCAGCTATTATGCATAGGAATAGTGCTCTCGGTAGAGGGATTGAACACTGCGATAGAGAAAATATGCGACTTTGTACACCCTGAACACCATAAAACCATAGGAATTATCAAAGATATAGCGGCAGGAAGCGTGGCTTTTGCCGTAATTCCTGCTACCATAGTACTCTGCATCATCTACTACCCCTACGTGCTAACTCTTTTCTTTTAAAAATATGAGAGATACAGTAAAAGGTTATTTGGCAGCGCTTATATCGGCTGTGACCTACGGAATGATTCCGCTCTTTATGATACCTATCAAGCAGGAGGGATTTTCAGTAGATGCCGCTCTCTTTTACCGGTTTATCATCACGGCTGTTTTTATAGCGGGCTACTTGCTGTACAAGCGTGAGCCTTTGCGCATTGCGCCGCGCGAAATAGCTATCTTTGCTGTATTAGGACTGTTGTACGCACTCTCGGCTGAGTTTCTTTTCTTAGCCTACGATCTTCTTTCGCCTGCTATTGCTTCGACCATCTTTTTTATGTATCCGCTTATAGTAGCACTGGCATTGGCTTTCTTCTATAAAGAAAAGCTGACTCTGCCTACTATTGTAGCTCTTCTGATAGTATTAGTAGGTATTTTCTTGTTAAGTGTAAAAGATGTTAATAACCTTACTATCAACTATATGGGGGTGTTTGTTTCGCTTTTAGGAGCCCTGTCGTACGCCCTGTATATGATTATTGTAAACAAATCGAAAATATCGGCTTCGGGGATAAAAGTATCGCTCTACTCTACCCTATTTTCGGCTCTTTACTTCTTGATAAAAATACCGATTACTGGCAATACCTTGCTCCTACCTGAGGTGAAAATGGGAGCCTTATTGGTAGGTTTTGGGATAGTAACGACCCTGCTATCGCTCATCACGCTCATCTACGCTATACAGATGATAGGTTCGACCCCTACTGCCATAGTAGGAGTAGTAGAGCCTATAGTGGCAGTGGCTATCAGTATTTGGGTTTTTAGGCAGGAATCTTTAACGGTGAATCTATTGGTGGGAGTGGTGCTCATCATTATGGCGGTGCTAATAGAGGTACTGAAAAAACGATAATTGTTATTTTTTTGGTTGTTTAAAAAAATATTTATATTTTTGCGACTCTTTAAAAATATAAAAGGCAGTGCCCGAAAAGCCTGTAATAGAGTAGGGAGTAATTAATATTTATTTAGTTTTTATGGAAAATACAGAAAACGTACAAGAACCTGTACAGCAATCTGCACAAAAAGAAGTACAACCTACCTTTGTTATTCAGCAAGCACCTGCTGCTTCTAACGCTATGGGTACCGCAGGGTTTATCATAGCCTTAGTTACCATTTTCTTATTTTGGATACCTGTATTAGGATGGATACTCTGGTTACTAGGACTTATCTTCTCGGGAATAGGGGTAACGAGAAAACCAAAAGGTTTAGCTATTGCAGGACTTGTAATTTCGCTTATAGGATTAATACTGCTAATAGTAGTACTCGGTCTGTTTGCAGCAGCTGTTGCATTAGATCAATAAGATAAAGGGCTGCTAAAAAGCAGCCTTTTTTATAAACAATTAGTATAGTAAATTCTGCTTTTGGTATAGAAAAACAACTCTTTTTCTTCTGACAATTCGTTTTTCTGTACTTTTGCCACTGTAATACTTAAATCTTTATTATAGTGAAAGAAATATTTACTTTTATAATCTTGCTTTTGGGTGTGAATTCTTTTGCGCAAATTAGCGTAAAAACAGAATACATCGGCAACTCTGAATTCTACGATGCAGTAGCTGATACTAATACGGGCAATGGTTCGGCTATGATTTATTCGGCAGGTGCAATGGTGCCCCTATCGATGCAAGCGTCCGCTGAAGATGACCCTTATAAGCGTGCTACCATTTGGGGCGTGGCTCTTAGCGGTACTTTTGTAAAGATGGACAATCATAATTTTCCTATAGGGAAAGAACTGCCTTCGCAAGTGATGAACTTGGGAGCAACCGTGCTTCACTTACGTCCGTTGAAAGAGCGTTGGTCTATGTTGATGGCTCTGGGTATAGGAAGCTATACCCCTGAAAATAGACTGTCGGCTATCCGCATAGACGAAAATGTTTTGGCTAATGGGGCTTTGGTGTTTATATGGCATTGGAGACCTAACCTTGAAATAGGAGGTGGCGTAGCTCTTAATAACAGTTTTGGTTATCCTATGGTGTTTCCTGCCCTTTATTTGAAATACAAAGGAGGTTTTTCTGATAAATTCACTATAGATATCAATCTACTTGACGGTACAAAAGTAGCTTTTGGTTATGATTATAGCGAAAACCTCAGCTTGAAATTAGTAGCTAATATAGGAGGTTATTCGGCATACCTAAGACGCAACGGACAAAAAGAAATGTTCTCTTCGCAAACTTTTTTTGTAGGATTAGAACCTGAGTTTAAACTGGGTAAGCATATAAGCATTCCGGTGACTTTTGGCGGTAGTTTTATCCGTTCGGGGCGTTATAGAGAACGTACCCTCAGTGCAATGTTTGCCAGTGAAGCTAAAAATGAAGACGGTAGTGCGCGCTCGAGTGTGTTTTTGCCTGCGTTGTATTTTGCAGCGGGAATCACGATTAAGTAATTGACAATGAGTACTGAGAATCCATACATATTTTTGAAGAACAATTTCTTTTTGCAGTTTTTTATAGCTGATAGATACCGCATTTATCGGCATATAACTGCTTGTGGCTTGTTGCTTCTGTTCTTCCTGACGACCAAAGAATGGGGCGCCTATAAGGGTATTTTTGACCATCTGGACTGGATAGAAAGATGGTTAGTTATCACCATCGCTTTTTACCTAAACCTGTATGTACTCATTCCGCAGTTTTTATTTAGAGGCAAGCTCATTAACTATGTTATCAGTCTTGTGGGCGTACTCTTTGTTTTTCAGGTGCTTACCTACTACCTAAACAGCGTAATATGGAGAGAGTACATCATTAGTGAAGACCTTAAAAAGGCGATGGCTTTGCCTATCCCTACCCTATTTATCTTTTCACTGTTGAGCTTGTTGCCCTTTATAATGACCTCTACTTTCTTAAAAATATTTCAATCGTGGATAAAAAACAACGAAAAGATGCAGGAATTAGAGCGACAAGCCGCCGAGAGTGAACTGCAAGCCCTAAGAAGCCAAATACAACCACACTTTTTGTTTAATATGCTCAACAGCATCAACACCTTGTTGTATATCGACCCTGAGAAAGCCTCTTATACCATCACAAAACTATCCGATTTCTTGCGACATTTGCTCTATCAGTCGCACGAGGAGCGGGTTTTTCTTTCGTCGGAACTGCGATTCCTAACTGACTACCTTTCATTAGAAGCTATGCGTCGTGATGATTTTACTTACGAGATTAATTACAGCGAAAAGAACGTACAAGGCATACAAATCCCCCCTAACATTCTGCTTATCTTAGCTGAAAATGCCGTAAAACACAGTGTTGACAGCCTCTCCCCTACTTATATTTATATGGAATGTGAGGAAAAAGAAGGACTTCTACACTTTTCAGTGCGCAATTCAGTACCTTTAGAGCCTCATCGTAAACACAAATGTAGCGGAATAGGTTTACCTAACCTCAACCGGCGGTTGGAATTGCTCTATGGCGAGCGTTTTAGCTTGTCGCAAGAGCGTTTGCCACAAGAATATATAGTAACTTTAGCTTTGCAATTATGAATTGTTTGATAGTAGATGATGAACCTTTGGCACGCATTGGTATGGAGCGCCTTATTAGGCAGTATAGTCACCTAAAGCTCTTGGGTTCGTTTAAAAATACGGTAGGCATCGCGGACTTTCTGAAGAAAAATGAAGTACATTTGCTCTTTTTGGATATAGAGATGCCAGGGGTAAACGGCTTGGAGTTCGCTAGAACCTTGCCCGAACAAACTTTGGTGATATTTACTACCGCCTACAGCCAATATGCCTTAGATAGCTATGAGGTAGATGCACTAGACTATTTGGTAAAGCCTATCACCCCTGAACGTTTTAAGAAAGCTGTTGCCAAAGCTGAGAGTTACCACCAATTGCTCACTCAGCAGAAAACAGATTTTGAGTCTACTGACACACAATACATTAACATTCGTGCTAACAGGCGGAATTACCGCATCGCTCACAGTGATATCCTCTATATAGAGGCTCTGAAAGACTACGTGATTATCCACACTTTTACCGATAAATACATTACGTGGATTAACCTTAAGAATATACACAGCCAGCTGCCCTCTGCGTTATTTATACGCGTTAATAAGAGTTGCGTGGTGAATGTACAGCACATCAGTTCGTACACCCACCAATTTGTTTGCATTGGTGAGACCGAAATTCCTATTGGTAGGGCGTATGAGGTAATTAGCAAATTTGGGAATTAGCAAAAAAATTATCATTGATTGATTGCTATATGTCATTATTTTACTATCTTTGCCCCCCAATATGAGATTTTTCACCTTCATACTTAGCTTATATCTGTTGGCACTCACTGGGCTGCCCTGTACGGATATGCTTGAAGGTAAGGAGTCTTCAGCTTCTTATGAATTTGTAACAGCCCCAACTGGGGAACACTCTCATTTTCATTTGGATAGCTGTTCACCTTTCTGCATTTGCACTTGCTGCCAAATGGTAATCAGCACGCCCACTACTTATGAGGCCTTAACCATTGCTCAAGCCACCGCAACCATTCCCTCCTATAGCTATCCCCTGACCGTATGGTCTTCGAACTGCTATGGGAATATCTGGACTCCTCCCAAGATATAGTCTTTTCTTTCTTCATCTCAAGTGATTGTTCATTAGTCATCTCACCCATCATTAGTCATTAACTAATCATTAATTCTTATTAGAAATGTTAGACAAAATCATACTATTTAGCATCAAAAATAAGCTATTTGTAGGATTCATGACCCTTATGCTTATTTTTTGGGGCGTATGGAGTGCTACAAGGCTCCCCATTGATGCCGTTCCAGATATTACTAACAACCAAGTACAAATCATCACCTCTACCCCTACTTTGGCCTCACAAGAGGTAGAGCAACTGGTTACTTTTCCTATTGAGCAAGCCATCGCCAATATTCCTGGGCTGGAGGAAACACGCAGTATTTCCCGCTTTGGTCTCTCGGTCATCACAGCCGTCTTTAGCGAGGATATGGACATCTACTTTGCCCGCCAGCTAGTCAATGAAAAGCTCAAGGAGGCACAGGAGCAAATCCCTCAAGGCATAGGCTCGCCCGAACTCTCACCCGTGAGTACCGGACTGGGGGAGGTATATCAGTATATCATTCGCCCTACGGAACAGAGCAAAAACAAATATTCCGCCAAAGACCTCCGCACCATGCAGGACTGGATCGTGGCTCGCCAACTCTATGGTACCAAAGGAATAGCCGAAATCAACAGCTTTGGAGGCGAACTCAAACAGTATGAGGTGGTTATAGACCCCGATCGCCTCCGTGCCATGGGGGTGAGTGTCAGTGATATTTTCACTGCTTTGGAGCAGAACAACCAAAATACAGGAGGTGCCTATATCGACAAGCGCCCCAATGCCTACTTTATCCGAGGAATAGGCATGGCTCGCTCCCTTGAAGACATAGGCAATATAGCCGTAGGCAAGCACACCCCTCCCCTCTTTATCAAGCATGTAGCCGAGGTACGCTTGGGCAGTGCCCTCCGCTATGGTGCCCTTAGCTATAATGGCGAGGTGGATGCCGTAGGTGGGGTAGTGATGATGCTCAAGGGCGAAAACAGCCACGAGGTAGTCAGTCGTATCAAAGAAAAACTGCCCACCATACAGCAATCCCTACCTGAAGATGTAGTGATAGAGCCATTCTTAGACCGCACGGACTTGGTACAACGCGCCATCCATACAGTAGAGAAAAACCTCTTAGAGGGGGCGCTGATTGTCATCTTCATCTTAGTACTTTTCTTAGGGAACCTGCGTGCCGGACTGATTGTTGCCACGGCCATTCCGCTCTCCTTGCTCTTTGCCTTAGGAATGATGAACCTCTTTGGAGTAAGTGCCAACCTGATGAGCTTGGGAGCGATAGATTTCGGAATTATCGTAGATGGATCGGTTATCGTGGTAGAAGCAGTGATGCACCACTTGGCGATCCGAAAGAACCACCAACGACTTACCCAAGCACAAATGGATGAGGAGGTATTCCATTCCGCTTCCAAAATACGCAGTAGTGCCGCCTTCGGAGAGATTATCATCCTGATGGTGTATATTCCCATTCTTACCTTGGTAGGAGTAGAGGGCAAGATGTTCCGCCCTATGGCACAAACCGTCGTCTTTGCTATTTTGGGTGCCCTGATCCTTTCCCTGACTTATATCCCTGCCATGAGCGCTTTGCTCCTACCTAAAACAGTAAGTGACAAGCGCAGTTTTGCCGAGCGAATGATAAGCTGGCTCTACCGTCACTACCAACCGCTCTTTGTCCGTTCTATCCGCCTTAGGGGATGGATAATAGGCAGTACCGTGGTACTGTTCGTTCTTGCGGTAGGCATTTTCAGCCGTATGGGAGGTGAGTTTATTCCACAACTACAAGAAGGCGATTTTGTTTTTGAATGTATTCTGCCACCGGGCACTTCCCTGAAGCAGAGCTTGGAGACTTCCATGCAGGCCTCTCGCCTGATTCGTGAGTTCGACGAGGTGAAAATGGTGATAGGCAAAACAGGTTCTGCCGAAATACCTACCGATCCTATGCCGCTGGAAGCCTCCGATATTGTGATCGTACTCAAGAGCCAAGACCAATGGAAAAGTGGTCGCTCCTATGAGGAATTAGGAGATGCCATCATTGAGCGGCTCAAGGATATTCCTGGGGTCTTCTTTGAGAAAAGCCAGCCTATACAAATGCGTTTCAACGAATTGATGACAGGTGTCAGACAGGATGTAACGATAAAAATCTTTGGAGAAAACATGGATACCCTCGCCCACTACGCCCAAAGAGTAAGCCAACTTATCCAGAAAACAGAAGGTGCTACCGCCCCACAGGTCGAAAAAGTAAGCGGACTTCCGCAAATCAATGTTACTTACGACCGTGTGCGTTTGGCCAACTACGGACTTTCGGTGCAAGAGGTCAATGAGGTACTCAGTACCGCCTTTGCTGGTAAGAAGGCTGGGGTTGTCTTCGAGAACGAACGAAGGTTCGACCTTGTGGTACGCCTCGATAGCCTCCATCGTACCGGAATTGACGATGTACAGCATATGATGGTAGCTACCGAAAATGGGCA
This sequence comes from Capnocytophaga leadbetteri, assembly GCF_003054025.1. Classification (GTDB taxonomy): domain Bacteria; phylum Bacteroidota; class Bacteroidia; order Flavobacteriales; family Flavobacteriaceae; genus Capnocytophaga; species Capnocytophaga leadbetteri. The sequence goes on from NZ_QBKG01000006.1 coordinate 60,936, forward strand.
GGTGCCGATGAGCCAATTGGCCACTATCAAATATGAATTAGGCCCCGCACAAGTAAGCCGTGAAGCAGGCAAGCGCCGTATCGTCATTGGCTTCAACGTGCAAGGGCGCGATGTGCAGAGTGTGGTGAGTGATATAGAACAAAAATTAAAGGGCGTAAAGCTCCCTACGGGCTATTACTTTACCTATGGCGGTCAGTTTGAGAACCTACAACAAGCCACCGACCGACTGCTCATAGCCGTGCCTGTAGCCCTACTTTTAATATTTTTCTTGTTATACCTTGCTTTCCACTCTATAAAACAATCATTGCTCATCTTTAGCGCTATCCCGATGAGTGCCATTGGGGGCGTATTTGCCTTGCTTCTTCGGGGAATGCCTTTTAGTATTAGTGCGGGTATTGGTTTTATCGCGCTCTTTGGGGTAGCAGTGCTCAACGGTATAGTGCTTATTGGCACTTTCAACCAGCTGAAAAAAGAAGGAATGACCAACCTTTTGCATCGCGTGATTACGGGTACCGAAATGCGTTTACGCCCTGTGCTAATGACGGCTATGGTGGCGAGCTTAGGTTTCCTACCTATGGCACTCAGTCAAGGAGCAGGAGCAGAAGTACAACGCCCCTTAGCTACAGTGGTTATTGGGGGGTTAGTATCGGCTACCTTCCTCACCCTCTTCGTGCTTCCGTTGCTTTACATCGCTTTCAATAGTACCTTTTCTTGGCGCCGTCCTTCAGCTAAAGGACTGGTGATTATCGCTGTGCTCCTTAGCCCCATTGCCCTACAAGCACAAACCGTTTACAGCCTAACTGAAATAGAGCAAATAGCCCTCGAAAACAATGGGCTTATCAAGGCGGAACGACTCAAACTACAAGAGGCTACCGCCAAAGAGCGCACCGCCTGGGAGCTTCCCAAAACCGAACTTACAGGGCAGTTTGGCCAGTATAGCAGCCCCGAGAAAGATCTCTCGGTAGGTATATCCCAGTCTATTCCTTTCCCTACGGTATTCAGTGCGCGCAAAAAAAGCTACCTGGCAGAGACGCAACTACAACAAGGAAAAGTAAACCTTCAGGAAAATGAACTTAAGCAACAGGTGCGTACCCTATACCAACAATTGCAGTACTTAGCCTTCAAGCAGCAGCAACTCTTACAGCTCGATAGTCTTTTCAATGATTTTATCCGTATTGCCCAGGTACGTTTTAAGGCAGGTGACACCAAGAAAATAGACATCAACACCGCACAGGTAAAAAAAGGAGAGATTACCCTCTTGCTAAAGCAAAACCAAGCCTTGGCACAGACGGCTTATCGCAACCTGCATAGCCTTATGCAAACCGAAGCGGACTTTACCATCGCCACCTCCACTGCATACGAACCTTTGTTGCTAAAAGAGACCTCTGCCCCCAGCCTCTCTCAGCACCCCTTAGTACAGCTAAGCTACCAAGAGGCTACCATCGCCCAGAATAATCAGCATTTGGAGCGTGCCCAAGCCCTACCCGATCTTACTTTGGGCTATACCAATCAGTCCCTCATCGGAATGCAAACCATCGGTGGAGTAGAATCCTACGCCGATAGAAGCCAGCGCTTTCACTTTGCCACCGTGGGGCTATCAATTCCGCTCTTTACCGCCACTCACACCAAAGTAAAAGCCTACGAATACCAAAGGCAAGCCGCCTTAGAGCAAGCTAAGCAAACAGAAAAACAGCTCAACACCCGATGGATCAATCTGTGGGAGAGCTACCAACTGAATTTGCAAAAGTATCAGTTTTACAAAGACGAAGCCCTCCCTGAAGCACAGCGCATCGTAAAGGCCAACCAATTGGGCTACAGTGCCGGTGAAATAAGCTATGTAGAATACCTCTATACCCTACAGACAGCTGTAGATACTCGCTTGGCATTCCTTGAAAGTATAGAGGCGCTCAATCAAAAAGTAATAGAACTCCAATCCCTTTTAAATCAGTAACACACATGAAAAAATACAGTATAAAAATCGCTTTTATCCTTATCTCACTCTTCACTTTATCCGCTTGTAATAATAACACCTCTACCACTGACCACCAGGAAGCGGAAGAAGAACACCACTACGAAGGAGGAAATACGACCACCCTGACCCAAACGCAAATCAAAACGGTAGACATTCGCCTGGGGCATATAGAACAAAAAGCCCTTACCGCTACCCTGAAAGCCAATGGAGTACTGAGTGTGCCTGCCGATTATCAGGCAAAGGTATCGACCATATATACAGGGATTATCCAAAGTGTAAAGGTAGAAATAGGCACCTATGTCCACAAAGGGCAGGTAATTGCCACCATATCCAATCCCGATTTTCTACAACAGCAACAGCGCTTGCTCACCGTAAATAGCCAAATCGAACTTGCCCAGCAAGAGCTTGACCGCCAGCAGATCCTCTACGAAGGGAATGCTGGTACTGGTAAGAACCTACAAGCCGCTACTACTCAGCTACGCACTCTCCGTACCGAAAAAGCTTCGCTTGAAGAACAAATACGCCTAATGGGCTTAAACCCTCAAACACTCACCGATAAGGGAATGCAATCTACTTTGGCGATAGTGGCTCCTATTAGTGGGAATATCAGTGCGGTATATACTAACAAAGGGGCTTATATAGATGCCTCCACCCCTATTGTGGAAATCATCGACAACAGTTCGCTACACCTGCACTTGCAAGTGTATGAGCGTGACTTGCCTTACATTAAGGTAGGACAACAAGTGCACTTCAACCCTACCAATAACACCTCTCGCGAATATGATGCCCAAGTGTATAACATTGCGGCTTCGTTTGAAAACGAAAGCAAAAGCATCATTGTACATTGCCACGTAGAGGGTGACAAACAAGGGCTCATCAATGGAATGAATGTAACAGGGGTTATCAGTCTTGACAAACAAACGACCCCTGCTGTACCTAACGAGGCTATCGTAGAGGATGCTGGTAAATCCTACATTTTTCTGGTAACCCAAACTTCGGATAAAGAAACCTCTTTTGAGAAAGTGGAGGTAGTAAAAGGAGCTTCCGAAAGTGGGTATACTGCCATTGCCCCAGTAAAACCGATCGCCCCCGAGCAAACAATCGCTACCAAAGGCGCCTTTTTTATCAATGCTACCTTGGTCAATAGCGACGAACACGAAGACTAAACTAATGAACATCTTGAGAGATCTTATTTCTCTTCTGTGGAAGGATGCCCCTTTCTTCCTTCATCTCACCGCCGAGCATCTGCTCATCTCGCTCTCCGCCATAGCCATAGCTACCCTTATAGGGGTGCTATTGGGGATCTTTATCAGCGAGTACCGCAAGTATGCCGTTTGGCTCTTGGGGGCTGTGAATGTGCTCTATACTATCCCCTCTATCGCTTTATTGGGTTTCTTTATCACTATTACGGGGGTAGGGAACCTCACGGCTCTTATTGCTCTAATACTCTATGCTTTACTGCCTATTATCCGCAGTACTTATACGGGTATTACCCAAATCAATCCGCTGATTGTAGAAGCTGCAGAGGCAATGGGTAGCACCCGCGGGCAACTACTTTGGAAAATCAAACTTCCTTTAGCCCTGCCTGTACTAATGTCGGGCATTCGGAATATGGTAACGATGACCATTGCGCTGGCAGGTATTGCCTCGTTTGTAGGTGCTGGGGGCTTGGGGGTAGCTATCTACAGAGGTATCACGACCAATAATAGTGCGATGACCCTCATAGGCAGTGTGCTGATTGCGCTCTTGGCTTTAGGTTTTGATTTTCTTTTGGCAAAAGTAGAGCAACGATTGGTACACCGTGAAGTTGCCTATAAACGCAATCCGCTAAAGCTGGTAGGGATAGGAATTTTGGCACTGCTCATCACTCTCTTCTTCGTGCTTTCGCCTAAGAAAACAAAGGATATACATATCGCTACCAAACCGATGACTGAGAGCTATTTGCTGGGGCAGATGCTTTCTTTGCTTATTGAACAAGACACGGGGCTTTCGGTGCGACTGACCAATGGCGTAGGGGGTGGCACCTCTAACATTCACCCTGCCATAGCGCGTGGAGAGTTTGATATGTACCCCGAGTATACCGGCACCGCGTGGGAAGCAGTTCTCAAACGCAAAGACCCTTACAACGAGAACAAGTTTGCTGACTTAGAAACTGCCTATAAAAAGCAATACGGATTGGAATGGGCTAACCTATATGGCTTCAACAATACTTATAGCTTGGCAGTAAGCAAGGAAATGGCTCAAAAATACCAGCTCAAAACCTTTACCGATTTGGCTAAGGTGAGTGAGCGACTTATCTTTGGGGCTGAATACGACTTCTTTGAGCGAGAAGATGGTTACAAAGCACTACAAGAGGTATATGGGATGCTCTTTAGAAAGGTACTCGATATGGATATCGGACTGAAATACCAAGCGATGCGTGATAAAAAGATTGACGTTATGGTGGTTTTCACTACCGATGGACAGCTATCGGTAAGTGAGGTGGTGGTACTGCAAGACGACCGTAATATGTACCCCTCCTACAAGGCAGGCACAGTGGTACGCACCGAGCTACTGACCACCTACCCCACCCTGCGCACTACTTTGGCAAAGCTGAACCAGCTAATAGACGATAGCACGATGGCGCACCTCAACTTCTTAGTAGAAACTGAAAGAAAACGACCTGAAGAAGTTGCTAAGAACTTTCTGCTACAAAAAGGACTTTTAGACCCACAACGATGATTACTTTTTCTGATATACACAAAAATTATAATGGTAAGGAGATTATTGCTGACTTGAATCTGACCATTGAAAGCGGTACTTTCCTCACCATCATAGGCACTTCGGGCTCTGGTAAAACCACCGTGCTGAAGATGATTAACGGGCTGGTATTGCCTGACAAAGGGGAAATACGTATTGACGACAAGAATATTGCAGACGAAAACCTCATTGCCTTGCGCCGCAACATAGGTTATGTAATTCAAGGTAATATTCTCTTTCCGCACCTGAGCGTGGCAGAGAACATAGCCTATGTGCTTGTCCTAAAGAATTATCCTAAAAGCGACATCAGCCGTATTGTTGCTGAAAAACTACGGTTAGTAAACCTCGCTCCTGAACTGGCTAAGCGTTTTCCGCACGAGCTATCAGGAGGACAACAACAACGGGTGGGGATTGCAAGAGCCTTAGCTGCTAATCCTAACATCATACTAATGGACGAGCCATTTGGAGCGTTAGACAGCATCACCCGCAAGCAGCTACAGTGCGAGCTAAAAGCATTGCATCAGCTTTCAGGGGCTACTATCGTATTTGTTACTCACGACATAACCGAAGCCTTAACACTGGGTACCAAAGTATTGGTGTTGGACAAGGGTGTTATTCAGCAATACGACACCCCCGAAATGATTAAAAGCAATCCTGCTAATGATTTTGTAAGACAATTGGTTCATTAATAATTTATAAAAATGAAAGCTATCGTTATCCATCAAGCGGGCGATGCCCAGCAGTTACAAATAGAAGAACGTCCTATCCCAGCACTCAAAGAGGGTTGGACGTTAGTAAAAGTAAAAGGCTTCGGCATCAATCGTTCGGAGATATTCACGCGGCAAGGACACTCACCTTCGGTTATTTTTCCGCGTATTTTAGGCATTGAGTGTGTAGGGGTAGTGGAAGCTACTACCAGTCCTACTTTGCAAAAAGGGCAGACTATTGTTTCGCTAATGGGTGAAATGGGCAGGGCTTTTGACGGTAGTTATGCCGAATATACCCTCTTGCCCAACGGACAAGTATACCCCATAACCACTACACTGAGTTGGGCGGAACTTGCTGCGATACCCGAAACCTACTATACTGCCTTTGGCTCTATGCAAAACTTGCAACTCAAACCTACTGATACCGTACTGGTGCGTGCTGCTGCCAGTGGGGTAGGCATTGCTTTTTTACGATTGGTAAAAGCTCAATATCCTACGCTGAGGGTAGTAGGTTCTATCAGAGGTAATAACACTGAGAAAGCAGCTGTACTCTTGGGGTTGGGTTACGATACTATTATCGCCGATAATGATAACGTTTTGGCTACCGATGAGTGTTTTGATAAAATATTAGAGTTGGTGGGACCTGCAAGTATTAAGGATTCATTTGCTCACATAAAAGAATATGGCATCATCTGTGCTACAGGACTTTTAGGCGGTAAGTGGTATTTAGAGGACTTTGACCCTACTCGCGACCTCCTACACAATGCCTATCTTACCATTTTCTATTCAGGTACTGTAAATGCCGAAAAGATTACCCAGTTATTTGCTTATATTGACGAACACGATGTACCCGTTGCTCCCGAAAAAGTATTTACCTTAGAAGAAATAGTTGCTGCTCATCAATATGTTGAAAGCAGTGCAGGTTATGGTAAGGTGGTGGTGTGCATTAGCTAAGAGGAAAACGCTTACAGATTTTGTTGAAGACTTTAAAAAACTTTCACTTTCTGAACTTTCTCCTATAATAAAGCTATTAGAGCAACTAGAAATAGAGAAAATACATATAAATGGTGACTAAAATAAATAGATGATGACAATTATTAATATAGAAAATCATTTAGATACTTATAAAGATGAATATTTCTTAGTGGAAGAATCTACAGGAAATATATATTATCAATATAAAGGGGAAAAGAAAGTATTTATAAACTCTGATAAGGATTCTTTTAACAAATGTTTGTTCGCATATAGTAACTTTGTGAAAAATAATAACTTTACTCTCGTTACTGCTGAAAATATTATAAATATCTGTAAGAAACATATTCAATATACTGATTTTATTATTCAAAAAGATTTTTTAGGAGCCAAATCTTTCTTTTGGCAAGAAAAATTATATGATATAGCCATACTTATAGAGGATAATTATTCGATTCTATCTCCTTATAAAGACTTTTTTCTTTTTTATGAAACAAAAATGTATATCAATAGTAGTATTGCAGAAATCAATACCTATCAGGAATATCAAAATATAGACAAAGAGTCTGTTATTCGAACGATACAAACTATTTATACAAACCTTCCCATCGAAAATTTACACACTATACAATTAAAAGTAATGGAACTTGTCTTGGTTTCTGTCTACGGAAAAGCTCGTTTTGATGATTTTCTTCTCAGAAGAGAGAAAAGAATCAAAGAAATAATGGGTATTTAAAATAAACCCTCCCCACTGGTAAAGAATACTATAAGCGGGGAGGGTTTTCATTCACTTCCTCAATTTATATACAAATTTCTTGTATTTGTATCATCCTATTTGCCAAAAACGCCGTACTTTTGCCCCGTAAAACAGAGGAATATTACAAATGATGTATGGTTTAATTAGCAGCCTATGAAACTTCTTCAATTTATAAAAAACTGGACGCTCCCTATCTCTATGGGTATAGGGGCAGTGGCGTATTTGGTATTTTACTATGTACCAGCTTTGGAAGGGGCTTCGCAGTGGTTTGCCCCTATATTCAACAGTATATTGCCGTTGTTTATGTTCCTCATTCTCTACGTAACTTTTTGCAAGGTCGATTTTAGGAAGATAGCCATCGTACCTTGGCATTGGTGGATGGTAGCAGTGCAATGCCTATTAATAGGCATAGGCGTGGGGGCTATTCTCCTCTTTGGTATAGTAGGTAAGGAGCTGATTCTTTTGGAAAGTATATTGGCTTGCATTATCAGTCCGTGTGCCGCAACGGCAGCCGTAGTAACCCTCAAACTCGGTGGTAATTTAGAGCAAATGACTACTTATACCTTTGTTTCTAATCTGCTCTGTGCCTTGCTTATTCCGCTATGCTTTCCGTTGATAGAACCCGCCTCGCAAATGACCTTCTGGAGTGCTTTTGTGCTAATAATGCAGAAAGTATGCTTAGTGCTGGTTGTACCAATGCTATTAGCCTTGCTCACCAAGAGCCTACCCCTACTCCATCGTTTTCACCAATGGCTCATACATATACCCGACCTTTCTTTTTATCTATGGGGTTGCTCGCTAATGATTGTAACAGGCACTACCCTGAAAAATATCTTTCACGCGCAAACCTCTGTCAGCTTTTTGCTATTCATCGGTATTTCGGGCTTAGTAGTATGCCTATTGCAGTACGCCATAGGGCGACGTATAGGGAGCTTTTTTTGCTCTTCGATAGAAGCGGGACAAGCTTTAGGGCAAAAGAACACCGCCTTTGCTATCTGGATAGCCACAACCTACCTGCACCCTCTTTCTACAGTAGGGCCTGGTTGCTATATTCTATGGCAGAATATTATCAATTCTATAGAAATCTGGAAACGAGGAAAGTATGAAGCGTAAAAAAGGGTCTGTTAACATAGCAACTTACTGATTATTAACATCCCCCACCCCCTTTCGAAGGGGTAAATGTGATAGTCAGTATAACTACTGAAAGAAAACTAAATTTGCTAATTTGCTAATTATTTTATACTTTTGCCGTCTAACTTATCTGCTATCTCACTTAATATAATAACAAAGAAAACACAATGAAATCAGAACAAGAACTTGCTGAATTTTACGAACGACTTAAAAAAGAATTAGTAGAGACCTCTCTTTTCCCTACTAAATACCTATACAAATTCATAATTCCTGATGATGAAGCTAAATTAGTGCAACTAAAAGACGTTTTTAAAGAAACAAGTGCTGAAATTAGTACGCGTCCGTCATCAAATGGCAAATATATAGGTGTTTCGGTAAGCCTAACCGTTAAAAACCCTGATGAAGTAATTAAATATTACAAAGAAGCTGGCAAAGTAGAAGGTATTTTATCATTATGACGACATTAGAATACAATACAGAGCGCCCTGCGCTACTCATACCTGAATATGGTAGGCACATACAGAAAATGATAGAGAAAGCGGTGCTCTTAGAAGACCGCAACGTGCGCAACCGCACTGCCCGTAGTATCGTAGCGGTGATGGGGAACCTATTTCCGCACCTACGCGATGTGCCTGACTTTCAGCATAAACTATGGGATCAGCTGTTTATAATGTCTGATTTTAAGTTAGATGTAGATTCGCCATACGAAAAGCCTACCCGCTCGACCTTGTACAAGCGTCCTGACCGGTTGCAATATCCGCAGGCACACCCTAAATACCGTTTTTATGGCAATGTGATTATCCGTATGATTGAGACCTGCTGTAAGTGGGAAAAAGGCGAACTGCGAGAGGCGCTAGAGTACTCGATAGCTAACCATATGAAAAAGAGTTTCTTAACGTGGAACAAAGAATCGGTAGATGATAGCGTAGTATTTGAACATTTGTACGAACTCAGTAGGGGTGAGATAGATTTGCGACGTCGCAAAGAAGACTTGACTGATAGCCAGTCGCTTATACGTACAAAAATGAATCTGACCAAGCGTACCCCTACTACTACCCCCCACTACGGACAAGGGCAACAAAAGAAAGGATTTACTAATTATAAAAAGAATAACAATGGGCGTTTTCAAAATTGAAGGAGGGCATACTCTTAAGGGTGAAATCACTCCACAAGGAGCTAAAAATGAGGCTTTGCAGGTGCTTTGTGCTGTACTACTGACCGACCAGAAGGTTACCATTCACAATATTCCTGATATTTTAGATGTAAACAAGCTCATTTCGCTGCTCGAGAACTTAGGAGTGAAAATTCAAAAGCTCGGCAAGGGCTCTTATTCATTTCAGGCAGACGAGATAAACCTCAACTATCTGAAATCGGAGGCTTTTTATCACGAAGGACAAGCCTTAAGAGGGTCGATACTAATAGTAGGTCCTCTCCTTACGCGCTTTGGAGTAGGCTATATGCCTAAACCAGGTGGCGATAAGATAGGTAGACGCCGCCTTGACACCCATTTTGATGGCTTTATAAAACTCGGAGCCCACTTTGAGTATGACGAAAGTAACTTCACTTATAGCGTGGTAGCTGAACGACTAAAAGGTACTTATATGCTATTGGAAGAAGCATCGGTAACCGGTACCTCTAACGTTATTATGGCAGCTGTTTTGGCTGAAGGCAAGACCACAATCTACAACGCTGCTTGTGAACCCTACGTACAACAGCTATGCCGTATGCTGAACGCTATGGGGGCTGATATTCAAGGTATTGGCTCTAACCTAATCACCATAAATGGCGTAACCCAATTGGAGGGCTGTAGCCATACTATTCTACCCGATATGATAGAAATAGGTAGCTGGATTGGCTTAGCGGCAATGACTCGAAGCGAGATAACTATCAAGAATGTAGGTTGGGAGCATTTGGGCATTATACCTACGATATTTCGCAAGTTGGGTATTTCCTTTGAAAAAGTAAATGATGATATACACATACCTGCGCACACAAATGGTTATGAGATACAAAACTATATTGATGGTTCGATACTTACTGTAGCCGATGCTCCTTGGCCTGGCTTTACCCCTGACTTACTTAGTATTATATTAGTGGTGGCTACCCAAGCGAGAGGTCAGGTGCTTATACATCAGAAAATGTTTGAAAGCCGCTTGTTTTTCATCGATAAACTGATAGATATGGGGGCTAAAATTATACTCTGTGACCCCCACCGTGCTACCGTGATAGGTAACGATTTCAGGTCGCCTCTACGTGCTACACTGATGACCTCACCCGACATCAGAGCTGGTATTGCACTACTAATAGCTGCTCTTTCAGCTAAAGGTACTTCTACCATTTACAATATCGAACAAATAGACCGAGGCTACGAAAATATAGACGAAAGACTAAGAGCTCTTGGGGCTAATATAGTAAGGGTGAATTAACTATTGACAATTAATAACTATGTATAATTTTGACGAACTTATTTGTAGGAAAGACACCGATGCTCTAAAGTTAGAGGCATTGGCACCACGATGGGGCAGAACCGACCTCCTACCTATGTGGGTAGCCGATATGGATTTCAAGACCCCAGACTTTATAGTAGAGGCAATGCGCAAACGTATGGAGTGCGAAATTTTCGGTTATACCTCAAAACCTGATAGCTGGTATGAGGCTATTATCAATTGGCAAGCACATCGCCACCAGTGGACGATTAGCAAAGAAATGATTTCGTTTGTACCAGGAGTAGTACCCGCCTTGGCAATGGCAGTGCAAGCCTTCACAGAGCGTGGCGAAAAGGTGATGATTCAGCAGCCTGTATATAACCCTTTTGCTCAGGTAATACGCAACAATCATCGCGAGTTAGTAAACTGTCCTTTAATACTCAGAGATGGACAGTACCATATTGATTTTGATGTTTTTGAAGAGAAAATTAAAGACTGTAAGTTGTTCTTATTCTGCCACCCTCACAACCCTGGTGGACGTGTTTGGACGCGTGAAGAACTCGAAAAAGTAGCTGCTATCTGCGCCGCCCATAAGGTAGTAGTAGTCGCTGATGAAATACACGCTGACCTGACTTTGGCACCATATAAGCACATACCTTTTGCAAGTATTAACGAGCAAGCTCGTGATATTTCGGTAGTATTTGCCTCTCCCAGCAAGGCGTTTAATATGGCAGGCTTAGCTACCTCATATGCTGTGATTGCTAATCCCACGTTACGCAAATGTTTTGAGAGCTATGTAGAAGGAAATGAGTTAGCAGCAGGTAATGTGTTTGCTTTCAATACGGTAGTAGCTGCCTATACAAAAGGAGAAGAATGGCTACAGCAGATGCTAAGTTATGTGCAAGGCAATATTGATTATTTGGTAGATTATCTCCAACAACACTTACCACAACTGAAAGTGATAGTGCCACAAGCCTCTTACTTAGTATTTATTGATTTTAACGCTTTAGGACTTAGCCAGAAAGAGTTGGTAGTCCTCTGTACTAACCAAGCACACTTAGCCCTTAATGACGGAGCTATTTACGGTAAAGAAGGCACGGGGTATATGCGTATCAACCTAGCTTGCCCCCGTAGTATAGTAGCACAAGCCTTAACCCAACTAAAAGAAGCTATAGGGTAAAAGATTATAATTTCTACCTTACAAAATAAAAGCAGCCAAAAAAGTTTAGTTTAAACTTTTTTGGCTGCCTTTTTTAATATCAGTAATACTTCTTACTCTATCTCTATTACTCCTTTAAAGTTCAGCCGATAAGGTTCATCTTTATAAATCGGGAAGCTCTCATCCTGAGTATTAGTTAGTCCAACTCCAGCATATAGTGTGCGAGCATTATGTTTTTCAGCGTGTTTGCGTACTATTTCCATAAACACCACATCGTATTGCTGAGGGTCTTCTCCGTAGGGCACGGCTCGTACTATCACAAAGTATTTCTGATTGTTTTTATCCACACACACAAACTGAGGGTCGCGCTTCAACTCACTATTTACCAACAGAAATTCCCATTGTAGTTCATCGCGCAAAGCATTACCTACAATGTTCATTGCTAAATTATGGAGTTCTTGTCCTGTTAGAGGTGCTTTTTTCATTTCTTCGCCAATTGTTCCAAACCATACACTATCAGATTTTCTACTACTTTTTTAGTATCTTTAGTAAAAGTACCTGCTGCGCGATTAGCAATAATAGCATTGAGTGAAACCGCTTGATGTCCCAAAAGTTTAGAAAGTCCATAAATGGCTGAAGTCTCCATTTCAAGGTTCGTCATTCGGTGTCCCTTATAATTGAAACTATGCAATTTATCATTCAGGGTAGGGTCTTGCACTGGCAGACGCAACATACGCCCCTGAGGACCATAAAACCCCGGTGCTGTACCCGTAATCCCTTCAAATACTTTATCTGTCAAGAGTCGTTGCTTTAAAGTCTCTCCACAACCGACGATATAAGGTCTTCCCTTGTCAGTATTCCACTGGGTATGAGCGATAAAAGCCTCTTCCATAGCTATTTCGCGTACGTTAGGAGCATCTTTATAAGCGTGCAGCATATTGTCCATTCCCAAACCGTGAGACGATAGTACAAAGCTATCTACTGGTATATCAGCTTGTAACGATCCTGAAGTGCCAAAACGCACAATATTGAGCGAGGTAAGCTGCTCTTTAGGCTTACGAGTATGTAAGTCAATATTAAAGAGGGCATCAAGCTCATTGATAACAATATCTATATTATCAGGCCCTATCCCTGTAGAAAGTGCAGTTAAGCGCTTACCTTTGTAAGTACCTGTATGGGTACAAAACTCTCGCTTCTGTGTCTTAAATTCTATAGTATCAAAATAAGCGCTGACACGGGGTACACGGTTAGGGTCTCCTACCAATATAATCGTATCTGCTACTTGTTCAGGTCGCAAATTGATATGGTAAATACTACCATCGGGATTCAAAATAAGTTCTGATTCTTTTATCATAATTCAACTAATCATTATATCCTTCTGAAAAGGAATTCAAATAATTCTCTATAATAGGCCTGCAATCTTCTCTAAAGAACTGTGTCAAATTCTTTATATTTTCTTCTAAATCTTCAGGCACTTCTTTATCTATTCTATTCAATACTACTAGTATCTCTGATTCTCGTTGAGCATTTATCTGCGCAAACATACTAGTCATCTTATGTGCTATTGACTTTATTGTTGCGTAGTCTTGTGCCTCAGCAGAGGTTTTAAGTTTCTGCAGATTTTCATCTGTTTCATTCAAAAAATGCTTATAAATACCTATAATGCCCTCTATGTCATCACCCATAAAACTCTCTAATACCTCAGGAGTATACCCTTTTGTATTATTATAAGGCATTACCATTATTGGTTTATGTTCTACTTCTGTGTCGAGATTAGGGAAGAATACTTTTAGCTTTTCATAAAATTTCTCTGGGGTAAAAGGCTTCGGTAAAATACCTGAAAAACCACTTTTTGTATAAAAACTTTCGGGTACATCACGCCTTCCTGTGATTGCTAATACAGGTAGCGGTGCTGCTGCGTATTTTTCGTTGAAAAGAGTTACAAAATGAAAACCATTCATCTCTGGCAACTGTATATCGGTAATAACTAAGTCAAACTGTAGTTTTTCCAATTCTGAAAGAGCTTCCTTACCATTCGTAAAAGTAATAGCTTCTATTTGCTTTTGCTTTAACAACTCTGTTATCAACGACAAGATGCTTTGGTCATCGTCTATCACCACTATACTAATGTTTTCTGCCAATTTATCTGAAGTGATTATAGGGGTAGTTCGCGTGCGTTCTACCACTTTTTCAGCTAAAAAACGCAAGGTGAAAGTGCTCCCCTTACCTTCTTCACTTTTTAAATATATCTTACCATTCAGCAGATGCGCTAACTTTTGAGAGATGTGCAATCCTAAACCAAAACCTCCATAAAACTTCGATATTTCATCATTTGCTTGAGTGAACTCATTAAAAATATGCTTTTGCTGTTCTTTCTTAATGCCTATACCAGTATCGGTAACTGCTACACCTATCTCATATATATCATCTTTATAAAGGCGAGCGTCAGCTTCTATGCGTACAGTACCTTGTTCTGTAAATTTAAATGCATTAGAAATCAGGTTATAAAGTATCTGCTTAACTCTATAAGCATCGGTCGAAAAGTTTAAGTTATTCACTATATCCGAGAAAGCAAATGAAAGGACTACCTGCTTATTTTTATAAGCCGATTTCACATTACTTGCTACCTCATCTATCACCTCCGGAAGGTTAAAAGGTATCTTCTCAATCACTACTTTTCCAGATTCTATACGAGTGTAATCCAATAGTTCATCTACTAATTTAGAAATATATTCTGAAGAGAATTTTATATGCGAAAGATAGTTTTTACCTTTTTCAGTGATGTCTAACTTACCCAATAATTCCGAGTAGCCTACTATCGAACTCAATGGCGTACGCAGGTCGTGACTCACCATAGAAATAAGCTGTTCTCTGTTTTTCAGTAGATTGTTCGATTTGCGATTAGCAGCCTCTAATTTACGTCTGTAGCGTTGCGAGGTCACAAAATCATTGATAATAATAATACTCGAAATAGCAATGATGCCTAAAGCAATGAGAAACGACAATATTAATAGATTTTTGCTATTCTCAAAGATAGTTTTTCGCTCCTGACTGAGTTTTTGCGAGTTTATCAACACCTCTTCTTCAAAATTATGCAGCAAATCATCTAATTTTTTCGATACTTGCACATCATTTTGCCAAAGTTTATGCATTTTCTCATTTATAAGGCTCTTCGATTGCTGTGCTTCTTCATTTACTTTATTCAGAAGCGACAGCGTTTCCATCACAACCTTATCTATCTTATTGCTTTTCTTTATTTTTTCAAAGGTAGCAGGCACCTTTACACCTTTGTATTTTTTTAAAATAGAAGCAATATCCGATGTAGAGGCATCGGATACTGCATTCTTCTTAGTATTTTCTTTTTTTGCAAAAAACTCATAGCCCAAATAAGGTTCTAAAGACGAAAGTTTCCTAATAGCACTTCTAATAATGATAGAGGTACTATCGCTCTCCTGAAATGCCTTTAGCTCTTGCAGGTTGTTGCTCTTCAGATTCAATAACGAACTAATAGTATCTAAGGTCTGCAATTGTTTTTCAGAAGTAATATCTCGCCTAAATTTTAGCACTTCGTTTTGTAGGTAGACATTTTTCTCTAAAAATGTTTGCAATGCTTCCTTTTCATCACTTCTGATAGCTATACGTCCAGCGTTTTCAGTCTCATTTACCATTGATAGAATCTTGCCTATTTGCACTATTTTATTCCTATCTTCTTGGTTTATCTTCTCTTGGTTCGATAGCTTGTTTATTTCCTTAAATACTATATATCCTGCCACTACCGATACACAGATGAGCAGTATATAGCTTACTATTACTTTTACCGTTATCTTACTGAGCCTCATTCTATTCTAAGCAGTTCGTTCAAACTCTTTTAGCACTTCTACTAGTACCTGCACACTCTCTATTGGCATCGCATTATAGATAGATGCACGATACCCACCCACACTCCGATGACCTTTTACACCACTGATGTTAGCCTCTTTGCAAAGGCTATCAAGGCGCACCTGAGTACTCTCATCTGTCAGGTTGAATACCACATTCATCAGAGAGCGGTCTTCCTTCTCAGCATAGCCCTTTAGCAACGGATTGCGGTCTATCTCAGCGTATAGTAGGTCAGCTTTAGCTCGGTTGCGAACTTCCATAGCCTTAAGCCCTCCTTGAGCTTGTAGCCATTCCAATACCAATAGATTTACATATACGGCAAAAGTAGAAGGCGTATTATACATACTATCATTTTTGATATGCAACTGATAGTCCATCATCGAAGGGAGTTTTCGGCTCACTTTGCCTAATATATCTTTTTTTATTAGTACTAAAGTCGAACCCGAAGCGCCTAAATTCTTCTGCGAACCCGCATATATAAGGTCAAACTTGCTATAGTCCATCGGGCGCGAAAAAATATCCGAACTCATATCAGCTACCAAAGGCACTTTCGTATCCGGAATAGAATGATATTCCGTACCATAGATAGTGTTATTAGTGGTGATATGTAGATAATCTACCTCTGTAGGTACATTTATTTCTTTCGGAATATATTTATATCCCTCTGCCTTCGAGCTTGCCACTACGATAGCCTCGCCAAAGAGAGTCGCCTCTTTGTGAGCCTTATTTGCCCAAGTACCCGTATCTACATAGGCAGCCTTGCGTTCTAATAGGTTATAAGGCACCATCAGAAACTGCATACTCGCTCCTCCTTGTAAGAAAAGTGCTGTATATGTATCGTCTAAACCGGCTATTTCCAAAGCCAAAGAGCGAGCGCGCTCTATTACGCGTACAAATTCTGCACTGCGATGCGATATTTCAGCTACCGATAAGCCAGTTCCTTCGAAGTCTAACAATGCTCTCGAAGCTTTCTCAAATACTTCAGGAGCTAATATTGAAGGCCCCGCGCTAAAGTTGTGTTTTTTCATTATTCCTTGTGTTCTGCTTTGTATTTTACTATAAATTCTTCTACTTGTTGTTTGAGTATGCGCCATAGCTTATCCTGTGCGTGCTCACTTGCCCAAGCGATGTGAGGGGTATAAATCACACGAGGGTGATTAGCTATTTTTAGCAGAGGGTCGTCAGCTGCTGGAGGTTCTTTCTCAAATACATCAGCCGCAAAGCCCATTATTCTATTGCTCTCTATAGCTTCATAAACCGCTTGCGGGTCTACTACTGCCCCACGCGATATGTTTATTAACAACGGTTTCTTTCGCAATTTAGAAATAAACTCTTCATTCACTAAGTGTTTTGTTTCTGGGGTTAGAGGGCAGGTTACCGCTATTATATCACTCTGCGACAACACTTTGCCAAAGTCTGTATATTCTTCATTACGAGGGGCTACATTTTGTCTCTCTGCCCATAACACACGCATACCAAAGGCTCTTGCTACTTTTGTTATCGATTTGCCTATGTTGCCTACTCCTATGATACCCAAGGTTTTACCGTGCAATTCCAATACAGCAGGCTCTGTCAAACAGAAACGCCCATCTTTTTGCCAAGTACCATCAGCTACACTCTCGTGGTAAGTTTTCAAGGCACGCATAGCCGATAACAGCAACATAAAGAAGTGCTCTGTCACACTTTCTGTCGAGTAGCCCGCTACGTTCTTCACCTCAATTCCTAAGGCTTTCGCAGCCTCCCTATCGATATTATCCATACCTGTAGCAGTTAGGTGGATAAGTTTCAAATTAGGCAATTGTCTAAGGATAGCCTCATCTATTTTCACCTTATTTACAATAGCAATGTCTGCCGGCTTCAGGCGCTGTACTATTTCATCAGGGGCAGTCTTCTGAAAAGCCACCCATTGGTTTACTCCCTTAGGAATATCAACATCTATACGCTCTGAGAGCGTGTTACGGTCTAAAAATACTGCTTTCATATAAATTTATTTTATATATTATCAAATTCTGATGCCAGCCGATAGTATCTCTTTGTACTCTTTGTTGCGTTTAAAAAAAGCAATAGCTGCCGGACATACCGGTACCACCTTATACTTTTTCTGCGATACAAGAGCCAGAACCCCTTTGAAAAATTCATCTACAAAGGCTTCATCAGCCGATTCGGGAAGTAAGGTCTTTGTAAAAAATATTTTACGCTCTTGAATTGAGTACTCTACAAAGGCGAGTTCCCCATTTTGCTTAGCCTGATATTGACGCGAAAATTCACTATCTGTTACTTCCATAGCAATATGTTTTTAGTTTTTTAATTAGTAATATGTATTATTCAAAAAATATCGTAACTTTGCCAAGCATTAGTTTTCACCGAACGATGAGCGAACGATCACCAAAGGATGAGCGAACGATGAGCGAACAATCATCGAAGGATACTAATACTTAATCCGGTGCAAAGTTACTAATTTTTCGTAAAAAAGCAATAAGAAATGAATATAAAAGATAAGCCTACAATTTATTTAATGCCGGGAATGGCGGCAAGCCCTAAGATTTTCGAGCGGCTGCACTTCCCTAATACCTATGACATTCACCTCCTCGACTGGATTATGCCTGAAGAAGATGAGTCATTAGCGCATTATGCCAGTCGTTTAGCAAGTACGATTACGGCTCCTAATCCTATTCTTTTGGGCGTATCTTTTGGCGGAATTATAATGCAAGAAGTAGCTAAGCAAATAGATTATAAAAAAGTAGTGATTATATCGAGTGTGAAAACGCAATACGAACTCCCTAAGAAGATGCTATTAGCTCGTTATACGTACTTACATAAGTTATTACCTGTGAGAGCTATTAGCCATTTAGAGTTCTGGAAACGTTTTTCTTTTTCTGAAACGATGAACAAACGCTTGACATTATACGAAAAATATATCGGTTTACGTTCTCCCTCCTACCTCGATTGGTCTATCGACCGCATTGTCAATTGGCAACAAAAAGAGCCTTTACCCCGTACAATTCATATTCACGGCGATAAAGACCCTGTTTTTCCTATTCAGTACATAAAAAATGCCACCGTTATCCACGGTGGCACACATATTATGATTATCAATCGTTATAAATGGTTCAACGAACACCTTATCAATATGATTAAGGAGTAATTATCTAATTTTCAGTGTAACTATTGATATTACAGCTAAGAAAATCCCTACTATCAGAAAACGCATTACTATTTTACTTTCGTGATAGCCTCGTTTCTGATAGTGGTGGTGCAAAGGCGACATTAAGAATATTCTTCTTCCTTCTCCATATTTCTTTTTAGTGTATTTGAAATAAGCGACTTGCAGTATTACTGACAAGTTCTCGACCAAGAAAATACCACAAAGCACTGGTATTAACAGCTCTTTGCGCACTGCAATAGCGATTACCGCTATAATACCACCTATAGTCAAACTACCCGTATCGCCCATAAATACTTGAGCAGGATAGGTATTATACCACAGAAAACCGACCAAAGCACCTGCAAATGCTGCTATAAATACGGTCATCTCACCCACTCTGGGGATATACATTATATTCAGATATTCCGAGAAAATGATATTCCCCGACACCCAAGCAAAAATCCCCAGTGTCAACACTATAATAGCTGAACTACCCGCCGCTAATCCATCAATACCATCTGTTAAGTTCGCTCCATTTGAGACTGCTGTTACTATCAAAATAACCAACGGAATAAACACTAACCACACATATTGATGATAATTTCCGCCCGTCCAGGCTATTAGGTCTGCATAGTCAAACTCATTGTTTTTTACAAAAGGAATAGTCGTCTTAGTCGATTTTATTTCTGGCACTACTACTTCATTAGCACTATCCGCTATCTCATTATTAGTAGTTGTTACCAATTCTGTACGCGTACGCCCTATTCCTGTTTTTTCACTTTTTATAGTTACGGCATCATTAAAATAAAGGGTTGCTCCTACTATTATACCGAGCCCGACTTGTCCTAATACTTTGAAACGCCCTTTGAGTCCCTCTTTATTTTTCCTAAATGTCTTGATATAATCATCTATAAAACCAATAGTTCCCATCCATACTGTAGTAATAAGTAGCAAAATAGTATAGACATTGTTTAGTTTAGCCAACAAAAGGACTGGTATAAGTGTAGCGAGAATAATAATAATCCCCCCCATAGTAGGCGTACCTGCTTTTTCATTTTGTCCACTAAGCCCTAAGTCACGCACTGTTTCACCTATCTGCTTACGTTGCAAAAAGCTAATAATACGCTTACCGTAAATAGTAGAAATCAAGAGCGAAATCAGCAGAGCCATTCCCGCCCTAAACGAAAGGTATTTATATAATCCCGAACCTGGGAAATCGTAATTTTCTAAGTTTTCTAATAGATGATATAGCATTATTTATGTCTTTTATTTTTATTTTAAATGGCTGCAAAGATACAAAACTATTATTAATTTAATAGGTAGTTTTACTTTATTTATTAATTTTGCTGCTTAATTAGTATCTAGTTATCTAATATGCGAAAAGATTCTTATACACCTACAGCCCTTACTGCCTCTGTCATTATTAGGGTACGTTTTAGCGAAACAGACCCCTTAGGTATTGTCTGGCACGGCAATTATATCAAATATTTTGAAGAAGGAAGAGAGGCTTTCGGTCGAAAATACGGACTTTCATACCTTGATGTACAACGTGAAGGCTACGCTACCCCTATCGTAAAATCTCTCTGCGAACATAAGAAAATGGTACAATACGGAGAGCAACTACGTGTAGAAACACACTATATGCTTACTTCTGTAGCCAAATTGGTATTCCGATACTTCCTTTATAACAAAGCTGACGAATTAGTATGTACAGGCGAAACTGTACAAGTATTTACCTCGCTAGCTGATAATTCTCTCGCTCTTTACCCACCTCCTTTCTACGAGAAGTGGAAAAACAAAATGAAAGAACTTTTTTAAACTAACCTTTTCGTTTATCTACAAATTTCATTGGTTTTCTACTGCCCAATGGGTACAACTCTCGCTCTAACTCAGCAATATCGCAATACTCTATCTTAGGCACGACTCTTATTTTAGCTCTAAAATGATTGCTAATACGCTCTTTTAGAGCTTCTGTTGGGGTGCGTGTACCTATCCTGATAAGTATTTCATCAGTGAGTATGCTATTTGTACTTATTTCTATGATGTAATTCTCTATTTCTTCAAAATTAGTGAGCAAATCCATTAATACTGGTAGGTATAAAGTCGTTCCCTTATACTTTATCATCTGTTGTTTGCGCCCTAATACCGGACTTACCCGAGCTGTATTGCGCCCACAAGCACAAGTTCTTGTATGCATCGTCACTATATCGCCAGTTCTAAAACGTACCAAAGGCATTGCTTCTACCCCCAATGTGGTGATAGTCAACTCTCCACTTTCGTTCTCTCCTACTCTATTGCCTGCATCATCTAATACTTCAGTGATGATAAGCTCAGGATGATGATGCCCCCCTTGCTGATATTCGCATTCGGTAAAAGTAGTGCTCATTTCTGTAGAAGCATAAGTAGAATAAAGTTTTATCCCTTTCCATTTCTCGGCTATTTTTTCAGCGAGAAGAGTATTACTAAAATCCTGATTTCTAAGAGACTCTCCTATACATACTACTCCTTTTACTGATGAGGCTTCATAGTCTATCCCATTTTTTTCGGCATAAGCTATCATTTTCAGCAAAAAAGATGGCACAGCTATCAAATAGGTAGGTTCGTATAGCCTAATACTATCCCACTGTAGCTCTGGTATCCCTGCCCCTACCCTTACGATGCTTGCTCCTAATTGGCGTACCCCTAAAAAGTAAGCTAACCCTGCCATAAAACGCCTATCAATAGTAGTCATTAGCTGCACTACATCTCCCTTTTTTATTCCTGCACAAGCCAATGAGATAGCCTCATTATAGGCAAGACGATTCAAATCATTATCCGTCAAACCAAAAGTAACAGGCGTACCAAGTGTACCCGAAGTAGAAGCGTAATCTACAATAGCTGATTTAGGTACACATCTGAAAGCATCGTTATCACGTTGCAAATCATCTTTGCAGGTAGTAGGGAGCTTAGTCAGGTCAGAAAGTGTTTTAATAGCCGAAACATTGATATTATACTCCTTGAAAAGTCGCTTATAGAATGCCGAATGCTCATTTACATACGCTAACACCTCTTGCAACTTTTTCTCCTGCAAAGCTACTATATCAGCCTGCGATTGCTTCTCTATTTCTGGTACCCAATCTTTCATTTAAACTTTATTTAAAAAGTCTTTTAAGCGAGTTTAAAAATCCTTTCTCTACTACATCTATCCCAATACCAAAGTTGCTATCAGCCATTGTATGGTAGTCTTCGCGTACTGGCTCTAATTTGTCTAACGGAATCTCTATATTCATCAGCGGATTGTACTCTACTATCACTTTGCCCGAGTTTTTAGTAATAAACTTTTGGGTTTTATGAGTAAAATACTTGTTCTGTATGTCGCACTCTTGTATAGTGTATTTCTCTTTAGTATCAATATTTTCATCGGTTTGTAGGTAGATTTCATAGCGTTCGCTATCAAAATTATGCCAGAAACTCACATCGCTGTGTTGGTGCTCTCTTATGCTATTTTTCAGCACACTACCGTCAAAATACATAAGGAAACGTTTCCCTTGCGGGTCTACAAAATAAGGATTTTCTATAGTAGCCTCATATTTCACCGTCAATTCGTTTTCTACCTTATCGTCTTTCACTATTTGTAGGGTAGCATCTTTAAATATATCGCGAAAATCCTTGCCTTTACGGTCATTTGCGTAATTAAGAGCATAAAATAATGAGTTGTTCCAACTATCTAAACGCTCGTTTTTATTACTTGATTTAAAATAGCCTCGCATTGTATTAGCGCGGTTGTAGCGGTAGGTAGTCAGTAGCTCTATTTTACCTTTATTTTCTTTCACCACCAAACTAATCTTCTCGTCTATGCAATAATCAGCAAAACGAATAGGTTTGCGTACTTGCAATTCTTGGTCAGGCAAAATTTCCATATAGAAACAGAAAGAGATAACAGCGCGTTTCTCTAATCGGCCAAACTCATTACGAGCAGTAGCATCTATAAAATACTCTTGCCCTTGATGGTTAATTTTCACCACTACATGATTGAATGACAACAATGAAGGTAAGTAGTATTTTAGATAAAAATCTACATTGTAATTCACCAATACTACTGATGAATCTACCCCCAAGTAGTTAAGTACGCACTTCAGCAATACGCATTTTGCCTTGCAGTCTCCTTGCTTATTTTGGTAAGTGAGAGCAGGCTCTTGTGGCTTATGTCCGTTCATCTCATCGGCATTGTACACATAGTAGATGTTATTTTGCACAAATTCTATAGCGTACTGCAGTTTTTCATCAAGGGTAGGCATAGCGTCTAATTTAGCTACCAAATCTGGAGCAAAATCAGTAAGTTGAGCATTGAATACCCCTTCATACAAAGGATAAATATAGTTAGAGAGGTCTTTCCAATTGCTATCGGTAGCAAAATCTATAAAAGGGAATATCTCGCGATTAGGGTCTACAGGATTGATATAATCATTTTCAATGATTTCAAAAGTTTCTCCTTGTGCTAAGTACTTCACCTCACTAGGTAGCACATTTCTTTCTTCATCGCGGAAAAATACATTTTTATAAGCTACTCGTTTATCTCTGTTATTGATAAGTTTAAAGTGGTATCTACCATAAGCCCAATAAGTATCAGGGGTTACATAGATATACTTCATAAAGTCGCGACGCAAAAACTCTTTTTCAGTAAACACTTTTTCTTTAGTGTCTTCCAAAATGAGAATATCATCTAAATGAAGGTCTTTGATTGAAAAATTTAGCTTTTTAGAACTACTAATAACACCTCTATTGCTTTGGTTTTCGTTGTCGAGTACTTTTATGGTAGTATCAGGAGTTTTATCTATAAGCTCTCCATTGCGGTACACACTGATACGGTGAATATTAAAAAATTCATTCTCTTCTAATATCATATCATACATCGAGGCACGCTCTAAGTTCTCTGGTTGCGTGAGCGTATAAGCCATAAAGGTATAATCGGAGGTACTATCAGTGTCTATTTTACTGTATTTATGCAAGAAATAGCAGTAGTCGCGCCCCTCATCGGTTTGCTCTCGAGAGAAGTCGGTATCTACTAATAAAGCTATTATTTCAGTATCTGATAGGGTATTTGCCCAATCGGGAGCTTGTATAAAGCGGTAAAGTTCTTTTTCTTCTGTTTGCACGTTCTTATTATATTTTTATAAAAATAGCCACTTATAGTTACAAACTACAAGTGGCTGCAAAGGTAATACTTTTTATTTTATTTCGGCAACATTTTTACACTTTTAACTAATCTGACAAACTCTTTTCGGTAGCCCTCTGGGTCTTTGCCTATCGCCCCTTCTGCCAATTCTATTACTTGGTCGTAAGTGGCGTTAGCTTTGTTGCTATTGTCTCTTAGCAAAATACCAAATTCGGCTACACTGGCAGCAAATCTATAGTCAGTACTAGTCTCTTTCAAGGCTTTTTTGTTAAATACTAAAGGTTCAGTTATTTCTACACTCTTAGCATCTTTTACTTTAGGGTCTTTGTAGCGTATTTTAAGGAATCCTAACTCATTGCCTTTGCCTTTTTCGTTTAACTCTTGCGACTGATAGCGAAGACTTTGTGCTACTTTCCCGTCTGAAGGTACTAACTCATAAAGTGCAGTAACCGTATGCCCTGCCCCTATCTCGCCAGCATCTTTTTTATCGTTAGTAAAATCTTCATTGGCGAGCATTCTGTTTTCATAACCTATGAGCTTGTATTCTTTTACGTATTTAGGATTGAATTCTAACTGTAGTTTTACATCTTTAGCTACTGCGAAAAGAGTCCCGCTCAACTCATTTATCAACACTTTCTTAGCTTCGGTGATATTGTCTATATAGGCGTAGTTACCATTGCCTTTATCGGCTATGGTTTCTGCCATATCATCGCGGTAATTACCCATTCCAAAGCCCAAAACCGACATATAAATACCACTTTCTCGTTGTTTTTCGATGAACTTTTCTAAATCTGTCGTATTGTTTATTCCTATATTGAAGTCGCCATCAGTAGCTAAAATAATACGGTTATTACCGTTCTTTATAAACGATTTTTGAGCTTGTTCGTAGGCTAACTGTATGCCTCTGCCACCTGAAGTACCTCCACTAGCGTAAAGATTATCAAGCACTTTTATTATTTTTTCTTTGTCTTTTACACGGGTAGATGGAAGGGCTACTTTAGTTCCATTAGCATAGGTTACTATCGCTACTTTGTCATCTGGTCTGAGTTGCCCCAATAGCATTTTGAAAGAAGATTGTAATAAGGGCAATTTATTTTCTTCATCCATCGAGCCTGATACGTCTATGAGGAATACAATATTAGAAGGGGGAGCTTTTGCAAGGTCTATCTTCTTAGTTTGCAAGCCAATACGCAGTAGTAAGTGATTAGGATTCCAAGGAGCAGGTGCTAATTCGGGTGATACGCGTAGCGGACTTACACTTCCTTCTTCGGGAGCAGGATAGTCATAATCAAAATAGTTTACCATTTCCTCTATGCGTACCGCATCTTTGGGGGGTATTTGTCCGTAGCCTATTATGCGGCGTACATTGGCGTAAGCAGCTCTATCTACATCTGCCGAAAAGGTAGTTACAGGTTGTTGAGCTACTGCTACAAATGAATTTTCTTTTATCTCTTTGTAGGTTTCAGCATTGCGCTGTTGGGGTGGAGACGAGAGAATCATCTTAGATGTTGCATTTGCAGAAGGCTCCATTAGGGCAGCTTCATTCGACGTTATCTCTACATCTTCTTCTATTACCTCATTTGGTATTGGATTGATTACACTTATCATTTCACCGCTGTTATGCCGGTGAGAGGGGTCGCCACAAGCCGCTACCATTAGGGCAGCTGCTATACATAAGGATACATTTGTTTTCATAAGGATATTTTTATTAGAGTTTTTCACCCTTATAAAAACAAATGATGTGCCAAACTAATCAATAAATTAAACTTTATTCCTCATTATGAATAAAGCGCTTTTTAGCGTAAAGTTCCTCTTCTGTTTCTTGGTGATTACCATCAGGTACGCAGCAATCTACCGGACATACTGCTGCACATTGAGGCGTATCGTGAAAGCCTATGCACTCAGTGCATTTATCAACTACTATAAAATAATAGTCATCACTAACAGCCTGTATCATCTCATCGGCATCTACTTCAGCTCCACTTGGCAACACAACTCTTCCTCTTAGTGCTGTCCCTTCAGCATAGCTCCATTCTTGCGCTCCCTCATAAATAGCATTATTTGGGCATTCTGGTTCACAAGCCCCACAATTGATACAATTATCCGTTATTATTATAGCCATTTTTTTATCGTCAATTATTTTTTATTAAATAAATTTGGGTGTTACTTCAAACCACAAATCTATAAAAAGTTTAAATCGTGCCAGATATTCGCGCACACGTGTTTTCAGTCCGTAGTAAGCTGTCACATCTTGAGCATTAAAAGCTAGTGCCTCTATATGGTGATGTTGGGCTAAATACAGCGCCCGCTGGTTATGAAATCGCTGCGATATAATCAGGAAACGCTCTTTACCAAATACCTTTTTAGCACGTACTACCGAATCTAATGTCCTAAAACCTGCATAGTCTAATATGATGTTTGCTTCGGGTACTCCTCTCTGCATCAAGGCTTTTTTCATTTCTTCAGGTTCGTTATAATCGTTTCGGTGATTGTCACCACTCACCAATATGTATTGTATTTTCTTTGCTTCGTACAGTTGTACAGCCGCCTCTATTCTATAAAGAAAATACTTATTAGGCTGCCCATTTTTCAGATAAGGATTAGTACCCAATAACAAACCTACCTCGCAAGTAGGCACGGTATTTACATCGCTGTATAAGGCATTGGCCGTTTTTCTATCTACCTGCACATTGCAAGCGATAATCACCAAGAACAACCACAGCGATAGCAAAATTGTTCCCCTCCAGAAATATTTATTCCTTAAAAGTTTAAAAAAAAGTTTCATTCTTTATTATTTGTTTTTCAAAGTATCGCCTCATCAGCAAATTTATTTTCCTGCAAAGGCTTTAACATCGTCTTCAGAAATTTCTTTACCTCCTAAGATAAAAAGACGCTCTACCACATTGCGAAGTTCTCTGATATTCCCTGTCCAATCTTGCTTTTGCAATAGTTCTATAGCTTTTTTGCTAAATTTCTTCGGACTTATCCCTTGTTCTTCTGCTATTTTGTCAGAAAAATGAGAGATAAGTAGCGGAATATCATCGCGACGTTCGTTTAATGAAGGTACTCTGATAAGTATTACTGCTAAGCGGTGGTACAAATCCTCACGAAAACGCCCCTCAGCTATCTCTTTTTTCAAATCTTTATTAGTAGCCGCTATCACACGCACATCTACACTGATGTCCTTATCACTCCCCACACGGGTAATTTTGTTTTCTTGCAAAGCTCGTAGTACTTTCGCTTGGGCTGACAAACTCATATCACCTATCTCATCTAAGAAAATAGTACCATTATTAGCCGCTTCAAACTTACCTGCACGGTCTTTTACAGCTGAGGTAAATGCCCCTTTTATATGTCCGAACAACTCACTTTCTATCAATTCTGAAGGGATAGCCGCACAGTTTACCTCTATCATTGGGGCTTCAGCACGCTCACTCTGGCAGTGAATAGCGTGAGCTACCAACTCTTTGCCCGTACCATTAGAACCTGTGATAAGCACACGAGCTTCAGTGGGAGCTACCTTTTCAATCATCTGTCGTATCTGTTGTAGTGGGGCACTCTCGCCTATCATCTCATAGCGCTTGCTCACTTTTTTCTTCAGATGTTTGTTCTCTACCACCAACTTTTGTTTGTCAAGGGCATTGCGCACTGTGTTGAGCAGACGATTTAGATCGGGCGGCTTCGAAATATAATCATAAGCCCCAAGACGCATAGCATTTACGGCGGTTTCTAAGTCGCCGTGCCCCGAAATCATCACAAAAGGAACTTCTGGTTTTATCTTTTTAGCCTCGGTGAGCACCTCTAATCCGTCCATTTTAGGCATTTTGATGTCGCACAACACCAAGTCGTAATCGTCTTTTTTTAGTTTTTCTAAACCTTCTATACCATCTGAAGCCTCAAAGACCTCGTATTCTTTACTTTCTTCTTGCAATATCTTAGAAAGTACCCGCCGTATAGCCGATTCATCTTCTATAATAAGTATTTTTGTCATATTGTTGATGTATCAGTTTGTTGATTTGTCAATTTGCCAATTGGCTAATCAGCTTGCAAAAATAATAAAAAAATAAAAAACTCCTGACATTGTGTCAAGAGTTTTTCTTTTTAATTATGAAAAAGTGATTTTAAAATGGACGCTATTAGTTAGCTTTAAAAGTACTTTTAAAGTTGTTTTGATAGTTTTGAAACTCTTGCTGGGTAGTGATTTTCTTATAGTCATTAGTAGCAAATAGTTTCAAATACACTTCTAACTGCGAAGGTGTCATATAGCTAGCTATGCTGGTTATTAGGTCAGCATTTTCATCTAAGAATAGCATAGTAGGGTAAGCCTGCACCTGTAGGTAGTTAGTAAAAGGGTGAATTGAGTTTCTACGGTCTGCCAAAGCTGGGTCATAACCTTTGTTTTCAAAACGTTGGCCTTTGTAGTTTACCACTTCATTACCTTCGCCGTTAAATTTCACCGCATAGTAATTGTCGTTTACGTATTTTGCTAAATCTTTGTTAGCAAAAGTGTTGCTAGACAACATCTTACAAGGGCCACACCAGCTGGTGTATACATCTATAAATATTTTTTTAGGTTTCTTCTTTTGGGCTGCAATAGCTTGGTCAAAAGTCATCCATTTAATTTCTTGAGCTTCAAGAGTGATAGTGGCTGCAAACAAAAGCACCACCATAGCGATAAGTTTTTTTGTCATAAGGTACTTGTATTAATAACATTTATTCTTGCATAAACGCACCAAAAACTGTGCCAAATTTTACTGCGTCTTCTTTAGTACTGAACTGCATCTCGATGGGCAGATAGTGTAAACCCTCCCAGCTTTGCTCAAACCGCACATAATCTTTCTCAGTAGTCAGTACACGCAAGCCTTGCAGTTGTTGCAGTTCTTTATCAGTAAAATGATGATGATCAGGAAAGGCTATATGCTGAAAGTCAGCACCTTTTCTCTTTAGAAAATCTAATAACGGTCGCGGATTGGCTATGCCGGTTACTAAGGTAAAAGGTTGTTGTATAAACGATTCTAAGGGACTTTCTCCTGCTGCCGAATACACTTGTTCACTATAGGCTATAGTAGCAAAAACAATAGGAGTTTGCGGGCGGGTCTTTTTCTGCAACTGTGCCACAATACGTTCGCGTTCAACAACAGATAGGTCGGGCGGACATTTAGTTACTACCACTATATCGGCTTGCTGCACACGGCTCACTACATCGCGGAGTCGCCCCACAGGTAGTAGCCAATCGTCAGTAAATAGCTGCCCATAAGCCGTTAGCACCACATTTTTAGTCGCTTTTACAGGACGATGCTGAAAAGCATCATCTAAGATAACTACTGTAGGCGGGGTTGGCAATTGCAACAGCTGTCGCATCCCCTCTACCCTATCTCCACAAACGGCTAAAATAATATCTTTATGAAATTTTCGCCAGAACTGGAAAGGCTCATCGCCTAAATCGGCTACAGTAGCCTGTGCATCAGCTAACACAAAGCCTTTCGTCTTGCGCTTATACCCCCTACTGAGTACTGCCACACGGCACTTAGAGTGCAACTGCCTAATCAAGTATTCCACCATCGGACTCTTGCCGGTACCCCCTACCGCTACATTACCTACACAGATAGTTGGCACTGTAAAAGTATGCTCTTTAAAAATCCCCGTATTATAGCACCAATGCCGCAAGCGCACTATCGCCCCATAAAGAAGCGCAAAAGGGAAAAGTAAAAACGATAAGTATCGCATTGTTATTCGTAGTTAAAATCGATATACTTCTTTATCTTCTCGCCATTATAAGTAGTTACCGTGCCCAGCGCATCGGCAGAGGCAAGAGTAAGGGTACGCTTCTTAAGGTGTAAAAAGCTCAATACCCCATCGAGGCGTGCCAAGAAGCGCAACATCTGATGCGACACTCGCTTAGTAGGAGCTTTTACCCCTAATTGTTTAGCAATACGCTCTAAAACAGCTTTATAAGTCAGATTTTCAGCATTTAGCACAAAGCGCTCGCCCTCTACCTCAGAGAATTGTAGCTGCACCATAGCGCGCACTACATCATCTACCCCTACAAAACCTGTAGCACCAGCCGGATAATAGCGCAACCCGTCGGCTACTTTTTTGTACAACAAGCCTGAGCCTCTGTCAGCAAAATTGCCCCCCAACACTACTGAAGGGTTTACTATTACTACCGGCAAGCCTTCTTGCGAACCGCGCCATACCTCCATCTCTGCTCCGTGTTTACTGATAGCGTAATCGGTATTGTTATCTTCATTATTCCAATCGTTTTCCTCGTCTATAGGAGTATGAGGCAGGGTTGAAAGAGTCGCTACTGAACTTACATAACAGAGTTTTTTCACCCCAAAGTCGATACTTAGATTTACTATATTGGCAGTGCCCTGTACGTTCACCTCTATAAGCTTATCAAAATCTTGGGGCTGAAATGAGATTAAACCAGCACAATGAAAAACGAAAGTAACACCCTCGAACGCTTTTTCAAGTGCGGGGATGTTACTTAAGTCTGCTTGTATCCATTCGATAGTGTCAAACTGAGCGGTGCCACTATCGCTGTGTTTTACAAATAATTGTCTGATTTTCTCAAGCGATTGGGTATTGCGGTAGATAGCCCTTACTTTATACGCCTTATTTTTGGTAAGATTCAAAAGCAAGCGGCTGCCTATTTGCCCCGTTCCGCCAGTTACTAAAATCATTATTCTTGTTCTAATGGTATACGTTCATCGATAAGTTTGAGCGCGATAGGCGAGTCGTTATCATTGTAAAACTCAAATAGGTCTAAGATAGAGTGTACTAAGCGTTCTTCTTCTAATTGCTCTTGTACAAACCATTGCAAGAAGTTTTCTGAAGCATAGTCGTCTGACTGACGCGCTTTCTTGAAAATAGCAAAAATAGACTGAGTTACTTTTATTTCGTGCTCTAAAGTTTTTTCGTATACTTCTTTTAGTGAACCGAATTCTTGTTGTACTTCTCCTACTTTAGGAGCGAAAGCACGAGCACCGTTTTCGTTAAGGAAACGGAAGATTTTCATCATATGGTCTCTCTCTTCTACAGCGTGGTTATAGAAAAACTCAGCACTGCGTGAGTAACCATTGTATTCTGTCCAAGAAGCCATTGCTAAATAAAGCGAACTTGCTTCTGCTTCTTTACTTACTTGTTCGTTAAGAAGGTCGATAATTTCAGGGTGCAAACTAGTTTGCGTTCTGGTGTACTTTGTTTTTGACATATGTTATAATTATTATTAAGTTTTTTTAGTGCGGCAAAGGTACTAATTTTTCGCCAATTAGCAACTAAAAAAGATATTTATATACCAAATTTTAATTAAATCTATTTTTTACCATTTATCATTATTCCGCTCCTGCCTTCCACTGGTGCAGTACCCTAGAATAGAAATATATAAACACGAAAGTAGCTGCTAATACTACATAATTAGTAGGCAAACCACTTGGCAACAGTCGACCCTCTATAAGCAATAGGGTGCTGTAGCAAGCGGGTACAAATACAATAAGCGAAAAGTTGATGAGGATAGCCGAATGCAGCTTGCTGATATGCCCTAATAGGTATACTGAGGCAAATATCATCAGATAAGCGGTTAGTATGTACAACCACGCTACCGAATCGCCACCTAAAGCAAAGACTGTTATTATTGACAGGATAGCCAAAAGCAGTGCCAGCACGTGCGAAAAGACAATACCAAAAAGAAATGAACGCACATTAGTGACCCTCACACAAAATACTATCAGCGAAAAGAAGAGGGCTATCATCATAAAAATATCAAGATAGCCTAATATCTTTACTACTCCTATTTTATTTTCAGCATTTGTAATAACGTAATACGCCTCTTGTAGCTGAGGGTCATCATAGTCCATTTTGTTTTCTATTGTAGGGTATTGTAGCTTAAGTGACGCTACATACGAAGACGAGTAATGACACCTAAAACGTACATCTTCGCCCATCACAAACGATATAAAAAACGTAATAGAGGCAAAAACTATCAGAAAATACTGTACGAACTGCCCGAAGAGTTTGAGCGCATTACTGGGGTAAAAATGCTTAAAGGCGTTGTTTTTGCTCATCTGCACTAACCAGCCTACCAACAGCAAAGTAGAAATGACAAAATTGAGCAAAAAGGCTATCGGAAAGAATTTTTCTATTGTACCAAAATATTTTGTACTAAAGTCTTCTTCATTTACCGAAAAGAAGCCAAACAGAAAGAAAAACAAGTGCGCACAGAAGGCTATGCCCAATAGCCACACTATTTTGGTATTCCACAGAGAAGGATAACGCTCTAATAAATATTGTTCTATTTTCTTCATTTGCTTAATAATTTGTTATTCAGGCAATGCCTTCCAACGCAGCACTGCCTTAGTGTATAGGGCGGTAAAAGCCATTACCACCAACACAAATATCCCTTGCATCAGGTAGTACCCAAAATAAGAGCCAGCAAAAAAATCCATGCAATCTGATAATGCATTGAGTGCCTCATAATCGTAGTAGTTTTCCGATGTATTAGCTAAATAGAGACAATGATAGATAAGTTTTATCAATAGATACCCTAAAAAGAAAAATGCTAAGCCGAAAAATGTTATTGACACATTTAACAGCACCCCACTGAAGAGCTTGCGTATCTTGCCCTGCAGCTTGAGTGAAAGCACTAACACAACTACATAGGTAAGCAGAAAGAGCCCCATTGCGCATTCTTCATCGTAATAAGAGGTAAACTCGGTTAGCGGAATAAAGAGTATTGCCAGCATCGTGACTAACAGACTCAGTACACCCGAAAAGACTACCGAAAACAAAAAAGTGCGGAGCCCCGTAGCACGTATGCAGAAAAGCACCATCGCCATAAAAAACGACAATATTACAAACACTTGTAATGGCTCATATACACAATATTTAAAATCTCTTTCTTTAAGCCGTTGGGCATTTTGGGCTATGTAATACTCTTCTACCTGCTCTTGCGGATAATAGTCGGTATAGTCGTACATCTGGTAATCCTCTGGATAGTACTGTAGCACTTCGTCTATATAGCTATCGGTATACCGCCAGTGTGCCTTTGCTTTCTGACCTGCAAAAAACGGTACTGCCAACGAAATTGATAGCAGTATAGTCAGAAAAAAACATACGAACTGCCCAAAGAGTTGTCGTGCCTTTAACGGATAAAAATGCTGCAAGGCATTATTTCGGAACAGATAGATAAGCCAACCTACTAACAGCAGCACACTGACAATTAGATTTAGTATTAAGGGTATCCCCTCGTAGCTGCTGTAGATACTGTAGTAGTTATCTTTGAGCATATCGTCATTTATAAGACAAAAACCGCCTATAAAAAACAACACCTGCGCCAAGAGTGCTAAGGGCAGTACCCACACGATGTGCGTATTCCAAATAGTAGGATAACGCTCTAACAAATACTTATTCATAACTCCCCTCATATTTAACTTACAAAAAACCTACGTGTAGAAGCCGATATATTGCGAATGTAGGTCAGGTCTATCTTTGCCTTACCCAAAGCCTCTAATACAGCCGAATACTCGGTATTAGGACGGAAATACGCTACATATACGCCTCCGTTATAGTTGAGTTTCTCAAGCGCAAATGCTTTGAATACTGCCATCAATTCTTCGCGGGTGTTAGTAGTATCTATCTCTACTATCAGCGGCATAGCCTCTTCTGTAGTAGTTGCCTCGGCATTATCTGTATACTGACCGTTGCGCAAGAATATTACCTTATCTGAAATTTTCTCTACCTCAAAAAGTTGCTGCGAACTAAGGATAAGGGCAATAGGGTGATTTACCGAGTTAGCTATCATCTTCAGGTCTTCTAAGATAACCTGTTGTGCCAATACGTCTAAGTTGCCCAAAGGCTCATCGAGTAGGAGAATTTCGGGCTGGCGCAAAAGGGTACGCGCTAACTCAAAGCGCATTTTATAACCTGACGAAAGGGCATTCCAGTCTAAGTGTTGGTACTGCCAAAGCCCTAAGCGGGCAATCATAAGCAGGGTGCGCAGCTCGTTTTCTTCAGCCGGAATACCATAGCTTGAAAGGGTAAATTTCAGATTGTCTTTCAGGCTGCCATACCACTTTTCGGTGCGCTGGGGTATGTAGATAAGCTTAGTACGCAGGTCATAGTCGTTCTTAGGTCGCTCGGTAAAGTAGTATTTCACTACTCCCGAATCGTATGACAGATCGCGTGCTAAAATGCGCAATAGGGTAGTTTTACCATTGCCGTTCTCGCCTACCAAACCATATACTTGTCCTTTTTTGATAGAAAGCGAGATAGGCCCTAACTGAAAGCGCCCTAAAGCATAGTGCTTGCGCACCTCTTCAGCTACTAATACAGCCGTTTCTGTAGGGAGTTCCGTTACCTTGCAATCGGCTATCTCTCTGAGTAGCACTGTAGTTTTTTCGATAAGAGTTTCTACCTCAGCAGGGTGTTTTTCTTTCCAATCAGTTAGTGCGATGGCTTTCTCATAAATAGACATCTGCTGCGTATCGGCAGCACAATCTAACAATTTTCTGAAAGCCAAACCTATATCTTTCTGTGTAAAATATTGCAGTGTTTCTTGCACACGTAGCTGGTGTTTATTCATAACAAAACATTTATGGCGACAAAGATACTAAATAAAGACGAAATACGAAAGACTAAACACAAAAAAGTTACCCGAAGAAAATACTCCTTCGGGCAACTCCGTCTATTTAGGTTCTTGTTTAGTCTGTTGTAGGTTGTCTTTTACTCGTTTTGTACCATTTTAGCGTTCGATTCTATTTCAGCCTGTGGTATTTGGTATACCCAACGTTTATCGCCCGCAGGTACTACTACGTTAAACGTATGATTGCTACCCGCCTCAGAGCGGTCTACCCCTAAATGCCAACGTTTGAAATCGAAGAAAGCAGTACCTTCGCCCCAAAGCTCTATACGGCGTTGCGTGCGCACTTCTTCGCGCATAGCCGCTTGGGTAGTTGCGGTGAGTGTATAAGAGGGGTCGCGATAGTTCTGCATAAAATCTTCGAGGGTAGTTTTGGCAGTAGTCAAATCGTTTTGCTCTACCAAAGCCTCTACGTACAAAAAGAAAGGATCTTCGATGCGTATGAAGCAGTAATCGCTTAAGAAACGCTGGTCGGTAGCGTACTTTACATTAGCATAATCAGGCAAATTATAGCGGTCAGCTATTGCAGGAAAAAGCGTACTATTGATGTACAACTTCTTGCGCACATCGGTATCGGCTATTTTAGCGTAGAGGTTGCTATACATATTCTTATAAGCCCCAGCACCCCCTGCATACCCTTGTGTTATGGTATTGTCGATATGTGAGTAGAAAGAGCCCCAAGAGGTGGTAGTTTGCTGGGTGATGTCGTAGCCCCAGAGCCAAGAGGTGTTGCTAATATCCCACTTAGCCCCTTGCACTTCAGCCATAGAAGTATAGTTGAAAGCACCTGCATTAAGCACTATTTGGGCATATTGGGCTACCTTTGCCCACTCTTCTTTATGCGCATACACTTTAGCCAAATAAGCAGCTGCTACCGCTTTATCGACATCTTCTTTGCTTTCGGTGATGGTGAAGCGAGCATCATCTACTACCGATAAATCTTCTATCATTTGGGCATATACCTCTGCCACTGTAGCTCGTGCTAACTTGGCATCAGTAGGCTTCAGCATTAACGGCACCCCTAATTTTGTTTCGTTGCCCTTATAAGATTGCTGATACAAATTCACCAAATAGTAGTAATAAAGAGCCCTTAACGACTTCAGCTCAGCATATTTCTGGTAAAGCACTTGCTCGGTAGGGACTTCAGCAAAATAATCGGCTAAAATGGTGTTGATAGCACTGATTTGTCGGTAGAGGAAATTCCACATAAAGCTGGTGCGGGAATAATTAGCATTGCGCATATCAAAATAATAGTCGAAACTATACCAGTGATACGAAGCCTGCACCATATCCTGCCCTGTAAGGTCTGACGATAGATGGATAGATTTGAGTCCGAATGAATCTTCATAACTATCTTGTTCGGCTACATTGTTATTGTAAATACCGTTGAGCTCTACTTGTAGCAAGCTGGCTTTAGTATTCACATCGGCTTTGAGCTCCTCTTTGCGCTGGTCGGTGAGGTATTCATCTACCTTAGGGTCGAAATCACTCTTAGAA
Organism: Capnocytophaga leadbetteri; assembly: GCF_003054025.1. Lineage (GTDB taxonomy): Bacteria > Bacteroidota > Bacteroidia > Flavobacteriales > Flavobacteriaceae > Capnocytophaga > Capnocytophaga leadbetteri. The sequence goes on from NZ_QBKG01000006.1 coordinate 97,114, forward strand.
CAAGCGGTAATAAGTAGTGATAAAAAAGCGGTGGAAAGTATATATTTTTTCATAGCTTTTGCAATTTTAAAAAGTGAGTGTTAATCCCATTGAAACGGTACGAATAGGGCTATATACGGCAGCCGTATTACTGCCCGACAAGCTGGTACGAGGGTCTAAGCCCTTGCGGTAGCTCCACAAATACACATTATCAGCCGTGAGGTAGTAGCGCAACTTAGTAAGCCCTAATTTTTCTACCATTTGGCGCGTGAAAGTATAGCCCACACTTATGTTGCGCAGCGATAGATAGTCTGACGATATCATAAAGCGGTCAGAAAGGCTGAGCAACTTCTGGTTAGCAAACTCAAGGCGGGGAATATCTGAGGTAGTATTATCGGGCGTCCAACGGTTGCGAATGTCAGCGTGCCAAGTTCTACCCAAGTCGCCTGAGTGCATCAGTCCGGCGTATTGATAGTCGTAGAATTTACCCCCTAACTGGTAAGAAAACTGTACGGCAAGGTCGAAATTATAAGCGCTAAGGGTAGTGCCAAAACCTCCTTGTAGGTCGGGTATAGAGGAGCCTACATACTGCTTGCTGTCGCTGCTATAGTTTTCACTGCCTTTTAGCTCGTACTCACCCGTAGTAGCATTTTTGATATAGAACTGCGCATCGCCATTGGTAGGATTTACGCCTCCCCATTTCACCATATAGAAGTCGTAGATGCTACCGCCTTCCTTCAGTGTTTGATAGCCACGTGTCAATCCTTTTTCGCGCAATTCCTCAGGTAGGCGAGTTATTTCATTCTTATAGTGCAAGCCGTTTACTGATACCGTCCACTGCACTTTATCGGTACGTACAGGGGTTACCGCTAACGAAAACTCTACCCCTTTGTTTAGCATATCAGCTACGTTGCGCGGCTCGGAAGTAAAACCGGTAGAAGCAGGTAGTGGCATATTAAACAGCAGGTCGTTGGTTTTCTTCACGAAGTAATCGGCCTCTAAAGTAAGTCGGTTTCTGAAGAAAGCCAATTCTATACCTGCATTAAGGTTGCCACTCTCTTCCCAAGTGATATTGCGATTGCCTTTATAGCTGGCTACAAGCCCTGGGGTATTGCCATTAGTACTCACACTGTAGAGCGTCATATAAGGCACGTATGAGCGCCCTCCGCCAGGTAAATAAAGCTCGTCATTCCCCTGCACTCCATAGCTTAATTTGAGCTTCACTAAATCTACAAAATCTACTTTTTCTAATAACTTCTCTTCGCTTAGCAACCACGAGGCTCCCACCGACCAGAAAGTACCCCAACGATTTTCGGGTGCAAATACTGACGAGCCATCACGGCGCAAACTAGCCGATAGGTAATATTTCTGGTTATAGTTAGCATTTAGCTGACCGAAGTAGCCTTCTACAAAGTAACGACGAGTGTATGAGGTGAGCGAACTGAGCACCGCAGCGTTATTGAACTCGCTATTGCGAGGGTCTACAAAGTTCTTCTTACTACCTTCTATAGTGCCAAAATGCTTCTGATAGCTTTCGTGCCCAAAAAGAGTTTCTATACCATAATTATCCCAATTTTTGCTATAACGCAACAGCTGGTTGAAGGTCAGCACTATATTATCAGATTTATACTTACTTGATGCCCCCCCATAGTTCTTACCTGCACCACCTAAGGGAGTGGTGAAGTAATTCACATCATAGAAGTTAGCATAGAAATTGCCATTTACTGAAAAAGTGAGATTCTTATGTAGTTGTGCCTCTAACGAAAGCGCCTGATTGAAATAATAATCGCGACTGTAGTTTAGATTTTCGCGTTGTGTAGCCACAGGGTTGGTATTATCATTAAACTTCCGGGTAGCCCCATAGTCGTAAGTATTTAAGCGGTTGCCATTGGCATCGTGCTCGTAGATAGGATAAATAGGCGCTATGGTACGCGTCCACGCAAAAGGGTTATCATAGCCGCTATCCTCAGTACTGCCTTGTTTTTCGGTGTAAGTAATCATTGAAGAAGCATTGGCCTTTAGCCAAGAAGTAATGTCACCCTTGTAAGCAAAACGAGTAGAATAGCGGTTAAAATAACTATTCATATTATAGCCCTCATCGCCCAAATAGCCAAAAGAGAAATAGAAGCTATTGTGCTCTGTGCCTTTGGTCATACTCAGGTTATGCTCTTTGCGCACACGGGTATTGAAAAGAGCCTTTTCCCATTGGTTGAAAGTAGCCGCATCAGAATATTTGATAGTAGCGGCAGGGTTAAGTTTACCGGTAGGCAATACCACCTCATTATCAGCTACGTTATAGATATTATAGCCTGCCCCCACATTATTGATAAGCGATTGGCTGGCATTGCTGCGCGCCAAGGCATCAGCTTGTCTTTGAGCGTACAAATTCTGGTTGTAAAGCGCCGCCCAAAGCGTTTCGTAGTATTCGCCAGGGCTGCTGATAATATCATACTCAGGGATACCGCGGTAGTTGAAGCCCAACTTACTATCTACCGAGATAGATAGGCGCCCTTTAGAACCACTTTTGGTAGTGATAAGCACTACCCCATTAGCACCACGTGCGCCGTAGAGTGCGGAAGACGAAGCGTCTTTTAGCACGTTCACACTCTCTATATCGCTGTTGTTGATAGCGTTGAGTGTCCCCTCAAAAGGCACTCCATCTAAGATAATAAGCGGAGCACTTGAAGCGTTGATAGAGCCAATACCCCTAATGCGGATAGCTGAACTACTACCAGGTTGCCCTGATGAAGTAGAGATTTGCACCCCTGCGACAGCCCCTTCTAAGGTTTTGGCCACATCGGTAGTCTGTTTGGCCTGAATAGCGTCGGCCTTGATAGTAGCCATAGAGCCCGTAAACGATTTTTTGTCGGTAGTGCCATAGGCTACCGCTACTACCTCAGTACCTTCGAGCTGTTGCACATCAGCAGAGAGAACGATATGCAGCGTGCGCTCCTTGCCCACCTTTACCTCTTTAGGAGCATAGCCGATAGTCGAAAAGACCAAGATATCACCCTGATGAGCTTTCATCTCGAAGTTACCATTCCAATCGGTAGCCATACCCTTAGCAGTACCTTTGATGACGATAGCCGCCCCTGGCAGCTCGAGTCCGTCTTCATCTTTTACAGTACCTTTGATAGTTACTTCCTGAGCTATCAGCCAAAAGGGGAAAAGCCAACAGAAAATAAACAAAGCGATTTTGTGTGTGTTATCCATACATTTATACGTTTTAATGCGCCAAAAGTATCATTATCTTTCGTAACTACCAAGAAAAAAGCTAAAATTTAACAAACCTTAACAATTTAGCGTTATTTTGTAATATTCAGTATTTTGCAAGAAACGCAAAAGAGAAGCAACCAAAAGGTCTTTTATTGAAAGATTATCAGTTTTAGAGGCTTTCTGCTGCAAAAAATGCAAAATTTTAACAAAGAGGAAGAAGAGAGAAAAGTTGGTGGTTGTTCGCTCATCCTTCGCTCATCCTTCGCTCATCCTTCGCTGATCGTTCGCTCAAGGTTTGTGTATGGGAGGGTTGGGAAGGCTGGGAAGGCTGGGAGAAACAATAATTGTCAAATTAATAATTATTTAGTACATTTGCCCCATAAACCAAAAAACAAAAAAATGGATAAATTACTACGTATCATACACCTATTGCGATTTATACGCGATTGTAATAGAAAAGGAATCTACCCTAACTACCAACAAATCCACAAAGAAATGGATAGTTATTTAGGTGAAAAAGGGTATAACCGACAATTGTTTGAGCGCGACAAAGAGACAATACGCGATGAATGGCACTATGATTTGAGATATGAGGATGAAACTTATGCGTTATACGAAGATGAAAATCAGCTGATAGTAGATGACCTATTGGCAGCTTACATCTTGTTTACCGTACAAAACCAAGACGGTAAACTACCTGAATGTGTGATTGCCGAAAGTCGTCAGCATACGGGTACAAACCATATTGCTGACTGTATAGAGGCTATAGAAGCCCATAAGGAACTGCACATCACTTACTACGACTACCGCGATGAGCAAACCAAAGCCTATACGCTACAACCTTACAAACTAAAACATAAAGACTATAAGTGGTATGTACTGGCAGTTGATAAACAAGACAGCAGTGTGCCTTTTAAAGCCTTTGCCTTAGAGCGCGTGCGTTCGTTAGAAATTGGAGCTACTTTCCGACCCAATAAGGAATTAGACTTCTATAGCCCATATTACAATGCTTTTGGTATGTTCACCGATGCCAAAGCCGAAAAGGTAGTACTACAGTTTGACCACCGCGATGGCAACTACCTTAAAGCCTCGCCTATTCACCATTCGCAGCGGGTTATAGCTGAAACCGCAACGCATATTACCTTTGAACTCTATGTAAAGCCCACTCTTGACTTTATTATGGAATTGATGAAACGCAGTTGGTCGCTTACTATATTAGAACCCACCTCTTTGCGTGAAAGGTTTGTAGAGTATTGGCAAGAAGCTGTAAAGAGAAATTTGGAAGTGCATTAATTTGCTGATTTATAAATCAAAAAAGAGTGCCAGAGTAATTTCTGGCACTCTTTTTTGATTGTGGCATATTCACTACTTAACCTTATTGCGTTTGTCGCTATTATGCTTTTTGTGCATTAACTGCAACTGCATTCTATTTACAATATCTTCAAACTCTCTCTTAAGTTCACCTTTGTCAATACTATTAATAAAGTCACTGTTAGAAAGTTTAGTGCCTCTTGCTGCTAATTTTGTATAAGTTCTACTATGTAGTCCTTTATTTAAAGCTGCAGTAATTTTCTCTAACTCACAGTAATCAGCTTTCTTTAGCTCGCTAAGAATAGTATCCATAGGCTTTATATGATCAATAGCTATATCAGAAAGTTTTGTAACTTCAAAAGGTACATAAGTACTATTGTTTTTAAAATCTTCTGAAAAAACTACTTTATCATTGATGAGTAACTTGCCATCTTCAGAAATTTTAAGTTCTTTTAAATGCTTAAACTCATCTGAATTTTTGTCATAAAAGAAGCGAATACCATCAATTTGCTTATTGATAATATTATTAAAATATTCTTTATCGTTGGTTTTATAAAAATACTGTTGGATAAAACGAATAGGGAAGTAAAAATCACTCTTCTGGTTAAAACGATTCTGACTAATCAATCTAAAAAAGAAGTTTTTGCGAATATCTTCGTGACTGTAACTGTCTTTTATTTCAGTAGTAACCTCATCAATTTCTTCATCAACAAGGTCATTGACTATTTTATCAATAGTATCAGGTGCAGCTTCTGCAACATCAGCTATACTATCCTCTATAAAATAGAGATACTTTTTAAAGCCAGACCTATAATCCTTCAAGTTTTTTAATCCTTTAAAAGTTTCGGCTAAATAATCATCTCCTTGTTCTCTCAATCTATTAAGAGCCTCAAAGTTTTGAGATTCATAGATTTCCTTAATAATAGGGAATAGTTTATATTCGAATAAACGGTCTACATTTTTTATGTAGTTTAGATAATTACTAACACTTTTTTCCACTCCATTTTTAGGTAAGTAGGCTTTAAAAGCTTCTTCCATAAAAATGTTACCAAATGTTTCTTTCTCTTTAAACTCTTCAGCCAAAAAAGCAAAATAGAGTTTTATAGCATATTTATAGGTATGAGTACCTGTGTAAGGATTTCCATTGATAGGTATGTTATGTAATGGTTTTAACCCATTATCCATATCCTTAGTAGTATAGGTAAAAAGCCTATAAATTTCTTGGGTATTCCCCTTAGTAAAATACTCGTACAAGTCGTACTTTTCATTTACCTTTTTGCAATTGTAATGCGGCTGTCTATCGTTCTATCATCATAAGGATTTTCTTTTAGCCACTGTTTGAACTCTTGTTCTTTTTCTAGATTTCTCATTTTTTTTATATGGTTACTAATTTAACGCCTCAAAAGTATAACTTTTTCAGCATTCATACAATTTTTTTTGTTAAATATTTATATAACTATGTTATTAAGAGTTTAAAAACTCTCTTCTAACTATTTAGTGCTGGCTGTTGGCGAATTTTGATAAACTTCTTATTAATTACTTCAAAATCAATACCTAACAGTAGTATTTCTATTTCGGATAGCAATGCTATAGGTGAAAGCTGACAAGTGAAAATTGAATTGTTAAAAAGCTTGTGTACTAACAGTGCTTTCTCTTCTAAATTAGAAGGTATTGGCTCAACTTCTCGTAACTTCTTTACAATAAGGCTCAACTGTGGATAAGTAGCATTAGGTAAAGTGTCTAACAATGGGCATACCACTTTCTCAGGAGTAACAGCTATTGGGTTGAGTATATCATAGTCATCTTCTACAATAAAAGGCGCTAAACTATCTCCTATAGAGTGAGTGTGTAAGGGTTCACCATCAATAAGTATCTGTTTGCTTTCTTTAAGTATTTCAAAATGAGTTATACTACCTAACTTCTTAGGTGTTTCTCCTGCAAAATAGGTAATATTATCCATAACTCTGCCAAGCATTTCATTAAATAGTTTCGTTTGTAATAGCCGAGAAAAATACCCCCTAATTACATTTAGTGGAAGGACTATCGCTCCATCTGTACTACACAGCTGGGTTCTCATTACCAAGGGGGTATGCAAAGACTTTTTAAGGTCTTTTAAAGTCTTTCGTTCTAAAAGAATATTACTCCTATTTTCTAACATCTGTGCTATTTGTTTTTGTAGGGTTTCAGCTCTCTCTGAAAGCAACTCTTCTGGTGGTACTTTTATTTTTCCTTCTCTAAATTGTATGATCTTGTCAAAAACCTCTTCTTCAAAAAAGGGTAACAGAAGTGAGGTACGCTCATAGCCTACAGCTCCTTCTTCGTGAACCCAAAGCAAATTATTAAACAGCAAACGATAATCAAGTAGTTGTTTTACGGTTATGCTTTTCCTCTCAAATACCTCTGAAATACCCACAAGGAAAATACCCTGTGCTTGGCTATCTTTCAAAGTATTCAAAAGTAGAAAATGTTTCTCAAAAAGTGTATCAGCCTCATTGATAAAGACTACTATATAAGGTGACGTAAGTGCCTTCTCAGTGCGTTTTTGGTTTTCATCTACTAAGGATTGTAAAATTTCTTCAGTATCAGTAGCTGTGCTGAACGCATAAGGTGCTATTACTTGCAACATCGCAGGGGAACAATCGTCTTCTTTTCCTATCCACACTATTTTAAGCGTTTCAGGAGTATGTTTGTAGAGCAAGGATAGCAATACAAGCTGTTGTAATTTGCGCCGATAGGTAGGATCATCAGCTTGAATAGCCAAATGTGCTTCGGTTGCCAAATCAATAAGATGAAGATCTTCATCATTCATTCCTAAGGCAATAGGTAAAGACATTGCAGAGTGTTTGAAGTGCTTAGAAGCAAATATTTCACTAAGACATACAAAATGTGTAGTTTGGTTAGGAATAGCTATCCACACAAAACGAGAGGTTACCTCTTCAGCTACAAAATTAGAATGGAGCTGCACATAACCTTTAGGAAAAGCTTTTTGTACTTTTTCAAAATCCTCATCACTGAAATAGGGCTTCATTTTTATCGAAAAGACAGTTTCCTTTCTATCTATCTTCGGGTGTAGTGTACCTTTAAAAGGTATCTCAATAGCTTTGAGAGTCTCTTTGATATAACTCTCTTGTTGCGCTACTTCACGCTCTAAAAGCGCACGCATCGTTACTTTAGACTTACTGAGCAGCGCTATAGGCAACTGTAATGATAGTGTATCTTTATTCATTTGTTAGAAACTTTTAGTTTGATGCGGCAAAGGTAAAGGGGGAGGTGTATCATTTCGTGATACAGTACAAAAAAACTTTGCTAAGAGCCCTAAAACTCTTAGCAAAGTCTATTTTTTAAATTATATTTTCTACGCTTCTATTTCTTGTATAATTCTAAAAATTCGCGGACGATTTCAAAGTCGTCAAAATGGTGTCTCACGCCTTTGATTTCTTGGTAAGTTTCGTGTCCCTTACCTGCGATGAGGATAATGTCTCCTTTTTGGGCGTTCTTACAAACGGATTGTATCGCCTGACGACGGTCGGTGATAGTTTGTACTTTATGGAAGTGCTGCGCTTGTACCCCTTGTTCCATCTCTGATAAGATAGCTTCAGGCTCTTCATTACGAGGATTATCAGATGTAAGAATTACATTATCGCTGAGGGTTGTGGCTATATCGGCCATTATAGGGCGCTTGCCTTTATCGCGATTTCCTCCACAGCCCACTACAGTAGTGAGGGTCTCGTTGTGGGTGCGTATATCGTTAATCGTTTTGAGTACGTTTTCGAGTGCATCGGGGGTATGGGCATAATCGACTATGGTAATGACGCCCGTAGCTGAAACGGCATACTGAAAACGCCCTGCGACAGGCTCTATCGCACTGATAAGAGTGAGCGCCTCAAGCTCATCTACCCCTAAAAGAGTAGCTGCCCCAAAGACTGCCAAAAGATTATAAGCATTGAACTCGCCTATGAGCTTCGTCCAAACCTCGTGCTGATTGATACGCAATAGCAATCCGTCAAACCTACTCTCTATAATATGCGCTTTATAGTCGGCGTGTGTTTTGAGGGCGTATGTTTTCTTTTGAGCCTTGGTATTCTGCAACATAAAAGCGCCATTCTTATCGTCTATATTCACCAAAGCAAAAGCGGTAGAAGGTAGCGCATCAAAGAAGCGTTTCTTTACATCGCGGTAGGCTGCAAAAGTTTTGTGATAGTCGAGGTGGTCGCGAGTGAGGTTAGTGAAAATACCCCCTGCAAAGTGTAATCCTTCAGTACGGTGCTGGTCGATACCGTGCGAACTCACCTCCATAAAGCAGTATTTCACCCCCTGTTGTACCATTAAATGCAAATAATGATGTAACTGAAGAGGGTCAGGGGTAGTATGGGTAGCCTCGAAACGCTGATCATCTACATACACTGCCACCGTAGAGAGCAAGCCTACCTTTTGTCCCGCCTTTCTAAATAATTGGTATAACAAGGTTGCAATGGTAGTCTTGCCATTAGTGCCTGTTACGCCTACTAGGGTAAGCTTTTCAGATGGATTTCCATAGAAATTAGCTGCCATAAGGGCTAAAGCACTATGGCTGTTGGGTACTACTATATAGCTAACATCGGGAAAGAGCAGTTGCGGTAGTTGCTCGCATACTATTGCTGTAGCTCCACTGCGTGTAGCTTGGTCTATATATTCGTGTCCGTTGGATTGCGTACCTGCTATGGCAACAAACATACTTCCTTTTTCTACCTTGCGAGAGTCAAAACAAACGGAAGTAATAGGTTTATCTTCTACATAAAGAGAAGCTTTTATAGTGAGGTTGTTTAATAAAGATGTTAAATTAGTCATTCGTTATTAGTTGTTAGTTCAATTTGCTAATTCACCACACTGCAATACTACTACAGTATTTCGTGTTATACGCGTGCCTTTCAGTACTGATTGCTCTACTACTTTGCCTTGCCCTAATACTCTGACGCGCAAGCCCATATTCTCTAATAAGGCTATAGCATCCATAGCATTTACCCCTTTGAGGTCGGGCATAACCGTCTTATACTTAGCGGCTTTGGCGTAATAATCTTCGTAGTTATGAGTGGTGGTTTCTGATACTCTATCCACATCTTCGACTGTGTCTATCAGCAAAGAGTTGGTGTATATCTTATGAGCGATACTCTTAAATACAGGGCCTGATACATCTGCCCCATAGATACCCAAACTGCGGTCTGGTTCGTGAATAACTACTATACAAGAGTATTTAGGATTTTCTACCGGAAAAAAGCCAGCAAAAGACGATATATAGCTCAGCTTGGTATCGGTTCGGGCGTAATCTTTACGAGCGGTACCGGTCTTGCCTGCCATTGAAAAATCGGGTGAATAGAGTCTGTGCGCACTACCATACGAACGCCTTACCACATCGGCTAACATTCCTTTAGCACGGTCGGCTGTTTGCTTGCTGCACACCTTTGCATTAATAATCTCTACATTGAATTTCTCAATGGTTTTATTCCACTCTTTTACTTCTTTTATCAATCGAGGTTTTACCATTACGCCCCCATTAGCAATGGCGTTGTAGAAGGTTAAACTCTGTAAAGGGGTAATTTTCACGGCATAGCCTATGGACATTGATTTCAGCGTTATCCCGCTCCATATCTTATCGCGTGGGGTAGGTATAAAAGGCTGTCCCTCGCCCGCTATAGGCAAATCTAACTTCTGATTGAGGTTCATATCCAACAATTTATTAGTAAAATCGGATTCGCTTTTGGTATAAAGATGGTCTACCAACTCGGTCATCCCTACGTTAGATGATACCGAAAAAGCCTTGTTGATACTAATACGCCCTGTGAACTTGTGTTGTGAGTCTTCAAAAGTCTTGTCGTAGTACTGCATCTTGCGGTCTTTGATGTCTACTACATAGGTAGTATCGATATTACGAGTTTCCATAGCTGCCACTACGGTCATCAGTTTGAAGATAGAACCAGGCTCGTGTGCCTCGCCTATGGCAAAGTTATACCGCTCAGCATAAGTATTGTTTTTAGGGTTAAGCTCAAGGTTTGAAATAGCTTTTATCTCGCCTGTATTCACCTCCATTACTATTACACAACCGTGCTGTGCCTTGTATTTCTTTAGCTGGGTTAGTAGGGCGTGGTGGGCTATATCCTGAATGTTAATATTGATAGTAGAAACCACATCATAGCCGTCTTTGGGTTCTATGATGTTAAAACCGCTCGCCAATCGCCATTGGTTATTGGCTATTTTCTGCTCCATACGTCGCCCTTTAGTGCCGAGTAGGTAGCCCGAATAAGCCCCCTCGAGCCCCACACGAGTAGTAAAGCCCGTTTCATCGGTACGCGCATAGCCTATACTTCGGTGAGCAATCCCTCCTAAAGGATACTCGCGTTTAACCTTTTTCTCTACTATGAAGCCTCCTGAATTAGCTCCTTTTGAGAACATTGGGAACTTTCTAATACGCGTGTATTCGCTATAGCCTATATTGCTGACTACCAACATATAGCGATTATTATTAGCGCGTTCTTTAGTAAATATATTCTGATAGTAGCTGCTTGAGCGTCCAAACATTTTGGAAAGCGAATCGCTCAGCGGTTTTATATTTTCTTTGAAGAGCTTTTTGCTTGGAGCTTTTGAGTCCCACCTGATGTCATAGCGCGTTACCGAGGTAGCCAAAAGGCTGCCATCGTCAGAGTACAAGTTGCCTTGTGTAGGGGTAATTTCTGCTTCGCGCAACGTTTTCTCGTCTACTTTAGCACGATATGTATCCCCTTCTATTTGTATGGTGACTAACTTAACGGCAATAACAATCAGCATTAGTATCATAGCCAACGCTATGAAATAGGTGCGATAGGTTATTTTTTTATCATTTTTTTCCATCTGATGAGGGGGAATATTTATTCTTCTATAATTACTTTTATTTTTTGAGGAGGTTTCTCAGGCTGTTTTAGTCCTTTTGATTCTAACTGCTCTAATAATGAGGATTCTAAGCGAACCCGCTGCAAACGCGAACGCACATCGACAAACTCACTTTTTAGCTCGTTCACCTCTTCATTGAGTTTGGCTATCTGGTGCACTTTCTTGTCTACTATGTGCGAACTAGCAATCACTATCAGAGCTAAGGCAAAAAGAAAACAGATAAAAAGCCAATTGCGATTGGCTTCTTTGCCTTCTACCAAGAATTTACCTCTGAGAATATTCTTTATTTCATTAGTAGCTGTTCCCATTTTATCAAAATTAATCGTTTATACGTTCAGCTATGCGAAGTTTAGCACTTCTCGCCCTGTTATTAGTGGCTATCTCAGCTTCGTCAGGGAGGATAAGTCCACCTACTTTTTTGAAAGGTACTGATACATTGCCATACCAATCTTTTTCTGGAGCACCCTCCATTTGTCCATCGCGGATAAAGCGTTTTACACAACGGTCTTCTAACGAATGATAGCTGATAAGACTAATGCGCCCTCCTACCTTTACTACGGCAGGCAGCTGTAGCAAAAATGATTCCAAAACCTCCATTTCGGCATTTACCTCTATGCGTATAGATTGGTAAATCTGAGCTAAAACCTTATTCTCCTTGAATTTTGGTAAAAAAGCGCGGACAGCCTCTTGTAGGGTACTACCTAAACGAATGGGCGTATGCTGCCTAAAGGCAATAATAGCGCGAGCTATAGCGCGGGCATTCTTTAGTTCGCCATAAAGAGAGAAAATGCGAGTAAGAGCTGCCTCGTCATACTCATTGACCACCTGCTGAGCGGTAAGCTCTGACTGCTGATTCATACGCATATCTAATGCCCCCTCGAAGCGAGTTGAAAATCCACGTTCGGCCACATCAAACTGGTGTGAAGAGACTCCGAAATCGCCTAATACACCATCTACCTCAGAAACGCCATAGAAGCGCAAGTACTGCTTTAGGTACTTAAAATTTTGATGAATAAGGGTAAAACGCGGGTCGTCGATAGTATTATTTAGCGCATCGGCATCTTGGTCGAAAGCGTAGAGCCTACCGTTTTCGCCTAACCTATTGAGTATTTCGCGCGAGTGACCACCGCCACCAAAAGTGACATCGACATAGGTGCCATCAGGCTTAATAGCCAGACCGTCAATACTCTGCTTTAGCAATACGGGAATGTGATATGATATAGAATCGCTCATTAAAAAAAGAGGGTTAAAAATCGTGAGGCAAAAGTACGAAATAAATAATTAATACAAAAAAATAACGCACTAACTTTCATTAGTGCGTTACATTTTTCAGTGACCTCGACAGGATTCAAACCTGTAACCTTCTGAGCCGTAATCAGATGCGCTATTCAGTTGCGCCACGAGGCCAATGTTGTTTTTGTTTTACGGGTGCAAAGGTACAACCTTTTTTTAAACTACCAAATTTTTTGGCAACTTTTTTTCAAAATATTTTTTCTTACTTCACTTGAACTCTCCATCCAAATGGGTCTTCTGACCTGTTATACTGTATGTTAAGTATCGTTTCTTTTATTTTATCAGTATACAATTCTGCTGGTCTGTTTATCTCATAATCCTTGCCTTTGTAGCCAAAAGCTGATATAGGACTAATCACCGCAGCTGTACCACAACCAAACGCTTCTTTGAGAGTGCCATTCTCTGCTGCCTCTATTAACTCTGTTACTTTAACAAGACGTATCTCGGTTTTAATACCTAACTTTTCAGCAACCGCTATGATACTCTTACGTGTTACCCCATCGAGGATACGCTCGCTAGTAGGACAAGTTACTAAGGTGTCGCCTAATCTAAACCATAGGTTCATAGTACCTGCTTCTTCTAAGTATTGGTGAGTAGCATCGTCTGTCCACATCACTTGTTGGTAGCCCTCAGCAGCTGCTTGTTGGGTAGGATAGAACTGACCTGCGTAGTTGCCCGCTGCCTTAGCAAAACCAAAACCACCATTAGCCGCACGGCTGTAATAGTCGGCTATTTTTACGCGTACATCGCCTGAGTAGTAAGATTGTACTGGAGCTGTAATAATAATAAACAAATAGTCTTTAGCAGGTGAGGCTTGTACCCCTGGAGTGGTAGCAATTACAAACGGACGCAAGTAAAGCGCATTGCCAAAGCCTGGTTTTATCCACTCGCTATCTATATCGACAAGGGTACGAAGGGCTTTGTCAAACCATTCTTCAGGGAAAGCAGGCATCGCTAAACGCTCGCAAGATTTGTTGATACGTTTGTAGTTTTCTTGCGGACGGAACAAAAATACATGTCCGTTATCGTCTTTATACGCTTTCATACCTTCAAAAACTGCTTGCCCATAGTGGAAGACGCTAGCTGAAGGCTCTAAAGAAAGAGCTCCGTAAGGTTTGATGGTAGGGTTTTGCCACTTACCGTCCTTATATTCGCAAATAAACATATGGTCGGCAAAGGTACGCCCAAAACTCAATTTAGAAAAGTCTACTTCTTTAATACGACTTTCTTTTACTTTTTCAATTTTTAAATCCATATTGTTTTAGTTTTTTTATTTCTTTTTACAAATTACTTATCTTTATAATGACCTAACAATTGAAGTACTATTATCGTTTTTATACTTTCATACACTTGATAAACTACCCTATCTTTCTTAGTAAGTTCTATTGTATAGGTAGGCTCTCCCATATATTAAAAGGATTTATTTTGGTGGTTTTATGTTCTATAAACTCAGTACGCCCTTTTTCTATAAGGGCATCTAAATATTCATTTTCTCGCCTTTTAGCATACTGCTTAGCTTGCCATTCATCAATTATTGCATCTACACTTTTTTCTTTTGGTTGCAACAACGCTTCAGAAAGCTCTCCCTCCTGTACATAGCCTGTGGCTGATAGTACCTCTGGCTCATATTTATTAGTAAGTGTTGTCTTCATTTCGTTTTTTATTATACTTCAAAATTTCGTCAAAGGTACAAATTATTTTTTAACTTTGTGCCCTAAAACTCAAAAAACTTTATATTTATTTCACAATCTATTAACTATTAAACAATTACACCTAATACCTATGAAACACGAACTTATACAAACTTCTGATGGCTCTACAAGTCTGTACATAGCAGACCTGCAAGAAACATACCATTCTAAACACGGAGCCCTACAAGAAACCCTGCACGTGTTTATACAAAACGGATTGCAACTGTTTCGGCAACAAGCGGTCAGCATACTGGAAATAGGGTTTGGCACAGGACTTAACGCCCTTGTTACCTACTTAAAACACACTGATTTAAACCTCAGCATACGCTACGAAACTGTAGAAGCCTATCCCCTATCGTGGGAAGAGGCTTCACTGATGAATTTCCCTTCTATACTCAACACTCCTGCCCTATCGCCTATCTTTGAGCAGATGCACACTTGTGCGTGGGACGAACCTATTGCGCTCTCTCCTACTTTCAGCTTCAAAAAACGTTTGCAACGCTTTGAAGAGATTGACGACCCTGCTTCTTTCGACCTTATTTACTTCGATGCTTTTGGCGCACAAGTACAACCTGAACTCTGGGAGGTTTCTATCTTCCAAAAGATGTACAATGCCCTAAAACCCAATGGTTATTTAGTGACCTATGCTGCTAAGGGCAGTGTGCGGCGCGCTATGCAGGCTTGTGGCTTCGGCGTAGAACGATTGCCAGGCCCACCTATGAAAAGGGAAATGCTACGGGCTCGGAAGGGTTAAACCTCAGCTGTCCGCCCTCTACAGACAAAGGAAAAGGCAAATTGTTAGTGTACAAAGCCCCTGTGCCTAAGCCTTGCGGCATAGTGCTGTGCAAGGTGTACGTCCATTGGGCAATAGCGTTTAGCCCTATGTTGCTCTCTAAAGCAGACGTTACCCACCAGCCTATTTGGTGCGCTTCGGCTAGAGTTATCCACTCTTCACTACCTTTGTATCCACCTATAAGAGAGGGTTTTAAGATAATATATTGCGGCTGTATCTCATTGATAAGTCGCTTTTTTTGTGCGGAATCGAAAACACCTATCAGCTCCTCGTCTAAGGCAATGGGTAGCGGTGAAGTGCGGCAGAGTTGCGCCATAGCCTCCCACTGTCCTGCCTTGATAGGTTGCTCAATAGAATGCAATTGCAGTTCGGCTAAACGCGCGAGCACCTCAGGGGCTTCCGAAGGCGTAAAAGCGCCATTGGCATCGACCCTTATCTCTACTTCTTCTGCTGAAAACTCTTTGCGCAACGCCTTGAGAATACGATACTCCTCTTCAAAAGCTATCGCCCCTATCTTCATCTTAATACACCTAAAACCCTGCGCGAGTTTCTCTCTTATCTGCGTCTTCATATAATCGGGGGTACCCATCCAGATAAGTCCGTTGATGGCGATAGCGTCTTTGCCCACCGTAAAATCAGAGGGAAAAAGCTCATACCACTGAGCCGCTGCCACCGACCTGAAGGCTTGTTCTACCCCAAACTGTATAGACGGAAAGGTTGTAAGCTGAGTGAGCAATGCCTCCTCGCCCAAGTGCATATTTGCCTGCACCCACTGCAAGGTAGCCTCGTAGTCAGGTACATCATCGGCACTTAAGCCCCGAAAGAGATTGCACTCGCCTATGCCCCTCTTGCCATCGCGTTCTATCACTAAGAAATACGTGTCTTTAGAGGTCAGCACTCCGCGTGAAGTGCCTGCTGGACGTTTAAAATGAAGCGTATATTTGTACATAATTTGTCGATTTGTCGATTTGTCAATTTGTCGATTTAACAATTTGTCGATTTGCTGATTTGTCGATTTGGCAATTAGCTAATTATCAGTTTTCTGTGGTTTTTGTCGATTTGTATCAGCTCTATTACACTGTACTGCTCTGGTAGGTATTTTTCAACTCGTTCAGCCCACTCTATAAAGCACCAATCACCTGAAAATAGGTATTCTTCAAAACCTATATCAAAGGCTTCTTCGGGAGTTTTAAGTCGGTAGAAATCGAAGTGATAAATTCTGCTATCTGTACCTTCATAAGGATTTACTAAGCTAAAGGTAGGACTTGACACATTGTCGGTACTGCCTAAGGCTTTGACTAATGCCTTGATAAGGGTGGTCTTGCCAAAGCCCATAGCCCCTTTGAAAATAACTACTTTGTGCTTGAGCAGCGGTAAGACCTTTTCGGCTACCGCCTCAATATCGGCTAATGTATAAGTGATTTGCGTCATAATCTTATTATTTTGGGCAAAGTTATAAAAAAAATGCTCAGGGCAAGCCTGAGCATTGAATTATTGTTATTTTAGAGTGCATAACCAATGCTGAGAGAGGTGAGGCACTATTTTTCTACCGCAAAAGTACAATATTTTTCTTAATCAGCAAAAATTACAACTCAAAAATTTTCATTTTATTTTGTATAATACTATTAATCACCTGATTTTCATTATGTTTATGCAATGTACTCCGAATGCTATCTAACATCTCTTTCTCTCTTGAAGGTGATATTTTTCTGAGTATATAAGCAATTACTTTTATACAAGCCAATAAAGAATGGTTATCTCTTTCAAAAGAAACTTCTGGAATAGACAAAATGCCTTTTGGAGTATTAAAATCAAACAAAACAGCAGAATGAGCACAAGTATTCGTCACTAATACAATAGTTTCCATAAAACTGATAAACTTTTTAGGCTTCTTTATATCGTAAAGATTAGAAATCTCTTCTTTTATATCATCTTCAATAAGATTTTTATAAATCTTCAATATCATTCCAAAAGAGAAAAACTCTAATGTCTTCCAAGCAGGAGCGTATATATCATTGGGATATTTAGCGTGATGCCTCTTTATAAGAGCATTATTCCTTATAAAATCTTGATTGTAGAACTTATTTATATTGTTTATGAAATTTTGCGAAATTACCGCTGAATCTGCAAACCAAGCAGGAAAAGACTTATACTTGTTTGAAACATAATAGATGAGCTTAGTCCTAAAATTTATCTCAATTCTATTAATATATCTCATCAGAATATTTCGCAAATCTACATCTAAATAATACAATGCGACTACATCTGAAAATTTTGTTTCTAACCTAAAATTACATTTTTTCGTATTTTATGCAAATCAAATATAAGCGACCCACATATTTGTCCTTCCTCCTTTCCTATCAAAAGCGGCTCCCACCTCTCCCCAGACAAACTCCCACTCTTCCCCTATGTGTGCTGCAAGCCATTTTTTATATAGTTTTTCGGTTTGTAGTTCATATTCCTCTGTCCAGTTTTCCCAAGGTGTATATCTTTCTTTCATAGAAAAAAATATCGTTTCGAGTTTTTCTCCTTCAAAACAAATAGAAATATCAAACTCTTTTCCCTCAAAAGGACATTTTTCAAAATAAATCCAATAAAACCCTGTCCCCACATCCCAGATATCATTATCAGGAAACAGCTCTCTGAGCGAGGAAAAAGTAGTTTTAGAAGAAATCACTACACCGTTTATAAGAAAAAAATCTCCATTTTCAGTATCTAAAAATAATATAGATTTTGTGCTGTTCATTTTTTATTCTATTAAAATATTTTTAATTTTATGGCTGCTTGCTCAAATCTTACATTTCCTCTCCTATGTCTTTTAAAAAATCATCCATCGCCTCAAAGGAACTTTCTGATGAAGATGCATACACCAGCTGCTCACCTCCATCTAAAACCACTATGCTGTCAGTAGCCCCGCCATAGAACTCCGCCCCTTGTAACCAATGGCGTATAGCGAAAGGCTTTTTGGGAAAATGGGCTTTTATAGCATCCAAATCTTCGGAAGTAATGAATTTAAATCCTTCATAAGTATAAGGCAAAGCAAATACCGCCTGCAAGTGAGCCATAGCCAACAAAAATTCAGATAATGTATCGCATTCCACCTGCCATTCTTTTTGGTTATAGCTAACATATACCTTAGGGTTTTCTTCGCCTAAATCTCCCTTTGCGATTGCCCATAAACAACAATTTTGATTTTTCTTATAAAATTATGATTTTTATCAGTAAACGGACACCAATAAAAACCTAATCTATAATATCCTATATCTAAAAGATGTTCTTTTATCTTATCTTCTTTTAAATCAAATTTCATTCCCCTTGATGCTAATTTTTCTATCTGTTGAGCAAAATCTGTAGCTATATTTCCCATAAAAAATCTTTTAAATTAATGCAAAAATATGTTATTTTTTCAGATTAACAAGTGTAATAACAAAAGTTTATTTCTACATAGCACTAACATTAGGTTAGTAATCTATGAGAATATTTGTTACTTTAAGTAATAATATATACATTTGCGGAGTAATTAATAAAAAATAAGCATATGAAACTGATGAAGTATTTTATTTGTACCCTATTGTGTGTTTGCAGTTGGGGGTTATCGGCTCAAGAAGACAATACTTTCCTATCTAAATGGGGAATAGAATTTGGTGCAAGCGTAGGGCGCGCTCAGCTTACAGGTAATGAGTTGGCACTGAACGGAATGACCTCTAATGGTAATTGGTTAGTGAGCTATTACGCCACCGAAAGGGTGCGCTTTCAAACAGGTATAACTATGTCGCTATTTAGCAACGGAAGCCTTACCGCTGATAACTACTACAATACCAATGCTACCTTTATAGGTATTCCTGTTAAAATAGTCTTTTCGAAAATCGAAATTGCTCCTAAAAAAGCGGCTATAGTACTCGGTATAGGGGTGCAAGCTAACAAGGCTATAAACTACCAGCTGGAAACAAAGGATTTTAGCAAAAGTACAAGCAGCGGGAGTGTATTTTTAGGAGTACCTATGAGTCTAGGGGTAGAAAGTAAGTTATCCGATAATTATACTTTAGGCTTTTACCTCTCAACCCAAGTGGTAACCAAAAGCTATAAAAACTACCGCCTACAAAATAATGGTTTGTTAAGAGTTGCGGTATCTTATCGTCTTTAAAAGGTCTTACAAAAATCAAACAATCAATGAGATTGTTTGATTTTTTTATAGTATTTCTTTCTATTTTTTAGACAATTATTAGACACTTACTCTTCGCTCTTTTTTCGCTTATCCTTCGCTCTTCCTGTATGGTTTGTATATCGTTTGTATAGGGTAGGTGGCTTTAGAAAATTTTTCTGTTTGCTCATCTGCTGATTGTTTATTATTTTTGCAGCATTAAATTTGATTAAGATATGTACCCAGATAGTATTCAAGCACAACACTACCAAGTATATTTTAACGATGAAGGCTTTGATTTCCTCAATCGTTTTGTGGCTGAACAACGCCCCTCTAAAATATTCCTTTTAGCCGATAAGCATACTAACGAATGTTGTACCCCTATAGTGCTATCGGTTTTGGCTACTGATATTCCCTTGGAAATCATAGAAATAGAAGCTGGAGAACCCCATAAACACATCGATACTTGTACCCAAGTGTGGTACGCCCTCTCTGAACTGGGAGCTGACCGCAAAAGTCTGCTTATCAATATAGGGGGCGGGGTCGTTACTGACTTAGGTGGTTTTGTCGCCTCTACTTATATGCGCGGTATCCCTTTCATCAATATACCGACCAGCTTGCTGGCGATGGTTGATGCTTCAGTAGGCGGTAAAACAGGTGTTGATTTGGGTGCTCTTAAGAACCTTGTGGGGGTGATTAACAATCCGAAGGGGGTGCTTATCTACCCTGATTTTCTCGCTACTCTGCCCACTGAAGAACTGCGCAGTGGTATGGCGGAAATGTTTAAACACGGACTGATAAGCGATGAGGGCTATTGGCATAAGATGTGTAACCTAAGCGAACTGACTGAGGCTCACCTCGGTAGCCTTATCTATGAGTCGGTAGTTATCAAAAACGAAGTAGTAACCCAAGACCCTACCGAAAAAGGATTGCGCAAGACGCTGAACTACGGGCATACGCTGGGGCACGCTATAGAGTCGTATTGCCTACAAAACCCTAACCGCGAACGACTGCTACACGGCGAGGCTATCGCTATAGGTATGGTACTGGCGACTTACCTATCGGTGAAAGAATTAGGCTTTTCAATGGACAAATGCGACCAAGTGAAAGCTGTTTTGGGTGAATATTTCAAAAAACAAGATTTTACCTATGAAGAAATCACCGATATTTGTCAGTTGATGCGTTTTGACAAGAAAAATGTAGGTGGAAATGTACATTTTGTACTTTTAGAGGCTATAGGAAAGCCCAAAATAGACTGTATAGTGCCTTACGAAGAGATTTATAAGGCATTTGAATATTATTTGAATTAGAAGAAGGACACCTAATGAAGTATTTTTATAAAAATATCAGTTTGCTATGGTTGCTGTTATTAGCGAGCCTCTCGGCACAAGGTCAGCAGAGCTATTGGCATAAAGTTGAGTTTGACAGCCAACGCAGTGCTACTAATTTATCGGCTGTGGCACAGTATTTTACCTTAGACAAAGACGCTTTTGGCAGAGTGCTGCGCGGGGCTACTACGGCTCGTGGGGCTACAATAGTAGAGATACCCAACGCTGATGGGCAGCTTATCAGTTACCGCATCAACCCTACGCAGGTACTCTCTGACGAATTAGCACAAAAATATCCGTCCATACTCACTTTTGAAGGGGTAGGCGTAGATGATGATTCGCAGCGCATACGCTTCACTTTCAGCGACTTTGGCTTAGATGCTATTATGCAGCAAAACCTACATTACGCCTTTGTGGAAGCTGAAGAGCACGGAGGCAGGCTTTACCGCGTTTACTACTACAGCGATGCCGAAAAAATACCGTTGCAGTGCGAAACACTTGCTGCCCAACTGCCACAGCCGTCTCCTACCCAACGCCCTACCTATCAGACAAAAGCTGTACAGCGCACTTTTCGCATCGCGATAGCTTGTACCCCCCAATACACAGAGTATTTCTGGGGGAAAGATGACGCTTTTGCGCAAGTAGTCAATACTTTAAACCGAGTGAATGCTGTGTATGGACAGCAGTTATCGGTGGCTTTTCAGTTAGTTTCTGACAAAAATATAATCTTTGATGATAAAACTAATGACCCTTTTTCGAGTATCAACTACAACGATTGGGACTATAGCTCTGGTGTGCTACAACAATTATTAGACGAGAAAGTAGGTAATGCCAATTATGATATTGGGCACCTATTCCACAACGGCAACAACGGAGGCAATGCGGGTTGTATAGGCTGCGTATGTAGTCCCGACCGCAAAGGACAAGGCTTTTCTTCTTATCCTTTTGCGAGAATGGGACGCTTCCGCAGTGCTTTTGATATAGATGTTGTAGCCCACGAAATTGGTCATCAGATGGGCGCAACCCATACGTTTTCTTACAGACGCGAGTATGGTTCTGATTCGCAAATGGAACCCGGTAGTGGCAGTACGATTATGAGCTATGCAGGGGTGAGTGGTAGCTACGACCTACAAGCGCATAACGACCCTTATTTTCACCACCGCAGCGTGTATGACATCAGTACCTTTATAGAGATTACCTCTTGTGCTACCGAGCAACCCACCCATAACACTCCGCCTGACATACCAGACCTGCCGAGCTATACCATACCCAAAGGTACCGCCTATCTGTTAGAGGGTAAGGCTACAGATGCTGATGGCGATGCGCTGCTGTACACGTGGGAACAGGCTGATAATCGGACTAATGGGGGAGGTTATTATTACTTTTCGCCGTTGCTCAACAATGGCGCTACGGCACGCTCGCTGCCCCCCTCTACTCTACCCTATCGCTATATACCCCGCTTGTCGCGCATAGTGGCGGGGACTCTCACCCAAGAAAACCCTAAAAGGAATGATGTGTGGGAAACGGTATTGAACAAAGGGCGTACCCTACATTGGTCGTTTGTGGTGATAGACCGCCCTAATGCTGCTAACCAGATGGGTAATACTGCCTATAAAACCATAGAAGTAGTGGTAAATGATGATGCAGGCCCTTTTGTTATCACTTCGCAAAGCCAGCCTACTACGTGGATAATGGGAGAGAAAGTAACTATAAACTGGAATGTTGCTGGCACTGACCAAGCCCCTATAAGCGCCAAGAAAATGAAGCTGCTCTTATCTACCGATGGTGGAGAAACTTTTTCGGTAACTCTCACGACGGCTTTGCCTAATACTGGAAAGGCTGAAATAGAAATACCTACAGGAACTAAAACTACTAAGGGTAGACTGATGCTAAAAGCTGAAGATAATATATTTTTAGCCGTAAATACTGCTACTATCACCATAAAAGAAGATACTGATGACGATGGTGATGGGGTATACTCGTTGCACGACAACTGTCCGCACACCTATAATCCAGACCAGACTGATACTGATGGTGATGGCATAGGCGATGCTTGTGATGACGATATAGACGGCGATGGTATTCCTAACGAGCAAGACAACGAAATAGACCAAGTGCTTATCCCTAATGCTTTTACCCCTAATGGCGATGGCATTAACGACTTTTACACTATTATCCGTGCTGAACGCTACCCCCATAACACGCTATACATCTACGATACATTAGGAAATGAAGTGTATCGTGCCAAAGGTTATAAAAACCAATGGAATGGTTACCACACTAACGGCAAACGCTTGCCGCAAGGGGTATATCAGTACCTTTTTAGTACAGACGGCAGTAAGCAGCAAGAAAAGCGCGGCTGGCTGTACCTCAATTATTAAATAAAAAGATTAATATATAATGAAGAAACTCTTATTGAGCCTTACGTTGCTCGCTCTTGGCCTTGCTAAAGCCCAATCTATAGACCCGTCTTACATTTTCTATCACCAGCATCAGAACTTAGTAAATCCTGCGGCTGTAGGCTTAGAGGTTGGGCATACTGTGTCGGTAGATATTCGCAACCAATTTCGCGATATGATAGAAGCGCCTCTTACGCAGACTTTTTTTACTACACATCGCCTTTCTGAGCGGGTAGGAATGGGCTTTTCGATAGCTAATAACAAGGTTTTTATACAAAAACAAGCGGCTCTGTATCTTGATTTATCTTATAGTATCCCTATTAGCTATAACTCTAATCTGATAGCGGGAGTGAAGTTTGGAGGGGACTTTTTTAATATTGACGGAGGAGAAATACGCAACTATAACTACCTATACAACAATTTTTACCCTAATGGTAGCCGTATGCACCCTACTTATTATTACGATTCGTATCTAAGCAGTATTTCGGGTAAGTTTCAGACGAACTTTGGAACGGGCTTATACTATGACCACCCTGATTTTTATATAGGTTTTTCGATGCCTAATATGCTGGCTTCTGATAGGGTACGCCTCGATAATGATGTGATGACCTCAATAGCTGAGAATATGTATTACTATATATTAGCGGGCTATCATTGGCGCATAGATAGTGATGTAACTATCAAGCCCCGCCTGCAATGGCGTTTGGCTAAAGGGAATACCCCCTCTGCTGACCTTACTGTAGCGGGGAACTTTGCCCACCGTGCTGAATTGGGCATTACCTATCGCACTGAGAAAGCGGCAAGTGCCTATGTGCTTTTCGATATACCCAACTACTACGTAGCTATAGGTTATGGTTTTGAGAGTTACTTTCAGAGCCACCTCAACCTGCAATCGCGCAACTCTCACGAGTTTTTGGTGCAGTTTAAGTGGTGATTATCAATTTGCTGATTTGTCGATTTGTCGATTTGTCAATTTGTCAATTTGTCGATTGGCTAATTTGCTACTTAACTGTGTATTGGAGTGTGGTATATTGTGATATGCGGAAAGCTCCGAGAGGGTTTTCGCGTTTGTTAGTGGTATTGACAATATTGCCTATAGGACGGGCTGGAATAGCAAATGGGCTTTGTCTTCCTGACTGTTGGATAATCGTCTGTAGGAAGTTTTTATATTCAGGTTGAATGCGGTAGAGAAGAACATTCACTACATCGTCTTTCTTGAGCTTTTCATCATTATCAACCCCCGTCATTACGAAGAAAAAGCGGTTATTGGCTATATAGTTATCATCTAAAACACCATAGGTAGTTTTTGAACTATTATTCTGAGCCAATTTAACCAAATAAGCATTGGCTACTCCATCATTAACTCCCTCAAAATAAAAACGCAACTCTTTACGGTCGCCTAAAAAGCCTCCATTTTCTTTTTGTACAATTCTGTTAGAAGCTATTACGGGGGCTTCAAGCATCTTATCCTTAGCAGTATATGTTTGTCCGTTGAGCTGTATTATCAGTTCGTAGTTTTTGCCTAACTGAGGCGCAATACCTGCAGGAAACACATAACGACTACCCCCCTTTAACGGAGTTAGATTATCAGAGGTTATAGTAGAAGTGCCGTCCCAAAGAGTAAGGTTATAGGTTTGGCTATCTGAAATAATCTTCACCACAGCATTATTTACTGCAGGGGAGTGTGTTTCAGCAAAATAAGGTTCGGTATAGCTAATATCTACTATAGGATAGGCTTTTGCTTCACCTTTCTTCCAGTCGAGAGCCGCATCAATCACTAATTTTTGAGGGGCTGTATCTAATTTTAAGTCGATGACCTCTTCGCAAGAAGTCAAAGCTAAGGCACTGAGGAGTATAATATAAAGATTTTTCATTCTGTTTGTAATTATTTATAGGATTAGAAACTAAAGTTATACGTTACACTAGGTATAATACCAAAGATAGAAAGTTTTACGGCCTCATTGCGTTTGGTATCTTCGTTTTCGCGGAAAGAGACGCTCACAGCATTCTTGCGGTTATACACGTTGTACACCCCAAATACCCACTCGCCTTTCCAACGCTTATTAGTGCGCTCGGGAGTATAGGTAGCCGAAAGGTCTAAACGGTGATAAGTAGGCAGGCGGTATTCGTTGCGCTTGCTATAAACGGGAAGAGTTTTGCCTAAGTAGCTATAACGCCCTACAGGGTAGTTAGTAGGTAAGCCTGACTGTAGGTTGAACACTGCCCCAAACGTCCATTTAGGAGAGGCTTCGTAAGTAGCCGTGATAGAAAGGTCGTGAGGCTTATCGTAAGCTGCACTATACCAATCGCCGTAGTTGATACCTATTTCTTCAGGAGTACGTCCTTTGGTTTGCATTTCTGATTTAGAGAGGGTGTAGGCTATCCAGCCTGTTAGTTTACCTGTGTTTTTGCGCAATAGCACTTCTAAACCATAAGCTCTATTTTCTCCTGAAAGTAGCACACGCTCAATAGCCTCATTAGCAACAAGGTTGGCACCATCGATATAATCTAAACGGTTTTGTACTTTTTTATAATAAGTCTCTACCTCTACGCTGTATTTATCTTCAAAAACATTAGACGCATAGCCCAATGCTACTTGGTCAGCAATTTGTGGTTTGATAAACTCATCACTCGGTGCCCAGACATTCAAAGGAGAAGGTGATGCTGTGTTAGAAATCAGATGTACATACTGAGCTGTACGTGCATAGCTCGCTTTCACTGACCTAGTATCGCTAAAAGCATAACTCATTGTAAAGCGAGGTTCAAAATTAGCATACAAGTCGATAATGCGATTGCTACCATAGTATTTAGTGCCTATAGCAGAACCTTGGTAATACACTTGTCGGTTGGCATTATACCCTACTGGATTATTGTTAGCATATACATTTACGGTACGTTTCCCTAAACTATAAAAATTACTGAAACGCAATCCGTACGACAGCGTAAGGGCTTCTCCTAATTTCTGCTCGGCATCGGCATAAAAGCCCATTTCGGCAGCATATTTATGCTCAAGTATGCGCTCTTGTATAGTAGAGGCAGAGGTTTTAGGTACTATTTTACCAGGTTTAAACACATAGTATAAGCCTTGAAATCCATAAGTGAGTTTGAATTTTTCGGAAATATAGTTTTTGAAGTCGTATTTCAGGTTGAAATTCTCAATTCCTGATGTCCATTTCATATCAATAAAGCTAAAATCGAACTTATAGTCGTAATTGCTGTAAATGGCTGAAAGGTTAGAGAAGAGTTTATCAGTAAAAAGATGATTCCAACGCAAATTTATCAAGGCATTGCCGTAAGTATTGGTAAGGTTTTCGCTAAGTATAAAACTATCGCGACCAAAATAGCCAGAAAGATATAAAGCGTTATTAGGATTTAGCTGATAAGAGAGCTTTGTATTGAGGTCATAGAAATAAGCTGAGTTTTTGTTATCACTCAACTTCAAGAAAAGATGTGCATACGAAGCACGCCCCCCAATAAGAAAAGAGGCTTTGTCTTTTACAATAGGTCCTTCGGCTAGTAAGCGAGAAGAGAGTGCCCCTATACCGCCTGTAGCAGCAAACTTATTTTTATTACCTTCTTTTTGATAAATATCTAAAACAGAAGCGATACGCCCCCCGTAACGCGCCGGTATTCCGCCTTTGTAGAGCTTCATATCGCGTACGGCATCAGCATTGAAGACGCTTAGAAAGCCGAAAAGATGAGAAGCATTGAAGATAGTAGCCTCATCGAGAAGCACCAAGTTTTGGTCGGCAGCCCCTCCACGCACATTGAAGCCTGATGATGCCTCGCCTGCATTGCTAACTCCAGGCATCTGCATTAGGGTTTTAATAATATCTACTTCGCCTACTAATACTGGAAGCTTTTTCACTGTAGTAATAGGAATAGTAGCTACACTCATTTCGGGTTTGCGTACCTCTGTTTTCTGCACCGTATTATGGGCAGTAATCTCTACCCCTGTCAGTGCAATTTCTTCAGGTATTAGCTTGTAGTCTTTGCGAATATTTTTATTGAGGACTATTGTTTCTTCGCGAGTGCCATAGCCTATATATTCTATTGATAGGGTGTATTTTCCCTCTGGAAGGGTAATAGAATAAAAACCATACTCGTTAGTAGAAGTGCCGGTGTGCAGTTCTTTGATAACGAAGTTTACCCCTAATAGCTTTTCGCCATTAGAAGCATCGGATATCGAACCACTAAGCGTATATTTATGTTGAGCAAAAATAGCAGTTGTTATTACTAAAAAAAATAGTAGTAAGCACTTTTTCATAAATAATCTATTATTTTGTATTATTTGGGTGCAAAGGTACGAATAAAACATTTCGTGTACAAAAAAGTCAGCTATTAGCTTTACACTAATAGCTGACTTTTAATATTATTTGCTAATTATCAAATTTATTAATTATTTCCCTTTTCCTCCGATAGCAGGATCTTTCATACCCTCTTCTATCATAGTGTAGAACTGGTCGAGCTTAGGTAATACTACTATGCGAGTACGGCGATTTTGAGCACGACCTTCGGCAGTAGTGTTAGAAGCTACAGGCACATAGTAGCTGCGCCCAGCAGCGGTCATACGCTCAGGTGCAATACCAAAATCATTTTGTAGCACTCGTACTATTTCGGTAGCACGCATTACGCTTAAATCCCAGTTATCGCGTATACAGTCTTTCTTAATTCTCACATCATCAGTGTGTCCTTCTACCATAAACTCGAAGTCTGGCTTGTTTTTCACTACCTTAGCTACTTTTTCAAGTACACTTTTGGCATTTTTAGAGATAGTATAGCTGCCGCTGCTAAACAACATCTTGTCTGATATATTGATAAATACTACCCCTTTTTCTACTTTTATATCTACATCTTGGTCGTCAAGATTGCCTAATACCCCTTTTAGACTTTGTACTAAAGCTAGGTTTACAGAGTCGCGACGAGTAACAGCATCGCGTAGGTTTTTGATAGTAAGGTCTTTCTCGCGTAGGCTTTCTAATGATTTTTCAAGGTTTTCAGCTCCTTTTTGGGTCAGGGTAGTAAGATTGCCCATATTGTGTATGAGCTGCTGATTGTTCTCTTTTAGTAGCTCATTTTGATTTTTTAGACTTTCTGCTTTGTAAGTCAGTTTGTTCTTTTCATCTAAACACATATTCAACTTCACAGTTGCACTGTTTAGCAAATCTTCTGTTTGTTTGTTTCTCGCCTCCAACTCAGCATATTTTTTCTTAGACACACATCCTGTGGTCAGTAGTGCCAATCCTGCAATGGCAATAAATAATTTCTTCATATTGTTCTG
Source organism: Capnocytophaga leadbetteri (assembly GCF_003054025.1). Lineage (GTDB taxonomy): Bacteria > Bacteroidota > Bacteroidia > Flavobacteriales > Flavobacteriaceae > Capnocytophaga > Capnocytophaga leadbetteri. The sequence continues at coordinate 125,446 of NZ_QBKG01000006.1, forward strand.
TTTTTTTATATATTCTCGTTAGTTAAGTGTTGCAATAAAAATGCCAACCTTGTCTATTTTTCTTTTTTAAGGGAGTTTTGGACTGGTAGCGACTCAGTCTTCTGAGTACTTTTGCTTAGGGCATTTTCTGCTTCATCTATCTCCTCAGGTGTCTTCATTCCCTTTATTTCTTTAGGTTTTAGCTGTTTTTCCTCTTCACTAAAAATAGCCTCTTTAGTAGGGATACGCTCGTCGCCACGCCATACAAACTCTTTAAACTTACGATCATTGATATGCAACTTATCTTCTGGATACAAATTGCCCGAAGGCTGTGTAATGAACACGGTTTGCAGTATCTGTTGGTCTTTATCTAAATACAACTTAATATGGCTGCAACTCAGTTTGTTGATTCCGATGAGCTCTTTGGTGTCGTTATACACATAATAGATAGACTCAGTATTCTGTAGGAAATCAATCTGGCGCAGAGCATTGTTTTTAAACTTGCCATATAAAAACTTGCCTTTCACTTGGTTATAACCTGTGCCTAAGGTATCTTTCTCTATTACTAAAGCATTCTGGAAGACTTTTAGCGAGTCTAACTGCTCAGTTTTCAGATTGGCTATCAGGTGTATATTATCGCCTGTCATCTGGCTTTCACCCGTCCAAGCGACTGGTTTACCCACTAATTGAGTAAGTCCGTTTGCCTCGTTGGAGTGTATTGAGTCGCATTTGGCTTGCATATCAGATTTGAATATACGCGCATCGGGATAGGCACGAATAATACGATGTTTATTCTTGCCCGTAACTAATATGCGTTTGCCGTGCATATACAAAGAGTCTTTCTCTACCAAACTGATTATCAAGGCTTTTTTAGTGATAAACATCGAGTCTTTCGCCTTGTGTATCTCTCCGTAATGCCCTTTTACAAAGGTTTTATTTATGGTGTCTGAAATAAATATATTATTAGAGCCTGAGGCAAACTGACGGCGTTTATCAAAATACAAACTGTCGCCTACCAACGTTTTCTGGTCGTACTCTATTTTGGCATTTTTCATAAAATAGCCCTGCTCACGCCGCGTATCATAATACCCTCTCTCGCAATAAACCTTATAGTCAGCGCCTGCGATAGTGGTTTTGCCATAAAAATAAGCATTGCCAGAATTGTGGTAATAATCTAATACCTGTGAGTGTACGGTAAAATCTTTGTTTACTATCTTTACCGAATTAGTAAACTGATTTTTCTTGGTAGTAGCATAGTACTTACCTGTTTTACTGGTCAGCTCATTATCAGGGTCGGTTATCTTACCAAAATTGTTATAATAAGCCTCTTGGGTATTGCGGTCGAAGAAAAGTTCTTGGGTTTCAAGAGTCATATTGCCATTGCGCAATACTACATTTTGCTTAGCTACGGCTGTTTTAGTATTTCCTTTATAGGCTACATACTGACTATTCATCTGCAAGGTATCGCCCTGTTGGAGCACCACATCGCCGTGAGCTATCACCTCATTACGCTCTTCGTACAACACCGCCAAGTCGCACCAAACCTCTAAACCCTGATGCCTAAACTGTACCCGCTGCCCATCTGTTTTAAATATAGTGGCTCCAGGGTATTTAACATTGTCAATAGTAAATTCGCCCCCATAGATAATTTCTATCCGCTTAGTTTTTGGGGGTTCCGTTTGTGCTATTGCTTCTTGTAAGCAGAGAGCAAAAACGGATAATAATATGTAAAAAAAACTATTTTTCATTCAGAAGTAACTCATTGAGAATGCAAAGATAGAAAATAATTGACAATTGACAATTGACTATCGACAATTAATTTGCTAACTCTACTGGTACTCTATAGTTCACCCCCTGATGCCATAGATAGCTAAGCTGCCCCTCTAAGCGGTCTACAAATGTCTGCCAAGAACGTTGTGGCATCTGTGTCCAGCCTACTTCTGAAAGAGCAAGTGCCCGTGGATAGGTCATATAAAAAGCCCTAAAAAGATCTTTTACGCTTTCGCCCCAAATAGTTGCTTCTACCCCCAAAATATGTTGCTTTTCTTGTTCGGTTGTAAGCGTAAAAGCAGGATTGAACTCATACACACGTTGCAGGCTAAGGGTAGGCATCCAACCTACATTAGGAAGGTCGTCTTTTGCTTGTGGATAGTCGAAATAGGCATACTCCCCAGGCGAACATATCACTTTGAAATTGTCTTTTAATGCCCGCTCTAACACTTTAGGGGTAGTACGCATCCGCCACAAAAACATTATACTATTCTCTGGATAAGTAGGGACTTCTAGCTCCATCCATATGAGCGGTTGCTTGCCGTTTTTCACTAAGGACTCATTTACTCTTTTGAAAAAGTAACTCATCAACTGCTGGTCGTCAGTAGTCTGCAGTTTTTTCTTAAGCTGTTGTACTCCAGTATTTTCAAGCCATTTATCTAAGGGCGCTTCATCACCCCCAATATGGAAATACTTGCAAGGGAACACCTCTGACAACTCGCTGATAACATCATCTACAAATGTATAAACGGACTCTTTGCTTACACACAACAAGTTTTTAGAAACCCCTGCTGTAGTGCGTACCTCTATAATTGTATCATTGCAACTAAGGAAAGGATAAGCTGCTACTGCCGCATCATTATGACCAGGGATATCAAACTCTGGTATTAGCTGTACATTGCGCTCTAAAGCGTAGCGCACCAACTCTTTCATCTGTTCTTGAGTATAAAAGCCCTCATTATTGCGCTTACTACCCTCGAAGTTCTTGCGTTTTGACCCTATCTCAGTCAGTTTAGGGTATTTTTTTATCTCTATACGCCAGCCTTGGTCGTCATTAAGATGTAGGTGTAGGTAGTTGAATTTGTACTGAGACATCACATCTATATACTTCTTTAGGTAGTCTATCTTCCAATAATGACGAGCAGGATCGACCATTAGGGCACGGTAGGCAAAACGAGGCGCATCAGTAATAGTAAGGCAAGGCAACGACTTTTTGCGTTCTTTTTTTGCCTGAAATACCAACTGCTTAAGTGTTTGCTCAGCATAGTATTTACCTGCTTCAGTAGCGTATTTAGCCACTATTTTCTTAGGTTGAATAAGCAACTGATAACCTTCAGGATGAGCTATTTGCGCATCTTTTAAATAAGTAATAGGCGTATCAATAGCACAAGTGCCTTTGTGATAACGCACTTCATTAGGCTGAGGCACTACATTTATCTGTGCCGAAAGCCCCCAACTAAACAAAAGTAAAAAATAATATAGTTTCATAAGTGTTAGAATTCAAAAGAGCACTGCCTAAAAGAAAAACATTTTCTCTCAGACAGTTGCTCTTATTATCTATAAAGTTCAAATTAATATCCTGGATTTTGGTTCATTCCTGAATTTTTGTTTTTATCTAAAGCTGTAGTAGGCAGTGGCATATACATTAAACGTTGATTCCATACCTTATCCACTCCTGGATTTCCTACTACATCATAAATTTTACCTGTCATTACTGCACTTGCAGCTTCACTGCCTTTATAACCACCATTTCGCTGGTTATCTTCATACAGCCTAATATCAAAGAACCGCAATCCTTCACCGGCAAGTTCTATACGGCGTTCTTTGCGGATAAAGTCAAGAGCATCGTTTTTCGAAAGAGCTGTAGGCACATTAGGCATACCTGCCCGTACTCGTAGTTTGTTAAGTTCAGCCACTGCAGAACCATCATAGCCTGTATTTTGAGTATGAGCTTCAGCATAAATGAGCAACATTTCAGCCAATCGAATTACGGGGAAATCTACTCCAGTACCATAATAACCTCCTCCCCATATAGTAGTCACATCGTCTGCTCCACTCATCTTTCTAAAAGCATAACCACTACGCCCATAATTTACCACATCAGGTATATATTGCTGGTATTCATCAGCACGATATTTATTAATAGCTGAGAAAGGGAAAAGAATTGAAGCGTACAAACGGCTATCTCTGTTTTTAAACTGACTTAAGTAGGCTTTATTTGGCAATGAGTTAACTATACTATTGACTGCTTGGCTATAAGTAAGATGATTATTTGTTTCTATAGCACTCACTTCTGCTGCCAATGCTTTGTAAGCATCGATACGTTGCTGCATTGTAGCAAGGGTTGGGCGTGTTTTACCATCTGCTGCCCAATAAGCATCTACTAATTCTTGTATAGGCACAATTGTAGCCCATGCTTGTTTTTCGACTAAGTTAGGTGTCATTAGACAAGTAACTCGTACCCAATCGCATTCGCGTTCGTTAGGTGCATACTCTTTAGCAATGATAGTTTCTTTGCTATTATCAGCTTGCCAAATATCCTGATAGTTAAAAATACCTTTTATAAAATCTGTTTCACTAAGCCCATAAGCTGAAAAATCAACAAACTTTTTAAAATATTCAGCATCTTTCATCATTTGAGGGGTAAGTGCTGTTATTTGGTGTAACTGATAACCTCCGTTATCTATCACATAACGAGCAGCAGTTTCAGCTTGGTCATATTTACCAAAGTAATAAGCAAGACGAGCTTTGATAGCATATGCTTTTACCTTGTTAAAAGTACCTCTATCATTAACAGAAGGGAGCCCTGCTATGGCTTGGTCTAACTCTTTAAGCACCCAAGTTCTAATTTCAGTAGCAGAAGTTTTCGGTAATCCATCAGGGTAATCATTAGCAATTTTAGTCACAAGAGGAACATCACCAAAGTAGAGGGTCAGACAGCCATAAACCCAAGCACGCATTGTTCGTGCTTCGTACTTATACTTTTCTCTATCATTAGCAGGTACTTCAGTAAAATCATCTATTTTTTCGAGTAATTGATTACAAACGCGTACAGATGAATAATAGCCTTCGTAACCAAAATCTAAACTTGCCGTAAGCGAGTTATTTTGTACGGCTGCCCCATTGCTATCCCAAGCATTTCGGGAATATCCGTTATCGGCAAAACCATCTGTAAAGATACTTCCATATCCTTCTGGTATTTGGTTATAGATATTATTTCTAAGACCAACCGCTAATTCAGCATCTATTTTTGAAGGGTCTAAGCTTCCTTGTGGTGTTTTCTCAAAGAAATCATCACTACAACTCACTATTGCCATCAAAGCAACAGCAGCAAGCATTTTTTGTATGATTGTTTTCATTATTTATTCTGTATTTAAATTAAAGTTAGAATGAAAAAGAAAGACCAGCGGTATAATTTTTAATACCTAATGAATAGCCACGACCACTAGCTACTTCGGGGTCAAAGTCTTTCATACGTTTATCAGCTCTGAAAGTAAAGAGGTTATCGCCTGAAATATATACACGTGCATTAGTAACTCCTAACATTTTTTGCACATTATTTGGCAAAGAGTAACTAAGAGTAATATTCTTAATTCTGAAATAAGCAGCGTTAAATAACCAGAAAGAAGAATTATGGCTATTGTATTTGAATCGAGGGTCTGAAGGGACAAATAGTTTAGGATAGCTTGCTCCCTGATTGTTAGCTGTCCAATAATCTAATTGCCAATCACGGGGTACTGAGTTATCAAAAAATGCTTGTGAGGCTTCATTTTCTAAATATACCTTTACATTGGCTACTCCTTGCCCTAGAACTGAAAGAGTAAACTTCTTATAATTGATATCTAAGTTGAAACCATAAGTAAAATTAGGTACATCATTACCTACTACTGTACGGTCTTTAGAATTTATAACCTTATTACCATCTTGATCTACATAGCGTATCATACCTTCTTCAGGAGCTTGATCTTCTAACGGTATAATTCTATTATTAGCAATATCGTCTTTTGAATAAAGTCCATCGGCTTCATACATATAGAAATCGCCTATAGAACCACCTTTTTTATAGATCCAGTAGCCGCTTGGAGGAAGTTCATCTACTTTATCCCCTAAATCTTCAATGATATTCTTGTTATAAGTAGCATTGAAAGAGATATTATATGAAAAGTCATTAAACTCTTTATGGTGAGAAACTACAAATTCTACTCCTTTATTACGTACCTTTCCTACATTGCGTGCAGGTATCTGACTTGATGAAAGTCCTGTCTCTCCCATTATATCATTTGCACGAATTAGGATACCATCAGTAAGACGGTTATAATAGTCAAAAGTAAGTCCAAAAAGACCTTTAGCTATACTCAAGTCTATACCAAAGTCGGTAGTAGTAGTACTTTCCCAAGTAAGGTCTTTATTACCAATTCTTCCTTCTGTAAGCACTGATTGGCTTTGCCCTCCTATTAGAGCTGTCCCTGTATTATTATAGGTAGAATATGTATCGTACAAACCTATGTTATTGATATTACCATTCTTACCCCAAGAAGCACGTAGTTTGAGCGCATCAATCCAAGTAAGATTTTTCATAAAATCTTCTTGTTCTACACGCCAACCTGCTGAAAAAGAAGGAAAATAGCCCCAGCGCCCTTGTTTAGCAAAACGTGAAGAAGCATCGGCACGGAAATTGGCTTCAAGAAGATATTTTTGAGCATACGTATAGCCTAACCTACCAAAAAAGGAACCTATACTTTCATCTAAGTAATAATCCTCATCCTTACTATTAGTAGTAATTTGGTCACCTTCTTTTACTGAACCTCCGGTAAAATCATTCATACTATTACTTGCAAAGTTTTTACGTCCTATAGTGATACGTCTGTATTTGTACACATTAGCGGCTGCTCCAAGCATTACTGTTAGTGAATGTTTTTCATTAAAAACGGGGTCATAATTTAGCCAACCATCATAAGAAAACTTATCTGAGTATAACCAATCCATATCCATTTGGTTTACTTTAGAACCAGACCCAGCAATATTAGTAACAGCAGGATTTAAAAAACTAGGTACCCCTTTACGTTTATTGATAAATGAAAATCCACGATAATCTAAATAGTTATACCCAAATTGATTGGTAATTTTAACATCTTTCATAGGGCGTATTTCTGCAGATAAAGAACCTAACAAACGGCGAGTAGTAGAATTGGCACGCCCGTTTTCTGCCCATTGACGCAATGGGTTAGCTGAAGTTTCTTCGCCCGTAGTTTGCCTACCATTTCGCACTGACCCCCACTCTCCGTTAGAGTGTTTAGCTACTTGAGTAGGAGGTACTCGCAACGATTCAACAAAATTTGCACCTCCGTTATCTCTATTAAACTTCTCGTATACTACATTTATATTAGAAGTAATAGTAAGCCATTTTTTTACTTCAGAAGATGTTTTAGAATTGATATTATAACGTTTGGTATCTTGCCCACGTGTCATACTTTCGTCTTTAAGAAAGCCAACACCTACTACATAGGTAAATTTATCTGAACCTCCTGAAAACTGAATATTATGTTTATTTAAAAAACTTTGTTTTCGCAAGATAAGATCAAACCAATTAGTATTAGGATAGCGATCTGGGTCTGAACCATCGCGATATTTACGTATCATCTCATCATTGAAAGTAAGATTAGCCTCTGTTACCCCTGTATTGCGCTCGGCTTCTCTATACATTTCAGCATATTGGGCTGAACTTACCACTTTAGGCAAATAAGTAGGCATCTGTATAGTGGTAGAGCCATCATAACTAATTTGCATTACGCCTTTCTTACCTGATTTAGTAGTAACAAGCACTACCCCATAGGCAGCTTTTGCACCATAAATAGCTGCTGATGAAGCATCTTTGAGAAAAGAGATGTTTTCAATGCTATTAGGGTCAAGGGATTCAAAGAAACCACTACTTACCTCCATACCATCTACTATGTATAGAGGGCTTGAACTACCTAAGTTACCTCTACCACGAATGTTAAGAGACGTACCTCCTGGACGCGAAATAATAGTAACACCAGGCACTGAACCTTGCAGTGTTTTTACAATGTTTGACGAAGGGCGACTCTCAAGTTTTTTACTATCTACTGAAGCTACTGCTCCTGTAAGATTTGTTTTCTTCTGAGTACCATACCCTACTACTACTACTTCGGTAAGCTGTTGGGTGTCTTCTTTTAACATTACGTTAAGCTTTTGCACCTTTGCTGCCCCTACAGTTCTCTCTTGGGTAGCATAGCCTACTGAACTAAACACCAATACACTACCTTGTGCTGCCTCTATGGCGTATTTTCCGTCCATATCGGTAGCAATACCGTGTGTAGTGGCTTTCACTTGTACACTCACCCCTGGTAGAGGTGAGCCTGTTTCATCGGTTACTATACCGGAAATTTGTTTGTTTTGCGCTAAGAGCACAGGGCTAAAACCCCATACTAACATTAGCAGTAAGAAGACTTTTCTTTCCATACTTCTAAAACTTTCTATTGGTTTTTCACACGGCAAAGATGCGATAAAAAAGAAAAATAAACAAATATTTTAGAAGTTTTTTTGTGATTTATTTTATTAAAAAATTAACAGTCCTTATAATACAAAGAAAAAACAAGAAACAAAATTATATTCTCTCTGCAATCCAATGTGATATAAAAGCAGGTTTGGCTCCTCCTATCTTTTGGGCATAGTGGTAAGTTTCTACCACATTATGAGCTTCATCTAAATATCGCCCTTTGCTCTTAAAGCCTTGCATCACATCGCCCATAAAGGTTTCTGATAGGAAATTGATACTGTACTCTTTGATAACAAATTCGCGGTGATTGCGCTCTGTCATCATATCGAGTGCCCACTGGGTGTATTTTACATTGTTTACGTGCGAGTTCATATCTAAATCGCTGACGCGCACAGGGAACTCTTTTACTAACTGCATTTCGCTGGGTAAGGTGATGCGCTCCGTGCGAAAGGAAAGTCCGCCCTCTGTGCGAGGAAAGAATATTTCTTGCTGGTCGGTTAGCTCAATAGGACGGCGAGACTGAATGTCCATAGTTATCCAAGTGCTGGTACTCTCGCCTATTTTCTCTCCTTTGCAGTAAAGTTCGAATTCGCGAAAAGCATATACCCCTTGTATAGGTAGTGACCACGTATGTACTGTGATTTGCTCATTCCACTCAGGCCAACGGGTCATTTTGAGTTTTTGTTGCACCAATGCCCAGAAAAAGCCTTTCTGTATGAGCTGACGATAACCAAAACCGAGGTAAGAAGCGTGTTCGGCAGCTATATCTTGTAGCATACCGAGTACACCATAAAGTCCTAATTGATTATTAAGGTTTACCTGTGTGCTACGCACTTTATAGGTTTCTGTAAAGATTGTTTTATTATCCATTTTAATAAATTTATAAATTTTGAATTACTTTTTGAATGGTTCGCACTACGCCAGCTTCATTATTGTCGTATTCGGTGACGTGGGCAGCAAGAGCTTTAAGTTCTTCTTCGGCATTTTTCATCGCATAGCTGTGAGTGGCACATTGTATCATCTCTACATCATTTAGATGATCACCAAAAACCATCGTTTCGTCTGGAGTAATATCTAAATGTGCTTGCAAATGAGCGATAGCATCACCTTTATTCACATCTTTACGGGTGATGTCTAACCATATTTCGCCCGACACCACTACGTTGAAATCTTTGTTATATTGTTGCAAATACGGATAAGAATTGAGGCGAGAGATACCCTCATCGCAAACCGTGATTTTAAAAATCTCATCGTCTATATTAGCAAAATCAGTTACTTGCGTATGAGCTGGGTAATGACGTGCTATCTCGTTAAAAATCCACTCACTATCTGTTTTTATATAAGCGCTCTTCTTGCCACAGAGGGCTACCCCTATGCGATCTATTTGGGCGCAAGTACGCAATATAGGCAGGTAAGAAGCAAAATCCATTGGGCGCTCGAAGAGGGTGCGCCCTTGATAAACAAGAGAAGCCCCATTGTCGGGTGCAAAAGCAATAAGGTGCTTAATAGGTGCAAACAACTCATAGAGACTCTGAATTTGTCGCCCGCTGGCTACACAAAAGAGGATTCCTTTTTGATGCACTTGCTCAAACACTTCCCAAAAAAGGTGAGGTATTTCTTTTTGACTATTGACGAGGGTACCGTCAATGTCCGAGACTATTAGTTTTATCATACGAATAAGATTTTGCGGCAAAGATACAAAATAATTTGCCAATTTAGCGATTTGGCGATGAGATAATTTGCCAATGAGATAATTTGCCAATGAGATGATTTGCCAATGAGATGATTTGGCGATGAGATAATTTGGGAGGAATGTGAAGGCTGGGAAGAATGGGAGGGCTGGGGGATTAGGATATATTGTCTTATCGTTCGCTCATTGTTCGCTCATTGTTCGCTCATTGTTCGCTCATCCTGTATCTTGTATAGGTAATAAAAAAAGCTCAGGATTTAATGTCCTGAGCTTTTTTATTATGAAATTGGCTAATCTTTCTTCAAGTATAACCAACCTACCATTGTTTGTTTTTGGTTGTTCTCATCTACATATTCGATGACATAATAGTAAGTGCCTTGTGGCAACTTGTCGGCGGCTTCTATCGTTACTCGTCCGTTAGAAATGCCTTTGAACACGTTGCGTACGTTGTCGTAGCTTTGTACCTCCCATACTTTTACGCCCCAACGGTTGTAGATGCGTACTGTATTATCTGGGTAGGCTTCTATACCTGCTATGTGGAAGTGGTT
>NZ_QBKG01000007.1 GCF_003054025.1 Capnocytophaga leadbetteri
TTGATAATGAGATACGAGTATCTTGATGTAACTTGGATTGGAATGCTTTTATTAGGGTTTATCTCCAAGTTCCTCAAAAAAGTTTAAACACGTTTAATTTTAAATAACTGTAATCCAAAGATATACATTGTAATCTTTATTAAAAAAACCTTTTAAAGTAACAGAATGTATTGTTCTAGGAAACATCTTTTTAATATCACTTATAGCTACTTCTACACGTTTTCTCATCTTTACCTTCTGTCTACTTTGTTTTTCTGAGTCGGGTCTTTTGCTATTCTTTTTTCGCTGTGTTTTTAACTCAACGCATTTATTTTCAAGTAGATAATCTTCTATTTGATAATCTGTATAAGCACTATCCCCATAAAGTTTTGCCTCTGGTGGAAAAATCTCTATAATCTTATCTAGGGCTTTCACATCTGCTGTTTTTCCTACGGTAAAATGAAATGCAATTGGTATGCCTTCTCCTGTTGTAACTAACTGAACTTTAATCCCATAAAAATAAGACCGCATACTTGCTGTATAGCCTCTATATTGTTTACCTTTTGCTATTTTACATCTATTAATACGAATGTTTTGACAAATAGGTATAGGAAATGAATCTATGATATAATTCATTTCACAAGTAATCTCTTTATAAAAAGAGGCTATCAAATGAAATAATTCATAAAGCATATTTCCCAAACTATGTAAGCGCCTATTAAACCTACTTTCTTCTAACATATTGGGGAATAGGTTATATTGTTTAACAAATTTGATAGCCGAACGATAGTTTCCGTAGAAACTTGTAGCAGCTATAAATGCCGTTGTAATAATCTCACTATCAGATACTTTTCGGCGAATATCTTCAGAATGATTAATTTCTTTTAAAATATCATCGATAATACAAAAAATTGATGTAATTTTGTCTTTGCAAAGCATTGGAGTTGTTTTTATTTTTTTGCAATTACAAATATACAAATCTTTTGCTTTGCTTTTTTATTTTTTTAACTTTTCAACTAGCAAGTTGAATTATTAATACTATTTATTGGTTGCATATTTCAATGTAGAGTACAGTTATGAAATACATTCTAATCTTAATTAGTATGTTGGTAAGTGCTAACGGTTATACACAAATAAAAGTAAATGCAATGATAACAGAGGTTAAACGCCCTATTATTGATAATAAAGTTGAGCATCTCAACATCAAACTGTATCAAAAGAATTTTACTATTCATTATCCTAGTAGCTCAGATCCATCAGAAAAAGTATATATATACAAGGAAGAAACGCCAGACTATACTATAATTGTAGAGGGAGACTATACCTATGGATTTACATATGAAAAGAAAATAAAGTCATTTCCTTATAATTACTTCATATTTAAACGTTTTTATCCTAATTTTTCCATTTGGAATAAATTTGTAGGTGCAGAGTTTAACAATGGTTCTACAATACATTTTAATAAAGGATATGAATTTGATGAAGCGGGTAAACTTACTAAAGAGATAAACTATGATGAGGGATGGGGTTTTAGTTATGAACAAGTTGTAAAGTTCATTCAAGACAAATACGATGAACATACCTTTAAGGAGATGAGTATCATAAAAATGTCTGAGAACGGTCGAAAATATTGGTTTATCTACTCTTCTGAATACTTTAAACAAACAGATGAGATAAAGTTAGATGCTCAAACAGGTGAAATACTATCGCACAGAATTTTGCTTAAAGACCCTATATTACCTTTGCGCATTATAAAAATAGTACTCCCCGATAAAACGGATAAAAACTATAAAAAAGATACTACCCACACCTTCCAAAGTAAAACCTACACTGAAGAAGAGTGGAAAGCCTTTGAACAAGAGCAATGGGAAAAGTACCAAGCTAAGAGAAATAAGAAAGGTTTTTGGGATATCAACTTGGTTTTGGCAGTGGTGTAAGGTAAATATTAAAATATCTTAGGAAAAATGAAAATATATATTTATATACTTAGTTCTTTATTAGTGTTTGGATGTAAAGCACAAAAAAAGGGGTATGAATTTAATTTATTAAACGATATGTTTGAGACTTTTAATTATTCAGAATTTGAGAGGCAAAATAAGAAATATCAAGGCATTGATAAAGATGGCTTTGAAGAGGAATTTACTTTTGATGATGGTACAAAAGTACTTGCCGATAATGAGGAAATGTTTGTCTTACCTAAAAAAGATTTTTATGTAGGGTACAAGGCTTTCTACAAAAATGGCAACATTAAGGAAAAAGGACATTATTTTGGTCTTTTTGAATTAAATGTAAAAAGCATTAAAATTGGAAAGTGGTACTATTTTGATGAAAGGGGAAATCTGATTAGAACTGTTGATGAGGAATTAAAATTTGGTAACTTTTCTTCGCAAGATATCTTAATTTTTTTAGAAAACAAAAAATATATCAACTTAAAAAATGGAAAAAACAGAGAGAATGTTGAAGTTGATTTTTTCTATTCTCCTGATTTTAAAAAAAGACTTTGGAGTATAACTATTTATAAAGGGAAATCTTTTTCTATTAGTGGAAATGAAACTTTAAGAGAAGGAAAAAGTCTTTATATAGATGCTAATACAAGGGAGGAAGTAAAAATTAATGATATAAAAAAGTATAAAGATATTATTCCAAATTTTGAAGAATCTTATCCTTTTTTAAATAATAACTCTTCTTATCAAACTTTCCAAGGCAAAACCTCCACTGAAGAAGAGAGGAAAGCCTTTGAACAAGAGCAATGGGAAAAATACCAAGCTAGAAGGGATAAGAAGTGCCTTGATCAGAATAGGATGAATCTGGAAAATATAAAAAAATAGCGATGAAAAATATAATCATAACCCTATTAGTTTTACTTTTATCATTAACTTCTTGTAAAGAAAAAGAAGATATGAATAAAAAATATCATTGGGTGGCTTATGTAAAACCAGTAGCGGGCTACCCTATAGTAACTTATATTTTGTAACCCGAAAAGAAGCAGACGAATATTATAAAAGAACAGGAGATGTTATTTTGGATGAGCATACTATAGAACGAAGAGATTATGCTATAGAGTTAGGAATGCCTAAGAGCAAAATACTAATGGAATATGCTCAGTGGGGTACCCCTCAAGCATTAGATACTCTTGTTACAATGGAAGATATTTGTAACATTCCTTATGGATTATGGGATAGCTTTCGCAAGCGTTATCTTTGGAAGATGACGCTTATTACTAAAGATAAAAGTAAGTATATTCACTCCTATCGTTACTCAGGGCTTAACTGTGAATTGGAAACATTATTTGGAGAGCGTACTTGGAAAGAGAATCAAATAGAAAAATATCACATTCCTGAAAGATTTCGATATACATTGCTTGCCCCAAGAGCAGTACCTACTATGGTGAATATTAAGTTTTATGATGAAAAAGATGTTATCTATAGGGTAGGTGTTGAATTTAATATAAAGGAGGCAATGGATGTTTTTGAAAAGGCATTTAAAGGGCAAGAAGATAAGGCTGGCGAACTTATTATAGAAGTCAATGAAACAAAGACAGATGTCAATGTTCGTTTAAAAGTAGGGGAACGTGAGGAATGGATTTGTAATGGAGAGTTTTGGATATTTGAAGATAATGAAATATGGTAATTATAACAAATAAATATGTTTTTTTAGGAGTATATTGGCAATGGTTGGGAGAAGTTTAGGTATTAAAACCTAATTCAGAATTCGCAATTCAAAATTATTTAGTATCTTTGCGCTCTGAAAAAACAATATCTAAATTTTCTTATAATGGAAGTGAGTAAACGCTATGCACAGCGCGGGGTTTCTGCCGCTAAAGATGAAGTGCATAAAGCTATTAAAAATATAGATAAAGGGCTGTTTCCTAAAGCCTTTTGTAAGATTGTGCCTGACTATCTGACAGGCGATGACCAGTATTGCCTTGTGATGCACGCTGATGGAGCGGGTACTAAATCGTCATTGGCATATATGTACTGGAAAACTACTGGCGATGTAAGCGTATGGAAGGGTATCGCCCAAGATGCGCTTATTATGAATATTGACGACCTGTTATGTGTAGGGGCTGTTGATAATATTATGCTTTCGTCTACCATAGGGCGCAATAAAAATCTTATTCCAGCAGAAGTGATTTCGGCTATTATCAATGGCACGGAAGAGCTTATAACTGAATTGGCTGCCCACGGGGTGCATATTCACTCAACAGGAGGTGAAACGGCTGATGTGGGTGACTTGGTGCGCACTATTATTGTAGATTCTACCGTTACAGCACGTGTGAAACGCAGCAAAGTGATAGACAATGCTAATATAAAAGCGGGTAATGTGATTGTAGGTTTAGCCTCATACGGTCAGGCTACTTACGAAACGGCTTATAACGGTGGTATGGGTAGCAACGGACTTACTTCGGCACGGCACGATGTATTTGCTAAAGCGTTAGCCCTTAGTTTTCCTGAAAGTTTTGACCCTTCAGTGCCTGAAGAATTGGTATATGCGGGCACTAAGCAGCTGACCGATAGGGTAGAGGGCAGTCCGTTAGACGCTGGTAAGTTAGTGCTTTCGCCTACACGTACTTATGCACCTATCATCAAGAAGATTTTAGAAAAATACGACAATACGCAAATAAACGGTATGGTACACTGCAGCGGCGGTGCTCAGACTAAAATACTGCATTTTGTTGATAATCTTCATATTATAAAAGATAACCTCTTTGCGGTACCGCCCCTTTTCAAACTGATACAAGAGGAATCAAAAACTGATTGGAAAGAGATGTACCAAGTGTTTAACTGTGGTCATCGTATGGAGTTGTACGTACCTGAGGCTATAGCGGCTGATTTGATAGCTATCTCGGAGTCGTTTGGCGTACCTGCTAAGGTAATCGGTAGGGTAGAGGCTTCTGATAATAAACGTTTAACTATTAAGAGTGAATACGGTACTTTTGAATATTAAACCAGACATATCAAAGGACATACGTTGGGCTTTTGCTTACTTCTTTATAGCGGTACTTTTGGGTATTTTTATGCGGTCGGTAGGCGTAGTTACTTACCCTTTTGAGTTCAATTACCGCTATATAGTGCATACCCATTCGCATTTAGCTCTTTTGGGTTTTGTATACGGACTGTTATCGAGCCTTTTGCTACACTATTTTGTCAGGTTTAAAGAGGAAAAGCCCCATACGGTGATTGATAGTGCGTATTTATCGGTAAAAATACGGCATAAACCTCTGTTTCGCTATCGTATTTTGTTTGCTGTAACCCAAATTTCGGTATTAGGAATGCTTTTTAGCTTCCCTTTTCAGGGATATGGGCTTGTGTCTATCACTTTTTCGTCTGTTTTTGTTATCTGCACTTATTTCTATGCGCATTTTTTTCTGAAAAACAGTGTTAAACCATCGCCTTTTGTGAAAATGGGGATTTTCTATCTTATACTCTCGAGCATAGGGATATGGATGATGCCTGTGACGATTGTGAAGTTTGGCAAGTTCTCAGGAATGTATATGTGTGCCATTGCTTTTTTCTTGCATTTCCAGTACAACGGCTGGATGCTTAGCAGTCTTATGGGGTTGTTAGTGCATAAAATGGGCTGGCAAGCGCAGTATCCGAACCTTATTAAGCGTGTGTTTATCGTTTTTCAGGCAGGCGTATTAGGGTCGCTATTTATTTCGTGGGTAGGCTATTTTAGTTACCCTATTTATTATATATTGGGCGGACTTTCGGTATTGTTATGGTTAGGAGCCGTAGCAACCTTAGCATATCTATATTTTAAGACGAAGCCTTTGCGCTTGTTGCCTACGATATTTATCTCTCTTTTTATACTAAAGCTGTTGATGATGTTTACGGGAGCTTTTCCGCAGCTTACTCCTTATCTTTTTCAAAATATTGATTTGCTAATAGCTTACTTGCATTTTAACTTTTTAGGAATTATCTTAATAGGGTTGTTATTCTTTTTAGAAGAAGTGTATAAGGTAAATCGATGGTTGGTATATTTGTTTTTGTTTGCCTTTGTAGTTACAGAACTTTTGATAGCCTATAAAGGGTTTGCGGTATGGTGGCAATACTACATATTCCCCTATTTCTATGAGATTTTGTGGGCAGCAACGGCTTTGTTTTACTTTTCTGCAGTAGGTTGGCTGATAGGAGGAAACAAAATAAAATAAGGCAGAAAGTTTCGTTTTTATGAAATAAATACTATTTTTGCCGGCTGTATAATGCAGTTAGGCATATATTTTGCGTAAGAAGATGAAGATTAAGTATAACACTAATGTTAATAACAAATGTATGAATAAAACAAAAATTTTATCAGTTCTGGCACTTCTGTTGCTTACTACCCCTCTTTGGGCGCAGTCTGAACGCAAGAAAGTAGACGGCGTGGCAGCTGTAGTAGGTGATTATTTGATTTTAGAATCGGATATAGACAAGGCGTACATAGACCTAAAACAGCAAGAGGTAGATACAAAAAATATCACTCGCTGCCAGATGCTTGGCAAGCTGATGGAGGACAAACTTTACGCTCACCAAGCTGTGCAAGACAGTGTGAAGCTAACCGATGCCGAAGTGCGCGAACAGGTAAACCAACGTATAGAATACCTTACAGCACAATTGGGTGGTGATATAAAGAAACTATTAGAGTTTTATAAAAAAGACGACGAGCAATCGATGCGCGAGGAGCTTTTTACGCTCTTTAAAGTGAATACCTTAGCCCAACGTATGCGTCAGCAGATAGTGAAAGATGTGGAGGTAACCCCTGAAGAAGTTCGTAACTTTTTTAACGCTATACCTGCCGATGAGCGTCCGCACTTTGGTACAGAGCTTGAGATAGCTCAGATAGTGGTGAACCCAGTAGCCCCCCCAAGTGCTGTGCAAAAGGTAATAGACCTGCTAAACGACATTAAGAAAGATGTAGAGGAAAACGGTATGAGCTTTGCCACTAAAGCAATACTTTACTCGCAAGACCGTGCTACAGGAGGTCAGCTACTGACTTTCAACCGTAATTCGGCTTTTGACAAGGCTTTTAAAGATGTAGCTTTCACCCTACGCGAGGGCGAAATATCTAAGCCTTTTGAATCGAGTTTTGGTTGGCACATTATACAAATGGACAAGATTAGAGGAAAAGAGGTGAGTGTGCGCCACATACTTATAATGCCTGATATTCCGCAAGAGGCTCTTGATGAGGCTAAAGAGAAAATAGCTAAAATACGCGATAGAATAGTGAATAAAGAACTTACCTTTGACGAGGCTGCCCGTAATTTTTCTGATGAAAAAGAAACCCGCAATGATGGTGGGCAACTTATTAACCCTGAAGACCTATCATCTCGTTTTGAACTTACCCGTATAGAGCCAAGTCTTTATGCTCGTATATCTGACTTGAAAGATGACGAAGTATCAGTGCCTTTCCTTGATGAAGACCGCACTGGTAAGAAAAGCTATCGCATCTATAAGATAACCAATCGTATAGAGGAGCACCAAGCTGATTTTACTAAGGACTATGTGAAGATACAGGATTTAGCGCTGAAAGAAAAACAGCTAAAAGCTATTGCTAAATGGATGAAAGAGCACATAGAAAAGACCTATATAGCGATTAATGGCGAGTATAGGAATTGCAAATTTGAGAATAATTGGTTGAAAAAATAAGACGATTAGCTAATTTGGCGATTTGCCAATTTGTCGATTTGACGATTTGATGATGAGCTAATTTTATAAATGAAAAATTTGGTGGTTTAGCAAAAAGGTTGTACTTTTGCCGCCGAAAAATAAAAATCGGGATGTGGCGCAGTTGGTAGCGTACACGTATGGGGTGCGTGTGGTCGCTGGTTCGAGTCCAGTCATCCCGACTTTTTTTATTAGAGAAAATAACTACAAGGAAGGGGATTACTTCGGATTTTAAAAAGATATTATGAAACTTTCAAACTTTAATTTTGATCTTCCAAAAGAGCTATTAGCTGAATACCCAAGCGAAAACCGCGATGAAGCAAGGCTAATGGTTATACACCGAAAAACAGGCAAAATAGAACACAAACTCTTTAAAGATGTCATCGACTATTTTGACGATGGCGACGTATTTGTGCTTAACAATACTAAAGTGTTCCCAGCCCGCCTTTATGGAAATAAAGAAAAAACTAAGGCTAAAATAGAGGTCTTTTTGCTACGCGAACTCAGCGCTGAGCAGCGTCTTTGGGATGTGCTTGTAGACCCAGCCCGCAAAATACGTATAGGCAATAAGTTGTACTTTGGCGAAAACGGTGACTTAGTAGCCGAGGTAATTGACAACACTACCTCGCGTGGGCGTACGCTTCGTTTTCTTTACGATGGTACTTATGAGGAGTTTAGACAACGCTTGGTAGAGCTTGGACAGACACCGCTGCCTAAATATATTTCGCGTCCGGTAGAGCCTGAAGACGAAGAGCGTTATCAGACTATCTACGCCAAACACGAGGGAGCCGTAGCAGCCCCTACAGCAGGTTTGCATTTCTCTAAACACTTGATGAAACGCCTTGAGATAAAGGGGATTAGCTTTGCTGAAGTAACCCTACACGTGGGCTTAGGTACTTTTAACCCTGTGGAGGTAGAAGACCTATCGAAGCACAAAATGGATAGCGAGGAAATACATATACCTGTAGACCAAGCTAATATTATAAACGCTGCTAAAGAAAAGAAAAAAAGAGTATGTGCCGTAGGTACTACTGTAATGCGAGTACTTGAAAGTTCGGTATCGGCAGATGGGTTAGTAAATCCTTTTGATGGTTGGACGAATAAGTTTATCTTCCCGCCTTACGACTTTAGTGTAGCTAATGCGATGATAACCAATTTTCATACTCCTAAATCTACCCTATTGATGATGGTATCAGCTTTTGCGGGTCACGACCTAATAATGCGCGCTTATAAAGAGGCGGTAGAACAAAAATACAAATTCTACTCTTACGGAGATGCGATGCTGATACTGTAAATAGAGACGAGAGATAAAATACAAAAGACGATAGAAAAACTTTGCTAAAGGTAGAACTTTGGCAAAGTTTTTTTGCTTTTTATAAATATAGTTTGTATCTTTGGCGCGTTGTTTTAACAAAATTATTTAGACGATGACTCAGATACTAAACCATCTTGATATTGAACGTAAAATAAAGCGTATCGCTTATCAGATATACGAAAACCACTTAAATGAAGAAGAGATTGTACTGGCAGGGATTAATGGCAATGGCTTTATCTTCGCTGAGAAACTCAACGAGGTACTGGCTACCATTGCCCCTCTGAAAGTAACCCTCTGCAAGGTGATGATGGATAAGAAAAATCCATTGGCTGGTATTACTACTTCAGTACCCCCTGAAGCATATACCCATAAGTCGGTGATAGTGGTAGACGATGTACTCAATTCTGGTCTTACCCTTATTTATGGGGTGAAACACTTCTTAGAAGTACCTCTTAAACAGCTTACTACGGCTGTTTTGGTGAATAGAAACCACAAGAAATATCCTATAAAAGCAGATTTTAAAGGTATTTCGCTCTCTACCTCACTACAAGAACATATATCAGTGGTTTTTGAGGAAGGGAACTACTCGGTAAATTTGTCAATGACAAATTAAGGAATTAGCAAATCTGTAAAATTATGTACGCTACCCTTATTATATTACTCGTTTCATCGCTGCTCTTTATGAGTGGTAAGGTGCGCTCTGACTTAGTAGCGATGTGCTCTTTGGTGTTATTGGTATTATTGGGTATTCTTTCGCCTGAAGAGGCTTTGTCGGGCTTTTCTGACAAGGTGGTAGTGATGATGATAGGGTTATTCGTAGTAGGAGGGGCTATTTTTCAGACAGGGTTAGCTAAAATGATAAGTAGCAAAATACTCCGTTTGGCAGGTGATAGCGAAGTGAAACTACTGATATTAGTAATGCTCGTAACGGCTTTTATAGGGGCTTTCGTTAGCAATACAGGTACTGTAGCCCTTATGATGCCTATAGTAGTTAGTATGGCTATGAGCGGTAATATCAACAGTAGCCGACTGCTGATGCCTATGGCTTTTGCCAGCAGTATGGGCGGAATGATGACTCTTATCGGTACACCTCCTAACTTGGTAATAGAGGGGGAGCTAGTGAAAAACGGTTATGAAAAACTTACTTTCTTTTCATTTACTCCTGTGGGCATCATCTGCCTTATAGTGGGTTTGTTGGTACTTATACCCGCCAGCAAATTTTTCCTCTCAAAGAAAGGAACTTCAAAATCAGATACTAAAAAAGGAGGTAAATCGCTTAATGATTTGGTGGGCGAATACCAGCTTTCTAAAAACTTATATAGAGTATTAGTGTCTGAAAAGTCGCTTTTTAGAGGGAAAACCCTCAAAGAGATAAACCTATCGCAGCGATACCACATTTCGGTATTAGAGATTAGGCGGAAATCGACTACTAACAATCCGTTTTTTAAGACAGGCACGCAAGAGGTGGTAAATGCTGATACGGTAATAAATGAAGGTGATATACTGTATTTGCGCGGTGAGTTTGAGGCAATAGAACAGATGAATGCTGAAAATCATTTGAGTTTTTTAGATGCCCATCACCCTGAACAGCGTTTGCCTAACGAACTTCATTTTCACGATATAGGCATAGCAGAACTGCTAATTATGCCCGCTTCAAAACTTGTAAATTCGCCTATAAAAGACAGTAAGCTACGTGAACACTTTGGGCTGAATATATTGGGTATTCAGCGTAAAGATAGCTATATACTTCAGAATTTGAAAGATGAGAAGATGCACGCAGGCGACATCTTATTAGTACAAGGTACTTGGGAACATATTGCTAAGCTTGATGCCGAGCGCAGTCAGCTGGTAGTATTAGGGCAACCATTAGTAGAAGCCTCTAAGGTAACCTTGACGCACAAAGCCCCTATAGCTGCCCTTATAATGGTAGCAATGGTGGTGGCGATGATGTTTGACTTTATACCGATAGCCCCTGTAACGGCAGTGCTTATCGCCTCGTTACTAATGGTTATCTCTGGAGCCCTGCGCAATATAGAAGCTGCTTATAAAACTATTAACTGGGAGAGTATTGTATTGATTGCTGGTATGCTGCCTATGGCATTAGCTTTAGAAAAGACAGGCGTTTCGGCATTAGTATCTAATACTTTAGTGAGCAGTCTGGGCGATAAGAGTCCGTATATACTCTTGGCAGGAGTGTATTTCACCACTTCGCTAATGACGATGTTTATCAGCAATACGGCTACTGCAGTACTTTTGGCTCCTATCGCTATGAAAACAGCTATATCATTAGGTTTACAGCCTCAGCCTTTTCTGTTTGCGGTGGCTGTAGGGGCGAGTATGTGTTTTGCTTCGCCTTTTTCAACTCCGCCTAATGCCTTAGTGATGTCGGCAGGGCGATATACTTTTATAGATTATGTGAAAGTGGGGCTTCCGCTACAAATTATAATGGGAGTAGTAATGGTATTAGTATTGCCGCTGTTATTTCCGTTTCACCACTAAAATTTTTATATACCGATAAAAAGTTGTATCTTTGCGCCAAATTTTAAAAGTAAAGAATGAAAAAAAGAATTTCAGATTATTTATTTGACGTATCAAAATACGTATTGGCGGGGGTATTTATTGCACCTCTTTTTAATGCTAATGTTTGTGATGGAGGAGCTTTTTGGTTAGCTGCTGTTTTTGCAGTGATAGCTCTGTTAGTATCGTTGTTTTTTTCTAAGCAGAAAAAGGGAGGTATGAATAAGCATAATAACAGCCGTCCTAACAACAAAAACAATCGTCCTAATAAAAATAACAACAATAAGAATAACGCACCTCAAGCCAAAGCGTAATAATTTCTTAGCCCGATGAACATTTATTTTGACAATGCTGCTACAACTCCTCTTTACCCAGAGGTACTCGCCCAGATGACAGAAGTATTGCAACATACTTATGGCAATCCGTCATCGACCCATGCTTTTGGGCGCAGTGCAAAGGTACTGATAGAGGGGACGCGCAAACGTATAAGCAAATGGCTAAACGCACAACCTTCAGAGCTTATTTTTACCTCTGGAGGTACAGAGGCTAACAACTTGATATTGAGAGGTTGTATTCGCGATTTAGGTGTGCAAGTAGTTATTACTACCACTATAGAGCACCACGCGGTGCTGCATACGCTTGAAGCATTGGCAAAAGAATATCCTATAAAAGTAGTCTATTTACCCCTTACTGATAAGGGAGAGATACAGCTCTCAGACTTAGAAGCTGCCTTAGCACAACACGCTACACAGAAAGTATTGGTTAGCCTGATGCACCTCAATAATGAAATAGGTAATATATTGCCTATAGAGCGCGTAGCAATGCTTTGCAAGGCATATAAGGCTTATTTTCACTCAGATACTGTTCAGTCGGTAGGGCATTATCCTATAGATTTGCAGCAGATACCGGTGGATTTTATTACTGCTTCAGCCCATAAATTTCACGGGCCTAAAGGAGTGGGGTTTGCCTTTATACGCAAGGGTATCACTCTACACCCTCTGATATATGGAGGCGCACAAGAGAAAGGGCTAAGGGCAGGTACAGAGTCCTTGCACAATATAGTAGGAATGGCTGCGGCTCTCACCCAATCGTGCGAGAAGATGGAAGAGACCACCCATAAGGTAAGGCAGTTGAAGCAGTATTTGATAGAAGAAATACAACAACATTTTGCAGAGGCTGTTTTTAATGGATGTTCAGCAGAAGGGGAAGAAAAAGCCTCTTACCTTATTGTAAATGTAGGATTTCCGTCGCTGAAAGAGAAGAATGATACCTTGCTGTTTGAGTTAGACCTAAAAGGAGTAGCTTGTTCTAAAGGGAGTGCTTGCCAGAGTGGTAGCGTGCAAACCTCGCACGTGCTATCGGCTTTTCTTCCTAAAGAGCAATTGCAGTATCCCTCATTACGACTCTCGCTTTCGCACTTCAACACAAGGGAAGAGATAGATATTTTTATAAAAATATTAAGAGAAATAGGAGGACGCTAAAAAATATTTGTATTGCTTATGGTTTGATTTTTAGAGAGTTATGTGATGCTCGCTGAAAAATAATAAAAATAAATACAAAAAATATTAGGAGTTTCAATATATTGTTGTAATTTAGTAGCGTTTTTTAATAATCGTTAGTATAAAATCTTAGCTATGTCAGAGGAAAAAAATACTTTGCCCGTAGAGGAAAATGGTTTAGAAGAAACTTCATTGGTGAACTATGAAGCTATGTCATTGAGTGAACTTACCAAAGAGTTGAAAAAGTTGCTCCATACCGATAAAATTCAGTCTATCAGACGCTCTGTAGAGTCAATACGAGAAGAGTTTGATAGGAAATATGAGGCACTCGTAGAAGAAAAAAGAGATGAGTACCTTAGCGAAGGGGGAGAACCCTACGAATTTGAGTATGAAAATCCTGTGTATAAAGAATTTTATACGGCTTTTAACGAATATCGCGAAAAGCGCAATCAGTATCATAAGGAATTAGAAAAGTCGTACAAAGAAAACCTCGAAAAACGTAAGGAGATTATAGAAGAGCTTAAAAATCTCATCAATGTAGAGGAGCATATAGGTACTACCTTTAAGCAATTTCAGCAATTACAAGAGC
Source organism: Capnocytophaga leadbetteri (assembly GCF_003054025.1). GTDB lineage: Bacteria > Bacteroidota > Bacteroidia > Flavobacteriales > Flavobacteriaceae > Capnocytophaga > Capnocytophaga leadbetteri. Next base: position 13,546 of record NZ_QBKG01000007.1, read on the forward strand.
GTTGGCGCAAAGCGGGGGCTGTATCAAATGCTGAGTATGAAGATTTGTGGAATACCTATCACCACCACGTGGAGAACTTTTATGACTTTATCCACTTAAGTAAAGACCTACGCGATATAGATTTTAAGCGAAATTTAGAAGAGAAACAAAAGATTATTCAGCGTGCTGAAGAGTTAGTAAAAGATGATGTAGATGCGCTTCTGGCTTCGCGTGAGCTACAAGTACTGCACCGCGTGTGGAAAGAGGAAATAGGCCCTGTAGATAAAGAGCACCGTGAATCTATCTGGCAACGCTTTAGCGAACTGACCAAACAGATACACGATAAACGTCAGTTCTACCTAAAGAATTTGGATAAGATATACGAGGAAAATGCGAAGAAGAAAAACGATATTATAGCTCGTATAAAGGCTATTAGCGAAAAGGAAGTTACCTCGCACAATACTTGGAAACAACTCACTAAACAGGTAGAAGAGTTACGTCAATCGTTCCTAAATATAGGTAAAGTGCCTTTAGCCCAAGCCGATGAGGTATGGAAAGCATTTAATGTAGCTTTACGCTCTTTCAATAAGAAGAAGAATTTGTTCTACAAGACTCTTAAGAAAGAACAACAAGATAACCTGACTAAAAAAATGGCTTTAGTAGAAATAGCTAAAGCTAACCAAGATAGTACTGATTGGGAAAACACTACCGATCTGATGAAAAATATTCAGAAAGAGTGGAAAGAAATAGGTAGCGTGCCGCTTAAGAACACTGAAAAGATATGGAAGGAGTTCAAAAAAGCGTGTGATACGTATTTCTCTCGCTATGCAGAGGCTGTACAAGCCACTAAGAATAAGGCAACAGACGATTTGCAACGAAAGAAAGAGTTTTTAGACAAGCTAAAAGAGTATCAATTAGGCACTGATAGAGAAAAAGAAATAGAGACCTTACAACAATTTGTAAATCAGTGGAATGAGATAGGTAATAGCACCTATTCAAAGAAATCGATAGACCTTAAGTTCCACAAGATTATAGATGCGCTCTATAAAAAACTTAACTTTGATAAGCAGGAAATAGAGATTATTAAGTACAACAATAAGTTAGAACGACTTATTAATGACGATAATGAAAACTCGCTTAACAATGAGGTGCTCTTTGTGAAACGCCGTATAGATGAGATTAAATCGGAGGTACTACAGTTAGAGAATAATCTGGCTTTCTTTGGAAAAATAGATGAGAAAAACCCATTGGTACGCGATGTGGTTAAGAACATTCACAACCAAAAAGAAAACCTCAAAACTTGGGAGAACAAGCTGCGCGAACTGAAGAACTTGCAGAAGACACAGCAAGCAGAAGACACAGCCTCGCAAGAAGAAAAAGAATAGTTAATTGTTTTCATAGATTGAAAAGAGGTTATAGTTTTTTGTAACCTCTTTTTAGCATTTTAGAAAGATGAAATTAGTATTTGCTACCCATAATATTCATAAGCTGGAAGAAATTCAAGCCTTATTGCCTCAAACAATAGAGCTACTAAGCCTAAGTGATATAGGTTGTAATGAGGAGATAGCAGAAACAGCAGCTACCATAGAAGGGAATGCCCTATTAAAAGCTCAGTATGTGAAAAAACACTATCATTATGATGTGTTTGCTGATGATACAGGTTTGGAAGTGACAGCTTTAGGGGGGGCGCCAGGGGTATTTTCGGCACGCTATGCAGGTGCACAAAAGAGTGATATTGACAATATGGCACTACTGCTGAAAAATATGGAAGCCCAACAGGACAGAAGTGCCCATTTTAAAACAGTTATCGCTTTATGTATGGGTGATGAAGTACGTACTTTTGAAGGGATAGCCAAAGGGCATATTACAAAAGAGCCTGTAGGTACTAATGGATTTGGCTACGACCCTATCTTTGTGCCAGAAGGCTATTCGCAGACCTTTGCAGAGCTTTCGGCAGCCGAGAAAAACCGCATAAGTCATCGCGCTAAAGCTTTTGGAAAACTGATTGAGGCATTGGGAGAGTTGTCATCTAATTGATTATAACCAAAAAAACACTAATAAAAATGAGTCTATTAGAGATAAAAGATATTAAACGCGACTTTAGATTAGGGTCAGAGGTGCTACACGTGCTAAAAGGTATTAATTTAACTATCGAAAAAGGCGAGTATGTAGCACTGATGGGGCCATCGGGGTCAGGGAAATCGACTTTGATGAATATATTAGGTTGCTTAGATACGCCTACTTCAGGAGAATATATACTCAATGGGAAAGATGTGAGCAAAATGAGCGATGCTGAATTGGCTGACATTCGCAATAAAGAAATAGGATTTGTATTTCAGACCTTTAACCTAATGCCACGTACTACCGCTTTAGATAATGTAGCCTTGCCGATGGTATATGCAGGGGTGAATCGTGAAAAGCGACACGAACGCGCTAAAGAAGTGCTTAAAATGGTGGGCTTGGAAGACCGAATGCTACACAAACCTAATGAACTATCAGGGGGGCAACGACAGCGGGTAGCTGTGGCAAGAGCATTAGTAAATCACCCTTCTATTATTTTGGCTGATGAGCCTACTGGAAATCTTGACTCAAAAACTTCTTATGAAATAATGAATCTTTTTGATGAGATTTATCAGAAAGGTAATACAGTTATATTGGTAACCCATGAAGAAGATATAGCCCAATATGCACATCGTATTATCCGGCTAAAAGACGGGCTAATAGAAACTGATAACGCAAAAAACTGATGAACTTTGGAATTATTATCCCTGCTTATAACGAAGAAAAGAGTATTGTACTTACTCTGCAATCGCTTATAAATCAATCGTTTGTTCCTTATCAAATTATAGTAGTAGACGATGGTTCGACCGATAATACAGCTCAGTTAGTAAGCGAAATGGCAGTTCAGCATCCTCAGATACAGTTAGTGCAACGCAAAGAGAAAGGAGAGCATCAGCCTGGGGCTAAAATAGTGCAAACATTTAACTTTGGACTTCCTTACCTCAAAAAAGAGGTAGATATTATCTGTAAGTATGATGCGGATTTGGTTTTTCCTGCTAATTACTTTGAGGTAATGAATATGCATTACACTGAAAATCAGCAGTTAGGGATGTATGGTGGTTTTTGCTATATAAAGCAAGGTGATGCTTGGGTACTTGAGAACCTTACTAATAAAGACCACTTGCGCGGAGCAGTAAAATCGTATAGAAAAGCGTGTTTTGAGGCTATTGGTGGACTTAAAACAGCTATGGGGTGGGATACTGCAGACGAGCTTTTGGCACGTTACCACGGTTGGGAGGTACAGACTAATGAGAGTCTACAAGTAAAACACTTACGTCCTACAGGAGCAGGTTATAAAAGTAATGCTAAATATTTGCAAGGGAGTGTATTTTACCGACTTCGCTATGGTATAATTTTAACGCTACTTGCCGCAGCTAAATTAGCTATTAGAAAGCGCAGTTTAGCCCTATTTTTTGATTATTTGAGAGGTTATTTGAAAACTAAAAGAGAACAACAACCCTATTTGCTTAGCGAAGAAGAGGGGAGATGGGTGAGAGATTATCGCTGGAGAGGTATTGCAAAGAAAGTATATAAGAGCTGAAAATAAAATAAAAATGAATGTACTATTTGTCAATTCAAAAAAAAGTAGTACCTTTGTCCCCGATTTGGAGTAACCTCTGGCGAGAGTCGTGAATGTTGCCCAATGATAACAATAATTTATCTAATTTTTTATGGAACCACTATTAAAGTACGTACAAGACAACTTTATTGAGAAAAAAGATTTTCCTGATTTTTCAGCAGGTGATACTATCACTGTATACTATGAAATCAAGGAAGGAGACAAAAAACGTACTCAGTTTTTTAAAGGCGTAGTAATTCAACGCAAAGGACACGGAGTAACAGCTACATTTACTATCCGCAAAATGTCAGGAACAGTAGGTGTAGAGCGTATATTCCCAGTGAATATGCCTGCTCTTCAAAAAATTGAAGTGAACAAGAAAGGTAAAGTAAGACGTGCTCGTATTTACTACTTTAGAGGACTTACAGGTAAGAAAGCTCGTATAAAAGAAGTTCGCTAATTAGTTAAATTATCTTATAAAAGCAAAGAGTAAGGACTGCCTTCTCTTTGCTTTTTTTGTAAAAGACTATATTATTTGTATGCAATATTAGACATAGAAACTACTGGAGGAAAGTATGATGAGGAAGGTATCACTGAAATAGCTATCTATCGATTTGATGGACAAGAAGTTACTGACCAATTTATCTCGCTTATCAATCCAGAACGCCCCATACAAGACTTTGTGACAAAATTGACAGGTATTAATAATAAGATGCTTAGAAATGCTCCGAAGTTTTATGAGGTAGCTAAGCGCATTGTAGAAATCACACAAGATACTATTATCGTAGGGCATAATGCAGCTTTTGATTATCGTATATTGCAAACAGAATTTCGCCGATTAGGGTATGACTATATAAGGACAACTCTTTGTACAGTAGAACTCTCGCAACAACTTCTTCCTGAAAAAGAATCGTATAGTTTAGGAAAATTAGTACGGTCATTAGGTATACCAATGAGTGAGCGGCATCGTGCTTCAGGAGATGCCTTAGCAACGCTCAATCTATTTAAATATCTACTCGAAAAAGATACTAAAAAGACCATTATCACTGCTTCAGTAAAGAATGATGTGCGCATAGAGATGAACTCACGTCATCTGAGAATACTTGATGAGCTGCCAGAAAAGTTAGGCGTATTGTATATGCATAATGAAGAGGGAAAGATTATTTACATAGGGAAGCATAAAAATATTAAAAAGAGAGTAAACCAGCTATTTACTAGTCTCTCAAAAAGAGATAGGTATTTGCAGCGGCATACTTATAAAGTAACATATGAAGAGACAGGTAACGAGCTTATAGCTACTTTGAAAGAAATAGAGGTTATTCAGCTCAATAAGCCTAAATGCAATAGTAGAAATATACATAATTCTTCTGAGATAGTGTATATACTTACTTCTCATTATAATCCGCAAGGGTATCTGTGCTTTTCAATTGAGTTATTGGCTACTCAGAAAAAAATTATAACAACCTTTGAAACACAATCACAAGCAAAGAGTTTTTTAAAAAAAATAACATCAGAATTTGAGCTGAATGAAGTAGATTTCAATGGAGAACCTGTAGAGATTTACAATACACGTGCTAGTAAAATATTAACTAAATATGGTTTTTGGCATCAAAATGTAGCTATAGTTGATAAGGGTAGGAGAGTAGGAGAGAAGAGTGTTATTCTGCTTGTAGATGGGCAAATCAAAGGCTATGGTTTTTTCCATTTAAACTATCAACTCACTCAGTTAGTTTTTTTAGAGAATATCATTACGCCGCTGCCTAATACGCTAATTAACAGACATCTATTAGATCAGTATCTGCGTACTCATCCTCATATAAAAGTACTTAATTTAAAAGAACAAAAACCTTTTCATAATGAATAAACAATTTATTACCTTATTAGGAACAATGAGTCTTTTAGTAGGCTGTAATAACTCTCAACCTCAGATGAGTGCAACGCAACTAAATGAAACAGCTCAAATAATAAGTAAACTAACTGATTCTATCAGAAAACTAACAGATGAACGCGATGAGGCTCTTAATTTTAGTCTTGAGACAAATGAACTATCACAACAGTATTTTGAGGACTTGAAGATTGTCAATCCATCACAGATAGTGATAAATGCTTTAATGGAATTAAATATTAAGGAGAAGAATCCTTATATAAAATCAGAGAGCAATGGCAGATTTCTGATTAACAAAATTAGAATACTGAATGAAAAATGGGTGATATGTGAGTTTAGTGATGGAGAGCTCTGGGGCGATTTATTACTAGAGTACCACATAGACGGCAATCAGAAACCTACTTTTAAAACCTTAGATGAGGTTATCCACCCTAAATAAATCAGAAGCTATACCATCTGAAAGAAACTTACCTTCTTTAGTTACTTTCAGATGGTTTTCTTTTATATATAACAGTCCTTTGCTAATATATTTCTTCGCTTGAGTTAGTAGGTACTGCTGATATTCCTTTCCAAAAACATTATTTACTTCTTCTAAATCAATACCTACCATAGTACGAATACGCGTTATGATAAGCTCATTATACCTGTTATCAGGAGTGAGTATTTCTACTTCTTGGGGTAATATTCCTTGCTGAATTTGCTGTATATATTTAATATTATGAGCTATATTCCAACTGCGTTTGTTGCCACTAAAGCTATGCGCTGAGGGCCCTATACCCATATAAGGTTTGCCAAACCAATAAGCTGTATTATTCTGACTAAAATACCCTTGTTTGCCAAAGTTAGAGAACTCATATTGTATAAAACCTTCTTTTTCTAAAATATTTATTAGAGTGTGAAAATGAGTATAGGCCTGAGTGTCGTCAATAGGAGGTATTTTCCCTGTAGCTATAAATTTATGTAAAGCTGTTTTCTCTTCTACTGTCAGAGCGTATGCCGAAATATGAGGAATTCCAAAAGAAAGTGCTTTATAAATATTCTCTTCCCAACGCTCATTGCTCATCATAGGGATACCATAAATTAAATCAATGGTAATATTATCAAAATACTGAGAGGCAATAGGCAATAAAGTAGTAACTTGTGTGGTAGTATGCACACGGTTCATCAAACGTAAATCTTCTTCAAAAAACGATTGTACTCCTAAACTGAGTCGATTGATACCTAATGAAGTCAACTGTTGCAATAACTGCTCAGGGGTATGTAGCCTAAAAAAATCATCAGGATTGCACTCTATAGTAATTTCAGCTGTCGGACTTACCTTATAATGGCTATAGATAGTATCAAAGAGTTGCTTTAGCTCATCATATGTTAGTATACTGGGGGTACCTCCACCCAAGTAAATCGTTCGTAGTTCAGAGCCAACAGCTTCTTCTTTTCGCATTATCAACTCTTTACAAAGAGCATCTACCATTTCGCTTTTTCGTTTTAAGGTAGTAGAAAAATGAAAATCGCAGTAGTGACACGCTTGGCGGCAGAAAGGTATATGAAGGTATAGACTATACATTTAACTAATACGGTCTTGGTTTTGTTTTACAAATGCCTCCCAACCGCTATAGCTTTGCTGTTTTTCTATTCTTCCAGTATTGAAGTAATGACATACTGCTACGGCTAAGCCATCAGTAGCATCGAAGTGTTTAGGTAGTTCTTTTAGTCCTAATAACTGTTGCAGCATTTTGGCAACTTGTTCTTTAGAAGCAGCCCCATTGCCAGTAATCGCCATTTTCACCTTTTTAGGTTCATATTCGGTAATAGGAATCTCACGTGAAAGTCCCGCAGCCATAGCAACTCCTTGGGCACGCCCTAATTTCAGCATAGATTGCACGTTTTTGCCAAAAAAAGGGGCTTCAATTGCCAGTTCATCAGGGTGATAGGTGTCAATAAGCTCAAGAGTACGATTGAAGATAACTCCTAGCTTTATGTAGTGATTGTTGTATTTGCTCAACTGCAACTCATTAAGCTGTAGCAGCTTCATTTGTTGGTTTTCTACCCTTATAATACCAAAACCCATAATAGTAGTACCTGGGTCTATACCTAAAATAATACGTTCCAAGAGTTATTTTACGTTTATTTCAACAGGAAGTTTAAACTGAGTGCTTACGTTTTGTCCGTTTTTAGTAGCGGGTTTGATAGCATCGTTGTCTGAAAGTACCGAAAGATTAGCGCGCAACGAATCTTCAAAGCTCTCATTTTCAGTGCTTAATAACTCTCTAGTACGATCGTCAGCCTGCATATCAAGCAGCACTATTTTACCGGTATTATCTACTCTTATATTTAGGAGAATACGTTCTGTTACAGGTTCTGTTACCTCATAAGGGTCTTTTTTCAGGCGTTCTTGAAACAAAGCTGCAAAGGTCTTCTCAAAACACTCTTTCTGCCCTGCTTTAGTAGTAGCAGAGTCACAAACCCCTTTAAAAATAGGATAAGTATCTACATCTTCTTTTACAATTTCAGTAAATTTTATATTAGCAATAGAATCTAATTGCTCTTGTAGTTTGGCTTGTTGCTGTTCTGGAGTGAGTTGTTGTGAGTTCTTTTTACAAGAAATAAGCGCCATTGAAAGGGCTAAAAACCAAAAGTAAAATTTCATAATCAAAAAATATTAGTATTTTTACGGCTCAAAATTATTACAAAAAAACGACTTATGAAAATAAATCATACTTTTTTTATCAAATAAAATAAGCTACCTAATGATATTAATAGTAATTGTAGTTTATAAAGTGTTGATAATCATATTATAACAGTCCTTCTTGTATAAGGTTATGCAGGTGTATAATACCTGCGTATTTACCATCTTGGGTCACCAATAGTTGGGTGATTTTATTTTTCTCCATCAGGTTTAAGGCATCAATAGCCAAACTGTCAAAATCGATAGTTTTAGGGCGTACGCTCATTATATCTTTAGCGGTTAGCCCTTTTATAGTGTCAGTTTTGCTGAGCATTCGGCGTATATCGCCATCAGTTACCACACCTACTATATTACCTTGGTCTATCACGGCAGCTACTCCCAGCATTTTGGCTGAAATTTCCACGATTACCTTTTTGATGTCTGTATCCGGACTTACTTCGGGTTTCTGGTTGTGCACTACTATATCCGAAACTTTTAGGTACAAGCGTTTGCCTAACGCGCCTCCTGGGTGATATTTAGCAAAATCACTACTTCCGAAATGCTTCATTTCTAATAAACAAACGGCTAACGCATCGCCTAACACTAACTGAGCAGTAGTGCTGGTTGTTGGGGCTAAGTTGTTGGGGCAGGCTTCTTTTTCTACGTGGGCATAAAGCACCCAATCAGCCTGTTGTGCTAAAACCGACCCTTTATTAGAGGTTATAGCTATTAATTTGTTATTACCGCGCTTTAGCAAGGGTACTAATACCTTTATTTCGGGGGTATTACCGCTTTTCGAGATGCAAATCACTACATCTTCCTGCTGAATGATACCCAAATCGCCGTGTATAGCATCAGCAGCGTGCATAAAGATAGCCGGAGTACCGGTTGAGTTCATCGTAGCCACTATTTTATTGGCTATAATAGCGCTTTTGCCTATACCAGTGATGACCACACGCCCTTTAGAGTGGAGTATATAATCAACTGCTTGGGTAAAATCATCGTCTATATAGTCCGTTAGTTTCGCTACAGCCGCCGCTTCTTCTGTAATAGTTTGTCGGGCAATGTTTATAATATCTTCTGTTTTCATTGGTTTTCTTTGTTGTAAATAGTTCTAACGATTCCATCAGCCAACCCAATACGCGGTACGTGTACAATAGGGGCTTTGCTCCATTTCATCGCGTTTATAAACACAGTTAAGGCGTATAGTATAACATCGGCACGGTCAGGGTTGAAGCCCAATAACCTAATGCGTTCCTCATAAGTATAGCCTGATACATAGGTGTAATAATCGGTTAGGTACTCGTAGGTCAGAGGGTCGCCCTCACGGCTGTTAGAGTTTTTGTGTATTTTGTTAATGTTACCCCCCGAACCTATCGCTTCTATAGGCTGACAGTCGGCTGTGTGCTTCTCAATCCACTCTTGTACCTCTTTCCAGGTCTTATCGCTCACTTTATTGTCTAACAAACGTACTGTTCCTATAGGGAAAGAGCGCGATTTCTTCATTTTTCCGTTAGAAAAGACAGTAAATTCGGTACTACCACCCCCTACATCTATGTATAAATAGTTTTTGTCGCTCTTTATGAAGCTCGAAATGTCAGTTGAAGCTATAATTTCAGCTTCTTCAGACCCGTCAATGATGTCTATTTGCACTCCTGTACGCTTCAAAATCTCATCAGCTACCTCTTGTCCGTTAGTAGCTTCTCGCATAGCCGAAGTAGCACAAGCGCGGTATGCTTTTACCTGATTTACCTTCATCAGCAGTCTAAACGCTTCCATAGCATCGGCAAGACGATCAGTATTTTCAGGCGAAATAAGTCCGTCAATAAACACGTCTGCCCCTAAACGTATAGGCACGCGCACTAAGCTGGCTTTTGTAAATTTAGGGTTCTCACCGGATTCTTCTAACACGTTAGAGATGAGCAGTCGCACCCCGTTAGAGCCAATATCTATTGCTGCTAATTTTTTAATGTCCATAGTGGTGTTATTTATCTTTTTCTAATTCTAAAGTACGGATTTTCAGTGGGTTTTTAGTTAGTTCAGTATATTCTTCACGATTTCTGAATACATCTAAAGCGGTGTAAATAGCCTGCCTGAACGACTGAGGGTCAGCGATGTCTTTACCAGCTATTTCGTAGGCTGTACCGTGGTCAGGCGAGGTGCGCACCTTGCTAAGCCCTGCGGTATAGTTCACCCCATTGCCAAAAGCAATCGTTTTGAAAGCGATGAGCCCTTGGTCGTGATAAGGGGCGAGCACTGCATCGTAGTTGCGATAGGTTTGCGACCCAAAGAAACTATCGGCAGCAAAAGGTCCAAACACCAAAATATTCTCATCAAAGTAAAGTTTTTTAAGTGCCGGACGTACTATATCATCGTCTTCAGTGCCTATCACGCCCTTATCGCCACAGTGCGGATTAATACCTAATACAGCTATTTTAGGGCGTTGCAAACGAAAGTCTTTGATGAGCGACTCATTCATTAGGCGCGCTTTCTCCATTATCAGTTTTTCAGTGATTAAGGCTGACACATTTTTCAACGGCACGTGGTCGGTCAGTAACCCTATTTTTAGGTCTTCACTTACCATAAACATCAAGCTGGTGCCTTTTAGTTGTTCTGCCAAATAATCGGTATGACCAGGGAAGTGAAAATCGTCTGATTGTATGTTATTTTTGTTGATAGGTGCAGTTACCAATACATCAATTTCGTTGTTTTTAAGGGCTTCAGTAGCGGCTTGCAGCGATAAAAAAGCATATTTGCCACCCTCTTCAGTTTCTTGCCCAAAAGTTACGGTTGGCGTCTCTTTCCAGCAGTTTAACACGTTCAATTTGCCTTCAAGGGCAGCCCCAATGCTGTCAATTCCCTGAAAATTGGTGGTTATATTAAAATGTTTCCTCTGAAAAGAAACTAATTTGTTAGAAGCAAAGATAATAGGGGTACAAAGCTCCAAAATCTGGTGATCTTCAAAGGTTTTCAGTATAATTTCTAACCCAATACCGTTGATATCTCCAACGGGAATGCCTACTTTTATCAATTTTTCTTTCATAGAATAGTATGCTGAACGATAAATAATTATTACTTTTGTTTTTTCAAAAGGCAAAGATAATAAAAAAATATGGAACAAACACAAACTTATTTTTATCATAGTCACGGCAAACTGCTCATCACGGGCGAATATGCAGTGCTCGATGGCGCTCTTAGCTTAGCGTTACCTACGGCCAAAGGGCAGTCGCTACAGGCTACTATTTCAGATAATGACTTAGTGTGGAAAGCCTTTGATGCTGACCAGCAATTGTGGTTCGATAGCACTGCTATACGCACTGAAGCCGACCAAAAAGTGTGGGAAACACTTCAGAAAATACTCAGTACAGCAGCAGCTCTCAACCCTAATTTTGAACAAAAATATCGCCGTAGTAGCGTAACCACTCAGTTAGAGTTTTCGCGTTTTTGGGGCTTAGGTTCTTCCTCTACACTTATCAATAACATCGCCCAATGGGCAGAAGTCAATCCGTACGAATTGCTTTTTAAGAGTTTTGGAGGTAGTGGCTACGACATTGCTTGTGCCAAGGCATCTACACCTTTGTTATACCGATTGCAAGAGGGCAGACCTTATAGTTACCCTTTGCAACTTCTTTTTCCACACACTAACCGCATTTATTTTGTATATCTCAACCAAAAGCAAAATAGCAAAGAGGGCATCAAACGTTATCGTACCGTTACGAAAAGCAAGCCTAAATTAGCTGAAAGCATCACTAAAATTACCGAACAACTTATTTTAGCGCATACTATTAGCGATTTTTGTACTCTTTTGAACGAGCACGAAGCCACTATTAGTCAATATTTAGGTATTCCTACAGTGAAAGAGCGACTTTTTACTGATTTTAAAGGTACAATTAAGAGTTTAGGAGCTTGGGGCGGTGATTTTGTGTTAGCAATCTCCGAAACAGAAGATGTACCGACCTATTTTGCCTCTAAAGGGTATCCTATATGTATTTCTTACGCCGAAATGATAATTTAAAAGAAAAATATCCTCCTTATACCTACCCTATACAAACGATATAGGAAGGATACAGGAAGAGCGAAGGCTAAGCGAACAATCAGCGAAGAATAAACGACTAATAATTATCCTCTGACTAGAAAAATATGCTATGCTCCCTCACGAGCCCCTCTAATCAGGTCTAATACTTTTTCGGGGCAACGTACAGGGCGAAAAGTTTTAGCATCTACAAATACTAAAATGGTGTTAGCCGTAGAGAGTAATTCTCCTTTTTCATTCAGAATTTCGTAATCAAACTCTATTTTAGTAGAAGGTAAATCTTTAAGTTTGGTGCGTATAGTGATGAGTTCGTCATATAGTGCCGGCTTTTTATATTGAATTTGAAGCGAAACTACGGGCATCATTATACCTTCGGCTTCCATCTCTTTATAGGTGAGACCAATAGCCCGTAGCCACTCTACTCTTCCTAATTCGAGGTATTGAGGATAATTGCCGTAATATACTACCCCCATTTGGTCAGTTTCAGCGTAGCGAGTACGCAAAGTATAATCAAAATGTAATTCTTTCATAATTAGATAGATATGCTATTTTATATTGATTAAAAATTTCTCCCATACGAAAAAGAAATAGCAAAAACAAGTGTTAAATATTTTTTTTATTCAAAAAATATTCACAATTTTGCTCACTGAAATAAGAACATATTTATTTCGTGCAAAATTAGTAAAAAAATCTAATAATCAAAGTTTTAGGTGAAAGCAGCTGCCTAAAAATAGTTCAGAATTATGGAAGAAGCAACTAAAAAAGTCTGGGCTAAGTGCCTCGAATTTATAAAGGACAATATTGATGAGCAACCATTTCTCACGTGGTTCGCTCCTATAGTACCTGTGACTTTAGAAGGAAAAACGCTTAAAATCAAAGTGCCAAGCCAATTCGTTTACGAGTGGTTAGAAGATAATTATATAGGATTGCTCAAGTCGGCTATGACCTACACTTTAGGTGAAGGGGCTCGATTAATATATATTATCGACTCTCCTGTTGATAAAAAGCAGCTGCCAAGTACTAACCGACCAGAGTTAGCTAAACAGTCTTTGACGTTAGCTACTGAGGCCAAAGACCCTGAGCTTAAGAACCCTTTTGTAATCCCAGGTATTCGAGAGATAACAGTCGATCCACAACTAAATTTGCACCAAAACTTTGATAATTTTGTAGAAGGCGAATCAAATAGATTAGCGCGTTCTGCGGGCATAGCTGTAGCCAATAAACCAGGGGGAACGGCGTTCAATCCTTTGTTTATTTTCGGGGGAGTAGGATTAGGCAAGACGCACTTGGCGCACGCTATTGGGGTAGATATTAAAGAGAAATACCCTAAAAAGAAAGTACTATATGTGTCAGCTGAAAAGTTTACCCAGCAGTTCATTAGTGCTTCTACGGCCAAAGATAAAGACAAAAACAACCTCAACGACTTTATTCACTTCTATCAGCTTATTGATGTGCTGATTGTAGATGATATACAATTCCTTTCAGGAAAAGTGAAGACGCAAGATGCTTTCTTCCATATTTTCAATCACTTACACCAAACTGGCAAGCAGGTCATTCTAACCTCAGATAAAGCTCCAGTCGATTTGTTCGATATAGAACAGCGACTTCTTTCGCGTTTCAAATGGGGACTTTCAGCCGAGCTCACTACCCCTGACTATAATACCCGTTATAAGATATTACAAAATAAATTCTATACTGATGGGGCTGAAATAAGTGAGGATATTATAGCTTATTTAGCCGAAAATATACGTACTAACATTCGCGAATTGGAGGGGGTGAGCAATTCACTCATAGCACAGGCAGCTTTCAACCGCAAAGAATACTCTATTGAGTTGGCTCAGAGCATCATAGAAAAATCGGTAAAGAATAGTCAATGCGACCTAACGATAGACCACATACAACAAATTATAGCTGATTATTTCAATTTAGATATTGAGTCATTACACTCTAAGACCCGTAAGCGTAATGTGGTACAAGCGCGCCAATTAGCGATGTTTTTCAGTAAGAAATACACCAAAAGTTCGTTATCAACCATTGGTAGTCAGATAGGTCAACGCGACCACGCTACAGTGCTACACGCTTGCAAAACAGTTGAAAATCTGATAGAAACTGATAGAGAGTTCAAAAAGTATGTAAGCGATTTAGAAACTAAATTTTCAGACTAATGCAATCGTCATTAACACAACTTATACCGCAAGAAGAACGTTTAGCAGTAGTCACAGAGCAAAAATCGTTAAAGATAGGGCTACCCAAAGAACGTGTATTTCAGGAGAGGCGTATCTGTCTAACTCCTGATGATGTAGCGGTGCTTGTTGCTAACGGTCATCAACTACTTATTGAGGCAGGTGCGGGTGATGAGGCTAACTTTTCAGATAAAGATTACAGCGAGGCAGGTGCAGAGATTATATATGATACGCGCGAAGTTTTTTCTTGTCCAATAGTATTAAAGGTAGAGCCGCCTACGTATGAAGAAATAGATTATCTCAGCCACAAGGCTACTCTAATCTCAGGATTACAGATAAATACACAAGATAAAGCGTATTTTGAAGCACTTGCTGAAAAGCAAATCACAGCATTAGCATTCGAGCATATAAAAGATGAAGAAGACAACTACCCCATACGCGAGTCAATTAGCGAAATCACAGGGATAGCCTCTGTATTGATAGCTGCAGAGCTTATTTCTGAAAGAGGTAGATTGTTATTTGGCAATATTACGGGAGTTCCTCCTATAGAAGTAGTATTATTAGGGGCTAATGAAGTAACAGAAGCTGCAGCTAAAACTGCATTAGGGTTGGGGGCTAATGTGAAAATATTTGCAAAATCGCTTACCAAGTTAAAAGAAATTAAGCGACATCTGCCAGCTTCAGTATATACATCAGCATTACAACCTAAATTGTTAAAGAAAGCCTTAATGCGCTGTAATGTGCTTATAGGGGCAATGCGTGGAGAGACACGCTCACCTATAGTAGTAAGCGAAGATATGGTACAGCTGATGAAAAAAGGAGCTGTTATAGTAGATACAAGCATTGGTACAGGTGGCTGCATAGAGACTATTCAAGTTACTACTTTAGATAATCCTACTTATGTAAAGTATAATGTACTGCACTACGGGGTGCCTAATCTTCCTTCGCGTTATGCACGTACAGCTTCTTTCTCATTGAGCAATATTGTAATGCCTTATTTACTAAAAATAGGGGAGGAGGGAGGTATAGAAAATACCTTACAGATAGATAAAGGCTTACGCAATGGGCTTTATCTTTATCGCGGTATCCTTACTGATACTACTATTTCTAAATGGTTTGCAATACCTTGTAAACCTTTGCATTTGTTGTTTTATTAGATACAAAAAAGAGAATTAAGTCATTTTGCTTAATTCTCTTTTTATTTTCTGTATTATGTAAGTATTCTTAATTTGCTACTTCACTAATAAATTTAAGTCGGTAGATTCTTAGTTCATCATCTTCATAATCACCACCAAACTCTTTTGAAGCTATTGAAATCTTATCACTATCTGCTTCCATAAAATATTCATGTAGTTCTTCCTGTTGTTCTTCATCAAAGATTTCATTTACCCAATAATCAATGTTTAGCTTAGTACCGCTATATACTATTTGTTCCATTTCCTTTAAGAACTCATCCATTTCTAAACCTTTAGCCTTAGCAATATCAGGTAATGGCAATTTACGGTCTATATTCTGAATGATAAATAACTTTAGTGACGAGTTAGAGCCTGTAGTTTTTACTATAAGGTCTTCAGCTCTAACAATATCATTTTCTTCTACATAACGTTCAATAAGTTTTACAAACTCAGCCCCAAATTTCTTTGCTTTACCCTCTCCAATACCGTGAACATTGGTAAGTTCTTGAATAGTAATTGGGTATTTCAGTGCCATATCTTCTAATGAAGGATCTTGGAACACTACAAATGGTGGCACTCCTTTTTGTTTAGCTACTTTCTTACGCAAATCTTTAAGCATTTCTAATAGTACTGGGTCTGCTACTGAAGTATTACCATTATTAGGATCTTCTGGTTCTTCTTCAAAAGTATGGTCCTCAGTCATCATAAATGAGGTTACATTTTTAAGGTATTCTTTACCTTTTTCTGTGATGAACATCACTCCGTATGTTTCAATATCTTTGCGGATAAGTCCATTTACCATTACTTGGCGTAGAAGTGCCATCCAGTAAGCATCTTCTTTATCTTTGCCTATACCAAAAAAATCTTGTTCATCTATGCGGTGTGCTTTTATGAGAGCGCTTACTTTGCCAATGAGTGTATTTACTATCTCTTTAGCTTTAAATTTCTGTTTAGTAGCTATAATCACATTCAGTAGCTTTACTACATCATCTTTAGCTTCTTTCTTTTCTTTAGGGAAACGTACATTGTCATCCATATTAGCACCTTCACCATTCACTTCGTCAAACTCTTCTCCAAAGTAGTGTAATATAAACTTGCGACGTGAACTTGAGGTCTCTGCGTATGCTACTATGTCCTGTAGTAAGGCTTGGCCTATTTCTTGTTCAGCTATAGGTTTGCCTATCATAAATTTCTCTAACTTCTCAACATCTTTGTATGAGTAGAAAGCCAAACAATGTCCTTCACCACCATCACGCCCAGCACGTCCTGTTTCTTGATAATAACTCTCAATACTTTTAGGAATATCGTGGTGAATAACAAAGCGTACATCAGGTTTATCAATACCCATACCAAAAGCAATCGTAGCCACGACTACATCTACTTCTTCCATTAAGAACATATCTTGGTGTTTAGCGCGTGTTTTAGCGTCTAAACCCGCGTGGTATGGCACTGCCGAAATACCATTTACTTGTAGTGTTTGAGCAAGGTCTTCTACTTTCTTTCTGCTAAGACAATATATAATGCCAGATTTTTTAGGATTTTGCTTTACAAATCGGATAATATCAGCATCTACATTCTTAGTCTTAGGGCGTACTTCGTAGTATAAATTAGGGCGATTGAATGACGATTTGAATACATTAGCTTCTAACATACCTAAGTTTTTCAGTATGTCTTCTTGCACCTTAGGGGTAGCTGTAGCCGTGAGGGCTACTATAGGGATATTACTGCCCAATCGTTCAATAATAGTTTTTATATTTCGGTATTCGGGGCGGAAGTCGTGTCCCCATTCTGAGATACAGTGCGCTTCATCTACAGCAACAAATGATATAGGCACTGTCTTTAAGAAATTAGCATATTCCTCTTTGATGAGAGATTCAGGAGCTACATATAATAATTTGGTTTTGCCATTGCTAATATCTTCCATCACTTCGCGAATTTCATTTTTGGTAAGTGATGAATTAAGTACGTGTGCAATACTATCAGTAGACGAAATACCACGCATCGCATCTACTTGGTTTTTCATCAGAGCAATCAGAGGCGAAATCACAATGGCAGTGCCTTCTAAAACTAAAGCAGGTAGTTGGTAGCACAATGATTTACCACCACCTGTGGGCATTATAACAAAGGTATTCTCCTTGTTAATCACACTGGTAATAATCTCTTCTTGATGCCCTTTAAACGCTTCAAAACCGAAGTAATGCTTCAGCGCATCGTGTAAATCATTCTTTGTCATTTTCATATTTAACTTTTCTTGTTTCTTTAGTGCTGAGTTATTCTGTATCCAATTTTATTTTACAAATATACAACTTTTTCTGATAACCCCAAAATAAATACAAAAAATTATTTTTTTTCTTTTAAGTGCTCAGCAATTAGCTCTAATTCTTCATACCATTCTTCTCCAAATTTTCTAATAAGAGCATTTTTTACAAATTTATATATAGGCACTTGTAGTTCTTTGCCTAAAGCACAAGCGTCATCGCATATAGGTGACCAACGATGGTAATTAACCGCTGTAAATGAACTATATTCACGTAGTCGGATAGGGTAGAGGTGACACGAAATAGGCTTCTTCCAATCTATTTTCTTGTCATTATAGGCTTGCTCAATAGCACATAGCGCCCATCCGTTTTCATTTCTAACTACATAAGCGCACTCTCCTCCGTTGATAAGAGGTGTTTCCCAATCGCCGTCTTCTCCTTTCACATATACCCCTTGAGCCTCAATAGCAGCCCTACCTTCATCAGTTAGATAAGGTTCTACTTCCGGATAAATACGCTTCATTATTCTTAGCTCACTCTCTTCTACAGGAGCTCCTGCATCGCCTTCTATGCAGCAAGCTCCCTTGCAGGAAGTTAGGTTGCACACAAACTCGTTATCTATAATATCTTCCGAAATAATAGTGTTAGCTACTTGTATCATTTTTTGTGTTTTCTTTTAAACTGCTTTAATTGCCTTTTCAAAAGGTATTCGGTGCGCAATACTACGCCCTAATGTTACCTCATCAGTATATTCTATTTCAGCACCTACCGCTATACCGCGTGCTATAGTGGAAATTGTGATGTTATAAGGTTCTACTTGCTTGTAAATATAGAAATTAGTAGTGTCACCCTCCATAGTATTGCTTAGAGCTAAAATAAGCTCATTCACTTTGCCTTGCTTTACTTTTTCTACTAAAGAGGCTATTTGCAAATTAGAAGGGGCAATACCATCAATAGGTGATATTTTGCCCCCTAATACGTGATACTGACCAAAAAATTGTCCTGTGTTTTCTATTGCCATCACATCGCGAAAGTCTTCTACTACACAGATAACCCCTGTGTCGCGCACGGGGTTAGCACATATTTCGCATATTTCTACATCCGAAATGTTATGACAATTTTTGCAGTACACTATATGAGTGCGTAGGGCTACCAATGCCTGTGCCAGCTGTAGCGTTTGTTCTTCTGGTTGTTTGAGCAGATGCAAAGCTAACCGCAGAGCCGTCCGTTTGCCTATGCTTGGTAGCTGTCCAATCTCATATACTGCATTCTCTAAGAGTTTTGATGAAAAGTCCAATTTAGCTGTTAGTTGTTAGTTTGTGTGCTACTTTGTCGCAAGCAGCATCTATAAGTTGATATACTTTTTCAAAATCAGCTTCACTACCGTAATAAGGGTCTGGTATTTCAGCTTTGGCTACCTTGCCAAGAGCATCACCAAGAAATGAGATTTTGTTTAAATCGTGTTCGTTTCTCGCTAAACGGATAAGATGCTGATAATTACTTCTATCCATTACGAAAATATAGTCAAAAGCTTCAAAATCAGTTATGCTGAATTGTCTTCCTCGAAGCATCGAGATGTCTACTCCGTGCTTTTTACCTGAGGCAATACTACGCGGGTCAGGAGCATCACCTATATGATAGTTAGCTGTTCCTGCTGAATCTACTTCAAAAGAATCAACAGGAAGTTTGCTGCGCATAACTCCTTCAGCTAATGGTGAGCGGCAGATATTACCCAAGCAAACCATTAATATTTTTGTTTTCTTCATTTTTCTTTTTTATTACTTTATTTCTTATTTCAAATACAATCCCATTTTGTCAATATACTGCCATACTTTCTCAGGTAGCAGCGGACGCACATTGTGTCTCGCCTTTATTTCATCGCGAATAAAGGTGGCTGATAATTCTATAATCGGAGCTGCAATACGAGTAATGTGCGGGTGATTGCCCAACGCTTCAGCCACTATTCCCTCAGAGATACGCGGATAGATGTAAAGCTGATAGTTAGCTAATATATGCTCGTAATTCTTCCACTTGTGAAAACTTTTCAGATTATCTTCTCCCATAATCAGAGCAAAGTCTACGTCAGGGTATTTTTCACCTAAGTGAGCTAATGTATTGACTGTATAATTGGGTTGTGGCAAATGAAACTCTATATTGCAAGTGCGAAGTTTAGGATAATCATCTACGGCCAACTCAGCCATTTCAAGGCGTAAGTGATTGTCTAATAACGATTGCTTTTCCTTGAACGGATTCTGAGGTGTTACTACTAACCATACTTCGTGCAGTGCACTATGCTCTGCCAAGTGGTTTGCCAAAATGAGATGCCCAATATGAATAGGGTTGAATGACCCAAAAAATAAACCTATTTGTTTTCTCATTTGTTAATAAAATCAGTTACAAGGTTTTCAGCCTCTTGCAGGGCACGCGGTAGGTCATCATTTTTGATAATAACATCGAAAAGATGAGCTGTTGCCATTTCTTGTGCTGCTTTGTCTAAGCGCATCTGTATTTTCTCTTCAGTCTCTGTTTGTCGAGCTCGCAAACGCTCCTCTAATACAGTTATGCTAGGAGGTTCGACAAAGATAGCTAAGGTTTGGTCGGGGAATTGCTTTTTGATGCGCAATCCTCCTGCTACATCAATATCGAATACTACGTTTTTGCCCATAGCCCACAGCCGTTCTACTTCCGATTTTAGGGTGCCGTAAAAGTAGTTTTGATATACCTCTTCCCATTCTAAGAAATCGTTATCAGCAATTCGCTGTTTGAACTCTTCAGCTGAAAGAAAATAATATTCCTTACCGTGTACCTCCTCACCACGAGGGGCACGCGAGGTTGCCGAAATAGAAAACGCTAAATTAAGCGGAGCCAGTGAAAGCAAATGCTTCACGATAGTAGTCTTACCACTCCCCGAAGGAGCTGAAAAAATAATAAGCTTATTCATTATAATACATTCAGTACCTGTTCTTTAATCTTTTCGAGTTCATCTTTCATTTGCACTACTATCTGCTGCATAGGGGCAAAGTTAGCTTTTGAACCCAATGTATTTATTTCTCTACCTATTTCTTGGGCTATAAAGCTCAATTTTCGTCCGTTAGAGTCTTCAGATTGAAGAGTTTCAATGAAGTAGTCTAAGTGTTTCTTAAGACGTATTTTTTCTTCTGTAATGTCCAGTTTTTCTAAGTAGAAAATAAGTTCTTGTTCAAACCTATTAGCATCTACATTTTGTATATCGGCTACAGCTTTTTCTAGTCTCTCGCGCACTAGTAGCAAACGTTCGCTGTCTAAGGCTTGTACTTGTTGTAGGTAATGGTTGATATTTTGTATCCTAAGTAGGAAGTCTTTCTCTAATACTTTTCCCTCTTGCAAACGGAAATTCTGAAGGTCGGCAATAGCGATAGCAATATGTTCAAAAATAGCAGCAAACTCCTCTTCGGTGATGCTTTCAGTAGAGGTCTGTAGCGCATCAGGCATACGCACTGCCATTTTTAGCAGTTCTGTACGATCGCCATCAACTATATTTCGCATTTGCTCTATATACGCTTTTACGATGTTTTCATTAATCTTTGAGGGGGTTTGGTTGCCAATATTCTCTACCAGAATAGTAAAGTCTACTTTTCCGCGTAGCAATTGCTCTGCTATGAGTTTTCTAAAGTCTAATTCTTTTTCCCTGTAAATCAGTGGTATGCGGGTATTAATATCAATACTCTTACTGTTTAATGATTTGATTTCAACACTTATGTGCTTATCAGCAAGTGATATAACGCTTTTTCCAAAGCCTGTCATTGATTGTATCATAACATCGTTTTTTATAAGTGCAAAGATAGTAAATAATTAAGAATTAGCAACTATAATTGAAAGATATTTTTTGTTTTTGCATACCTTTGAAAAACAAGAAAGCTATCTAAAAATACTCTTTTTAAATAGCTTTCTTATAAATCTACAATACTATTTCCTTTTTAGCAGTGTTTCCTGGTCGGTCGGTAGCATTGATAATAATTTTTGTCCCTTCTTTTTCAGTATTAATGGAGGTAGTGCTATATGTCCATTTTCCTTTTGATAGGGTAGCAATACCTTCTTCTATAGTAGATTTGTTTTTAGCAATAATGGATACTTTTACAGAAATAACTTTATTGCTATTTTCTACTTCAAAAGTTATTTTTTGAGCGGTAGCTTCTCCAGTATATTGAGAAGTATCTACATTAATAATAATGGGAGTAGTTAGATAGTCAGCAACTGCAGCGTTATAAGGTGACATATTAGTTTTTCTCTTAGCTTCATCGTTGTAATATTCTTTTAGAGAGGGGTCTAAAAGGGCATTTTGTGCATACGTTATAGCAGCCTTAAAGCGTTTTGTTTGGTCTTTTTGCTTCTGACTTAAAGGAGCAGTACGATTAGGCGTTCTTGCAACGATAGTTTTTCCATTTCTTTGTCGGTATACGAAAATATCACCTACTTTACCAGTTATACCAACCATAGCGAAGTTATTTTTAATTCTAGCCATTGTTTATATAATTTAAAATTCAATACATTATTAATCACTCTTCATTTTATATTCATCTGTTGGTTAATTGAATACGTGACAAAGTTATGTTTTAATTTTGAATCTAGCAAATAAAAAGTAGAAAATTTTATTTTATTTTTATTTTAGGCAAGGAATTAGTTTTGAATTATTCTCAATGTTTTTGCTTTTTTATTGCATTTTTGATAATGCTATTTTGTGTTTTTGTTGCCGTCTAGTTGCCGTTTGGTTGCCGTCTAATTGCCGTCTAAGATATGAATGAAAGATATGCGATAAAAAGTATAAAACGTTGCGAATAATGTAATGGACATTTTAATTGTTTTTTTATTACTCTTAGGGCTTATTATGGTAAACTTATTTTAGGGAAAGGTACTTCTCCATTTTTATAAACTTCATAATCACCTATCTTCTTATAAACTTACCTAAATTAAGTTTTTCAACTAATTTAGGAACGAACTCTTTTCTTTATTAATTTTATTCATTCACATAATATAGCTCTTTCTCCATTTCATAAATAATTATTTTAATAAAGTCAAGTTCTTTAAGCCCTAAATCATATTTCTCCCAAGGAGATAGAATGTCTTTATTCTTTTCAATATAGAACTTTATTAAATCTAATATGTATGGACGATTCTCAATTCTTTCATTATTATAATTTATAATTCGCTCTTGTTCCTCTTTGTTATTTATAACATTATACAATGAAAGCAATTGCTTTTTAAAATTGTTTTCCCCAAAGAACACAATAGATTCTTCAAGAGAATAATTACTAGATATTAATATGATATTAAACATTGGAGAATATTCATCATATTTTTCTCCCCAATCCATCTTTTTTTCTTTAATTAAGCAAAAAGGCTTAGTATTTCTTTCTATTTTAATCATATTCTTTGTGCTTATATTTTAAACCATCGACTAAATAAATTTTTACATTTGGAAACATATTTGAAAAATCTTGAATAACTCCTTGACAAGAAATACAATAGTTTAAACTCTAATCATCTATTCTTTTCATACTCCCATCGTCCCAATTCTTTTCTCTTTTCTAACTGGTGCAAGGCTAACTTCTTTATTTCGGTATCATTAGTCTCAGATGCTAATTTTTCTAAAGCTAAAAGACTCTCAGGCTGTGGTTGAGCTCCTATAGCATAAATGATTTTTCGTACATAAGGATATTTGAAATCTTCTGGCTCTAAATACTCAGGAATATTATCTATCGCTTTTAATAGAATAGGTATATTTTCAGTATTGTTGTTAAAAATAGTCTGAAAAGCACTTGCCATCTCTTCGTGTTCATGGTGAAACTTTTGTAATAAAAACTCTTGGTATATTTCCTCTTTTTCTGTAAAAGTCAAAATTTTAGGTAAACGCCAAAAAAGAGCCTCAAAGTAATTATTGTCATTATACTCATTAATTCTATTCTTTGTTTCATATAATAATTCCTTTAAGATTTCTTTATTTGCTATAAATTTTGTAAGAGTTTTAAAATCTTCAATAGAAATTTTTCTTTCACATAATAAAAGTATTAGTTCTTTATCTTTTTCTGTTATTCCCATTTTATTTTATTATTTCAAAATTAATAATATTCTCATTAAAAGTCTCTAATGTCTTTCCTTTTCCTAATCCAATTGTTCTAAGCTAATAAACTCTTTCTTATCATCAATGATAATTTTAGCTTCTAAATAATTAGCCATTTCTAATAGAATTTCAGCTATTGTTTTAGTGATTTTTTTCTCCAAATGAACTGAAATATTGTTTTCTATATTGTATGAGATTATACAATCCCAAGAATTTTTAGAAAGTTTTTTTGTGCAATAAACATTTGTCTTGTTTAATTTATACAAAACTCCTTCTTTTACTCTTTGGGAAAATTCATCTATCCTTTCTCTTATTTTTTTTCCTTCTTCTGTATCTTCATACCAGATAAAATAATCCTTATGAGATTCTATAAAATCAATCCATCTTTTATAATCAATATCGCCATCCTTTGTTATATTAACAAAACTATATCTACCTATTTTTATCTTTTTCATATTATTCAATAAACTCTTCTAATGCTAATGCTCTAATTTCAAATTTAATTTCTGTTTCTCTTGTTTTCTTAGAGAGTTCTTTTTGCCAAAATGTTAACAGATTCGTTATATTTTTCCCAGACATATTAAATAGCTTTTATTGTTTTCCCTCCAATTCTTCAATAAATTGCAGGTCAATTACTGTTTTTTCATCTATTAATAATAGCGCATCTAAATAGTTTGCCATTTCTAATATCAAAAAGGGGTTCATGTCAAGGAACTTTATTTACTAAAAAATATTTAGTATCTACTTTTTAATCTGAAAATGAATTCATATGTATCAATATTAAAAAAATAATGATAAATCCACGGGCTTCGTTCATCTTCCCAAACCCACACCTCTAAATGATTCTCAAATTCTCTAATAAGATTATTATTCTTATTTGAAATTATCTTATTTATTTGTAAAAAACCTCCTCCTTTTTTACCATTAGGTAATATAGGCGTTGTTAGTACCTTCTCTATTTCTGCTGTAGGAGTGTATATTACAATGTTATTTGGAGCAGGGAAAGATGCTTCTGCCGTTTGATATTGGATAAAAATCTTATCTTTTTCTATAAGAACATCTCCAAATTCTTTTGCCGCAAAAGATATTTCATATTTCTTATTCTTATAATTCCATTCAATAGCATCAATTGTCATTCTATTGCCAAATTGTAATGCTTGATCTTTTTCATTAGGATTTTTATAATTGAAATAATAATCTTTATTATTTTCTTTTTTTCGCCATAATACATTAGTAATCATATTATTATAATATTTTTAGATAAGGTTCTCTCTATTGTATTATTCACTTTTTCTGCTCTAATGTTCAACTAACCAGACATCGTTTTTCTTGAGATAGACAATAGGTTCTTCCTCAAATTTTAACCCTTTTATAGGAGTTCTTTCTTCCCATACATCTTTCTTTTATACAGTCTAGGTATTTCCTTCTCTTTCAAAAATATATAAAGTTCCTTGAGAACTTAAGACTCCTAATAGATTTTCATTACCTTGAAGCTCCATAATTCTCGGTTCTGCACCTTCTTCTTTTTTAAAATCATACTCCCAAATGAGTTTTTTGGTAACTCTATCTAACGCTCCTATTTTACTATTAAAATGACTTGCAAAATAGATTTTGCTATCTGTTAGCACAAAATTAGTTATATCATTGCGTATCTTTTTTTAGAGAAGTCATTGCTTAAAAAAATAAAAAGGAGTTCGATATTGGGGAGCTTGTACAAACGAATCCATACACTTTTGCTATAGTGTCATATTTTTTTGTTAAAGAGAAGTCCTATCTCATAAATATAAAAAGAGCCTCTCTTTTTGTCTTCATAATATAGTTTTCCCTCTTTTTGTTTAAAATTATATATTGTATCCATCCCATCTATAATAGAATGGTTTAAAGTGTTTAATTTTATACTATATTTTTGATATTTATCCTCATTATTACTAAAGGAAAAAGAAAGTTGTTTTTCCTTAGGAGTTCTATAAAACCATATTCCTGAACTTATCATTACTGAATCTACTTTTCCAAAAGAATTAAAATATATTTTCTCTCTTACAGCATATTCTTTATTTCTAAAATAATACATTTCATACTCTGAAAAACTTGTAGAATTACGTATTTCTATTCTACTTTGGATGTAAAAACTTTCTTGGTTCTTGTTATATTGGCAAGAAAAAAGAAAAAGAATTATGATTATAATTTCTTTAACTTTTGATAATTGTCTCATCTTTTTTAACATTTTCTCTCTTTTTTATTAAGACATGAAGAGGATTACTTCCCCTTACAGAAATTACTTTAATAAAAAATTAAATTAAGTACCGTTTGCCACACCTTTGTTTTTCATAGCGTATTCGTTTCCGTATGCGTTAGCGTATTCGTTTTTCAATTTCTTACTAAATTCAGACATAAAAAAAGAGTGATTTATGCATATAAACCACTCTTTTTCAGCTATCTAAATTTTGTAGCGGGAACTGGACTCGAACCAGTGACCTTCGGGTTATGAGCCCGACGAGCTACCTACTGCTCTATCCCGCGATTTTCTGGGTGCAAAAGTACAAACTTTTTTTTATATAGCAAACTTTTTAGCAACTTTTTTTAATATTTTTTATCATTCTATATATAAACGCTTGATTCTGTGCGCCATAGAGGTCATCAATTCATATGATATTGTACCTGCTGATTCTGCTAAAGTCTCTGCTGTATGATCTTTGTCAAACACTATTACCTCATCTCCTTCTTCACAATCGATATGGGTGATGTCTACCATTATCATATCCATACATACATTTCCCAGAATAGGGGTTTTTTTCCCGTGTATAAACACAAATCCCTTTCCTTTGCCGTAAATTCGGTTGATACCATCGGCGTGTCCCACAGGTATAGTAGCGGTCTTAGTGATATGATCTGCTATGTAACCTCTGTTGTAGCCTAAACTATCACCTATTTCAAGGTGGTGAATTTGCGAAATTACACTTTTTAACGACATTATAGGGGTCAAATAAGGCTGAAGAGCAGCGTCATTAGCAAAACCATACATCCCTATACCACTGCGCACCATATCAAACTGTGCTTCAGGATAATTGAGTATCCCTGAAGTATTGCACTGGTGGTAAATCACTTTATGTGCAAAAGTCTGATTTATCTTTTCCTGAAAAGCGATAAAACGCTGTATCTGGTTTTCGGTAAATACTTTCTCATTCATATCTTCTGAGGCAGCCAGATGCGAATAAGCTGTTTTTACCTTTACAGTAGCATTGTTTTTTAACAAACTAAGCACTTCGTCTATTTGATTGAAATCAAAACCTAACCGGTTAAGCCCTGTGTTGCATTTAAGGTGCACAGGATAGTCAGATAATTGGTGCTTTTCAGCATATTCTAAAAACAAATGTGCTGTTCTAAGTGAGTAAAGAGTCGGTTCTAATTGATATTTTATAATATCATCAAAATTAATACTTTGTGGGTGCAGTACTATGATAGGCAAGTTAATACCGCGTTTGCGTAGTGCGATACCTTCAGAAGTATAGGCTACCGCAAAATAGTTAGCTAACTTTTTTTTCTCTATATATGCAGCTATTTGGGTAGCTTCATTGCCGTATGATGAGGCTTTTACTACTGCCAAAAACCAAGTAGTAGGTTTTAGCCTACTTTTCAAATATTGTATGTTTCTCTCTAAAGCGGTAAGGTCAATTTCTAATACTGTTTCTTCAGTTTTCATTTATTTTTCAATTTTTCTAACATTAATCTTGTTTGTTCTGAAAGCACCAACCTGCCAGAAATAGCCGCATTATCTATAAGTTCTCGTTCCCAGTGTTCCGTATGTTGCCAGGTTACGCGTTTCATCTCTGATAATGCCTGTGGGTTAGATTTTAGTAGGGTAACTAAAAAATGGTCAATAGCTTCGTCCATCTCTTTAGTTGTTTCATACACACGTGCTATAAGTCCTTTTTGCTGTGCCCAATAGGCATTTTTCCATTGGTCTGGTGCCATAAAAAGCTCATTTAAGGCAGCCTGTCCTGCTTTGCGCAAGATAACTGGAGCAATCACAAACGGACCTATACCAAGCGAAAGTTCAGAGAGTTTTATACTCACAGCTTCAGTAGCAAATACATAGTCTAAAGCAGCTAATAACCCTACACCGCCACCTACAGCTTTCCCTTGTACTCTTCCGATAATCAGCTTTTTGCAACGGCGCATAGCTAAGAAAAGATGTGCAAACCCTTCAAAAAACTTACAACCTTCAGCCTCATTAGTAATAGCCAAAAGTTCGTCAAATGAAGCTCCTGCACAAAACGCTCTATCGCCTTCGCTTTTTAAAAGGATAATACTCACCGCATTGTTTTCTGACAAAACATCAATTTCTTGCGTTAGCCTTTCCAAGAGCACCAATGGAAAAGCATTAGCATTTGGGTGACCAAAAGTAATGATTGCCAGTTGGTTATCTATCTTTGTGTATAAAGAACCTTGTTGTCTATCAGTTGTCATAGTTACAAATTTTGTGGCAAAAGTATAATTTTTTTTGCAAATAGGTTGTTTAATCAAAAAAAATATTTATCTTTGCCCTCACAATTGGGGATGTAGCTCAGTTGGCTAGAGCGTTTGGCTGGCAGCCAAAAGGTCGTGGGTTCGAGCCCCATCTTCTCCACAAATAATACTGATTATCAGTTGTTTATAGTTGATGAGGGACTAAATCAGGGACTAAAATTATATTTTAGTCCTTGTTTCATTAAAGACTAAAATAGATAGCCAAAATATTGCAAGGTCATTCTTGAAGGTAGCTAAAATATTACAAGGTCATTGTTGAAGGTAGCCAAAATATTACAAGGTCATTGTTGAAGGTAGCCAAAATATTACAAGGTCATTGTTGAAGGTAGCCAAAATATTGCAAGGTCATTCTTGAGGGTAGCCAAAATATTACAAGGTCATTGTTGAAGGTAGCCAAAATATTACAAGGTCATTGTTGAAGGTAGCCAAAATATTGCAAGGTCATTGTTGAAGGTAGCCAAAATATTGCAAGGTCATTGTTGAGGGTAGCCAAAATATTACAAGGTCATTGTTGAAGGTAGCCAAAATATTGCAAGGTCATTCTTAAGGGTAGCCAAAATATTGCAAGGTTATTATTTATTAATAATCTGATATACAATAACTTATGTTAAAAGGTGTGTTTTTAGCCCTTTTCTTCCCTATATTATATATATATATATTTATATAAATAAAAATAGACACACGCAAAATTTTCTTTTCTGCATTTTTTTTACCCAATCCGAGAGTATAATTTATTTTATTTTTAGTAACTGATTGTAAATCAGATTTTTGCGGAGCTCTTAAATAATCTCGTTTTTTAGGAGCAAGATATGTCTTTGTATATACACAGTTTTTAGCAAAACGGTATACAAAGGCGCATCTTGCTTTTTAGTCCTCTTTCTCAAAAACTTACCTCTGGCTGCATTTTCGTGAAAGAGGACTAAAAAGAGGAAAAAACTTCGGAACTCGTTTTTTCTAATAAAGAAGTCTATTGATAAAATGCTAGAACTCTTATTTTGTTTTTTTCTTTCTTATATTTTTTTATTAGCTTTCTATCATACAAAAATTTTAGCAAAGCTTCATTGTCCTCAGTATCTTGAAAACAAGGTCTTTTTTTGGGTAAAAATAATTTTTCATATTCTTGTCCAATACCTCCTACTAATTCTTTCATTTCTTCATTGTCAATATCTTTATTATAGAGAATGATAAGTTTTATTTTATCTTCTTCTTTTGCTGTATTTTTGCACAAAGACTCTATAACATCATAAGAAAAATCAAATTTATGTGATTTACTGATGATTAATTCTGCTATTTTTTTACTGATAGTATCATCTCTTAAAATAAATTCTTCTTCTATTGTAGGTATATAGATGAGTTTCTGTTCTATACTTATTCCCTCTGAATTTAGAATTAATAACACATCTTCTTCATCTAACTCAAAATTGTCTATATCCTCAAGAAAAGAATCAAAATAGTTTTCTACTAATACGATATGTTTATTAGGAAAACTCTTTCTTAATGTATCATAGTTGTTTTTAGACATTGAAAATTTATGAGCTTCTAATAAGTAATCTACTTTATTTTCACTTAAATCTTTAAAGTCTAAGCTTTCATATACTCCTTCAAAACTTTTAATAATTTTATGATATGCTTCATCAGAAATATCATTACAAACTAATATATCACTTTCTAAGTCTTTATAAGACGTGTTGATTTTCTTATCTGATAAAGCTGAATAAACATCGTTATTGCTCAAAAAGTTTATTAACTCTTCTTTTAATGAATTTTGACAAGATTTATAGTAATCTTCAATATTTTCCCAAGTAGGAAGTACTTTTTTATTTTCTAAGAGAGCTTTTTTAATAGGTAAACTTTTTAAATCTTTTAACTCCGATATAGATGTTTCTACTTTTTCTATAATTTGAACCTTTATTTCTTCGTCAAGATTCTTATTCTTTAAAAGTTCCTTAAACTTATATTCATCTTCTTGTTGCACATCTGGTAATTTGAGATATACTTCTTTTATATATTCTTGAATATTTGAATTTATATAGTCTTTTAAGGGTTTATGGGTTGATTTTGAGATTAC
This sequence comes from Capnocytophaga leadbetteri, assembly GCF_003054025.1. Taxonomy (GTDB): domain Bacteria; phylum Bacteroidota; class Bacteroidia; order Flavobacteriales; family Flavobacteriaceae; genus Capnocytophaga; species Capnocytophaga leadbetteri. Next base: position 44,035 of record NZ_QBKG01000007.1, read on the forward strand.
GGTATAATTAACCTCTTTAAAATTTTCTACTCTACCAAATTCTTTTAGTATAAGAGAAATGTTAGCTTCTGTTATTTTGTAGTAATTCTTGAAACAAATTGTTCCATACAAATACTTGTATCCATCTTCTGGTTTTTCTATTTTTTTGATTTTAACCTCTAATAATTCTAATAAATCTTCAGCTTGTGATTCGAATGGGTTATTATTTTCAGGCTTATATAGATACATAACATCATTCTCTACCATTTTTTTTATCAGATCTTTTCCTTGTATTTGTAAAAATTCTTTTATATCTTCTACACATAAAAGGATTTGCTCAAAAAGTCCATACTTTTCATTCATAGAATAATTACTTTTTTCAAAAATGTACTCACAAAATTCTGGCCATTCTTTAAGAAGTGCAGTTAAGAAATTCTTTTTATCTTCTCTTTGAGCAATATATTCATTAATGAATCTGAGAGATGTTTCATTTTCGTTACAAAGTAATTTTATAAAGAGTTTATATTTACTATTATATATTGATTGATTGACTAGTAAAAAATCAAGTATATCAAAGTTAAAGATTTCTTTCCTTTCAAAATACTTCTCTCCAATTTTCTTAACCACTCCTTCTACTTTTTCTAATTTATAATTAAATTCAGACATTTCCCTACTTTTTACCTTTACTTCAAAGGCTTTGTCTTTTTGGGATATCGTCCCCTCGTGAAACAATGAGATATAATCAATATAATTCTCATTGATATACCCTTGTGTAATTAAATTTCTCAATAGTCTATTAACAATACTACCTTCTTGTTCTGTTCTTAAGGGAATATAATCATTAATATCTACTACATCTTCTTTAAAAATTTCTTTTAAACTCCAGTTTTTAATTGCTTTTTTCTGTTGTTGTAGTCTTTTTATTTCGTCTTTTATTCTTTCTACTTCATCATTTTGCTTGTTTTGTATTAGTTCTTTTCTTTCCTCATATGATAGATTGGAATTGACTTGCTTTTCTATTTCTGAAAAATTAAAAGAATAATCATCACTTTCTCTCCTACTACTATTATAGTAGCTATCATCATTATACTTAACAATTCCATCTCTAATAATACTATCAAAATTTTTAAGAGCTATTTGGATATCACTACCTTCAAAAGATCTTATTTCTTTAAAAATATGAAATAGATATACTTTTTTTAAATCCTCTATATTTTCAAAATATTGATTGTTAATTCTTTCAACATTTTTTTCTTTTTCACTAATTTTTTCATCAATTTTCTCTATAAATTCCTTTGTATACTTATCTTTGTCATTGAGTAAAGAAAATAAAAATCCTTGTTTACTTCCTAATTTATTAAAATCTTCAGGAGCTATATTTTTGTAAGTGATAATAGCAAATAATTGTTCATTAGTAGGATTGATTTTACCCACAATTTCCTTATAAACCAAAAATTCTTGAAAAATATTGACTAACAAACGCATATCAATATCATCTATAAAAAGTGTGATATCAGATATAAAATCATCAGAAAAAATATTTTTCTCTAATCCAGATTCTTCTATTAGCTTTTTTAGTTGTTCTTCTGCATTGTAATAATTTACAAAAGGAATGATAGGAATAATGTATTCAAAGAACTTTACTCTTTCTCTTTTATCTGTGAAAAAATCATCACTAATAGCATATATAAAACTTACTTTCTTTTTTATTAGGTTAGAATTATTTAATAAGATGTTTATTTCTCGAAGTTTTGTAAAGATATTTGTATTTTCAAACCTATCCAAGTCTTCAATGATTAGGATGTTATGTTCTGTCTTTTGAAAAAAGTATATTATTTCATCTAAATATTGGTTAAAGATGGACTTATCTTCAATTTCTTTGTTGTTAAGTTCTATTTCTCCTTGTATACTAACTCTGCTTATCTTTGAATTTCTAAAAAGTTCTATGATTTTATAAAATATAATAGATATTCCAAAAAAGGATATAACTGAAATAATTATTCCTTCCCAGTCAGGATTTTTATCAATAGACCAGTTCTTAGGATTGACTATTTCTATATAGTTGTTCTGCCAAAACAGTAGTAAACAAAGAAACCAAAGCGTTATGGAAAGAGCTATTATTACTTTTCTCCCTAAGGGAATATTTTGTATTCTCTTAAAATGTGAATCAGGAATTTTGTCAGGATTTACACTATAAATAATTTGTTGTAATATACTAATTTCCAATAACCTTTCTAATTTTTCAGAATCTTCATTACTCTCATCATTTATTTTATTAAATGAAGCTAAGGAAACATTTAAGAAACGGAAACAACTTTTATACTCTTTTTGAAAGGTTTTTAAAATGGTACTTTTCCCTGAACCATAACTCCCCGTAATAGCAATATTATTAATATCTTTAGTATTTACAGCTTTTATAAGAGCATCTAAATAAGGTTTTATTTTCTCTTTTTCGCTTTCTTCTGTTATGACTTTAGGAGCAAGAGAAATAGAGAGTTTTTCCTTATTCTCTTTATGCTTAAATAAGTTTAAAAGACTTTTCATTGTAATATAGTTTTGTAAATTAGTAGATTCTACGGCAAAGATAGTACTTTTCTAAAAAAAACACACTTATGAAACATTTTTAGAGATGAATAATTATATTTTTTTGAATAAGAAGTGATTTTTATTTTATTGATACACAATGCATTGAGATTTTCAATTAAAATATATTTCAATTTTATTTGAGAATATATTTGCAATTTAAAAATGAATGTATAATTTTGTAGCTCTCAAGATATTATTATACTTGAAATGCTATAAGTATGAAAAAAGCCTTATTTCTTATCTTTTTATGGGTAGCAAGTTGGTCTTTTGCTCAATTACCTGATACTACTCCTTCAGTAATGCTCAAGTCCTATGTTCAAAAAGATAAAATACTGCTCCGTTGGGCAGTAAGTACTCCTATTGAATGGCAGAAAGCAAATCAAAAAGGTTTTGTTCTTCACAAAATACTCCTCAAAAAAGATGGTAATCTTCTCGAAAATCCTGAAAAACAAACTATAGCCACTCTAAAACCTAATAAACAAGAAGATTGGATAGACTTCATTCAAAAAGATAATTATGGAGCTATCATTGCTCAAGCATTATATGGTGAATCCTTTTCTGTAGAACAAGATAGTAAAAATGGTATTTCTAAGATTGTAAATATGGCAGAAGAGTTAAATCAGCGTCATACTTTTGCCCTTTTTGCAGCAGATATGTCGTTTGTAGCAGCTCAAAAAGCAGGTTGGGGATTTATAGATACCGATGTAAAAGCAGGAGAAACCTATATTTATCAGGTAGAAGTTCTCGGAATGCCTGAAGTAGAATCTTCAGCTGTAATGGTAGGGCTTTCTGATGTTGAAACACTTCCTAAGATTCACGATTTCACTGCTATTCCTGATGATAAAAAGGTACTTTTTTCTTGGGGAATTACCTATTTAAAAGATATATATACTTCTTATATCATAGAACGTTCTGAAAATGGCACTGACTTTCATTCTATTTCTTCTACGCCTATTGTAGATATGAATGGAACAAGTAAAAAACAAATGTTTTATGCAGCTACTTTAGAAACAAATGATACACCTTACTTCTTTCGCATTTATGGTATCAATGCCTTTGGCGAAAAGGGTACTCCTTCAGCACCTATAAAAGTACAAGGTATCTCTGCTACTACAGCTGTCCCTCGTATATCCGATTATAATTTCATTAACGAAGGGGTAGAACTTATTTGGGAATACCCTAAAGAAGCTGAAAAGGCTACTGAAAAATTTGAACTTTGGCACAATACTAAAGAAGATGAGAACTATCAAAAAGTATTAGACAACATCAAAAAAGAGGATAGGACACTCGTATATAAGAAACTTTCAGCGTCTAACTACTTCAAAATAGCCTCAGTTGATAAGCAACAAAAGCGACATTTTTCGCATAGCACTTTAGTGCAACCATCCGATTCTATTCCTCCTGCCCAACCTATTGGTTTACAAGGGAAAATAGATAGTTTAGGTGTGATTACTCTTTCGTGGAAAGCTAATACAGAAGCTGATTTAGCTGGCTATAGAGTGCTCAGAGCTAATACTGATAAAGAAGAATTTGTAGATATTTTTAATCATATCATCACTGAAAATACAGCCCGTGATACGGTGAGTTTCTCTCTTTCTAATAAAAAAGTGTATTACAAAATTTTAGCAGAAGATTTGCGTTACAATCGCTCTCTTCTTTCTGAAGTAATAGTAGTTGAAAAACCTGACAAAACCCCGCCTACAGCTCCTATTTTTAATAATTTCACTACGGAAAACGGAAATATAACACTCTATTGGATAAGCAGTTCAAGTGATGATGTAGAAAGTTATACACTAAGTAGAAGAGAAAAAGGAAGTGAAAAATGGCAATCACTAGAAGTATTTAACAAGGAAACCAATACATTTACTGATGAAACTACCGAAGGTGGCAAAACATATGAGTATCTCATTCAAGCAAAGGATAAAGCAGGATTATGGTCAAGTGCAGACAATGCAACCATAACCATAAAAGCACCTATAAGAGCTGACAAAGTAATGAAAAGTATAGATTTTGTAACTGATAGGGAAACGCGTTCTATATCTTTGTTCTGGAAGTATCAAAAAAATGCCAAAGTAATCGAGATTCAGATTTACAAAAATGTAAAAGGCACACCATCCTCGCTCTGGAAAGTGCTCACCCCAAAACAACAACATATCACCGATAAAGAAATACATATCAATACGATATATGAATATTACTTTTTACCTTCATTAGCTAATGGCAAACCCGCACAAGGTGAAAAAGTAGAAGTTAATTATTAATTTTTAAACACTTACACTATGAAAAAAGTATTTTTGTTAATCGCCCTAATGGCGACTGTATTTGCAAGCAATGCTTGTGCAAAAAAAGATGATACTAAACCTCAAGAACAACCTAACACCCTTGAACAAAAACTGATTGGGAAGTGGAAACATCTTTTTATTGTAGCCCAGTAAAACATCAAAAATACATTGGATTTTTCAAAAATAAGATTCTAAAAGAATGAGACGTTATACATTTTTCATAATATTTTTATGCACCTCATATTGTTTTTCACAACAATATGAGGTTAGGATATCTAACTTTGATTATAGGGCTCGTACAACAGCAAGTAGGTGTGGAACTAATGAAATGTGGTTAGAAATTGAATTGATAAATGGTAGCAAGCATAGAATAGATGGAAATGGAGGAAAAACCAAAAAACAAAGTTATTACATACCTCAAAGATATGATATTCCTATCAAATCTATAATATTTCATTCTTTTATACATAGTAGCGCAGGGTGGTTTTGTGAAGGCGGGACAGCTTCAATTAATTCTAAAATACCTGTAAAATCTTGTGTGAAAGATTTTTATGTAAGTAGTGGTTATGGGAAAGATTATGGCGAGGCTGCTTATCTAAACATATCATTCAATTATGAAATAAGTCCAGTTACTGTACTTACTCAGACTTCTTATGAGATAGGGTATAATGATTATCTAACCTTAGAAATAGATAATGATAGTAAAAATCTACCTTCTGAACTATTTAAGTATGAGTATATTCTTGAATCCAACCGTAATCTTAATGGGTGGAATGATTTACCTATTGAATATCAAGGAAAAAAGAATCCTAAAATTAGATTAAGAGATTTTTTACCTACTTCTGTTATAGGAAATAGAATTAAAATTAGAACAAAATCTTCTTGCGGAGGGCAATATAGATCTGATTTTGTACTTTATGACATCAAAAATTCTCTCCCAATTCTTAAAAATGATAATAACGATGTTATCATAACTAATTGTTATGGTGATAAAGCTAACTATACGCTACGCTTTGATCGCCCTTTAAAAGAAGGTGAAAAAATGTCTTTCAATATCAAAAAGAATGGAACTTTATTAGCTTCTTATAATAATAAAGAAAAATTAGATGAGGACAATACTTTTACTTTTGAAAATTTAGAAGCAGGAACTTATGCCGTTTCTTATTTGGGAAATGGCTCAGCAAATACTTATACTCCTTACACAGATGGGCATCCTTTTGTATTTACTATCAAAAATCCTACACAAGTAGAATTTTATAACCAAGCTATTATATCTCCTTTTTGTTTTGCAGGAAATGATGGTAGCATTACTATTCTAGCTCAAGGAGGAAAAGGTTCATACCAAATTAGAAAAAATAATGAGGAATGGACTAATTTTTCTAGTGGGAATAAACATACTTTTTCAAATCTTTCTGAAGGTACTTATACAATTAGTGTAAGAGATATAAATGGATGTATAGGAAAAGTTAAAAATCAAAATACTGAAGCTATGGTGGTAAAGCTGAAATCTCCTTTACCTATAAAAATTTCTTATCCTGTAGCATTACAAATAAGACCTAAATTTCCTAAATCTACTCAAGGAAGTATAACAGCGGTTGTTGAGGGAGGCACTGTTTATCCTATTCAGAAATACTTTTTCTCTTGGAAGCGAAAGAAAGAAGATAATACAGAAGAAGATATTACTTCACGTGCAAGGACTCACTATGATACAACAGAGAAAAAATATTATATCACGGTGGATAACCTTCCTCAAGGAAATTACTATTTAACAGTTAAAGATATAAACCATAATAGTTCCTCACAAAGAGCTAATTGTTTAGTTGAAGATAGTCATTTCGAACTAAAAGCTATTCCTCTTTTAACGGCTAAAATTAAACATCCCAAATCCATCTCCTGCAACTCTCAAAATGAATTTGGTAACGAAGAGGATAAAACCCCTTATGACGGTCAGCGAGATGAGAGTCAAAATGGGATATTAGAAATTGAAGCTTCAGGAGGTGCGCCTTTTACAGGCACTCAAAATGGAGGCAAACCTTACATATACACTTGGAAAAAACAAGATAAAAATGGGAATTGGGTTACTTTAGATAACGACACTGATACAGCTAAAAACCTATCTGAAGGTAAATACGCTATTAATATACAAGATGCTAATGGTATTGTATTGGGTGAATACAACACTCATACAGTAACCAAAGTGATAGATGTGGTTTATGAACTCAAAGAACCTGCTAAACTAACTCTTACACTCCAAAAAACAGATGCCACTTGCAGGGGTAATGATGGTAAAATTACTGCTATTCCTGCTGGAGGTACCCCTCCTTATACTTATCTTTGGTCTAATGGGGCTACTACTGCCTCCATTGAAGACTTGCTACCTATGCCTTATACGGTTGAAATCAAAGATGAGGCAGGCTGTATTGTGCAAGGAAGTACAGCTGTTATGCAACCCAATAGCCTTACGGTTACAGGTACTATCACCCCGCTTCGTTGCCATAATGCCGCTAATGCCGCTATAGCTCTTGCTGTACAAGGAGGCACAGCACCTTACCAATACCTATGGAATACAGGAGCTACGACTTCAAATATAAGTAATCTTCCTTCAGGAGAATACAAGGTAAAAATAACTGATGCTCAAGGCTGTGCTTACTTCAAAACTTTTATTATTGAAAACCCTCCTAAATTTGAGATTGACTTAGGAGAGAATCGCACGCTTTGCAACGGACAAACACTTACCTTAAATATAGCTATTAATGATCCACAAGCTACTTACCTATGGACTGGTGACAATGGTTTTTCTTCTAATACGCCTCAGGTAACTTTATCTGAGAAAGGTACTTATACAGCTACAGTAACTACTAAAGATGGTTGTATAGCAACAGATGCTATTACTATTGAAAGTGCAAATACTCAAATAGCTTCTGAATTCTTACTCACTACCCAAGCCTATGAGAATGAAGAGGTAATATTAGTAAATACCAGTAATCCTAAAGGGGAAACTACCCAGTGGTTAGTACCCGAAAATGAAGCCATTGAAATCACCAATAAAAGTGATGACTATATCTCTCTTATCTTCAAAGCAAAAGGTGAATACCGCATAGGTATCAAGCAAACACAAGGTAATTGCTTTGAGTTATTCTACAAGAATATTATTGTAGAACCCGCTACAGATTTACCTAAAACTGAAAAAACTAATGAGGCTTATGTAAGAGAATTTGAAGTAGCACCTAACCCTAACAATGGTAAGTTCAAAGCCAAAGTAGTTTTAGAAAAAGCAGGGGCTATCAAATTCCGCTTATATAGTATCACAGGACAATTAGTAAACGAGAAAAACTCAGCTTCAGCTACTGAACACTGGGTTGATTTTCAAGACCCGCTACCTGCGGCTACCTATATATTGGTTTTAGAAACACCTTACCAACGATTAAGTAAAAAAATCATTATCATTCCTTAAGTACGATGCGTTTATTCTCTTACATATTCCTTTTTCTGCTCACAACGTGGCAACTTATAGCACAAACCTATCCTGTGCAGGTAGTACCTATGCTCACACCTCCGTATAGCAGTAAGATTGCCGACTATGCCAACCCAATGGCTAATAGGGTACAACTGCAACTCATCACTACTGACTTGAGTGTGCAGAACCGCTCCGTGCAATTATATGTAGAGATTAAAGGCAATGGACTTACAGCAGCCTCAGCCCCTGTGCTTTCAGGTGTTTCACCTTTGCGTATCAATGGAGGCGAAATTCTCCGCCTGACCAATGCCGAGCTGGCAAGCTACTTTCAGTTGCGCAACTTGCAAGGTATCACCTCACAACAATACACCTCCGCCTTGCCCGATGGGATGTACTCGTTCTGTTTTAGGGTAAAGGATGTGCTTAGTGGTCGCTGGCTCTCACAAAGTCATTGTGCTATTGCCTATCTAATGCTCAATGACCCTCCAATACTGAATATTCCTACTGATAATGAGCAAGTAGCTGTAACCGACTTTCAAAACATTATTTTTAGTTGGACACCGCGTCAAATTAATGCAACTAATATAACCTATTCCTTTGAATTACGTGAGATTTTAGACCCTGCCCTCGACCCTCGTTTTGCTTTCGAAGTAAGCCGACGCATACTCAAAGAAGAGGATTTGCGAATGACCACTTTCGTCTATGATGTGAGTAAACCTAACCTCATCCCTGGCAGACGCTATGCGTGGCGAGTAAGAGCTATCTCCACAGGAGGATTGGCAGAAAATAGTGTCTTTAAAAACAATGGTTATAGCGAGGTACATTCGTTTGTCTATGCAGTAAATTGTAGCAAACCGCTCTTCTTACTCAGCCAACAACAGGGAAAAAACCGTACAAAGCTGTTATGGCAAGGTCATACACTGCACCAAAAATACCATATTCAATACCGCAAAAAAGGAGTAGCTAATGCTCAATGGTTTGAAGCCTTTACCCGCAATACCCAAACTCTTATCACCGACTTAGAGGCGGGAGAGTACGAGTTTCGTGTAGGAGCAACTTGTGAAACAGAACGCTATGGTATAAACCCCAGCTATGTGTATTCTGATATACAGACTTTTAAAATAGAAAAAACACAAAGTACTACCGAATCAGCCTACAACTGTGGTATTGTACCTAAAATAGCGATTACCAATCAAAAACCTTTGGGCAGTTTGGTAACAAATGAAGTGTTTGTAGCAGGTGATTTCTCGGTTACCATTTTGGAAGTGAGTGGTAATAATGGTATTTTCTCAGGTAAAGGATTTATAAAAGTTCCTTACCTGAACGATACAAAGTTAGCTGTAGAGTTTGAAAATATAAAAATCAATGCCGACTATCAACTTACCGATGGTGTTGTAAAAACTACCTATGATAGCGATTGGAAAGGTGTACAGTTTGCAGAAAACCTCATAGGTCAAGGTGAAAAATCCAAAGATATTGATGTACCTTTCGAGATTGAAAAGGTAGAAACTCGCAATGGTGAAATAGTAGTTATAGGTAAAGACGGTCGCAAAGAAGTATTTCCATTTGCAGGTAATGATTCTTCTGTTAAAGGAAAAGTTACCACTACTACCAATGGAGTAACCACTACCGAAGAAAAGATATATCACATAGATAAAGACGGTAAAGTATCTACTCCCCAAGCTGTAGCACAAGGAGGTAAACCTACCAAAGAAAATACCAATGGTGTTACCAAAGAAGGCGAAGTAACAGCCCTTACCGCCAAAGGTATTGAGGTAACTTTTGAAAATACAGCCGACTCTAAATACGCTTATGAAGTTCCTACCAAAGCCTATAGTAAGGACTACCAAAAGATGGATGGTAAGTACATTCCATTTAAAGCAGTAGTAAAAGGCGAAACAGAACCTTTCTTAGCCAAAATACATATCACCGATAAGAATATTAGCGCTGATAGTCTTATCTTCAAAACCGATAAAGGCGCACTCATCGAATCTAAACGCATAGAAGGTTCTGACGACTTTTTGCTTACCCTCAAAGGTTTCCATAGCTTTGCTGTAGAACAAGTACAAGCTACTATCAAACAAGGTAAAAAGTATCAAATCGCAGGGGTGTTTAACTTGGTACATCTTTCACCTAAAACTGCTAAAGTAGTCCTTGTACCTACTGCCAAAAACCTTTCTATCGATACAGATAGGGTAAAGGCTATTTACAGCAAAATAGGAGTAACTTTAGATATCACTTGGGCAGCACCTTTTGACATTACCCCTTATTTGAGTGATGGTGTATTGGAAACCAAAGATGTATTTGGCGACCTTACCGACTACAGTTTGTCGCAACAAAAGATTATCAACGCCTATAAAGCCACAGGTGAGGTAGCCAATGATACCTATTACGTATTTATTACCAATGCCAAAAGCAGTACCGGACAAGGAGGCTATATGGCACTCGGTGGACAGTTTGGTTTTGTATTCGACCAAACCGAAAGAACCCTTGCTCACGAATTGGGTCACGGAATATTTAAACTAGCACACCCATTCAAGAAAAAACAACAAGGCAATGTCCCCTCATTAATGGACTACACCACTGATGAGGATTTACTTTTTGCTGATTGGAAGCAAATCAATGATCCTGCGTTTAAAGTGGGAATATTTCAAGGACAGAAAGATGGTTTAAGAGTCTCCGAAAAATATTTTATATCAGGACATAATAAAGGAATTGCCCCTAATGGAAAAGTTATAGTTGAGATCAACACTACTAAAACTGGGTATAAAGCTCGTTTTGGCATTGAATATGGAGATTATTACATTCATGGTATTAAACTATATGATGAGGCTGGTAATAGTGTTGAAAACGAGTCATACATTTGGGATGGGACAGATTTTGTAAACACTGCAACCTCTAAAAGTATAGCAGAGACAAGTGCTATAGAACTTGTGTATAACTCTGCTAAAGAATCTGTCAAAACCTATATTTATCAAGTCATAGATGATTGTAAATATCGGTTTGCAGAGATAGATTATAAACCTTCAGATAGTATTGGTGAAATAAAATCGTCTAAATGGAAAACTAAATACCTTCTTGATGCAGAAAAATCTTGCACAAAGAATTTCATATTAGATATATTAGAAAAAGATAGAGAAGAATGCTCTAAAGAAGAAATAGATGAAGTATCAAAAATATTAAATCAATCTATTAAAACTCCTGAAAAAGCGGTAGACATTATAAATAATAGCTGTCTGTCAGCCTTGAGAAATCTATCTTATCAAAAGAAACAATACTTTATAGACCTTATAGCTTCACAAGAGAAGTTGAAAAACATTTCAGAATTAGCTATCTTGCGTTTGATGAATGCTCTTTCTGAAAGTGATTATGCCAACTTTTTCAATCATTTAGAGGCTAATAACAACTACTTAATAAGACATCTTATTGATCAAATAGATGATAGCTACTTTTTTATAGGTTCAGCAGGAGGAAATAGTGGAGGGAAAAACTACACTAACTTTATAGGAGCTTTGGTGTGGATGTTTAACCATAACCCAGCCTCTATTGAAGATAGGTGGGGTAAAAATGAAGATGATTTTGTCAAAAGAACACTCAACTTAAACCCTATTACTTATAGTAAAGATATGGAATCCTCTTGGCATTTTGAGTATACTTTAAAAAATAATAAGGGAGAATACATAGCTTCGACGGGAAGGATTAAGCTTTATGATGTTTATGATACCCATACTTATAATACTTTTGACAGCAAAGGAACGGGACAATTTTCCACTTCGAAGGAAGAACCTATAGGAGAAGTTTCTCCATTAACACCACTTATTATCATCCCTGATAAGAACAAAGTTCCTTTGATACAAACAGCATTGGAAGGGAATGATTTAGGGAATGAAGTATATATAGTACCTGCAATTTTCTTAAAGTATAATGATGATAAGATTCTCAATGATTATATAGAGACAGGAGTTTTCACTACCTTAGATATAGCAACAATAGCGCTTAGTGGAGGAACCGCTTTGGCAACCAAAGTGCATTGGGTACGTCGTGCTTGGGCACTGGCAGAAGTAGTAGGAGCTGTCGGGAATATAACAGCAAATACAATTAAAGAAATAAATGGAGATAATAAAGAGTTAAGAGAAATTGTCGATATTTATAATATTGCAATGGGAACTATCGGGATCAAGAATCTCGGACAAGTAGGTTATAAGTTTGCGAAGAACCTACCACAAACTACAAAAAATCTTCTCCAGAAGAATGGAAACTTAAGAACTCAACTCGTTAAAAGTTATCAAGATTGGAAAAGAAGAATAGGACAGCTCAAGACATCAAAGAAATTTGAGAAACTTGCTGATAATGAAAAGAAGTTGTTAGAAGGGCAAGAAGAGGGCTGGAAATTATTAGGCTTTGTAGATGATATTAAAGATGTTGATAGGTTAAAAGACTTTTTAACCAATGATGCCCGTCTGGTGAGCTTGATTAAGAAGCTAAACGCTAAGTTCAACAAGGTAGATGATTTTGCAAAACGTTTTGAAGAACTCTATCAAAAAGTACATAAAAATTCCGTAAAAGCTATAGATGACCTTATGGACGACCTTAAGCATCTATTTACAGACCACATAGATGAGATTCCTGAAGGACAATTAGTAGCTTTCTTAAACGAGCTTTTAGAAACTGGTGATAAGTTTAAAGCAGGTGCTACCTCTTTAGAGGTAATCCGAAATATCAAATCCTACCTACCCGCTAAATTCCATAGCACCCTGCAAAAATTAGAATTAGAAGACCTTATTTCTTATGCAGATGAGGCAGGTGATTTTAGGTTTGATATCAAGTGGCAGGCTAAAACTTTGGATAAATTTAATCAAGAGAGAGAAATTAGTATCTTCATAGATACTAAAAACTATTCTAAAGTAGGCAATATGTTTAAAGACTTAGGGCAATATAAAGCATATTTAAGAGAGATTAATAACTTTGATCAGCTGTATATTATTCAACAAGGAGGTAGAGGTATTACAAAAGAAGATATCATTAAAAAACTTGAAAGTGCTATAGCTAAAGATGCTGAAGCTGTATTTGATGCTAAAAAATCTATTTGGTTAAATATGGGTATTGAATCAGCCGAAGACTTAAGAGACTTCGCAAAAACTAAAAAATTATCAACTTCTACTAAATATAGTTCATTTCAAGAAAGTATTAAAGTAACATTTTAATTTATGAAGTTTAGAAAAATAAAAGAAATCCAAAAAGTAAAAGCTTTTGACCCAAAAACAGAGGTGTATTCAGTAGATGAACCTACTAAAGGAATACTTTTTAATGAGGTCTTTATACCTTTAGAAAAAGTACCATTAGACATAATAGCAATAGGTCAAAAAATCTTCACAGTAGATGGAGCAAGGTGTTTAAAAATATGGCAAGATGGGATACTTTTAAAAACTATTGAAAAAGCAGATTTATTATCTCCTTCTAATGATAAATGGGTTTGGAAGTATTATCTTGATAAAAAAGATTACAAAAATTACTTCAATATTCTTGATTTAGAAATCAACCAGCTAATTTTCAAAGAGTATATCCCATATAAGCTATATGTAGAAAAAAATATCATTATAGCGTATGATATTTTCGAGGGAGAGATAAAGCGTATCAATACCGATACAGAAACACTTTGGCAATTTACCATTGCTTCCTTAGGGGATTCTCCTTATCCTGATGAGGAGGATAGAATAGATAAAATAGTAGGTATTGCAAACGGAAATCTATGGGTTTATACCAATTTGTATCGTTTAATTGCCTTAGATATTGAAACAGGAAATGTACAATACCATACTGATTGCTTTGGCGTTCAGTTAGATGAAGTTACTAAAAATATTTTTTCTATCGCTTCAAACGGTTGGACAGTTATAGATACTCAAACACTTACAGTGAAAGAGAGTTACTTCTTTTCAGAAGAAGACCCCAATATGGGACAATATAAATCTATATTTGACCCTTTACTGCAAGGAGATTATTTTACATTTGTAGGTTCTAAACCTAAGGAACATTGGGGTATTGGTTGGATAGGTATTTTTGATTACAAAGCGAGAAAATTAGTATGGGAACACGAACTCATTTCTGAAGAAGAAAGAAAAAATACTCGCAATCACTTAGCGGCTACCCAACCTTTATATATGAGTGGTAATAAATTGTATATCAAAGATATAAAAGATAACTTGTACATTTTTGAAAGAGAAGAATAGCTTCAAAAACTTAGGGCAATATAAAGCATATTTAAGAGAGATTAATAACTTTGACCAGCTATATATTATCCAACAAGGAGGTAGAGGTGTTACTAGAGAGGATGTTGTAAAAAGATTACAAAGTGCTATTAAAAAAGAAATAAATGATGTTTTTGAAATAATCTGGAAAAATGAAAATTTAAGAACCACATTATTTAATAATAGTAAAAGAGAGAAAGCACTGAAAGATTTTACAAACTCTATAGATAACAAAAGTTACAAGCTATTTGATTCAATTTTAATAACAAAGTAATATGAAATATTCAAAAATTTCCACTATCAATAATGTGTCTACTTATTTCTTAAAAGACAACTTTTTGTTCTTTGATTCAGGAAAACAATTGCAAGAGCATATATTGTTTATGAATAATGAACTTATAGGCTTAAAAGGTCTTTCAGATTATTTTTTTATGAAAGATACTATACTTTTCAATAAATGGGGAGAGAAAGGTAGCTTTTCATACAACATAAACACAAGAGAAGTAACACAAATAGAAGAAAATCAGCAAATAACAGCATTAAAAGATAATATCTTGATATATGATGATGAAAATGACATATATTATTATAAAGATTTATCTTTCAAAAATCTATTTTCATCAAGTTACTTTTTTAATATAATAGCAGAAGATTGCGGTTTTGCTTATGACACAAATAAAGTGTTAAAGCTAAATTTTCAAGATAAAATTCTTTGGCAATTTACCATTGCTTCCTTAGGCGGTTCTCCTTATCCTGATGAAGAGGATAGAATCGGAGAATTTTTAGGCATTACTAACAATTATCTATGGATAGTAACCAACTTAGGTCGACTTATTGCCTTAGATATACAGACAGGGGAAGTCCAAAAAGTAGCCTCTCCTCATACAACAGATGAGAAATATAATTATCATTTAAACAAAGCTTTTGGATACATTTATATAAAACAAGAAGACGGAAATTTGTATTGTATGTCATATAATATGGTTACCATTATAGATACTCAAATATTTGCCATAAAAGAAGAATATAATTTTCGCGAGGAAGACCCCGAAGGAATGGTGCAATATGAGTCTGTTTACACCCCTCTCCTTCAAGGTGATTATTTCACCTTTTTAGGTTCTAAACATAAAGAATATGGAGGGATAGGTTGGATAGGTATTTTTGATTACAAGGCGAGAAAGTTAGTATGGGAATACGAACTTCTTCCTTTTGAAGAAAGAAAAGCTACTCGCAATCGTTTAGTTGCCCCCCAACCCTTATATATGAGTGGTAATAAGTTGTATATCAAAGATATAAAAGATAATTTGTACATTTTTGAAAGAGAAGAATAACTACCAAAACTTAGGACAATATAAAGCGTCTTGTCCTGAAATAAGATTACAGTGATAAGTCTTAAAAGCAAAGGCTAAAGATATACAATAAACAAAGAAAGTAGCTTACTACTTCTTTGAAAATCTACGGACTAACTAATTTTAGAACGGACAAAAGAAATAACAAATAAAATCAAAAAACAATAACTATGAGTTTATACCGATATTTTACCATTTGTTTAATAGCTTTTGTAGTAGTTTCTTGTTATCGAGAGACAGAAATTCCTGTAAAGGCTTCTTTTCAAATGAGTTTTAAAAATGGCGATGAATCAGTACTCGTTTATGTAAAGATGAACAACACCTCTTCAGGGGGAGAGCATTACCAGTGGGAGTTCGAAAGTGGTACGCCTAGTACCTCTACTGAAAAATCTCCTGAAGTGCTCTATACACAACACGGCTCATACAAAGTAAAGCTAACAGTTACTAACGAATATAAAGAATCAGATACTCAAGAGCAAACTATCACAATAAAAGATGCTATCAAAAAAGCAAGCTTTACAAAAGAGATTGTAATGAATAGCTACCCTCCTGTAACGGTGCAGTTTACTAATACTACTCAGGGAGAGAACCTCACTTATAAATGGCTTTTTAAAGGAGGCATCCCTGAAACTTTTGAAGGTAAAACACCTCCTACAGTGGTCTTTTCTACAGAAGGCAAACACGAAATAACTTTAGAAGTTTCTAATGGGTATGATCGTCAAACCTTTTCAGATTTTGTAGAGGTAAAACCTGCTATTAAACCTGCTTTTTCTTGGCAGACACCTATTGAGGATGAGGATTTACAAGTGCCTGTAAATATCACCTTGCAAAATAGAACTGAAAATGCTATTTCATATCAATGGACATTTCAGGGTGGCACTCCTAATACTTCTACTGAAGTAAATCCTAAAGTAACCTATACTAATGCTGGTACTTATACTATAATACTTGTAGCCTCTAATGGTAAAACAACTCAAACTTTACAGAAACAAATTACAGTATATCCTGATACTGGTATTTATGTATTAGAAAATGTGAAATTAGGAATTAATTACGCCCATAACAGCGAAAAAGTAGCAGCTTTCTATTCCACAAAACTGAAGAAATCTTTTTTCTCTAAAGATATTACAGCTGAAAATGCGCCTTTGATAGATATAGTTTTTCAAGGAGGTAGCCCTACTTTTACAAGCAATAAATTTGTATCTCCAACTGAGGCACAAAAATATGCTTTCTTTCCTATTACAGGAGCAAAAACAACTGTTTTTGTCAATTCACAAGAAATATGTAATTGCGGGCTCAATTTTACTGAAGAAAATTTCAATGCAATGACAAATGATACCCCTTTACGTGCACTTTCCATTACACATTCGGCAGCGGGAGCACAAGCATTTACCAATACGCTGCCTCGAATAGTGTTATTTCAAACCCACGATGGTAGAAAAGGAGCTATCAAAATAAAGCAATTTGTAAGCAAAGGTGCAGAAAATTCATATATTTTGTGTGATATAAAAGTTCAAAAATAAATAGATAATGAAACTATTATTAAAGTATATGCTTTTGGGAGGACTTTTATGTATATCTTTTGGTAGCAATGCACAAGATTTAGACATAGAGGCAATGACTAAAGATACAAAGTTTAAAGTAAGTGGAGGCATCAATGCTGATGCTATGTTTTTCAGTTCTTCCGCTGAAAAAAGTACCTTTACTTATATGCTTACAGGAAGTTTGAATTTTAGTTTTCTTACCTTTTCAATGCCAGTGAGTTACTCTATTACCAATCAAGGAAATGCTCTGAACTATAAAGTCCCTTTTGACTTTAATAGATTTAGTATTGCTCCTAAATACAAATGGATAAAATTGTACTTAGGCGACCACACGCTCACTTACTCTCCTTATACGCTCAACGGACATCCTTTTCGTGGAGTAGGAATAGAATTAACACCTAAAGGAGCGTTGAAATTTAGTACAATGGGAGGACGCTTACTCAAAGCGGTAGAAGAAGATAAAAATATAGGGCAAGCAGCAGTTTTTGAGAGATATGGTTCAGCTATAAAGGTCAATTTTGACAAAGAAAAATATAAGGTAGAATACAGTAGCTTATATGCTTGGGATGCTAAAAATTCATTAGAACATCCTACTGATATTTCTCCTAAGTCTAATTATGCTAATACGTTAAAGTTTGCTACAACTTTTATAAAAAACTTGAGCTTAGAAGTACAATATGCGCTTTCTATCATTCAGGAAAAGACCCCTCTTAGAGCTGAGGATAATTCATTAGACTATTTGCTTTCCACCTCCAAAAGTAGGGCTTTTGATGCTCATTTAAACTATCTGATAGGAAAAGCAAATGTAGGAATTGTATACGAGAATATCGATCCTACTTATCGTACTTTTGGAGCTATGTATTTCAATAATGATTTGGAGAATATCTCTCTTACCTTTGCCCGTCCGTTTTTCAAAGACAGAGTGAGTATTACCACACAATTAGGATACCAACGCGACAATTTAAAAGAACAGAAAAATCAAACAGCTGTGAGATTAGTAGGAAGTGCTAATGTAAACGCAAAGATTTCAGAAAAACTAAACGTATCAGGTTCATACTCTAATTTTACATCCACTACTAACCGTCGTTTAAACGAGTTCGATTATATCAACAACCCGAATATGAATCCTGCCGATACACTTACTTATCGTCAGCTTTCTCAAAACGGAAATGTGAATATGAATTATGTTTTTGGAAAAGATAAAAATCAGAATGTTAATTTCAACTATTCTATTGCAGGACAAGCCAATGAACAAGGAGGTATTATAGGTAGAGGGCAAGCTAGTTTAGTGCAAAATTATAATGCAGCTCATACCATTAGCTTTTCTTCTCTGCAAATGAATGTGAATACCTCTGCTAACTACACTCAAAATAAAGTGGGTAGAGATAGTACCAATTTTTATGGAGGAAGTGTTACAGTAGCCAAAAAGTTTTTCGAAAATAAACTTAATACAAGTTTAGGAACTCTTTATAATCGAACGAATGATTCCTTAGGGAATAGTGTTTTAGGAATCAAGTGCAATGTATCGTATGTACTGCTTGAAAAGCACAATTTTTCATTTTATGGAATGCAGATGTTTAGAAGTTCTCAGCAAAAATCAGCTGAAGATATAACACTAAATGTAAATTATAGTTATAGTTTTTAAAATGGTTTCACCTTAAAAAAATAGAATACAATGCGAAATATATTTTCATCTATATCTTTTGTTTTTTTTAGTCTATGGTGTTCTTTACTCTTGGGGCAGAATACTAATAACAATGACCTTACCCCTGAGAATGCTGCTCAACAAATGCAGAAAATAGAAAGGAAAGGATTGTGGGTAGATAATTTATCTTCTCAAAATATTACCTCTCTACCTATTGGTATAAAAACTCGTAAGGGAGGTGATAATGCTACCTACTCAATAGGGATTATAAAGGCAGAACTACATTCTGACTATACTGAATTACAGGTATTTGCTAAAGTAGATATTCCTCAAAAAGGAGAGGATGGTCGTCCTATTTCTTTATTTTTTGGAGCAAACAATGTCAAACTTTCTCACAGTGGAGGTATCATAGGAGATGCCAAATTAGCTTTGCTCGGCGACATAGCTATTCCTATCCATAAAGATGCTTGGCAACTTACTCTTTACGGAGGTTTTAATAAAGAAACAGGACAAAGTGAAGATTTAACTTATGCAATAATAGACTGTGATGGGTTTAAAGAGTTTCACCTATCAGGAGCCGTTGAGTTCTCAAGAGAGCTCATTCTCCCTATAGAAAATGGAATAGTGAATGAAGCTAAACAAACCGTAGCAGTAACTTTGTCTAATGGACGTGTTATAGAAGCTCCTAACAGAGTAAGAGGTGATTTTAGTATTACAGCATCTGCTTGGAATGACTTGATAATGAATGTATCTCTCTCTCCTTTTGTATTGGCTAAAAAACAGAATGGAACAGACTACAATGGCAATTTTCAGTTTTTAGTCTCAAAAGCTGTACTTGATGTAAGTGATATAAAAAATGACCCTTCTGTTGTTTTTCCTAATGTGTACAACACCAAAGGTTTGTTATTTCCAGCACAAGAGAGTTGGAAAGGAGTGTATATTGATAATTTTTCAATAGGACTTCCTTCTGAATTTAAAACAAAATCAACAGCTGAAAGTGGAAAGCGTATTGAATTTTCAGCTAAAGGTCTTATCATTGATAAGTTTGGTGTTTCAGGGGTCTTTTCTGGAGATAATATATTCCCCTTGAAAGAAGGTATTACTGATAAAAATAATGCTTGGGCATATTCATTAGACCATATTGAGATACAAATAGAAACAGGTGAGTTTGTAAAAGCTAATTTTAATGGAAAAATACTGCTCCCTATTACCAATGCTTCTGAAAACAAAAATATAGAGCAATTGGGCTTGCAATACAATGGGTTGATTTCAGAGGAAAAATATAGTTTAAATGTAATAACAACTGATGAGATACAATTTGACCTTTGGCAAGCTAAAGCCTCTCTTTATAAAAATAGTTCCATAGAGTTCAAAGTAGAAAATAATCATTTTATTCCTAAAGCTGTTTTACACGGTAATATGAACTTTGCTGCCAACAAAACAGTACAAAAAGAAACACAAGAAAATCAGCAGGCAAATAATATTGTAGATTTTAAAGGAATTACTTTTGAAAACTTGAAATTGCAAACCATTTCTCCTATGATTTCAGTAGGAAGTATGGGGTATAAAAATGATGCTTCTTTTAGTAATTTTCCCGTAAGTATCAAAGGTATAGAAGTGAGAACTTTAGATAATAGAGCGGATGTGTATTTTGATGTAGCACTAAACCTAATGGATAAAAGTGAACTTTCTGCTCGAGCTAATATTGGTATTTTAGGAGAGCTAACTTCAGAAAATCATACCTACAACTATAAATTCAAAGGCTTAGACCTTTCAGCTATAGCTATAAAAGGTTCTTTTTGTGGATTTTCTATGGATGGTCAGCTTGATTTACTCGAAAATCACCCTATATATGGTAACGGATTTAATGCCGATTTAAAAGTAGAAATCAAAGGGGCTTGTGAGGTAAAAGCTAAAGCTATTTTCGGAAAAAAAGAATTTAGATATTGGTATTTTGATGCTAGTGCTAAGATTTCAACAGGCTATTTTATCAATGGCTTTGGAGGCGGTGCTTATTACAATATGAAACGAAATGCACTCGCTGCCCCTACTGAATTTTCTCCCTCAGGACTTACGTATGAACCTTATCAAGAAGGAGGATTAGGACTAAAAGCATTAGTGAGTTTTGCAATAGGTTCAGACAAGGCTTTCAATGGAGAAGCTGCTTTTGAAATGTTATTCAACAAAAATGGAGGATTAGATTTTTCTGCTATTTATGGAAAAGGAAATATTTTGGCTAATATTCCAGGAATGGAAAACATACAGAATTTAGTTTCAAAAGTATCAAAGAGTTTAGAAAATAAAGCAGCCTTCTTAGGTTTAGAAACTAATAATGAAAAACGCAGTAGTTTTGAAAAACGCTTCTTACCCCTTGCTGAAAAAGCAATACCTACTACTGCTGATAATAAGGCTACTATTCAATTTAAGACAGCTATTCAGTTTGATATAGCCAATCAAACTACGCACGGTACTCTTGATGTGTATATCAATGCTGGGTTCATATCAGGTGTAGGTGAAGGAGGTAGAGCAGGATGGGCTGTTTTTCATAAAGACCCTAATGATTGGTATTTACACATTGGTACACCTGATGATAGAATAGGTATAAAAATGGGGGTAGCAGGTGTTTCGCTTAGAACGACTTCTTATCTTATGACAGGTACAAAATTACCTGCTTCTCCACCGCCTCCTGCCAATGTAGCAAGTATTTTAGGAGTAGAAGCACAGGAACTCAATTATATGCGGGATGAAAATGCATTAGCTAATGCAGGAGGTTTTGCCTTTGGTTCAGATTTAAGTATAGATACTGGTGATTTATCATTCCTAATTTTCTATGCTAATTTCAAAGCAGGTGTTGGATATGATATAATGCTTAAGAATTATGGAGAAGCAGCGTGTAGAAATACAGGGGAACAGGTAGGTATAGATGGTTGGTATGCTAACGGACAATCTTATGCCTATTTGCAAGGTGAATTAGGAGTGCGTGTAAAATTGCTTTTTGTTAATATGAGAGTCCCTATCATTTCAGCTGGAGCAGCTGTATTAATGCAAGCTAAATTGCCTAATCCTGTATGGTTGCGAGGTTATGTAGGAGGTGAAATGAATGTATTAGGAGGACTTATCAAAGGAAAATTCAATTTCAAAGTAACTATAGGTGAACAATGTGACTTCGGGGGAGCAGCTGGTGCTTTTGAAGGAATGAAGCTCATCGCCGATGTATCTCCTAAAAATAATAGTAATGATGTAGATGTATTTGCTGTACCTCAGGCTACATTTTCAATGAAAGTAAATGAACCTTTTGAAATTCCAGAAGATAATGGAAAAAGTACTTATAGAGTAGTACTTGAAAAATTTAATGTCCTTGATGATAAAAATCAACAAGTTAAAGGTAGATTAGAGTGGTCACACTTAAAAGATAGAGCTAACTTTATTCCTGAAGATATTTTACCTCCTCAAAAGAAATTTAAAGTGCAAGTAGAAGTTAGCTTCCAAAAACAAGAGGGAGGTATATTCAGACCTATCACCCAAAACGGACAAGTAGCTAAAGAACTTGAAGAACGCACATTTACAACAGGTACAGCTCCTAATTATATTCCATTACAAAATATAGAATATGCTTACCCCGTAGTATCACAAAAATTTTTCTTAAAAGATGAGTTTGAACAAGGGTATGTAAAACTTAAACAAGGACAAGACTATCTATTTGAAGGTAATCAATGGGAAAATGGAGTGAAAATTATAGATAATCAAACTCATAAAGCACAAGAGGTGGCATTTGTTTATAACAATGATGCTAATGAGATTACTTTCGCTATGCCTAAAATACAAACAAAGTCAGCTTATAAAGTTAGCTTTTTCAGTAAACTTGTAAAAACTAATGCAAAAGATGAGAAGAGAGAAGTTACTGAAAATGTAAAGAGAACTCAGGAAGAGGGTAATGATTATGAGGTTTTACAAAAACAAGCTCAATCATTAAGTAAAGATGGCGAAATAGAACGATTAGCGTATGATTTTAGTACTAGTAAGTATAAAACGTTTAATGAAAAAATAAAAGCTATCAAAGTTTCTTATTACAACTTTATTATACATTACTCTGATGTAATTTCTCTTGCTAATAACCTTCAAAAATCAGAACCTTTTGAAGTAGTAGACCTTGTAGGTAATGAGTACTCTAAGAAAAAACCTCTAATTGCAGTAGAAGCTACTTTACAGGATGCTTATTTTAAACAATACATAAATCCTACTTTGTATAGCCAATTACCAATTGCTGGAAAATATCAATTAAGAAGAGATACAAAAGAGTGGGGACAAATACCCTCAAAGGCAATTTCTATTGATAATCATTACCTAACTAGTGTACAAAATGAAATTTTCTCGCAAGGAGTAGATAATTACTTTCCATATCAATATGATTTAGCATTGGCTTATAAGATGGATTTTGTAGATATTATCAATCAAATTTCTAATGATGTAAGCAAAGGAATGATATCTTTCTCAAGCCCTGCCCATCAATTTCTAAAAAATACTTTTACACCTATGAGAAAAGGTGATTATTATATCAAGCTTACATATACCTTACCAGGTGATAAAAAATCATCAGAAGCATTACAGATGTTTAAAAATCCTATTGATGATTAGTATAACTCCTTTATTTTTACAAAAACTCCTGTTATTTGCAGGAGTTTTTGTAATATTATCAAAAGAGAAATGTAATTAAAAAATGTACTGTAATGAAATTCTAAGAGAGTTACTCAAGGGATTAACCGTTGAAACAGTAGAAAAAAGGTAAG
This sequence comes from Capnocytophaga leadbetteri, assembly GCF_003054025.1. Classification (GTDB taxonomy): domain Bacteria; phylum Bacteroidota; class Bacteroidia; order Flavobacteriales; family Flavobacteriaceae; genus Capnocytophaga; species Capnocytophaga leadbetteri. The sequence goes on from NZ_QBKG01000007.1 coordinate 67,909, forward strand.
AAAAATCAAGTTGCCAATGTTGCATATTAAAGCCTGTGCCAATAGTAAAATATTTTTTATCCCCTTTGTTTTTATGCTGATAGAAATAGCCTGTACGCAAACACCAGTGTTGTAAATAGCTATATTCAAACCCTAAAGCCCAAGAAATTTCTCGCATCTCTTCGGAAAAACCATTGGGAGCATCTGTAAACGAAGTAAAAATACCCTCTAGAAAATCAGTCTTTTTATGTTTTTGTGTATCAGAAGGAACTAATAATTTATTGAGTTCTAAAAGTAAAGAAATATCATTCTCATTATCTATAGATAGAGTATAACTTCCACTGATTTTAAAGTTTGTAGGTAGAAAAAACGATTGTCCTAAATCCTCATATTTTATTTTACTTCCTATATTTGAAATTTGAAATCCAAATAAGTAATTTCCCAAATAATTACCTATAAGATGTTTTTCAGAAGTATAGTAACCTGAAATATCAAAAGCTATCCCTTGTGCAGTAGATTTTTCTTCTGTAGGTAATCGCAAATTAGAATGCAGGTAACGAGCCGTAATTCCCATCGAATAATATTCGCTTAATTTCAGATTATAAGACAAGTCTAACAGCCATTCTGACGGTAAAAAACTGCCTAATCGGTATATCTCACTCCCGAAAAGTTGAGTCTGTTGGATTGCTCCTATGCTAAAATAACGAAAACTACCTCCCCAAGCACTTCTGTTCCCCTTTCTATAATAACTCAAATTAGCTAGAAAAATATCACGTGATAACTTATTTAAGTAAGGTGTATAACTCATTCCTATCCCTGATTTTGGCAGAGAGAAAACATATTTTGATGAATTCCAATATTGTGAGAAAATATCAGGAGAAGAAGCACCCCCTATATCTCCTCTGCCTGAGGCTATAGCATCAGGGCTTATGAGTAAAAAAGGAAATGCTGTAATAATAGGATGTTCTTTCTCTTGTGAAAAACTATTAAACCAGTTTAGTAAGATTATAAGCGCATAGAACTTTAAATGTTTTTTATACTTCATCGTTGATAAAAATATTTATCTTGCAAAATTACACTTTTTTGATATACCCTCTAATAGTTTTATTTAAAATTGATAAAAGATATACTGTTTGCTTAGTGATTTTGAATAATGAAAAAACGTTTTCTTACAGGAAAAAAAAAAGAAAAAATAATTTATATCTTAGTTCCTTTTTTATTTCTATATTTGCAATTCAAATAGAAATGTATTTGTATTTTAGATTTAAAAGTATTTCAATTTAATTTCTAAAAATGTTATCTTAATACTTAAATTTATTTAGGTAAATCAACAATAGATAGAGTATATAACCGAGTATTATAGCAACCTATGATTTCTATTTTATAAAAGCTGTAATATTAACAATTGGAATATTGTAGTGCAATATTTTAGAAATAAAGTTTTTTTGTATAATAAGCAAAATAGAGGTGTAAGTTAGAAAATAACAATAAATATGAAATCAAAATACCATTGTCAATTTCTGTTAGATAAAGAAAAAAACAAACCTGATGCCCGTGTACGTTATCGCATAAAGTGGCAAGGGAATATTATCGCTTTTAATATAGGGTATCGTGTAGATATAGATAAATGGAGCGAAGATACTCAACGATGTAAAGCTAATACAACACACGGAAAAAAGAAAGTTCCTGCCAATATAATTAATAGGAAGTTGCAACAATTTGAACAAGCCTGTGAAGATGCTATAAAATATTTTGAAGTACAAAATGTAATACCAACTAAAGAGGAGTTCCAATCTGTTTTTAATTCTAATGTTGGAAGGGAGAAAAAAGTAGTATTAGAAAAATCATTTTTTCAATATTATGATGATTTTATGGCTGAGGAAGGGACTTTTAATCAGTGGACAGCTGGCACCAAAAAGAAACTTCGCGTTATAAAAAAACATTTATTTAATTTTAACCCTAAACTTACGTTTGAAAAATTTACCGAAGAAAAATTAGTTGAATATCTTAGTTATTTACAAGGAGAACTAAAATTTAAGAATGCTACTGTTACAAAAAATATATCCTTTGTGAAATGGTTTTTACGATGGAGTTATAAGAAAGGATATAATACTAACACTTTCTTTGAGAGCTTTAAACCTAAGTTAAAAAACACTCAAAAAAAGATTATCTTCTTAACTCCTACAGAGTTTAAACATTTTAGAGAATATCAAATCCCTCAGCAAAAGAAATACCTTGAAAGGGTGCGTGATGTATTCTTGTTTCAATGTTTTACAGGACTACGTTATTCAGATGTTGAAAACCTAAAGAAAAATGATATAAAAGATGATTTTATAGAAGTGACTACACTGAAAACAAGTGATAGTTTAAAAATAGAATTAAATCAATATAGTAGGGCTATTTTAGATAAATATAAAGACTATAAGGACTGCAAAGGAAGAGCTTTACCTGTCATTACTAATCAAAGAATGAATGAGTACCTAAAAGAACTAGCTGAACTAGCAGGTATTAATGAATTAATTCGAGAGACCTATTATATAGGAAACGAACGCTTTGATGAAGTAACTCCTAAATATGCATTGATAGGTACGCATGCAGGAAGACGTACATTTATCTGTAATGCACTTTCATTAGGTATACCACCTCAAGTAGTAATGAAATGGACAGGACATAGTGATTATAAAGCTATGAAACCCTATATTGATATAGCCGATGAAACTAAAGCTAATGCAATGTCAAAATTTAATTTATTATAGTATTTATTTTAGTCCCATATTAAAAAAGTAGGGACTAAAAATACTTGTGTTCATTGTTGTTTATTAATCTTTATTGATATTTTATTTTTTGTAACTTACTGAAAATTAGATATTTTGTATTTTATTAAACCTTATTGATATTGAGAACAAGTCCCATCTTCTCCACAAATAAGGGACTAAATATTGCATTTAGTCCCTTATTTTTATACTATAAATCTTGCTATTAATTATTTATCAGCCTTGCTAATTGCTCTGTTAAGGCTTTTCGGCTGTATCGTTCTATGCCTTGGGGAGTTGTGCTAAGGGTGCCTGCCTTAAACTGTTTGTAATAAGCCTCTAATTGTTGTTTCAGCAGGGTTTTATCCTCATAGCTTACAAAGGTGCCGGTCTGTGTTTCTGTAAGTATAGGGGTCACATCCCAGTCCTTAGGGCCTATGGCTATAATGGGTCTCCCCGAAACTATATATTCAAATAGCTTACCGGCTATAATCCCCTGAGTGTCTTCCGAATCTATCTCTATGAGTAGCAGTACCTGCGAGGATTTCTGCAATTGTACAGCCTGCTGATGACTTATGTATCCCTTATAAGTATAATAGGGGGTAAGCCCCTGATTATGAATTTCCTCTTCTATCTCTTCACTTACCTTACCTGCAAAACAGAGGCTAAAATCTTCAGCAAAATGGGGTACTTCACGCACCATTTCAGCCAATACTTTCCATAGTATTTTGGGATTTCTGTCAGATAATAGCGAACCTATATGGGCGATAAGAAACTTTTCTGATAGGGGAGGGGTTACCGTTGTTTCAAGGTCATAACCATTGGTAATCACCGTTATAGGGGTATCAGTCAGCTTCTGAAAATCTCTTTTAGTCTTAAAACTAGTCGTTATTATTTTGTCTGAGAGTTGTAGCACTTCCTTTTCCCAATAATGCTGACGTGCATCAGCCCATCGGGTTAGCCGCAAGTCTTTGTAATAACCAATAGTAGTCCAAGGGTCACGAAAGTCGCTAATCCACTGCAAATAAGGTAATTGTTTCTTTAGTTGGTAACCTATTAAGTGCACGCTATGGGGGGGCGAAGTGGTAATAATCGTTTCTATATGCTGTTCGCGTATGTAAGCAGCGAGATATTTCACTGAGGGTTTTACCCAAAACTTGCGCGCATCGGGTATAAACAGATTGCCACGTATCCACAGCATCAGCTTTTCTAATACCGATACTTTCTTGCGAGGTATAATACCAGCGCTAATTTTTTGGGTTTTCTTCTTAGAAAAGAGCGATGCTAAGCCGTAAGGCTCCCATATAGGCTGCTTGATAATTTGTAGGTCTTCCGGCAGATCATCTGCTATAGCCTCATCAATAAGCGGATAAGTAGGATTTTCAGGAGTGTATATTATAGGCTCAATGCCAAAGTCGCGCAAATATTTGGCAAACTTCAGCCATCGTTGTACTCCAGGGCCACCTGCAGGTTTCCAGTAGTAAGTTATGATTAATACTTTTTTCATATATGCTATTAAGGCAAAGCCCTCTTTTCTACTTCACTATTTTACATAATATACATTATAGATTAATCGTAGATAGCCCGAAATTAGGCTGAACAGCTTGCTGCCTTAAGTTAATCTTTAATTAATAACCCCGCTGCCTATAAGTTCATCATCAGTATACCACGCCGCAAATTGTCCTTCAGTGATAGCGCTTTGCGGTTCCTCAAAGTGTATGTACAAGCCATTAGGAGCGCGGTATAACACAGCCCGTTGTAGCGGTTGTCTGTAGCGTATCCTTACCATATACGTAGCTGTTTTTCCTTCTTTAAGGGCTAAATCTTCGCGTATCCAATGAATGTCAGATTCAGCTATAAACAAAGCATTGCGAAACAACCCGCGATGTGCGTGCCCTTGTCCTGTATAGATAATATTTTCATCTATATCTGTCTCAATAACGAATAGTGGTTCTTTGGTGCCACCAACATTCAGCCCTTTGCGTTGCCCTTTAGTAAAATAATGGGCTCCTGAGTGGGTACCTACTTTTTTGCCGTCTTCTCGCTTATACACAAAGCGTTGCGATTGGTATTTCAATTCGCCCTCGTAAGTATCAAAAGCTCGTGGACGGTCAAAAGCAGCATAACCTTCCCAGTCGTTAGGTATTTCTATAATGTCGCCTTCTTTGGGCTGTAGTTTTTGCTGTAGAAATTCTGGCAAACGTACTTTTCCTACAAAGCATAGTCCTTGCGAATCTTTCTTATCTGCAGTTACTAAGTCTTGTGCTTTAGCGATAGCTCTCACCTCCGATTTTTGCAGTTCTCCTATCGGGAAAAGTGCCTTACTTAGCTGTTCCTGAGAGAGTTGGCATAAAAAATACGATTGGTCTTTGTTAGCGTCTTTACCCGCTAATAGTCGGTATATGGGCTGTCCATTTACACTGATTTCTTCTTTTCGGCAATAATGCCCTGTAGCCACATAGTCAGCCCCTAAGCTAAGGGCGAGTTTCATAAATACGTCGAATTTTATTTCGCGGTTGCACAGCACATCAGGGTTCGGAGTCCTGCCGTGCTCATACTCGTTAAACATATAGTCCACAATGCGTGCTTTATAGGGCTCACTCATATCCACTGTCTGAAAAGGGATACCCAATTTCTCAGCTACCAACAGGGCATCGTTACTATCTTCTAACCAAGGACATTCATCCGAAATGGTTACCGAATCATCGTGCCAATTCTTCATAAAGAGCCCAATCACTTCATAACCTTGCTCTTTAAGCAGATACGCCGCCACACTACTGTCCACCCCTCCACTAAGTCCTACTACTACTCTTTTCATATTTTTTATTTTAATTATTTACGTCCTCTAATTTCCTAATCGTCAAATCGTCAAATCGCCAAATTATCTCTTGTTTTTCTTTCTATAAAAATACCCCGACAATAACATCACTATCACTAATGCTAAAAGCGGATATAAGAAAACCTTTATTTGCCAAGCTCGGGCACTTTCAGCTACTTTTTCCTTGTCTAAAAATGCCAATTGTACTTTCTTGTTGCGCAATGTCAAAAACTCGGTATCGTCTAACAGATAGTTCATGGCATTTTGCAGAAAAGCCTTATTGTCATAGTATTTACTTGTCCAACGGTCAAAACCGAGTTCTAAAGGCATTTTGTGCTGACTGTCAAAATCGTTCTTAATAATATCGCCGTCCGATACCACTATCATTTTAGTAGGGCGACTTAGGGTCGCGTTTTCTTTCAGTTCTAATGGGCGTACCCTGTCTTTATACATCGATTTGAACTCCCCTTCTAATAGCACAGCCAAAGGAATATTGCCCTTTTTGTAAAGCTCTTTGTTCATCGCTTTTGGGTCTATACGCAAGTTGATTTCGCGCGGCGTGCCATCAGCTTTAGAGAAAGGCGAACTACTGAGCAGTACCGTCTTTTTCACCCCGTTTTTAAGTGTGTCTATACCGTTGGCAAACTGTAGCCTTACAGCATCTAAATTACTGTTTATTAAGTGGTTGTTACTCGATAGCACCATAGGATTATACACCCAAGGGATATTCATATACCGCGATTGCGAGCCATCTCCTGTAGCCACTACTATTTCAGAAAAATAAAGGTCGTTTATTAAGGTGTAATTGAGGCGAAAACCGTACTGAAAAAACATATCAGTAAGGTTTAGGTCAAGAGGCATTGCCATAGTCACCCCACCTGTTTTGTACATATCTTCTAATGATACATTCACTTGGTCTATTAGCCATAGCACTCGCCCTCCGTTCATTATATATTGGTCTATTACCTGCTTTTGTTCGTCCGAAAAAGGACTTGTAGGCTTAGCTACCAATAGCAAGTCAAACTTTTCTAAATCTTTTAGGGTCTTTTCGGCATTAGTAGCCACCGAATCGAGTGTAAAAGGGGCAATAAAGTAGTATTCGCGTGCTGTTTTTAGGAAATCGTATAGATAAACGTCCTCCAAAGTCCCATTACTTCTTAGTATAGCTATCTTTTTTTGCTTTTTTACAGTGAATTTGTGTAGAGCATCAGTCAAGTTGTACTCTAATCGCTGTACCGAGTTCTGCACTCGCTCTTGGTCAGTAGTGCCAAGTTTGTCGATAAATAGGCGTACTTTTTCTACTCGCTTGCCATCGCTTATTACAGCCCAAGGGAATATATATTCTACTGACGATTTACCGGCTTCTGTTTGTGCTATCTGCAGCGGTTGCAGTCCGTTATTTATAAGGTTTTGTATAGCAGCATCAGCGTTGGGTTCATCTTCAAGCGGATTCACGAAATTCACGATTAAGTGGTCATTAGCAGCCGTATATTCCTCTAATAGCTGTATCGCCTCAGTCTGTAGTTTTTTAAATTCAGTAGGAATATTACCCTTCAGCAGCACATCTATTACTAAAGGTTGCTGTATTTGGCTTAGGGTCTTGCGCGTAGTTTCCGATAGGGTATAACGCTTGTCTTGTGTTAGGTCGATACGGCTGTGCCATTGTTGGGCTATATAGTTGATAACCAGTAGCAAAAGTAGTGCCCCCCCTACCCTACTGAACGTATTATTAAAGTATCTTTTCATCGTTTATAGGCTTTGAGTGATAAGGTAGTGAGATATATAAAAAATAGTATAATAGACAAAAAATAGATAATATTACGAGTGTCAAGTACCCCACGCGAAATAGCGTCAAAATGCACTTGCAGCCCATAACCCGTAGCATCAGGCAGCAGCAAACTTAGCAATTGGTCAAAGCCAAAGAAGAAAAAGAAGCACAAAAAGGCAGCCAGTACAAACGATACCATCTGGCTGCTACCAATAGCTGAAGCCCATAGCCCTATAGCGGCAAAAGTAGCGATAAGCAAGAACAGAGCGATATACGAGCCTACTGTCTCAGCGATACCCAAATTACCCACAGGATTACCCAACACCCATAGCATATATACGAAAATTACAGAAGGTAATAAGGTGATAAAGAGCAAAAAGAGAACGCCCAAATACTTACCGAGTACTATTTGCAGGGTGCTAACAGGTTTAGTGAAGAGCAGAGATAGCATACCACTGCGTTTTTCTTCAGAAATACTGCGCATCGTCAGGGCAGGTACTAAGAAAACGAACAGCCACGATGAGAGGCGAAAAAAGGGTAGTAAGTCAGCAAACCCAGCGTTAAAAAGGTTATAATCAGTTTTGAAAACACATAAGAACAGCCCGTTAAGCACTACGAATAGCCCTATAATGGTGAGCCCAATAGCCGAAGTAAAAAAATAACGGACTTCTTTTTTGAATAATGCATACATAGTTATCAATATTCTATTGCGCTGCAAAAGTAGTAATTAATTGGCAAATGAGCAAATTTACTCATTTTCCAATTGGCTAATTTGCTCATTTGCTAATTTACTCCAGCCTTCCCAATCTCTTTCTCAGAAAATTTTTCTATTTACACCTACCCTTTACTTTAGATATAGGAAAGATACAAGAAGAGCGAACAATTAGCGAAAGATGAGCGAAGTATAAACGTCTAATTATCCTCCCCAAACCAGAAAAATATGCTACCTCCACCCTATTTACCCTATCCTCTCAAACTTCTCAATTCTCTCAGCCCTCCCATTAACCTAAGTAGCAAATCAGCAAATCGACAAATTTCCTAATTAAAATTTGGTACTTTCAAAAAAATGTAATACATTTGCCACTCGAAATACGTATAAAACAAGGTTAAAATTACAAAACAATATGAAAAAACCATTATTAATTGCTGCTTCTCTACTTATTTCAGTAGCAGCTTTCGCACAGAAAAAAGAACTCAAAGAGATTGAAAAACAAATCCGTAAAGGCGATTTAACTACTGCTCAAGCTGGCTTAAAATCCCTAAAAACAGCGGTAGAAGGTACCGAGTTTGCTCCTCAGTACTACTTCTTAGAAGCGCAAGCCAATGTTGAAATGGCTAAGAAAAATACCAATGTAATAGGCTCTTTACAAGCAGCAGGGCAAGCATTTACTAAAGTAAGACAACTCGAAGGTGGTAAAGGTAAATACACCTCTCAGCTAAAAGAATTGTCTAATGATGTTATCAATATCGCTGCCAAACAAGCTGACCAAAACTACAAAAGCAAAAACTATAAGAATGCTGCTATCGCTTTCGAGCAAGTATACCGTTTAAGCCCTCAAGATACTGTTTTCTTATACAATGCTGCTGTAGTATCTGTAGAAGGTAAAGATTATGACAAGGCTGTAAAACTCTATACAGAGCTTAAAGATTTAGGATACGATGGTAGCGAAACCCTTTATATTGCTACTAATAAGCAAACTAAAAAAGAAGAAACTTTCGGTGATAAAAACCAACGCGACCTAATGGTGAAAGCCAATACACACGAAAAACCACGTACCGAAAAAACACCTTCTAAACGCGCTGACATCGTTAAGAATATTGCGTTTATCTACGTAGAGCAACACAAAACTGAAGACGCTATCAAAGCTTTCGAAGATGCTAAAAAAGCATATCCAAAAGATGCTAACATCATCCTTGCAGAAGCTAACGTATACTTGCAATTAGATAATAAAGACAAGTTCAAAGAACTAATGCAAGAAGCTGCACAGCTCGACCCTAATAATGCTGACTTACACTATAATATAGGTGTTATCAATATGCAACAAGGCAACGTACTCGAAGCGCGTAAGGCTTTTGAACAAGCTCTAAAAATTAAACCAAGCTATGCCGATGCAGCCCTCAATATTTCAACTACTTATATCAACGAAGGTAACGGACTTATTGAGAAAATGAATGCTTTAGGTAATTCTACTGCTGACATTAAGAAGTTCAATGAGTTACGCGACCAAAAAGATGATTTGTTCAAAAAAGGTGCTGAAATATTAGAGAATTTCACTAAATCTAACGGAAATGTAGAAAATATCTTAGAGCAACTTAAGAATATCTATGGTGCTTTAGGCGATAGCGCTAACTTCCAACGTGTTAAAAAATTATTAGGACAATAATAAATCAAAGGAATTACTATTTTAGTAATACCTAAAAATAAAAAGTAGGAATAAACTCAATTCCTACTTTTTTTATTACAATTGTAAGAGATATGCGTTACTTTATTGAATTCTCATATAACGGCAAAAACTATCACGGCTGGCAGCTACAGCCCAAGGCTATCACTGTGCAAGGGGTACTGCAAAACGCTCTGACTACTATTCTCAGAGAAGAAATCAGTGTGATAGGTGCAGGTCGTACCGATAGCGGTGTACACGCCTTGCAGATGTTCGCTCATTTTGATACTGAACGCGAACTTTCTGATGATTTAGTGCGGAAACTCAATGCTTTCTTGCCGTATGATATAGCAGTACATAGCATTCGTGCGGTAAAAACCGATGCTCACGCCCGTTTTGATGCTCTAAAGCGCACCTATCAATACCATATAAGCATTGAAAAATCGCCTTTTAGGTATGATTACAGTATGCCTCTCACTCTCCCTCTCAATGTCGATGTGATGAATGAGGCTGCCCAAATACTTTTTGACTATACTGACTTTCAGTGTTTTTCTAAAACCCATACCGATGTAAAGACGTTTAATTGTAAAATCTATGAAGCTCATTGGGTAAAGGTAGAGGGTGAACTTGTATTTACCATTACGGCCGATCGTTTTCTGCGCAATATGGTGCGTGCTATCGTGGGTACACTTATCAATGTCGGATTACAAAAGCTCTCTCTCACTGGTTTTGAGGATATTATCATCAGCAAAAGCCGTAGCAAGGCGGGAGCCTCAGTACCTGCTTGTGGACTGTTCCTCGCTCAAGTAACCTACCCAGAAGAGATCTTCTTACAAAAAAGTAACTAAATATTAGCATTATTCAACTAAAATGAGTACTTTTGCAAACTTTTAAGAAAATTATATAGAAATGAAATATCTACAGAACAAATATCTGAAATTAGTAGTAGCTGCCCTTATAGTAGTTTGGGCTGTATATCAGTTTGTACAAGGCAATATAGGCAATGGTATCGCCTTGATATTGTTATCACTTTTCCCTATATTGCTCTATTTTCGCAACGAGTTTATTCTTCTCACTTTCTTGCGCTTGCGCAAACAAGATTTTGAAGGAATGGAAAAATGGCTTAGCAAAATAGTTGATCCTGAAACTGCCTTATTGCGCAAACAGCAGGGGTATTACAACTATATGTACGGAGTTATCTACACTCGCAAGAACCTTACCCAAGCTGAAAAGTACTTCCGCAAAGCGCTCCAATTAGGTCTCACTATGGATTACGACAAGGCAATGGTTAAGATGAGTTTAGCCGGCATAATGATTCAGAAACGCAAAAAGCGTGAAGCCCAAGAACTACTAACAGAAGCTAAAAAGCTCGACAAACAAAATATGATGACTGAGCAAATCAAGATGTTACAACAACAACTCAAAAAGATTTAAATGAAAAAGTGGTTAGCACCTATATCGGTACTTAACCACTTTTTCATTTTCTTATTAGTTAAATCAGCAAATCGCCTCATTGACAAATCAAATATACTACTTTCTTTGTCTCAAAAAAAGATTCCTCAAAATACTCACTAATAGCAGTTACCTCTGCTTTAGGGAATGGAGCCAACTCATTAGTAAGGTCGCCTCCTTTCAAGTAGAGGATACCATTAGCTAACTCATTCTTCGATTGCTTCTTAAACTTCCCTTTCACCCAAGGCACAAAGTCCTGCATTTGGGTTACGGCTCTGCTTACTACGAAATCATAACTGCCTTTTAGCTCCTCAGCTCTTATCTGCATAGCAGTTACATTTTTTAGTCCCAAGGCATTTACTACTTCTTGCACTACTTTAATCTTCTTTCCTATCGAATCAACCAAAGTGAAATTGCATTCAGGGAAAAGTACTGCTAAAGGTATCCCAGGGAAGCCCCCACCAGTCCCCACATCCAATATATCAGTACCTTTGCAGAAGTTAATTCGTTTAGCTATAGCTAAGCTGTGTAGCACGTGCCGCTCATAAAAGTCACTCATATCTTTTCTCGAGATGACATTTATTTTAGCATTCCATTCCTCGTAAAGAGGTTTAAGTTGTGCAAATTGTCGTTGTTGTTCCTCACTCAATTGAGGAAAGTATTTATTGATTATTTCCATATTTGCTATATATTATTTTTGTTCCTTTCCTAAAAGCATTTCCATTCCAGAAACAGAACGAGTAAAAATCAAATAATCACTACCTCCTTCTTGTAGGTGATACTTTTTCTTTAGCTCAGCTACCGAAAGCGGGTAGTTCTTGGCTATAATATTATAATGGCTTTTTGCCTTTATCTGTTTATGATGAATCGGTGTTACCTCCAAAATACGCCCAGGGAAAGGCTTCTTCAGTTCTGTAGAGGTGTATAAGTGAGTATTTATATCTAGTTTTTCTAATCCAAAATACATTGCTATATAGTTAAACGCCCCTGATTTTAGCAAAGCGTTGTTAGGAATATACAAATAACTCTTTGGGCTACTATAATTCACTTCTGATGCTGATAATTCTCTATTTGTAAATGAGAGAATTGGGTCTTCACTTTCCAAATTTACACATCTTATCACTACTTTATCAATAACGCTGTGTGACTCTTGTATAACTAACACTTCTTTTACCTCATTGCGCAGGGCTATTACTTCTATACGCACTACCTTGTTAAGGGTATTAAGTAAGTAGTGTATATCAATTAGTGGGGAAAGCTTAGTAATCACCTTGTCAGCTTTTTCTAATAATAAAGACTGCAACTCCAAAATATTAGGTGATAGCTCTTCTAACAGAAACTTCTTTTGTTGCTGTGCATCGCGTCTGGCTGGGTCTAGATAGAGAACATCATAGTGTTGAGATGCATCTGCTAAGAACGCTTCAGCCTTTTTATTTACAAAAGTAGCCTTACGCCCTAATACTTCCCAATTATGCTGCACAATACTGAGCAATTCAGATTGCTCTTCTACTAAAGTTACCTCCTCAAACTGCTCTGATAAAAAATAAGCATCAATACCAAAACCACAAGTAAGGTCTGCAAAACGTTTTCCGTGTAACTCTTGTGCTTTATAACGAGCGGTAGCTTCAGAAGAGGCTTGTTCTAAACTTAAATTTTTAGGATAAATAATTCCTTCTCGTAGTAAAAAAGGCAATTTCTTAACAGCCACTCGTCTACCTTGTATTTGTTGTACTAACTCTTTGTTGGTTACTTCTGTAAACACATTACTCTTTAACAGTAAATCAGTGGTAACTCCTTGATATTCTTTTATAAATAGCTGTATTTCATTTTTTAATAAATCAGTAAATGTACTCATTTGTCAGTCTTTATTTGCCATTTGTAATCTTATTATAACCATTTCTTCCGCCTAAAATAGACTATCATCGCTAATGAAATAGCAAGCATTACTACCCATACAGCAGGGTATGCCCACCACCATCGCAGCTCTGGCATAAAGTCAAAATTCATACCATATACGCCCACAATAAAGGTAAGCGGAATAAAAATTGTAGAAATAAGGGTTAGCAAACGCATAATATTGTTCATCTTATTGCTCATTGCCCCCATATAGGTATCTGTAAGACCCCAAAGTATATCCCGATAAGTGCTGAGAGTATCTACTATTTGCACAGTATGGTCGTGGAGGTCTCGAAAATAATGCTTAGTATCAGCCTCTATAAGATGATGAGGCGTTTTTTCTATGCGATTTACTACCTCTCTTGCCGGAATGATAGTCCGTTGCAAAAATACAATAGATTTCTTCTTCAATTCTTGTATTTCTGATATCATCTCTTCACGCGGGTGGGTGATAATCTCATCTTCTAATGCTTCTATCTTATCACTCACACTGTCCGACACTACTAAATAGTTATCTATTATACTATCTAATAAGCTGAATAACAGATAGTCCATTTTCTTTTTTCGCAGACTGCTATCAGCAAACTGTAATCGTTTGCGCACAGGCTCAAACACATCATCACCTTCACTTTCCTGAAAAGAAATTAAATAGTTTTTACCGAGCAATAAGGCTAAATGCTCTGATACCAATTCCTCTTTGCTATAGTATAACATCTTGATAATCACTAATAAACTATCTTCCAAAAGCTCTACTTTGGGGCGATGCTCTGTGTCTAATATATCTTCTAATAGCAGGTCGTTTAGTTGGGTATAAGCTCCAATCTTTTTAATTTCAGCTATATTGTTCAGTCCGTTGATATTTATCCACGTGAAGTGTTGCCCATCAATACAAGCAATAGCCTCTTCTGTAGTACTCACTTTTTTAGTCTGACAGAAAGCCTCGTTATAAGTGATAACATCTATATGAATTTCTTTTTCTTTGTTGCCAAAATACACCAAACTTCCAGCAGGTAATCCGACCTTCTTAGCACGATTAGTTCTGCGTTTTTTCTTAGTGGTAGCAGTAATATTTTTACCCATATATTATTATTGTATTAAAATACTGGTTATAAAACATTTATATAAATATTTTAAAGTGATAATATAAGTAATAAAACCTATATGAAATAGTTACTAATCTTTATTTACAGTCCTTTCGTTTCCTCAAAATACTATATAAACAACTGATTATCAATATAATTTAACTATATTTACTACAGAATAAAGGTTATAAACAGATATACCATTAAACAAACACTTTATATTTTTATCGTAAAACACTTTATTTCAGTGTAATATATTTATAAAATATTAGATACTACCTATAAAAGTATTTTACCAAAATCCTCAGAATATTTTGTAGGAATAAATTCAATAATCTGATAGGTTGCTATTTGGTGTTGATAAAAAGGATCTTGGGCAATGATAGTCTCTACCTCTCCTTTACTGCCAGCCTTACACAAAATTACACCTCCTATACGAGGTACTTGTGCGCCTGATGCAATAAAATGTCCTGAAGCGTAATGCTTGTCTAAATAAGTGCGATGTGCTTCTAAGTGTTTTTCAACCTCTGAAAGGCCTTTTTGATACGTTAAAATAATGATATACATAAATTTATTTTTATAATTACGGTGTTGTATTAGCAACTTGTAACACCTTTCCATTAAATACTTTACCACCATTGAGGGCAAAATCAGCAATATAATGCGCCATTTCTTGGGGACTAATATTAGCCTTATAGTCAGGAAAAGCCTCAGCAAGCATTTCTGTTTGTACAGCCCCTAAAGCTAAAGTATTAAAGATAATACCTCGTTCTTTATATTCTTCTGCCAAAAGCTCCGATAAGGTAATAAGAGCGCCTTTAGACGAGCTATAAGCTGCCAAACCGCCAAATTTCAAACTTCCTTGTATACCGCCCATACTGCTAATGCTTACCACGTGTGCGCCCTTCTCCATAAAGGGTAATAGTTGTCGAGTAAGTTGAGCCACCCCAAATACATTCACCTTATACACTTCCCAAAAATCCTCTTCAGTAAGCTCTTCAAAAGGTTTATTGATGAGTTTTCCAGCGTTATGAATAAGAATATCTACCTTTTGCCATT
This sequence comes from Capnocytophaga leadbetteri, assembly GCF_003054025.1. GTDB lineage: Bacteria > Bacteroidota > Bacteroidia > Flavobacteriales > Flavobacteriaceae > Capnocytophaga > Capnocytophaga leadbetteri. The sequence goes on from NZ_QBKG01000007.1 coordinate 83,097, forward strand.
GTCGTTTCACAAAATGCCCTACTGCTTCCCTATCAGAAGCTAACGTAATATCAAAAGGAATACAATGCACATTAGGCAGATTAAGTGCCTCTATAGTAGCTTTATGCCGCGAAAGAGCTAAAATATTATGCCCTCCCGCAGCTAACTGTTGTACTAGTTCATAGCCTATGCCTCTGCTAGTACCTGTGATGATAATGTTTTTCATTTATTATTCTAAGAAGTGTGTTTTACCTACTAAGAACAAAACAAGATAACCTATTACCATACTTATTATCCCTACTATAAGTCCTAGTTTCAGCATATCGTTTTGTTTTACTAATCCCGTAGAATAAGCTATAGCATTAGGCGGCGTCGATATAGGCAAACACATCGCTGATGAGGCTGCCAAAGCTATCCCAATAAGCACTGTAGAAGTACCTCCTATTTCACCTAAGCTATCCCCCATTCCTTGACAAATAGTTACCAAAATAGGAATTAATAAGGCCGCTGCAGCCGTGTTAGAAATAAAGTTACTAAGAAGATAACAAATAAATCCTGAGGCAATCAATACTATAATAGGCGACCAAGACCCAAATGGTATGGTATCAATCGCCAATTTAGCTAATCCTGAATCCTGAATACCTAAACCTAAGGCAAAACCTCCTGCTACCATCCAGATAACGCTCCAGTTAATTGACTGTAGATCTTTAGCTGTAATCACTCCTGTTGCAGCAAAAACACCCATAGGCACTAAAGCAACAGTATTAGCATCAATACCACTCATATTACTAGGTATCAACCATAAAAGAATGGTAAGGATAAAAGTGCCACTTACTACCCACATACGCCAACCGTGATGTACTTTACCCAGAATGTGTAAGTTAATTGTTTTTTGAGTAAAAGGAAAGAATTTTAATATAAGTCGCCAAGAAATGAAAAGCAACAAAAGCACCAGAGGAAACATAAACGCCATCCATTCTCCAAAATCAATGCCCATATTTAGTCCTTTTGGGTTGTTGAGGGCTTGTAGAGCAATTGCATTAGGAGGCGTACCAATAGGGGTAGCCATACCACCCAAGTTGGCCGCAATTGGTATACTCATCGTTAGTGCTACACGCCCTTTACCACTAGCTGGTAACGCTGCAAAAACCGGAGTGAGAAAGGTGAGCATCATAGCTGCCGTAGCCGTATTACTCACAAACATCGAGAAAACCCCAGTAATAAGCAAAAAGCCCAATAGCACATTCTCACTCTTACGCCCAAACGGACGTATTAGATTTTTTGCAAGCAGGACATCTAATCCCGATTTAGTAGCAGCAATAGCCAAGAAAAAACCACCCAAAAAGAGTATAATCACAGGATTGGCAAAGGTTGCCATAATCTCCTTACTACTGAGCAGTTTTCCAAACACCTCATTTTCTTCTCCTTTAAAGAAGAACAAACTGTGGTTAGAAACCGTCAAACACATTAAAGTGATGATACCCAGTGAAGTAGCCCACGAAGGAATAGCCTCACTAATCCACATAAGGGTAGCAAATACAAAAATAGCGATAATACGCTGGTGAACCACTGTCAATCCGTTGATATGGAAAATTCCGGTAGGGAGATTCCACACCACAGCAGTTACAATCACTATACACACCAAGGCGATAAGGTGTTTTTTTTCAAAGTGATTGGTCATTACATTTTCTAATTCTTTAGACATAATATTTTGGTAAGTTTAAAATTTAATTACTCTTCAAATAGCACCGACAAAGATAGATAAAAAAGAATAACCTACCAAAGAAAAGTGATAGTTTTATTATAGGATTTTGTTGTTCCCAATAAAGATAGGTTTATATATCTATTCCTAAACGCTCACTAACAAGAAGTACAATTTCTTCTTTATCTCTTTTCTTTTCATAATCCGTACACAAATCAGCTATAATGACCTGTAATCCTCTTGCAGTTTTTCTGTGGTTACTTGCAAAGAATAAGGTATAAGTTTCAGCATCCCCTTGTTTGTATTCTTTCTTTTTTAGGACTTTTTGCAAACCTCGTATATATTTTGCTTTAGTGGCAACTTCTTTAGGTGTTAGAGGAGGAGGTACTACTTCTGTAGTTCTTCCAAGAAAAATATCAAACAATTCAAAAAACATATCTAATGCTTTTTCTCCTGTTTTGGCTTCCAACAGAAGTATACCTGACCATCCTCTACTATCATAAATAATATACCTTTTCTGTAACCAATGGTAGAAGTCAGTTAATATTTTTTCACCAGGAATTTTGGTGTTATCTCGCAACATATATCCTATTAGAAAAACGTGAAAACATTCAACATCATATTTCTCTATATACTTCTCAGGTGAAGTTCTCACAAGCTCAATTAGCTCAATCAATGTCAAAGAGTTGCTCCCTTTTTTACTGTTTTCTAAACAAAAATCACCAAAGAGTTCGAAAAACTGCTTTAAGGCATTCTCTTCTGTTTTGAAAACTGAAAACAGCAAGTTTGCCCAGTTATTAGTTTTTTCATTAGGATATATCTGTTGTAGCCAAAGATAAAAGTCGCCTAATACTTTTGTTTGTATTGCAGGGTGTGCTTCTTGCCAATCATTGAGAAATATTTCCAAAGCGAAAATACTCTTTTTGCTAATATGTAGCTCAGGGTGAGGTTCTATAAAAGCTATCAGTTCCTCTATTGATAAATCCTGAGAATGTTCAGAAAAATACTTATTATAGAATTCATCGAATAATAGGAAGAAGTAGAGCAAAGCTGTTTTTTCACTTTTCCACATAACAAAAAGCTTTTCTGCCCAATTATCAATATCCTTTGGGTATTTTTCTTGTAACCAAGGGAAAAATCCTTGTTGCAGCAATCGAAGCCCTACATCTTCCCCTTTATAGCGAAGAGTCCATCCATTGAAAAAAGTTTTGAGGTAAAATATATCATACTTCCCAATATACATTGGTGCTCGATATTTCATATATCTAAGAAGTTCTAAAGTAGTGATGTTTTTCATAATCAATAATGTTTTTATATTCCCCATAATGAAGCCTGTAATCTCTGAATATGAGGGTCTTCCACTACATCAATAATAGCTAAAATATGAGCTGGAATACGGATGTGATGAGTGAGCAATTCGTTTAATACATTTTGAAGGGCTATAAGATATTCATTATAGGTGATGAGTTCTTGGGCATTTTCAAGGGCTTTAGCGACTATTCTATTTGAGGAACACTCATTTTTTAGCTGATTAATGAATTCATTGGTAACCAACGCTATAATATCTTTCTCTGGGTGGTATATATCAATGTTTAATTCCTCTTGAATAACCGCTGCTGCTTCTTTTTCAGTAAGAGGAACTGCCCCATATATCCAATTATCGTCCCACATCTCCAACATTTCGATAACATCAAGCAACTCATCTGGCATATCCATTCCTGCTCTTAAGTTAAATTGATAGCTGTAAAGGGCTACTTTTTCTGCATTATAACCCTCTTTCCAAAGGACTTGTAAGCCTTGAATATAATACACAATGGCTTTTATTTCTTCTGAAGTCATTTTGTTATAGTTAGTTTCATTACACAAAACTACAAAATAATAAATAATTACCAAAGGGAAAAACAATAATTTTTAACCCCACCCATTCCTTACCACCACCAAACAATGAGTATAGGATGAGTGTAAGATTAGTGTAGGATCAGTGTTGTCTAATCAGCTTTACAAGCTCTTCTGAAAGGTTAAATTTAAGAAGAAAAAAAATACTTAGCCCCACTACAAGCAATGATTTTGAGCTGATATTTACAAGAGGGTGAAATGGAAAATCCCAAAAGAAGAAACCTCCTATAGTTATAATACCAAAGAGGCTGGTTTGCAGCGTTTCCTTGTAAAAAGGTTGTAAGCCGTATTTGCGATACACAAAAACCGACTTGAGTAGATTGTATGAAGTGAAAGCAATTAGAGTCGCTATTCCCGCCCCATTGATGCCGTAAAGAGGAATAAGCCACATATTCATCAAAACAGTGCCTATGACCAAAAAAACGCCCAAAAATAGCACAGTGCGATAGTAAGGCGAATTGAGTAATACCGCATTGTTAAATCCCACTAAAGCGTCAGAGAGTTTTACTACAGATATGATAATGAGCACCCCAAGCCCTGTGCTGTACTCTTTATCAGGCAATAAAGCATAACATTGTTGAGCATTCACAATGATAAGCACACAAATAACCATACTCACAAAATAAGTATTTATTGTACTGCGTTTGTATAAGTCTGACAACTCCTCTGCCTTACCTTGATTCATAAATTGAGCCGTCAACGGACTTACAATCTGGTACATACTTCTGTAGGGAATGGCAATTACTGTAGCCGTAAAAATAGCCACATTATACACGGCTATCTCACTAATAGGCAAATACTGATTCAGCATAAACTTATCTATATCCATCAGCAAAGAAGCTACCGACCCTGATAGAATAATGAATAAACTGTATAAGAAGACTTCCTTTCTACCTTGTGGCAATCCCCACGCAAAGGCAGGTCGCCTCACATAGAAAGCGGTGACCATCATCAGAAGCATACGCAAAGCATACACCCCGAATACCCCCCACATAAACTGATGAAAATCAATAGTACCAAAGTAAATAGCTACTAATAAAAGCATCACCCCTACCCTATGGAATACTTCTTTTAGAAAATTGCCAAAGACTGTTTTGAGTTGCACTCGCATCCACGCGTAGGCAATCTCGAAGTAAGCCATTGCTACTGCTGTAAGGAAAATAAGCCATACATACGGACGTACTTCACTATTTTTAGCTGAAAGCCACTGAGCGATTTGCTCGTAAGCCATACTGCCCAAAAGCGTAGCAGGTAAGATAACGAGTAAAGGTAAGAAACAAAGCATCAGATTGAGCTTAGCCTGCTCCTGCCTATCGGTATAAGCGGAGTAATAGCGTACCCAGGTATTATGTACGCCAAAGGAAATAAACGGAGAAAGAATAGTAGCAGTGGAAGTAACATAGCTTACCAAGCCGTATTGAGCTTTAGATAGAAAGTAAATAAACAAGAAAAGGGTATTAAGTGCCCCTATGGCAAACCCAAAATAGGTAGCCACTACATTCTTAAACGATTGACGGAGCACTATTCCCATAATGACTACATCTTAAAATTAAATTTACTTTCGAAAAAGGATTGCCATTGAGGTGCTTTTGTTACCCCTAACTGATAGTATTTTTCAGCATTATCTTCATCACCTGTTCCATAGTAGGCCAAGGCAATACGGTAATAGTTGTCCAATTCAGTAGGATAAATAAAAACCACATCAGAGATGATAGGTAGCGCATCTTGATATTTTTCTGTAAGTAGCATTAAGTCTATCCATTCTATCAGGGTAGCATACGAGTAATCACCATTTTGTACGGCTCTGCGATAACCATATTCAGCTTCATCTATATTTCCGAGTTCAAAATAATTCAGTTCAGCATATCTACGCCAATAATAAGGTTCGTTAGGTTCAAAAGAGAGCAGTTTCTGAATGTATTTAAGGGCTTTATCGTGCTTGCGGCGCAGGTAATAAAAGTCTGCCAAAGTAATCCACGCTTTGCCGAGCTGAGGGTCTTCGTGAGTAGCTCTAAAATAGTATTCTTCTGCCTTTTGGTCGTTGCGCATTTTCTCGTAGCAACGCCCTATATGTAGATAAACTAAGGCAGAAGGGTCGTCTAAAGTAAGAGTGATTTTATAATTTTCTATAGCTTTTTCATACTGCTCCATAGCCTCTAATATGCGTGCTTTCTCAAAATAAGCCCCTGTGAAAGTATCATCGCTGATAATGGCAAAATCAAAACAGCGAAGAGCATTTTTGAGGTCATCATCAGTAATGTAGAGCTTACCTAAGCAGTACCACGCTATCTCGCAATAAGGATTTTGATCTAAGTAGTCATTTAAGAAAGCTTTAGCCTCAGCAGTCTGTCCTAAAACCTCATAGCAGTAGAGCAACTGCTGCAGGGCAGTATAGTCTTGAGGGTCGCACTCTAAACATTTGGTGAAGTAATATTTAGCCTGTGGATAATCTTCTATGTAGGTGTATTCCATAGCGATGAGCGCATATACATCTGATAGCTCATCGGTGAGTGAAGCAGCGTGTACAAGCAGTTCAATAGCTTTCTGATGTTGATTGAGTTTAGAGTATAGATTAGCTTTCTGTACAAATACCTCTGCATTCATAGGCTCAATACCTTCGAGTTCGCTAAGCAACTGGGTAGCCTCGTCTAAACGATCTTCAAACACCAATTCTTCAGCGTATAAAAGTTTGAGAGAAGAGGCATAAGGGTGCTGAGAAAGTCCTATATCTAAGGCGCGCTTAGCCTTGCTAATACGCCCGTATTGTAAGTAATATTCTATTATTTCTTCAAATTCATCTACGTCAAAAAAGAGAATATTATTCTCTTTCAACATCGATTCAAATTTGGCAACCGCGTAGCTTTCTTCGTTGTTTTCTAAATACATCGTACTGGTATATTAAATATATTGGGGTGCAAAATTATAAAGAAAAGTGCATAATTCAGCCATTGAGAGGTTATTATTTTTGCGAAAGGTGTTCCATACATTACAAAAATCTAAATAATATAGCACACGTTCTCTCTCTTGTTCTTTAGTGGGTACTGGGGGCATTTCCACCTGCGAGAGGGCTGCTATCTTTTTGATTTTGCTAAAGTTGTGATAAAAAAGATAAGGTACATAACAGTCGTTATCCTCCTCTCTATCCAAGCCAAAAAGACCTATAGAAGTAGGAATCATTCGTTCGATGAGAAAATCGTATTCTTCAGCCAAAAAGATGTCGAATACAAAGTCTGAAGCTACCAAATAGCCCTTTAATCCACTATCGATAAGGTAAAGAAAAAGGTCTTTGATAGGCACATCATAAGGTATAAGCGAATATTCAAACACATTTTTAATAGTATGTTCAAAAAGAGGAAATTCAGCTGCCCCTTCCTTTACAAAAGTGTGAAGAATATCATTCAGACTTCCCTCTTCAAAAAGTTCTATCACCCTTTGTGCCTCTTCAGTCTCTTTGTAGGTATTCCAATCCTTCATTAAATCCATAGTTTCATTATTTTGTAGTTTCTAATTTGTTTTCACTTCCCAAAAGCCATTACGTTTACCATTTTTACGTTCGATAAGTCCTTTTCCTACCAGATTTGCTGTAATAGTCTTTACTGTACGTTCAGATTTTCCTATATGCACAGCTATTACCTTTTGGGTAGCGGTAGGGTGTTGTTGTAAGTATTGTAGCACTGCCATTTCCTCCAAAGTGCAATTCAAAGTGCAAATTTTGCCCTTTGGAATTTGTTCTTTTGCACTTTGAAGTTCATCCCCTACTAATAAATACCTATTTTTAAGCTCGTTTTCCTCGCCTAAAATTAGGTTTCTAAAGAAACGTTCTATGTATTCAGCAGTTGCTGTTATCCCTTTAGTAAGGTTGTTGTAATTAGCACGAACTAATGCGTTACGAAAATACCAAGAATGATAGGCAAAGGCTTCGTTGCTCATCGCAAAGCCAAAGGTACGCAAATATTGAATCGTGAAAACCGCCGTCGTACGCGTATTTCCCTCACCAAAAGGGTGTATTTGCCAGAGTCCTGAGACAAATTTGGCTATATGCTTGATAGCTTCCTCCACAGGCAAGCCTTGATAAAAAAAATGCTTTTCTTGCTCAAAATCATAGTCCAAAGTCTCGCGCAAATTGTGTGCACTGGCGTAAAGAACTGTATCTCCACCGAGTACCCACTCCTTTTTGGTGATATTGTAGTCACGCAATTTGCCTGCAAACTTGTAAATACCGGTGAATAACTTGCGATGAATGCCTATATATGCCACTGGAGAAAAGCTAAAAGCTGACTCAGTGAGCAGTTCAGTGATACGAGCAGAGACTTTGTCAGCTTCTTCGGTGCGTTCTTTTGTATCATCAAGACGTAAGGTTTTGGATTGGTAGTAACTATCAATGAGATGCTTAGCTTCCTCAATAGTAATATCTCCCTCAATATGTTGCTTAGCCGTTTGTACGAGATAAGCTGAGGGTTTCAGTCCATCTACTGCCTGCAAGCCAATAGCTGTCTGCCACGCCTCACCTTTTTCACGACGATGGGGTTCAGTTTCCCTTATATATTGCTCGAAGTCATTCATTGTACTATTTTTCCAATTTTTATCAATCCTTTACACCTATAAAAATATCTACTTCGGAGGTATCATCTTGTTGAGATTTCTCGGTATAGCGCTCATAGTCATATAGATAAGTGCGATTGAGTGTAGCGTCGTTGTCCCAGATATGTTGCCAAATTGCCCCTACTGCCTGAGGCATTGCGCCTTTGGCTACAAACTTTTGAAAGGTTTGTTTAGGAAATTCCCTGCCCTCTAAGCCGTCGGGAATCGTGCTGAGTGTGGTAACTTCTACTCCTATGATACAAGTGTAAGGCTCGGTATAGTCCTTTTGGTAATCGGTATAGATGCTATAAATAGCATCGCTTGCCTTATTGGGTATTTTTGCCAAAAGTTGCTCGCTAAAAAAGCGTTGCCAAAGGTTTCCGATGTCTTGCATCGCTTGTCCGTTCTGATTGGTAGTACGTACACTAATTCCTATGATTTTCATTTTTTATGTGCTTTTATTCTTAAAAAAATCTCCTCTAACTCCTTACAAACTTGTCGGTACTTTTTAAAAGTTAGGCTTTGCCTTGTGCGATTTCCTTATCACCATAGCCGTACTCAGCTAATTCCTTTTTCAGGACATCATTCTTGGAAATATTCTCAAAAATGAAGGAATAATTCTTGAATTTTTCAAATGAAATAAATCTTGTTGCCATTTTCTAATCTTTTTAATGGTTAAAAAAATAATTTTAGTAAATTTCTAGTTTATATTGTGTCCTACGGGGTTGATATTGGTTTCTACCGAGTTAATATTGCATTCTACAGGGTTGATATTGTATTCTAAAAAATTAAATTTGTATTCTACGGACTTTATTTTTTGTTCTATGGGGTTAATAAAAGAATTGTATAATAATTTATAATTAATTATTTTTAGAAATACCCATCATCATATTATAATGAGCTATATGCCCTGAGTATTCAAATATTTTTCTAAATACTTCTTGATATATTTCGGTAGTTGTATCTTGTGTATCTATTTCTAAAGCATCAGAAAAGCAATGAGAACCATCATTTATCCAATAATATAAAGATCTACATATTTGTTGTTCTTCGAAATTAGGAAATTCTTCTATAATTTTTTCTTCATCTTTATAAGAACCCAAAACTTTAAAATAGTTTTCCAAAATTCTTCGCATTATATTTTGTATTGTTATTGTAGATGTTACACTTTTAGATTGTAATTCTTTCCATAATAATTGATAAGAAGAATTTATAGGATTTTTTTTATCATATGGTTCTATAGAACTAATATTTCCATTTTTTCTCAAGATCCAATAATTTAATTTATCACTTTCTGCTCCTCTATCCATATAGGAAACTTCTTTATGGAAATAAACATTATGTGTCAATAAAATAATTTGTTTAATATTTCCTTTATATTCATTGTCTTTCATCTCCTTTATCAAATCTTTTATCAAAGTGCTAACAATAAACAATACATTACTATCTAAACTTGATATAGGATCATCAATCACTAAAATTTTATCCTCATTTACAACGTCTGGAGAATCTCCTCCTTTAACCTTTTGATAATAATATAAAAAAGTGATAAAGGTTATTTCTCCTTCGCTTAACGTTTTTTGTGCGTCAGAGCCATCTTCTCTTTGAATTTCATAAAAACCATTCTCTGTAGAAGGTACTATTTTAAAATTAAGAAATCCAAACGAGTTTAAAAGTCTATTAATTTCATCTATAGTAGGCTGTATACTTGTTATATCTTGATTTAATTCTTTTATCTTTTTGTCAATCTCTCTATAATCATTTCTATTTTTTTCTAAAGAACTATTTAATCCTATTATTTCTTTTTCTAAGACATTCCTTTTTGAGTGAAAAGACTCTATCTTTGATTTATATTCTTCTACAAGATATTTCCATACTGAAGTTATTAATTTATTTTTTTCTGTTTGAAAATTTTCAACCGTACGATTATAATTTTCTATCTCTTTATTAGCTGAAACGATTAAGTTTAATATAAGTTCTAATTGCTCTCTTAGAAAAACTAAATCAATACTTCTACTAGGTTCTTTTAGTTTGCTATTTAATAATTCTTTATTGCTATTATATTGACTAATTAAAGTTCTTATATATGTGGAAAAAATGTCCAAATTTAATTTTGAAGAATTGATATTCTTCTGGTTAGCTTCAATAATATTTAATTGATCTATAAGATTCTGGACTGACATCTCATACTTTTGTTTTAATTCTTTTAAACAAGCGATATCACTGATATAATTTTCATTAAAAAAGCTATTCAATTTTTCTCTAAAATCTTCTGTAATTGTTCTTTCTTGACAAAAAGGACAGATATCACTTTCCTCTTGTAAGTAATTTTTTCCTTCATATACCCAATCACTAATATTTAAATGGTTTATCAATCCTGCTATATCAATATCAGCTTTTCCTACTATTTTCTTTTTCCAAATAGGATTATTTTCTATTTCTAAAATAGTATCAAATGAAATAGTATTTATTAACTCTATCATTTGAGGATGTTTTCTAAAAAGAATATTAGCTTTTTCTTTTAATTGTTCATAAGTCAATATGTCTGAATTATTACTTTTAAATTCATCTTCCAATTTGTTTCTAAACTTATTTCTGCTTTTTATCCACCCTGAAAAAGCTTCTGAAAAATCATCTTCATATTCTTTTTTTAAGTTATTCCAACAATCCTCATCAAATTCATTTTCAAGATTTTGTTTTTCTTGTTCTGTTTGTTCTAATTGTCCCCTTCTTATTACCCCCTGCTCTCTAATAGAATTTAATTTTTCTTTTAGAGTATTGATTTCAGCAATTTGTTCTGTAGTAGCTTGACCAAGAGTGAAAATTCCTTTTAATTTTTCTTGTCCAAAATTTAATTCACGAAATTTTCTATTATACACGAGTGTTTTTATAGGAGTATTATTTCTCCATTCAATAGAACATTCTTTATACCTATCACCTTCTTTAATTTTAATATCACTAGCAAGATAATTAGAGATAGTTGTTTTCCCCGTTCCATTAGCTCCATAAATAAAATTTACTTTTTTTAAATTATAGATCTGAATACCTTCATTATCATAGGTTGCTACATTCCTTATTGTAATAGAGTTTATCATAAAATCGTTCTTTTAAATTCTTACTACATATTTTTCATTACAATTGACTTTGACAAAGCTTTAGAACTTTGTCAAAGTCAATTGTAATTGCTATTATTAATTGCTTGTGCGGCTCGCACTATACATCTTTTCCCTCAATTCCTGAATATTTTTGTCGTCCATATACTCATCAAAGGTCATATAGCGATCGATAATGCCACTAGGGGTAAGCTCGATGATACGATTAGCAACGGTTTGCGAAAATTCGTGGTCGTGGGTGGTGAAAAGCACTGTGCCTTTGAAGTTTTTCAGCGAGTTATTGAAGGCGGTGATGCTCTCCAAATCCAAATGGTTGGTAGGTTCGTTGAGCATTAGCACATTAGCGCGCAACATCATCATACGGCTGAGCATACAGCGCACTTTCTCGCCTCCTGAAAGTACTTTGCAGTTTTTGAGGGCTTCCTCGCCACTGAAAAGCATCTTGCCCAAGAAGCCACGCACATATACTTCCTCACGCTCTTCCTCTGTTTTTGCCCATTGGCGCAACCAATCCACCAAGGAAAGGTCTTGGGTGAAGAAATCGGAGTTATCCACGGGAAGGTAAGACTGCGAAGTGGTGATACCCCACGCAAAAGTACCTGCATCGGGCTTAAGGTTGTTGTTAAGAATCTCATAAAAGGCAGTAGTGGCGCGTGAATCCTTAGAAATCACGGCTACTTTGTCGTCTTTGGCAAGGTTAATATCCACATTTTGGAACAATACCTGCCCGTCAATAGACGCAGCAAGGTTTTCCACATGTAGGATTTGATCGCCTGCCTCGCGCTCGCGCTCGAAGATGATGGCAGGGTAACGGCGAGAAGACGGTTTGATTTCCTCGATATTGAGTTTCTCCAACATCTTCTTACGAGAGGTCGCTTGTTTTGATTTTGCCACGTTGGCACTAAAGCGCGCAATAAATTCCTGTAACTCTTTGGCTTTCTCTTCCGCCTTTTTATTCTGTTGCGCACGCTGACGGGCTGCCAACTGACTACTTTCGTACCAGAAAGTATAGTTACCCGAATAATGGTTGATTTTTCCAAAGTCAATATCCGAGATATGGGTACAAACGGCATCGAGGAAGTGACGGTCGTGAGAGACTACAATCACCGTATTGTCGTAATTAGCCAAAAAGTTCTCCAGCCAACCAATAGTCTCAAAGTCGAGGTCGTTGGTAGGCTCGTCCATTATGAGTACATCGGGGTTGCCAAAGAGGGCTTGTGCCAAAAGTACCCGCACTTTGAGTTTGCCGTCCATTTCGGACATTAGAGTGTAGTGCATATCCTCAGCAATACCTAAGTTAGAGAGCAAAGCAGCAGCATCACTCTCGGCATTCCAGCCATTCATCTCGTCGAACTGCATTTGTAGCTCACCTATACGCTCGGCGTGCTCATCAGAGTAGTCAGCATAGAGGTCGTCCATCTCTTTTTTGACTTTAGAAAGAACTTTGTTGCCCATAATGACAGTGTCGAGTACGGTGTAATCGTCATAAGCGTAGTGGTCTTGCTCAAGCACCGACATACGTTTACCAGGTTCGAGGATAACGCGCCCCGAAGTAGGTTCTTGCTTGCCTGAAAGAATTTTAAGGAAAGTAGATTTTCCTGCTCCATTGGCACCGATGATGCCGTAGCAGTTGCCTTGAGTAAAGGTTACGTTTACCTCATCGAAGAGGACACGCTTGCCGAATTGTACAGATAAATTGGATACTGATAACATTTTCTAGTTGTTATTAATTATTTTAAAAGTGCAAATATACGCAATATTTGTAAGATACGAAAATCTTAGTTCAAAACTCATTTTTCAGCACTGACAATCAACGCCATTGATTTTTCAGCCTCAAAAGGATCTTTCTTAAAATTGCCATACAGTTTAAGGTTTTTAAACCCTATTTTGATAAGCCAATCGGTGAGTTCGTTAGCAAAAATAGACTGTAGTAGCCCTTCATTTTCTATAGTATCGTCTAAAATAGTCTTAAAGATGATTTTATCGCTGTCATTTAGATAGTAAAATCGTTCAAATTTTACCTTATCATTGGCTATCAGAGGTAAATTACCTAAATAATTGCCTTGCTTTTGGGCAAAATACTTCTGAAAATTGACTATTTGCAAGATAAGTTTACCCTTTTGAGCAAGTTGTCCATAGGCTTTTTGCAAAAAGAGCTGTACAGATGTTTTACTATCGAGGTGCGGCAATGTATTACCAATACAAACGATATTGTCGAAGATAGCCAGCTGTTCAATATCAAGCATATTAAGTGGTTGTACCACAATGCCTTTCTTGGCTGCTTCGGCAATGAGTCGCTCGCTAAGGTCAATAGCGGTAACCTCGTAATCTTGTGATAATAAGTAAGCGGTGAGGTTGCCCGTGGCAGCACCTACATCAAGAACGGTTTTGCCACATAGTTCACTAGCAAAGAAGGTTTGGTGAGCTGGTGATAGCGGAAAAATATAATCGTATTTTTCCGCAATTTCGTTGTAGAATTTTGACATAATAATGAATGATTAAAGATTAGTAATTAATGGAATGGATATACTTTTTTTATAGATATTTCTATATCCAGCGATTTTCTTATCTTTTAGGTTAAAGTTTGTATTTTCATCTAAAGAAGGGTAGATAATAAGGCAATCTATGAGTTCACTACTACCCTCTAAACCAAGTTTTTGATAAACTCTTTCTAAGCGAGCATAACCACTCACTTGGCGGATGTCGTCTATCACTCTACTATCTTCATAAATAGGCTTATACTTGGCATCAATGACCATTTTGTATTCTGGAGTGTTGAGCAAGAAATCTAATTCGGTATAATCGACAATAAAATGATAGAGTACCTCTTCCCTATCTCTAAACTGTTCTTGTAGCTTTTTATAGACATATAGTTCAAAAAGTTTGGGCATATCTATCCAAAAAGGTGGAATAGTGACTTTTTGTTGGGTTGTTTCGGTGATATTATACGAAAAACGCTTTAAGATATGCTTCCCAATGCGAATGGCTTCCTCATATTCTTTAAAAAAAGTAGTAGGAGTAAGTTTTTTGAGGTTTTCAACATCAATTTCTTCCGAAATCAACTCAAAATGTGGGCTACAATAGGTAATCAATTCGCAAATAGATTTGTCATTACCTGCAAAATAATTGGGGTGCGTATTCTTAAAACTGATGATAAATTGTAAAACTTTCTTTAAAAAGCGATTTTCGAGGTTATCCATTCCAAACTCTTGATACCTACATACGTGGGCTGTGAGTTTGTTTTTAAAAACATTTTGTTTGAGGTGTTTAGCTAACTGTATCTTACCTTTGATACGGCTATTAAGATTCTCCTCAACCGTGTAATACGATTTTTTAAGTCCTTTGCGCACAATACGCTTCAGTAGCAAAAGGAATTGCACCATTAGAAAAGGCGTGAGCGTATCTTTTTGCTGTTCGATAGTAATTGGAGGTTCGTCCCAATAGATTTTGATGAGGTCTTGTGTATTTTTAGTATCAAGCCCTGTAATACTTAGAAGCATTTTTAAATAGTCGATTTCTGCCCATTCTTCCTCTTGAATAGGAGGGCCTTCGGCTACCTTTTTTTTATTCATTTTAGGCTCTATGTATACAAATTTGTGATGTTTTACCAACCACAACGCCCCTATATAATAGCCTGCCTGCAAACATACTTCACCCTCATTTGTACGCTTAATTTCAAAAGGATAGACAGGATTACCCTGTCGATCTTTTTTCAATATATACGGACAAATCTGAGGTATTGCCTCAAAGATTTTTAGCGGCTCCCCCTCCTTTTTGATGCTATAAGGCTTATGTTCAAAAAGCGTTATTTTCATCGTTGATAAGGTTATTTATAGTAGTTTCTATTCCCTCTCCTACGAGGATACCATCTTTCACATATTCGAACAAAATAGGTTTGATTTCGTATTCCCAACGGATGTCGATAGGAGTATTTTTAGTAATAAAATATGAATGCCCTAATTGAACCTCTTCCTTTTTGAACTCAGGAGATAAATTAGTATTGAACAAGTTAGTCACTTTAGCAAATAGTGCACTCTCAAACTGGTCGCCTAATTCATTTGTTAAATCTTTAGGTAAGATATTAACAAAGGCAAAGCGGCGACAAATGGCATAGTCTATATGTCCTACGGAGCGGTCAGCGGTGTTCATTGTACCAATGATATAGAGATTAGGGGGCAAAATAAGGTTGTTTTCTCCGTCAATAGCGTACATACTTTGTACTGCTTCGCCACGGTATTCTAAGGCATAGATAAGTTCACCGAGTACAGCTGATAAGTTCGCGCGGTTGATTTCATCTATGACAAGAACGTAGTTTTTAAGAGGTATTTTATCAACTGTAGGCTTATAGTTTTCTCTAAACTCATAGTATTTTTCTACAATTCTCAGAAAATAAGAAGCGTGTTGTCTGGCTTGACCACCTATAGTCGTCAATTTGGTTACCCCCTGTCTATCTCTTACACCAGATTCGATAATACGCTTAATTTCAGCATAATTCATATTCAAACCATTACTATGAACTTCCCAATTATCACCTTTATATTTAAAACGCTTATCATCAGCATCAAAAAGATAAACAGCTTCTGTTAATGGATATTTGTAGTCTTCACTTTGAGCTAATTCTTCTTTGATATGTTCAATAAAAGCCTCAAAAACCTCATCTTCTTTTAGTGTCTGTGTACTTTGTTGCGCTTTATGCCAATTATTAAAAGCTTCTTTAGCAAAAGTCCCTAATATTTTATTTTCAGCAGTATATACAATACCATTTCCCTCTTCGTTAGGTTTAGCGACTATTCCTCTTACAAAATCTTCATAAGAATAGCTGGGGTGAAACTGAATGAGTTTGAATTGCTCATTGCCCTCTAAACTATCATTTTCACCTAAACCTAATAACGCTTTAACAATACGTTTAGCCTCACGAGTTTTACCAGTACCAGGGGGACCTTGTAGAATGATTTGAGGTTTATAGCGGAGAAGGTTTATTATATTGTTATTCTCTTGTTTATTCATAATATCCAAATATTTTTTGCCTTTTTGATTATTTTTTATATTTGTAAGTACTTTTAGAACTAAGTTATCGTCTGTTTGCCATTCTCCCTTTTTAAGCCATTTAACTTTACGGCAATGTAAGAATTCCTCCCTATCTTCGTCATAATAATAATCAGAAGTTATACAGCCATAGCCTAATAAAGTTTTTGTTCCTTTTTTAGCAATGACAATATCGCCTATATTTATTTTATTTTCTCCGTTGCAAAAATCATCAAGAGCAGAAACGTTATTACGTTGGTCTTCTCCTCCTCCATAATTGTTTATTAGGGCTTCGAGAATAGATTTTCTATCCGTGTAATTTTCCAAATCTCCCAATTTGTCCCAGCCAATAGCCATAATACCTTCATTATAAAACTCCTCCCATTTAGAAGCCTGTTCTCCAGGGCTATATAGCCAATAATGTTTAGTATCTTCATTTTCCTTATTCATATTTTGATAAACTATCATAGTATTCACTTTTTAAAGCAACAAAGGTAGCGATTTATTTTAGAATATACAAGAAAAAGACGCTTATCCTTCGCTCTTCCTATATCCATCCTATATCTATCTTATATCGAATGTAAAGGGTAAAGAAGCAGGAGAAAAATGTCTTTACAAAAAAACACTTTGCCAAAAGTCATAAATTACGACCTCTGGCAAAGTGTTTAAATATGATTCAAAAAAACTTACAATTCGCGGAATGCTTTATGTAGCAAGCGGCGTTTGTCGTTGATGGCCTCTTCCATAGAAATCATTGTTTCTGAACGGGCTACGCCTTGTATATCATCAATCATATAAATCACCTCTTTGGCGTGTTTGGTGTCTTTCGCTCTAATCTTGCAGAAAATATTGTACTTACCCGAAGTAATATGCGCTACCGTTACAAAAGGTATTTCTTCTAATCGCTCTAATACGAACTGCGCCTGATGGTTACGCTCTAAAAAAATACCTACATAAGCGATAAAAGTATACCCCAATCGGTCATAATCGACTGTAAGGGTAGAGCCCGTAATGATGCCTATCTCTTCCATTTTGCGCACACGCACGTGCACTGTACCAGCCGAAATATTTAATTGCTTAGCAATATCGGTAAAAGGAGTGCGGGTGTTGTCTATCATCAAATCTAATATTTGATGATCTACCTCGTCTAATTTGTATCTTGCCATAGTTATTAAAGATTGATGATTTTATAATGCGCAAAGTAACAGTTATTTTTTTAATATTCCAAATAAAATAAGATAATTTTTCAAATAAATCGTATCATTCTGCTACTTTGAAGTAAGGATTATGCAAATCTAACTGCTTTTCAATGCTATTTTTATCAAAAGGAGGTTTTACGAAATTCGTTAAGAAATCTTCTTTATGTCCGTATTTATGCGACAAATCTCCTATTTCAGCTATATAAGGCTCAAAGTAAATACGGTTGTCTTTTAGCACTTCTTTATACATAATGGCTACCTCTGCTGTATGTGCATTATTATCGCGCAGCAAAATATCTACAAAACACTTATCATTTTCAGGTATACAAAAGTAATCTTTATGATTTACATTTGTAAAACTATCATTAGCAATACCTTTTAATCCTACGAAAATAGCTTGCGCGATATATTTTCTAGTTTGTTCACGGTTGTAATCAATAGGAAAGTGCCCTGCTTCAAACAGTATGGTAGGAGTGCTGAGAGCTGTATATCTATCGCCTGTACAATTGATATTAAAAGCATCGTCAAAACGGGCAATTTGATTAGGAATATCAAGGGATTGGTACATCAGTACAATTAGCTTCATAGCCGCCTCGCGGACTGAATTTATACTACGTTCTTCGTTGTAAGCTGGGGCTAAAAAAGAGACTGTAGCTGGATTGGAGGTTTGTGCTACACTGAAGATAGTGCGCTGGTCGTGCAAATTGAAGCAGAAATCAGGTTGTACTAAATCATAAGCTTTGCGCAAACATTTGCTTTCAGGTTGGGTAAGCTCGTAAGCATCTCTATTTAGGTCGATTTGATTGTAATTTACACGTGTGAACACTTCAGCGCCGTCAGGATTGAGCATTGGGATAACGTAAATACTCAGATTTTTGGTAAAATCAGCTGTTTTTAGTTGCTCAAAAACATCAAAAAGAGCTTTAGTAGTAGTAGATTCATTACCGTGCATTTGCGACCATATAAGCACTTTTTTAGTCCCTTTTCCTATTCTATAAAGATTGATAGGCGTACCTTTTACTGATTTTCCAAGGGGAATAACCTCCTGAAAGGGGTATGCTGCAAGCAGAGGAGCTATCATCTGATAGTTAATATAGCGTCCGTGAAGTTCTGTTACCATAGTTATTGAAATTTTATAAGCTATTAAATGAGGCAAATATACTGATTATTTTTGTATTAAATATAAGTTACAAAAGTAAAACACTGTAATTCATAATATTTTACAATTGTAATTTATAATTATTTGCCCTACGGGAGATTTTAAAATAGTGATAGTATTATTAACTATAGATTAGCGTCGTAACTACTGAATTTTATTAGACTGTAATGTGATAGATTATTTTTATAATTAAAATGTATCTTTATTTATATCAGTTAGTTACATATGTTTTGTAAATTAATACTTTATACCTTTAAAAAATAGTCATGTTTATAGTTGTGTATCTCATTTTTTTGATTTACATTTGTGCATTCTTAACTTTTTAAACAATAATTACAATGTTAAACACAACAGATTTTGCACAAAGGTTACAACAAGTAATGGATTATTACGGACTTAATGCAGCTGCCTTTGCTGATAGCTTAGAAATTCAGCGTTCAGGCATTTCGCATTTACTATCAGAGCGCAATAAGCCCAGCTTAGATTTTATTCTGAAGCTTATCGAAAAATTCCCTGAGGTAGATATGTATTGGATTACACAAGGCAAAGGAAGTTTTCCGCGCAAGGAAGAGACGCATAGCATTTCTCCTCGAAAGCAACCAGACCTATTTAGTGATATACCCGAAATAGAGATGGCTCCTACCCCCTCGCCTACTGTAGCTGCTTCAGCGCAAGAGAAAGCTGTACAAGTGTCTGCTACAGCTCCTATAGTAGAAGAAAAACTTTCTGCACTGGCAGATACGCACAAGAAGATTAAACGGATTATTTTCTTTTACGAGGACAATCACTTTGAGGTTTTTGACAATTAAACATTGCGAATTGGGAATTGTTTTGCTATCTTTGCAGCCTTTTAGAACACACTACTTATGGACTTATTTTCAAAGGAATTAGAACGACTCAACGCTCCTCAGCGAGCGGCAGTGCTTCAAAAAGAAGGACCTATCATTGTAATAGCAGGCGCAGGCTCGGGCAAAACGCGTGTGCTGACCTATCGCATAGCCAATCTTATGCGCCAAGGGGTAGACGCTTTCAACATACTTGCTCTTACTTTTACGAATAAGGCTGCCAACGAAATGAAGAAGCGAATTGCCGATATAGTCGGCAATAACGAGGCTAAGAACCTATGGATGGGTACTTTTCACTCCGTTTTTGCTAGAATATTGCGATTTGAAGCTGATAAGTTGGGTTTTCCGCAGAATTTTACCATTTATGATACGCAAGATTCGCAACGTCTTATCAATGGTATTATAAAAGAGAAGGAATTAGACAAAGATGTGTATAAATATAAGCAAATACAGCAGCGAATATCGTCTTTAAAGAATAATCTTATCACTGTACGGGCTTATTTTAATAGTCCGGAACTGATTGAGGCAGATGCAGCTAGGCGACAACCGCGCTTTGGAGATATTTATCAAGAGTATGTAGATAGGTGCTTCAAAGCAGGAGCAATGGATTTTGATGATTTATTGCTCAGAACCAATGAGTTGCTAAATGTTTTCCCTGAAGTATTAGCTAAATACCAAAATAGATTTCAGTATATATTGGTAGATGAGTACCAAGATACTAACCACTCTCAATATCTGATTGTCAAGGCTTTAGCTGACCGTTTTCACAATATATGCGTAGTAGGCGACGATGCACAGAGTATTTATGCTTTCCGCGGGGCGAATATCAACAATATTCTGAACTTCAAAAGCGACTATCCTGAAGCCAAGGAGTACAAATTGGAGCAGAATTACCGCTCGACCAAGAATATCGTAGAGGCTGCCAACAGCGTAATTGAGCATAATAAAATACGCTTAGATAAGGTGGTATTTACTGAAAATGAGTTGGGTGAACCTATAAAGGTGCATCGCAGTGCTACCGATGCTGATGAGGGACGATTTGTGGCAGGGTCTATCTTTGAGAATAAGATGCAGCATCAGTTGCCCAACGGCAGTTTTGCAGTGCTATATCGCACTAACTCGCAGTCGCGTGCTATAGAAGATGCGCTGAGAAAGCGGGATATTCCGTATCGTATTTATGGCGGGCTTTCGTTTTATCAGCGAAAAGAGATAAAAGATGTGTTGGCTTACCTCAGGCTTATCATTAACCCCAATGACGAAGAGGCTTTAGTACGTATTATTAACTTCCCAGCGCGTGGTATAGGCGAAACTACAATGGAAAAGCTGACTTTAGCGGCTAATCATTATAAAAAATCGCTGTTTGAGGTGATGTACAATATCAATAAACTACCTGATTTGCACATTAATAGCACCACTCGACAGAAACTAACTGACTTTGTGGTGATGATACTCAACTTTCAGGCGCTTAACAAAGAGGCTAATGCCTTTGAGGTAGCAGAACAAGTAGCTAAGAAAACAGGATTGCTGCAAGAGTTTAAGAAAGATGGTACTCCTGAGGGAATTGCTAAGATGGAAAACATCGAGGAGATGCTAAATGGTATTAAGGATTTCGTTGCAGGACAAGAGGATATAGCCGATAGCACAGGCAGCCTAACAGAGTATTTAGAAGATGTGTCATTAGCCACTGATTCTGATAAAGAGATAGGTGATGAAGACCGTGTAGCCCTGATGACCATACACTTAGCTAAAGGATTGGAGTTCCCATACGTATATGTGGTGGGAATGGAAGAAGACCTTTTCCCCTTGGCTAAGAGTATACAATCGCGTGAGGAGTTAGAGGAAGAGCGGCGCTTATTCTACGTTGCACTTACACGCGCCGAGAAGCAGGCCTACCTCACTTATGCAGAGAATCGTTATCGCTGGGGACAGCTTTCGCCCTCTGAACCTAGTAGATTTATAGAAGAAATAGAAGAGAAATACTTGAGTTACCTCACTCCTACTCTATCTAATCCTAACTATCGTTATAAGCCTTTGGTGAATAGAGATATATTTGGAGAAGTAGATAAGAGTAAGTTACGCCTACAAAAGCCTATTAGTGGTACACCTCCTGCTAAAAATGCACCTACAGGTGAAGAACAACAGAAGCTACGCAAATTAAAGCCTATCAATGCTATGCAAAACTTAGCTATCAAAGATGTTTATAATGGTTTAGATATAGGCACTAATGTCTATCACGAGCGTTTTGGCAAAGGTAAAGTGGTTGGCTTAGAAGGTAGTGGCAACGATAAAAAAGCACAAATAAACTTCGAGGTAGGAGGTCTTAAAAATATCCTGCTGAGATTTGCAAAGCTAACTATAGTCAATTAGCTAATTTGTAAATTAGCCAATGAGTTAATAAAAAAGAGTCTATTAGATTTTAAACTAATAGACTCTTTTTTATTTGTTAATTGACAAATTATCAAATTTTCTATCCTTTTCTTAATAGTTCTATAGCGTGATTACGAGCTGAAGCACCGCTGTTTTTACCTTCAAGCATTTCAGAAAGTTCTATAATACGTTCTTCTTCTGTAAGGAGTTTTAAATGAGTTGTGGTCTTTCCTTTGCTATCTTCTTTAAAGACCTTAAAATGGTAAGCCCCTTTAGCTGCTATTTGCGGCAAATGCGTGATAGCAAATACTTGTCGGTTTTGGCTCATTTGCTTCATAATATCGCCCATCTTCTGAGAGATTTCACCAGAAACCCCTGTATCAATCTCATCAAACATAATAGTAGGAAGAGCGGTATGTTCTGCCATAATAGCCTTGACTGCCAGCATTATACGAGAGAGTTCTCCTCCAGAAGCTACCTTTTTTAACTGTCCAAAATCCCCGCCTTTATTAGCAGAAAACAAGAATGAAAGCTCGTCATTGCCGTTAGCAAAGAAAGTATCAACAGTGGTAAGGGTAATCGAAAAACGCCCATTAGGCATACCAAGCTCGTGCATAAAATTAGTGAGCTTTTTGTCGAGAGTTGGGATAACCTTCTCGCGCGCTTTGTGTAGCTGGTTTGCCTTCTTGAGGGTTGCTGTATGCTGCTCCTCTACTATCTTCTTTTGCTTAGTAAGGTCTATATCTACGCTTTCTGTTTTTGATACTGCTTCTTCTAACTCTTGCTGAATAGCTATCAGTTCTTCTACTGTTGCTACACTATGCTTCTTTTGCAAAGAGTAAATCTTATTTAGTTGCTTAGAGATTTGCTCTAAGTTATCAGGGTCGGCCTCTATGCTCTCATCTATATCACTGATTTCTGAAGCCAAATCTTCTAATTCTAAGAAAGCAGACTCTATACGTTCATATAAATCGCGGTAAAGCTGTTTATACTCAGTAAGCGATGAGAAAGCTCGCTTAAGTTCGCACAAATTATTAAGAATACCTATATTCTCATCATTTAGTAAGTAAAGACTCTCCGATACATTCTCTTTTATATCCTCTATATTAGAGGCTTCCTCATAACTTTCTTCTAATTCTTCTAAAATACCCTCTTCTAAAGTAGCCGATTTGAGCTCTTTAAGCTGGTGCAGATTATAATCGTACTCTTTTTTAGCATTTTTCTGAAATTCAATAAGCTCTTCTAACTTTTTCTGCTCTTTTTTGAGTAACTGGTGTAGTTGTACGTACTCTGTTAGCAATGACTTATTATTTGCCATTGCATCAATAATAGCAAACTGAAAGGAGGTATCACTAAGAGCAAGCGTTTGATGCTGCGAATGAATATCTACCAATACCTGTCCTAAACGAGAAAGCACCTCTAAAGTAGCTGGCACATCATTTACAAAAGCACGCGACTTACCTGAAGGCAATATCTCGCGCCTTATAATTGTCTGTGGGTCGTAATCAATGTCTAACTCCTGAAATAAAGACTGAAATTCATAGTTTTGCAATGAAAATTCAGCTTCTATGATACATTTTTCTTCTTTATTGCGCAAAGCCGACATATCAGCGCGTTTGCCTAATATTAGAGAAAGAGCGTCAAGCATAATGGATTTACCCGAACCTGTTTCACCTGTGATAATGATAAACCCCTCAGGGAAATCAACTTTTAGGTCGTCAATAAGCGCATAGTTTTTTATAGATAGTGCTGTGAGCATAGTCTTTATTTTATTTCATTCCACTTGGTCATTTGCGCTGGCGATAGCTTCACCAAGGCTTCTTTCAGCTGTTTAGTATCAAAAATAGCTCCTCCTGAAAAAATAGCAGCTATTTCATCAGTTTTAGCACTAAAAAAGGCTACCATAGCGTAAGAATTAAGCCTTAAGCTCGGTATTTTCTCCAAAAGCAATATAGCGTTTTGTATAGTCTCTTTGCCTTCTTTTTCTTGTGAGCTCATCACATCTAAACCTAAGCGGTGATATTGATAATAAGCCTTATGGTATAAATCATAGTTTTCTGATATAAGTTCATTTATCAGCAAATAACGATTATTCTTACCATTATCAGCCCAGCCTGCATAAGCACTATTCTGTGCAGCAGTGGCTATTTGTTTAGCTTTTAGAAAATATGGATGACCTGTTTTCTCAGAAAAAGTATCTGCATCAAACCCTAATATCAGGTAGACATAATAGGCTACTACTGAAGTAAGATTTGACTCAAAAGTGTTTTCGTTGAAAGTAAGAGGAGCAAACTCTTGATAATCAAAAGCTACCTCTTTGTCTTGTAGGTTGAATACTGGTGTGTAATAAGCAGTGTTATACACAGGGCGTGATGACTGCACTAACAGACTTGCCTCATAATGTGAATTTTCTAACTTATTGATTATTAAGGTAAAACTACAGCGTATACGTTCGTTTTCACGTACTTTTAGGTCTGTCCAGCGAGTTTGGTTGATAAACTCCTGTAATGATTTTTCTAAAGTCTTAAATACCGAACGATTGCTTTGGTTTACCTGTTGTGTATTGACTGTCACTAAGGCATTAAGTTCTTGAGCCCTAGTAAACATACAGCACAGCAAAGCCCCTACAAATAGTATTTTCTTCATATATTAATAAGGTATTTCCTCTGTAATTTCTAATCCGTAGCCCGACATACCTACGTAGCTGGCAGCACTCTTAGAGTTAGTGAGCAAACGCAACTTTCTAATAGACAAATCGTTGAGTATCTGAGCCCCCATACCTATATCTTTAGTATCTTTGTTTAGTTGCGGCAGTGGGTGTCCATTTTGGTGCTCTTTCATCTCTGTAATACGCTGCAACAGGTTCTGAGAATACCCTTCTTTGTTGATTACAATTACAGCCCCTTTGCCTTCTTCGTTGATTTTCTTAAAGATACGCTCTAACGGATTGTCCTTATCACCCGCTAATACCTCCAAAATATCATTACTGATAAATGACGAATGTACTCGGGTAAGCACTGGCTCATCTGCCTTCCAAGAACCTTTAGTAAAGGCTAAATGTATCTGTTTATTAGTAGTTTGCTCATAAGCACGCAAACGAAACTCTCCATACGGAGTTTGTAGCGCAAAATCCTCTTTCTTAATCACCAAAGTATCTTTGCGCATACGGTAGGCAATAAGGTCTTCTATAGAGATGATTTTAAGGTCAAATTTTTTAGCTACTTCTACCAACTGTGGTAGGCGTGCCATAGTACCATCTTCATTTAGGATTTCTACCAAAATACCAGCAGGATAAAGTCCCGCAATACGAGTAAGGTCTATAGCAGCTTCTGTGTGCCCTGTACGACGCAATACTCCTCCTTCTTTAGCGCGAAGCGGAAATATATGCCCTGGTCTACCCAAATCAAAAGGCTTAGTATCAGGGTTTACTAAGGCTTGTATAGTCTTAGCGCGATCAAAAGCTGAAATACCTGTAGTACAACCATTGCCTTTGAGGTCTACCGATACAGTAAACTGTGTTTCGTGCAGTACAGTATTGTTTTGTACCATCATTGGCAAATCAAGTTCTGCACAACGCTTTTCAGTAAGCGGTGCACATACTAACCCCCTACCATTAGTAATCATAAAGTTGATCATCTCAGGGGTTACCTTTTCAGCAGCGGCTATAAAGTCACCTTCGTTTTCGCGGTTTTCATCATCTACTACGATGACTACTTTCCCTTTTTTTATATCCTCTACAGCTTCTTCAATGCTGTTAAGTTTAATATGGTTCATTTTTTTTATTATTTTCCTAAAAATTAATACTGATACGAGTGATTTTAGCGGTATCGTCTATATCATTAGCTGTCACAGTATCAGAAAGCCCTAAATTATTGGTTTTTAAGGCTGTTTTATCAAACGTAAAATAGAAATTTTGCCCCTTAGGAGTTACTATTACGCTGCTAATAGAAGGTTCTATATCCAACTCAGGGTATTTCTCTTTTACGTCTTTAAAAGTACTTTTAAGCGATATTCCTTTATCTGTAGTGTATAATTCCGACAGTATAAAGACGCTTTCTACTACTTTTTCGTCCTTATCATTGGTTTTAGGAGTTATTTCTAACAGTTCTTTCCCTTCTTTATTAAAAATAGTGATGCGTTCGGTACTTGCATAGCGCAATTCTCCCTCTAAGTTAGAGTTTACAATAGAATCTTTAGCAAAAATAGAATCTAATTTCTGTATAGGAGTATCTTTCTGAAGTCCCCCTACTCTATCATTGCTAATTAAAAACTCATTTTTGTTATCACTACAGCCTATGAGGCTCATTATAACCATAGTTGCGATAAAGTACTTTCTCATTATTTCTTAATAATTTTGTTTAATATTCCTAATACCCCTCTTACAAAGGTAGCGCTGGTAACCATTTTTATCAACGGATTTTGTGCCGAAGAACGCCTTCCCTTAGTCTGGATAGTCTTGGGTGCGGACTGTTTTTCGGTAACAGTAGCCTCTTTTTGTTTTGCCTCTTCAGTGTGAATCTCGTCTATCTTCTTGTTTAGCAACTCATAAGCACTTTCACGGTCTATCACCTCATTGTACTTGCGTGCCAGTTCAGAGTGCGCTATAAGTGCATCAATCTCTGCGGGAGTAAGCACATCCATACGACTCATAGGGGCACGCATCATCGTAGCCACCAATGGCGTAGGGATACCTTTCTCGTTAAGGGCAGTTACCAAAGCCTCACCTGTACCAAGCGAAGTAAGCGTTTCCGCAGTATCGTAGAAATCAGAGCTGGGGTAATTCTCAGCCGTTAGCTTAATAGCCTTGCGGTCTTTAGCGGTGAAAGCCCTAATAGCGTGCTGTATCTTCATACCCAACTGCGAAAGTACTGCATCAGGTATATCTGTAGGGTTTTGGGTACAGAAAATAAGCCCCACCCCTTTTGAACGTATGAGTTTTACTATATTTTCTAACTGGTTGAGCAGTGTGCGCGAAGCTTCGTTGAAGATAAGATGCGCTTCATCTATAAATATCACCAATTTAGGTTTAGGTAGGTCGCCTACCTCTGGGAAAGTGGTGTAGATCTCTGCCAATAAGCTCAACATAAAGGTAGAGAACATTTTAGGGCGGTCTTGTATATCTGTTAGGCGTATGATATTCACATACCCCTCACCTTTGCCATTAGTACGCAATAGATCAGCAGGGTCAAAACTCACTTCGCCAAAGAAACGTTCAGCCCCTTGATGCTCAAGCTCTACTATCTTGCGCAGAATAGCACTAGTAGACGATTTTGATACTGCTCCGTACTCTTTTTCAAAGCTCGACTTACCCTCTTCTGTGGCATATTGCAATACTTTCTTAAGGTCTTTGAGGTCTAAAAGTGGTAAAGCGTGGTCGTCGCAATATTTAAAAACTACGGCCAACACCCCCTCTTGCACCTCACTAAGGTCTAAGATACGCGATAAGAGAGTAGCCCCAAACTCCGATACAGTAGCGCGCATACGCACCCCATTTTGTTCAGAGATAGTAAGCAATTCAGTAGGGAAAGCTTGCGGCTGAAAGTCTAAGCCTATTTTGCCAAGTCGCTCTAATATAAAAGGCTTCACCTCACCCGACTCACCTATACCACTAAGGTCGCCTTTAAGGTCCATCAGCAGCACAGGCACTCCTTTTTTAGAAAGGTGTTCAGCCATCACCTGTAGGCTTTTTGTCTTACCTGTACCTGTAGCTCCTGCTATCAGACCGTGACGGTTAAGGGTTTTCAGAGGAATATTTACGTATACATTTTCAAGCGGCTGCCCTTCATACACAGCCCCTCCTACGGTGATATACTCCCCTTTGCAGGTATACCCTGCTATCATAGTTTCTTTAAAAGCGTCTATTTTAGTCATCAGATGTTAGTGATTTTGTGATTAAGAATGGGTAAGGAATAGTTAATGCACAATTCAAGGCACAAAGGTACAAAATAAATCTCAAATAACAACTAACTATCCGCAATTTTTTTCACGAAACTACTTACTGTAAGACGGTGTACTCCTAATATACGTCCAATAGCCGAATACGATACTTTTTTCTCTAAAAGCTCCTTAATCTGTTTTTCTTGTCCGGTGAGTTTTGTTTTGGCGGACTTACTACCTTTAGGGCGACCGAGAACTACTCCCTCTGCTTTCTTGCGTGCCAATGCCTCTTTGGTACGCTGACTGATAAGGTTACGTTCAATCTCAGCAGAGAGTCCAAAGGCAAACGCCAACACTTTGCTATTAATATCGCTCCCCAAGCGATAATTATCTTTAATTGTCCACACCTGAATATCGCGGTTCATACACTCATTAAGTACCCCCATAATCATCAAGAGGTTACGCCCTAACCGCGACAATTCTGAGCAAATAAGCACATCGCCTTTTTTCATTTTTTTGAGGAGTTTGCCGAGTTTTCTATTCTCTACTCTTGTCATACCCGAAATAGTTTCTTCTACCCAAACATCAATAGTTAGGCTGTTTTTCTCACAGAAATTACTAATTTCAAAACGTTGATTTTCTACAGTTTGTTTATCGGAACTCACCCGAATATATCCATAAATCATTGTATAAATTAATTTGATTAAACTAATAAATATAATCAAAAACAATGAAACAATGACGGGCGTTTGTTTTTGACAAATCTATCAGAAGTAACTGGGAAACGTTGGAATGCTTTTGAAACAAAAAATAGAAAACTAAAATTAGGAGATGGAAATTATCCTAATAAAACATTGAAACATTTAGCATATTTATTAAAAGGACAAAGTGTTACTTCAAATGAAATAAAAAAAGGCGATTATCCTGTAATAGCAGGAGGACAAATAAGTCCTTATACTCATAATCGGTATAATTTTAAAGGAAATGTTATTACTATAAGTGCTTCAGGTGCTTATTCAGGATATGTTTGGTATCATAATTATCCTATTTTTGCTTCAGATTGCACAGTTGTTTTTTCAAAAGAAGAATCAGAGATAACAACTTTATATTTATCTGAAATATTGAAACTAAAACAAAAGGAAATTTACAATTTGCAACAAGGAGCTGGACAACCTCACGTGTATGCAAGAGATTTGGAAAAGATAAATATTCCTATTCCTTCACTACAAAAACAAAATGAAATAGCTGTGCATATCTCAAAAATACGAAGTAAAGCTAACGCATTAAAGAAAGAAGGAAAAGAAATTTTGGAACAAGCTAAGCAAGAAGTAGAGCGAATGATATTAGGTAATTAATCACCTAATATCATTTGTTCAATATCTCTTTTTGCTGTTTCTAATATATTAATAGCTTCTAATTGTAGTTTTTTAGCTTCCTCTCTAATAGCTGTAATTCTATTAGCAATTTCTGTTTGCTTCTGAATATCTATTATTCCATTTTCAGAAATAGGAATAACAATATTTTGGTTAAGATAAGTACTCATAATAAGGTTTCTAATCCCATTAGTTTGGCTTTGCATCGCTTCCGTGAGTCTAATATTATGCATCATCTTTAAAAAGCAAAACAAATATTTAGGATTGATTTTTTTATTATCAACTCTTATTTTATGAATAAAATTGCTATAACACAAAATATTATTTTTAATTATATTTTGTGTTATAATGGCTATTCTACCAACTGGTTGGTCTGGACTACCACCTGATTTTTCTATTAGTAAATCATTTTCTTTTAAATCTATTTTAGATAAAATGTTTTTCTTTATTAAACGATATTTTACTCTTGAATTGTCTAAATTCAAATTATATTGATTATCAAATTCAGTAGCTCTAATTACTAAACACTTTTGATATTTTTCATTCTCCTCAATCTCTTCATTTTCATCAATTCCCCAATTACCTGCTATACTTTGAATAATGAATGATTTCAAAGGCAGTGCAATGAACTTTTTAGAATCAATATTATCAATACTATTTTTTAGTAATTTTGTCTTAATATCATAACCTTTGGAGTCAATTCTTTTCCCAGTTACTTCTGATAGATTTGTCAAAAACAAACGCCCCTTTTTTACTAACGGGTTGTCATTATCTAAGTTATAGCTACTATTTTTATCAGTATTTTGTGGTAAAAACTCTTCTTCTTTGGGTAGTGTAATACCTAACTCTCCTAAAAGATAATCGTCAATACTATCCAGCAACCTTTGAGCTTCAGCTTCTTTTTGTTGCTTTTGTATTATTTTATTATAGAAGTAAGAAACTATCTTTTTTTGAGTTATAATATCTAGTAATGGAATAGGAATAGATCCTACTTCCTCTAAATTAATATTGGCTCGAGCTACAGGTCTCTTTATTCTATCTAATATTTTTTGTCCTAAATCTGTTAGAAAAAAAATATGGATAAAATGAGGGTTAATATTTTCCTTAAATCTTACACCACAAATCGCTTGGTTTATATTGGCTTCAAAATCATAATTATAAACACCTACTTTTCCTATTGTAGCCCCTACAATTGCAATAAGTAAATCATTTCTTAAGATTTTGGAGCCTTTCATAAGTTTATTATGTATTTCGGGTTTTATAAAATTTAAATTATTAAAATCTATAATATTATCTTCTGAAAAATCTCCACTTCTTACAAAAGGGATTCCATTATCTTTATCAGTATATGCGTCTCCTCCGCTTAAAGGAGTTATTCCTGAAAATATTTTAACACTTTCATTTCTAATTGAAGAAGTTGGTATTAATGATAGTTTTTCTTTTATAATATTATACTCCTTTTTATGAAAGTGAGGATCAAGTCTCCCC
Organism: Capnocytophaga leadbetteri; assembly: GCF_003054025.1. GTDB lineage: Bacteria > Bacteroidota > Bacteroidia > Flavobacteriales > Flavobacteriaceae > Capnocytophaga > Capnocytophaga leadbetteri. The sequence continues at coordinate 113,701 of NZ_QBKG01000007.1, forward strand.
CCCAATTCCAAACGATTAATAATGAAAACCTTGTTAGAGTTAATATTTTCTGATAGCTTAAATTTCTTCATTGTTGATAGCATTTATAAATCGTTCCAATTCTTCCCCTATAACGTCCAATTCATTCACTGCAATTTTTTTGCCTGTAGCATCATAACCTATCTCTTCGGCTATTGCCATAAAAATAGGATAGTCCTTTAGCTTTTTCTGTTTTTCTGTTAAGAAAGCATCTTGCAATTCCTCTTTAAGGTTATTTACTTTTTCTGAAAACTCCTCTTGTATTTCTTTCTTCTCTTCAGCCATAAGAGGGGCTAACCCCTTTTTATCAAGGGAAGGGTGTTTTTCTTTATATTGTTTTTCAAGGGCACTTATAGCTTGTTTTTTCTCACTTTCTAATTGTTTTACCTTTTCCTTGTACTGATATGAAGATAGTAAGCTATGTTTTGAATTTTGCTTTAAGTCTCTAATTTGTTGCGTTTCATCTTTAGTGTATTTTTTCAAAAATAGCACAGAACTTTTCACACCTGCCCCATTAGCAGCAAAAGCTGTTTGAGGCAAAGAAACTACCGCTACTATTCTAAAAGTTTCTTCTATATGGTCACGAACGTATTGTAAAGAGCTATTGGTTAAGATGCCATCGGGAATAACGATAGCCAAATAGCCTCCTGCTTTTAAAAAATTATAACATTGCTCAATGAATAAGACTTCAGTACTTTGGTTTTCGCGTACAGTTTCAGGAGCTGACTTTACAGCCAACCAATCTTCTTCTTTTTTACCTAATTTATACTCTTTTAAATAGGCTTTTTCTGTCTGGCGAACTATACTACCAAAAGGGGGATTGGTAATGATAAAATCAAAATGATTATATTTAAAACCTCTGTTTTCTGTCTTTTTTTCTATTTCTTCAGGAGGTAAAAGCCCATCAGAAGTGATCACATTAGTATGTCCATCATCGTGAATAATCATATTCATTTTGGCAGCTCTTGAAATCTGCTCATTAATTTCTATACCATACAAGTTTTTTTCAGCAAAGTCATGCCAATGGCTAAAATGCTTTGGGTATTGTTTTATATTTGTTTTATAATTAGGATACCATTCATCAGCTTGCTGTCTTACTTTATTAAGAGCATATAATAGAAAGCCTCCACTACCACACGAGGTATCCAAAACAAGAGATTCATTTGTAATAGGTAATACATCTACAATAAATTTCACAATTTCACGAGGAGTAAAAAACTGACCAAAATTACCCCTAAAAAAAGAATTCATAAAGGTCTCAAAAGCACGGCCTTTGGCATCTAAGTCAGTTTCACCAATGTTAATATCTTGTAGATATTCCACTACTGTTCTAATTTTTTCAGATGTAAGACGGATATTATCTCTAAAAACTTCAGGGTCTTTTTTTCTCCCCTCTTCATACAATTCTTTTACTCTATTAAACAAACGTTTGTTTTCCTCTTCCTGAATAGATTTTATCAACTCGTCCTCACCCAATTTTTCAAAATTCTTAATTTCAGAAGCATCAACTGTAATAATCTGAAAATCATAAGGATCTCCTTCTTTTCTATCTTTTTTCTCGTCCCAAATTTTACAAAATATGAGCTTATCCAATTCATCAAAAGCTTCTGAAGGATTGAGGTGTCCTCCTCCCCAAAGAGCATCGTGAGCTCTTTTGAAACGATTGGTAAGAGCTGCTTGTTCAATAACTTGTAAATCAAAAAAACTTTGCATTTCCTCACTTTGTTTTATAGATTTAGCTCCATAAACAAATTTATAGTTAGCTAACTTTTTTACCCCAAATTGAGGAATATCAGGTAATGTTTTTTTTACATTTTTATTTTTATCAACCTCAAAATACTTATTATTATCAGAAGAGGTTACCCAAACATATTTCACATTGTTAGGCATAGCATAAGCATAGCTATAAGCTTGATTTACGGCCTCATTAAATGCAGGATCTGTAATATCTGCTTTCTTACACTCTACTAAAATATGAGGTTCTGTGCATTCATCATCATTATATACTACTATATCAGCCTCTTTTGTCTCTACACCCATTTTTACAGGAACAAACATTTTAATTCGTTCAGGCTTATAATTATACTGAGTAACTAACAAAACAAAAGCTTCTGCCTGTACCTTTTCCTCTGGATTAGTAAAGTTTCTACTTTTATTTTGATGAATATATTTTATTGTTTTTTCATCTTCTGAAATGGAAATCAGACCTCTTTTTATACCTTCTAAAAATGTATTCATATTTTCTTTTCTATTTGAATCTTAAATCTTTATATGCTTTTATCAATTGTTAAACCTCTATTTCCATTTGCAAACTCTCCCCTGTATAGGTAGATGCCCTAATGATAAGTTGGCTACCGGTATCATAGGTATTAGTTGCTGTAGTCATATAAACCCATTTACCACCTATTAGTAGGGCTTCACCGCTTTCTATTTCGGTAGTATCTTCAGCTATAATAGCAACAATAAGGCTCTTAACCTTAAAGTTATCATTTACCTCCACACTTATGGGCTCACCAGCAGCCCTACCTGTGTAAGAAGTTGTATCTATAGCCTCAATAATAAGAGGATTCATATAATCCGATATTGCCATATTATAAGTTGAAAAAACGCCCCTTTGTTTAGCTTCTTTGCTGTAGCGTTCGTACTGCAGAGGGTCAGCGAGCACACTTTTAGCATAGGCGGTTGCTGCTTTAAACTTATTAGTATGACTCACTTGCTTAGCCGTCAAAGGAGCCGTACGATGCGGTGCTTTGGTTACTATAGTTTTGCCAAATCTTTGTCGGTATACTATTTGTTTCCCTAGTTTTCCCGACACGCCTTGCATTATTATATTGTTTTTTACTTGTGCCATTGATGGTTAATTGTTATTGGTTAAGACAGCGACAAAGATAAGGGTTATTTTTTAACCTACAAATAAAAATCTCTTTTTTGCACCCCACCCGTCCCACTCGCCTCATAATTGCCCGTGCGGCTCGCACTCCCACTCGTCCCAGCCTTCACAATCCTCCCAGCCTTCCCAGCCCTCTCAGAAAAAATTAACACTTTTTATTAAATATATTTCAATAATATCTTGAGTATAGATTAAGTATACACTAAGTATAGATTAAGTATAGAAAGAGCGAAGAACCAGCGTTATCAAATCGATAACAAAACGACCAAAACATTAAGAATAATGCAATTTTTATAATATTTATATAATCATTAATAACTAACCACTTGTTGCAACACTTCTAATGACTTGATTTCTTTAAAATTAGGATAATGCCACTGATAGTATTTCAGCAGTTGCACCAAAAGGGCATTGCGGTCTTCGTGACGACTCTTAAGGGTGTTGAGTTCGCCAAAGGGCGTATGTAGCAAGGTCGTCAGCAAGCTAAGAGTATGCCCCGCGATGTGGTGGGGTGTATTTTCAGTAGCGGTAAATACCCCCTCTTCAATATTGAAATAAGGCAAATGGTCGTGAGTAGTATCAGGATAAAAACCTAACAGACGCGTAAGCGACAGTAAGAACTTCAGATGAAAATGAGGATTGTAATCGGTAGTATCTAAGTGGTGCAGTTGCTCACTAAGGAAGTCAAACAGAGGAACATCAGGGGTATCAGGCTGACATATCTGGGCACATACCTCTGATAAGAAGATAGTTACCACACTCTTATAGGGGTGGGTATGTAGGGTGCTGTAAGGGTGTATTACTTTAGCTTCTTTGATATAACTCAGAGCCCCCTCTTTGTAGGTCGCCACAAGGGCTAACTGTGCCAATGGCTGAAACAAACCTACCTTTAGCGCACTTTTAGAGGGCTTAAGAATACCTTTTAGCAGATAGCTACAACCGCCATACTCACGCGTAAAACACCTGACAATAAGACTATTGTCAGCATATTTCATTGCAGAGAGCACAAGAGCAGAAGTTTTCTGATACATAGTGTAATTAACAAATTAGAAAATTAGCAGATTAGAAAATTTGTGAGTGCAAAGATATGAATTATCTGCTAATTTTCTAATTATCACATTTGCTAATTCTCAAATTTTCTCATTAGCAAATTGGCAAATTGGCAAATTAGTTCGTATCTTTGCCCCCAAATGAGCAAGAAAAAGAATATTATCATAGAAAACGTGTCGGTTATCGATGCGGGTGCCAAGGGGAAAAGCGTAGCTAAAGCCCCTGATGGGCGCGTTATTTTCGTAACTAATGCCGTACCTGGCGATGTGGTAGATGTACAGACTACTAAGAAGAAATCTGCTTATTACGAGGGGTTTGCAGTGAAATTCCACCAGCTGTCAGCTGAACGTACTACCCCCGTATGTTCGCATTTTGGCTATTGCGGAGGCTGCAAATGGCAAGATTTGGCTTACGAACGTCAGTTGTATTACAAACAAAAAGAAGTAGAGAACAACCTTGTGCGTTTGGGGCGCATCGCTATTCCTCAGCTGATGCCTATTATAGGCTCAGAAGATATTTATTTCTACCGAAATAAGATGGAATTTTCATTTTCTGATATGCGCTGGCTTACCCCCGAAGAGATTAAAAAAGCTGACGAAATAACCGATAGAAACGGACTAGGATTTCATATTGCAGGGGCTTGGGACAAGGTATTAGATATAGAAAAATGTTACTTACAAGCCGACCCATCTAATGCTATCCGGTTAGAAATCAAACGTTTTGCTTTAGAAAACGAAATGAGCTTCTACAGCCCGCGTATGCAACAGGGGCTATTGCGCTCAATGATGATAAGGCTAAGCTCTACAGGCGAGTTGATGGTCGTAATACAGTTTTTTAGCGAAGATGAGAAAATTGAATTATTATTGGCACACTTAGCCAACCGTTTCCCTGAAATTACTTCGTTGCAGTATTGTATCAATAGCAAAGGCAACGATGCGCTATACGACCAAGATATAATATGCTATAAAGGGCAGGACTGTATTTACGAAGAAATGGAAGGCTTGCGCTTCAAGATAAATGCAAAGTCGTTTTATCAGACGAACTCTAAGCAGGCGCAACGTTTGTATGAGGTAGCACGCGACTTTGCCGACCTAAAAGGCGATGAGCTGGTATACGACCTTTATACAGGCACGGGTACTATTGCGCAGTTCGTAGCCAAACGTGCTAAACGAGTAGTAGGGGTTGAGGCTGTACCTGAGGCAATTGCCGATGCAAAAGCCAATGCAGCAGCAAATGGTATTGACAATGTTAGTTTCTATGTAGGCGATATGAAGAATGTCTTCAATGAGGCATTTATAGCGGCTAATGGTGTCCCTGATGTTATCATCACCGACCCGCCGCGAGATGGTATGCACAAAGATGTAGTGGCGCAAATACTGCGCATAGCTCCGTCTAAAGTAGTGTACGTCAGCTGCAATAGCGCTACCCAAGCCCGCGACCTTGCGCTGATGGACGAGCAGTATAAAGTGACAAAAGTACAGCCTGTAGATATGTTTCCACAGACTTACCACGTAGAGAATGTAGTGCTCTTAGAAAAGCGATAAATAGATTTATCTGAGAATAATAAGCTCTCCGTTTTTATCAAATTTGATAAGACGCGAGGGCTTTTTTGGTGCTGTATCATCCTGACGATAAGGCACTACATAATCGCAATGTTCAATGAGTGAAGTGGGAATATCAGCAAAGCACAGAGGAGTAGACTGCCCACTGATATTAGCAGAAGTAGAGACGATAGGTTTCCCGAAATGGGCAATCATTTGCTGACAAAAAGGGTCTTGTACAAGCCTTATAGCTACTGTATTATCAGCTGCGATAACGTTTTTGGCTAATAATTGAGGATTTTCGTAGATAATAGTAGTAGGTTCAGTTACTTTTTGAAGATAATTGAGTATATTTTGGGGTAAATCAGCTATATATTCTCGCAACATCGCTATACTACTGACTAAAATAATGAGACTTTTGCTCTCGTTTCGCTGTTTTATGGTGAAAATACGTGCTACTGCAGTCGGATTAGTGGCATCACAACCTATCCCCCATACAGTGTCAGTAGGGTATAGTATCACCCCTCCTGCTTTTAATATTTCAGTTATTTGCTGGTAATTTGGCATTAGTTTTGTATTTTTGCCGGCAAATATACAGATAAAATGCTTACTTCTATCATATCATTCTTTAAAAGTTTTTCATTTTTCAAAGGAATACTCAAAACAATAGCAGTGCTCATACCGCTGGGCTTAGGCTATGCTTTTGATGTATTAGAAATAGGTCTCCCTATTGCCCTTAGCGTGGTAGCCATTTCTCCTAGCGATATCCCTGGTAATCAACGACATCTATACGGAGGTTTGTTGATAGCTACCTTGTTGGCGGCTGCCAGCTCGGCACTGGTCAATCTTACCGCTCCTTATTGGTATCTGCTGTTGCCCACTATGTTTGTGCTCACCTTTGGCAATGCTTACATTTCCTTATATGGGCATCGAGCTACAATGGTATCGTTCGCAGGATTGTTCGAGATAGCCTCTACTTTAGCCCACCTTCAAACGGGCTGGAATATTGCGCTCTATAGTGGCTGTATATTATTAGGCGGACTCTGGTACAGTGGTTTAGTGTATATCTTCTTAAAAATACGCCCGCGTTTATATAGTGAACAGTTATTAGGCAAGTGCTTTGCGCTAACCGCCAATTTCTTTTCTGTCAGAGCTGATTTATTAATATCTGAAGACAGAACTACTGGGCTTAAACAACTCATAAACCTACAGACAAGCCTAAATGAAAACTACGAAAAGCTACGCGAAGCCGTATTAGACTCCAGAAGCAAATCGGGTAAGACAGACTACCTACAACGGCAATTCCTGATGTTTATAGAATTGGTCGATATTTTTGAATTAGCATTGGCAAACCCTGTGCAATATGAAAAAGTAGATACACTTTTTGCGCAACACAAAGCAGATTTAGAGAAGTATGTAGCATTTCTTAAGGAACTGGCAGAAGAGTTGAAGCGAATGTCAGAATATATAGGGTCGCGCAAGCAGATAAAACTTAGCAATAGGCTAAAGGAACTACTTTTAGAGGCTAAAGAAACGAATGAAGTATTACGGAAGCGTGTAGAAAACTCTGAAGAAGATAGAGAGCGGTCGCTTATGTTGCGCAATTTCTATATTTACATAGAAAATCAGTATCATTCTGTTGAAAATATCCGACTAATATTCGAAAATTACTACAGCAGCGATGCAGGGGTACGCGATGAGAACACTTACCGAAAGTTTGTGAGTTATCAGAACTACTCGTGGCGGAGGCTTAAAGACCATATATCGCTACAATCCACCTTTTTTAGGCACGCTATGCGACTCTCAATAGTAGTGATATTGGGGTATTTAATAGGGGAAATCTTTACTATTAATAATGCATACTGGATAATCCTCACTATATTTATCATTATGCGTCCTGGTTTTGGTATCACACAAGAGCGGTCGCTTAATAGGGTATATGGTACTATTATAGGCGGAATAGCGTCTTTTGCGGCTATTTACCTCCTTCCCTACCCAAGTTTGTACCTATATATAGCTATTATTTGTATGCCAATAGCCTTTGGCCTTATACAAGAGAACTATATGTATGCCTCTATTTTCATCACTATTACGGCTATTTTTATTTTTGCGCTTATCACCCCTAATGTCTATAACCTCATTTACGATCGATTATTAGACACAATCATAGGGGTAGCACTATCATTTACGGCTAATTATCTTATTCTACCTACGTGGGAGCACAATACTTACCGACAAGCAGTAACCAGATCTATAAAGGCGAATATAGGGTATTTAGAGCAGGTAAAAGTGATTTTCAACACCGAAGAAGGTATTACTACTGCTTATAAAGTATCGCGAAAAGAGGCAGTATTAGCACTTTCTAACCTTAATACTACCTTTCAGCGAATGCTACAAGAGCCTAAGTTTATGCAAAATCGCAATCCCTCAGTATACGGTATTATAGTGATACAGCAGTCTTTTTTGGCTTCTGTAGCCTCTTTTGGCATACGGCTCAATAGCAAGAAGGTAACTTTTCCTAAACCAGTGTTCAACAAGGCTATAGACAGTCTCATACAGTCGTTACAGCATACCTTAGCCCTACTCACTCAGCAAGCTCCCCTCCCTCCTTCTATCGATTATAAAGCCCCCATTGACCAACTACAGACAGCTATCAAAGAGCTTAGCGAGCAACCTACTGATACTGAAAATCTCCCCATTTCGATGAGAGAGACTCAGTTTTACTTAGAGCAATTTAACTATCTATTTGGCTTAGCTAAGAATTTAGAGCAAGGAGTTATTTCAGTTAGTAAATAAAAAAACAGGCTACCAAGTAGCCTGTTTTTTTCAATTGAAACTTATAAATATTATATACGCTCTACAAATAGTACAGAATCTTCTATAGAAAGTATTTTTACCATTACATTCGAGGGGATACGTACTCCAGCTGTCATAGCCTCAAGCTCGTGCATTGTACCTCTTACACTAATAGTTATTTTTCCCCTCCCTGATTTATTTTCTGGTATTGGCACATATACTTCAGCCGTTTTGCCTATAGTTTCAGAGAGCTTGAAAGTATTATCTTCTGAAAGCCTCATCAAAGCTCTTATAATCAGAAAGAAAAAATAAACAAATAATCCTCCTACAGCTACAGCTAATAGTATAAGTAGCGTTTGGTTAGGTATAATTTTATAGAATGAAATACCTGTCCAACTAAAACCTAACAAGAAATTCATTAGGTTGCGGAAAGAGAAAAGCTGAAAAGGAGCATCTCCTCCATCAAAATCGCCGTCAAAGTCGGCAGAAGTACCATCAGAGGCATCACTACCTATAAAAGTAAGCACCATCTGAATGAGGAAAATGATAGTAACCGGTATGGCTACCAACCAAAATCCTCTAAGAAGTAAGTCAAGATTGTTAAAAGCTTCCATATATCTAATTGTTTGATTACAAGTATTTAACGTATATTTTTAGGATCTACACCTGCATCTATAATAGCTTGGCGTATATTAGCAAAAGTCTTTAGATTAGCTTTGCCTTTCACCATATCATAATTATTACCTTTCTTAAGGAAATAGATAAGATTTGCTTGTCCGCCAAAGGCAGTAGGCTTAATCTCCTCTATTGAATTTCCCTTCTTCAGTGCTGTAAAAAAACTGCTGTACTGCGTTACACGGTCTTCTATTTCTTTGCGCTCCTGATTAAATTCATACATTATCAAGCTCCAATCTTTAGCGTCTAAACGTTTTAAGTTTAGTTTTACTCTATCTACTATCTCTTCTGAACAAGACTGAGAGTTAAAACGTTTAAGATCAGCTATAAAATCATTGGTTAGCTTAGCATTAGTAGCCTCTGGCCTAGGTGTATTTCTATTATTTCGTATAATGGTTTTAGAAGGGCGTGTTTCACTCGTCCCCTCTGTCTTTTCTACCCTATCTACTGGTGCAGGAGCTGGCATAGGTATCTCTGTTACACTCTTAGCAGGAATTGCTGCTTTTTCTGGTTTTGAAGATGGAACTGCTGAAGGTTTATTTTCTTTAGACTTTGGTGTACTTACTACAGTGTTTGTACGAGGTACTTCTTCCACCTCCTCTTCATTTTCACGTGCTTTAGTTTGCGAAATTATATCTTGTATGTCTTTCTGATAAGAGATAAGCTCACTTTCACCTCCTTTCATATAAGGACTCAAAATACTATCTACCTGTTCGCTATTATAGGCTGAATAGTCAAAATCTTTTAAGAAATTATCCCATACAGCTTTCTCAAATTCAGGGCGGAGTGTCTCTGTAAGATAGTGTTGCCTTTTAGCTTCAGCTAAGAACAGAGTCCCTTTGGGGTCAGCGTGGGTATCTTTCCAATGAATCACATTAGCAAGGAAAGAACGTGCAGGCGAAAGTACCTGTACCTTAAGAGTATCTTTTGTTCCTTTTTCTACCATTTGCGCCAATGAACTTAGCTGTGTCTTACTAAGTGAAAGTGTATCTTTTCCCTCCTCAGCAAAATCAATAATTACTTTGGTTTCTGTAAGTGGGAAACTCTTCTTCAGCTGTATACAAGTATTATCTATTTCATAGGTACGCTCATCTATATTAGTCAGAAAATGAATGTCGCTTATCTTACTTTCTGACGAGAATGCTACATACGCCTTTACAGGATCTTTGAGCATAGGGAATATAAACCAATAGCCTACCCCCACTAATGATAGTATAAAGACTACTATTGAAGCTATTTTAAGCCAGAAAAAGCGTGAGCGGTGCGGTACTACCCCTTCATCATCTTCTTCTATTGAGCCATTCTCATCTACTACAGCTAACTGCTTAGAAGTAGACATTTTAGGACTCTCAGAGGCTATCATATGCAGATTATAGCTATCACTAAGTTCAAAGTTTATCTCTCCACTCTTTGATATACTAATTGTCTTCTGATTCTCCTGATTTTCAAACTCAAAGTGATAAAGATGCTCTGGTAATACTATCTCTATAGGCGAGTCACTGCGTAGTGTTTTACTAAAGAGTACTCCATTTATTTTCAGTGCAATAGCTACTATTTTATTTGACACTATAGTAAAATGGTACTTCTCAAAAGGCACAATTAGTGGTACCCTATCATCTACCATATAGTTACTCTTAAATACAATACCATTATAACTCAGATTGAATATATTATGAGCTTCCTCTCCTTTGAATGAAAAATAACGCCCTTTGCTATCAGAAGAAAGTTTAGCTTTAAAATTATTACTTTCTAATGAAAGAAAGTTGATATACTTCTCGTATTCACGTTGGGGAGTTTCTATATATACCTTAAATTCCTTATCTGCAAAAGGAATAGTATCTAAAGCATAATTATCTTGCACTCGCTTTATGTACCCTTTCTTAATACCTTTTTTAATAGTATCATGAAAAGAGAACATCTGTTGGTAGCGCGATTTTTCAAGTAATAACTCCACTGTATCATCATCAGAAAAAGACTCATTGGCATAGGTAGCACTTATATCTTTCCCGTTTTTCATAAAGGCTAATACCTTCAGATTAGTTCCTGAGAGTAGGAATCGTGCGCTTCCAGCAGCTGCTGCAGTTGTTTCGGTAGCAGCAGTAGTCCTTTGCATAGCGTATTCTGGGAACAAAAAGTCAATACTGTAAGCACGAGGATCTTCTACAAACTCTTTACGCAAGAACACTGCATCTTGAATGCTCTCAAATTCAGGTCGATAAGGCATATTGAAATACTTATCTACTTCATAGATATCAGCATACGGAAAAACTTTTGGAGAATAAGGTAAGTCTAACAAACAAGATTTTGAATTAGTCTCTTCTACCAATTGTTTTTCATAACCACGCAATAGATTGAAATAAGGGAATATATCCTCTTTCTCATTCGGTATAGGAGTATTATCATCGTAGTTTATATGCTCTGCGAAGTACATATCCATCAGAAGGTTTAGCACTTGTCTAACCCCTTTCCACTGTAAATAATGAGGTATGTAAAGCGAAATAGCTATATACGCCCCGCTCTGCCCATTTACATCGCGAGACGACCTATACTGGGTGTATATCTTATAATTCAGAGTAAACTGTAATGTATAGAAATCTATGCGAGGAGTGTGAATGCGTATAAAAGCACTAATATCTTTCAACCTATTTTTTACTTCTGGTAGTTGAAAGTTCACCCCCTGCGAGGCTAAAACTTTACAGCCCTGCTTATACCCCCAAATGGTGAGACCTATAGTATTAATTTTGGATTCCATTGAACTGAAAATTGCTAAAAAACTGGTACAAAGGTATGCACTATTTTTTTAAAATGCAAATAATATGTGTAAAAAAATACCTACAAAGATATAAAAGCCTTATATTACATAGCTTTTCCACCTTGTAATAAAAGAAAAAAATACCTATAAAGGTTGCCCTTCATAGGTATTCAAAAATTATAATTGATATGAACTATTTTCCTAAGAAATAAGATCTTAATTCTGAGCAGCAGCTTCTTCAGCTACAACTTCTGCTTTAGGAGCCTCTGCTTTCTCAGCAGGTTTAGCTTCTACTTTAGCTACTTCGGCTACTACTTCAAATGGGAAATCAACGATTACTTCGCGGTGTAGGCGTATTGCAGCGTTGTATTTACCTGTGCGTTTGATAGTGTTACCAGCAATAGAGATAAATTTCTTATCAATATCGTGACCTGCCTTAGCTAATTCTTGAGCTACATCACCATTGTTGATAGAACCAAACAATTTATCACCAGCACCTACTTTAGCTACTATCTTCACAGCTAGTGCCAATAAAGCTTTAGCTGTTTTCTTAGCTTCATCAATGATATGTTGCTCTTTGAATGCTTTTTGCTTCAAGTTTTCAGCTAACACCTTTTTTGCTGATGGAGTAGCCAAAATTGCAAACCCTTGTGGGATTAGGTAATTACGACCATAACCGTTTTTAACAGTTACTACATCGTCTTTAAACCCTAAATTATGTACGTCTTGTTTTAATATAATTTCCATATTTCTCTACTCCTTGTATTATTTTAATAAATCGGCTACGTAAGGCATTAATGCTAAATGGCGTGCTCTTTTTACAGCAGTAGCCACTTTACGTTGAAATTTCAATGAAGTACCTGTAAGCCGGCGAGGTAGCAATTTACCTTGTTCGTTTACGAACTTCAATAAGAAATCAGCATCTTTGTAATCGATGTATTTGATGCCCAATTTTTTGAATCGACAATATTTCTTTTGTTTAGATGTGTCGATGTTTAGTGGAGTAAGATATTTGATGTCTCCTTTTTTTTGTTCTACTGCCATTTTCTTACGCTTTTTTAGTGTTTAACTTTGCTCTTCTCTTTTCAGCCCACGCGATAGCGTGTTTGTCAAGTTTTACAGTGAGATAACGCATTACACGCTCATCACGTCTGAACTCTAATTCAAAGGCATCAATTACTTCACCAGCTACTTTAAATTCAAAAAGGTGGTAAAATCCGCTTTTTTTGTTTTGAATAGGGTAAGCTAATTTTTTCAAGCCCCAATTCTCTTTTGATACAAATTCTGCACCCCTTGAAGTAAGAAAATTTTCAAACTTTTCTACTGCTTCCTTTATCTGTGTTTCAGATAAAACGGGATTCAAAATGAAAACAGTTTCGTATTGATTCATAAATAAATTGATATTAATTCGGCGCAAAAATACTACCTTTTTTATTAACTGCCAAATTTTTCCGGATATTTTTTCTATTTCCCCTTACTACTACAGCTGATTGGCATAACTATCAAATAAATATACTGGTAGTTTTTTACCTTCAAAAGTAGCTGATTCTAAGTCTTTTAAGACTTCATCTTTCTTCCCTACTACTATAATTCTCATTTGGTTGAGTTGAAAATATTTTTCGGCTACCCGTTGTACATCTTCCTTAGTTACAGCATTGATATTGGCAATATAATTCTTATAAAAATAGGGCGATAGCTGACGTGCTTTGATATTAATAGCATAATTGGCTATAGTTTGTGGGCGTTCGGTAGCCAGCACAAACTGTCCTAAATATTGCGCTTTAGCTTGCGCTAACTTCTCCTCGCTAACCGCCTCGCATCTGATGCGTTTTACTTCTTTTAGAGTTTCTACCACGGCAGGAGCAGTAACAGCATTGCCTACACTAGTCTTAATATTGAAAACACCTTTAGTCCATTTATCGGTCTTAAAATAAGAAGAAGCCCCATAAGTATAGCCGTTTGCCTCTCGCAAATTCATATTGATATAGCTACCAAAATCGCCTCCTAATATACTGTTGGCTATAAGCATTGCAAAATAGTCAGGGTCATTCATCTGCAAGTCTATTAGGTTAGTGATGCGTATTTCGGACTGTACTGCATTAGGAAGGTCGATAAGGTTTATTTGCGTTTCAGACACGTTTTCAGGTACATAGAGTGTTTCTTGCGGGGTACTGACAGCCTGCCATTCGCCAAAATAGCGACTCACTAAACGGTATACTTCAGCAGGATCTACATCGCCAGTGATAACTAAATAGGCATTATTAGGTACAAAATGGGTGTGATAATATTGGTGTACATCTTTCAGGCTAAGCGCTTTAACGTTTTTCTCTGTTATATACTCTCCATAAGGATGGGCTGTACTAAAACGCAAAGTCTGCTGTACCCGCTTGCTGATTGCCTCTGCATTATTTTCGTTAGCCCTAAGACTTTGTATAATTCGCGCTTTTTCTCTTTCCATTTCCTCTTCTTCAAAATTGGGGTGCAGTGCTGCATCGGCTATAAGTTCGAGTACCCTAGGGAAGTATTTTGAGAGCATTTGTGCCGATACTCCATTAGGCAATATCGAAATATCAGCTGCCAAATAGTCTATCTCTTCATTGAATTCGTCTTTGGGTATAGAGGTTGAACCACTACCTGCTAAAAGTGAAATAAGGTCGTAGCCCCCTTTTTTATTGCGTTCGAGAGTAGGAGGCTCATCTAATGAAAGTCGCAAACTGACTTGCGGAAGTTTATGATTTTCAACAATAAGCAAGGTTAGTCCGTTAGGCAATATATGAGTGATAGGCGTACCCAAGTTGATAATAGGAGCTTGGGCAGGCATAGGTTGTTTTGAGCGATTCATCAGTGTATTAGTTAGTGGGTAAATAATCGAGTTCAAGACGTTTGTTTTTATCTAAATATTTGCAGGCGGCATCGCGTATCTCTTCGCGCGTGATACTGCGGTATTGGTCTATCGCCTTATTGATAAAGTGAGTATCATTATAAAAAGTATAATAGTCTGCTAATGAAAGGGCTATCCCTTCCATATTGTTATGCTGACTCACAAATTGGGCTTCTATCTGGTTTTGTAGTTTTTCGTACTCACGATCGCTAATAAGTTCAGTTTGTAGTTTTTCTATTTCCTCATCTATCTCTTTGCCCAAAGTATCTAAACTCACTCCGTCCATCGGGAGAGCCCCCATTATATACGTACCATAATCCTCTTGGGCATCAGAGAAAGCTAACACTTGCAAAGCTGTTTGGTGCTCATCTATCATTTTCTTGTAAAGACGGGCACTCTTGCCATCGGTCAGCAGATATGAAAGCATATCTAAGGCAAATGAATCTCTATCCTTCATAGCAGGGGTGCGATAGGCATAGAGTTTTAGCGGTATTTGTATATTGGGGTCGTAATCGGTAGCCTTAATAGTCTCGGTTATAGGTGCTTCTTCTATCTTACAGCGGTGTATCTTCTCGCCAGTATTAGGGATAGTACCAAAATACTGTGCTATCCACTGTTTAGCCTGCGTTTTATCAAAATCGCCTGCTAAGACTAATACTGCATTATTAGGATTGTAGAATTTCTTTTTAAAAGCAATAAACTCTTCGAGTGTTGCCGCATCTAAGTGTTCTATTTTACCAATCACAGTGCCAGCATAAGGGTGTTTTTTAAACAGATGCGGATTGATGGCCGAACGATACATTATTTTGCCATAGGGAGCATTGTCTATACGCTGATTTTTCTCCTCTTTCACTACCGCATTTTGGGTGCTAACCCCTATTTCATTGATAATAGGGTGCAACATTCGTTCAGCTTCCATCCACAAGCCTAATTCTAAGTTGTTAGAGGGAAAAACCTCGTAATAATAGGTTTTATCTTGGGTGGTGAAAGCGTTATTATGCCCGCCATTAGACGATACTATATCAAACCACTTGCCGCGCCCTATATGTTGTGTTCCTTCAAAGAGAAGATGCTCAAAGAAGTGCGCAAAGCCCGTGCGTGCAGGGTCTTCATCTTTTGCCCCTACGTGATACATCACCCCAATAGTTACTACGGGTGCTGAATTATCCTGATGTAGGATAACATGTAAGTCATTATCGAGTTTGTATTCTTCAAATATAAATTCTTTTGCCATTATAATATTTGCCAATTAAAAAACTTTGCTTGAGCTAAGAAAACTCAAGCAAAGTTGAACAAAATATTTTATTTTTTATAAATGCTTATAGATTAGCATTGATAAGTTCTTTGATTTTAGGGTCTGAAGGACGTGGAGCAGAAATGTCGATAATCTTGCCCTCTTTGCTTATCAAGAAAAAGCGAGGAATACCTGTAAGGTCATAGTTCTCAATAAAGTCGCGGTGTGCATTGAGGTCGATGTGAAGTTGTAGTCCTTGCATCTTATTCTCTTTAACCATATTTTCCCAAGCATATTTTTCTCTGTCTACTGATAGGCTTACGAAAGTAATGTTCTTATCTTTATACTCTTCTTGTAAGGCTTTCATAGCAGGAAGTTCTTGCAAGCAAGGTTTGCACCAAGTAGCCCATACATCTACATATACTAATTTACCTTTTAGGCTTTCGTAGTTTACGGCTTTGCCATTGATATCTTCAGCTTCAAAACCAGCAAAATTACTACCTGTTTTAGTTTTTTCAATAGCTTTTAAACGTTTATCAAGTTCTTTTATAGCTGCAGTATCTTTTACATACTCTTTGATAAAACTTACCATTTGTTGGTTAATTTCGTCGGCATTACCAGCAGATACTCCTGTAATGAAGTAACGTGCTAAGTCTTTTTTGATACTAGCAGATTTAAGTCCTTTTACGTGGTCTATCAGTTTACCCCAAGGGTTAGCTGCGTTATCGTCGTACTTATCAAACAAATTGTTGAGTACCAACTCTTTGTAAGTATGAAAAGTATTGTAATCTTCGGCGTTATCGTAGTCTAACTTAGCCACTTCGTCAGCAAACTCTTTTGGTAGTTTTACTTCCTCACCAGAATAGCGTTTATGAGCTCTTTCGTAAACACTTTTAGCATAAAGCATTTCGTAGTTGATAGCTTTTTCTTCTTTTTTTACAAAATCCTTAGGTAGGTCTTTTGCTTTTTTCAAGAAGTCAGTGTATTTGGCAGCGTATTGTTCAAGACCTTTTTTAAACTCTTCAGGTTTTTTAGCAAAAAGTTGTTGTACATCTTCTGAATTTTGCAATTCCATTACAAAATCAGCTTTCTTTTGCAAGTAAGCACTGGCGATAGTATCTTTACCAGTGAACTTAACAGTGAGTGGCATTTTAGATAAATCAATATTAACACCCAATTCATCACCTTGCTGTAAGTAAAGCGGAATTTGAATACCCTGAGGGTCTATAAGGGTATAATAGTTGGTAGGCACGCGAAGGGTATCGCGGAAAGTGCCATCAGGCATTAATTTTATAGGACTTTCTACCTCGCCTCCTACTAATTTAAGGTCAAGAGGCATTCCGTTTAGACCGTCTACTTTACCGGTCAGTACAATGTAGTCAGCTTTGCTTGAGCAAGCCGCCAAGCCTAGTGTGGCTAATGATAAAATAAATAGTTTTTTCATTATGATTAAATATTTCAGATTACAAAGGTACAGCTTTTTTTTAATCTACCAAAAAAATTAACAATTAGCACACGGCGTTCGCATTTAAAGTTTTAAAAGTTTTTCTCTATACTCTGGTTCATAGAGGGCTTCAGCACGTTTCTTTGTTTTGGAACCTTTGTATGT
>NZ_QBKG01000008.1 GCF_003054025.1 Capnocytophaga leadbetteri
TACTTAAGCCTTTTTTCTCTATTTCTTCTATGACAGCTCTCTTAAAGCAATCACTGTACCGAACTATCTCTGCTCGCCCTTTTGTCATATTTTTTTCCTATTTTAGTGTAAACCTATTTTAGGATATGACATAGTGCTCGTGAAAGAAAGAAAATAACTACTTTGGATAATGGACAACCTTTCAAGGCAGACCAAGAGTATGAAGTAACCTTTACATCTGTAGATGGACAAACAGTAACTAAAAAAGAAACGTATAATACTTTTTACAACACGGTGCGACCAGGAGGAAGCTATACTCAAGAAACTAGATGTTTTGGAAGTAATGAGGTTCCTAAAGGAAGAATTGATATATACTTTAGGCAAAAGCAATGGGGGTCTATATTGTCTATGAATGGCTTTAAGGTTACTCTCCTTGAGGCTCCAGCAGGTTATGTAGAGGAACCAGGTAAGCTTAAACTAAACGAAACTGTTACCATAAAATATCAGAATCCATCTAAAGTGATTACTAATATTATGGCCACACATAACCAAGATGATTTAACACAAAACTTCTCATTACCTGAAGGTACTTACAAAATTAAAGTAGAGGATCTTTGTGGAAAGGTAACCTATGTGTATAGTGGAAGAGATGATTCTAAAGAGGAATTTAATCTCGTTTATCCATCTTACCAAGAAAAGCCATTAACACCTAAAACAGAAACCGACTGTGCTAAAGTAAGAGTTTATCCATTTAGAGGTAATCCTACTTTTGATTGGTTGAAAGCTGAAAATAAAAACAGAAGTGTGTATGTCTACCTTTATAAACGCCCTGATGGTATTGCTGAAGAAGATGTGACAGTAAGTAGTAATTTAGCTCAAGTAATAGCAGGTAAGAGATATATCAAAGCAGTTTATAATCCTAATGATGCAAGTTCTGCCAACCAGTATTTCTCCTTGCCGAGAAACCAAAATTCTGAAGGTAGCTATACTTTTGTATATGGAGGAAAAATAGATGTTACTAATAGCAATGAGCAAGATATATCCACCTATATATCAAGCAATGGCACCAATGGTTGTGTACGCACTTTCACTATCAGTATAGATGATGTGCTACTCAACTTCGATAGAAATGGCTATATAGGCTACAAATGTGAAGATAATACTGGTAAAATTGTCGTGAAAGCCATCAATGGTATTGGCGGTTCTGGCAACTACCAATACGATTTGTACAACGTGAAAAACGGCACTCTTATCGAAAGCAAAACCGCTGCTAAGGGTACTGCAGTTACCTTTACTAATTTGGGTACTTTCACTGGAGGACAAAATAGTCGTTGGGTGAAAATCACCGATTCAGAATGTCCAACAGATCCTGTTTGGAAAGAGTTGCCTATCACACCACTCAACAACCCACAATTGGCGTTGGCTACACCATTACAAACGGCTTATTGCAAAGGAGAGACAGTAACTATTACCTTGCATTCGTTGGGAGCAACCGCTTATCAGTGGAAATATCCTAACGGAACTACGGTAACTACTAGCGCTCCTCAGTTGGTAATACCATCTATTGATGCTCAGCATGCAGGCTCTTACCGAGTAGTAGCCCAAGGACTTGTTTGTGCTGCTAGCACAGTAACATTCAGTTATACAGTTAATATTTTAGAAGCACCAGCTACGGGCAAAACTTATACTTTATGTGCAGCTGCTACAATAACTGATCTCAAAGCAAAAATAGCAACTGATACAGCTACCGTAAGAGTTTATAAAAACGGTACTTTAGTAACAGATAATACTGAATCTCTCTCTACTACTGATACTTATAAGGTGAGCCGCTTTAATGCTGTTTGCGAAACTGATAAAGTAGTCGTAACGATTGTGTTTAGTAATACAGTAACGCTTACAGTTCCAACTGCTTTAACAGTAACTTGTACAGCTACCAATATCGATACAGTAGTAAGCAATTGGCTTAACCAAGCTACTGTTACCGATACTTGTGGTACGGCTACACTTACTCACGATTTTGCAGCTGTAAAACCAACGAACTGGTGCAACACATCAGTAGTAACAGTAACCTTTGTAGGAAAAGACCCTCAAGGAAATACAGTAACTAAAACAAGTGTCATCAAAGTAAATAGTACGCCAATAGTTGCTAAAGACGATACTTATACTGTTACTAACGGACTTACTGGCGGTACAACTCCAAGTGTATTGACTAACGATAGCTTGAATGGTAATAACAACCCAAGTACTAGTTCAGTAACGCTTACTTGGCTAACAGTACCATCAGGCTTACAAACCAATACTGACGGAACTGTAAGAGTACCAGCAGGTACAGCATCAGGTACTTATACAGTAACTTACCGTATTTGTGAGAAATTGAACTCAAGCAACTGCGATACAGCAACCCTTACTATTACTGTATTAACTCCTGTAACGCCAACAACTATCGAAGCTAATGATGATGTAGCAACTGTAAGCAGCACTACCGGAGGAACTACCTCAAGTGTACTTACTAACGATAAGTTGAACGGCGTACCGAACCCAAGCATTAGCTCAGTAACGCTTACTTGGAATACCGCTACTCCAACAGGCTTCACGTTGAATCCTAACGGCACGATAACAGTAGCTCCTAATACCCCAGCGGGTACTTATACTATCAGTTATAAAATTTGTGCAGTAGCAAGTTCAACGGTATGCGATACAGCAGATATAGTAGTAACAGTAACTGGTACCACTACCAGCACAACAACGCCAACAACTATCGAAGCTAATGACGATGTAGCGACAGTAAGCAGCACTACCGGAGGAACCACCTCAAGCGTACTTACCAACGATAAGTTGAACGGTGTACCGAACCCAAGCATCAGCTCAGTAACGCTTACTTGGAATACGGCTACTCCAACAGGCTTCACGTTGAATCCTAATGGCACGATAACGATAGCCCCTAATACCCCAGCGGGTACTTATACTATCAGCTATAAGATTTGTGCAGTAGCAAGTTCAACAGTATGCGATAACGCTAACATAGTAGTAACGGTAACTGGTACAACAACAAGTACAACAACGCCAACAACTATCGAAGCTAATGACGATGTAGCGACAGTAAGCAGCACTACCGGAGGAACCACCTCAAGCGTACTTACCAACGATAAGTTGAACGGTGTACCGAACCCAAGCATCAGCTCAGTAACGCTTACTTGGAATACGGCTACTCCAACAGGCTTCACGTTGAATCCTAATGGCACGATAACGATAGCCCCTAATACCCCAGCGGGTACTTATACTATCAGCTATAAGATTTGTGCAGTAGCAAGTTCAACAGTATGCGATAACGCTAACATAGTAGTAACGGTAACTGGTACAACAACAAGTACAACAACGCCAACAACTATCGAAGCTAATGACGATGTAGCAACCGTAAGCAGCACTACTGGAGGAACCACCTCAAGTGTACTTACTAACGATAAGTTGAACGGTGTACCAAGCCCAAGCATCAGCTCAGTAACGCTTACTTGGAATACGGCTACTCCAACAGGCTTCACGTTGAATCCTAATGGCACGATAACGGTAGCACCTAATACCCCAGCGGGTACTTATACTATCAGCTATAAGATTTGTGCAGTAGCAAGTTCAACAGTATGCGATAACGCTAACATAGTAGTAACGGTAACTGGTACAACAACAAGTACAACAACGCCAACAACTATCGAAGCTAATGACGATGTAGCAACCGTAAGCAGCACTACTGGAGGAACCACCTCAAGTGTATTGACTAACGATAGCTTGAATGGTAATAACAACCCAAGTACTAGTTCAGTAACGCTTACTTGGCTAACAGTACCATCAGGCTTACAAACCAATACTGACGGAACTGTAAGAGTACCAGCAGGTACAGCATCAGGTACTTATACAGTAACTTACCGTATTTGTGAGAAATTGAACTCAAGCAACTGCGATACAGCAACCCTTACTATTACTGTATTAACTCCTGTAACGCCAACAACTATCGAAGCTAATGATGATGTAGCAACTGTAAGCAGCACTACCGGAGGAACTACCTCAAGTGTACTTACAAACGATAAGTTGAACGGTGTGCCAACCCCAAGTGTTAGCTCAGTAACGCTTACTTGGACTACGGCTACTCCAACAGGCTTCACGTTGAATCCTAACGGCACGATAACAGTAGCGCCTAATACCCCAGCGGGTACTTATACTATCAGCTATAAGATTTGTGCAGTAGCAAGTTTAACGGTATGTGATAACGCTAACATAGTAGTAACGGTAACTGGTACAACTACCAGCACAACCACGCCAACTACTATCGAAGCTAATGACGATGTAGCGACAGTAAGCAGCACTACTGGAGGAACCACCTCAAGTGTACTTACTAACGATAAGTTGAACGGTGTACCAAACCCAAGCATTAGCTCAGTAACGCTTACTTGGAATACCGCTACCCCAACAGGCTTCACGTTGAATCCTAACGGCACGATAACGATAGCACCTAATACCCCAGCGGGTACTTATACTATCAGCTATAAGATTTGTGCAGTAGCAAGTTCAACGGTATGCGATACCGCTAACATAGTAGTGACAGTAATTGGTACCACTACCAGCACCACCACGCCAACTACTATCGAAGCTAATGACGATGTAGCAACAGTAAGCAGTACTACCGGAGGAACCACCTCAAGCGTACTTACTAACGATAAGTTGAACGGTGTACCGAACCCAAGCATCAGCTCAGTAACGCTTACTTGGAATACCGCTACCCCAACAGGCTTCACGTTGAATCCTAACGGCACGATAACGGTAGCACCTAATACCCCAGCGGGTACTTATACAATCAGCTATAAGATTTGTGCAGTAGCAAGTCCAACGGTATGCGATAACGCTAACATAGTAGTAACGGTAACTGGTACAACCACCAGCACCACAACGCCAACAACTATCGAAGCTAATGACGATGTAGCAACAGTAAGCAGTACTACCGGAGGAACCACCTCAAGTGTACTTACTAACGATAAGCTAAACGGCGTACCAAACCCAAGCATTAGCTCAGTAACGCTTACTTGGACTACGGCTACCCCAACAGGCTTCACGTTGAATCCTAACGGCACGATAACGGTAGCACCAAATACCCCAGCGGGTACTTATACTATCAGTTATAAGATTTGTGCAGTAGCAAGTTCAACGGTATGCGATACAGCAGATATAGTAGTGACAGTAACTGGTACAACTACCAGCACTGCTCCAGTATTGCCAGTAGCAGCCGATGATCGTACTACTACTCCTATAGATACACCAGTAGCGGTAAATGTACTTGCTAACGATACACCAAACGGAGCTACAGCACCTAATGTAGTAACCAATCCTACTAATGGTACAACAGTAGTAAATCCTGACGGCACTATCGAATACCGTCCACATACAGGTTTTGAGGGTATTGATACCTTTGTGTATGAGCTTTGCAATACCGATGGTTGTGCTTCAGCTACCGTAACTATCGAGGTAATAAGCAAGTTAATACCTTATAATGGTATGTCGGTAGATGGCGATGGTAAGAACGAACACTTCCATATCGCAGGCATAAATCGTTACCCAGACAATGTGGTACGTATTTATAACCGTTGGGGAGTAAAAGTGTTTGAAATAGAAGGTTATAACAACGTGACTCGCGTATTTAGAGGCTTCTCTAATGGTAGGGTAGTAGTAGAAACTTCAGATAAGTTACCACAAGGTACTTACTATTATGTCATCGAATACGTCGATGAGAATAGACAAAAACGAAGTGAAGTAGGTTGGTTATATCTCAAACGATAGTAAAAACCTAATAAAAGCAAAAAGGCTGTCATCATTACGATGACAGCCTTTTGTATTTTAAAGTAAAAAGAGCAAATCATAAGCCGGATTCTGTTCTTATCATTGCTGATAAGTGCTTATCATTTATCTCGACTAATAATTGCTCATTAGCTCTAACCGCCTACCCTCCAACAATTGGGCGAGCAACCCTCAAACGCTGGTTTACGCGGCGTTGCACCTCATAGAGTTTACCTGATTTCACTATGGCATTACCCATACATTCTTTCTGTTGCACTTGTCCTCGCCTCGCGGCGGACGGGCGTTACCCGCTATGATGCTCTGTGGTGTCCAGACTTTCCTCTACTTGCGTAGCGATAAGCTGATTTGCTCTTTTCACCGCAAAAATAATTAAAATATATTTACTGACAAATTTTATAACTCAAAACTGATAAAAACCCCATTGTGGTCAGACATATATTTCCCTTCTTCATTGAAATGATCCCAAGCACCCACCTTATATTGTTTCATTTCTTCTAGTAAAGAATTAGAAACACAAATATGGTCAATGTTGTTTCTTATCTTATTTTTAATTGGGTCAGGATGCAGAAAAGGGGAGAGGTCTCCTTCTGTTAC
This sequence comes from Capnocytophaga leadbetteri, assembly GCF_003054025.1. Taxonomy (GTDB): domain Bacteria; phylum Bacteroidota; class Bacteroidia; order Flavobacteriales; family Flavobacteriaceae; genus Capnocytophaga; species Capnocytophaga leadbetteri. The sequence goes on from NZ_QBKG01000008.1 coordinate 6,412, forward strand.
ACAAGTTAAATGTAGTTTATTGAGATAATCAGAGAGCAGTAGTCTTACTTTTTCAGTACCATAGCCTTTATGGTTATATCTACTTTGGTTAAAATCACCCATTACCCATAAGGGTATTTGTGTCTCTTCTGCAATGCGTTTCCAATCTTTAGCTTGTTGGTGCAAATCTTTTTCGTGGTATTCCCATTGTTTATATCCTAAATTTCCATATCTAACTCCTGATACACCCGCTTGATGATAAGGAATAATAGTGCCAAATACAGTAATGTCTCTAAAAGGAGCTTTTATTACAGCACAAGCTGTTCGATAGTTATCAAAAGTTTGTATTTGTCGAATGATTTCCCATTTAGAGAAGATAGACACCCAATGTTCTTCAGGAGTTCTTTCATAAGATAAAGAATGAACAGAAAAAGGATATAATTCAGTTAATGATATACTAGTAGCATTTTCAGTAAGTACTAAAATATCAGCATTCACTTCTTTTATTTTAGCTACAGCTAGAGCCGTTTTTTCAGTACTTTTTTTAGGGCGTTCTACATTCCAAGTAGCAATTTTGTACATAATTTTTGATGATAAAAAAACTTTGTCAAAGTCCTTAATGCCTATGTAGCTATGGTTTGACAAAGTTTAATGTTTTTCCTAATTTGCTAATTCTCTAATCTGCTAATTTGCTAATTGTCAAATCGTCAAATTGACAAATCGACAAATTAGTAATCTCCCAACGTATCAGCATTCTGTGCCAAGGCTTTCGCTAATTGTTCGTCATTAGGAGCCTTGCCGTGCCAAGCGTGAGTACCCATCATAAAATCTACACCATTACCCATTTCGGTATGTAGCAAGATACAAACAGGTTTGCCCTTGCCAGTCAGCGCTTTAGCTTCTGCCAAGCCTTTCAAGATAGCACTAATATCATTGCCCTTTTCAATGTCAATTACCAGCCAACCAAAGGCTTCCCATTTAGCGCGAAGGTCACCCAAAGGCAGTACCTTATCAGTAGGACCATCAATCTGTTTTTGGTTGTAATCAACCGTAGCGATGAGGTTATCCACCCCTTTGCCACCAGCGTACATTGCCGCCTCCCATATCTGTCCTTCCTGTAGCTCCCCATCGCCGTGTAGGGTATAAACCAAATGCTTATCGCCGTTTAGTTTCTTAGCCAAAGCCGCTCCTATAGCTACCGAAAGCCCTTGTCCTAAAGAGCCCGAAGCCACACGTACTCCCTCCAAACCTTCGTGCGGAGTAGGGTGCCCTTGCAAACGCGAATTAAGCAAGCGGAAAGTGTTGAGTTCTTTTATAGGGAAGAACCCTCTACGAGCCAGTACACTGTAGAACACAGGCGAAATATGTCCGTTAGATAAGAAGAAAAGGTCTTCGTCTTTCCCGTCCATACTAAAAGGAAGTTTAAAGTCCATCACCTCGTTGTATAGGCATACTAAGAACTCAGCGCAGCCCAAAGAGCCACCAGGGTGTCCCGAATTTACCTTGTGTACCATTCGCAATATATCTCTACGCACTTGGGTAGTAAGGTCAGTAAGTTGTTGGGTATTCATCGTTTTTTATCGTTTTATAATTTGATGCCACAAAGATACAACTTTCTTTGGTAAATGCAAAACTTAGAAAAAAATTCTCCAGCCATCTTCCCTATACAATCGCTATAGGAAGAGTATAGGAAGAGCGAACGATGAGCGAACGATGAGCGAAGGATTAGCGATAAATGAGCGAAAAATAATTGTCTAATAAACGCCTTATTGGGCAAAAAATCTCATTAGCAAATTGGCAAATTGGCAAATTAGTTCGTATCTTTGCCCCCGAACATATAAAAATCATTATGGAAGAAATAAGATATGACGAAGACAGTATCCAAACGCTCGACCCCTTAGAACATGTGCGTTTGCGCCCCGGTATGTATATCGGAAAGCTCGGCGATGGCTCTTCTGCCGATGACGGTATCTACGTACTCCTCAAAGAGGTACTCGATAACAGTATAGACGAGTTTATTATGGGTGCCGGCAAGACTATCGATGTGAAAATCAGCGATAATAAGGTAGAAGTACGCGACTATGGGCGCGGTATTCCTTTGGGCAAGGTAGTCGATGTAGTTTCTAAAATGAATACTGGGGGCAAGTACGATTCGCGCGCTTTCAAAAAGTCTATCGGACTTAATGGGGTGGGTACTAAGGCAGTAAATGCCCTTTCGTCTTATTTTAAAGTGGAATCAGTACGCGACAACCAAACTAAGTCAGCTTCTTTTGAAAGGGGAATTATAAAAGAAGAGTCTCCGATAGAAGAAAGTCAGAAAAGACGAGGCACGAGTGTTGCTTTTATTCCTGATGATACTATTTTCAAAAACTTCAAGTTCCGCAACGAATACGTAGTGCGTATGCTCAAAAACTACGTATACCTCAACCCTGGGCTTACGATTAATTATAACGGCGAAAAATACTATTCAGAAAACGGACTTAAAGACCTCCTCACTGAGAACAATAACGAAGAGGATTTCCTTTATCCAATCATTCACCTCAAAGGCGAGGATATTGAGGTAGCTATTTCGCACAGCAAAACCCAGTACAGCGAGGAGTATTATTCTTTTGTAAACGGACAAAACACTACACAAGGGGGTACGCACCTCAATGCTTTCAAGGAGGCGTACGTAAAGACCATCCGCGATTTTTATAAGAAGAACTTCGACCCCTCTGATGTGCGCAAGTCTATCATTGCCGGGCTTTCTATCAAAGTGATGGAGCCTGTATTTGAAAGCCAGACCAAAACGAAGCTTGGTTCTACCGAAATGGGCGAAGGGATGCCCTCAGTGCGCACCTATATCAATGATTTTGTAACCCGTCATTTAGACGATTATCTACATAAGAACAATGAAGTAGCCGATGCTATTTTGCGCAAAATTATGGAAGCGCAACGCGAACGTGAAGACCTTGCTGGTATCAGAAAATTGGCTAAAGAAAGAGCTAAAAAAGCAAACTTACACAATAAAAAACTAAACGATTGCCGCATACACCTTACCGATACAAAAAACAAACGCAATTTAGAGAGTACGCTCTTTATTACAGAGGGAAATTCAGCATCGGGTTCTATCACTAAGTCCCGCGATGTCAATACCCAAGCGGTCTTTTCGTTGCGAGGTAAGCCGCTCAATACCTATGGAATGACAAAGAAGATAGTCTATGAAAACGAGGAGTTTAACCTCTTGCAAGCTGCTTTAAATATCGAAGACTCTATGGATGACCTCCGTTACAACAACATTGTCATTGCCACCGATGCCGATGTCGACGGAATGCACATCCGCTTACTACTTACCACTTTCTTTTTGCAGTTCTTCCCCGAGATTATCAAGGAAGGACATTTGTATATACTGCAAACGCCTCTTTTCCGTGTGCGCAATAAGAATGAGAAAATATATTGTTATAGTGAAGAAGAAAAGCAAGCTGCTATAGCGAAGCTCAAAGGGAAGCCTGAAATTACCCGTTTCAAGGGGTTGGGTGAAATTTCTCCAGATGAGTTTAAAGATTTTATTGGCGAAGATATCCGTTTAGATCCTGTAATGCTTGATAAAACCATTCATATCGAACAGCTTTTAGATTTTTATATGGGTAAAAACACCCCTGACCGACAAGATTTTATCATCAATAACTTGAAAGTAGAGATTGATAATTTTGAATAAAAAAAGAGCCTTGCAAAACCATTTGCAAGGCTCTTTTTTGTTGATATGCTATGAATTATTTACTTTTTGCTGCAATTAAGTTTAGGGCACTACCAGCTCTAAACCACGCTATTTGCGAGTCGTTATAGGTATGGAGGCATTTTATTATATCTTTGCTACCATCACTATGTACGAATTCTAAGTGCAAAGGCTTATTAGGTGCAAAATCAGTAAGGTCTAAAAAGTTGATTACATCGTCTTCTTGTATTTTGTCATAATCAGCCTCATTAGCAAAGGTGAGGGCTAGCATACCTTGTTTCTTCAGGTTAGTTTCATGAATCCTCGCAAACGACTTTACTAATACTGCTTTTACTCCTAAGTGGCGTGGTTCCATAGCGGCGTGTTCTCTAGAGGAGCCCTCGCCGTAGTTTTGGTCACCTACTACTATGCTGGGGATACCTGCTGCCTTGTATGCTCGTTGCACTTTAGGTACTTCGTCATACTCGCCCGTCAATTGGTTTTTCACATAGTTTGTCTTACCGTTAAAGGCATTTACAGCTCCTATAAGCATATTGTTAGAGATATTGTCTAAATGACCTCTAAATTTCAGCCAAGGTCCTGCCATCGATATGTGGTCAGTAGTACATTTGCCTTGCGCCTTAATAAGTAGCTTTGCTCCTGTGATGTTCTTGCCGTCCCAAGCAGGGAAAGGCGATAGCAATTGCAAGCGCGAAGAAGTAGGCGATACTATCACCTGCACTTGGCTACCATCGGCTGCTGGAGCCTGATAACCAGGGTCGTCTACCGAAAAACCTTTAGCGGGTAGTTCTTCTCCTTCTGGTGGGGCAAACCTAACAGCTTCTCCTTTGTTGTTCAGTAGGCTGTCTGTTATAGGGTTGAAGTCTAACCTACCAGCTATAGCAAGAGCAGCTACCATTTCAGGAGAGGCTACAAAGGCGTGAGTATTAGGGTTGCCGTCAGCACGTTTAGAGAAGTTGCGGTTAAAAGAGTGTACTATAGTGTTCTTCTCTTGTTTTTCTGCTCCTTCACGACTCCACTGTCCTATACAAGGGCCACAAGCATTAGTAAATACTTTGGTGCCCAACTGCTCAAAGGCTTCTATGATGCCATCGCGCTGCACTGTATAACGTATTTGCTCAGAACCAGGGTTGATACCAAAAGAGGCTTGAGGTGTAATACCTAAGGCTGCAGCTTGCTTAACTACCGATACAGCACGGGTCAAATCTTCGTATGATGAGTTGGTACAAGAGCCTATCAATCCCCATTCTACTTTTAGAGGCCAACCATTTTCTTTAGCCACTTCTTTCATTTTAGATACAGGGGTACCTCTATCAGGGGTGAAAGGCCCATTGATATAAGGTTCGAGTGTGTTTAGGTCGATTTCTATCAGTTGGTCGAAGTACTTTTCAGGGTTAGCATATACTTCAGGGTCGGCAGTTAGGTAAGAGGCAATCTTGTCAGCTGCTTCTACTACTTCTGTTCTACCAGTGGCACGCAGGTAGCGACGCATAGCGTCATCATAGCCAAAAGTAGAAGTTGTAGCTCCTATTTCAGCCCCCATATTGCAAATAGTACCTTTACCAGTGCACGACAACGATTGAGCACCCTCACCAAAGTATTCTACTATAGCTCCAGTGCCTCCTTTTACGGTTAGCAGGTCAGCTACTTTCAGAATAACATCTTTAGGGGCTGTCCAGCCGCTGAGTTTTCCGGTGAGTTTCACTCCTATTAGTTTAGGGAATTTAAGTTCCCACGCCATTCCTGCCATTACATCTACAGCATCAGCACCTCCTACGCCTATTGCTAGCATACCTAAGCCACCTGCATTTACAGTGTGCGAGTCGGTACCTATCATCATACCCCCTGGGAAAGCGTAGTTCTCTAATACTATCTGGTGAATAATACCTGCTCCAGGTTTCCAAAACCCGATGCCGTACTTATTCGATACAGACGAAAGGAAGTCAAATACTTCTTTAGATTGTTCAGTAGCTACTTTTAGGTCAGTAGCGGCACCTACTTTTGCTTGAATAAGGTGGTCGCAGTGTACTGTAGTGGGTACGGCTACCTTTGCACTACCCGCGTGCATAAATTGCAGTAGTGCCATTTGGGCAGTAGCGTCCTGACAGGCTATGCGGTCTGGGGCAAAATCTACATAATCTTTGCCGCGTTCAAAGGCTTTCTGAGGGGTAGCCTCCCATAGGTGTGCATATAGTATTTTTTCAGCTAATGTTAGTGGTCTTCCTACTATTTCTCTTGCTTTATCTACTCTTTCGGGTATATGGGCATATACCTTTTTGATCATTTCAATGTCAAATGCCATAATAGTTAGTTTTAAGTTGTTATTAGTGTTTTTTATAGTTGTTTTTATAGTCCTAAAATACTCCTAAAAGTACTGCTAGGAAGCATCACTGCCGAAGTGCGCTTTGTACTAGGGTGATAATAGCCGTGTAAGTCTATTTTTTGCCCTTGTACTGCTGTCAGTTCAGCTATGATAGCCTTTTCATTTGTAGCAAGGGCTTTAGCTATGGGGGCAAACTCTTCTGCTAATGCTTTGTCCTGTTTTTGAGCTGCTAAGGCTTCAGCCCAATAGAGAGCTAAGTAAAAATGACTTCCTCTATTGTCTAAAGTACCTACTGCCGACTCTGGCGAGCGGTTGTTCTCCAACACTTTACCAGTTGCCTCATCAAGGGTTTGAGCTAACACCAACGCTTTTGTATTCTGATAGGTAGTAGCAAAATGCTCTAATGAGGCTCCTAAAGCTAAAAACTCGCCTAACGAATCCCAGCGCAGGTGATTTTCAGCAAACAGTTGTTCTGCCAATTTAGGAGCAGAACCTCCAGCACCTGTTTCAAACAATCCCCCTCCGTTCATTAGCGGTACTATCGAAAGTACTTTAGCACTCGTGCCTAATTCTAAGATAGGAAACAAATCGGTAAGGTAATCGCGCAAAACATTGCCTGTTACTGATATAGTATCCTCGCCTTTTTTCGTGCGCTCTAAGGTAAAGAGTATCGCAGCTTCAGGAGCGAGTATTTGTATATCTAACCCCTCCGTATCACACTTACTAAGATATAGCTTCACTTTCTTAATAAGCTCAGCATCGTGAGCTCGTTTTGCATCAAGCCAGAAGATAGCAGGGGTATTAGTAGCTTTAGCGCGTTTCACAGCGAGCTTTACCCAATCTTCTACGGGAGCATCTTTTACCATACACATACGCCAGATATCGCCTGCCGCTACGTGTTGCGATAAATATACAGTGCCACTCTCACCAATTACTTGCATTTCTCCCTCTTCAGGTACTTCAAAAGTCTTGTCGTGCGAGCCGTATTCCTCAGCTTTCTGTGCCATTAGTCCTACGTTGGCTACAGAGCCCATTGTGCGTGGGTCAAAAGCACCGTGCGCCTTACAAAAGTCTATCACTACTTGGTAAATGCCAGCGTAACTGCTGTCAGGCAATACAGCTAAGGTATCTTGTGTTTTGCCTTCAGCGTTCCACATTTTGCCCGAATTGCGTATCATAGCAGGCATTGAGGCATCTACTATCACATCGTTAGGGTAGTGTAGGTTGCTGATGCCTTTTTCTGAATTTACCATTGCAATAGCGGGAGCGTTAGCCCATACTTCATCAAGGTCGTGCTGTATAGCTTTCTGAGTATCAGCAGGCAAGGTGCTTACTTTGGTTAGTAAGTCTGAAAGTCCATTGCGTACATTTACCCCTATAGCTTTAAAGGTGTCGGCATACTTACTTAGTACGGGGGCAAAGAGCGTTTCGACAGCATAACCAAAAAGGATAGGGTCTGACACTTTCATCATCGTAGCTTTCAAGTGTAATGATAGCAAAAGACCTTCTTTTTTGGCACGAGCAAATTGTTCTTTATAGAAAGAAAGTAACGCTTTTTTGCTCATTAGGGTAGCATCGATAATCTCTTTGGCTTGTACCGCTATATCAGTTTTCATACTGATTACCTTCCCTTGGGAGGTGTGTAGTTCAATACGTACTTTATCAGCTTTATCAAAGGTTACGGACTGCTCGTTATGGTAAAAATCGCCTTCCTGCATAGTGGCAACAGCCGTTTTCGAGTGGCTTTCCCACGCTCCCATACTGTGTGGGTGTGTTTTGGCGTATTGCTTTACTGCCTTAGGGGCTCGCCTGTCAGAGTTACCCTCTCTTAGCACAGGATTTACAGCGCTACCTTTCACTTTGTCATATCGTTCTTTGACGCTTTTCTCTACCTCCGAAGTTGGTGCTTCAGGATAATCAGGCAGCGCATAGCCCTGTGATTGCAGCTCGGCTATAGCTGCTTTTAGCTGAGGTACAGAGGCACTAATATTGGGCAGCTTGATAATATTAGCTTCAGGCTTTTTAGCCAATTCGCCCAACTGTTGTAGCGCATCTTCCACTCTCTGTTCTTCCTTTAAAAAATCAGGGAAAGCTGCCAAAATACGCCCTGCCAGCGAGATGTCTTTTAGTTCAAAATGTACACCTGACGATTGACAGAAACGCTGAATAATAGGCAATAGCGAATGAGTAGCTAAAAAAGGAGCTTCGTCTGTTTTCGTATAGATGATTTGCTTCATAATTTTAGGGTCTTTGGGTTATCGTTTGTCTAAAGCTACAAAAGCTCTTTCTTTAGCACCAGTGTATATTTGGCGAGGTCTGCCTATAGGTTCGCCTCCTTGCCTCATTTCTTTCCATTGTGCAATCCAACCAGGCAGTCTTCCGATAGCAAAGAGTACCGTAAACATCTCTAAGTGCATACCCAATGCTTTGTAGATAATACCAGAGTAGAAATCTACATTAGGGTAGAGGTTACGACTTTTGAAGTATTCATCTTCTAAGGCCACTTTTTCCAAATGTTTAGCAATGTCAAAAATAGGGTCGTCTATACCTAAAGCGTGCAGTACATCGTCGGCTGCTTTCTTGATGATTTTAGCACGTGGGTCGAAGTTCTTATACACGCGATGTCCAAAGCCCATTAATCTGAATGGGTCGTTTTTGTCTTTAGCTTTGTTGATAAACTTATCTACATCGCCTCCATCAGCTTTAATTTCTTCAAGCATCTCTATCACCGCTTGGTTAGCCCCTCCGTGCAGGCGCCCCCATAGGGCAGAAACCCCCGATGAAATACTTGCAAAAAGCCCTGCTTCTGACGAACCTACTAAGCGCACGGTAGAAGTCGAGCAGTTTTGTTCGTGGTCGCCGTGTAGTATAAGCAACTTGTTTAGCGCGCTCACTATAGTAGGATTGATAGAGTACTCCTCAGAAGGGATTTCGAAGAACAAACGCAAGATATTTTCTATATACCCCTTAGAATTTTTGTAATAATTCAAAGGTAATCCTTCACGTTTGCGGTACACCCACGTAGCGATAATGGTAAATTTAGCGATAGCCTTGCAGACAGCTTGATACACATCTTTGTTGCATTTCACATTCACAGGCACAGGATTGAAAGCGGTAAGCGCACTGGTAGCCGAAGAGAGTACCCCCATAGGGTGTGCCGATCTAGGAAAGCCATCAATAATGTGGCGCATATCCTCGTGCACTATAGTGTACTTGTGAATGGTTTTTTTGAAGTGGTCGTACTCTTCAGCAGTAGGGAGTTCGCCAAAGATAAGCAGATAGGCTACCTCTAAAAACTCGGCATTAGCTGCCAAATCTTCAATATTATAGCCGCGATAGCGCAATATACCGCGCTCGCCATCTAAGAAAGTGATGGCACTCTTGCAAGATCCAGTATTTTTATACCCCGAATCTAAAGTAATAAGCCCCGTGAGGGCACGTAGCTTCTCAATGTTGATAGCTTTTTCATTTTCAGTTCCTACTTCAATAGGAAATTCAAATTCTTTTCCTTCAAAGATTAATTTGGCTGTGTTTTCCATAGTCTATTAGTTTTAAATTCTTTCGCAAAGTTATAAAAAGAAAATTAAATGTACAAGAAAACTTGTTTTTTTTAACAAAAAAGCTCATAAATGTTAAAAATAAAAAAGAGAGTGTAAAATAAGAAGTATGGAAAATAAAAGTCGAAAGATTAAAAGAAAAAGACCTTAAAAAAGTTTTAACTTTCTCAAAGTCTTTATTTTATAAATAAGCCATATTATGGAGTAGCAATGTGCCTACGACTGGATTCGAACCAGCACGCCCTAACGAGCACCACCCCCTCAAGATGGCAAGTCTACCAATTTCTCCACGTAGGCTACTAACATTAAAAAATGTGACCTGGCTGGGGCTCGAACCCAGGACCCCAACATTAAAAGTGTTGTGCTCTACCAACTGAGCTACCAAGTCATCAAATAAATAAACAAACTGTATAACTATGTGACCTGGCTGGGGCTCGAACCCAGGACCCCAACATTAAAAGTGTTGTGCTCTACCAACTGAGCTACCAAGTCATCAATAAAATGAAAAACAAACTTTTAAAATCCTTAGTGACCCGGCTGGGGATCGAACCCAGGACCCCAACATTAAGAGTGTCGTGCTCTACCAGCTGAGCTACCGAGTCGGTTTTACTCAAAAGTATTTCCTTGTTTGCGGGTGCAAAGATACAACATTTTTTTTATGTACCAAGAAAAAAAGTATTATTTTTGCACTTTATTTTAAATAATTTTTTCAAACCCTTACTATACAACAGTTTATAAAATGAAAATAATTCTTATTGGCTATATGGGAAGCGGTAAATCTACCCTCGGAAGAGCCCTCGCCACTGCTAAAAACATTTCTTTTATCGACCTCGATGCTTATATCGCTAAGCGTGAAAAATGTTCCGTACCCGATATTTTTAAAAATAAAGGAGAGATTTATTTCCGCAAGAAAGAAGCGCTTTACTTGCAAGAAGTCCTCCAAAAAGAAGAGGATATGGTACTTTCTTTGGGCGGAGGTACGCCTTGCTTTGGCAATAATATGCCCCTTATCAAAGCCTCTGGAGCAACGAGTATTTATCTAAAATACCAACCTCAATCCCTTACCCAGCGTCTTTTGCAGGAGAAAGACCACCGACCTCTGCTCGCCCAAATCAAGGAGATTGATTTAGAAGAGTTCATACGCAAGCACCTCTTCGAACGCAATCCGTACTACGCTCAGGCTACCCATATTATTGCTATGGACGGTCTTACCGCTGACCAAAGTCTTCAAAAGCTACTTACAGTTTTCTAAGACTGCCTACTTTTGTCCAGCCTGTTTTGCCATTAACCAACCGTATCTTTACCCAGTCTTTAGCATCTTCTATAATCTCTACTTTTGTACCTTCGTGCAGCTGCATTACCTCGCTGCTGTAGGCATTAGCATCTGAAAATACGCGTACAGTTTTGTCAAAAAGAATAGCGTATTGTGTTTGGCTAACTTGCTTATGGCAGAAGTGCGCTAAGGTGTAACTACCTATCGCAAAAAACAAAAATACTAACATCAGACTGAAAAAAGTGCGCTTTAGTGCAGTGCGCTCTACGAAATAGTAGAGCAAAAAACTCAACACAAAAGCAAAAACTCCTATAATCGAAAGTACCGCCCACGTATGAGCGCTAAAAAGCCCTACGATACCATCGCTTAGTTGGCGCACCCACGTTTTGGGTAGAGGGGTGATGGCATCTACTTTCATTTGGTTAGCAAATATCAGATTGTTTTTCGCATCGGCATTTTCAGGGTCAAGCTGCAGTGCCTTTTCGTAATAATAGATACTTTCAGGCACATTGTTCAGCTTGTAATAAGTGTTGCCTAAGTTGTAGTACAAAGCCGATGACTCTTTGCCTGACTTCAATATCGATGAGTACACCGCAGCCGCTTGGGTGTAGTCTCCCTTTTGGTAGAGCGTAGTAGCTTTGTCAAAATTATCTTGGTCTTGCCCCCTGCCTATAGTGGCTATAGCAAGGCATATTAGAGTTATAAGGTACTTCATCGCTAAGCTTATTTTTTTACTTGTTTGTCTAATTCTGTTATCACTTGCACGGCATTGCCAAAATCACTTTCTACTGAAGCATCGGTGTGGTGCTGCGAGTAGCGCGCCATTTCGCAGTTAGCTAATAGCTGAATAAAGCGTTCTACGGTCTCTGGTGCCGCGTGGCGTGCCAATAGCAATTCGTTTATTTTCTCCTTGCTCATTTCAGTAGTTTCTATCTTCAGTTTAGCTTTCAGATAGTTGTGTAGCGCACGTTCTAAAGCCTCATAGAAGTGGTCTTTGTCAGCGAGTTTGCGTTTAGCTTCACTTAGGTATTTCTTAGCCAAGCGATTGGCAGTACGCACTTTTGCTCCTTCTATATCTCCTGCGCGACGCTGTCTAATGCGCCAAGCTATTAGGGCGATAGGTATCAGCAATAGTGGCAAGAGTAGGTATAGATAGTAGCGCACCGAACCAAAGAAGGCAGGCTGATGCATCGCTACAAGGCCTGTGTTAGGCTGTTGTGCGCGGAAGTGACTGCTCGGCAGGTTGTTATCGTTAGCCACATCAGTAGGAGTGTCTTCATTAGCAGCTCCTTCGGTTACATCTATCCACAGCTCGTCTGTTTTTATAGTTTCGTATTTATGAGTGTTGGGGTTGAAGTAAGAGAAAGCCACACCGCTGATAGGGTATTTGCCTTTGTACTGAGGTACAATGGTGTAAGTTTGCTCTATACGCCCTTTCATACCAGCAAGGGTAGTGCTGATGTCGTCATTTTGCTCAGGAGCATATACTTCTAATGAGGAAGGGAAAGTGGGCTTAGGTAGGTCGAACAGTTTTAGGTTACCACTGCCCGATACTTCTACTTTTACCTGCATACTTTCGTTGCCTTTTAGGTTTTGCTTGTTAGGGGTTACGGCAAAAGAGAAGTCGCCTACCGCTCCGCTAAAGTTATCAGGTTTGCCTTCCTCAGGTAGGTCTTTTACGTTGATAGTCTTATTGCCTGAGGTTACCCTGCGCGATACTTGTTCATACATCATTCTGCCAAAGAAATCACGCTGATTAGTAGGCACACTCAGTACTGCGTCCATAGTGAGGGGTTCGAGGGTGATAGTACCTGTTTTTTGTGGGTAGAGTACTACTTTTTTCACTACTATGCAGCGATAGTTGCGTCCCTGATAGCTGCAGTCGCCTATCTCATACTCCTGCATTTTTATCTCTTGACTCCAGAAGTTAGGAAACTTAGGTACTGTCAGCCATTGTAGGTCGTTTAGGGCTACATTGCTGCCTACGTATAGGCGATAGGTTACGCTTACTGCCTCATTCAGATAAGGATTGGGCTTAGAAACTTCAGCCAGTAAAAACAGACTTTCTTTGGCTACATCATTGCTCGTCTTATCTATAGACGGAGCAGCGACAGCTTCTGTTACGGTGATAGCGATAGGGGCTGTCTTGTAGGTTCTCCCATCAATATCTATCGAGGCTTGCCCTATGGTGAATTTACCTTTGGCTTTAGGTTGTAGTATATAGATGTAAGTCTTTGAAAAAGAACGCACGCCATTAATCCACGATTCAGAAACGGACTGCGAAGGCCCCATTACCACCGCAAAATCCTGAAAAGAGGGCGGAGTAAAGTTATCGCCGTTTTTGTTCATCGTAAACTCTATGCGCACCCGCTCATTAGCACCTAAGGTGTTCTTGCTCACATTGGCTTTAAACTCTATATTTTGGGCATAGAGGCTTTGTACTAAAAAGGTTATAAAGAGTATTAATCTATATTTCATTGCTTAAATTATTTATGTTAAAAGACAAAATGCTATTTGCTCTTACCAATCTTTTTCAGATTTGGCGCGCTGTCCTCTTACTTTTTGTCCGTTTACTTTATCTTGAGTTTTGCGCTCCTCATTGTTCATAGCTTCAAGGATACGCTCCATCTGTTCAGGCGATAAAGACGAAGGTCGTGGCTGTCCGCCTTGCTCTTTAGACCCCTGTTGGTCGTCTTTATTGTCCTTATTCTGGTCTTTGTTGTCCTTATCTTTGCCGTTTTTGTTGTCTTTATCCTTATCTTTATTGTCCTTATTGTCTTTGTCTTTATTATCCTTATTCTTGTCTTTATTATCCTTATTCTTGTCTTTATTGTCTTTGTTGTCCTTATTATCCTTGTTTTTATCTTTATCGTCTTTCTTATCCTGATTTTTATCTTTGTTGTCCTTGTTATATTGATTTTTATCCTTGTTGTCTTTATTGTCTTTATTATCCTTGTTATCTTTGTTGTCCTTATTGTTGTTTTTAGGCGGATTTTTCTTAAGCATTTCATTAGCTACTGCCAAGTTATAGCGCGTTTCCTCGTCAGTAGGGTTGTATCTGAGGGCTTCTCTATACGCCAATACAGCCTTGTCATAGGTCTTTTCTTTCATAAAAGCATTTCCTAAGTTATGAAAGATTTGGTGTCTTTCAGCTTCCGACATCTGTTTAGCATTCGCCGCTTTCATCAGCTGAGCAAAGGCTTCTCCGTAGTTTTTTTGCTTGTACAACAATGTGCCCAAGTTGTATTGGGCAGTCAGGTTCGTATTATCTTCAGCTATAGCATTCCGATAATCTACCTCAGCTTGGGTAGGTTTATCACCTTTCAATGATTCATTACCCTGATAGGTCAGCTTTTTAGAGTTCATAGCCGCTTTTAGCGCCTCTTTTTCCTCTTTGCTTTGTGTAAAACTGCCTATACTCATAAAGGTTAAGACTATAAAAAGAATATTTTTCATACAGATACTTACTTTTTTCGTTCATTAAACAAATTAAGACGCTTTACCCATTGTGTTTTTCTTTCAAAGATAAAAAGGTCAAGCACCAACAGCAATAACGCTCCTGCTAAAAACCACTGAAACTGGTCTTTAAAATCTACAAACTTCTGTGTGTCAAACTGACTTTTCTCGGTGCCTTCTAATATCTTTTCTATTTGGCTAACAGCCTCTTGGGTATTATCGCCGTTTAGGTACTGTCCGCCAGCATTTATAGCTATCTGTTGTAGCAACTCTTTGTTCAGCCGTGTGATAACCACCTCGCCATTGCGGTCGCGTTTGTAACTCTGTTCGCCCAGTTCGCGCATCGGTATCGGACTTCCTTTTTCAGTACCTACTCCTATAGTGTAGATGTGTATGCCCTTTTCTTGTGCTTCAGCAGCAATTTCGGTAGCTCCCATTTCGTGGTCTTCACCGTCAGAGATGATAAAGAGCAAACGCGAGGTAGTACTTTTATCGTCAAAATAGTTGGTTGCCATACGTATAGCCTCCTGAATAGCAGTACCTTGCGACGATAGCATATTAGTATTCATACTCTGCAGAAACATTTTGGCAGCCGAATGGTCAGTAGTTAGAGCGAGTTGCGGATAAGCACTTGCCGCATAGGCTACGATACCCACACGGTCGCCTTTTAGCTGATTGATAGTCTCAAAGGCGATGCGTTTAGCTTTCTCTAAGCGGTTAGGGGCTACATCTTCAGCCAGCATACTTTTCGAAACGTCAATAGCAAAGACGATATCTACCCCTTCGCGTTTCACGGTTTCTATTTTAGTGCCTATTTTGGGGTTAGCTAAAGCTATGCAGAGTAGCACCACTACGGCAGAAAGCAATATCCACTTCAGCCATAGCTTAAAGTTAGAACGGTCAGGCGATAAGCGTCTGAGCAACGCACTATCGGCAAACGCCCTTTGAGCCTTCTTTTTTCGCCATAGCGAAACCACAAAAATAAACAACAGCGGCAGCAATACCGCTATAAACCAGAGATATATTTTTTCGTCTATATGTATCATAATAAGTTATAAAAGAATAGCTATTACCTATGCCTTTTTGCCTTCCTCAAATACTGCGCCAAACCCACTATAAAATTAAAAAAATCGCCAATTTGTCAATTTACTAATTGTTTCAGGTCGCTCTCTAATTCTTTAAGGCTGTTCTCACGTTCTATTTGTCGTTGTTGGGTTTGGTATTTCTCGTATTCTAGAGCCGATTTCTCCATAGCCATTTGGTGTGAAATCTTACCTGCGTGTTGCAAGAGCTCTCTACCATTCAGTTGCAGGATAATATCTAGGCGCGATATCCAGTCTTTCATATACATAGGCGTTTGCTGTTGAGCCATAGTTTCGGCAAAAGCCAAATATTGTTCCACAAGCAAGCCTAAAAGCTTTATTTCCTCTTCGTTCAGATAGTTCTTAGCGATGCTTACTTCACTTTTTTTGATAGTGGTGGTAGCTGTTTTGTCATACGATTGCATTCCCAAAAGAGGCAAAGAGGCATTGGTGCGATTATACACTATTTCAGCTGCTGTTTGCTTACTAACCGCCCATAAGAGTTTGTTCTGCACTACTTTAAAGAACATTATCGTTTTCTCATCCTCAGGGTTGTAGTCTATGCTAGTTTTGTATATATCTTTGATTTTTTGGTAGAAGAACCGTTCAGAGATTCGTATTTCGCGGAGGCGTTCCTGAAGCTGGTCAAAGTAATTCATTGCAGTACCTTGCTTAAAACGCTCGTCATTCAGCACAAAACCTTTGATTAAATACTCTTTAAGTTGTTGAGTTGCCCAAATACGAAACCGCGTTCCTTGTTGTGATTTTACCCGATAGCCTACTGAGATAATCACATTGAGATTGTAATATTCTACTTGATAGTTTTTGCCATCGGTAGCAGTTGTTGCAAAATTTGCAACAACTGAATTTCTGTATAGTTCTCCTTCTTCAAAAATATTTTTAATATGTCGTGATATAGTAGATTTATCACGGCTAAAAAGAGTCGCCATTTGGTCTAATGAAAGCCATATTGTTTCATCTTCAAAGCGTACATCTATTTTAATATCACCTTCTTGATTTTGGTATATGAGAAACTGTGAGTCCATAGGGGGTATGAATTTCCTTTTTACTAATTGTAAAAAAGGCTACCACATTACTGAGGCAGCCTTTTTTACGATTGCTATGCTTATTTTTTAAACTTAGCGTATTTGTTTTTAAATTTATCGATACGTCCGGCAGTATCAATAAGTTTAGATTTACCTGTGTAGTAAGGGTGTGAAGTGCGTGAAATTTCCAACTTTACTAAAGGATACTCTACCCCTTCTACTTCAATGGTTTCTTTGGTCTCTACTGTCGATTTGGTGATAAAGATATCGTCGTTCGACATATCTTTGAAAGCCACCAAACGATAAGATTCTGGGTGAATTTCTTTTTTCATTGCAATGTTAATTCTTTTATTACGTAATTTTCAGGGCGCAAAAGTATAACATTTTTTTTTAATAGCCAAATTACTCCGAGTATTTTTTGATGAGGCGCACCATTAGGTCGCTTAGTTTCTCTACCTGATACTCGCCAACGCTGGGCTCTAAATGCTTGTTTCCTATGCCGCTATGGTCGGTGATAAACACATAGGTACCATTGGTGTACATCGCTATAAATCGCATCAGAAACTCAGTAGTTTTATCTATTCCACTGGCTACTACAGGTATGAGTTTAATGCCACTAGCAGCAGCCGTTTTCACTGAGTATTGTATACTGCTGATTACGGCGGGCTTATTATGAGGGGGCGCATCGAGTACTAAGAAAGCGATACGCGTGCGTGCCTCAGGTTGCCATTGCAGTTGGTTTAGCTGTACGAGGGCTTTGTCTACCGCTTCAGGGAAATCACCCCCACCATCAGCGCGCTGTTGGCTGATAAACTCTGTAGTCTGGTTAATATCTTCAGTAAAAAGACTGTGTTTTACCACATACTCATCACCCTCATCGCGATAGAAAACCGTAGCCGTACTGATTTTCAGTTGCGTATTAGTCTTTTGTACCTCATTAATCACCTTTTTCAAGTCCATTTTCAGGAACTCAAGTTCATCGCCCATAGAGCCTGTAGCATCTACCATAAAGGCTATTTGCACTTGGTTAGTAGGCGAGGGGAGAGTCTCATCAAGGGCAATACGGTTCACCTGAGTTTCGCTGATAGTAGCTGTAGATACCCACTGCTCATTCACTTTTAGCCGAAGTAGGGTGGGGTTGAGTTCCTTTTCTTTCTGAAAAGCTCCTACCCACAGTTCAGCCCTTCCGAGGTTATCGGTTTTAGCTGTCCAAATGGGGGTATCGTTTCGAAAGAGTGTAACGGTAGCATTAGCAGCCGGCTTATTTTTAGCGGTTAGAGCTACTGCTATACGGTGATTGGTATACATTTGCCAATCGTCAGGAAAACCTTTGAATGGCTCTTTCATAAGAGTTTTTTGATAGAAAGCCCAGTTGTCTAAGTCGTTCCATTCGCCGGCAGTCACTAAGCCACCTTGAGGTTGAATACCTCCTTGACCACCTTTGCTTTCTTTAGAATGCATAGAATAATCGTCGTGCATTCCATCATCAGGTCTAGCGCACGCACTTAGTAAAAGTGCTGCTATAAACGAAAGAAAATACAGTTTTTTCATATCTTAAAATGATTTATTGATTTTATTTCCAGCCCTATCTACAGCCGTTACTACTACTTTACTATCAGTGGCAGCAGCGTTTAGTGCCGTAGTAACATACTGCCACACACTATCTACAAATGTAGCGCTTCCCTCTTCTATTATCGTCACATCATTTATAATGCTAACCGTTACCCCCACTACTTTAAAAGTATCAGCTACTTCAATAGTTATGACCTCTCCCTGTTTGCTACCCGTATAGTTTGCAATATCTATCGCCTTAATTTCAGGCAGTCTCAAACAGTCTGACAGCGCCATATTATAGGCATTGATAACCCCGCGCCGTTTAGCTTCAGCAGTGTAAAGAGCCTTTAGTTCAGGATTTTGCATAACACTTTTAGCATAAGCGGTAGCCAGTTTAAATCCTTGAGCGCACATCTGCTGCTTGGCACTGCGGGCAGCAGGTTTTTTCGGCATTTTCGATAAGACCGTCTTTCCGTGTACCCGCTTCAGCACCACCTGTTTTCCTATATTTCCAGAGACTTTTTGTAGTATAATATTATCATTTGTCCGCGCCATAATCCATCGTTTTATCAAAGCACAAAGATACAAAATAATCCCTAAACTACCAAAACTTTTGTGTAGGAAAATCAGCGAACTGGCGCAGCTTAGTATATGATGTAAAGTCAGTGTAGGATCAGTGTAGGATTAGTGTAAGATCAGTGTAGGATCAAAGTATTAGCAAGCAGCTAAAATCATTTATTTGCTAAATTTCAATCTTGCTCATTTAAAAAAAAAACACTACTTTTGCCGTATTAAATTTAATAATAAAACACAATGAAAAGAAGATTAATGTTTTTAGCAGTAGCAGCGGCTCTTATAGGCTGTAACTGCCCTAATAACAAAAATTGCAACCAAAGTTGCCCTGTCAATACAACTACCCCTACTACCGAAGTAGCATCTGTTAAAGAACCAGTGGTACTGATAGGCAAAAAAGCCCTCCTTACTTATCCTTCTCTTAAAGCTGAAGTGCAATACCTCAGTGATAACCAGCTTCATTGGAAAACTACCGACTCTCAAGGACAAGTAGCTGAGCAGACTAATGCCCTTACGCTAAAAGCTATTAATCCTACTCAATATTTTCTCAGTTGGGTAGAAAATGATGGTACTACCGTAAGCCAAGTAATTGATACTGAAAAAGGTACTGTTACCACATACCTTACTTATGAGGATAAAGGCAAGCGCCTTTCCGAGCTACTCGAAGGTAGTTTTGAGTTATTAAATTAACGCACTTGCTTTATATCTCCAAAAATCATTAAATATTTATTTCTATCTTTATCACAAGAACTTAAAAAAACAATATCATATTATGAGAAAATTACTTGTTATCTTATGCGCTTTGAGTATCACCATAGGATGCAAAAAAGAACCTTTAGAAGATTGGAAATTAGTTTGGGAAGACGATTTTAACCGCGATGATATCTTCTCCACAGGGATATGGTCAAAAATATGGGGCTGCCCTACTTCCGATGCTGATTGGTGCAAAACAATGAGTCAAGACCCTAGTTTGTTCGAGATTAAGAATGGTAACCTTATTCTCTTAGGGAAAACCAGTAGCGACCCTGTTAAAGATAAATCAAAATATATCACAGGAGGTGTTTCTACCAAAAACAAAAAGTATTTCCAAAACGGGCGTTTAGAAATCCGTTGCAAGCTTGAAGCCCATCAAGGTGCTTGGCCTGCTATCTGGATGGTACCCGATGCCCCTTGGCCTACAGGTGGTGAAATAGATATTGTAGAGCGACTTAACTATGATCCTTTTGTATACCATACCTTACACTCACCTTACACCCAAGCAGGCAAAAAAGACCCTTCTAAAAAAAATAACCCACCAAGCCATACTAAAGCCACTATCAATCCCGATGATTACAACATCTATGCGGTAGAACTCGACACCGATGAGGTGCGTTTTTATGTAAATGGCACACAAACTTTCAGCTATGCGCGCGTACCCGAGAAAGAGAGTGAAGGGCAGTTTCCTTTTAATCGCCCCTATATGTTGCGTATCGATATGCAATTAGGCGGTAAATGGGTTGGAGAGGTAAAACCTTTGACTAAGCCTATAAGAATGTACATAGATTGGGTGAGGTTTTATCAGAAATAACTAAAAGAAGCTGCCTTTTCCTTGAAAAGATACAAATCCTGCTAAGTACAATAAACTGCTCTTGCTTATTTTTGCAAATTGTGTAATTGAAAATTAAGTATTACTTTTGTCAAACTAAAAATAAATCTAATTATATATGAAGGGTTTAATTATCAACGGACATCCTACTATGAAGACGTCCAATGCCAATAAGGTATCTTGAAAGAGGTACTTTCAGTAATACAGCAAAAAGCCAAAGACCACGCTGCACGCTTAGTAGTACAAATTAAGAAGTTGGGCTAAAGAAAACTAGCAGATTTGCTAATGAGCAAAATAAAACTCCCCGTGTGGTTATGTACTACACGGGGAGTTTTATTTGTTGTCGTACTACGACTTAATTATTACTAACTTCAAAGGTTACTTCTATATTTCCACGAGTAGAGTTAGAATACGGACATACTTGGTCGGCTTTTGCTACAAGCTCCTTAGCTTCTTCAAGCGATACATTAGGTATATTTACTTGTAGGGTTACGGCGAAAATAAAACCGCCATTGTTCAGCTTCCTAATAGATACGTGTGCCGTTACAGAGGTCTCACCAGTAGCTACTTTAGCTTGCTTAATAACCAAATTCAGGGAAATGTCAAAACAAGCCGCATAGCCCGCAGCAAAAATCTGCTCAGGATTGGTATAATCATCATTAGCTCCATCTAAGGCTTTAGGAGAACGTATTTCAAGGCTTAATACGCCGTTGTCAGAAGTTACTTTTCTGTTACGACCACCTGTCGCGGTGGCCACTGCTGTGTACAATGCTGTCATCTGTCTTTTTTATTTATGATTAATAATTTGTTTACTAAATGTCCTAATATTGTATTGTTTTTAAGTTATTCTAAATGCAAAGGTAGTGATAATTTGGTAATTAGCAAATTAGTAAAATAGTGAATTTGCATATTAGGCAATTAAGTATTACTTTTGCAGCATTAAAATATTAATAATATAATTATGAAAAAAGTACTTTTAATGGGAGTGTTAGCTTCCTTTATGTTAGCGGGTTGTGGTACAGCTAAATCACCAGAGATGAAACGCTTGGAAAAACAACAACAAGCCTTGAAACTCAATACCGAGCTCAACGAATTGCAAATGAAACTCACTCAAGAGCAAACCAATAATCAGTCGTTGCAAACTGAGGCTACGCAAGCTAATGAAGAAGCTACCAATCGTACGGATGCTTTTAGTGATGCCAACTCGGCTTCGGCAAGTGCTAAAAAAGCGAACAAAGCTCGAAAGGCATTGCGCAAAGCTAGTAAGGCTAACAGGAATTTAGCCAAAAGTAATCGCCGTATTGAGAAGTTGCAAAAAGACATCACTAAATTGCAAGAAAAGATAACTAAACTAAATGCTGAAGTAGAATTTAGCAAATAGATACAAGTTAGATGTCTTATTAAAAATTCCCGTGTGGTACTACCACACGGGAATTTTACTAATTAGCACATTTGCTAATTACCATATTGTAGTATCATCTCTACAAAAGCAGGGTCTTGGTGAGAAGAGAAGAGCGTTTGCTTGGTGTCGAGAACCGCTATTTGGCTCATATCCTCCGCTGAGAGTTGGAAGTCAAACACATTGAAGTTCTGCTGTATACGCTCTTTGCGCACCGATTTAGGAATGCAGATAATATCGCGTTGCAAGAGATAGCGCAAAGCTATTTGGGCAGCACTTTTCTGATACTTTTCACCAATAGCATTGAGAGTAGGATTGGCAAAGAAGTCGTTTCTGCCTTCGGCAAAAGGTCCCCACGACATTAGTTTAGTGTCGTACTTCTTCATTAGCTCTTGAAGGGCTTGCTGTTGGTGGAATACGTGTGTTTCCATTTGGTTTACAGCAGGTTTTATCTCGCAATGGTATGCCAAATCAAGGTATCTATCAGCATAGAAGTTACTCACCCCAATAGCGCGTACTTTGCCCTCTTTATAGGCTTCTTCCATAGCGTGATAAGAGCCGTAATAGTCGCCAAAAGGTTGGTGAACGAGTAGCAAATCGATATAATCAGTTTGTAGTTTGCGCAAAGAGGT
The DNA here is from genome assembly GCF_003054025.1 of Capnocytophaga leadbetteri. Lineage (GTDB taxonomy): Bacteria > Bacteroidota > Bacteroidia > Flavobacteriales > Flavobacteriaceae > Capnocytophaga > Capnocytophaga leadbetteri. The sequence goes on from NZ_QBKG01000008.1 coordinate 28,586, forward strand.
TTCGATAGAGGCTTTTGCCTTTTCATAACCTGCATTGCTTATCCACACTTTGGTAACGATAAAGAACTCTTTGCGGTCAATCCCACTTTTCTTAATAGCGTTACCTACACCCTCTTCATTTTTGTAGATTTGGGCGGTATCAATCATTCGGTAGCCTACCGAAATAGCATCGCTTACGCAACGCTCACATTCTTTGGGGTCTACTTGGTATACACCATAACCTAATAGGGGCATTTGTACCCCATTGTTTAATTGGATGTTTTTCATTTGTAATTCTTATTTTTAGTTTTATACCCTGCAAAGATAAACAATTTTTGTCAAATAATTGTTACAGAGAAGTATAGTTTTTCAAATTTTCCTCTATCTTTGTGCTTTCAAAACTTTGGTGGCACATCAAGTAAAACTCATCCATTAGAAAATAAAACTCCCTATATGGCACATTTATCATATGGGGAGTTTTATAATTAACAAATAAGTTAATTATTTCCTTAGAAAACGGAAACGTTCTATGATATCCATAAGCATATCAGCTTCAAAAAACTCATCATTTAGTAAGTCGTCAAATTCTTCATCACTATCTTCGTAAATGTTACTAATATAAGATAGATGTTCCTCTGCTTCAGGGAAATTACCCTTCATAACATAGTATTCAGCAAATATTAGATGTGCTTTGATAAGGCTTATTTTATTATCACCTCCTGTTTCAAGTACTTTATTTAAGCTTTCTATACTTTCTGTCTCCAATCCTCTAGCTAATTGCAAAGTAGCTTTTTTTAAGTATAATTCTGCATTCATTGTTTGTTTGTATATTGTACAATAAATTCTGCCCCAAATATAAGGATAATTTGTTAATTAACTCATAAGGCAATACAAATATCCTAAGCCATCATTTGCAATAAACTACTGATTTCGTCAGCGTGAGTGCGACAGTAGTACATCACAAAAGCAATAAAAGGCACAAAAAGTATGATACTCCACAACAAGCCTTGCGCAAAGACTTTGTAATCGCCGAGACGATAGAGTATATAGCCTGCCCAAAGAAGATTAAGCGTCATAGTAATATGCGACATTTGGGCAAAGATATTAGCGCCACTCCACGTAAAGGTTAAGAGTCCCATAGTGCCAAAATAGTACATTGGCAAGAAAGCAAGTGCCAACCCAATAGCGTTTTTGTTGTACAAAAAGACTATAAAGCCTACTAAATATACCAAGCTACTGGGCGAACAAGCATTGTAAGCAATCCATTGTACTATGTTTGTTTTCAGGTTAAAGAAGAAGTAACCACTTCCTGAAAGAGTGAGCAGTAATAAGGCAATCGCTAAGACGATACCAATAGTTTTTTCTGTTTTTGTAAGTTGCATAGTATTAAAAGTTATAAAATGATTGACAAATGGGTTAATTAATAGGAATATAAATCTCTGTTTTTAGCTTTTCTTTAGGGGTACGGCGCGCATCGTTGAGGTATTTTTCAAAGAAAGGTTCTTCGCGTAGTGTGTACTGGTGGTCTATAACCCAGCGTACAGCTGTATCATACACCTGAGAAAGGTTTTCGTAACTGCCTTGATAGAAGAAAACGGCATATTTACCTCCTGCTAAGGTCTTGCAACTAACTTCTTCTTGTGGGGTGGCAGGCTTGTGGATAGCCAAACATACATCAGAGCGTTGCAAAGAGCCTTCAGTGATTTTCGGATCGTCATACGATATGCATATAGACTCTATCCCTTTGGTGAAGAGTTTTTGAGCCTTAATAACAGCCCATAGTTGCTCATAAGCCTTTCCGTAGTCTAAACTTCCGTAAGCACCTGTGAGGGCTACATAAATAAGGTTTTTAGGCTCTAATGTTACTATTTTAGGGGCTTTCAGAGCCAAATCGGGGTTGATGATTTCTTTTTTCATAATGTAGGTATCTTTGTTTGTTCTATACTCGGTAGGGCTGATGCCGTATTGTTTCTTAAAGGCTTTAGAGAGCGAAGCAGGAGTTTCATAGCCTATATTAAAGGCTATTTCTTCTATTGTCAGAGCGGTGTACCGCAGCAAGCGGGCAGTAGCTTCTAACCTAAGACGAGTGATATACCCTCCAATAGCTTCGCCTTTTAGGGCTTTGAAGATGCGGTGAAAATGAAAGTCTGATAAAGCCGCCTCATTAGCGAGTGTTTTTAGGTCTAAAGTCTCATCTAAATGATTGTTGATGTAAGCAACCACCTTATTGATGCGCTGAATGTAATCGTTGTAAGTAATGTTTTTCATATTGAGTTACTGATTTACGAGGGCAAAGATAAGGCTGTTTTGCAGAAAAGACTTTTCCTATCTTGCTTATTTTCTAAAATTGCCAATAAAAACTCCCCGTGATGCGAGCCGCATAGGCAGTTTACACCACGGGGAGTTTTATTCTCTAATTCTCTAATTTGCTAATTCTCTAATTTTCTCATTTGCTAATTGACGATTTAATCAGCTGTTGCATGGCGCTATCTATCTTCTCAGCTGTACTGAAGTTTTGCTTTATATCATATTTTTTGGCAATAGCAGCAATTTTCTCGTAGCGTATCTTTACTGTTTTATCTTCCTTATAGATGAGGATTTTCAAAGGGAGTTCAATAGCCAAGCGAGGGTTTTCCTGCATTAGGGCAGTTCCTACTTTGGGGTTACCTACTATAAGCACAGTGGCGGGGTGCATACTTTCGCCTACTGCCTCGGCTGCCTTCTGATGGTCGATAGTAGCAAAAATGGTAATACCCCTGCTATTTACCTCTTTTTGAAGGGCTACCACAGTCTCTTCAAAAGCTAATGGACTCTCAAAGTCAGCATAAGGTTTTATCATATCTGTACAGCTAATAATAGGTTGTGCAGCCGCTAAGAATGGGAATAATAACAAGATAATTAAGTGTTTCATATAGTTTATTATAAATATTTTTTAGTGAAAGTAAGAGTGAATTCATTCGGTTTATGGTGAGTTCCCAGCTTTCCACTGCTGATACAGATGAGTTATTTTATCCATAATGTATTCTTTTTTGCATTCAAAGGTAGCCTGTGGCTACCTTTAGATGGTATAATGTGCAAAAGTACATATTATTTTTTACTTAGCCTACTAATACTTATAGCTTATTGTGCTACGACTTAATTATTGTAAAGTATAAAGTGAGTAAAGATTTAGAAATACTCTTTCATTGTTCTGATGTCTAGATAACCTTTTTTGCCTTTCTTTACAATGTGATAGAAAGAGTGGGTTTGGGGTTCTATTTTTTCGTATATAACCTTTTTATGCTGGGGGTAGATACCTATCTTATTATCTTTGTAGAAGTAGATAAGCCCATCCTTATGCTGCTCAATATTATCATAGATGATAGGGAGCTGTTCTTCTCCTGTGAGATGAGCTGAAGCATATTTGCGTACATTGCGTTTAAAACTATTTTCTTCTTCGTTTTCTTTATCCTCCTCTATTCCTTCAATATATAATTCTTTTTCTGAAATCTTTTGATAATTGTATTTGAACAGTCCGTATTTGTTCCCTCGTTGCACACGTATAAGCTCTGGGTGATGATAAATGTTGTCCACAAAAAAATCATTCTCATCCCATACAAAATACCTACTACCATCAATAAAAGAAAGTGTTTCATCGGCACTTCTATCAGAAAGATAGTTTCGTTTTTCGGCTTCGAACTCTGAAGCAAAGCCTCCAAAACCATAAAGCATATAATGTGGGTATTCTGATTTTTTAGGGTCTTTTTTCAATGAATAACGCCTTTCATATACGGTTCCGCAGAGTGAGTAACTGATTTTGGGGAATTTCTCTATACGTTCGCCATTTATTGTGTAATATGCTGCTCCTTGCTTGTTAAGCATCTCAATACCATTGCGGTAGAAATAAACACTGCGCATCCCTTTAAACGATTTTTTTTGTAAGTAACTGTCGTAGAGTACAAACTTGCTTCCTCTTCTGGCTATAACGCCAAATTTGTTATAATAGATGGTATCATATCTGCCAGAAAGCACTTTTTCTTTATAGGTATTCATAAGCTCATAACGCTTGCCTTTGGGGCGAAGTATGAGATGCTCTTCTGGCTCATAGCTTATAAAGTCATCTGTATAGGACAAAGGGTATTGAGTTGGCGCAAGTACCGTTGTCTCTATGTTAGTTAAAAACAAGGTTTTATCTTTTAAGGGTACAATAAAACCCTCAATATTTTCTCCATAACTCAAGAGGTAAATGTTTCGCCCCTTTTTTAGATGGATAGTATGTAGTGCATAATAATCTGTTCTTCGATAAGGTTTTTCTTCTTTTCTATCTATATCACATAACAAAGCCAAGTAAGGGTTAAGTATCTTGACAATAATTGTTTGAGTATCCTTGTCATAGATAGGAGGAAGTGTGTTAAAGGTTTTGCCTACAAAGTCGCTGGGGGTAGTGCGTTGTATATCTTTGAGGTAGATAATTTTCTTGTCGTCCTCTTTTATCTCGTTTAGGGTCTCTAAATCCTCCTCATTATAATGAACCAATTTGAGATCGTAAACTTCGGTATCGGTATCTAGATTTTCATCTTCTTGAGACTCAAATTCTAACTCTAAAAACTTGTCTTTCTGTTTTTGAGTATAAAAATAAAGTTCCCCATCAGAGTCATAAGCGAGGATATCGATATGACGGATTGAAGTTTCTTTTTGTGCTTGCGCTAAAGAAGTGAGCAAGAGAGCAATGATAAGAGTGATATTTTTTAACATATCGTCCTAAGGTTTTTGTTGACAAAGATAGTGATAAATGGGGAATTAGAAAATTAGAGAATTAACAAATGAGCAAATTTGGGGGATTAGAAAATCCCCGTGGAGTTATTCACTGCATGGGGAATTTTATCAAGAGATTAGATTAGTCAATTTTGTGGACTACTTTTGCAAGTCCTAATTCTTTCCATTTACGATTTTTAGCTTCAGGACGTAATGCTTACTATATAGCACAATTCATTCTATTTATTCGTATTTTCTTGAAATTTAAATACTATCTTTTTAATCACACAAGAAGGATAATAGTTGATATACAATAGGTGCAGCAGGGTGAGGGATATATAAAATATAAGGTCTTACTTCACGTAAGATTTCTTTAAAATCAATATTTTTAATAAAATGAGAAACCTCACTACTAAGCTCTTGTTTTTCTTCTATTATTTCAGAAGTATTGAGTGATAAATTATTTCTTTTTTGATAATTATCAAAAATATTTAACAGAGAAACTACTATTTTTAAAGCATTTTTAGCTTTTTCATTTTTTATTTCAACATTGTTTAAATTTTCAATTAAACTATTTAGATCGACTTTAGAAAGAACTCTATAGAAATTATCTTTAATTTCTATCTGATCATAAAATTCTCCTGCCTTATGGGTTATTTCTACAAAACTTTCAGCAGTAGTATTATAAATATTTGAGCTTTTTTCTGAAATGAAATCAATAGTAGTGCTATATGCTACGCTTGTGCTCTCGACAATATTATCGTATGTTGAGGAGGTATAACTAGCAATGTTATTCCATAGACTTTCTTTGTCCTTTATATCCTTACATGATATATTTTCTTCCTTCTTTTCAAATAAAGAAATGAATTTATCAAACATTGATTTCTCTTGTTCCATACAAATAATTGTAATTGATTTTACCAAAATTTCCACCAAGGAGAATCGCTTTTCTCTTCAATAGTTATTACATTTGCTGTTAAACTTAGAGTTCTATCTGTTTTAATACCTGGGAATTTATTTTTTGCCCAATTTTTTAGAACTTCTTTTCTGTTACCACCCATAAATGAGCGTGCTAAATTGAAATTTTCAGTAATAAAAGTTTCGTTAATTGAAAAAGCTCCATTAAGTTGTCCTGCTCCTAAAATTGTTACTTTGTACTTTCTAGCCATTCTTTTAATCGTTATTTAGTTTATTATTCCTACTCTTTTACAGGCTTTTCGGTTTCCGCCTTTATCGTTCACATAAGTACATAAAAAAACGCGGGTACATTCCCTATTACTTTCTCATAGAAGCCCGACCAAAGGCATACAGCAAAAGTAAAAAGGAATGCCCACGCTTATAACGCAGGCATTTCCACTTCACTTTCCTTGCTGTTAAAAAATTGGTCGTTTTCTATGAAAGGAAAATTGTAAAGCGAAACGCTAATTTATGTCTTTATGTAATTGTTTTTTCTGTTTCTTTTAAATAGTGTTTAAATGAGTTTTTAAATTCATTGCAAAGGTAATGAATTCTTTGTAATATGCAAGGGGGTGAGAAATAAAATTGTTAAAAAAATACTATTCAACCTTTATGATTTGTCTGCAATCATTAATCCACATAATTATATCAAGATATTTTGCATCTTGGTGTTCATCCAAACTTACTGTACCATAAACAATTACGTGGCAACCATTGGGATAATCTTTAATAAGAGAAAATCCCTTACTTACTAACTTTATTGCAATTGTTTTCTCTTTACCTTCATCTACTATTTTTTCTCCATATAAAAAAAGAGAAGGTTCATTATCATCTCCTATGTGGTAAATATTCCCTTCAATACAGATAGGATGTCTTTTAGGTTGTTCTTTGTGGACGACTTTTAAAATACCCCCATATTGTTTAAAAGCAAAATAAAAATCTTCCCATTTGACTTGCTCTTCTCCAAAATACAATGTAAATTGAGATAAATCGGCATCACTTTCCAAATCGTCTCTTAAACGTAATATATCTCTTACTGTTTTTAGATAATTGTTATAGTACTTGTTATCAGCAGATATGGTCTTGCTATATCTGTCATAAGGTTGTATGTTGTTATTAGTTTTCGTACTTTTTTGGCTGTAAGGATTTTTTAAACTCAAAATAAATTTACCTTTTTCAATAGGCAAACATTGTGATTCTGCCACAATTTCCTTTATTCTATTTGAAATATTGTATGGGCAATCTTCTTTATGAACTGAGGTTTTACTGTCTCTGAAGAAAGCTGAAACGGTAGAAGAATTGCCTTTACTATACCTTCTTATATATGCTTCGACAAAAGAGAGTTTCGCTCCACAAGAACATCTAACTTCTTTTCTGTCGTTACATTTTTTAAACATTTCTTCATACTCACGAGGAGTAACAAGTTCATTGTTTTCAACAAGTAATGCTTTTTTAATCTTCATAATACTTTTACTTTTAAAATTATTCGCAAAAGTATGGGTTTTTTGCTTATTGGCAAAATAAAAGTTCTGACATTTTTTAGGGGTGTTTTTAGCAAGTTTTTTATAGCCTATCGTGCTATGACTCTTTAATTTTAAGGTAGTCTTTAGCTTTTGTGTCAGCAATATCCGTAAGACGCATTTTGCCGTCAGCAGCTTCTAATTTTAAACTGTTACAACTTGTAACGGTTCCATTTTTCAAACCACAAAGATAGTAATAATTAGCCAATGAGTCAATATGTCAATAAAAAACTCCCCGTGCAGTACCATACCACACGGGGATTTCATTTTCTCATCTACCACAATCGCCAAATCGCCAAATCGGCAAATTGCCTAATTGACAAATCGGCATATTACTTTCTTATCGCCAAATTTCTCAGCGAGCCATTGTTGCAATCGCGCGGCATCTATTTCTTTGACCACTTCTTTGCCCTTTATAGTATCTTTTTTCAGGGTGTAGAGCAGTACAGTAGCCGTTTGTAGAGAATCTTTATTAGACAAGTGGTTCAGCTTGCCAAAATAAAAATCGTCTATGCTTGGGAATAATACCTGCATTTCTTTAGCAAAAGTAGCATCAGTAGGCTTGTATTTTTCCAACTCGTCAGTTAGGTTCTTTATCATCACATCTTTACTAGAGAGCGACGACTTGTTTTTGTTGATTTCTAATAGTATTTCTTTATCAATTTCCGATTCTTTTTGTCGTACAATAAGATTGGTATTGAGTAGATTGAAGTTTTTAAGGTTGCTTTGCAGTGTTTTTAACTCTTCATCGCTAAATTTCTTATCCAAAAACGCTAATTCAATGCTTTTAGGGTTCGTATTGTAGCGTATTTTCTTATAAATGATAGTATAACCACTGTTTTCAAACTCTGCAGTGATATAGTGTGCCACATTCTCGTGGAATTTCTTCTCTTCTAAAAGACTATAAGCTAAATAGAGGCTGGGAGTGACGATGAGGACTACTAGTGTAGTGATAACCACGCGCAAACGCTTGTTAAGCGCCTCATTACCCGTATTCTTAGGGGTGTATTTCAGGTATTTGATAATGAGGAAAGTAGCAATACCTATGAAGAAGCAGTTAATGCTGTATAGGTAAAAAGCACCTAAAAAGTAACTAATATTGCCGGTGGCCAAGCCAAAACCAGCTGTACAGAGCGGAGGCATCAAGGCAGTAGCAATAGCTACCCCTGGTATAGGGTTACCTTTATCCTCGCGCGTTAGCGAGATAGCCCCTACCAACCCACCCACAAAAGCGATGAACACATCGTAAATAGTAGGCGAGGTACGGGCTAAAAGCTCTGATTGCGCATCCTTAAACGGACTGATATAAAAGTAGATAAACGATACTATAAGGCTCACTACCGTAGCGATAAGCAAACTGCGTCCTGTTTTTTTCAATAAGTCAAAATCATAGGTAGCTAATGCAAAGCCTGCCCCCACAATAGGCCCCATAAGAGGTGAAATAAGCATCGCCCCGATAATGACTGCCGTAGAATTGACGTTTAGTCCGATAGATGCAATAAGGATAGCACAAGCTAAAATCCATAGGTTAGCCCCTCTGAAAGAGATATTGCTGAGGATATCCTCAATTACTTTTTCTTTTTTCTCTTCGCCTTGGTATAGATTAAGTAGGTTTTTTAAGAAACTCATAGTGTTAAATAAGTGTTTAGATGTTAGTACTTAAGTAATGTTTTATCTGAACTGCAAAGATAATAATAATTTACTAATTGAGTATAAGCCGCACAAGCAAATCGTCAAATTGGCAAATCGTCAAATTAAAATGAAATATTAAGCGCCACTTCCATAGTGTTGTAGTCCTTTCGTACGGGCACAATAGGGTCGGTGTCGTAGATAAGGCGATAGGTGCCCACGATGCCTACGGTAGGAGTGATGTTGTAAGTAAGGTCTGCCGCACCTCCATAGCGAGGTTTGTTAAAAGTGCTATCGGGACGGGTTTGATATATACCGGTAGTGGTAAGCGTCCATTTTTCAGTCAGTTGGAGTTTATAGCTAAGCGATAAATGTGTTTTGATGCTCCTGCTATAGGCGTGCTCGGGTGTATTGGCATCGGGGGCAGGGTGTTGCCATTTTTCGTATTCGAAGAACAAGCTCAAAGCGGCAAACATCAGCGAAGACTTGGTGTTAATCAGCCGATAGCGCGACTGCAAGCCCGTAGAAATCTTGTTGTTCATACCTCTACTCTCAGCCCATTGCGATTCGGCATAAGGATACACCTCAAAAGCGTGGTCTAACAAATAGCGGTATTCTAAATGCAAATATCCTCCGCTCACGATAAGCATTTTGCCATAAGTAGAGAACTCGAACTTATTGATGAGGTTGATAACCCTATTGCGATTGAGCAGCAGGTTGAGGTTGGCGGTATTTTTCAGGGTGAAGACATTAGCCTTTTCGGTTTTAAAATCTAAGATAGGCATTAGGTTACCTTGCAGTGTCTTGGTGCTGTCTATTGTCATTGTAAGGTTTTCCGAGAAGAGCATCTGCGAATAAGTTGCTAGCGAAAAGAGCAATGCGCCCCATAAAAGAAGTAGGTGTTTCATAGTGATTCTTAAGTTTTTTCTTTTTCGGGGGCAAAGATAGCAATAAATTGTTAATCTGCCTATTTCTCAATTTTAAGATAATCTTTCACTTTTGTATCAGCAACATCAGTAAGCCGCATTTTACCATCAGCAGCTTCTAATTTCAAAGCGTTACAACTTGTAACGGTTTCATTTTCTTCTTTTTTCATTTCAGATGATGATTTGTTTTTCAAACAACAAATATAAGCATAATTTACTAATTAGAAAAATTTTTTCTTCCTACCAGTTACATTTGGAAGGATACAGAAAGGATACAGCAAGAGCGAACGATGAGCGAATGATGAGCGAATGATAAGCGAAGGAAAGTCAGCGAGCTGGCGCAGCTGAGTATGTGACGAATGATGAGCGAAGTTTATCCGTATCCTCACAATTGTTAATTTAAGAAATATCCGTACATTTGCCACAAAAAAGATGCGATGAAGATACTATCTGTTTCCCTTTACAATATAGCTTCTATCGAAGGACCTTTCACGCTTGATTTGGAAGCCGAACCGCTGAAGTCTGTGGGCTTATTTGCTATCACAGGGGCTACAGGGGCTGGCAAATCGACTATCTTAGATGCTATTTGTCTTGCGTTATATAACGAAACGCCCCGTCTTGCTGCTACCAAAAGCACCCTGAGCATCAACGATGGTACCGGTGAAGTGCAGGTTAATAACGTTAGAAATCTCCTCCGCAAAGGGGCGACTAATGGTTATGCCAAGGTGGTTTTTCAGGCGGCTGATGCTAAGCATTATGAGGCCGAGTGGCAGGTGCGTAGGGCAAGGGGTAAGCAGCAGGGAAATCTTCAGCAGGAAACGATACAGCTTACTAATCTGACTGATAATGAGGTGTTTGCTGAGAATAGAAAAACCCTTGTTTTGGAGAAGATAAGGGAGCTGATAGGGCTTTCGTTTGATGAGTTTACCAAGTCGGTTATTTTAGCACAAGGTGATTTTACTTCCTTTCTGAAGGCGAATGACGATAAGCGTTCGGATATATTAGAAAAGCTGACCGGTACCGAGATATACAGTCAGATTTCTATGAAGGTATACGAACTTAGCAAGCAGCACCGCACAGAGCTTGAACTTTTGGAGCGACAGCTGGCACAGCTTAGTTTCTTATCGTCTGCCGACCGAGAAGCAATAGAAAAGCAATTGGCTGCTGATAGCCAACAACTTAAGGCGCTTCAGGAGGAACTTGATACATTAAAAGCACAACAGCAGTGGTACGCTGATTATCATTCGCTTTCAGATGGGTATCAGCAGGCTATGGCTGAGAAAGAAAAGGCTATCACTGAGAGGAGCGCACAAGCTGACCGTTTCTCTCAACTATCTATTATTGAGCAGCTGCAGGCGGTAAAAGCGGATATTCTGCTGCAACAGCGGGAGGAAGCACAACTACAGCTTGCCGTGCAGCAGTTGCAAGCCGCTCAGAGCGAGCAGCAACGCTTGGCTACAGACAAAGCAACGGCAGAGGTTGAGAAATCTACAGCAGCGGAAGAACTCGTGGCTGCCCAGTCGGTGTATGAGACTGCTAAGCCAGCTATCGACAAGGCAAAGGCATTGGAGGTGCGTTTGGCTGAAGCACAACGGCTGCTAACCGAGAAGCAAGCGCAGCAGCAAGTCCAGATGCAACAGTTGCAGGATAAACAAAAAGAGCTTTTGGCTAAGGAGGAAAGTATAGCAAAGGGCGAGCAATACAAGCAAGAACGACAATCGTGGCTAAATGAAAATGCGGCTTATAAGTTGCTCAGAGACAACTATCAATGGTTGCAGGCATTGGCTGTAGAAAAGGAAGAACTCTCGAGGCTTATGGCTGAAAATGCTGATAAAATGGCTCGTTTAGAGGTTCAATATGAGGCACTTCCGCTCAAAGAAGCGACTTTTACCCTTGAAGAGGTATTGCAACAGCAAAAAGACTACCGAAACCAGCTGCAAGTCTATCAGGCGGATAGGCTTTTGGCACAGCATATTCAGACCTATACTACTCAGAAAGAGGCTTCGGAAGCGCTTATTGCTGAGGGAGAACAACAGGTAGCAGAGTTGGCTGCAGCTCTTATTGGTTTGCAAAAACAGCTTTCTGAGGTGCAAATTGAGTGTAAAACGGCAGAGCGCATATATGAGCGCACTCGCGAGGAGAACTCGCAAAATATAAGCTTATTACGCGAAAAATTGGTAGAGGGTGAGGCGTGTCCGCTCTGTGGGTCGCTGCATCACCCTAGTGCACATAAAGCTATTTCTGAGCAACTGGTCGATACGGTGAAACAAGAATGGGAGGCAGTGCAGCAGCGTTTGGCTACCCTCTCTAAGTCGATAGCACAGAAAGAGGCAACACAGCAAGCTACCCTTGAACGCATAGCCGAGGCGCAGGAGCAACAGGCGTGCTATCATCAGCTTGTAACCGAGACGCAAAGTCAATTGCAGCAGTCGGCTTTTTATAGCACTTATCCTGCGGAGGGGCTACAGGCATACCTCGAGCAGTGTTGTGCTGACACGCAAGAACGTTTGGCGGAAAGTGAAATGCTTTTTGGGCAACTTAGTCGCCTAAAGGATTTTACTACACAAAAAGAAAGCCTTGTGGCTAAAAAAGAGGAGTACCGCAAACAAGAAGAAGGACAACTGAAGCAGCTCGGTACTTTGCAGCTTTCAGAAGCTATGCTACGGCTCTGGAAAGAGGATACTGCAGCTTTTTCTTCTGAAGTAACAAAGGCTAAAACGGAGTACACTCAGCAAGAAGCGCACTTACAAAAGGCAGTTGAACGGCTGCAGTTGCTTTATCAAGAACAATCGTCTCTCGCTACTGAAGTAACGGCTTTAGAAAGCCAACTTACGCAACTACAGACTACCCTACAGACAGATACAACACAATATGAAGTGCTTAAGGCTGAACGCCAATCTTTATTAGAGGGGGAAGAGGCTGCTAAGGTAGAAGCGACTTTGCAAGGGACACTTGCTGCGGCTAAAGCGCGTTACGAAGCAGCGCAAGACCATTACAACTCCCTTTTGCTAAAAGTAACAGCTAATGATAAGACGGTAGAGTCGCTCGCAGAACGGCAACAGCATAGTAGAGAGCGCATCGCTGAAGCTACCGAAAAGATAAACAATTGGATAGCGACCTATTATCCTGAGCAGCAGGCGTACCTCCACGCACATAAGGTAGAATGGGCTAATCGAAGTCACGAGTGGTTACAGTCTGAGCGGGCAGCCCAGCAGTCGCTTGAAGAGCGGATAGCCAAATACGACACGCTTTCTAAAGAAAAACAACAGCAATTAGAGGCGCTAAAGGATAAACGCCCGCTATCTCTTTCTGAAGAGAAAACTATAAAGATATGTGAGGAAAAGATGGCGGCAGAAGAACCACTACAGCAGCAGGTGATAGCACAAAAATCGCGCTTGCTCACCGATGAGCAGCAACATCATATAGCTGCTGATTTGCAGCAAAAAGAGAAGGAGAAACGCGAAGTAGTCACCCAATGGGATAAACTCAACAGCCTGATAGGCAGTCATTCAGGCGGACTTTTTAGGCGGTATGCACAAGAGTATACCCTCGATGTGCTGCTGCAGTATGCCAATGTGCAGATGAAGTACCTCAATAGGCGCTATACCTTATCGCGCATACCTAACTCGTTGAGTTTGCAGGTACTCGATAATGATATGGCAGCTGAGGTACGCTCGGTGTATTCGCTTTCAGGAGGGGAATCGTTTTTGGTGTCGTTGGCTTTAGCTTTGGCGCTCTCGTCTTTGTCGTCTACAAAGATGAACGTCGAGACTTTGTTTATTGACGAAGGCTTTGGCTCCTTAGACACCGATACACTATCGGTAGCCTTAGATGCCTTAGAAAGTCTTCAGAATCAAGGGAAGAAAGTAGGGGTTATCTCGCACGTACAAGAGATGGTAGAGCGCATAGCCGTGAAGGTAGTGGTTGAGAAGGAAGGTAACGGGCGAAGTAATATAGTCGTTAGGAGTTAGCCGTTAGTCGTTAGGTAGGAATACTACTTCGAATATTTTACTCCAGTTCTTACCTGTAATGAAGAATGTATGTCGTATAGGGTGATAAGCGATGCCGTTTAGGACGTCTACATCAGGGGTTTTCTCTACTTTGTCTTTAAGTCCGCGTACATCTACTACGCCTTCTATAGCTCCATTTTCAGGGTTTATAATCATAATGCCGTCTTTTAGGAAAGTATTGGCATAAATCTTTCCGTTAGCGAACTCCAATTCATTAGCATACGTATACAGCGACTTATCTGTGCAGAGTTGCAAACTATCTATTTCAGCAAAAGTCTCTGGGTGCAGTAACCATATCTTCTCGGTACCATCACTCTTGTATAGTTTATCACTCCCGTTATGGCAAAGCCCCCAGCCCTCTTTGCTCTTTCCGTAGGTAAAGGTCTTCACTACTTTTAGCTGTTGGTCATATACAAACCCGATATTCTCGCGCCACGTTAGCTGCAATATCTTCCCTCTGAAAACCGTAGCCCCTTCACCGAAATAGATAGGTTGTAGGGGTACATTCTGGTATACTTCCCCTGTAAAAAGATTCCATTTTCGTATAGAAGACTGTTTGTATTGCCCTGTGCTTTCTACCAAAGTATCGCCTATAAACTCTAATCCTTGAGTGTAGGCTTCTTTGTCGTGGGGGTATTCATTAAGTATTCTATAGCTAAGGAGTTTAGGGGCGTGCTGAGCGAGTATCAGAAGAGGCTTTTTTACGGTGTATTGCTTGCCGTCATTAGTCTGTACGCTTACACTTAGGAACTGTTTGCCTAAAAGCAAGTTTTCTAATACTATCTTATCGCCCAAAGTAGTTACTTGCTGCTGGTGTATCTGGTACGAAGTCTGCTGCACAGTGCCCTCAAAACGCGGGTGGTGTATGCTTATCTGTAGGGTGTCGCCTAAGTGGTATTCTTTCTTTTTAGGCGAAATATCTATACTGAAAGCGTCTTGTGGGGTAGTAGTAGGGTTGTGCTTGCAAGAGGAAAGTCCTAATAGAAGGGCGGCAAGCAGTAAAAGTTGGCGTGTAGGTGTCATCGTATTCATCTCTTTTTTTGAAATATGTAAGTAATAGTTCCTATTTGTTCTTTCTTATTGGGTGCTGCGTCAAACTTAGCTTGAACGGCGTAGCGCAATGAGTTTTCTATTAAGCAATCATCAGTGGTAGTAGAGGCTTGTTTATCAATAGCAGTCTTAGTTACTCGTCCAGCCTCGTTTACCGTGATGATGACCACCACTTGTCCATCTTGCTCGCAGGTAAATACAGGATTAGGTATAGTGCCGTTTCTACCTGCAAGGGCGTATTTTACTAACGTATGTTTGTTAGCTTTATCAGTTACAGCTAGAGAAGTATTAGGCTGTTGCGATGGCTGTGGTACTACTGCCAAGTCGGTAGGGGTATTGCCTGTTACTAAAACCTCTTTGAGGCTTGCCATCTCTTGAGCAGTGCGCTCTGCCATTATCTCATCTAATGTTTTAATGTCAGCACTATGCTTTAGTTGTGGGTCGGCTTGGTTGTAGGCGTTGGTAGTAAGAGCAGTCTTAGCTGTAGCTGCTTCATCAGTAGTAGTAGGAAGAGGAGTATCGGGTAGGAGAGGAGTGATAACCTCCTCAGGAGTGGTTGTTACCTCTATCATTATCCCTTTAGGCTGCCCACTCAGTTGCAGAGCCAATAGGGTAATGACTGTAACAAAGAGCACGAGTAGGGTTAGTGAGATAGCTTTATCGGTAGGGGTAAACATACGAGCAAAAGCCCTGAACTCTCTACTGATAGCACTGCTTTTCTTCTTTTCGTTTCTTCCTAAAATGGCTCTTACATCTATAGCTTTTTTGGTAGGCTTGGTGTGCTGTCTGCGATGTTCTCCGTATACATCATTCACCGACTTCTGCAGAGGAAATTGCTCGATGATAGTAGTTAGGATAATCGGCTTTCTAAGGTCGGGTATATTGGTTGCTACAAAATCATCGGGGGTAAGAGCTTCTGCTACAGTATAGTCGCCTATTTGGGTGCGTCTAAGAGCTGACAGATAGCCCGCTGATTGCAGCGCTTTGCCAAAATCATTAGCTAAAGAGCGTATATAGGTACCCTTACTGCATTGTACTTCAAAATGTAATAGAGGAAAATCAGTAGTGTCTATCTCGAACTTGTAAATGAATACTTGGCGAGAAGGTACTTCTATGGCTTCTCCCTCGCGAGCGAACTCGTATAAACGCTTGCCATCTTTTTTAATAGCTGAAAACACGGGGGGCACTTGCACTTGCTCCCCTAAAAACTGTTGTCTCACTTGTTCTATGAGAGCTGGCGTGATATGGTCAGTAGGGTAGTGAGCGTCTACTTCGGTTTCCATATCGAATGAAGGGGTAGAAGCCCCCAGAGTAATAGTGCCAGTATAGGTTTTAGGAGCGTCTTGTATTTCGGTTATTTTCTTAGTATATTTGCCAGTACATATTACCAATAAGCCAGAGGCAAGCGGGTCTAAAGTACCTGCGTGCCCTATTTTTATTTTCTTTAGTTTATAGTGCTTGAGTATTGCCCATTTTATTTTGTTTACCGCCTGAAATGATGACCATTGCAGGGGTTTATCTATGAGCAATATCTTACCTTCTGAAAATTCTTGTGCTGTAATCATATTGGCAAATTAGCTAATTTCCGTAGTATTTTTCACCTATGCGTATTTTCTCTCTTCCGTTTTCTACACGCCATTTGTTAGCATCGCGTAGCGAAAAAGCGCAACCACAGTACTCTTGTTGGTAGAACTTCTCGCTTTTGCAGATTTCCATATTGCAGGCAGAGCCGCCATTTTTGCGCCAATTGTAGTCCCAATAGGTAAGGCCTTCGTACTTGCTGGCTGCATTTTTGCCAGCTTCGTTCACTTGGTTGAGGTCTTTCCAGCGCGAGATACCTAAGGAGGTAGCAATGGTATCAAAGCCATTTTCGTGAGCATATAGGGCAGTGCGCTCCATACGCATATCAAAGCACATTGCACAACGGCTGCCGCGTTCAGGCTCAAACTCCATACCTTTAGCACGAGCATACCAATTATCGGTGTCGTATTCGGCATCAACAATAGGTACACCACACTTTTCGGCAAAGCGGATATTCTCGTCTTTGCGTATTTCGTATTCCTTTTTAGGGTGAATGTTAGGATTATAAAAGAAGATAGTAAAGTCTATCCCCGAACCCTGAATTGATAGTATAATAGAGCCCGAGCAAGGCGCACAGCAAGTGTGCAATAGCAGTTTTTTGCCATTGTTGGGCAATACCAGATTCTTGTGAACTAATTCCATAGTGTTGAAGTCTTCTTTTTTATGAGGGGGCAAAAATACGAAGAAATCGCTAATATCAAACCACAGGAGGGTACATTTCTTTCAGAGCATTTACAAATACCTCTGTACCTTTGCGCTTAAATCCCTCATTTTCATACAGTCGTATGGCGGCTTCATTAGTAGGGGCGGTGAATAAAAGAATCTCGCCCAAGCCTAATTCTCTCCCTTTGCTAATAAGGGTTTGTATCAGTTGGGTGCCTATTTTCTTACCACGTGCAAACTCGTCTACTACCACATCTTCTATCCAGCCCTTGTAGCCCGAAATCACTTTGTAGACAGCCATTGAGGCCATACCGTGTAGTCTGCCGTCTTCTATGTAGCCAACTACATATGGAGCACTATTTTCGTCTTCAAAGAGTTCAGAAAGAGCCCGTTGGTAGCGTCTGCTTAGCATTGAAAATAGGCGATGCGCATCTTGCTCTATTTCCTTAGTAATCATTTCTTTCGTTAGAAGTGTAATCATATCAATTAGTAATTTAGAAAGTTAGTAAATATTTGTCATTAACTTCTTCATTTCTTCCTGCAATTCTTGAGCTTTTTCAGCTGCTACGGTGGCAAAATCTTCTCCTTTAGAGGCGTAGATAATGTCGCGCGATGAGTTAATCAACAGTCCGTATTGGTCATTTAGTCCGTAGCGACATACTTCTTCTAAGCTGCCTCCTTGTGCGCCAACCCCTGGTACTAACAGAAAGTGGTTAGGCACTATCTGCCGTATTTCTTTCAAATATTCGGCTTTGGTAGCCCCTACTACATACATCAGCTGCTGACTGTTTTTCCAGCTGAGCGAGGTGCGCAACACTTTCTTATAAAGCGCTTCACCCTCTATCTCTTGGGTCTGAAAGTCGAAAGCTCCCTCATTAGAGGTCAGGGCAAGCAGTATGGTGCTTTTATTTTCGAAAGCCAAAAAGGGCTCAACCGAATCGCGCCCCATATAAGGAGCGACAGTCACGCTATCGAACTGCATATCTTCAAAGAACGCTTTGGCATACATCGTAGCAGTATTGCCTATATCGCCGCGTTTGGCATCGGCTATGGTGAAAATTTCAGGGTGAAAAGTGTTCAGATAGTCAATGGTTTTCTTTAGCGAACGCCACCCTTTTTCGCCGTGTGCCTCATAAAAAGCAATATTAGGCTTATAAGCTACTGTAAAAGGGTGTGTAGCCTCTATAATAGCCTTGTTGAAGGCAAAAAGAGGGTCTTCTTCGGCTAACAAATGGCGTGGTATTTTGGTAATATCAGTGTCCAACCCCACGCATAGCAGCGATTGTTTGGCTTTTATCTGTTCGATGAGTTGTTTCATAGTTTAATAATTTTCTTGTTCTATGCGGGCAACCTCGCGCTCGTAGAAATTAAAGGCTTCAGCTATTAGGTTTTCGCTTTCAGCTTCTAATTCTTTAGTATCTTCTTCTTCAAACTCTTCTAACCATTCTACCTCATCGGTATCTAAGTTTAGTACAAAACGTGGGTACTCAAGGTGTACCACAAACATGGCATCGGGCATATCAGTATTATCGCCCAATATAAATTTAGGAAAATTACTCATTGTTCTCTTTTTCTTTGATTAATGCTATAGCTTTAGCTACACCAGTTGATGCCTTTTCGGCTATAACGGTTAGCCTACCTTTGCTGGTGATAGAGGGGCGTGGGTCTATATAATAAATAGGTACGTTGTCTTCAGCACAATTCATTAGTCCAGCTGCCGGATATACTTGTAGCGAAGTGCCTATAACCAGCACTATATCAGCACTTTCTACCTCTTCAGCTGCTTTCACTATCAGGGGTACATCTTCGCCAAACCACACAATGTGAGGGCGTAGTTGGGCACCTGTGGGGGTCAAATCGCCTACCTTTATGTCGCCAGTACAATCGTATATTTCGTTAGGGTCGTCAGCACTGCGCATTTTCAGAAGTTCGCCGTGTAGGTGAATGATATTTTTGCTACCGGCGCGCTCGTGTAGGTCGTCTACATTTTGGGTGATAACCACTACTTCATAGTCTTTTTGCAGTTCAGCTAATAGTAAGTGGGCAGCATTGGGCTGTACGCTTTTCAGCTGTTTGCGCAAACCGTTGTAGAAGTTGAGTACTAACTCAGGGTTCTTCTCAAAGCCATAGGGAGTAGCCACCTGCTCTACATCGTGCCCTTCCCATAGTCCATCAGCATCGCGGAAAGTCTTCACCCCACTTTCAGCACTAATTCCTGCGCCAGTAAGTACTACTATTTTTTTCTTTTTCATATGGTCAGTCTTTTTGGTTTTCTTCTCTCGTCTTTCATCTCTGAAAAAAAAGAGCCTCTTTATCATCACAAAGAGGCTTTTTTTTTCGAGCAATTACTTGTTCACAGCGTCTGCCAATTCAGTTCCTGCTTTAAATTTCACAACTTTCTTAGCAGGTACTTTGATAACTTCTCCTGTACGTGGGTTTCTTGCATCTCTTGCTTCTTTCTCAGCTACTGACCAAGCTCCAAAACCTACGATAGAAACTTTGTCACCTTTGGTTAGGGCTTTTTCAACGCTTGAGAAAAACGCTTCTACAGCCTTTTTGGCATCCACTTTTGATAATCCTGCCTCAGCAGCGATTGCATCAATTAATTCTGTTTTGTTCATAAGATAACTCTTTAAATAAAGTTAATTGGCACAAAGGTACTAATATATTTATTCATAGCAAATCTTTAGCCCTAAAAAAAACAAATTTGGCAAAAAATTAACATTTAATAGTGTTTTTTACCCCTTTTTCTTGGCTTATTGCAGCTTTTTTACTACTTTTGCACCCTCAAAAACAAGTAAAAGAGGTTCTTATAAAATTATGCTTACAAGACGACATATTAGGGCTAAAGTGATGCAGTCGGTTTATGCAATGCAGCAAAGCCAAAGTCAAGACTTAGACAAAGAAGTAAAGTACTTAGAAAATAGTGCTAATGAGATGTACGACCTATATCTTCTTCATCTATCGCTCCTCACCGAGCTACACGCCTACGCTATCAAACAAAGCGAGGTAGCTCAGAAAAAATATTTAGCGACTCCTGCCGATACTAAGCAGCACCAGCTAATCGCTAATAATAAGTTTCTTACCCTCATTAGCCAAAACGAATCACTGCAAAAAGCAATAGAAACTGCCCAAATGAATCTCTTTGATCTTCATTACGAATACGTCAATAACTTCTATAAGGCGATATTAGAAAGTGATTATTACAAAGAATACGCTGGCAAAGAATCTTCTTTTGCTACTGATAGAGACTTTGTGGTAACTATTTTCGAGGAAATTATAGCTCCTGACGATGATTTTTATGAGTTTATTGAAGACCATAATCTCACTTGGGTAGATGATTACCCTATTGTCAATACTTTTATTGTCAAATTGTTTAAGAATTTGCGTCCTAACCCTCCTATTAAATACTTTACACCCACTCTTTATAATACAGACGAAGAAAAGCTATTTCTGTCAGACCTATTTAAGAAGACAGTGCTTAATGACAATAAACTAAAAGGGTTTATAGATGATAAACTTACTAACTGGGATAAAGAGCGTGTAGCGGTACTCGATAATATACTGCTAAAGATGGCAGTATGCGAGCTGCTTTATTTCCCAAGTATTCCGATAAAAGTAACAATAAACGAGTATTTAGAGCTTTCTAAAGAATATTCTACCCCTAAGAGTAGCCTATTTATTAATGGAATACTGAATGTGATACACAAAGAGCTTGAAGAAAAAGAACTTATAAATAAAATAGGGCGCGGTCTCCTTTAGTAAGGGAGCGTATTTTGCCTTACAACAGCTAAATTTAATAACTAAATATATAAATAATGCAAACATTAAATCAATTAGCACCCTTTATACTGATGTTCGTGGTGCTGTACTTTTTGATGATTCGCCCTCAGATGAAGCGACAAAAGCAAGAAAAGAACTTCATACAAAATATGAAGAAAGGCGATAAAGTAATAACCAAAGGTGGGGTACACGGACGTATAGTAGAACTTACTGACGATACTTGTGTTATCGAAACGCTTTCAGGCAAAATAATGTTTGAGCGTTCTGCTATCTCTATGGAATTATCAGCTAAGTTAAAAGCTGCTGAAAACAAAGATTACAAAAAAGCATAAAAGCTAAAATCAGAACTAAAAAGGGCTATCCTACAATTAGGATAGCCCTTTTTATATAATTTACAAAGGTTTTTGTTTTGAACTTCTAAAAAACTGAATAATCACAACATTTTGTTCTTCTAAAACATCGTAATATATTACAAATTTACCTTTTAAGAAGTGTCTCCTATACAATTTTAATTTATTACTATATTTAGCTAAAAAGTAAGGTGTTTCAGCGAGCTCAAGTTCTAATGTTTTTACTGCTTGCATTATCTTCAAAGAATATTCAAATGAACCATTATGTTCTTCCCAATAATCAAGAGTGTTAAAGAAATCTTGCTTAGCCTCTGTATTCCATCTTACTTCCATATCTTTCTATCATTTCTCTATGAAGTTCCTCACTGCTTATGGTCATTCCAAGTTTTGATAGCTCTCTTGCTCTCTCTATTTTCTTTAACTCTTCAGCTGATAAATCATAATAAAAATCATCTTCTCTCTCCTCAAAAATAGGAGAATTAGTTTCTGAGAATTTTATATTATAATTGAGTACTTCTACTTCATTATTGTTATAATTAGCTGTTCTCATAATAATATTTTTAATTCTTAATTTGTTGAAAACAATTTAGCAAAGAAACTTTTGCGCTGTAGTATATTTTCTTCTTTGTGATCTTCACTAAAGATATCATCAGATATTTCGTAATCGCCTAAAGTACTTTCGGTATCAGTGTGTGTATTCACTGGCTCGAAGCGTATTTCGCGTTTAGAGTCATCAAGTATATCCATAACATACTCAATGTACGATTTACCTTGTTTTTCTAAAAAACCTTTGAAATAGCGGTTGCTAAGCTCCATACCACCAATTTTCTCCAATTTTAGGAGCGTTTGGTATAGTGGCTCTATATGGTCAGTGATTACGTGCTCGGGCACAGCACGGCGGCGTGCCATAATAGTTACCACCTCGCCCATAATATTGCGTCCTACCTCAAAGTCAGTAATTACCCAGTAATACCGACCCGATTTGGCTAAGTTCTTTATAATAGCGTGAAAGTTGCGCCCTGCCAAAATATTGTCCCACGTTACCTTAAATACTATTTTAGGCATATCAGGGTGACGGATAATATTGTGGGGTTTTCCTAACAATTCACTTGCTGAATAACCACAAACATCTATAAACGTTTGGTTTACGTCAGTGATATTGCCAAATCTATCAGTAGTACTGATGATAGTTTTGGTTTTATCCCACACTACTTCCTCATTGATGGGGGTGGGTTTATTTATTACTTGTTCTGACATACGATTTATGATTTATATTCAACGGCGACAAAAGTAGAGTTTTAAAATCGAAAAACAAAATAACGAACTATCTTTTTTTGTGATATATGTAACAATAATTTTGTAAGTAGCTGATTTTTAAGTGTAATAGTATGACTTTCTGTTCCCATTTTGGAGGAAGTAAGAAGGAGGTTACAAAAAAAGTTTGCTAAAAATTTGGTTTATATTATAAACTAACTTATATTTGCAGCGAATTTATAACATTAAATATTTTAAAACTATGGAATTACAAGTAGCCGACAGCTTGAAAATCATTCAATCTGTCATCAATCAACGAAAACAAAAGTACGAAGAGAACGGTTTCTTCCTTATCTTTTGGAGTGTGCTCATTATGCTTGCAGGCATTATTCAGTTTGTGATGCTTATTACCGACTATTATCCCAAACAATCAGGTTTGGTATGGTTGATATTAATGCCCATTGGGTTCTTTTATAACTTATGGGCGAAAATTAAAAATACAAAGCGCAAAAAAGCTGAAAAAAGCTATAATGATTGGACGGATTGGCTTTGGTTTATAGCAGGTATTAATGCTATGATAGCTTTCTTAATCCCTTGGTCAATCTTTGACTCTTTTCTCACTGCTTTTTTAATTATTTATCTGCCCTTCACCTTTGTGGCTTTAACGATGGCATTGCAAATGAAAATGAAGCTATGGATAGCTACCTGCCTATTGGCTTTTATAATTATTTACGCAGTACAATTTATTCCTTTTAGTCAGGAAGTTTTTCTGCCTTTGCTCAGTAGCCTTATAGCGGTTTTGCTATTCTTAGTGCCTGGTATTCAATTTAATAAAGAATATAAAAAGAGAAATAATGTTTGCTGATTTAAATCCTATTTTGCATTCGCAATTGCGTTTGGCTATCATTTCGCTATTGGTTTCAGAAGAAAAAGCCGACTTTGCTCGTATTAAAGAAGTTACTAAAGCCACTTCGGGCAATATTTCGGTACAAATTCAGAAGTTAGAAGCAGCGGGCTATATCAGTATCAAAAAAACATTCAAAGAAAATTACCCTAATACTGAAGCCCAGCTTACCCCTAAGGGACTTTCAGCTTTTGAAGAATATATCGAAGCACTGAAAAGCTATATTAGTCATTAGTGGGTTAGTCGCTAGTCGTTAGCTGTTAGTCGTTAGTGGGTTAGTCGTTAGTGGGTTAGTCGTTAGTCGTTAGCTGTTAGTCGTTAGAATAGAGTCGCCTTCTAACGACTAGCGACTAATGACTAACGACTAATAATATCAACGTCTCCTTTCCCCTCACGTATAACCACTGGTTCATCACCCGATAGGTCAATGACAGTAGAGGCGGTATTATCACCATACCCGCCGTCAATCACTATATCTACAAGGTTTTGCCATTTTTCAAAAATCAGTTCGGGGTCGGTAGTGTATTCTATCACATCATCTTCATCGTAGATAGAAGTCGATACTATAGGGTTGCCCAATCGCTCTACTATGGTGCGTGCTATCAGGTTGTCGGGCACGCGTATCCCAACCGTTTTTTTCTTCTTAAAGTCTTTAGGCAGGTTGTTATTGCCCTGCATTATAAAAGTATAAGCCCCTGGTAAAGCGCGTTTTAGCAGTTTAAAGGTACTGCTGTCTATCTGTTTTACGTAATCTGATAGGTTCTTTAGGTCAGAACAAACGAATGAGAAGTTCGCTTTTTCGAGCTTCACACCTTTTATGCGTGCTATCTTTTCGAGGGCTTTGGTGTTGGTAATGTCGCACCCTAAGCCATACACAGTATCTGTAGGATAGATGATAAGACCACCATTGCGCAGTACTTCCACTATCTTAGCAATCTCCTTTTCGTTAGGATTTTCGTTGTAAAGTTTAATAAATTGAGCCATATTTTAGTTTTTAGTCCTTAGTTTTTAGTCCTTAGTTTTTAGTCGTTAGTTTTTAGTCGTTAGTCGTTAGTCGTTAGCTGTTAGTCTTTAGTGGTTAGTTTGTTACTCCTTAGTCTTTAGGTCGCTTTCTAACGACTAACGACTAACCACTAACGACTCTAATCGTTGTAAATTTGCAGTACGAAATCAGTTTTTCTTCTTGGTTTGTCACCTTTATATCCCAGAGTTGTAGGGTACGTCCGGCGTTTAGGCACACGGCTTTAGCATAGAGAGTATCGCCTACTTTACCAGGGCGTAGGTGGTTGGCACTCAGTTCTATACCGCGTATTTGTTCCTCCCCCTTTCGACATAGCAAAAAGGCAGCTATACTACCAGCCGTTTCAGCCAGCGCAAGAGTAGCCCCACCGTGTAGCACGCCATCTACTTGCGTTACTTGGTCGGTTACGGGCATAGAGAGGGTAACCGACTGCTCGGTAATCTCGGCTATTTGCATTTGCCACTGTCGCATTAGGTTATTGGCAGGGAGAGCGTCCCATTTTAGCTGTAAATCATCTTTGTTCATAGTAAGTTTTTAGAAAGAAAATAGAATTTAAAAAGCAAAACTACAAAAAATAATGCAATTAGCCCATATTTTCTATATATTACAAGTTTAACAACCTTTCATTACATTACTACTGATTCATCAAGCCATTCAGTAAACCATGATATAAAAGATACTCTTTCCCCTTTTTCGTTCAATAGAGGTTTTAATCCTCCATAATCAATTCTTCCATCAAGCCACATATTGCCATACTCTTCACCGTTTACAACTAATAAATAAGTGGCTCCGTGCCCTATATGACAAATTTGCAAACAACCAGTGATATGATTAGTACTCATATACTTCTCTAATACTTCATCATCAGGGCGTTCCCCCCTATCCCAGTCAATAGCATCAATCCATTCATCTTCATTCCATTTTTCATTATAAGGAAAAGGCTTAGATAGATTAATTGCAGGATTATCTCTAAGTTTAAAATCAAACATTGACTCTTGCAAAGAAAGTAATCCTTGTCTTGGACCTATACAACCATTTCCTATTTTTGTTATAAATTCTCTATAATCTTTAGGAAGTATTATATTGTTCTTTTTTTCTATTTCAGAAACTTTATCTTCTGAAATCGTAGGGTTTATAAATACCTCTTTAGGAACAATTGATTTTAAAGTGTTTGGATGTGCTAATAAAAATAGCATCTTCTTTTTAATATAATCTATTTGCATAATAATTTATTTACAACCATTATATATTTTCTCTTCTTCGATAATCTCCATTTCATATTTCTTTGCAAAATTTTTAAGAGCTACAGAACATCTATCTACCTAAACCTATCTACTCACCACTCCCAGCCCTCCCAGCCTTCTCATTCCTCCCACCAGTCTCACCAGTCTCACTCGTCTCACCTGTCCCACTCGTCCCACTTGTCTCACCACTCCCAGCCTTCTCAGCCTTCTCATTCCTCACACTCGTCCCACCTGTCCCACTCGTCTCACCAGTCTCACCAATTCACTACCTATGTAGCTTGCAGTTATATTGTGTTAATGGTTAGCATATTATGCTCTTAACAATATATTTGAAAGATTACCAATACTATCAATATCTCCAATTACCATAAACTTGTTTTATATACTTCTTTATAAAAAGTATTAAATAAGACAAAGAACATATCCAGAGCCTTTTCTTCAGTTTCAAATTTATAATAAAGGATATCTGCCCATCCTCCACTACCTCCTACTTTGTATTTTTCTTGTAGCCATTCATAAAATTCTGTGTATAAGACACTCGCCCTTACATCTTCTTTATCATCACGATAATACCAACCATCAATAAATACCTCGAGACTAAATATACTATGTTTTCTAATGAACAATTTAGGAATAGGCTTAATAAGCTTTATGAGATCTATAACTGTCATAATATAAAAATTAAAATTCAGTTTTTGTTTCTGTATGTGTTATATTAGGTATAAATTCTAAACTATTCTTCCACTTATTATATTCAATCCCTTCGGGACTAATATTATCAAAAATGGTATTTTCAACCTTATTATATTTCTCAGGTATTTTATCTGCTAATTTTCTAACTTTTTCAACATTCTTACAATCTAATCCCAACCTATCCACTCACCACTCCCAGCCCTCACAGCCTTCTCATTCCTCCCACTTAATTTTAAATGTTTTTCAATGTGGTCTAAATAGTCATCACAATACTTCAGTTTATAAATTTCTTCTTCCATTTTTAGTCTCCTAAAAGCATTTTCTCATCTCTTCACGACTAATTTCGTGCTTTTTCCCTGCCCTTGCTCTATCAATCATAGCAAAATACTCCTTTTCAGACATTAAAGTATCATCTTTCTCTTTAATATCTTTTATATCGTTATAAACCGTTACATTAAACCGTTTAAAGAGTGGTTCAAATATGTAAAAGTCTGCTGCATTATTAAACTTTATTCTGATTGTGTCCATAAGTTATTTTTTTTTCTTGCAAAGATAGTATATTATTAGTTCAAAACAAAATACTAACAGAATTTTTTCTCCCATATTTTTCCCTTTATCTCAGATATACCTACACCGAAGGATGAGCGAATGATGAGCGAATGATAAGCGAAGAATAAACGAAGAGTAAACAAAGTATAAACCTCTAATCATTAATCATTAACAATTATTTCGTACCTTTGCACTTTGTAGTTTTAATTATCATCGTGAAAGAGTTATTACAAAGTCTGGCTCAGAGTAGCCTTTATAAATCCTTGCTTGCCAAAGTGCAGGCGCAGAATAGCACTACTGTAGGGGGCTTGGCAGGTGCCTCGCTGTCGGCAGTGGTGGCAAACCTATACACCCATACGCACCGCCCGCTGTTAGTATTGTTACCTGACAAAGAGGAAAGTGCCTATGTGCTTAACGATTTAGAAACTTTAGTAGGCGAGCAGCGGGTGCTTTTCTTCCCCGACAGCTATCGCCGCCCTTATCAGATAGAAGATACCGATAATGCTAACGTGCTACTGCGCGCTGAGGTGTTGCACCAACTAAGCCACAGCACTAAACCGCTGATAGTAGTATCATACCCTGAAGCCCTTTTCGAGAAAGTTATTACC
Source organism: Capnocytophaga leadbetteri (assembly GCF_003054025.1). GTDB lineage: Bacteria > Bacteroidota > Bacteroidia > Flavobacteriales > Flavobacteriaceae > Capnocytophaga > Capnocytophaga leadbetteri. Next base: position 56,041 of record NZ_QBKG01000008.1, read on the forward strand.
CGCAAACAGTTAGAACAGAATACCCTAAAAATTACCAAAGGCGATTCGCTTACCCTTGAGTTCCTCAACGAGGTACTTTTTAGCTATCAGTTCAACCGTACTGACTTCGTTACCGAACCGGGTGAGTTTTCGGTACGCGGGGGGATAGTCGATATTTTTTCATTTTCTAATAACGAACCCTATCGTATAGAGTTTTTTGGCAATGAAGTAGAGAGTATTCGCACGTTTGATGTAGAAAGCCAGCTATCTACCGCACAACTTTCGCAGATAATCATCATTCCTAACGTAGAAAATAAGGAAAGTGATGAGGTGCGACAGTCGTTTTTAGAATATATTAGTCCGCAAACGCTTTTTATAGCTAAAGATATAGCCTCTTTAGGACAAAAAATAGATAAACTCTTTGCAAAAGCTACCGATATTTATCAGAAATTAGCCAATGAGGTGAAGCGTACTGCCCCAGAGGAGCTCTATTGCCAGACAGAAGACCTTTTGGCGCAAGCTAACCGATTGCAGTCCATTCACATAGGGATTTCACAGCCTGAACTCACTTTTCTCACCACTCCGCAACCCTCGTTTAATAGGCAATTCGAGCTGCTCATCGCTTACCTCAATGAGAAGCACGCCGAGGGCTATCAGAACTATATATTGTGCGGTACCGAGCAGCAGGCAAAGCGTTTTCACGATATATTCGAAGAGATGGAGCAGAAAGTAGCTTACCAAACGGTACAGCTATCACTACACGCTGGTTTTGTAGATAACGAACTGAAAATAAACGTTTTTACTGACCACCAAATATTCGAGCGCTACTATAAATTTCAGCTAAAAAACGGTTATGCTAAAAAGCAAGCGATAACCCTTAAAGAGCTGATGCAGCTGGAGGTAGGCGACTATGTTACCCATATCGACCACGGTATAGGCAAGTTTGCAGGCTTGCAAAAGATAGAAGTAGAGGGCAAACAGCAAGAGGCCATCAAACTGATTTATGGAGACCGCGATGTGCTATTTGTCAGCATTCACGCCTTGCACAAGATAACCAAATACAACGGCAAAGACGGCAAACCGCCCAAAATATACAAATTGGGGTCAGGAGCGTGGAAAGCCCTCAAACAGAAGACCAAAGCAAGGGTAAAAGAGATAGCTTTCAACCTTATTCAGCTATACGCCAAACGCAAAGAGGCGCAAGGCTATGCTTTTGCACACGACAGCTATATGCAGAACGAGCTCGAAGCCTCATTCCTCTACGAAGATACCCCCGACCAAAGCAAGGCTACTGCCGAAGTAAAAGCCGATATGGAGAGTGCCAAACCTATGGATAGGTTAGTCTGCGGCGATGTGGGCTTTGGCAAGACTGAAGTGGCTATCAGGGCAGCCTTTAAGGCAGTTGATAACGGCAAGCAGGTAGCAGTATTAGTGCCTACTACGGTATTGGCTTTTCAGCACTATCAGACTTTTAGTCAGCGTATGAAAGATTTTCCGGTGCGCATTGATTATCTGAACCGTTTTCGCACGGCTAAAGAGAAGAAAATCATTTTGGAAGAACTCGCCAAAGGGCAACTCGATATTGTTATCGGTACGCACCAAATAGTGGGCGAAAAGGTGCAATATAAAGACTTGGGACTGCTGATAGTAGATGAGGAACAGAAGTTTGGGGTAGGGGTGAAAGACAAGCTCAAAACCCTAAAAGAAAACCTTGATGTGCTGACCCTTACGGCTACCCCTATACCGCGAACCTTGCAGTTTAGCCTTATGGCGGCACGCGACCTTTCGGTTATCAATACGCCACCGCCTAACCGCTATCCTATTGATTCTCAAGTGATACCTTTCAGCGAAGAGGTGATACGCGATGGCATTCGCTACGAAATACAACGCGGCGGACAGGTGTTTTTTATGCACAACCGCGTAGAGAACATTCAGGAAGTTGCCGGTATGATACAGCGTTTGCTACCCGATGTCCGTATAGCCATAGGGCACGGACAGATGGACGGCAAGAGGCTGGAAGAGACGATGCTCGCCTTTATGGAGGGGGCATACGATGTGCTGGTGGCTACTACTATTATTGAGAGTGGATTAGATGTGCCGAATGCTAACACTATTTTTATCAATAACGCTCATAATTTTGGCTTGTCAGACCTGCACCAAATGCGTGGTAGGGTAGGGCGTAGCAATAAAAAAGCGTTTTGCTACTTCATCACCCCTCCACTGATAGCGATGAGCGATGATGCCCGCAAACGCATAGAGGCAATAGCTCAGTTCTCTGACTTGGGTAGCGGACTTAATATAGCAATGAAAGACTTAGAAATCAGAGGGGCAGGCGACCTACTTGGCGGCGAACAAAGTGGTTTTATTAACGAGATAGGGTTTGATACCTACCAAAAGATATTGCAAGAAGCCATAACGGAGCTTAAAGAAAATGAGTTTTCAGAACTATATCGCACTGCTGAAGAAGACAAAACTTACCTCACTGATACTCAAATAGACACCGATTTCGAACTACTTTTCCCCGACACCTATGTCAATAGAGTAGCCGAACGACTCAACCTCTATAACGAGCTGAGCAATCTGACCAATGAGGAAGCCTTACAGGTGTATCAGCGCAATCTTATCGACCGTTTTGGCAAGTTGCCCCCTCAGGCTATCGACCTGCTCAATAGCGTACGCGTAAAATGGCTGGCAACCCGTATGGGAATAGAGAAACTCGTGATGAAAAACGGAAAAATGACAGGTTATTTTATAGCTGACCAGAACAGTCCGTTTTATCAGAGTGCGCGTTTTCAGAAGTTGCTTCTTTTTGTACAGCGATACCCCAACCAATGCCGTATGCAAGAGAAAGAAACCCGCAATGGGCTGCGCTTACTAATACTCTTTGACGGTATTAATACCGTATATCAAGCCCTAAAAGTGCTACAGCAAATAGAAGCGTAGGATGTGAGATTTTGATATGGATAAGAAGTTATCAGGTTAAAAAAAGAACTTATAACTATATAGCAATGAATATATTAGATATTATTGGTGAGAATTTATTTTTGAAAAAGCTCTATCCTAATGGATTATTTAATTTTTATATAGGAAGAATAGAACTTAATACTTTCAACAGATTAACTATTGTATTACATCTTAGAGAAAAACCAGCAATAAATATTGCAAAATGGGGAGAATGGGGGCAAGAATATAATATAATTACGACAGAATTAATAGGAAGTGATATAAGAAGAATTCAAATCAATAATTGGCAAAACAATAATCAAGATATATGTGATTGTAAAATAGTCAAAATAATTGGTGATTATATTTCTCTTATTTTTAGTGGTCGTGATTGGAGTGTTGAAATTATATTGAAATCATTACTTTTTCAAAGGAATACAACCTATTTAGAGGATAATAAAGAATAGGATAATGTACTAAATCTGTTTTAAAATCTCTTGCTAGTGTGTTTCTTATAATAAAGTAAAACAAACTAAAATATGCAAAATACAACCAGTTACAATAAAAGATTGAATATCAATGAACTAAATAATACTGCTAATTTAGAGGAAGCTATAAAAAATGCGGAACATCTGTATATTAGTAACCTATTAGGTGATGAAGAACTTTTGTCATCTATTAATTCCTATTTAAAGAAGTACAATAAAAAACTCTGGCTGTCTTTAAATAAAAGTACAGAGATAAATCAGCAGAATTTAAAACAATTACGTTATTTAACCAATGTAAAGAAACTAAAAATAATTGTATTCAATGGCTTTATAGAGGATTTATCTGAGTTATCACATATTGATGATTTAGAAGAATTTACGATATATGATAATGTAAAAAAAGGTATATCCTTAGTTCCTTTGGCTAAGTTTAAAAACTTATCTTTTTTAAGTTTATATACTGGATTAACTACAAAGCAATACGCTGTACTCAATACATTTGAAAAACTAGAGCATTTGAGCGCTCGAGAGATAGATTTTTCTAAACTCAATAATTTACCTATTAAAGAACTTAGGGTTAATAATAAGCTTATCCATAATGATTTGATCGCTGAGAAATTTCCTGATATAGAATATATTTCTTTACAGAACTGTAAAGATGTTAGTATAGAAAATATTGGTTCATTACCTGTGCTTTCTGATGTGCGATTGAGGTATATGCCTCATATAACAAGGCTTACTTCTTTTAAAAATAAAGAAAATATATTTCATCTCGAATGTGTACATCTGAAGAATCTTGAAAATATAGAAGCTCTTTTTGAATTGAAGCAACTAAAATATCTGATGATTACAGATTTAGAGAAACTTAAAGCTGAAGACTTTTATAGATTAGAGGAACTTCCTAATTTAAAAGTAGCTTATATAACGTTTAAAAGTGCAAAAGAAAATGATAAATTTATAACATTTGCTAATGCTCATAATTGGATATATAAACAGTCTTCTTTAGTAGGAGGGTAATCTATTAAAAATTATCAATTCTTAATTGTTAATTGTCAATTAATTATTATCTTTGCATAAAAAAGGATTGTAAGTGCTGTAAGATTACAAGCAACAATATAAGATTTAAATGAAAAAAAACACTACTAATATAACCCCTGTAGAAAACCTTGAAGTGCAAGGGGCACGGGTGCATAACCTCAAAAATATAGACCTTAGCATACCTCGCGAAAAGTTAGTAGTTTTCACAGGGCTTTCGGGTAGTGGCAAGTCGTCATTAGCATTCGATACTATTTATGCCGAAGGGCAACGCCGCTATATAGAAACTTTCTCTGCCTATGCTCGTCAGTTTCTCGGAGGGCTTGAACGCCCCGATGTAGATAAGATAGACGGACTCTCGCCAGTGATTGCTATTGAGCAGAAAACTACCTCTAAATCGCCACGCTCTACGGTGGGTACGATTACCGAGATATACGACTTCTTGCGCCTGCTCTTTGCGCGGGCTTCCGATGCTTATAGCTATACCACAGGCGAAAAGATGGTAAGCTATAGCGATACCCAAATACAAGAGCTCATCACTAAAGACTATAATGGCAAACGCATCAATATATTAGCCCCTGTGGTGCAATCGCGCAAAGGGCATTACCGCGAACTTTTTGAGCAAATAGCCAAACAAGGCTTCGTGAAGGTGCGCACCGATGGCGAAATACGCGATATAGAAAAGGGTATGAAGCTCGACCGCTACAAAACTCACGATATAGAAATAGTTGTAGACCGTATGCAGGTAGATGATACTGACGATACCCAAAAACGGCTGCAAGAAACCATTAAAATAGCGATGAACTACGGCGATGATGTGCTAATGGTGTTAGAGCAAGACAAGACAAAAGCACAGTACTTCAGTCGCCACCTGATGTGTCCTTCTTCAGGTATTTCTTATCCTATGCCAGAGCCTAACACTTTCTCTTTTAATTCGCCTAAAGGAATGTGTCCGCACTGCAACGGTTTGGGCGAAGTGCAAGAAATCAACCTTGCTAAGATAATCCCAGACCCATCGTTATCTATCAAAAACGGAGGTATTGTTGCGGTAGGCGAGCAAAAAAGCACTTGGATTTTTAAGCAGTTAGAGCTTATTGTTCAAAAGTTTGGCTATAAACTCTCTGACCCTATTGATAAATTGCCCAAAGAGGCGATGGATATTATCCTTTATGGTGGCAAAGAAAAGTACGCTATCAAGTCGGAAGTGTTGGGTATAACCCGCGATTTTGAAATAGACTTCGAGGGGATTATCAACTTTATTAAGAGTCAGCACGATAATACCGATATGGCAGCTATCAAGCGTTGGGCAGAAGAGTTTATGGATACCGTGCCTTGCGAGCATTGCCACGGTACGCGTTTGCGCAAAGAAGCATTGTACTTCAGAATAGCCGATAAAAATATAGCTGAACTCTCAGCTTTAGACATTACTGACCTATTAGCGTGGTTTAAAGAGTTGCCTCAGCATATCTCAGAGAAACAGCAGAAGATAGCCTCAGAAATCATCAAAGAAATCAGTACTCGATTGCAATTCCTCATAGATGTAGGGCTTACCTACTTGTCGTTAAACCGCAGTTCAAAGTCGCTTTCGGGGGGCGAGGCACAACGCATACGTTTGGCTACTCAGATAGGTTCGCAGCTTACTGGGGTACTCTACATTTTAGATGAGCCCAGCATAGGCTTGCACCAGCGCGATAATCAGCGACTTATCAACTCGCTTAAATCACTGCGCGATATAGGTAACTCGGTAATAGTGGTAGAGCACGATGAAGAGATGATACAAGAGGCTGACTATGTGGTGGATATAGGACCTAAGGCAGGAGTAAATGGGGGGGAAATCATCTTCAAAGGTACTCCCAAAGAACTGCTAAAAGCCTCTACCATTACTGCCGATTATATGAGCAAGCGTAAGAAGATAGAGGTGCCTGCTGAAAGGCGCAAAGGCAATGGCAAAGAGATTGTGCTAAAAGGCTGCACAGGCAATAATCTCAAGAATATAACTGTTAAATTCCCCTTGGGACTAATGATAGGGGTAACAGGGGTGTCGGGGAGTGGTAAATCAACCCTTATCAATGAAACATTGTATCCTATCCTCAACGCTCATTTTTTTAACGGAGTGAAAAAGCCAATGCCTTACAAAAGCATAGAGGGTTTGGAGCATATCGATAAGGTTATCGATATAGACCAATCGCCAATAGGGCGCACACCGCGTTCTAACCCAGCAACTTATACAGGGGTATTTAGCGAGATACGCAACCTCTTCACCCAAGTGCCCGAGGCGCAAATACGCGGCTATAAACCTGGGCGTTTCAGTTTCAATGTAAAAGGAGGTAGGTGCGAAACCTGCGAGGGGTCAGGCTTGAAGGTGATAGAAATGAATTTCTTGCCCGATGTGTACGTACCCTGCGAGACCTGCAAAGGCAAGCGGTTTAACCGCGAAACCCTCGAGGTGCGCTACAAAGGCAAGTCGATAGCCGATGTGCTTGATATGACTATTAGCGAGGCGGTGCAGTTCTTCGAGCCTATTCCTAAAATATACCGCAAACTCAAAACCATTGAAGAGGTAGGGTTGGGCTACATCACTTTGGGGCAACAATCTACTACCCTTTCAGGAGGGGAAGCCCAACGGGTGAAGTTGGCTACAGAGCTTTCTAAAATAGATACAGGCAACACTTTCTATATATTAGACGAGCCTACCACAGGACTTCATTTTGAAGATGTAAAAGTACTCTTAGAAGTCCTCGATCGCTTAGTAGATAAAGGCAATACTGTGCTGGTAATAGAGCATAATATAGATGTGATACGGAAGGTAGATTACATCATAGATATAGGTTACGATGGCGGTAAAGCAGGAGGTGAAGTAGTAGCCTCTGGTACCCCTGAAGAAGTAGCAAAAAATAAGAAGAGCTTTACAGCAGAATATCTTAAATAAAGACAAAATAAGAAATACAAAATACGAAAAAAACAATGATAGAAATTACCCAGCAAAAAATTGAAGAACTTGCCCCGAATGCTGAGGCAGCAAAGAAAGGGCGAGAATTGCACAAAAAAGGGAAGTTCGCTAACCTGAAAATTAGTGCTGAAAAGAATTTAATATGGGGCGAGTGTGCAGGTAGTGGTAAGAACCCTTATTACTGCTCTGCCGACTATGTAGACGCTCATAACCCTGTGTTTCGCTGCAACTGCCCTAGTAGGCAATTTCCGTGCAAACATGCTATCGGGTTGCTTTATTGCTATGAGGCTGATACTTCGCAATTTGCCCAAGCCGATGTACCAGAGGATATCCTTTCTAAGCGTGATAAGATAGAGAAAAAGCAAGAGAAAAAAGCCCAAGAGAAGGAGTCGATTAAGGAGAAAGCCGAAAAACCTAAAAAGGTAAATAAGGCAGCTTTCACTAAGAAAATAGATGCACAGCTCACCGGTATAGAGACTGCCCAAAAGTTGCTACGCGATATAGTAAACACGGGGCTTTCATCAGTAGATGCCAAAATGCGCTCCACTCTGAAGGCACAGATAAAAGAGCTGGGCAACTACTATATCGGGGGGATACAAACCGCCTTCAATAACCTATTATTATCAATAGAAGAAGTAGAAAACGAAGAATATACAGAGGTAGTAAATAATCTGAACTTCCTTTCAGCTTTGCTAAAAAAAGCAACCGATTACCTCAAAGCGCGCAAAGAAGACCCAGAGGGTACGCCTGAATTGTCATCGGCTATAGAAGAGCAAATAGGCTATGTGTGGAAGCTGGTAGAGCTAATGCAATACGGTCAGTATGAAGAGAATGCAAGCCTTGTACAGCTATCTTTTAACAGTTACGACAATGAGGCACGCAAAGAGTACGTAGATGAAGGCGTATGGCTGAACCTCAAAACAGGTAAGATATACAAAACGCTCAACTATCGTCCTTATAAAGCGGCTAAGTATATCAAAGAAGATAACAGTGTATTTAGCGTGTTGCAGCTAAAAGATTTGTACATCTACCCAGGTGACCAAAACCCGCGTATTCGTTGGGAGGCTGAGGGTAGTGTAGAGCGTCCGTTGCAAAAAGAAGATTTAGCTACCCTCAAAAGCTGGGCTTCAACGCAGTTTGCCGAAACTATCAAATCAGTAAAAAATACGATTAAAAATCCACTGATGGACAAACAGCCTGTAGTGCTATTGGCGTTGCACAAAGCATACCTAAAAGGTGATAACTTGGTAGTAGAAGATGCCAATGGTTTTGCTCTTACCCTCAAAGATATTGAGGAGGGAGCTGTATCGCCTACTGCCAACCTAAGAGCCTTCTTGCCTGCCAATGCCGAAGGCCTCTGCCTAACAGTGATGATGCATAATGATGTAAAAGACGGATTGCTATCAGCACAACCTCTCTCACTCATCACCCCCGAGAAAATAGTTAGATTACAATATTAATTTGCCGATTAGTAGATTAGCAAATTGACAAATTAACAAATTGAAAAAAGAATGAAACCTTTATACGAATTACAACAAGAACTAAATAGGTTATTTATAGCAGGTAGTAAGTTTGCTAAGAACGACCCTCGCTTGCAGAAACATATACCTATACTTAAGAAATTAGGCGAGAAAGCCCCTGTTTTCAATAAATTAGCTCAAGATGTAGAAGAATTATTGCAGCTTGATGCCCAACAGTCGGCTGAAAAGTTGTTATCGCTTTCTACTTTGCTTTATTCTGTGCTTTATACGCAAGGCACTACTACTGAAGAGGGAGCTGCTGTAGCCGACCAAGTGCCCAATGTGGCTCTTGCCGATGTCAATACTCAGTACTCATACTTGCAGCTAAAGCCTGTACTACAAGCTCTTACCCAAAGCAACTCAGGGCGTTTAGAGACTGTAAAAGACGCTTATGTGCGCGGTATTTTTAAAGACTCTCGCACCTTTGGCTACTTGAGTTTTGCCCTATCAGATAAGTATTCAGAATTAGCTGACTATATAATGGAGGTAGTAATTCCTGCTAGTGGCAAGGCGATGTTACCTTTCTTAGTAGCCGACTTTAAGTTAGAAGACAAGGTAGAAAACGTACGCCGTTTGCGCTTGCTCTATAAGCTCGGTTATGCTGAGGTAGACGGACTTATCGATAAGATATTTGCAGAAAGTTTGCCTAACCTACAAGCCGAGGCTATAGCGATACTTTCAGATAAAAAAGATGAGAAGACCGAAGATTTTATCATCACTCTCACAGGCGATAAAAACAAAACAGTGCGTGGGGCAGCCTATAAAGCATTGGCTAAAATCGGTACGCAGCGCAGTGTCGATAAGCTATATGAGTTGTACAGCAACAACAAGCAGAAAGGAAATGGGGAACTGTTGGCAGAAGCAATAGCCTCAGTTCCGTTAGCCTCGCACTATCAGCCATTCCTTCAGAAAGTACGCGAGCGTTTTGAAGCGCTGTTTTCAATGGACGAAGCAGATGAAAAAGCCCTAACGGCAGCCTTTGAACGATTGCCTACAGAGTGGGAGATTCTCAAAAACAAAGATTACCCTGAAACGTATGTGCTATTGGGTGATATTTTAAGCGATAAGCGATTTGATGCAATGGCTAAAAAGCGTTCGGCAAGCCATTATAACATAGCCCCTTGCTTGAATGAAATACTCTACACTTTTGATAAAGATAAAGTATTGTCTTTCTACGAGCAATATGCTACTGATGTTTTCAATAATACTTGGACATCGCCATTAGCTATAAACTATCTCTATCGTGCTTTAGAGAGCAAAGAGCGTTTCAATAGAGAGAAACTATACGAAGTATTTGCACCACAGTTTAATAAAGCGATTAATGCCCAATATATGATAGAAGCCTTAGCAGGCACTACTTATGGTTATTATGGTTACTATGGTGGATATTACGATAAAAAACCGCTTACTAAAGAAGAGTTAGACCCGCGTTGGGCAGATTTGCTTTGCAATTACTTAGCAGGTTCACGAGTAGATAACAATTTTAACACCGATGCCCTTATGGTGTTAGACCGTATAGAAGAAGATAGCGAGCGTGTAAACTATCTTATCACTAAGGCACTTGCTAAAAGTTCGGCTTATACTATAGAGCGTCTTTATCGCCTGATAATAAAGCGCAAGATGCCTAATAAGTTTGAAGTGCTATATGAGTCGTTGGCAAAAATGCCTAAGAACGACCTATTATATTATTACCGCACAATAGTAGAAGATGATGACTTTTGGAAACCCTTCCCTAAAGAATATGCCCAAAAGTTCCGCGAGCTGCACGAAAAGACAAAGTATAACATCTTTGAAGAAATAGCCAAGCAGATAGAAAAATAGAAGTTAAAGGCGAGATACGAAATAAAAAAGACGAAATGCGAACTATCGTATTTCGTCTTTTCTATTTCGTCTTTATTCTTGGTATAATGCTATAAGTCCTTCAGGGGTAGAGACTATAAGTTTTTGGTTTTGGCGGTCTATCTTCTCCAAAAAGTTGATAGGGATAAGGATTTGATGTCCCGCCTCATCTTCAATCTCAAATAAGGCTTGAAAAGTATTATCGTTTACAGCCGTAATTTTTCCTACATAACCATATTGAGTATCTTCTACAGTAAACCCTATAACTTCGTGGTAATAGAATTGGTTGCCCGTCAGCGGGGGGAGGGCAGAGAGAGGTAAGTATATTTTGTGTTTCAGCAGTGCATCGGCATCAGCTTCAGTATCTACCTCCTCAAATTTCACGCGCAATAGGTCTGATTTGTGCAAAGAGCTTCTTTCAATAAAAAAAGGAACCAGATTATTGCCAAGGGCAATAAACACTGATTCCATTTCTTCATACATTTCGGGGTCATCCGAATCAAGTTTGATAAGGACTTCGCCCTTAAAGCTAAACTTCGACACAATTGTTCCTATATAAAAACAATCTTTCAGTGTCATTTTTATGCTTCAGTTTCTTGGGGTTGTTCAGCAGCAGCTTCGCCTTCAGCTTGTGCGGCAGTTGCAGCAGCGGCAGCTTCAGCGGCTTTAGCAGCAGCTTCGTTTTTGCGTTTTTCATTAGCTTCTTTTTCAGCGTCTAAAGCCTTAGCCTTAGCAGCTGCTTTTTCTTTAGCTAATTTTTCTTCTTTAGAAGAAACTTTGTTGTTTTTAGCTTCTACCCAAGCGTTGAATTTAGCTTCAGCTTGTTCTGCGGTAAGAGCTCCTTTAGCTACCCCTCCTAATAGGTGGTGTTTTAGCAATACCCCTTTGTAAGATAGGATACGGCGTGCGGTGTCACTAGGTTGAGCCCCATTTTGCAACCATTTCACAGCAGCATCTACGTTTACTTCAATTTGTGCAGGGTTGCTGATAGGGTTGTAAGTTCCTAATTTTTCAAGGAATTTACCATCGCGTTTAGCGCGAGAATTAGCGGCTACAATCCAATAGAATGGTTTGCCTTTTTTACCGTGACGTTGTAATCTGATTTTTACTGGCATAAAAAATTTAATTAGTGAGGTACACGACCTCGTTATTAATTCGGGCGCAAAGATACGAATAATTTATAAATTAGCAAATTTGTGAATTAGCAAATTTACCGATTTACCAATTAAATGATACAATTAGTATATTTTTCTGCTTTTTGACGGCTTATTAGATAGTTATTTTTTCGCTGCTTCTACGCTTATCCTTCGGTGTTCGTATATTGTAATTATATCTAAAGTAAAGGGAAGGTGTTTGTAGTAGATTTTTCTTCAAAATTTACTAATTAACAAATTTGCTAATTCACAAATTATTCCTACCTTTGCATCATCATTTAAAAACCAAACAAACGTGTGGATTCTTATTCGTGAAAATATCAAAATAGCTTTTGATTCTATTAAAAGCCAGCTACTGCGTACGGTGCTTACTGTGCTTATTATCGCTATTGGTATTACTGCCTTGGTGGGGATACTGAGCGTTATCACGGCTTTGCGCAATACCCTCGAAGGTAATTTTTCGAGTATGGGGGCGAATACCTTTTCTATTTCGCGTTATGATTATGCCGAAAGGGTTGAGGGAAGTGGTACTAAGAAAAAGATTAACCCAGAAATCACCTATAAAGAGGCAGAAACCTTCAAGCAACAGCTTGCCAATCCTTTTGCTAAGGTAAGTATCTCTACCAATGCGGCTTCGTCAGCAGAGGTGAAATACGAAAATAAAAAGACAGACCCTTTGGCACGTGTGGTAGGGGTTGATGAGCACTATATTAATAATTCGGGACTTACCATAGAGGAGGGGAGAGGTTTTTCGGACTTTGATATACAAAACAACCTGAATTTGTGTGTGATAGGCTCTGATTTTAAGAAAACATTGCTGAAAGATGTCAATCCGATTGGCAAAACTATTTCGGTAAGGGGGTATAAGTTCAAAGTTATAGGTATACTAAAGTCGCAAAGTTCGTCTTTTGGTAATTATGAAGATTTTCAGGTGTTAATACCTTTGGGAATAGCTCGTTCTGCCTTTTCAACGACGATGCCTAACTTCACCATAAATATAGGGGTGGATACTAAAGATAAATTAGATGCTGCTGTAGATGATGCGGTGCTGCTGATGCGCAATATCAGAGGACTTACGCCTATACAAGAAAATAACTTTGGGGTAGAGCGCAGTGATGACCTATTGCAGCGTATCGGTAGTATTACAGGAGTGCTGACAGCTGCGGGTTTTATTATTGGAATGATTACGATACTAGGTTCATCTATTGCTTTGCTCAATATTATGTTGGTATCGGTTACTGAACGCACTAAAGAGATAGGTATTCGCAAGGCTTTAGGGGCTAAAAGGCGTTCTATAACTCTGCAATTCTTTACCGAAACGCTCATTATAGCACAGTTAGGAGCCTTGACGGGCATTGTTTTGGGTATAAGTTTAGGTTTTCTGATTTCGAAAGCGGTAAAGTTTGAATTTACAATACCTTGGGGCGTCATTTTGGTCGCTATACTAATAGCAGCCGTAGTTTCGGTGCTCTCTGGGCTTTATCCTGCAGTAAAAGCTTCGAAGTTAGACCCTGTAGAAGCATTGCGATACGAGTGATTAATTTGCTAATTTGTCAATTTGCCAATTAGTGAATTAGTGAATTAGCAAATTAGTGAATTAGCAAATCGACAAATCGGCAAATTGGCAAATCGACAAATTAATACTATGTTTGAGAATTTGAAAATAGAAAATCAGGTGGTAGATATACCACTGCCTGAGGGTATTACGCTTACGATAAAGCGAGAGGACAAGAATCACCCATTTGTGTCAGGTAATAAACTTAGGAAGCTAAAATACAATATAGCAGAGGCAATAAAGCAGGGTAAAAATACCCTGCTTACTTTTGGTGGTGCCTACTCTAACCATATAGCAGCTACCGCTGCGGCAGGACAAATAATGGGGTTACGCACTATCGGAGTGATAAGAGGGGATGAATTGGAATCTGAAATTAGTGTTAATCCAACGTTAAAGTTTGCTAAAAATTGCGGGATGCAATTTTTGTTCGTTACACGCCAGATGTATAGAGAAAAACACACCCCTGAGTTTTTAGAAAGTCTTAGAAATCGCTATGGTTCAGATATTTATATAGCTCCAGAAGGAGGTACAAACGCTTTGGCAGTAAAAGGCTGCGAAGAAATACTCACCGAAGAAGACAAAGCCTTTGATGTAATCTGCACAGCAGTAGGTACAGGGGGTACTATCTCAGGGCTTATCAATGCTAGTGCTCCGCATCAGCAAGTAATAGGCTTTCCTGCTCTAAAAGGCGAGTTTTTAACAGAAGTAATCAAGCAATACACCACCCGAACTAATTGGCATTTAGTACACGATTATAATTTTGGAGGCTATGCTAAAGTGAATGATGAACTGATTAATTTTTTAAATGATTTTAACAAAACTACCCAAATACCATTAGACCCCATATATGTAGGTAAGATGATTTTTGCTATCTTTGCCCTCTCAAAGAAAGGATATTTTGCTCCCAATACAAAAATATTAGCTATTCACACGGGAGGCTTACAAGGTATTGAAGGCTTTAATAAAGAACAAATAAAAAAACAAAAAATTACATTGAATTATGAAGAAAAGATTTAGTTGGCTGCTACTATATCTCTTTATTCTCTCATCGTGCTCCGATAAGTATTACAAAAGCGCTAAGAACCCGCATACAGTTAATTATCGCGGACAGCGTACTATTATAGAAACGAAGAAACCTAGCCATACAGAGCTTAACCAAAGAACAAAGGCTCTGATGGAAGCTAATATGAATCGGAAAGATTTTACTGAAGATGATTTTCACGAAGTACCGCCTGCTATGCAGGTAACTACTGCCGTCACTCAGAAATATATAGAAGACTACAAAGATATAGCGATGGTAGAAATGCAGCGCTATAACATACCCGCAAGTATCACCTTGGCACAGGGGATATTAGAAAGCGGTTCAGGGCAAGGGCGATTAGCGCGTTATGGCAATAACCACTTCGGTATTAAATGCCACGCTACTTGGAATGGCAAGACTATCACTCACGATGACGATGAAAAAAGTGAGTGTTTTAGACGTTATAAATATGCTTACGAATCGTTTGAAGACCACTCTCAATTCCTGATGAAAAGGGGGAGATACAGTTCGCTATTTGAGCTTGCTCCTACTGACTATGAGGGTTGGGCATACGGACTTAAGAGTGCGGGCTATGCTACAGATCCTGCTTATGCTAAAAAACTTATCGCTCTGATAAAAAAGTTTAGCCTACACCAGTATGACGAGCAAGTAGTAGCGATGAAAGGAGAGCCGGTAAACTTTTCGATGGGTACTGATATAGTATCAACCCCGCTACCTAAACGCGAAGTGCCACAAGTGGTACAAAATGAGCCTATAGCACCAGCAAAGCCGGTAGTAGTAACTAAGAAAGAAGTAGCTAAGACAGTAGAACAAAAGTCAGTTACTAAACCCGTTACTAAGTCAGCACCCGTGATTGCCGACACCTCTAAAAAAGTAGCTGAAAAGGTAGAAACGCCTAAACCAGCAGCTCCTGCCAAAACACAGGTATCATCGCAAGTGAAAAAAGAAGCTATTGCAGAGGTGTATTACCAAGTGCAAACCGGAGATACTCTATATAAGATAGCTCGCGAACAGCAAGTGCCTGTACAACAGCTGATGAAGCTTAATAATTTTGATGATTTGGCTAGCAGTAACCTAAAAGTAGGACAGCAAATACGCGTAAATTAATGACTTTTGAAGCTCTGAAACACTATATTTACCAGCAGCTGCAAAACCTTTACCCCTTAACAGAGGTTCAGACTTTTTACTTTATGCTGCTGGAACATTATGCTCAGTGTAGTAAAGCAACCGCATTGGCGTGCGCTAAAGAGCCCCTTGCCGAAAAGGTTGTTACCCCTATAAAAGAAGCGATAAGAGAACTACAAAACCATAAACCTATACAATATATATTAGGTGAAACAGTGTTTTTCTCTTATCGCTTTTTGGTAGATGAAAATGTGCTCATACCTCGTCCGGAAACCGAAGAGTTAGTAGATTGGGTGCTAACAAAAGTTACTCCTACTTCTAAACCCCTAAAAATAATAGATATAGGTACAGGGTCGGGTTGTATAGCTATTTCGTTAGCTAAATCCTTGCCCAATGCCGAAGTGACTGCTGTAGATGTTTCGACAAAAGCATTGCAAGTAGCTCGCCGCAATGCCGAACTAAATGGGGTAACCATTAACTTTCTAGAGCAAGATATACTACAAACCACCAGTTTGCCAGATACATACGATATTATTATCTCTAATCCGCCTTATGTGCGTTCTTTAGAGAAAGCCGAAATGCAAGCCAATGTGTTAGAATATGAGCCTCACTTGGCGCTATTTGTTAGTGATACTGACCCGCTGTTGTTTTACAACCGAATAGCAACGCTTGCTCGTCAGGCACTTTCACCTCAAGGAAGTCTTTTTTTTGAAATCAATCAGTATTTAGGAGACGAGATGAAAGCCTTGCTGAAAGCGAAGGGGTTTGAAAAGGTGGTGCTACGGCAAGACTTATCAGGCAATGACAGAATGATGATTTGCCAATTTGTCGATTTGACGATTTGCTAATTTTAATTATTGATAATCAGCGTTTTATATTTTTTGTGTAATTTTTTTTACAAAAAAAGTAGTAAAAAGTTTTGGCTATGTAGAAAAAAAATCGTAACATTGCACCAATTTTTTAAAGGTGTAGGGCGTTTATAACTTATTGTTTCACTACTTTCCGATAGAAATACACTTTTTTAATGGGCGCCCTTTTTTCTAACGGAAATACAAATTTCACTTATCAGCAAATGGCTGAAAACACACAAACACAAGCGGAGTTTTTAGAAAACTTTGATTGGAACAAATACCAAGAAGGTATTGACAGCGTACAAGAAGACCAATTGAAAAATTTTGAAGAATTGGTTAAAAACAATTTCGTTGACACTCAAGACAACGAAGTAGTAGAAGGTGTAGTAACCAGAATTACTGACAGAGAGGCTATTATCGACATCAACGCTAAATCAGAAGGTGTTATCTCTCTTAATGAATTCCGCTACAACCCTAACCTAAAAGTAGGTGACAAAGTAGAAGTACTTATCGACATCCGTGAAGACAAAAACGGACAGTTAGTACTTTCACACCGCAAAGCACGTACTCTGAAAGCTTGGGATAGAATTAACTTAGCTCACGAAAATGGCGAAATCGTAAACGGATTTGTGAAAAGTCGTACTAAAGGCGGTATGATAGTAGATGTATTTGGTATCGAAGCCTTCTTACCAGGTTCGCAAATAGATGTGAAACCTATTCGCGACTACGAACAATTCGTAAATAAAACAATGGAGTTCAAGATAGTGAAAGTAAATCACGAATTTAAAAACGTGGTGGTTTCACACAAAGCTCTTATTGAAGCAGATATCGAAGAACAGAAGAAAGAAATTATCAGTCAGCTCGAAAAAGGACAAGTACTCGAAGGGGTGGTTAAAAATATTACCTCATACGGTGTATTCGTTGACCTTGGCGGCGTAGACGGATTGATACACATTACTGACCTTTCTTGGGCACGTATCAACCACCCAAGCGAAGTGGTATCAGTAGACCAAAAATTGAATGTAGTTATCCTTGACTTTGATGATAACAAGTCACGCATTCAATTGGGTCTAAAACAGCTAAGCAAACACCCTTGGGATGCGCTTGCTGAAGACCTAAAAGTAGGTGATAAAGTAAAAGGTAAAGTAGTAGTTATAGCTGACTACGGTGCTTTCGTAGAAATAGCTGATGGTGTAGAAGGACTTATACACGTATCAGAAATGTCTTGGAGTACTCACTTGCGTTCAGCTCAAGATTTCGTAAAATTAGGAGATGAAGTGGAAGCAGTGGTACTAACCTTAGACCGCAACGAACGCAAAATGTCATTGGGTATCAAACAACTTACTCCAGACCCTTGGATTAACATCACTGAAAAATACCCAGTAGGTTCTAAACACACAGGTACTGTACGCAACTTTACTAACTTTGGTGTATTCGTAGAACTAGAAGAAGGTATCGATGGTCTTATCCACATCACCGACCTTTCTTGGACTAAGAAAATTAAACACCCATCAGAGTTTGTAAACACTGGTGATAAGATAGAAGTTATGGTACTTGAGCTTGATGCTGAAGGACACAAACTATCTTTAGGACACAAACAAACAACCCCTAACCCTTGGGATAAGTACGAAGCAGAATTTGCAGTAGGTACTATCCACACAGGTACTGTTTCTAAATTAGTAGACAAAGGGGCTACTGTACCTTTCAATGATGATATATTGGCATTCGTACCTACTCGCCACTTAGAAAAAGAAGATGGCAAAAAGTTAGGAAAAGGCGAAACTGCTGAATTCAAAATCATTGAATTTAACAAAGAATTTAAACGTGTAGTAGCTTCGCACACAGCTATCTTCAAAGAAGAAGAAGAGAAAATAGCTAAAGAAGCGGCTAATAATACAGTATCAGCTCCTGTCGAAAAATCAACACTTGGAGACCTTGAAGCGCTTCAAGAGTTGAAAGACAAGATGGAAAAAGAGAAGTAATTTAGTTTTTTTCATAATTTTTTGTTTTAATGAGGAAAAGTCGTTGCTGGGAAGTAACGACTTTTTTTATTGCTTGATTTGCCGATTTGTAAATTAGTAAGAGCTATACAATAATGATGAAGTAGGCAATAAAAAAACTTGTACAAGTAATGAATAAATAAAAGAAAAGTTGTATATTTGCGGTTGAAAAATAAAACCTTTGATAATTAAACATTAACCATTGTTTTAAGATGCTTAGAATAGAAAATATCTGTAAAAAATACGGTGAGCACACGGCATTAGATGGAGTGTCGATGGAGGTACCTAAAGGGAGTATCTTTGGCTTGTTAGGTCCTAATGGGGCAGGAAAAACTTCGCTTATACGCATTATTAATCAAATTGTACTGCCCGATGCTGGAGAGGTGTGGTTTGACGGCGAATTGCTGCAACCTAAACATACTGCTCAAATAGGCTATCTGCCTGAAGAACGCGGTTTATACAAATCGATGAAAGTAGGCGAGCAGGCGTTGTACTTGGCTCAGCTGAAAGGGCTGAGCAAAGAGGAGGCTAAAAAACAGCTCAAATTTTGGTTTGACCGTCTGCAAATAGGCGATTGGTGGCACAAGAAAGTGCAAGAGCTTTCTAAAGGTATGGCTCAGAAAATACAGTTTTTAGTAACGGTGCTACACAAACCTAAATTGCTTATTTTTGATGAGCCTTTTAGTGGTTTCGACCCTATTAGTGCTAATATCATCAAAGATGAAATACTCTACTTGCGCGAACAAGGAGCTACCATTATCTTTTCTACCCACCGAATGGAGTCGGTAGAGGAACTTTGCGACCATATAGCGCTTATCAATCAATCGCATAAGATATTAGACGGTAATTTAAATGATATAAAAAGAGCATTTAAAAACAATACTTATGAGGTGGGACTGAAAGTAGCTGACGAGCAGAAAGCAGTTGTACTGAGTGAGTTGCAAGATAAATATACCGTACAAGAAGCTTCCTTTAGAACCTTGTATGACGAACTGAAACTAAATATACAGAAAAAAGAGGGACAGAGCGCTAACGACTTATTGCAATACCTTAGCACGCAAGGAGAGGTAACGCATTTTGTAGAGGCTATCCCTACAGCTAACGAGATATTTATGCGTGCGTGTGGTAAATTAGCAAATTAGTAAATTGGTAGATTATGAAACATTTGAAAATTATAATAGAGAGAGAATACCTGAATAAGATACGTAATAAGTCGTTTATAATAATGACCTTTGTGAGTCCGCTTATAGTAGTAGCTTTTGCCTTAATAATTGGTTTTCTGACCAATGTAAATAGCAAGAGCAATGCTAAAGATATTCTTATTCTGGACGAGAGCGGACTTTTTAGCAATACTTTTTCTGATACTGAGACGATACACTATGAGTATTTGAAAGATAAAACCCTACAAGAGGCTCGTGCAGAGGTATTAGCAACAAGTAAATACGGATTGCTGTATATACCTAAGGAAGAGAATGCTCAAAAGGCTTTCTATAGTGAAGAATCGCCTTCGCTATCATTAGTAAATGAGCTTACTGACGCACTTGAAAAGACTCTTTTTCAGTATAACCTTACCCAAAAAGGGATTGATAAGGCAGAAATAGACAGTGCTCGCACGAAAATAACCCTACAAATGGAAAACTTTACAGGCGAAAAGACCTCAGAGTTTGACAATGTGATGAAAATTGCAATAGGTGGTGTAGCGGGCTATCTGATATTTATGTTTATCATCATTTATGGCAATATGATAATGCGTAGTGTGATAGAGGAAAAGACGAACCGCATTGTAGAAATTATCATATCATCAGTAAAACCTTTTCAACTGATGTTAGGTAAGATTATAGGCACTTCATTGGCAGGAATCACACAATTTGCTATATGGTTGGTAATAGGTGGGGTACTATTTGCCTTAGCACCTTCACTCTTTCAGGTAGATACTCCTACAGCTACCCAAGCGATGGCAGCTACAGAGTCTCACTCTGAAATAAGTAATATTATAGCAGCTCTCTACCATTTTCCATTTTTGGAAACTTCAGGTGTATTCCTATTATTTTTTGTAGGAGGATATCTGTTGTACAGTTCGCTGTATGCTATGGTAGGAGCGATGGTAGATAACGAGACTGATACACAGCAGTTTTTGATGCCGATACTCATTCCGCTGATGTTAGCCTTTTATGTAGGAATGTTTTCGGTGATAGAAGAACCGCACGGTACGATTTCAGTAGTATTTTCGTACATACCACTTACCTCGCCTGTAGTAATGCTGATGCGTATCCCCTTCGGGGTAGCGTGGTGGGAAGTATTAATTTCTTTACTACTACTTTATATCACTTTCTTTTTGGTAATAAAAATAGCTTCGAAAATATACCGCATTGGTATACTTATGTACGGCAAAAAGCCTACTTATAAAGAAGTGTGGAAGTGGCTAAAAATGAACTAAAATGAAAACAAAAAATACGTATGTAAATAGAGAGCTTAGTTGGCTAAAATTTAATGCCAGAGTGCTACAAGAGGCAGCCGATGAAAAAGTGCCCCTCTTAGAGCGGCTCAGGTTTGCTGGTATTTTCTCTAATAACTTAGACGAATTTTTCAAAGTACGCTATGCTACGGTGAAGCGTGTAGCTATGAACGAGTCTTCAGACAAAGAGCTTGGCGTACATGCTAAAGAGCTATTAGAAGAAATCACTAAGGAAGTGATACAGCTGCAAGACGAAAGCCTAAGCATTATCAACACTATTACTGAGGAATTAGAGAAAGAGCAGATATTCATCGTGAATGAAAAAACTCTGCTACCAGAGCACGAAGCCTTTGTAAATACGTATTTTTATGATAAGGTACGTCCGGCGCTTTTTACTATTATCCTCAACGATTTAGAGAAGTTTCCGCAGCTGAAGGACGATGTGGCGTATTTGGCAGTGAAAATGACGCTGAAAGAAGATGAAAAAGCCTCAGGGGTACAAAAGTTCTTTTCTTCAAAGGCTTATAAAGAAAAAATACAGTATGCCTTGATAGAGTTGCCCACTACGCTCAATCGCTTTATAGAGCTCCCTCAGGTAGGTGATAAGCATTATATTATAATGTTAGATGATGTGATACGTTTTTGCTTACATCTGATATTCAGCATTTTCAACTACGAATCGCTTTCGGCTAATATGATAAAAATCACTCGTGATGCCGAGTTAGACATAGATGATGATTTGAGCAAGAGTTTTGTCGAGAAAATCTCAAGCAGTGTAGAAGATAGGCGAAAAGGAGCCCCAGTACGCTTTGTATACGACAAGACGATAGATAAGGATACGCTACATTTCCTCATTGAGAAGATGGGTATTGTTAATACCGACAGTGTGATACCAGGGGGGCGCTATCATAACCGCCGCGATTATATGAGCTTCCCCAGCTTAGGGCGTACTGACCTAACCTACGCACCTATACACCCGTTACCGGTGAAGGGACTCACTTCGGAAGAAAGCTTGCTGAAGAAAATAGCAGAGAAGGATTATCTACAGTTTACCCCTTATCATACTTTTTCGAATATAATATGGTTTTTGAGGGAGGCAGCTCTCGACCCTAAAGTAAAGTCAGTGAAGATAACGATTTATCGCTTAGCTAAAAACTCGCAAGTGGTCAATTCGCTTATCAATGCCGTGAAAAATGGCAAGAAAGTAACAGTACAGATAGAACTGCAAGCCCGATTTGATGAAGAATCGAACATAAGATACGCAGAACAGCTGAAAGCAGAGGGGGTGAAGCTCATCTTTGGAGTACGCGGACTAAAAGTGCATAGCAAGATATGTGTGATAGAACGCGAAGAGGGTAAAGGCATCAAACGATATGGGTTTATCAGTACCGGAAACTTTAACGAAAGTACTGCTAAAGTCTATACCGATTACACCCTTTTTACTGCTAATCAGGATATACTAAAGGAAGTAAATAAAGTGTTTAACTTCTTTGAAACTAATTACAATATACAGAAATACAAACACTTAATAGTATCGCCTCATTATACTAAAAAGATACTTAAGCAGCTTATAGACGAAGAGATAAAGAATGCTAAAGCTGGTAAGGAAGCCTATATAAAGCTGAAAATGAATAATATAACCAGCTATAAGATGATAGATAAGCTGTATGAAGCCAGTAGAGCGGGGGTGAAGATACAAATGATTGTACGCGGCATCTGTTGCTTAGTACCAGGCATAGAGGGAATGAGTGAGAATATAGAGGTAATCAGTATAGTAGATAAATTCTTAGAGCACCCTCGCTTGTTTATATTTGGCAATAATGGCAATCCTAAAGTGTACATCTCGTCGGCTGATTGGATGACGCGCAATATCTCTTTCAGAGTAGAAGTAGGTTGCCCTATTTATGACGAAACTATAAAGCAAGAGCTGATAGATACCTTTGAAATCAGTTGGGCTGACAATGTGAAAGCCAGAGTAATAGACCAAGCTCAAGACAATCATTACCGCCCTCATACGCTACCTGCACAGCGCTCGCAAGTAGCTCTTTATGAGTATTACCAACAGAAAAACAAGCTAACAGAATAGAATGAAGAGACCGCAGATAAAATTGGCACAACAAGTGATAGAGGCTTGCAAAGCCAAGCAAATTAAACATATTGTTATATCGCCTGGTTCGCGTAATGCCCCTCTGACGATAGGCTTTGGCAACGACCCCTATTTTTCTTGTTACAGTATAGTAGATGAGCGATGTGCGGCTTTCTTTGCCTTGGGTATGGCACAACAACTGCGGCAACCAGTAGCTGTAGTTTGCACTTCGGGGTCGGCACTGCTGAACTACTATCCAGCTTTTGCAGAGGCTTTCTATAGCGATATTCCGCTGGTAGTGATTTCGGCAGACCGCCCTTCTAATAAGGTAGATATAGGTGATGGACAGACCATTCGTCAGGCAAACGTATTGGCTAATCATAGTGCTTATAATGCTAACCTATCGGATGCTCCCCATAGTGATAAGAGTAATTTTTATGAACTAAATACCGCTTTCAATACCGCCATAGCACAGCAAGCCCCTGTACACATCAATGTGCCTTTTGAAGAGCCTCTATATCTCACTACAGAAGAACGATATACTTTTGAGAATCAGCCCCTGCCCCCTACAGACATTGCTTTAGATGATGCTGCTGCAATCACCTTTGTAAAACGTTGGAATACAGCAGCTAAGAAGATGATATTAATAGGGGTTTTACCTCCTAATAGCGTGGAGGCTGACTATGTGCAAAGGCTTTCGCAAGACCCTTCAGTATTAGTACTGACCGAGACTACCTCTAACCTGCACGACCCTCACTTTATACCCTGCATAGATAAACTACTGACTTATACTGAGAAAGACCCTGCACTGAAAGAAGCTTTGCGACCTGACTTGCTGCTGACCTTTGGAGGCTTGGTAGTCTCAAAGAAAATAAAACAGTTTTTGCGAACTTTTCAGCCCTCTTATCACTATAATATTGATTTGTACAAAGGGTACGACTCTTATTTCTGCTTGACAGCCCACTTTAAGAGTGATATTAATACATTTCTGAAGAAAATAGGGCATTATTTGTTAAGTGTGCCTTCAGATTATCAGAAAAAATGGTTGGAAGTAAAGAATGAGATACAGCAAAAACACTTAGAGTATCAGAATGATACTCCTTTTTCGGATTTCAAAGTATATGCTGAACTATTTAATACTATTCCCAAGCACTATATGGTGCAGATAAGCAATAGTTCTGCTATCCGTTACGCACAGCTAATGAAGTCAGACCCTACTTGGAAAGTGTATTGCAATAGGGGTACGAGTGGGATAGATGGTAGTACCTCTACTGCCATAGGAGCAGCAGTAGCCTCAGGAGCACCAACAGTGTTTGTTACAGGTGATTTAAGCTTTTTCTATGACAGTAATGCCCTGTGGAACAAGTATATACCTAAGAATTTTCGCATTATATTACTGAATAATGAGGGGGGAGGTATCTTTAGAATATTGCCAGGTGATACTTCAGACCCTAACTTTGAGTATTTTTTTGAAACGCCGCATAAACTCACGGCAGAACACTTGTGCAAGATGTATGGTATAGCCTATTATCAAGCGAATAATTACAGCGATTTGCAGAAGGGATTGCGAGCTATTTTTACTGATGACCACGCTCCAAAGCTATTGGAAATACATACACCAAGAAAAAATAATGATAAAGTTTTGTTAAAATATTTTGAGTATCTGAAAAAATGAGTACCTTTACAAAATAATTATAAAAACATAAGAAATTATGAGCAAACGTGATGAACTAATTGCGGTGTACACCCAAGATTTGAAAGAAAAATGTGGTGAAGCGAACCCTGATGTAGAGTTCCTAACAAAAGTAACTGTAGGTTTAGGTCCTTCAATCTACAACGATGATGCTTCAAAAGTATCAGGTTCAGACCAAACAGAGTTAGACCGAGTGAAACAAAATTTCTTGATTAAGAAATTAGGTTTAACAGATGGTCCTGAATTAGATAAGGCTATAGAAGCAGTAATCGAGAAGTACGGAAAATCGAATAGAAACAAACACAGAGCTGTGGTTTACTATTTGTTGGCTAAACACTTCAAAAAAGAATCAGTGTACAACAAGTAAGAACTTATTAGGGTTTTAGGTACTTTTTTCCTAAAACCCTATATTTTTTTATCAGATGAATAAGCAACAGAAATTACAACAACATAAAAATATTGCTACAGGGCTTTTCTTGCTGATGCTAATTGTCTATATAGCAATGGTATATTGGCAGAAAAAGTCACCTGAATTTGTATGGATAGGCTATATAAAAGCTTTTGCTGAAGCTGCTATGGTAGGGGCTCTTGCCGACTGGTTTGCTGTAACAGCGCTTTTTCATAAACCAATGGGGCTGAATATACCGCATACCAACTTGATAGAAGCAAGAAAGAATGATATAGGAGAAAATCTGGGTGATTTTGTGGTAGAGAACTTTTTGAAACCTAAGCAAATACGTCCGTATATAACAGATATAAAAATATCAACTTTTATTATAGAATGGCTTTCAAAAGAAACAACCTCTCATAAAATAACTTCTTTAGTAAAAGAAAGTCCGCTTACAGCTAAGGCAAGCGAGCTGCTCATCAAACTTTTAGATGAAGGTAAGCATCAAGGATTGCTTTCTAAATCATTTGAAAAGATAGCTGCTTATATAAACGAAAATCAGGAGGTTATACAGAGAGAAATGGACGGGCAGTTTCCTGCTTTGATACCTCCTTTTATCAGAGAGGGGATAAGCCGAAAAGTGAGTGAAGGACTCTATAATCTACTACAAAAAATAGCAGCAGATACTACTCACCCTATGCGTACCAACCTTACAGCACAACTATATGAGTTTGCTGACCGACTCAACACCCCCGAATGGCAGCCCCAAATAGCTAGAATATTACAAACCTCTGTAACAGCCCTCACAGACGAATTGCGCTCTAATGCTCAGCTAAAGCATCAGATAGATGCTTGGGTACAAAAGACTGCCTATCAGTTTGTGCTGAAAAACAAAGAAGAAGTGGGCAGACTTATAAGCAGTACAGTAGAAAACTGGGAAGGCAAGGAGCTAAGCGAAAAATTAGAATTGGAAGTCGGTAAAGACTTGCAGTTTATCAGAATCAATGGTACTTTAGTAGGAGGCTTGGTAGGTCTGCTCATATATGCCCTTACCCAACTTCTGTAAGGCAAAATGCAACTTGTTAATTGTAAATTGATAATTGTTTCGTACCTTTGCGCCCTCATAATAGACTTCTATGAATTTTGACATACTAAAAACAGATGAACTTACGAAAGCTCGTGCTGGTAAAATTACCACAGCGCACGGAGTGATTGAGACGCCTATCTTTATGCCTGTAGGCACCGTAGGAAGTGTGAAAGGGGTACACCAACGTGAACTGAAAGAAGATATCAATGCTGATATTATCTTAGGTAATACGTATCACCTTTATTTGCGTCCGCAAATGCCTATACTTGAGAAAGCAGGAGGCTTGCATAAGTTTATTAACTGGGATAGGAATATCCTTACCGATAGTGGAGGTTATCAGGTATATTCGTTGGCAGCTAACCGCAAGATAAAAGAAGAAGGGGTGAAGTTTAAGAGCCATATAGATGGTTCGTATCACTTCTTTTCGCCTGAAAATGTGATGGAAATAGAGCGTAGTATAGGGGCTGATATAATGATGGCTTTTGATGAATGTACTCCCTACCCTTGCGAATACGGCTATGCTAAACGCTCAATGCACCTTACCCATCGCTGGCTCGACCGCTGTATAGCACACTTAGAGAAAGTGCCGCCTAAATATGGCTATGAGCAAAGCTTGTTCCCTATTGTACAAGGGTCTGTGTATAAAGACCTTCGTATGCAATCGGCAGAATATATAGCTAGCAAAGGAGCTGACGGTAATGCTATAGGCGGACTATCTGTAGGTGAACCCGTAGAGCAAATGTACGAGATGACTGAGCTAGTATGCGATATACTACCTAAAGATAAACCTCGCTACCTTATGGGGGTAGGTACTCCTATTAATATATTAGAAAATATCGCCTTGGGGGTAGATATGATGGACTGTGTGATGCCTACACGCAATGCCCGTAATGGTATGCTCTTCACTTCAAAAGGGATTATCAATATCAAAAATAAAAAGTGGGAAGACGACTTTTCGCCTCTTGACCCTGATGGGCATACTTATGTAGATACATACTACACTAAAGCCTACTTACGACATCTGTTTGCTGCTAATGAGTTTTTAGGCAAACAAATAGCCTCTATACACAACTTAGGGTTTTATTTGTGGTTAGTGAGAGAGGCACGCCGACAAATAATAGCAGGTACCTTCAGCCAATGGAAGACAAAAATGGTGAATGATATGTCGAATCGTCTTTAAAATCTAACAAAAATATGAAAATACTTGACTGGTACATACTCAAGCGATATTTGCTTACCTTCTTTATGATGATAGTGCTTTTTATTCCGATAGGGATAATAGTAGATTTATCAGAAAAAGTAGATAAAATGATACAGAAAAAAGCGCCAATGAACGAAATACTGCTGTATTATGTTAGTTTTATTGGCTATTTTGCCAATATATTATTTCCTATCTTGCTTTTTCTCTCTATCATCTGGTTTACCTCTAAATTGGCAAATAATACCGAAATTATAGCCATACAGAGTTCGGGAGTATCATATATGCGCTTTTTACGTCCTTATATAATAGGAGCTACAATTATTTCGATAATAGTGTTTTTTATGGGGATGTTTATAGTACCAGCTGCTAGTACCGTCTATAATGATTTTTGGAATAAGTATATACGCTCATCAAAGGTAGAGAGTGTAAGCGACCTATACAATCAGTTTACAGATAATGATTATCTGTATGTTAGTTCATTTAACTACGAAGACAAGCGTGGGTATAACTTTTCAGTAGAGCATTTTGATGGTATTAGAATGACTGAAAAGATAAACGCAGAGACCATACAGTGGATTGATAGTACTCAAACTTACCGATTGACCAACTACTCAAAACGCAAGATAGGCACATCCGATGATATAATAGAGCGTAAAGAGCAACTTGATACTATATTCAAGTTTAAAATAGATGACCTAATGCCGATGGAGTATACAGCAGAGAACAAGAACCTATTTGAGTTAGATAAGTTTATAGAGCGGGAGCGAATGAAAGGTTCTCCTAACCTTAATATGTATTTGTTGGTAAAATATAGGCGTTGGGGTGCAATAAGTACTGCTTTTATCCTTACACTGATAGGGGTAGCAGTATCGTCAGTAAAAAAACGAGGAGGTATGGGTATTAACCTAATGGTAGGAGTAGTCGTAGGCTTTACTTTTGTATTCTTCGACCGAGTATTTGGTACTTTAGCACAGACTTCGGGAGGGCTTTCACCTCTAATGGCAGTATTGATACCTAATCTTATTTTTCTAACACTCGCCATTTTATTACTCAGAAAAGTAAGAAGTTAGTTTATGGAATTAGTAAAAGCAAAAAAATATTTAGGGCAGCACTTCCTAAAGGATTTGAATATAGCACAGAAAATAGCTGATACCCTATCATTAACAAACTACAATAAAGTAGTAGAAATAGGGGCAGGTATGGGCGTTCTTACGCAATTCTTACTCAAAAAAGATACAGAAGTATATGTAGTAGAGATAGATAAGGAGTCGGTGGCTTATTTAGAAGCTCATTATCCTGAGTTGAGAGGGAAAATAATAGCAGATGACTTTTTAAAGTACGATATAGCAGGCTATTTGCGAGAACCTTTTGCTATTATAGGCAACTTTCCTTATAATATATCTACTCAAATAGTATTTAAGTTGCTTGAACTTATAGATTATGTGCCAGAATTTAGCGGTATGTTTCAGAAAGAAGTTGCTGAACGTATTTGTGAACGCGAAGGGAGCAAGACCTATGGCATACTATCAGTTTTAGTACAAGCTTTCTATGAAGCAACTTATCTATTTACTGTTTCCGAAGGGGTGTTTAATCCCCCACCTAAAGTAAAGAGCGGAGTGCTACGCTTAGTGCGCAAGCCTGATTATCATTTAGATTGTGATGAGGCTCTCTTCTTCACTATTGTGAAAACGGCTTTTAATCAGCGGCGTAAAACCCTCAGAAATAGTTTAAAACCTCTACTAACTAATGAAACCCTAAAGAAAAATAGTATTTTCGACAAACGCCCAGAGCAATTGCCTTGGCAGGACTTTGTGTTTATCACTAAAGAAATCAGTCGGAAAGAACAATAACTACTGATGGTAAACGAACTATGGCAACTTTTAAGATAACAGACGCACTCATTGAGCAAATACAACAGCTCATTGAAGAAAAGAAAAATAAAGAGCTAACAACGCTCTTAAGCGACTTGCACTATGCCGATATAGCTGAAGTTATTCACGAATTAGATATTGAGGAAGGAGTATATATCATTCGTCTTATTGATGCTCAGAAAACTTCAGATGTACTGACAGAGTTAGACGATGATTATCGCGATAAGATATTAGAGCATCTTTCGGCTAAAGAGATTGCTGATGAGATATTAGAGCTCGATACCGATGACGCGGTGGATATCATTTCTGAGCTACCCGAAGAGCGAAAAACAGAGGTTATCTCGTATATAGAAGATGTAGAGCACGCTAAAGACATCGTCGATTTGCTACGCTATGACGAGCACACAGCAGGGGGGTTAATGGCGAAAGAGTTAGTCAAGGTAAATGAGAATTGGAATGTGCTCAAGTGTGTGAAGGAGATGCGAGAGCAGGCAGCCAATGTTACACGGGTACATTCAATATATGTAGTAGATGATAATGATGTGCTAAAAGGGCGACTTTCACTCAAAGACCTGCTTACTACTTCTACCCGCTCTGAGGTGAAAGATATCTATATCCCCAAAGTAGATTATGTATATGTTACTGATACTGCTGAAGAGGTTGCTCATATAATGAGTAAGTACGACCTCGAGGCAATACCGGTAGTAGATGAGATGAAACGCCTTGTAGGGCGCATTACCATTGATGACGTGGTAGACGTGATAAAAGAAGAGGCTGAAAAAGACTACCAATTAGCAGCCGGTATCACCCACGATGTAGAAGCAGACGACAGTGTTTGGAAACTTACTAAAGCGCGCTTACCGTGGTTACTTATCGGTATGTTTGGCGGACTTGGAGCGGCGAGTATTATCAATGGATTTCAAGATACAATGAATATATACCCTATATTGCTGATATTCATTCCCCTTATTCAGGCTACCGCAGGGAATGTAGGGGTACAATCTTCAGCGATAGTAGTACAAGGCTTAGCAAACAACTCAATTGATGGCGAGATTATCAAGCGATTATTAAAAGAGTTTCTCTTAGGGCTTATCAACGGAGGAACTATAGCGGGTATCGTGATATTAGTAAGCCATTTTGCTTTTAAAGCGGAGTACTTGGTGAGTATCACCGTAGCGATTGCCCTTGTAACAGTGATAGTAAATGCAGCAGTAATAGGTACTTTCATACCTATATTATTACACAAACGCGGTATAGATCCTGCGGTAGCAACAGGCCCTTTTATCACTACCAGCAATGATGTATTGGGTATTCTAATTTACTTCTTTATAGCGAAGTTAATATTAGGCTTTTAGTCTATAATAGTGAATAAATAAAAAAGATGCGAGAGGCATTATAGCTTCTCGCATCTTTTTTTATTACTCATTAGTATTACTTTGCCCCATCAGCATAAGATAAGCTTTTAGAAAGTCATCTAATTCACCGTTCATTACACTATCAACATCAGTCGATTCGTAACCTGTGCGCACGTCTTTTACTAGTTTGTACGGGTGCATTACATAGTTGCGTATCTGCGAACCCCATTCTATTTTCATCTTTCCTGCTTCTATCTCATCACGCTTAGCTTGACGTTTTTTCAGCTCTATTTCGTATAACTGCGATTTAAGCAATTGCAAAGCTTTGTTTTTGTTGTCTAACTGACTACGTGTTTCTGAGTTCTCAATGATAATACCTGTAGGGTGGTGGCGTAGTCGTACGGCAGTTTCTACCTTGTTTACGTTCTGACCACCTGCACCACTCGAGCGCATTGTCTCAAAAGTAATATCAGCAGGATTGATTTCTATTTCAATGGTATCATCGGCTAACGGATATACATACACCGAAGCAAAAGAGGTATGTCGCTTAGCATTACTGTCAAAAGGAGAGATACGCACTAAGCGGTGCACACCATTTTCTCCTTTTAGGTAACCAAAAGCATATTCACCTTCAATCTCTATGGTTACTGTTTTTACTCCGGCAACATCGCCTTCTTGAAAATTGAGCGTTTTCACCTTGTATTTCTGGTTGTTGCACCACATAGTGTACATACGCAGCAACATCGATGCCCAATCACAACTTTCAGTACCACCCGCTCCTGCTGTAATTTGTAGTACAGCACTCATCGCATCACCTTCGTCAGAGAGCATATTGCGGAACTCTAACGCCTCAATAGCGTGTAGAGCTTGGGTGTATTGTTGGTCTACCTCTTCGGCAGAGGCTTCGCCATCTTTCAAAAAATCCAACATTACCTCTACGTCAGAGGTCAGACTTTCAGCTTCTTCATAATCTTCCACCCATTTTTTCTTTACGCGTAGTTCGCGCATTATCTTTTCAGCTTCTTTAGCGTTATCCCAAAAGTCGGGAGCAAAGGTTTTTTCTTCTTCGTTGCTTATTTCTATACGCTTGGCATCTACGTCAAAGATACCTCCTTAACGCACCCAGGCGATTCATTAAGTCTTTTACTTGTTCGGTATTTGTCATACTTTTAATATCTCAGCTTCTTTGGCTGCTAATACTTCTTCTACTTTTTTGATGTATTTATCGGTAAGTTTTTGTACGCGTTCTTCAGCATCTTTCTTGATGTCGTCAGAAGTTTCTACCTTTTTAATCTCTTTATTAGCTTCTTGGCGGGCGTTGCGCACACTTATTTTAGCATCTTCACCTTCGCCTTTAGCTTGCTTTACCAGCTCTTTACGGCGCTCTTCAGTCAATGGGGGAACGCTAATAATCACCATTTCACCATTATTCATAGGGTTGAAGCCTAAGTTTGCTATCTGAATAGCTTTCTCTATAGGTTGAATCATTTTCTTTTCCCAAGGCTGTATAGTGATGGTGCGCGAGTCCGGAGCAGCTACGTTAGCTACTTGGCTCAGAGGCGTTTGAGCACCGTAGTAATCTACCATTACGCTGCCTAACATTTGCGGACTTGCTTTACCAGCACGAATGTTGCCCAAAGCCTTGTCTAAGTGTTGCAATGCCTCTTGCATCGCTTCTGAAGTACTGTCTAAAATAATATTAATTTCTTCGTTCATTGTATATTGTTTTTATTTATTAAATGTTAGTTATTAGGAATTAGTTTTGTTTGATAGTAACTTTTCTATTTTCATTTGTAGGTTATTATTCTTCTTATGAAAGAAAAAAATAGCCACAATCAATAAAATTGTCAATAATGGTTGAATAAACACATATAAATAGATATTCACTGCTTCATAAGTAGTACCAAAGGTGTCTGCTAATAAATTCAAGGCTTCTACAGCAAGGTCAAAACATTTATGTAATAGATTTTGTTCCATTAGTTACGTGATTCTAATTGTTTAATAAAGCGCTTTTTCTCTCTATATTGTACATATTTAATTACAAATAATAGCAAAAGTGCTATATCTATCATAGGCATTAGAAAAATAAAGACAATAGCATTCACTTCTTTATAGGTAAGTCCTATAAAGTGCGCCAATATGTGCATTACTTCACAACACCAATTGAACAATGCTTCCATCAAACATTAACCACAGTTCCTACATTTTCGCCTGCTACTACTTTAGCAAGGTTGCCTTTTTTGTTCATATCAAATACGATGATAGGCAATTTGTTCTCTTGGCTAAGGGTGAAAGCTGTCATATCCATCACTTTCAGGTTCTTATCGATACAATCGTTGAAAGAGATATGGTCAAACTTCACTGCCTTAGGGTCTTTCTCAGGGTCAGCAGTATAGATGCCATCTACACGAGTACCTTTCAGGATTACATCTGCATTGATTTCAATAGCGCGAAGCACAGCAGCCGAATCGGTTGTAAAATAAGGGTTACCAGTTCCTGCCCCAAAGATAACCACGCGTCCTTTTTCTAAGTGACGTACAGCGCGACGTTTGATAAAAGGTTCGGCCATCGCTTCCATTTTAATAGCCGTTTGCAGACGAGTATAGATACCTTCATCTTCTAAGGCACTTTGTAGGGCGAGCGAGTTGATAACAGTAGCGAGCATACCCATATAGTCGCCTTGTACTCTATCCATACCATTGCTAGCGCCAGCTACGCCGCGAAAAATATTGCCACCGCCGATAACGATAGCCACTTCAACTCCCATAGCTACCACCTCTTTTATTTCAGTGGCATACTCTTTTAGGCGTGCAGGGTCTATGCCGTATTGGCGACTTCCCATAAGGGCTTCTCCGCTGAGTTTGAGCAAAATACGTTTATATTTCATTTTCAATATAGTTTATTGGTTCTGTTTCAGATATAAGATTTTACAAAAGTAAGTAATTTTAATGAGAGTACCAAAAAAAAGTACTGGAACTTACAAAAACACCCATTTTTTCCTCCCAATCTTCCCAGCCCTCCCGCTCGTCCCACCTGTCTCACCTGCCCCATCTATCCCACTTGTCCCACAATCGCCTGTGCGGCTCGCACTCCCACTCGTCTCACCTGTCCCACTCGTCTCACCAGTCCCACTCGTCCCACCTGTCCCACCTGTTCCACTTGTCCCACAATCGCCTGTGCGGCTCGCCCCCCCATTCCTCCCATTCCTCCCATTCCTCCCATTCTGTCATATCCTAAAATAGGTTTACACTAAAATAGGAAAAAAATATGACAAAAGGGCGAGCAGAGATAGTTCGGTACAGTGATTGCTTTAAGAGAGCTGTCATAGAAGAAATAGAGAAAAAAGGCTTAAGTA
>NZ_QBKG01000009.1 GCF_003054025.1 Capnocytophaga leadbetteri
TGTTTTAAAGCGTTCAGTAAACTCTAAGAGGCTTTGTCCCTTAAATAATTCCATAATACATTAATTTTCAGAGTGCAAATATATGAAATTATTTTGACACCTCAATTTTTATTATTTAATACTTTAACTACTTTTTGCTCGGTAGAGGGTAGGTACCTTCTACT
This sequence comes from Capnocytophaga leadbetteri, assembly GCF_003054025.1. Classification (GTDB taxonomy): domain Bacteria; phylum Bacteroidota; class Bacteroidia; order Flavobacteriales; family Flavobacteriaceae; genus Capnocytophaga; species Capnocytophaga leadbetteri. The sequence continues at coordinate 165 of NZ_QBKG01000009.1, forward strand.
AAGATACTGCTATCTACATCTTGTAAATTCCTATGACCTGAGAAAGCCATAGTAGTATCCATTTCATCATAAAGGATTTGTAGTGCACGGGTTACACCTTCTTCACCATAAGCACCTAATCCGTATACAGGGGCACGTCCAAGCATAATACCACGAGCACCCATAGCCCACGCTTTTAACATATTCTGACCTGTATAGAAACCAGAGTCAATCCATACTTCAGTTTGACTGCCTACCGCACTTACAATATCTGGAAGAGCTTTGATAGATGAAATAGTATCATCCATTTGGCGACCTCCGTGATTTGATACGATAATGGCATCAGCACCATACTTCACAGCATCCATAGCATCTTCAGGTGTCATAATACCTTTTAAGATGATAGGACCTCCCCATAATTCTTTTATTTCAGCAATATCTTTCCAACTAAGACTTGGGTCGAATTGTTCTTTCGTCCAAGAAGAGAGTGAAGAAAGGTCTGATACGTTCTTAGCGTGTCCTGCTATATTGCGGAATGTCCAACGGCGGTTTCCTAAGATATAACGCATTCCCCAAGGAATTTTAGTAGAAAGGTTGATAATATTAGGAATTGTAAATTTAGGAGGGGTAGAAAGTCCATTTTTAATATCGCGGTGACGATTACCAAGTACTTGTAAATCTACAGTTACCATTAAAGCTGAACATTTAGCTTCTTTAGCACGTCTGATAAGATCTTTCATAAACTCACGGTCGCGCATTACATATAACTGGAACCAGAAAGGCTCTACTCCTGCTTCTGCTAAGTCTTCAATAGAACAAATAGACATAGTAGATAGCGTAAATGGAATACCAAACTTTTGAGCTGCTTTAGCCATATGAATCTCGCCATCAGCCCACATCATACCCATAAAGCCTACTGGAGCAGTCATTGCAGGGAATTTTACCTTTTTGCCTAAAAGAGTGCTTTCGAGGGTACGATTATCCATATCAACCAATATTCTTTGCTTAAATTTGATAGGGTTGAAATCGGATACGTTATCGCGATAAGTCGCTTGTGTCCACGAACCAGTATCTACGTATTCGTAGAACATTTTAGGAACATTGCGTTTGCAAACTACACGCAAGTCCTCAATGTTTGTCATTTTAGTTAAATCTCTCATTTAATGAAGTTTTTTATAATTTGTTTTATTACTCCATAGTATTTCCTTTTGTTTAGAAAATCTATAAAGATTTCTTTTTCTTATTTCGGTGGCAAATATATACAATTATTTTTACCTGCAAAAGAAAAAAAAGAAAATTTATAGTAATTAGGGTTATTGTTCGTTTATCCTTCGCTTATCGTTCGCTTATCGTTCGGTCATCCTTCGGTGAATTAGAGGGGCTGACTAGTAGCTAAAGTGAGATAAATAGAGGGTGGTAATGGCTGTTGTTTTTTTAGCTTTTTTGTGTTACCTTTGCCGCCTCATAATTTCAAAAATATGACCAATATTTTATTTATAAAAAATCAAACACAACTGACAGAACGGGCTATTGAGCATACTCTAGAACTGCTTTCCGAAGGCTGTACTATCCCTTTTATAGCTCGCTATCGCAAAGATAAAACTGGTAATCTGGACGAGGTGGCAATTGAACGTATCGCTAAAGCTCAGAATGAATATGACAATATTTGTAAGCGCAAAGAAACCATCTTATCATCGATAGAAGAGCAAGGAAAACTTACCGATGAACTCCGCCAACGTATAGAGACTTCTTTTGAACTAAATGAGTTAGAAGACCTTTATTTACCTTATAAAAAAAGACGCAAAACTAAAGGTGATGTGGCTAAAGAAAACGGCTTGGAGCCTCTTGCCAGACAGATTATGGCACAACGCCCAGCTGACTTGTCTTCGCTTGCCTCTCGTTACCTATCTGATAAGGTAACTACTGAAGCTGAAGCTCTACAAGGGGCTTCGGATATTATAGCTGAATGGATTAATGAGAATATGTTTATCAGGCGTACTCTTAGGAAAGTTTTTCAACGCAAAGCCCTCATTGTTACTGAGGTAGCCAAGGGAAAAGCTGATGAAGAGGAAGCTCAAAAATACTCACAATATTTTGATTGGAACGAGTCATTAGCCAAAGCCCCTTCGCATAGAGTGCTGGCTATGCTCAGAGCTGAAAAAGAGGGATTTATAAAGATGAAAGTACAAGTTGATACAGAGGAAACTTTGCCTTTCATAGAAAAAAATATCATCAAGAGTAGCGGAGAAATAGCTGACTTTTTGCAGAAAACTATAAAAGATAGTTACAAACGCCTTTTAGAGCCTTCAATTGCCAATGAAACGCTTCAGGAAGCTAAAGATAAGGCTGATAGCAAAGCGATTGCCGTGTTTAGTGAGAATTTATCGCAACTATTATTGGCTGCCCCTCTGGGTGAAAAGCGGATTTTGGCTATTGACCCTGGTTATCGAACCGGCTGCAAGGTGGTATGCTTAGATGAGAAAGGCGACCTACTACACCACGATGTTATTTATCCTCACGCGCCTCAGCAAGATACAGCTACTGCTACTAAAAAGCTGCGCACAATGGTTGCTCAGTATAAAATAGAGGCTATTAGTATAGGTAATGGTACTGCTTCGCGCGAGACAGAAGCCTTTGTAAAATCGGTAGCATTCTCTCAGCCAATAGAAATATTTGTAGTGAGTGAAGCAGGAGCATCGGTATATTCAGCCTCTAAGATAGCACGAGAGGAGTTCCCTAACGAAGACGTTACTGTACGAGGTGCGGTATCTATCGGTAGGCGTCTATCAGACCCTTTGGCAGAATTAGTAAAAATAGACCCTAAGAGTATAGGTGTGGGGCAATATCAGCACGATGTGAACCAAACGCTATTGAAAGAAGAGCTTGACACTACTGTGATGCGCTGTGTAAATAAAGTAGGTGTTAATCTGAATACCGCCAGCAAGTCGCTATTGAGCTATGTGTCGGGTATAGGTGACAAAATGGCAGAGAATATAGTAGCGTACCGATCGGCTAACGGAGCCTTCAACAAACGAGAAGCCTTGAAAAAAGTACCGCGCCTGGGAGATAAAGTATACCAGCAAGCTGTAGCTTTCTTGCGCATCAAAGAAGGAGATAATCCGTTAGACAATTCGGCTGTACACCCTGAAGCCTACCCCATAGTACACAAAATGGCAAATGATTTGGGATTGCCTACGGAGAAACTTATAGGCAACAAACAAGCTATTGCAACCATTGATATTCAGAAATATATCACTGATGAAGTGGGGGTATTATATCTGAAAGATGTATTAAAAGAACTTGAGAAACCTGGTCTTGACCCTAGACAGGCTGCTAAAGCTTTTGCTTTTGACCCTAATGTAAAGACTTTTGATGATGTAAGGGTAGGAATGGTATTGCCAGGGATAGTGAATAATATCACCGCTTTTGGTTGCTTTGTGGATATAGGACTGAAAGAGAGTGGTTTAGTACATATTTCGCAACTGAAAGACGGTTATGTATCTGATGTAAATGAAGTAGTAAAACTCCACCAACAAGTAGAGGTAAAGGTGACGGAAGTAGATGAGGCAAGGCATCGGATATCGCTTTCAATGATACTTTAAAAAATGAAAATATATTTTTTTTCATTTTTTTCTTGGTTACGTGATATTTTTTTTGCATCTTTGCAAATATTTTTAAAGACTTCCACCAGAGAGATGATGAGAAGGCTTTTATTATCAACAGATTAGCTAAAAAATAGTAATAGACTTTTTTATATATACATAAAAACAAATGAAAAAATTTGATAAAGAAGTGTACCTAAAATGGTACGAGGACATGCTCTTTTGGAGGAAGTTTGAAGATAAACTGGCAGCGGTTTACATTCAGCAAAAAGTAAGAGGATTCTTGCACCTATACAACGGTCAGGAAGCGGTAGCAGCAGGATGTTTGCACGCTATAGACCCTACTAAGGACAAGATGATTACTTCGTACAGATGCCACGTACACCCTATTGGTTTGGGCGTAGACCCTCGTAGGATAATGGCTGAATTATACGGCAAAGGTACTGGTACTTCGCTCGGTTTGGGTGGATCAATGCACATTTTCTCAAAAGAACATCATTTTTATGGTGGTCACGGTATCGTGGGCGGACAAATAGCCTTAGGAGCTGGTTTAGCTTTTGCTGATAAATTCTTAAACCGTGATGGAGTAACCCTTACCTTTATGGGTGATGGAGCTGTGCGCCAAGGAGCTTTTCACGAAACGCTTAACTTGGCTATGCTTTGGAAACTACCAGTAGTTTTCATCGTAGAAAACAACCACTACGCAATGGGTACTTCAGTAGAAAGAACTGCTAACCACGTAGACATCTGGAAATTAGGTTTAGGCTATGAAATGCCTTGCCAAGCTGTAGATGGTATGCACCCTGAAACAGTAGCTGAGGCAGTATACGAAGCTGTAGAACGTGCTAGAAGAGGTGATGGACCTACTTTATTGGATATCAGAACTTACCGCTACAGAGGACACTCTATGTCTGACGCTCAACACTACCGCACTAAAGAAGAGGTAGAAGAGTACAAGAAACAAGACCCTATCACCAACGTACTAAGCGTAATAAAAGATAAAAAATACGCTACAGACGCTGAATTGGAAGCTATAGACGAACGCGTGAAGAACTTGGTAGCAGAATGCGAGAAATTTGCAGAAGAGTCGCCATACCCAGAACACCATATAATGTACGATGTAGTATACGACCAAGAAAACTACCCATTCTTGCGCAGTAGACTGTAATTAAAGTAAAACACTAATATAAATAACAACATAAATGGCAGAAATTATCAATATGCCACGACTCAGCGACACCATGGAAGAAGGTGTTGTAGCAAAGTGGCTAAAAAAAGTAGGCGATAAAGTAAACGAAGGCGACATTTTGGCTGAGATAGAAACAGACAAAGCTACAATGGAGTTTGAATCGTTTCATTCAGGCACCCTATTGTACATAGGTTTACAAGAAGGTGAAAGTGCAAAAGTAGATACCCTATTAGCTATCATCGGTAAAGAGGGAGAAGATATTTCGGCTCTTATTGGTGGTGGAGCTCCTGCCCCTGCCAAAGCTGAAGCGGCTGCTCCTGCTGCAGCTCCTGCCCCTGCTGCTGCTGGTGCTGCTGTACCTGCAGGTGTAGAAATAGTAACTATGCCTCGCTTGAGCGATACTATGACAGAAGGTACTGTAGCTTCTTGGTTGAAAAAAGTAGGTGACACTGTAAAAGAAGGCGATATTTTAGCTGAGATTGAAACAGATAAAGCTACAATGGAGTTTGAGTCATTCTATGCAGGTACCCTATTATACATAGGTTTGAAAGAAGGCGAAAGTGCTTCAGTAGATTCGCTTTTAGCTATTATAGGCCCTGCTGGTACTGATGTTAATGCAGTATTAGCGGCTGTACAAGGCGGTGGTGCTGCCCCAGCAGCTCCTGCTGCTAAAGCTGAAAGTAAAGAAGCGGCTCCTGCAGCTCCTGCTGCTGCCCCAGCAGCTACTAATGCTAATGACCGTGTATTTGCTTCGCCTTTAGCTAAAAAAATAGCTCAAGATAAAGGTATCAACCTAACAGAAGTAAAAGGTAGTGGTGAAAATGGACGCATCATAAGAAAAGACGTAGAAAACTTTACTCCAAGTGCTAAAGCAGCGGCTCCTGCCCCTGCAGCTGTATCGGCTGCTATACCAACAGTAATACCTGTAGGTGTAGAAGTAACTGAAGAAGTGAAGAACTCACAAATGCGTAAGACAATTGCTAAACGTCTATCAGAATCTAAATTTACAGCACCTCACTACTATTTGGCAATAGAAATAGATATGGACAATGCGATGGCATCGCGTGCTCAAATTAACAGTTTGCCAGATACAAAAATATCATTCAACGATATGGTAGTAAAAGCGTGTGCTATGGCTCTTAAGAAACACCCACAAGTAAACACTTCTTGGAAAGGAGATGTAACCGTGTATAACAAACACGTAAATGTAGGGGTTGCAGTAGCTATAGAAGACGGATTAGTAGTACCAGTAATCAAATTTACTGATACCCTAACGCTTACCCAAATAGGTGCTTTAGTAAAAGACTTAGCTGGTAAGGCACGCAACAAGAAATTAACTCCTGCCGAAATGGAAGGAAGTACTTTCACAGTGTCTAACTTAGGTATGTTTGGAGTAGATGTATTTACCTCTATCATCAATCAACCTAACTCAGCAATCCTTTCAGTAGGTGCTATCATTGAAAAACCAGTAGTGAAAAACGGACAAATAGTAGTGGGACACACTATGCAAGTAACCCTTGCGTGCGACCACCGTACTATAGACGGTGCTACCGGTGCTCAGTTCTTACAAACACTGAAATCATATATTGAAAACCCTGTAACTATGCTTGCATAGTATAACAGAGAAAAGGAAGAAAAATCGCTGCGGCTTATGGCTTGCAGCGATTTTTTTTATGGCACTAATTTTGTTATTTTAGAAAAAAAGAATACCTTTGCGTGCTAATTACACAATTGCTTGATATGAACAAGAGAAACGCAAAAACGATTTGGTTACTACTTACTGCCTTTTTACTGCTGCAAAGCTGTAAGAAAAATCCTGCTTCGCACCCCGATTCATCCTTAAGAGACACGGGAGAAGAGATTTATAAAGAAGCGCTAACCATTGGCGTAGATACTTCTGCTGCTACCTTTGAAAAACTGTTTATAGCTGATGCTGACCAAAAAAAAGGTGTACAATCAGATACTTATAACTATTATACACAAAATGGAAATAAAACACGTTGGCTGTATCAAGATATGCCTTCGCGGCTGTTTGCTGAATATCTCAGCGTATTAGACAGCGTTACTAACGATGGATTAAACCCTGAAACTTATAGGCGCAATGCCTTAGCAAAAGCGGTAGACAGTGCTTATACCCACCAATTATCAGATGAATACAAGGCTAATTTAGATAAGGAAATCACAGCTTCATTCTTTTTACTAACACAACACCTCAGCAAAGGACGACTTAGCAGAAAAAACTATGGCAATCACTCGTGGATTCCTCCTAAAAGTAAAAGGAAAAACATAGATTTACTTTTGAACATAGATGATAAGCAGCCTCTAAGCACTGTAATTAACAGTTTATTACCCCAAAGTAAGCAATATCAGCAGATGAGAGAGAAATACGTTCTGCTGAAAAAACAAACCCTTGATTCTGCTGAGACTATTGATTTTGCAAACTTTAAAGATTTCGTATATGGCTATACTGCCCCTGTAATAGAAAAGTTGCGCAAAGGACTTAAACAAAAAGGTTTTGAAGCTATAGCAGAAGCTGACCCACAGACTGTAGATAGCACTCTAATACGCACAGTACAGCGTTTCCAAGAGAGCAAAGGACTTACCCCTGACGGGGTATTGGGCAAACAAACGCTCTACTTTATCAATATGAATGATACAAGAACACGCGACCTACTAAAGCTAAATATGGAGCGTATGCGGGTGTTTAACAACTACTTAGGCGATCATTACGCTATAGTAAATATTCCTGATTTTAAGCTCTTGTTATTTGAGAAGGATTCTATACTATTTGAAACGAGAGTAGTAGTTGGAAAATCGGCTACCTCTACCCCTATTTTTACGGACACTATACAGTATGTGGAGTTCAGACCTACGTGGTCAGTACCGCAAAGTATCATCAAAAAAGAAATGATACCCCAAATAGTATCACAAGCTAACCCTGAAAAATATAAAAATCGCGGTTATACGATGTATGAAAATGGTAAAAAAGTAGACCCTACCCAAGTAAATTGGAATGACCCAGCAGTACATAAGAGAGGATTCTACTTTGTAGAAGCCCCTTCAGCCAACAACTCGTTAGGCTTAGTGAAGTTTATCTTGACTAACGGTATGAGTATCTACCTACACGATACTCCTTCTAAGCACTTTTTTGACCGCGATTACCGCGCCTTGAGTCACGGGTGTATACGGGTGCAAAATCCTTCGGAACTTGCCTATCATTTACTAAAAAATGAAGAGAGCGAGACTCCTTGGACAATAGAAAAAGTAACTGAAGCGATGCAGAATACTAAAAGAAGTCAGTATCGCATTGCACTGAAGACTAAATATAAAGTAAACATTATCTACTACACAGCTTGGGTAGATAACAACGGAGAGGTAGTTATAAAGAACGATATTTACGAGCTTGACACCCCTCAGCTAAACGAAATAAAGCGGTTTGAAAGTTAGCTTTCAAACCGCTTTATCAATTATGAATTTTGAATTTTGAATTAAGCTTCAATCCTTTTTATTTCTTCTTTTAACGCCTCAGAGGCTTCTACTAATGGCAAGCGCACATAAGGCTGACATAAGCCTTTAGCTGCCAAAATAGCTTTGATACCTGTAGGATTTCCCTCTTTGAAAGCGGCAGCCATCTTAGGCATTAATGCATAGTGCAATTTATTAGCTTCAACCGTCTTACCTTGTAAGCCTAAGCGCACCATTTCTGAGAACTCTTTTGGATAAGCAATGCCAATCACTGAAATAGCCCCACTACCCCCCATATATACTGAAGGTAGCGTAGTAGCATCATCACCAGAAAGGAAGGTAAAATTAGCAGGCATATCTTTGAAGATATTCATATCGAGTTGCAAATTACCAGAGGCCTCTTTTACGGCTACTATATTCTCGAAATCATTAGCTAAACGCAGTATCGTTTCAGCTGTAAGTGATACTCCTGTACGTCCTGGTACATTATAAAGAATTATAGGTAATGGACTTTCTGTAGCTACTGCCGCAAAGTGTGCATACAAGCCATTTTGCGAAGGTTTGTTATAATAAGGCGTAACCGAGAGTATCGCTACAAAATCAGTTAAATCGGTAGTTTTGATTTCATCAATTACATTCTGCGTGTTATTACCACCGATACCTAAGACCAAAGGCAAACGCCCTTTATTTGCCTCAATAATAGTGCTGCGCACTATCTTTTTTTCTTCCTTAGTAAGCGTAGGAGCTTCGCTAGTAGTACCTAAAACTACTATGAACTCTACCCCACCATCAATCACATAGTTCACTATATTGGCTAATGCCTTAGTGTCTACCTGCCCATCGGCAGTAAAAGGTGTAATTAGGGCAACACCTGTCCCTTTTAGTTGGCTTGTCATAATTTTTCTATTTATGAATAATTGTACTTAAAACTTTTTTCACTTCGTTTACGAATACGGTTTCCTGATTAGGGGTACAACCGATGACTATATCATTATATTGTAAGTCAATACCCTGAAAACCAATGCGTAATTTGGCTCTGATAGACGAAGAAAGCAGCAACAATGGCAGCTTAGGTTCATTAAAATAATTGATAAGCAAATCATACTCCTGTTCAGCCAAACGGTCGGCGTGGTAATTGCGTATTTTGCCCTGCCAATTGATTTCTTTATCAATGAGAATAGGTGTACCATTAGCGTGTGTTTCTTCTGATACACGTTTATACCCTAAAATGATATAGTTTTCGGGACGTATAGCATAATGCTTAATAAGCCCCAAAAGCGGATTAACATCTTTTACAACGTCCATATCCACTATACAGCCCACTTTGGTTAATTCATTGTTAAACAATTTATTATAATTATCCAAAGCTTTAAAATTCTTGCGAATTTTATTTTTTATATAATAATTCTTTACTATTTCCAAAATATTTGTAATTTTGCGTGTGATTGCAAAGGTAACAATAAATTTTAAATTTAAAAGATTATTTATGAGAAAGTTTAAACAATTAAATCATTACTTCATCGTGTCATTGGTTGCGATAGGGCTTCTTAGTGCTTGCGCTGCCCATATCAACAAACCAGAATTGACAAAAGTAACAGCAAAAAACATAGTAATTACCGATACTATACCTTCTCTAAATCAGGTAGATAAGTTTGTTATGCCCTACAGGAAACACGTAGAGGAAGAGATGAACAAAGTGCTGAGCCAAAATGCAAATGACTTAGTGAAAGACCGTAAACACCCTCGGCTAAATACTGCTATCTCTAACCTATTTGGTGATGCTACTTACGAAATTGTATCGCCTATTTATAAAAAACGTACTGGGAACGATATAGATTTTGTACTGATGAACTGGGGTGGCATTCGCGCTGACCTTGCTAAAGGTCCTGTAACAGTGGGTGATGCCTACGCCCTTATGCCGTTTGAAAACGAGGTAGTAATCGTAACAATGAAAGGTGAAAAAGTGCAAGAATTAGTTGATTACCTTATCAAACACCGCCTCCCCCACCCTCTCTCTAAACAAGTAGCTCTGCAAATAACCCAAGATGGAAAAATTGTAAAATTCACCATTAATGGCAAGCCTTTTGACCCCAACGCCACCTACAGAGTAGCTACTTCAGACTACCTATTCAACGGTGGTGATGCTATGTACTTTTTCGGTAACCCTATACAAAAAGAGGATACGGGCTATAAAATACGCAACGTATTGATTGATTACTTTAAAAAAACAGATGTGATAGGCGCTAAAGAAGACCACCGTTTTGAATACAAACCTTAGAATTATTATGGAAAGAAGAACATTTATTAAAAATATAGGAGCTTCCTCTCTACTTGTAGGCTTAGGAGGACTTGGCTCGCTATCTATGAAGCCTAATAATGCAAAGCATATCACTATTTTGCATACTAATGACACTCATAGCCATATAGACCCTCTACCCCTAAATGACCCCATTAACCCCAATAAGGGAGGGGCTGCCCGTAGAGCACAACTGATAGAACGCATTAGAAAAGAAAACCCTAATACGCTGCTGTTTGATGCTGGTGATATTTTTCAAGGAACACCCTATTTCAACTTCTACGGAGGAGAATTGGAGTTTAAAGTAATGTCGATGTTGCGATATGATGCTGCCACATTAGGCAATCACGATTTTGATAATGGCTTAGAAGGACTTTATGCCCAACTGCCTCACGCTAAATTTGATTTTATCATCTCGAACTACGATGTAAGCAACACAATACTCAACGGACATACAAAGCCTTATAAAATATACTTAGTAGATGGTATAAAAATAGGAGTTTTTGGTATTGGTGTTGAATTGGAAGGATTGGTAACTAAGCAGAATTATGGGGAAACTGTATATCTTGACCCTATAGAAATAGCACAAGATATGGAGCGAAAATTACGCAATGAAGAAAAGTGTGACCTTATTATCTGTCTTTCGCACATAGGTTATGACTATAAAGATAACCCTAAAAAGGTAAACGATCTAAAAGTAGCTGCCCAAACTTCGCATATAGACCTTATTATTGGAGGACATACACACACTTTCTTAGAACGTCCTACCTTGGTAACTAACAGAAGTGGCAATACTACTTTAGTAAACCAAGTAGGGTGCTATGGCATCAATTTAGGGCGCATAGACTTCTATTTTGAAGAAAATATATTAGTGAAAAACAAATCAGTAAGTATTGAAATATAAGTAGTTAGAAAATAATATGCAAAAAAGTTGCTCTTTTTTTTGCATATTAAAAAAAGTTATGTACCTTTGCAGCCGATTTAAAGAGTAGGCCTGAGTGGCGGAATTGGTAGACGCGCACGACTCAAACTCGTGTTCTTCGGAGTGAGGGTTCGATTCCCTCCTCAGGTACAAAAAAAGCTATCCTAATTAGGGTAGCTTTTTTTATTGTCTTTATTTAGTACTTATTTTATAGTATCTAACTTCCCTTGTGATTTGAGCAACTCTATTTCTGCTAACTTATAATCTAAAAGTGCATTTGTATAGTTATTTTTTGTATCAGACAAAGAACGTTCGGCATCTAACAAATCGGTGAGAGAAGCTAAGCCCTGCTGGTAATTATTCTGCGTATTGAGCAACACCTCTTCAGCTAACTTTACATTTTCCTTTTGTGAATCTATTGTAAGTAGATTATTATTTAGTTGGCTATGTGCATTTTCATAAGCCAAATCCATAGCAAGGTGGGTATCTTTGAGGGTAGCTTCTAAAGCTTGGCTCTCTATCTGAGCTTGGCGTATTTTAGCTGTAGTACCAAAACCTGAAAAAATAGGTACACTAACCCCTAATGTAATAGACGAATAGTCAGCCCCATATACTTTATCCTTTTTACCATAAACAATTGGCATTTTAGGCCCCATACTCAAATAGCCATAAGTAGCTTGTAACATCAAAGAAGGATAGAGAGCTGCACGTTTTACCTTTACATTGATATCCAAAAGTTGTTTCTGTTTTTCGAGGACTTGTAACTCTATGCGATTGTTAGAGCTCCCTTTGGCAAAAGCAAGATCGTAATTAGCTTCAAAACCTTCTTTAGGAAGTATGATTTGCTCATTCATAGGCATTCCTATCATATATTTAAGCGCATTTTCAGAGAGTTGTAGTCCGTTAAGGGCTTGCTGTCTTGCAGACTTAAGATTATTCAGCGCTACTGTGGTACGATCTAGGTCTATTTTTTTAGCTAAACCAGCTTCGTTAAGACCTTTTACTACCCCTGCTGTCTTCTCGGTAAGGGCTAGGTTTGCTTCTACATTTTGCAACATCTGACGGGTTTGATATACCTGATAATAGGCTTTAGCTACCTTTTCGATAATCTCATTCTCAGTAAGTTGTTGATTAAGCAGATAAAACTCGCGAGTAGTGCGCGCCGCCTTAAGCCCCATAAATACAGCTTGACTAAAGAGCATTTGAGTAAGTTTAGCTTCAGCATTAGCTGACCATTTTTGTCCCATTTCCATTTTTAACGGCTCATTGCTTATAGGCATACCAGGAAATGCAAAAGTACTAGGATCAATATAAGTGGCTTGTAACTTAGGGTTGTATACCATACCACCTGAAGCTGCAAGGTTAGGCAGTGCATTGGCACGTACTTCTTGTATCTGGTATTCACTCTTCTTCACATCTAAGCGCGCTTTCTCAGCATCGGCTTTGTGTTCTAAAGCGTAATGTATTGCGTCTTTTAGCGTAAGTTCTTTTTGTTGTGCAAAAGAAATTGCTGTAGCGCACAGCAAAATAGTTGTAATGATTCTTTTCATTGATATTTGTTTTTATATGTTAGATAGGCTTTAAACAAGCTTTTTTATATTAATTTTTCATTTTTAAGCTGTAATACACGCTCTAATTCTTTCATACCTTTTTCGTTTACTAATATCCTGAAAAAATACTCCATAAGGGTATAAACAGTATCCCCAAAAGGAAATTCTCTCTCAGGAAAAGTATTGGCAACAGAACGCGAACGTTGTACACTAGAGTAAAAGGTTTTATAAAAATTTACATTGATATCCTCTCTAAAAAGTCCTTCTTTCCAACCTTTTTCTAAGAGTTTATCTATAAAACGGGCATCAGACTTAGCAAATTCTATCTCCATACGCTCGTAGGTTTTGGAGTAATATTTTCGGAGTTCCCAAATAGGACGGTCGCTATTGATATTGAACATCTCTTTTACTTTTTTCTGATTGCGGTATACATTTTCTATTACCGAGCCATCGCCTTGTACAAAAGCGTCTACATTTTTGCAACTCATATCTAAGGCGTAATCTAATACTGCCTCTACTAAGTCGTTTTTAGAAGGGAAGTGCTCATAAAGCGTTTTTTTTGATATTCCCATTTTGCTTGCTAAATCGTCCATTGTAAAGGTTTTAAACCCATACTGCATAAAATCATTCAATGCGCGCTTTACTATTTCTTCTTTCATATCTATATTAATTTGTCAATTTGCTAATTAGCAATTTACCAATTGCTAATCATCTTGAATTCGGGGGCAAAGGTAGTATAAAAAACTTAATAAACAAAAAAAGTTTCCTACTTTTGTAAGAAACTTTATATTTTTTAACCATTATAAACTCAAGAAGGTAAATCCTACACCCACTACTGTTTGCTTGTAATTATAGTCTATCAGTGAGTCGCCATAACCGTGCGAGGCTTGCAAAGCAATGCGTAAATCTCGGCTAAGAGGATATATCCAATTACACTCTATATGCGCTCGATTATGGTTGAGATTCAGATTATTGCGGAGCTTTAGAGAAAAGGCATTCTTTCTGAAAGGAAAAATCAAGGAGAGCTCGCATCTACCTATGTAATTCTCTATATCGGGATTATCGTCTTCGCGAGGCTTTTCAGTAAAACGTTTCCATAAACGCGCATTTATTAGCACCTCATTCCACTGAAAAATACCCATTAGAATAAAGCGATTCCAACTGCGCGAATGAGCAGCCTCTTTGCCGTTAGATTGGTGATTAATTGAAAAACCTGCCATTTTCATTTTGAGGTTTCCTGCTGAAAAATTCAGCGGATAGGTAAAAATAAGCTCTGGTTCATAGTTTATCTCTCTGAAAGGACGCGACAATTTGCCGTTGTACATCTGCCAATACGCTTGTTGGGTGAAAGCTACCCATACATCGCCTTTACCAAAAGCATCTTGCATAACCTTAGCTTTAAGGCTCACCTGAAATTTAGTTTCAATATGCTGATAGTCACGCCACTCAGGCACAGGGCGGTCAGGATTGAGGCTCTGGGGTTGTTCCGTGGGCACATCGGTAAAACGAAACGGCATCACATACATAGGCATATAGTCTACAAACTTAAAAGTACCCCTTTGGTCTTCGCGGTCGAGTTCCCAGTTTTTCGAAAGGATACGCTCTAATTGAAGTGTCTTGCTTATCACAGCTTCTTCTCTTGGAAGCTCTTGTAGTGTATCAATAGTAGTTGTTTTTTGTGCTACTGCACTACTACCTATTATCAGTAGGCTTATCAGTAAAGTATTTTTCATTTCTTTATTTTTTAACGGGGCAAAAGTAGCAAAAAAATTACTTAATAATATAGAGTTTATTACTATTTGTTAGGAGTTTGTAGTACAAATGTACATTCTGATACACCTCATAGTCACCTAATGATTCTGTACTTGCCTCTTTATTTTTCCTGTAGATGGTTTCATTTTGCATAAATACTTCTCTATTACCTTTATCATAATAATAGGGTGTATTTTTCAGTCTAAAAGTCACATTGTCTATCACTAAGTCATAATACTGATTTTCACCGTCATAACTAATATATTGCGGATGTATCATTCCTCTTTTATGACTCTCTGTCTTTTGTCCTGTATCCATTATATCATTGAACAAATTATCATTCCAGCCCTTTTCTAAGCCTTTCTCTCGTAATGAATAGACAGAGAGATCTCCAAAACTATCAGTAGGCAGATAGAAAAACTGCCATTTTTGGTCTTGCCTATATACTACCTTAGCACCTAATTTATCTTTGTTGAGGGCTGCACTTACATCGTCGTCATATATTATTATTTCTTTTAACACATAACATTCAGCTTTTTCTTTTACTATATTGAGGTGCTCTAAACGCTGCTTGGCACTCCACTTATCAGAACCTTCTACAAAAGTAATAGGTTTCATCAGTGTATCACCATCAATAGCCCACGAGGTATAAAAATTGCGAATAGTATTGACAAAGTAATGATTTAAGAAAAATCCTTCACGGCTATGATTTTTCAGCTTTTCAGATACAAATTTATCTATCATTTTTCCGCCTATATCATATTTGTACATAGCTCCTAAATAATGATCAAAGCATACTAATTCGTTCTTAGCGTTTAGAAAATAATAATTATATACATCATCTTCTATCAGAAACTGTATTTCTTTACCTTGTTCGCGATAAGAAGTTTCGTATTCTAATATTTTATAGCGTGCATACTTATCGGGGATTGACCAATCAGAATATACTTTTTTTATATCATCAAGACAGATTACTACAAGTATCCAAAGCAGAAAGACGCCTATACCCCCCATACACCATCGTGCCCAGCGGTAGTAAAAGCTGTAGTAAACGAAAAAACCAAGTACCAGAATCGCACTAATGACCAACCCGACTAAGAATAGGTAGAGTGCTTCGTAAGAGGCATTTAACACCAACAATGAAAATAGTGGCACTAAAATAAGTAGCACAACTACCACCACAGTACCTATTCCTTTTTTTACAGAAGGTTTATCCATATTATAACAAATTTAAATTACAAATTATTTACCGATACAAAACTTCGAAAATATGTTTCCTAGTACCTCATCATTGCTTACTGCTCCTGTGATACTACCTAAATAGTAAAGTGTTTCGCGTATGTCTATAGCTAGCAAATCGGCTGAAAGTCCTGATGCTAACCCCTCTTCTACCCTTTCAACTGCCGTCAGTGCTTGCTGCAGTGCCTCGTAATGCCGTAGGTTCGTTACTACTGTATTGCCCGCTGCTGCCTTATTGATTTGCTGCGCATAATTAGTAAGCGATTGTTTCAACTCTTCTAAATATACACGCTCTTTAGCTGAGAGGGTTAGCAATGTTATATTATAGCCTACTAAAGCGTGACGCACCTGCTCATCAAAAGTATCTACCCCTTCAGTATATAAGTCTATTTTATTGTGTACCAATACAAAAAACACTCCTTCGCGGTAGTGCTCTTTTACAAATGCTACTACATCGGCTACTGTGTCATCGTGCTGATTATAAAGGAAAATGACTATTTGTGCCTTGGCTATCTTTTCCTTAGCTCGTTGTACTCCTATAGCTTCGATAGCATCGTGCGTCTCTCGGATACCTGCTGTATCTATAAAGCGAAAAGCAATGCCGCCTATATGCAGTACCTCTTCTATGGTATCGCGCGTTGTGCCTGCTATATCTGACACTATGGCACGCTCTTCATTCAACAATGCATTTAGCAAAGTAGATTTTCCGGCATTTGGCTTACCCACAATAGCTACCGGCATACCATTTTTGAGTACATTGCCTACTGAAAAAGAAGCTACTAACTGCGTAATCGTCTGCTTGATATGGCTGAGAAGCGCCTTGAAACTATCTCTATCAGCAAAAGCAACATCTTCTTCTGCAAAATCTAATTCGAGTTCTATAAGCGAAGCAAAGTTGAGCAACTCACCCCGAAGAGTTTCTATTTCAGAAGCAAAACCTCCTCGCATCTGCTGTAGTGCTACCCTATGCGAAGCCTCAGAGTCAGAAGCTATTAGGTCTGCTACTGCTTCGGCTTGACTGAGAGCCATTTTTCCATTGAGGAAAGCCCTTTTAGTAAACTCGCCCGCCTCAGCCAAACGCGCTCCTTTTGCTAAGCAGCTCTTCATTACTTGAGCGATAATGTAGCTACTACCGTGACAAGAAAACTCTACCACTGGCTCGCCTGTATAAGAACGCTGCCCTTTGAAGACGGTAGCCAAACACTCATCTATCTGCTGACCCTCTGCTTCTATCACTCCCAAATGTACCGTATGAGTTGCGACCTCTGCTAACGGTTTAGCGTGGTGTGCCTTGAAAATAGTGTCGGCTATAGCAATCGCTTCCTTACCTGAAAGGCGTATCACCCCTATAGCACCTGCTCCTGTAGCGGTAGCGAGTGCCACTATTGTATCGCTTGTATAAAGTCCGTTCATTTGTTCTTAATCATCTTTTAGGGCACAAAAATAGCACAAAAAAACGAATAATAAGGCATTATTTCTTATCTTTGCGCCAATTTATAGCTAAAAAATAATGGCAAGTATATATTTAATCCCCAATTTATTAGGTGAAAGTGCGCTGACTGTGCTTTCACCACAAGTAGCCCAAGCGGTGCAAGACCTTACTTACTTTGTAGTTGAAAACGAAAAGTCAGCACGCAAGTTTATCAAGCTTATAGCTCCTGACAAACCACAAAGTGAACTACAGATAAGCGTTATTGACAAGCACCAATCTACCCCTGATTACGCGGCTTATCTCGCTCCTTGTCTGCAAGGACACTCTATTGGCATCATCTCTGAGGCAGGCTGCCCTGGTGTAGCTGACCCAGGTGCTGAAATAGTGCGAGTTGCCCATCAGAAGGCACTTAGAGTTATACCATTAGTAGGTCCTTCGTCTCTGTTATTAGCAATGATGTCGAGCGGCCTTAATGGACAAAACTTTGCTTTTAACGGTTACCTACCTATAGACAAACAAGTACGCCGCAAAACCTTGAAAATATTGGAACGAAAAGTACAAGAAGGGCAATCACAGCTTTTTATAGAAACGCCTTACCGCAATCAGCAGTTGCTCTCTGACCTTATTGAGACGCTGCAAGCTGACACCCTTTTGTGTATAGCTACCGACCTGACACTACCTACTGAAAGTATCAGAACACTGCCTATTCGCCAATGGAAGCACACTTCTGTAGACCTACAAAAACGACCTACTTTATTTATTATCGGGCGTTAAAATAGTACATTTTCCCATTTAACAGACTATTATCAGTTGTTTATCCTTCGGTAATTGTTCGCTAAGCCTTCGCTCTTCCTGTATCGTTCCTATATCGTTTGTATAGGGAAAAGCTAAAGAGAAAATTTTTCTGTTTTTCATTAAACAAGATGGTGGAATGGGCGTGGAATACAAATTAGAAAAAAAATTTGCATTATTACGTTTTATGACGTATATTTGCGACCTATTTTCTAAAAGAAAACAACTATAAAAATTAAAACTAAAATAATGAATACACTAAAACTAAGCAAACTGCTTTTTTTCGGGTGGTTAGCTACTGTAGGACAAGCCTTTGCCCAGCAACCTAAAAAAACACTGTCGTCAGTAGCTAATGGTACTCAGACGGTTACTAAAACCACTACGCAAACTACAACCACGGCTCAGACGCCTATGAATACTAACACTCGGGGAGCTACCTCTATATCGGGTTCTACTAAACCGCTATGGGTGCTAAATGGGGTGGTACTACAAGGTACTGTAGACCTAAAACCTGAAGACTTAGTATCGGACGATGCTAAAATGCTTATAGCTGCCGCTATACCAGGGCTTACCGCTGAAAGTATAGAGAGCTTTAAGGTACTAAAAGATGCTTCGGCTACGGCTATCTATGGGCAACGCGCTATAGGCGGGGTAGTAGCTATCACCACTAAACGCGGTAGTACGGGCGGCAGTAGTATCACCTATACCAATGAATCAACTTTTAGGTTTATACCTACATATGGTGAGTATAATATAATGAACTCGCAAGACCAAATGTCGGTAATACAAGAACTTATAAGAGGAGGGCACTTTAAATCAGAAGTTCAATCTACGAGCAAAAACAAGGGAATTATAGGGCGAATGTACGATTTGTTTTATGTATTAGACCGCAATGGAAACTCGGTAGTACCCAATACTGAAGCAGGACGCACCGCTTACTTGCAAGCTGCTGAACGCCGCAATACCAACTGGTTTAATGAGCTATTCCAAACGAGCATAATGCAGAACCATACGCTTTCTTTCTCGTCAGGTACTGAAAAATCATCTTACTACGCTTCCTTAAGTGGGCTTTTTGACCCAGGATGGACAAAAGGAGACCAACTAAGCCAATATTCGGGCAACTTAAACGCTAACTATAACTTATCATCTAAGTTTAAGTTGAATGTAATTTCTGACCTTTCCTACAGAAAAGAAACGACCCCTAAGCAAGATATATACGACTATGCTGTAACGCACTCGCGCAGTATGGACCCTAAAGAATACTACGTAAATGACTTTGCTCCTTATAATATCTTCAATGAAATAGATAATGCCTATAAAAACATCAACATTGCTAATCTTAGACTACAAGCAGAGTTGACCTATAGAATCACTAAAAAAGTAGAGGCTACTATGATGGGGGCTATCAGATACTACATCAACCAGCAAAACACTGAGTTTAAAGAAAATTCGAACTACATACAGTCATACAGAGCAATGCCTAACTCATTAGTACGCACCTATAATCCTAGATTATATGACGACCCTAATGACCCTTATGACTTACCAAGTATCGTACTACCTGAAGGTGGGATACGCGAGCGAAGAGACCGTACTACTATAGGCAATAGCTTCCGCGCTACTTTGCGCTATAACGATAGCTTCAAAGGAGGTCTTCACAACGTATCGCTATTTGCAGGGGTAGAAATGGATAACTATAAAAACACTGATGATAAAAATCATAATTATGGTGTGCTATTTGGCTCGGGCAACTATAGTTATTACACCTATCTTTTTTTCAAAAAACTACAAGAAGAAAACAGCACTTACTACAGCATTTACAATACTATAAATAACAACCAAGCATTTTTTACTAATGGTAGTTATACCTTTGGCAATCGTTATACTATAAATGGCACACTACGCTATGATGCTTCTAACAAATTTGCCGAATCGCGCTATATACGCTGGATGCCTACCTGGAACGTAGGAGTAAATTGGAGTGTAAGCAACGAAAAGTTCTTCCCTCGTCTAAAACCTCTTTCGCACCTTTCATTCAAAGCCTCATTTGGTATCACCGCTATTTCGCCATCAGTTAGCAACTCTCTTTCGCAAATCTATACCAATACACCTTGGCGCAACTCGCCTAAACGTGAAATTGGGCTAAAGATAGTTGATAATGCTAATCACGATCTTACCTACGAAAAAAACCAAGAGCTAAACTTAGGTACCCAGTTTGGTTTGTTTAACAACCGCATCAATGTATCAGCAGAATGGTTTAACCGTAGAAGTTACGACCTAATAGGCAACATCGTAACCCAAGGGGTGGGAGGTACTATCACTAAAAAAGGAAATATGGCAGAGCTACGTATTCACGGGGTAGAATTAGGATTAGAGACTACTAACATCAAGAGTAAAGACTTCAGTTGGAAAACCTCTTTCATCTACTCACGCTCTAAAAACGAAATTACGAAACTGCTTACTAACCCTACGGTACGTAATATGATAGGCTATTCGAGCAGTTCTAAATCAGTAGCGGGATTTGCTAAAGAAGGTTACCCACTGCGCTCTATCTTCTCAGTACCTTTTAATGGTTTGAACGATAAGGGTTTACCTACTTTCTTAGATAGTGATGGCAACAGCACTGTGAGCGGTATCCGCTTTGACAGTCGGAATGTAGATTTCTTAGAGTACTCAGGCACCCTTATTCCTACTGACAAAGGAAGTTTCAGTAACTCTTTCAGCTATAAGGGCTTATCGTTAGGAGTGGTATTTACCTATTCTTATGGCAATGTGGTACGCTTGCGCAAGCTAACCAATTCTTATAACGACTTTTGGGTAGCTCCTCGCGAACTCAACAACCGTTGGCAATACCCTGGTGATGAACAGCGCACCAATATACCGGTACTCTACACTACCTATATGTACGACCTTTACGGAGGATATAACAACATCATACAAGCTTACAACACTTACGATTACTCTAACGTACGCGTAGCTAAAGGTGATAATATACGCCTGAAAGAAATCTCTATAGGCTATACCTTTGGCAGAGATTTTCTAAAGAGAAATAAATTGCGCCAACTCAGTGTAAAACTACAAGGCACTAACCTTGCACTGCTTTACGCTGATAAAAAACTAAATGGTGATGACCCAGACTATTTAGCTAACGGCTATTCGCCTATTGCTGCTAAACGACTTATTTTCACCTTACGTGTAGGTCTCTAATTTTTTAAATACAAAAGAAATGAAAAAGATATATATATTAATAGGTATTACTGCCCTAAGCCTTACTGCTTGTAACTCATTGCTTGATGAACTACCAGATAATCAGGTACGGATTGATACCCCTGAAAAAGTAAGAAGAGTAGTTACTAATGCTTACCCTACAGCTAGTACAGCAGTAGTAAGCGAACTATCATCAGACAATATAGCTGATATAGGTACTATAATATCATCTTCTAACTTCTTCAGTCAGGAAGCTTCTTACTGGGAACGAATAAGAGAATATTCGAATGCTGATGGACTTCAGAATATATGGACGAGCCACTACGAGGCTATTAATCACGCTAACACAGCTTTGGAAGCTATTGAAAAAATGGGTAACCCAGAATCTACCAATGCTAGCAAAGGAGAAGCTTTAGTAGCAAGAGCTTATGCGCACTTTTCGTTAGTAAATCTTTTCTGCAAACCTTATAACCCTACTACCAGCGCGAGTGATTTAGGTATCCCTTATATGTTAGCTTCTGAAACCGAATTAGACGGTAGATATAGCCGAGGTACTGTAGCGCAAGTATACGCACAAATAGATGCTGACCTAACAGCAGGTCTGCCGTTAATAAATGATAGCAACTATGAGATGCCTAAATATCACTTCAACAAGAAAGCTGCCTACGCTTTTGCAGCACGTTTCTATCTGTATTACCAACAATGGCAAAAAGCTTTAGACGCTGCTAATGTAGTGCTTACTACTAATAACACTACTACTAAGAATATGCTACGCAATTGGAAAGACTTTAGAGATGCTACTAAAACAGGCGGTACTGATATAGAGAAGTTTGCCATCTATTACTCTCGAGAAGATGAAACTGCTAACCTAATGCTACAACCGGTTATCTCTGTAATTTCATCTAGCTACTTTGTAACTTCTTATGCCAGCCGATTTATTCACAACCACCGTATAGCGGGAGAAACCTTGGCTACGGCTAACCCTTGGGATAAACAAGGCAATTCGGGTAAAGCTAACTATGGTTATGAATTTTACTGGTTTACTCCTTTTGATGTGTTTGACAACAGACGTGATGCGGTAGTTTATGGTAAATTCCCTAATTTCAAAGATGGTAGTACTCGTACGATAATGATACCTTTTACTACAGACGAAACTTTATTGGTAAGAGCTGAGGCAAAAATACTCTTAGGTCAGTATGACAATGCTGTAACCGACCTGAATATGTTTACCTCCAAATTTATTCAACAAACCACTATCAATGGCTATACGAGTAGCAATACTTTAACAAAAGACGAAATTATAGACTTTTATAACGGTATTGCCTACTCAGAAAGTACTGTAAATGGTGCTACCCAAAAGAAGCACCTCAATCCGTCATTCACTATTAGTAGCGATGGGGTACAAGAACCCCTATTGCACTATGTACTGCAGTGCCGCCGTGTACTAACCTTAGGTGAAGGTTTGCGCTGGCAAGACGTACGCCGCTACAATATAGAAGTAGCACGCTACCAGAGCGATAACTCAAACCGAAACGATGCTACTGTGAAAGCGATATTACCTGCAAACGATTTGCGCAGAGCTATTCAGCTACCTGATGCCGTAATAGGTAAAGGTATGCAAGAAAACCCAAGATAAAATAAAATATAAACTATGAAAAAAATACTATACACCCTTTTAGCCTTATCATTTTTAGGCTGTGATAATGACGATAAGCTCGCAGATGAGAGTGTTATCATTCACAATGGAGAAGAAAGCCAGAGCTTGAACCCCCAAAACGATTTGGACAAGTATTTAGATGAGACTTTTGCCAAACCGTACAATATACAGATATTATACCGCTTTTTGGAACGAGAAATCAGTAGGATTTATACCTATACCCCTACTAAATACAACAAGGCGATAGAGTTTGCTAACGTATTTAACTATCTATTTATAGAACCATACGTGAAACTGACCTCTAAACCCTTTATGAAAGAGCATTCGTTTAACACTCTTATACTGATAGGTGAACCCACTTTCAACCCTACTGGTACCAAATTGGTGGGATTAGCTGCAGCAGGTATAAAAATACACCTAACCGATATAAACCACTTAGAGGCTAACAACATTTATTGGCTGAATGATAATATTTTGGCTACTCTTTACCACGAAAATGCTCACACTTGGCATCAGGCAAAGTTATACACTACTGATTATGAGAAAATATCAGCAAGTGACTACAAGAACGACCGCTGGGTAAACGAGTGGAACTTAAGCACTAAAAACTACCTAAAAGCAGGTTTTATAACTGCCTACTCGAGTTTTGACCACGATGAGGATTTCGTAGAGCTATTAGCCCGCTATATAGTGTATTACAACGCCTCTTTAGACTGCGGTTGTGCTACTACTAACCGTACTTTAGACGCTGATGGTGATGGTTTTGATGATGCACTATACACTGCTTGGAAAGCTAAATTTAGCAACTATGGCAATACCCTAACAGAATACTATACCCCCTATGAATCAACTAGCGTATGGGAAGAGGTACTAAAAGAGGCAGACAGAAAAATCAGACCTACTGAAACCTATACCGGTAAACAAAAAATAGAACAAAAAATAGCCATAATGAAGAAATACCTACAAGAAGAATGGAATATCAATCTTGATGAACTGCGTGCTGAAATACGCAGTCGATATCCATACGTAGCTGGTAAAACCTTTGATGGCGTACCTGTACAACGAAAAGATTTCACCCGATTAACCCGTTAATACAACAATGAAAAAATATATATTCTTATCATTATCATTTCTCGCCTTTATAAGTTGTAATTATAAGGAGGAGGAGACTTTTACAAAAAAAGCCTCAGAACGTACTGTAAATTCACTCAATAGCTATAAAAATACTTTAGAGAACGACGGCTATTGGGTGCTGACTTACTACCCTGAACAATACCGCGTAGGATATTGGGTATACCCCTATCAGCCAGAGGTTTTTGCTACCGACAAAGACTTTCCTAAATTTCATAGAAGCATAGGAGGTTATAACTTTTTGATAAAACTGAAAAATGGTGAGGTAACCGCCTCATCAGAGGTAAGTTATACCAATGCTGAAGAGACCTCTTTCTTCACCTATGACATCACAGAAGGACCAACCCTTAGCTTTGACACTTTCAACAGTGTACTACATCATTTTAGGTTTGTATCACCCACTTTCCCTAATGCGAGAGGAGGTGAAACTGACTTCATTATTCTGAAGTACGAAAACGATACTTTCACCTTGCGTGGTCGTACCTCTAATAATATTATGACTTTGAAGAAATTTACTGGAGATAGAGAAACCTTTTTGAACAAAATACGCGAAAATAGCAATGCTCTACAGTACAAAGGGCTTTCACCCATAAATGTAGGAGGTACTGAGGTAACCCTTAAACTCTTCCCCAGCTACCGACAGCTTACTTTTATATACGACAATAACCAAAAGTACGTACAATCACCTTTTATAATCACTGAAAAAGGTATCAAATTTTACGAACCTGTGAAGATAAATGGGGTAACTTTTGATGAATTTCATTTCAATGATGACAAAACAGCCTTAGTGACTGCTGATGGCAGTATTAGCAGTAATTTTGTAACCTCGGCTATCACGCTAAGCAGTAACGCTTCGTACATAACTTTTGACAACGATAATGCTTCTGACAAAGCAATCAATATGTTTAATAGAGCTAAAAGAGCTGTAGAACGGTCGAGAGATAAAAGTTATACTCTGTTAAACTACATTAGATTAGCAAATGTAATGGGTAATGACCAAGCACAAACAGCAGGCATACAGGGTTATGTGGCAGAAAAAAACAACCTCAATAATACGAGCAGTGTATACTACGAAATGGACTTTGTGGGATTAGCGAATAACAACAATGAACGGCAGGTAGAAATACTGATAAAAGATATGCCTAATGAGGGAGACCCAGTTTACAAAAATAGTCTTTATTACTACCGAGAAGCAGAGCGATTATTCTTAAGTTTAGCCAAGGCTGGCCCTTATAAAGTAACGGTATATAATGATAATTATACTGGGGTGACAAGTGTAAAAGACCCTGACCTATGGTTTTACATATATACCCCCTAAAAAAATGTTAAAAATATTTTTTTGTTAGAAAAATAATGCGTACATTTGCACCGCTTTTCAGAGGAAAGACCCTTTAAGGGAAGACTGAAAATTATAAGTTTTGTAAATTACAAATTTCTAAATATAAGACATTATGAGTAATTCAAAAAAACTTGCTGTAGATAAATACGGCATCAAAAACGCTACCGTTCGTTACCAACTTTCAGCAGACGAACTACACCAAGAAACTTTAGACAAAAAATTAGGAGTTGAGGCTTCTTCAGGAGCTATTGCTATCAACACTGGTAAATTTACTGGTCGTTCTCCTAAAGACCGTTTCATCGTAAAAGATGACATTACTAAAGATCGCGTATGGTGGGGAAATATTAACATTCCTTTTGATCCTGAGAAATTTGATAAACTATACGAAAAAGTAGTAGCTTATCTTTCAAACAAAGAAATCTATGTACACGATGGGTATGTATGTGCTGACCCTAAATATCGTACTAATATTCGTACTATTACTGAACTTCCTTGGAGCAACCTTTTCGCTTTAAATATGTTCTTACGTATAGAAGATAGCGAACTTGCTTCTTTCAAAGAAGATTGGTTAGTAGTTAATGCTCCTGGTTTTGAAGCTGACCCTGCAGTAGATGGTACACGCCAAGCAAACTTCGCTATCCTTAACTTTACTAAAAAAATCGCCCTAATAGGTGGTACAGGTTATACCGGAGAAATTAAAAAAGGTATTTTCTCTGCTATGAACTTTGAATTGCCAGTGTTCCGCAACACTATGCCAATGCACTGTTCTGCTAACGTAGGTAAAGACGGCGATACAGCTATCTTCTTTGGTCTTTCTGGTACTGGTAAAACTACTCTTTCTGCTGACCCTAACCGCCACTTAATCGGTGATGACGAACACGGTTGGACTCCAGAAAATACTGTATTCAACTTTGAAGGAGGTTGCTATGCTAAAGTAGTAGACCTAACCGCTGAAAAAGAACCAGAAATCTTTGCAGCTATTAAAAAAGGAGCTATCCTTGAAAACGTAATTATGGATGATAAAGGTGTAGTAGACTTCGCTCGTACTGATATCACCGAAAACACTCGTGTTTCTTATCCTATTTACCACATCGCTAATATCCAACCAGGATCTATAGGACACAATCCTAAAAACATTTTCTTCCTTACTTTTGATGCTTATGGTGTATTGCCTCCAATCTCTAAATTAACTCCTGAGCAAGCGGCTTACCAATTCGTATCTGGTTATACTTCAAAAGTAGCAGGTACTGAAGTAGGAATTACTACTCCACAAAAAACATTCTCTGCTTGCTTTGGCGCTGCCTTTATGCCACTTCACCCAGCTGAATACGGAAAACGTTTGGCTGAAAAAATTAAAGAAACTGGCGTAAACGTATGGTTAGTAAACACTGGATACAACGGAAAAATGAAGAGATGCAGCCTAAAAGATACCCGCGCGCTTATCACTGCGGCTCTTACAGGCAAACTTAACAACGTTGAGTACAAAGATCTTCCTATCTTCGGCTTCAAAGTACCTCAATCTTGCGAAGGTGTTTCTGACCAAAGCATCTTGAACTCAGAAAACACTTGGGATGACAAAGCTCAATTTAGTGCTAAACTAAAAGAATTAGCTGAGTCATTCGTACAAAACTTCAACGATAAGAAATTTGCTGAAGGTGCAAGTGCTGACGTTCTTGCTGGTGCTCCTAAATTGTAATTTGCTTTAAAGGACATATTTGTAGAAAAAAGCTGTTTGGTTTTTCACCAAACAGCTTTTTTTAATTATCAATTCTGAATAGTTAATTATGAATTTGGCACAATTGTTGCCTAACGGTAGTATGAAATAACAAAATACTAAAACAAAAGAATATGATAAAGAATTATGCAAGTATGGTAGCTACTGCTATTTTGGGTGGTGCTATAACTTTAGGAGGTTACAAATTATTTATAGACAAACACGATGCTAAACAAGAAGCCCTTGAACTGCTATCGCGCCCAGCTGTGGTGCAAACTAATTACAACGCTGCTAACGGGAAGTTTGAGCTAAAAGAAGATAGCTTTATAGAAGCAGCTAATAAAACAGTGAATAGTGTGGTGCACGTAAAAAACACTGTGAAATCGCAAGGGATTACCTCTATTTTTGACCTTTTCTATGGTAACGGCGGAGGCGATCAGACTCAAGTAGGTACTGGTTCTGGCGTGATTATTACCCCTGATGGCTATATAGTGACTAACAACCACGTAATCGCTAATGCTACTACGCTAGAAGTAACCCTAAACAACAACAAAACTTACCCTGCTAAACTGATAGGTACAGATACCTCAACCGATATAGCTCTACTAAAAATAGAAGCTGAAGAGAAGTTGCCTTTTCTTACCTTTGCTAACTCTGACAACACTCAATTAGGTGAATGGGTATTGGCAGTGGGTAACCCTTTTAATCTTAACTCGACTGTAACAGCTGGTATTATCAGTGCTAAAGCACGCAATATTAGTGAGCGCGGTAGTGATAAGATAGAATCATTTATCCAAACCGATGCTGCTGTGAATATGGGTAATAGCGGTGGTGCTTTAGTAAACCTAAACGGCGACCTTATAGGTATTAATACTGCTATCTCATCTACTACAGGCGTGTATATGGGTTACTCTTTTGCTGTACCAAGCAATATCGCTAAAAAAGTAGTAGAAGACCTAATTGAATACGGCAATGTACAACGCGGAGTAATGGGTGTACGTGGACAAGGATTAGACTCTGAAGTGGCTAAAACTCTTAATGTGAAAGAAACGGAAGGTTTCTACGTGGCTAGTGTAGAAGAAGATTCTGGAGCTGGTGCTGCTGGACTTAAGAAGGGCGACATCATTAAACAGCTTGACAATGTGAAAATACACACATATTCTGACCTCAGCGGTTATATAGCTTCTAAACGTCCTGGTGATGTACTAAAAGCTACCTACATACGCGATGGTAAAGAGAAAACTGCTGATATCACCTTGAAGAAAAACAATACTTATATCATACAGTCGTTAGGCTTAGAGGTAAAAAATCTATCAGAGGCTGACCACAAACGATTTAAAACTAAAGCAGGTGTAAAAGTAACTGGGGCTGGACAATTCTACGAATATAATAATATCAATATCGTTGGAAAAGTATTACTATCTATCAACGGTAAAGCTATTAAAGATGTAGATGAACTGAAAAGCATAATGGCAGGACTTTCGGCACGCGATCGTAATTCATTAGAAATACTGAATGATAAAGGAGAAAAAGAAAGACTTTTCTTTTAATAATTAATAATTAATAGACTTTGTCAGAGTTCTAGGACTCTGACAAAGTTTTTATTACTTCATAATTCAAAATTCATAAAATTCTTCCTGTGAATATAAAACTTATCGCTGTAGGAAAGACTGATAACCCAGCTCTACAACAACTTATTAGTACTTATGAAAAAAGGCTTTCATATTATATCAACTTTGAGCTGCAATTACTACCTGACATTAAGAATAGCAAATCGCTATCTGAAGAACAGCAAAAGATAAAAGAAGGCGAGCTTATACTCAGCTATGTAGAACCCTCTCATCACCTTATCCTTTTAGATGAACGAGGTAAAGAATATACTTCTATTGCTTTTGCTGATGAACTTCAAAAGAAAATGAACACTGGTATTAAGCAGCTAACCTTTGTTATTGGTGGTCCTTATGGTTTTTCACAAGCAGTATATCAGCGGTCTAACAGCAAGCTATCACTATCTAAACTCACCTTTTCTCACCAGATGATAAGACTCTTTTTTGTAGAGCAACTTTATCGTGCTTTTACAATTTTGAGGAATGAACCTTATCATCATCAATAATTTTTCATACCTTTGCGCCCTTAAAAATAAAAACTATGATAAAAAAACTTTGGCCTCTGGCTATAGGAGGCTTAGCATTAGGGGCTACAGAGTTCCTAATAATGGGTCTATTGCGTGTTATAGGTGAAGATATGGGATTAACCGATGCTATTACTGGTAGGTTTATTTCAGCTTATGCTATAGGTGTAGTAGTAGGAGCTCCTACCCTGATCGCATTAGCAGCCTCGTACAACCCCAAGAAGATACTTTTGTTTTTCATGGCACTCTTCACTCTCTTCAATGGACTTTCTGCTTTTTCGCCAGATTACACGACCCTATTATTAGCTCGTTTCTTTTCAGGATTGCCTCACGGTGCTTTCTTTGGAGTAGGTGCCATTGTAGCTAAACAGTTAGCTCCTAAAGGCAAAGAAGCCTTTGCTATCTCAATTATGTTTGCAGGGCTTACCGTTGCTAATTTGGTAATGATACCTCTTCTCACCTACGTAGGTGCCTTAGTAGGTTGGCGTATTGCAATGGGCTGCGTGTCGGCATTAGGGTTACTAACCATGCTATCCATATTCTTTTTCTTGCCTAATGTAGAAAATAAAAGAGACCTCGGTGTGAAGCGCGAAGTGCGTTTATTCTTCAATCCGAGATCTTTATTAGTGTTGGCTATCACCGCTTTAGGTTGCGGCGGACTTTTTGCATGGTTTAGCTATATACAGCCTTTGATGTT
Source organism: Capnocytophaga leadbetteri (assembly GCF_003054025.1). Lineage (GTDB taxonomy): Bacteria > Bacteroidota > Bacteroidia > Flavobacteriales > Flavobacteriaceae > Capnocytophaga > Capnocytophaga leadbetteri. Next base: position 30,259 of record NZ_QBKG01000009.1, read on the forward strand.
AGAAACAGCTCATATAAACCCCAATATGAAATCGGCTGTAATGATAGTATCAGGAGCTGGAATGGTAGTAGGCAACCTCTTAGGAGGATGGCTTACAGACCGTTTATCACCTATTAAAGCTACTATTTGTATCTCGCTATCACTTATCAGTGTATTGCTGTTAGTCTTCTTTTTCTCTCACATTCAACCTATAGCGTGGGTACTAACGTTTGTATGTGGTGCTATGTCAATGTCATTAGGTTCACCCCTTAATATGCTTATTTTCCGTTGTGCACCGCAGTCGGAGATGATGGGAGCTGCTTTTATGCAGGCAGGCTTTAATACTGCTAACTCTATCGGAGCCTATGTAGGTGGATTGCCTTTGCTCTATGGACTCAGTACTAACTATCCTTCACTAATGGGGGCAGGGTTAGCCTTTATGGGGTTACTGCTTACTTTCTACCTGAAGCGCATTATCAGATTCTAATTTTCTTACTTTTAAGAACGATTCGTGCTGCTCAATAGCCATTTCTATTTGGGCAACAATTTGTTCTACAGTATCATTCTCATAATCTATCTGCAAAGGGGGTTTAATAATCATCGATTGTTGAACCCCTTTCTTTTTAATATTGATACCCTTCTTATCAAACGAGCGCCTAAAACCGTCTATCACTATAGGCACCACTATCGGTTTATATTGCTTGATAAGGTGAGCCGTCCCTTTTCGAATAGGCTTCCAAGGTGAGGTAGTGCCCTGCGGGAAGGTAATTACCCAACCATCAGCAAGCGCAACACCTATATTTTCTACATCACTTTGGCGCACCTCTCGGTGTATTTCCTTACCCTTTTCGCGCCACGTTCTATTCACAGGTATAGCCCCTGCATAACCTAATATTTTAGGTAATATACCTGATTTCATCGTCTCTGAAGCAGCTACGTAGTAAATATTCAGTTTAGGGTTCCAAAGATAACCCACATTATCTAAGGTGTCTTTACGACCTTTTAGGCTAGCATTAAACACGTGATACATAGCCGTAACATCAGCAAAATACGTTTGGTGGTTAGAGATAAACAACACATTCTGAGGTGGCAAGGAGCGTATAATATCCGAACCCTCAATCTTCAACTGATTAAACCCGTCATAACGACTGTGCGTGATAAGTCCAAATACGCGGATAAGCCAACGTTTGATAAAAAGGGTATGTCCGAAAGGGTCTTTTTTAAATAAAGCCATTGGTCAAGTATCATTAGTAAGTTAATAAAAATGCCAATGAATCAATTAAGCTTATAACTAATTGACTCATTGGCAAATTTTGTTCATTAATTGATTGAAAAATTCTTACGGCTACCTATATAACGCTCTTTGCATTCGTGGTATATTCTCACCGCTTCCTCTACATTGCCCCAACCATTAATAGCTACTTTTTTCTTCTCTAAGTCCTTATATACGCTAAAGAAGTGTTCAATTTCTTTGATAAGGTGTGGGTTTAGGTCGCTCAGGTCATTCATTTTATTCCAAATAGGGTCTGATACTGGTACACAAATCACTTTTTCATCAGGCCCTTTTTCATCAGCCATATGGAAAACCCCTATAGGTTTTACTTCCATCACGCAACCTGGGAAAGTAGGTTCAGTAACCAATACCAACACATCTAAAGGGTCTGAATCTAACGCTAATGATTCTGGTACAAATCCATAATCAGCAGGATACATCATCGAAGAGAAAATCATACGATCGTAACGCACCTTGCGCAAAATAAAATCATACTCATACTTGTTACGACTCCCTTTAGGAATTTCTATCAATACATCAAAAGATAGTTCTTTTTTTTCTGACATTTTTTTCTTAATTAGTGTTTAGAAAAGCAAAAGTAATAAAAAAAACGGAAAGTAAAAACTTTTTTACTATCTATTTTCATCTTTAGGCTCTTCTACCCTTTCCACTTCAGTAGCCGACCATTCTACCTTACGCGAAACGTACATCACTACTGCCAATATAGCAAACAGTCCAATACTTCCTACTAAAAGAGCATAGTTCTCAAGCTGAATAATTACATATATAAAACCATATAGAGCAGCCAAAGCAGCGAAGATAAAAGCAGGGAACTTCTTGTTTTTCAGTATTGAAATAGCATATAGACTGATAAGCCCTACTGTCATCAGTGAAGCTATAAAATAAGCAAATGAAAAACTACTATGCTCTGTGATAGAAATAAGCAAGGTGTAAAACAATACAAGAGCTAAACCTATCATTGTATATTGGAATATATGTATTTTTATCTTGCTAATACTTTGGATAAGGAAGAATATTAAGAAAGTAAGCCCTATAACCAAAAAACCATACTTGGCAGCACGCTCATTCTGTTGATATTCATCTACAGGGATAATAAAATCTACATCATAAGTGTATTGCGAGATATTAGGCAATGCCCCAAACGACTGTTGAGAAAACGGACGGTTAATGTGTAGCACACGCCACGATGCGTTAAACCCACTGGTATTAATCTGTTTTTCGTAAGGCAAAAAGTTACCCATAAAACTAGGATTAGCCCAATTAGAGGTCAGTGTACTTTCTGTAGTCTTACCGATAGGTACTATCGCTATTTTCCTACTACCGTCATACTGTACTGACAGTTGAAAAGAAGGGTCTGCTAGAAATTCCTGATAATTAATAAAACCTGTCTCAAGCGATGCTACCTCTATAGATGTGCTACTATTGCCGTCATAATAGTTAGCACTATCAGCAGATTGCTCATAGATTGGCTCAAAATTATAGCTTTTACCGCCTATCTTAATAGCCACACTGTTCTTAATACTCGCAAGATTAGTAGTGCGAATAAGAATAGTAGCTCTCCCCCACTCTATATCGTCATTAGCAATCCCTTTTTGCGAGAAATCAGGAGTTATATAGCTACCATTAAAGTCCATTGTAGCATTAAACACTACCGATTCATAATTATTACGCTTTTTTACCTCTGTTTTTACATTCGAAGTATTCTTAAGCTCCTCTGGAAAGAAATAAGCATACTGAGTCTCGTATGCGTTTTTTTCTTTATTAGTATAAACCTTATAAGGAATTTTGAGGATAGGCCCGTAAAAGAAGACTTCTCGTCCCCATTTACTGTCGATTTCGTCTATAACCGACTGCTGCCTATCTTTGCGTTCCTCAATGAGGTTCTGTACCAATAGCAAAGGAATGAGCAATATTAAAGTAAGTGCCCCAATAAGCATCAAACGAAATGTGTTTGACTGAAATAGATTAGATGTTGATGATTTTTGTGAATACATAATATAATAATTTACAATTAATAACTAATAAAAGCACTTTGAAATTCAAAGTATATAGCTAAAAAAGAAAAGGGAACTCCCTTCTTATTTGCTAACTAACAAATCTACTCATCGGCTAATCGACAAGTTTGCTAATTTCTCCAATGCATTTAAATGCTCTTGAAACGCTTCTCGTCCTTTTTTAGTAGCCTTATATGAAGTATTTGTTTTCCGTCCTACAAACGATTTTTCTATAACGATATACTCTTCAGCTTCTAAGGCACGGGTATGGCTTGCCAGATTGCCGTCAGTTACCCCTAAGAGTTCCTTTAGGGTATTAAAGTCGGCACTATCATTCACCATCAACACCGACATTATTGCTAAGCGAATGCGGTGGTCAAAAGCCTTATTGATATGTGCTAAAAAAGTCTTCATTTCTATCCTTCCCAACCTATATCAGTGATTTCTTTATCGTTAAAATCTATTTCTAACAAATGGTCAGAGGTAAAAATATCTCCTGCCGAGATATGTACCGAAATCTCTTTACCACCTACCCATATACTACCGCTATATACCTCCAAAGTGTTGTACCAATTGTCATCAGCTTGAGGTGTATATTCAGCACAATGCTCATTGTAGTAGTTAATGAGTATCGCTTTAGCATCCGAAAGCCATTCTAAATATTTATTTATACTATCCAAGCAGCTTTCTAAGGATGTTTCTTTATTTATAAAGAATGAAAAATCCTCTCCTTCTACCTCTTTGTTGAAAATCACTACTTTTTTCGTTGAGAGTATATATTCGCATTCCGATTCAAAATCTTTTACTTTCTCAAAATCAGCAACTTTAAGAGTTTTCGGCTTTTTCTTCGCTTTCAATTTGCGAACATCCTTGATACAAAAAGTATTTTTATGCGTTTTGGCTTTATCTTCCAAAACTAATAGTTTGCTTTTCTCCTTATAATTAGTAGTGTCGGCAATGCGTAAGAAAGTCTCATAAGCTGAGAGGTGGTATTCTAATAAGGTGTAAGTATCAGCGAGAATACGCTCTTCCTCTTTAGTGCGCTGGGTTTTAGCTTGCAAATCGTACAACAAATCGTACAATGCGATAGCTCCCTCGTGAGAACCTCCTGCTTTGCGAAAAGCATTAGAAGCATCGATATAGCGTTTTAAGATTTCAGTCATCATTTATTATTTTCGTTCGTATTTAAAGTGCATTACGCCACCGTAAAGAATATGGCAAACGCCAAAACCTAAAACCCAGAACAACAAACCATAACCCGAAAATTGCACTGCCAACAGCCCTAATATTATCTCTGTAATACCGAGGTAATGTACATCACCAAAAGTGTATTTGCTCACATTCACACACGCCAATCCATAAAAAATAAGCGTCATTGGCGCAAGCAAACCATAGTGCCCATTATTGATAAGCAGTATACACAGTGCTCCACCAGTAAGCAGCGGCAAAGCAAAGTTATAAAATGCTCTTTTAGCAGTAGGGGTTATTAATTTTTCGCCATTGCGTTTAGCTTTGCGCATCGAAAACAGATAAGCAGTCAGCACAGAGGCTACGAGTACTAATAGCGCAACAGCTATAATAGCTTTAAAAGTCTTACTTTCTATAATCACATAAGGATAATAGAGGTAATGATGTTGCAGTAACTTATATACCACTGCCGCCCCTATTAGGGCATACACCCCTGCTAACACCCCCGAAAGACCGCTGAGCGAAAGAAATAAGGTAGACTTACGCATCATCTGGCGTATCTCGTGTAGGTCGTCTAAATATTTGTTATCTTGCATACCGAAGCACTTTGTGATGCAAAGTAAAGAAGAAATATCATAACCGCCAAATACTTTAACTAATATTTAACACACTCCCTTATTATTCCTTAATTCCTGCCTTTACAATAGCTTCCACCTCTGCTATCTGTTCCTCTATCCTGTTAGGGTCTATCTTGATAGCTTTGTGTACAGAAAAACTCACCGTATTGAAGATACCCAAAGGAAAATGCCCATAACGCAATATTTTCCACGAGTTATTAATAGTAATAGGCACTACATACCCCTCTGGCATCTGCTCCATAATAGTATGCAAACCTTTCGTTTTAAAGGGGCGTGGTACACCATTGCGACTACGAGTGCCTTCTGGGAAGATAAGTCCTGCTTCTTTTTTAGCTGCTAAATCCTTACCAAAAGCCTCCAACTGCGGTACAGCATCTTGCGGACGACTACGGTCTATCAGTACCGAACCATTATTGCGCAGGTTGATAGTAATGCTCGGTATACCTCCTCCTAACTCCTTTTTGCCTACAAAACGCACACTATAATGGCGCAAATACCATATTAGCGGCGGAATATCGTACAAACTTTGGTGATTTGGCACAAATATGATAGGTGCATTCTTAGGTAAAGGAGCTTCTATCGAAAAACGCACCCAATTACCACTTACTAACAGTATTTTAGTAAGCATAAGCGTCAGAAAATCGACGACTACTTTGTGGGCTTTACGCCCTATAAAGTGAATACACACCCATTGTATAGGGTGAAAAATAAGCAATAAAAAGCCGTAAAGCAAGTAATGAAGTACACTAAGAGGGTAAGATAGTATTTTCATCATAAAAGTATTGAAATAAAAAACTTTGCCAAAGTAGCTATACCTTAGCAAAGTGTAATGTAGAAAAAAGTTATTAACAATATTCGTTATAAGCCTGCTGAAGATTTTCTGCTATCACTTCAGCCATACGTCCTTCTATGTGATGGCGCTCTAACATATGCACCAATTCGCCGTCTTTGAAAAGGGCAATACTAGGCGATGATGGCGGAAAAGGCAACATATATTGGCGCGCTTCCTCAGTAGCCTCTCTATCTACCCCTGCAAATACAGTGGTCAGATGGTCTGGTTTCTTTGCGTTTTGCAAACTGTAGATTACCGCAGGACGAGCATTGCGGGCAGCACAACCGCATACCGAATTCACTACTACTAAGGTAGTGCCTTCTTGCTCAATAGCTTGTTTTACAGCTGCTGCCGTTTTTAATTCTTCAAAACCAACCGAAGTCAGTTCTTCTATCATAGGTTTTACCAATTCTGGTGGATACATAATATTTCGCTTTTTTTAATTTGCGGCAAAGGTAGTAAAAAAAATTTATATTACGAAACATTTTGTCAATTGGTTTTTATGTAGTATCTTTGAGCCGCTAACTGAAATTGATAATATAATGACAAAAATTACAACGGCTGAAGAGGCTTTAAAGGTAGTCAAAAGTGGCGATTTTGTCTATATACAGGGGGGAGCCGCAGTTCCCGAAATATTAGTAGATGCCCTCGTTAAACGGGCTCCTGAGCTCCGCAATGTTACCATAGGGCATATCCATATCGAGGGTGATGCCCCTTTCGCCGACCCCAAATACAAAGATAGTTTCTACGTCAATTCCTTCTTCCTTTCGCGCAATGTACGGCATATCATCAAGGCGGGTAACGGTTCGTATACCCCTATTTTCTTGAGCGATATGCCTTTGCTTTTTGATAGAAAACACATAAAAGTAGATGTTGTTCTCATACAAGTTTCTCCTCCTGATAAATTCGGCTTTTGCTCTATGGGCGTAAGTGTCGAGGCTTCAAAATCTGCTATCCGAAACGCCAAATACGTAATTGCCAAAGTCAATAGGCAGATGCCACGCACCTATGGTGATGCCCTCTTGCACGTAGATGAAATAGATTTTCTCGTAGAGCACGATGCGCCTATTTTCTCGCTACACCTCACCGAACCCAACGCTATCGAAACCCAAATAGCCCGCCATATAGTGCCACTTATCGAAGACGGTAGCACCCTACAGCTGGGTATTGGCAATATCCCCAATGCCACATTGGCAGAAATGGGGCACCTCAAAAACTTAGGTATCCACACCGAGCTACTGACTGAAGGGGTACTCGATTTGGTGAAAAAAGGGGTTATCAATGGCTATGAAAAGAAGATAGACAAAGGAAAAATCATAGCCTCTTTTGCTATGGGCACACAAGAGTTGTATGACTTTATCGACCATAACCCTTCTGTTGAAATGACAGAAGCCTCGTATTCTAATGAAGTTTCAGTGATTAGGCAAAACCCTAAAATGATTTCTATAAACTCTGCTATCGAAGTGGATATTACCGGACAGGTGTGTGCCGACTCTATAGGTACAACTATCTTTTCTGGCTTTGGTGGTCAAATAGATTTCGTGCGAGGAGCAATGCTCAGCGAGGGCGGTAAGTCTATCATTGCATTTCCATCGGTTACCAATAAAGGAGAAAGCAAGATTGTACCTTTCTTAAAGCAAGGAGCTGGAGTGGTAACCACCCGTGCCCACGTACAATATATCGTAACGGAATATGGGGTAGCCGAGCTTTTCAGCAAGAGCCTACAAGAGCGAGCCAAAGCCCTTATCGCTATCGCCCACCCCGACCATCGCGAAGCCTTAGAAAGAGCAGCCCACGATATTGTCTTCCTTCATTAAATTAAGCAGCATCAAACACCACAATAAAAAAACCATAACAAATTTGTTATGGTTTTTTCTTTTATTTACCCTAAAAATAAGATTATTTTTTCTTACCTTTTTCAGCTTTAGCAGCATCTTGAGCGGCTTTCATAGCAGCACGAGATACTCTTATCTGGCAAACTACAGTGTTATCTGGGTGCATAATCTTGTAGTTTTCTTGAGGCAACTTAGTGATGTACAAACGGTTACCCATTTCAAGAGCTGAAATATCTACTGGAATAAAGTCAGGAAGATTATCTGGTAAAGCTTTAATTTTTAGCTTACGATTTACCACACGTAGAGTACCCCCTGCCATAACACCAGGCGAAGTACCTTGTATTTGAATTGGCACTTCTATAGTGATTTCTTTGTTTTTGTTAAGTTGATAGAAATCAATGTGAATGATTTTGTCAGTTACAGGGTCAAACTGAATGTCTTGCAGAATGGCAGTATAACTCTTACCATTTACTTCAATCGTAGCTGTATACACGTTAGGAGTGTACACGATGCCAGCGAATGCTAATTCTGGTGCTGAAAAATGCAGAACATCGTCTCCTCCGTATAATACGCAAGGTACCTGTCCAGCATTACGTAAGGCTTTGCTTGCTGCTTTGCCCACGCTTTCTCTTTGAGATCCTTTGATTGTAATTGATTGCATTTATTTATAAATATTAAGTTACATAATAAATTTCGAACTAATCGCCTCATTGTGATGCACTTTATACATTACATCAGCAAAAAGTTCTGCACAAGAGAGTACTCTTATCTTTTTCGATGGCTGTTTCAGAGGGATAGAATCCGTTACTATCAGTTCCTCCAAAGCCGAATTTTCTATCCGTTCATAAGCATTCCCGCTAAGGATAGGGTGTGTAGCTACCGCCCTCACACTCACAGCACCTCTTTCTTTCATCAGTTGCGCTGCTTTCACCAGTGTGCCAGCTGTATCTACCATATCATCTACTAACACCACATTTCTCCCCTCTACATCGCCTATAAGCTCCATCGTTTCAATAACATTAGCTTGTTTTCTTTGCTTGTAGCAGATTACCACTTCGCTTTTTAAGAATTTAGAGTAAGCGTAAGCTCTTTTAGAACCTCCCATATCGGGCGAAGCAATACACAGTTTGTCTAAGTTCAGACTTTCGAGGTAAGGTAGAAAAATACTCGAAGCAAAAAGGTGGTCTACAGGGCGTTCAAAAAAACCTTGTATTTGGTCAGCGTGCAAGTCCATTGTCATTATGCGGGTAGCACCTGCGGCTTGCAATAAGTTAGCCACCAATTTAGCCCCTATAGGCACACGCGGTTTATCTTTTCTATCTTGGCGTGCCCAACCGAAGTAAGGCATAACCGCTGTGATGTGTCGAGCCGAAGCGCGTTTAGCTGCATCAAGCATCAGCAAAAGCTCCATCAGGTTGTCAGCATTAGGAAAAGTAGAGCATACTAAAAAAACTCTCGTTCCGCGTATCGACTCTTCAAATGAAGGCTGAAATTCACCATCGCTATAATAAGACAGTTTCACTTCGCCAAGAGTAGTACCGTATTTTTCTGCAATTTTTTCAGCCAGCTCTACACTTTTTGAGCAAGCGAAAATCTTAGATGATTTTGGGGCAGGTTCACTAAACATTTTGATTATAAATATTAAAGTGGTAAAACTTCTAATGTTTCAGGCTGCAAAGTTACAAAATAAATAATACACTGCAACACTTTAGCATATTTTTTTTCAAAATTATCATTAGTCCTATACATAAACAAAACAGAAAATTTTTCTTTTATGGGCTTCTCTATACAAAGGATATACGATGAATACAGGAAGAGCGAAGGATAAACGAAGGATAAACGAAGGCTTAGCGTAAAATAAACAACCAATAATCGACCTTAAAACAGAAAAATATACCACCACCCCTAATTTTAGTAAAATAAATTTGGTAGATAACAGAAAATGTACTACTTTTGTCGCTCTAAGAATTATTATTATCACTAATATGAAGTTTGAAACAAAAGCCATACACGGCGTAAGAAACAATGATAAGGGAGAAAACTGGGGAAGCACTATTAATATGGCTTCTACTTTCCCTATCAAAGAATATGGAGCGGAACAAGAGTTTGAATACGGACGCGTATCAAGTCCCACTCGTAAAGATTTTGAAACCCTCATTGCCAAATTAGAAAATGGCAAACACGGCTTCGGTTTTTCTTCTGGTATGGCGGCTACCTCATCTGTCTTCACTATGTTCAAAGCAGGCGACCACTTTATCTTTGGGCTTGACATCTATGGGGGTACCTACCGCATTATGCACGACATCTTCAATAAGTTTGGCTTCGAATCTACTTTCGTTGATACCACCGACCTTAGCCAGATAGAAGCTGCTGTGCGCTCCAACACCAAAGCTATCTTTGTTGAATCACCCTCTAACCCTTTGTTAGATGTAACCGACATACGCGGGGTGGTAGCCATTGCCAAAGCGCATAACCTCCTCACTATTGTCGATAACACTTTCTTATCGCCAGTACTCCAACGTCCTTTAGAGTTGGGGGCTGACATAGTACTGCATAGTGCTACCAAGTTCTTAGGTGGCCACAACGACCTTATTGCAGGGGCAGCCGTAGTCAATAGCGATGAGTTAGCAGAAAAAATACTTTTTGCTCAAATAGCTTTAGGCGCTTTAGTTTCTCCTTTTGATAGCTGGTTATTATTGCGCAGTATAAAAACCCTCAAACTAAGAGTAGAAAAAGCACAAGAAAATACGCTAAAACTTCTTGCTTTCCTAAAAACACATCCTGAGGTAGAAAAAGTATATTACCCTACTGAAGCCCATAACAAAGGCAAAGCCATTCAAGAAGCACAAGCCTCAGGCGGTGGTTCAGTATTCTCTTTTACAGTGAAGAGTGAAGCCAAAGCCAAATCTTTCTTAGAGAGTCTAAAAGTAGCGCTTTTTGCGGTAAGCCTTGGCGGGGTTGAAACCTTAGTTACTCACCCTAGTTCGCTTACTCATACGGAGTTCCCTGAAGAGGAAAAAGTAGCTCGTGGGGTAACTCGTACACTTATCAGAGTAGCCGTAGGTATTGAAGACGCCGACGACCTTATAGCCGATTTCAAACAAGCCTTAGAACAATAATTTAAGAATTAAACAATAATAAGAACTAATAACTAAATATGAGAGTAGCAGTAGTAGGCGTTACCGGAATGGTAGGTAACGTAATGTTAGAAGTACTAAAAGAACACAATTTTCCTGTAACTGAGCTTATACCAGTAGCTTCTGAAAAGTCTATAGGAAAGAAAATTAATTTCAAAGGGAAAGAATATTCTGTGATAGGCTTAGAGCAAGCCGTATCTCTCAAACCCGATGTAGCCCTATTTTCAGCAGGAGCATCTGTTTCTAAAGAATGGGCACCGCGCTTTGCTCAAGTAGGCACTACAGTAGTCGATAACTCTTCAGCTTGGCGTATGGATGAGACCAAAAAGCTCGTAATTCCTGAAATCAATGCTGATGTACTTACCAAAGACGACAAGATTATTGCCAACCCTAACTGTTCTACTATACAGATGTTGGTAGCTTTAGCACCATTGCAAGCCAAATATGGTATCAAACGTATAGTAGTTTCTACCTACCAATCAATTACAGGTACAGGGGTAAAAGCGGTACGTCAATTAGAAAACGAATACAAGGGCGAAAAAGGCGAGATGGCTTATCATTACCCAATTCACCGCAATGCTATCCCTCACTGTGATGTATTTGAAGACAATGGGTATACCAAAGAAGAAATGAAGTTAGTGCGCGAAACCAAAAAAATATTACGCGACGATACTATAGCTGTTACAGCTACTGCGGTACGTATACCGGTAGTAGGCGGACATAGTGAGTCTATAAATGTAGAGCTAAAAACTGACTTCTCTATTGATGAAGTACGCGCTCTTCTCGCCAAATCAGCAGGTATAAAGGTACAAGATAATACCGACACTAACACCTATCCTATGCCTATCTACGCACACGGCAAAGATGAGGTTTTTGTAGGGCGTATCCGCCGTGATGAGTCGCAAGCCAATACGCTTAACCTATGGGTTGTAGCCGATAACCTTCGTAAAGGGGCTGCTACTAATACTATACAGATAGCCGAGTACCTCATCGCTCATAAACTACTATAAGCTACAAAATGAAATACTCAAAAAAATAGGCTGCTGATTATATTTCAGCAGCCTATTTTTCATTATCTTATTGCTAATTATAATTTGTAAGTCACTCCAAAGTGGAACCCTATAGACGAATAAGGTGCATCAGGAGCTCCTTTACCCTCCCAGCTATATTCATCTTCCAAAAGGGGCGAAATCTGATTCGCTAATTGTTTTAATCTTTCTGTTTGAGGAAGAGAAGGTACTCTTTTAAGCACCTCCATATATCCTTTAAATTCTTGCAATTTCAATTCAGTAGTTGCACTACCTATAGTACGAGAAGCTGAAAAGCTTTCTAATTTTGAAGTCTTGCGAGGCACATTGATATTGAGGTATTCACCTTCTACAAACAGACTTATCTTATCGGTTATGTTGAAGCGATAGCCTATCCCACCAATAAAGCCAAAAGGTATCTTACCGTGAAAGTTTGTCTGGAAATCAGCTTTCATATTTACAACATCGGTTGGAGAAGCCAACGGATTAAATACACGCAAAGGTAAATTAGCGTTTAGCTTAGTAGTACTCTCAGTCTTCCCTCCTATTTTGGTTACAGCCCCCGCACGTACATATAGATTATCTGTAATATTGAATACTGCTGAAAGCGATGCTCCGAAAGCACGTCCGTGGGCAGTCATATCAAGGATTTGGTTTTTGTTAGTAGCTATATCTTCACCGTGCAGATAGCCTAATGCCAATTCAGCTCCCCAACGTTTAGTAAAGAAATACCCTCCACGCAATTGTGCTTGATACCCCTCACCATAACTTCCTTTTAAGTCGGTGATGGCTGCTGGATTGGTAGCATCTCTACCTACCACTTTCTGGTTTGACTGAAATCCATACCCACCACTTAGCGATACGTATGCTTGTCCGTGCATTGCTGCGATACCCAATACTACTGCAGCTACACTCAATAACTTTTTTTTCATTCTTATATTTATTACTTATTTACAATTTAACAAATCAGCTATCGCTCAATGCGCGCTTTGTCTCCCTCCACAACTATAGGTCGTTGTATGAGCTGAGGGTGTGCCACCATAGCGGCTATTACTTCTTCGTCTGTCAAAGTCTTACCTTGATAAAGCTCTTTCCAGATAGCTTCTTTGGTGCGTACCAAGTCTATAGGCTGCATTTGCAGCTTAATAAGCAGCGACTTCAGCTCATCTGTGGTTACACCTTTTTTAAGGTAATCGATTACCTCGTACTCTTTGTCTGTATTCTTTAAATGCTCCAAAGCACATCTCGATTTGGAGCATTTAGGATTGTGATATATTTGTATCATATTTTAATGTTACTACAATAGTCTAGTCAATTAGCAAATAACTACCTCTACACCGCGTTTTTCAAGTTCTTCTACAAACTCTGGGTCGGCATTGCTATCAGTGATAAGCATATCAATCTTTTCTACATAGCAAATAAACCCAAATCCGCGTTTGTGTATTTTTGATGAATCGGCAAGAACGATAGTTTTATCTACACGCTCCATCATTTTTTTATTTAAATGGGCTTCACCTACGTTAGTAGAGCTCAATCCGTAGTCTAAATCGATGCCCTCAATACCCAAGAATAAAGTGGTACAAGAGAAATTGCTTAAGGTTTCTTCTGCTAATACCCCAACTGTAGAGGTAGAGTTCTTGCGCACCTCACCCCCTAAGTGAATTGTATTTACATTAGGATTCTTGCACACCTCTAAAGCAACTCGTAACGAAGGAGTTAATACTGTTAGGTTGCGCAACCCATAAAGCTTCTGTGCCAATAGATGAGCAGTAGAGCCTGATGAAAGAATGATAAACTCATTTTCCTTGATATAATCTAAAGCTTTATCAATGATGCGCGTTTTTTCTTCTACATTTAGCGTTTCTTTCTCACTCACTGTTTGGTCAAATACATAGCGCATTTGCTTACTTGCTCCCCCGTGTGTGCGGTGTAAATAGCCTTCTTGTTCTAAAAGAGTTAAGTCTTTTCGGATAGTTACTACCGAAACCTTTAGCTTATCGCTTAGCTCACTTACGCTAATATATCTTTTAGTCTCTAAACTCTCTAAAATCTTAGCCTGACGTTCATTTAGTACTCTCATATCTTATCTAATTTTATTATTTTTTTCAAAAATATCTTTTCTTCAATCATTATTAGCTTATCGCTAAACTAAATGCATTTCTAAAATCTTGTAGTAGTGGGTTGAGCTGTAGCAACCTATTGTATTTCTCTTCAGGAGTTACCAATATACGCTTACTAATCTCTTCATTTACTTGTATTTCTATCTTCAGGTCATAATTGCGCAATTGCTTATGCAAATAAGCCAATAATTTTGGCTCCATCTCTATTACGTCTGTTTTAGCCGTTTGAGTACCTACCTCTAAGTGTAGTACGGTACCCTCTAATTGCTTATTGGCTATCTGCAAAATAGATGCTTGCAAGCGTTCGCCTCTGCTCAATAATTGTTGTATATAGGCTTGCCAATACTGCTGGAAAGCCTCTGAGGTAAAAGGTTCACGAGGTAGCGAATTAGGGTCTATCGTATCTTCTTTTGCCTGCCTTTGGTGCTCAGTCTTCAGGTGTACACTTTTTATTGAAAAGCCCGACACCACTCCCGAGCGCTGTGCCTTAGTAATAGTAGGCACACTAACTACCGGCGTAGGTGCTGGAGCTGGGGGCGGAGACTGTGTAGCAACAGGAGCTGCTTCAACATTAAATAAATAAGCCGGTATTATGAAGCGTCCATCATTTTTTTTTTATCCCCCTCATAGGTCAGTGATGCTAATTGCATCAAGGCGATTTCTACCAATAAACGTTGGTTTTTGCTGTTTCGATAGCTCAAATCGCAATCATTAGCGATGCGTATAGCCTCCATTAAGAATGACACTGTAGCACGCTCACTCTGCTCTGTATATTTCTTTCGAGTCTCTTCGCCTACCTCCATTAAGCTAATAGTCGCCTGATTTTTGCACACCATCAAATCTCTAAAGTGGCTTGCCAAGCCTGCTATAAAGTGATTGCCATCAAAACCTTGCGCTATAACCGTATTGAGCTCAAGCAGTAAATCTGGTAACTTATTATCTAAAATAAGGTCTGTTACCTTAAAATAAACCTCATAGTCTAACACATTCAGTATTTCGGAAGTGGCTTGACGGGTAATCTTATCACCTGAAAAACTCACTACACGGTCGAAAATAGAGAGGGCATCGCGCATAGCTCCGTCAGCCTTTTGAGCAATGATTTGCAGTGCCTCATCTTCAGCCTCAATACCTTGTTGTTCTGCTATATATTTCAAATATTCGCGTATATCACTTATCGTAATACGTTTAAAATCAAATATCTGGCAACGAGACAAAATAGTAGGGATAATCTTGTGCTTTTCAGTAGTCGCTAAAATAAAAATAGCGTGCTTAGGTGGCTCTTCTAACGTTTTCAGGAAAGCATTGAAAGCCGCTGTAGAGAGCATATGCACCTCATCGATGATATACACTTTGTAGTTGCCTACTTGGGGAGGGATGCGCACTTGCTCTATGAGCTTTCGTATGTCATCTACACTATTGTTAGAGGCAGCATCGAGTTCAAACACATTGAAAGCAAAGTCGTTATCATCTGTTACCCCACTTTGTTCGTTTATTTTTTTGGCAAGGATACGCGCACAAGTAGTCTTACCCACCCCACGTGGTCCTGTAAATAGGAGTGCTTGTGCTAAGTGGTTGTTTTCGATAGCGTTGAGCAGTGTATTGGTAATAGCCTGCTGCCCCACAACATCTCTAAATGATTGTGGGCGATATTTCCGTGCCGAAACTACAAATTGACTCATTAGTATAAAGTTGTACTAAGGTGAAAAATACGATTTATTTTCTCGTTTGGTAAGTACCAAAAATAAAGTTTGAATCTACTACTTTGTTGCCTTGCCTATTTATTAACACCAAATCATTGATACGGATAAGGTGGTCATAACGCAGTAATGTATGAGTATTTTCATCATAAATAGCCCTTGTGGTGATAGATACTGTGCCTCCTGTTGCTTCTATCTGAGTAGTTACTATAGGAGAAGCAGGCGGAAAATCTGCACAGAAATAAGAGGTAGTAGGAGCTTGGTCGAACGTACGGTAATACAATTTATAACTATCAGGTATTGTACCACTTACGGTCTTTTCTTTATTTTCGAGTACATTAGCGGGCAACTTAAGTATAAGTGCCTGTTTTTGACTGTATTTAAACAAAAAAGACACTGCTGTATCATTGCTAGAGCAAGAAAGCACATCAGAATTATCAAACGAAATAGTTTCAACTTCTAAATCACCATCATTGCAAGCTACTAAGCAAAACCCTATCAGCAGCCCTAATAAAAGTATTTTTCTACTCATTAATCTCAATATTTTTGCAAAGGTACAAAAAAAGATAGAAAAGAAAAGAAAAAAGTGAAAAAAGTTAAATCTTCGCTTATCCTTCGCTTATCCTTCGCTCATCGTTCGCTCATCGTTCGCTTTGAATGGCTTGTTCTTATACTACTTTTATAAGGTAAATAGAATAGCTTCAGCTAATGATTAACTACTAAAAAATTGTTATTTATAATGATTTTATTATCTTTGCACCCCGAAATAAACAAGAAACATTTTAAATAAAATAATCTATATGAAAAAACTCTTTTCTTTGCTGATGTTTTGTTGCTTCAGCCTTACTACTGTTTTTGCCCAACAAACTACTGAAGTGCGCGGTCAGGTAACCGATGAAAATAAACAACCTCTTATAGGGGTAGATGTCGTACTAGAAGGCACTTCTATAGGTGTTAGCACCAACGACAAAGGTTTTTACGAGCTTCATAATGTACCTGTAGGCAAACAGACTATAGTGTTTAGCTACCTCGGTTTTCAAACTTTAAAAATACGCACCGATGTAGCTCCTAACCCCAGCGGTACCCACACGCACTTAGATGTACAACTCTCTGAAGAATTGACTGCACTGCAAGAAGTAGAGGTTATCGGGCGCAAAGAGAGTAGTTATAAAAACACTAACTCTTTTATCGGTACCAAAACAGCCTCTGCGCTGAAAGAAGTACCCCAATCGGTAGGCTATGTTACCAAAGAGCTCATCTTAGACCAAGGAGCTACAACCGTAAATGAGGTGGTGAAAAACATTAGCGGGGTAAACCAAAACTCTTCGTACAACGACTTTTCTATTCGTGGTTTTCGCGCTACAGGCAACCGCAATTCGGGCAACCTGCTAAACGGTATGCGTGCCCAAACGAGCTTGTGGAAACAGTCTTCGCTTGCTAATATCGAGCGTGTAGAGGTTATCAAAGGCCCTGCCTCTGCTCTCTTTGGCAATGCTGCCCCAGGAGGAGTTATCAACCGCGTAACTAAGAAACCACTTTTTGAAAACAAAAATAGCATCACCGTGGGGGTGGGTAGCTGGAATACCCTGAAAACTTACGGTGACTTTACTGGCCCTCTAAACCCTAAGAAAACGCTGCTTTACCGCCTAAACTTAGGTTATGAGAAAACTGACTCTTTCCGCGATTTGCAAGGCTCTGAAAGCATTATTGCTGCCCCTTCGTTCTCTTATATTCCTAACGAGAAAACGCATATCAACGTTGATTTTGTGTATCAGAACTTTAACGGCAAGATAGACCGCGGACAGTCTGTGCCTGCTGATGGCAATGTGTACTCTACCCCTATCAGCCGCTCGCTAAGTGCTGCTAATGATTTCTTAAAGGAAAACACTCTCAATACTACCATAGCCCTCACTCATAAATTCTCTGACCATATTTCGCTAAACGCTATTTACCTTAACTCTTCTTACAGCGAAGATATGTTAGAGCACACCCAAGCTAACCTATACTACAAGCAAATAGGCAACGGGGCTAACGCCTTCCGCTATGCTGACCCTAACAAAGTGATGATGACTGCTAATCAACGCAAACGGTATTTTGCTAACAATAGCTTCAACACTTACTTCAATTTCAACTTCAATACTGGTATATTGAAACACAAGCTATTAGTAGGTTATGACTATTTTATTTCAGAACAAAAAGCAGGTTCATCTTCTATTTCGGCACAAGGTTATTTGAGCAAGGATAAAACTAAAGTCGTAGGCACCTATACTACTACTGCTAATGTATTGGCAGGCTCAGTACAGACTCCTACTACTAACGTACCTGTATTTGACCTATACGACCCTATAGCAGGCAATGCGTATAAAGATATTAGCAAATACATCTGGAAACAAAACACGCTAAACCCTTATGAGGAATACTCTCACGGGGTATATGTGCAAGAGCAGATAGACATCAGTATTGTGAAGTTGCTTATTGGCTTACGCCAAGAGTGGTTCACCGAAACACTAAACAAAGAGACTACTAAAGAGATAAGTAGGCAAACAAGTGCTTTTATACCTCGTGTGGGATTGGTAGTAGAGGCATCGGAGAACATTAATCTTTATTCGACTTGGGTAAAAGGATTTCAGCCACAAGAGGCTAATATACAATCTGACCCTGACCGCTATGGAGGGCCTTTTGATTATATGAAGAGTGAATTATACGAGGTTGGATTGAAGACCGAATGGTTTAACAAACGCTTAAGTGCTACATTAGCCATATTTAAGATTATGCAAGAGAACTCTTTAGAGCAAAGTCCGAAAGCAGGTAAAGCTGATTGGCGTGTGCCAGTAGATGAAGAATCTAACGGGTTTGAATTGGACGTAGCGGGACAGATATTGCCTAACTTTAGTGTGGTAGCGAACTATGCTTATACTGATGCTCGTATTGTGAAACTAAAAGAAGAAGGAGCTATTAAAGACCTAAACGTACAACGCCCTAGTACTCCCCGCCACGCGGCTAACCTCTGGACGAAGTATATCTTTGAAAATGGTAGTTTAAAAGGACTCGGAGCAGGTATAGGGGTTAGCTACGCCAGCGAACGCCTCGGACAGGTAGGGCGCCGTGCTACCGCTGCTTCTTACCCCGACTATACACTACTCAATGCGGTACTTTATTATAAGGTGAAAGATGTACAGCTACAGCTAAACGTTAATAATGTGCTAAATCGTACTTATTGGATAAGCGGTTATGATAACTTACGCAACTTCCCTGGAGCTCCACGCAACATAAATGCCAGTGTAACTTATCGGTTTTAAAAGAAAAAAGCACTCACATTACCCTGAGCTACCCATTGCCTATCATATACCTCATCGGCAAGAGCTTTATCACTAACTACCTGCAACCCTTGAGCTTCGGCTTTAAGGGTTAGCAGGTTGCCGATAGTAGTTTTAGCACTCAACTTGCTTAACAAGGCTTTTACTGTACTTAAAGATAAGTCATTGGCTACTTGCCCTTGAAAAGGCACTTCTAACCATATTATTTCTTTCTTCTCTACATCTAAAACTCCAAACAGCAATCCTTTTTGCAACGGCTGAGTAATACGCACCTGATGGATAACCGTAGAAGGGTCGTAAGCTACCCCCGTGCGCTCAGATACTTTCATCTTATGTTTACTATCCATCCAGCCTACTACTAAATTAGGTGATAGTGCCCCATTAGAATAAGCATTGCACACAAAAGTTACGTACTTAGCTTTCTTTCGGCGCAAGATATTTATATCGATATTGATATACTCGGCAGTACCTACTTTATTAGGAATACTGCGAATATCACCACTATGTTGGCAACCCGTAGCGGTAAGTCTATCAAAAAAGCATATATCTTTTTTCATTTTGCACCCTTCTTCAAAGATGATATGGCACGACAAGTCCATATCGAGATGCTGCGCAGGTAGGTCTTTACCCCATTGCATAAAGAGGCGTACCTCATTGCCTTCTAAAGGGAATTTAGTACCCATTAAGGTCGCGTTAAAGTCGTGTATAGTAGTACTTCTATCGCCTATAGGCAAAGGAAGGTGATACAGTTGTTCGTCTATAAATATCGTTTTATGCGGATTGGGATATGCTGCGAACTTTCGACGTATTACCCACAAGCAAAGCTCTTCTATCGCTGTTTTCATCTGGGCTAATTGTTCCTCGTTATAGCCTAAATTCACCCATTGGTTTTTAGGCACCTCTACATAATCACCCGTAATGATTTTCACAGAACGCGTACCGTGTGGTGTAAAATAAAGGTCGGCGTAATTATTGAGGGTAAAAAGCAAGCGCATAGGTACTTGGTCTATTACCTCTTTGAAAGCTGCAATAGTAGCTTCAGTACCTACCCATAACATTGTAGCAAATAGCGAGCGCGCAAACTGAGAAGGACGTTCTTTTAGATACCCCAAAACAGTATTCGTATCTACATTTAGGTAAGCCTGTTGTACCTTGCTTTGCCATACCTCATATTTCTGATGATAAAAAACATCTAACAGCATAGCGAGCTTTTCAAAGCCTTTTTTCTTGCTATACTCAGCCAAGCGCAAGGCGCGAATAAAGCGCACCCACATCTCGCGCTTGGGGTGCATCAGTTCGCAAGCCTTTTCTGCAGAGAGAGGCAAGGTATTGAGCCAACGCGCCACTCTTGCACATTCCTTACGCGAGTATTTCAAGCGAAGTTCTTCTTTTGCTTCTATCTTTGCTTCTTCACTCTTGTTTAAAGGATAAACAATATGACTGTAGTTTTTAGCATTTTTAGCAACAATTGTTTTAGGAGGTAATAGCTGCAAGAACCCCGTCTTCTTATACCACAAATAACGCAGAATATCGGTAGGAGTGCGAAAACAAGCTCCTGCTGCTACTTCATTGCCTTCTGAAAGAAGATAACTATCCACTACTAAGATAAGGGTTTCTTTCATCTCGATAGTAGTTTTTTTATCTACAGAAAAGTAAGGCAACAAACGTTTGAGCGAATCTACTTGAGTAGCATCTAAAGCTGTTTTAGAAGCCAATAGGTTTTGGTAATAGGCGTTTGCATCATGTTCGCGCCAAAGATCGAGGATTTTGAGTTTGCTACCCTGCTCGGTACTCTCTATCTTACCTAACTGAAAAGGCGTACCACAAAAAGGACAACCATTATAACGCCACAGCGGAAAGGTACCATAAGGAATATAGTGCCCGCAGGCTAAAAAGCGCTCGTGTTTAGGTGTGAAATATTCTCTATTATAGTATTTAATATCGTTTGCCTCATAATAATCATCGTAATCATACCAATAACAAATATAATCATCATTCTTTACCAAATCAGGAAATTGGTTGTAGAAAGCAGTGATGATATGGTCTACCGCACTCTCTCCTGTAGGCACTTCCCAATTCTTAATAAGCGGTGCCCAGTTGAGTTTTACATTAAGTATTTGCTTAATAGTGCACACTACCAATTGGCGATACTCGTTATTAGTACCGTTGATAGCGTGCAAGAGGTCTTCGCTAACACCAAAGCCGTGTCGGCGCAAGGCAGCTACCAATTCCAATGTTCCTGGTTGTATAGCTCTTTGTGCGACCATACTATCAGGTATATAAAGCGCATTTTGCCTAAGTGCAATTTTTAGTAAAGCGGTTGTTTTTTCCATAGTATAAAATAAAAAAAGAAAGGTAATCACGGAAGTAATTCTTACCTAAAGAGAAATGAAGTAACTTCCGTTTGACCTTTCTTTATAATAAACACAGATTTTTATTCTTCAGTAGAAAGTTCTACTTCTTCAGTAGCGTTATTATCATCGTCATCTTCTTTCATTACTTTGGTAACAGCGGCTATAGAGTCTTTGCCTTTGATGTTGATGAGTTTTACGCCTTGGGTAGCACGCCCTGAAATGCGCAAGGTATCAATTGAAAGACGTATGGCAATACCTGACTTATTGATAATCATTAAGTCTTCGCCTTCGGCTACGCTCTTAATAGCTACTAACTGCCCTGTTTTATCAGTAATAGAAATGGTTTTTACCCCTTTACCTCCACGGTTAGTAATACGATATACTGCCTCGTGAGTTTCAGGATCGTCTATGTATGAACGCTTACCATATCCGTTTTCTGACACTACTAATACTGTCTCTTCAAGTGGGTTTTCGATAGCTATCATACCTACTACTTCATCAGTTTCGGTATCGAGGTCGATACCACGTACTCCTTGCGAGTTACGCCCTACCGCACGTACTTTGTCTTCACCAAAACGAATTGCACGACCAGACTTCACGGCTAACATTAGCTGACTGCTGCCTGAGGTTAGTTTTGCTTCTATCAGTTCGTCTCCCTCCTTAATAGTAATAGCATTAATACCATTCTGACGCGGACGTGAGTACTCTTTGAGTAGTGTTTTCTTTACAATACCTTGCTTAGTAGCCATAATTAGGTAGTTGCTGCTGATATAGTCCTCATCTTTGAGATTTTGCACACTCACGAAAGCCTTAATCTTGTCGTCTTGCTCTATATTGATAAGGTTCTGTACAGCACGCCCTTTAGCAGTCTTGCTACCTTCTGGTATTTCGTATACGCGCATCCAAAAGCATTTACCTTTTTGGGTAAAGAATAATAGGTATTGGTGATTTGAACTTACAAATAGGTGTTCTAAGAAATCTTGATCGCGGGTGGTAGAGGCTTTTTGTCCTACCCCTCCCCTGCTTTGTGTTTTATACTCGCTTAGTGGGGTGCGCTTGATGTAGCCTGCGTGCGAAATGGTAATCACCATTTTGTCGTCTGGTATCATATCTTCTACGCTAAACTCACCACCAGCATACTCAATAACAGAGCGGCGCTCATCACCATATTTTTCTTTAATCTCTAATAACTCTTGTTTGATAATCTCGACACGGCGTTCTTTGCGCGCTAAAATATCTTCGAGGTCGCGTATTTCGGCTAACTTCTGTTCGTATTCCTCTTTGGTTTGCAAAATGAGGGCTTTGTTGATACGACGCAACGCTAAAGCCAGAATAGCTTCGGCTTGTACATCAGTAAGGTCGAACTCAGCTATCAAATCTTCTTTTGGCTTATCGTGAAAACGAATAATCTCAATAGCTTTGCCCATTGTATCTTCAGTAGCCATCACCTTCATAAACCCTTCCAAAATATGGATACGCTCTTTGGCTTTGCGCAATTCGAAATCAGTACGGCGATACACGACATCGTGACGGTGCTCTACAAAGTGATAAATAAGGTCTTTGAGGTTTAACAACTCGGGGCGACCTTTTACTAAAGCAATATTATTGACACTGAAAGAAGTTTGCAGTTCGGTGTGTTTAAAAAGATTGTTCAGCACCACATTAGGCACTGCATCGCGTTTTAGGAAATAGACAATGCGTATTTTGCCACGTGCTGACTCATCGCGTACATCGGTAATACCCTCAAGCTTGCCTTCTTTGACCAAGTCTGAAGTTTTCTTAAGCAATACAGATGTATCTACTTGATAAGGCACCTCTGTAACCACTATACATTCCTTGCCTTTTACTTCTTGGAACTCGGTTTTAGCACGAACAATCACACGGCCGCGACCGGTTTTGAAGGCCTCTTTTACGCCCTCGTAGCCATAGATAATCCCCCCTGTAGGGAAATCAGGTGCTTTAATATATTTGATAAGTTCGTCAATTTCTATATCGTTATTATCAATATAAGCTATCGTACCATCGATGACCTCAGAAAGGTTATGAGGCGCCATATTGGTAGCCATACCCACGGCAATACCTGCTGAACCATTTACTAATAGGTTGGGGATACGAGTGGGGAGTACGGTAGGCTCTTCGCGAGAGTCATCGTAAGTAAGCTGGTGATCCACTGTTTCTTTGTCGATATCAATAAGCATATCTTCAGAGAACTTGCGCATACGTGCTTCGGTATAACGCATAGCCGCGGGAGAGTCGCCCCCCATAGAGCCAAAGTTACCTTGCCCGTCTACGAGCATATAGCGTAGGCTCCAATATTGTGCCATACGCACCATAGTGTCATAGACAGCGGTATCGCCGTGTGGGTGGTATTTACCGAGCACCTCACCCACGATAGCGGCTGATTTCTTATAGGCTCTACTACTGAGTACGCCCATATCGTACATACCGTACAATACGCGGCGGTGTACGGGTTTGAGACCATCACGCACATCGGGTAGGGCACGCGAAACGATTACGGACATCGAATAGTCGATATACGCAGATTTCATCTCATCGCTGATATCTACAGGAATTAGTTTTTCTCCTTCTGTCATAATTATTTTACTCTTTGAAAGTAAGGGTTTTTATTACAATTTAGCGCGCTAAGATACAATGTTTTATTAGAATAGCCAAAGAAAAAGCAATAATTTTTAAACAAGAACGTTTAACTTATTGGTTATCAGAAGTTAGTAATAAAGTAATCTATACGAAGATTGTATGAGATAAGGCTGTATAAGGCTCGCTTATCTTTCGTTTATTGTTCGCTTATCCTTCGCTCATCCTTCGGTGATCCTTCGCTCATCCTATAGGTAAATTGCCTCTTGCCGCTATGCATAATTGGTAAAAAACATAATTAACTAATTAACAATACATTACAGTTTTTTATTCAAAAAAATGTTTCTTTTTTCTTGGCAGTAATAAAAAAACACGTACTTTTGCAAAATGAAAGAACATAAAACAATAATTTATGGCAACATTTATTAATTACGCAATTATTATTATTTATTGCACTGCTTTGATAGGCATCTTTTTGTATAGCCTTTCAATGCTTAGTTTGCTGCTGAATTATCTGAAGCATCGCAAACAAAATGACGAGTCTCCTAAGTTCAATCTACTAGACCCTAGGGAGATACCCTACGTAACCATTCAGCTACCACTTTACAACGAAAAATACGTAGTACCTCGTCTGCTTGAAAACATTGCCAAACTTGAATATCCACGCACTAAGCTTGAAATTCAGGTGCTTGATGACTCTACTGACGAATCGGTAGCAGAAACAGCTGAAATCATCAAAAAACTACAAGCTACAGGCTTAGACATTCAACACATACGCCGCGAGAACCGCCAAGGATTTAAGGCTGGTGCGCTGAAAGAAGGATTGGCTGTGGCTAAAGGTGATTTTATAGCTATTTTTGACGCTGACTTTTTGCCTCAACCTGACTGGCTTAAACGCACTGTTATTTACTTCAAAGACCCTGAAATAGGGGTGGTGCAAACTCGTTGGGGACATATCAACCGCAATTATTCTATCCTTACTAAAATACAGGCGCTTGCTTTAGACGTACACTTCACTCTTGAACAAGTTGGGCGTAACTCTAAAGGTTACTTTATCAACTTCAATGGTACTGCTGGTATTTGGCGTAAAACGTGCATTTACGATGCAGGAAACTGGGAAGGTGATACTCTAACTGAAGACCTTGACCTTAGCTATCGCGCGCAATTAAAGAATTGGAAGTTTAAATATTTGGAAGATGTAGAAACTCCTGCTGAGCTTCCTGTAGTTATCTCGGCAGCACGCTCTCAACAATTCCGTTGGAACAAGGGAGGGGCTGAGAACTTCCGCAAGACAGTAGGTCGCTTGCTCGCTGCTAAAAATATTGGTTGGAAGACTAAATTCCACGGGGTAATGCACCTTTTGAACAGCTCGATGTTCTTATGGGTATTTATTACCGCTATCTTTAGTATACCGATGCTATACCTTAAAAATCAGTACGGACATTTGGGATGGATATTCCACTTTACAAGCTTTTTTATCACTAGTACTATTATCTTGTTTATCTGTTACTGGTTTACCTATAAGAACTTACAAGGGAAGACTTTTGATGACTTTTTGAACTATGTGAAGTTGTTCTTTACTTTCTTCTCGGTAGCTTTAGGGTTCTCTTTCCACAATACTATTGCCGTACTTGAAGGACATAGTGGCAAACGAAGTGAATTTGTGCGTACACCTAAGTTTAACATCAGTTCGCTAAGTGATAGCTGGAAAAATAATAAGTATATCAACACCAAACTATCACCTAATATGATAGTAGAGTTTTTGCTAATGCTGTACTTTGCTTTTGGGTTGTATAGCGCTGTAAAGCTAAACGACTTTGGTATGTTTCCTTTCCACTGTATGCTTACTTTAGGCTTTGGATTTGTATTCTTTAAGTCGCTTACTTCAAAAGCATAAGACGATTTGCCGATTTGGAAATTATAGATATATAAAAAAACCGCTAAGCGAGTGCTTAGCGGTTTTTTTATGTTTTTTTATTAACTAAATAATTCAGAATGTGTACCTATTCTATTAAGAGTGATAAGTTTATCTTCTTCATATTGTTTCCAAATCAGAAGTAAATCAGGCTCTATATGACACTCCATACAGCCTTTGTAATTGCCTATTAACATATGAGGACTCTTATCTGTAGGGATACCTTCACTTCCTTTCTCAATTAGTATCTGTACTATCTTTTCTATTTTATCTAATTTTTTAGGTTGCTTTAGGTATTTCTTTAGTTCTTTTTTATAAAGAGTTGTAGGGATAACAGTATATAGCGCCTCTTTGTCTTCAATTTCATCATTCATCTTCTTCTAATATATCATTAAACATCTGTTTTGCGTTAGTATACCCTTTTACAAGTCCTTTTTTATACTTTTTTACCAGCTCATCACCTTCCTCAATAGCTTCAATAGTTTCTTTATTGGGAATATACTCTTCAATAGCATCAGACACTATATGTACAGGCTCTGCTATCACATTGTACTTCTTGAAAAGAGACTCAAAAATAGGAATATCAACTTCAGGAATACTCACATTGTAATTTATCATCTTGTTATAACTTGTAGTTCTCATATTTTTTCTATTTTAGGCAAAGGTACAAATAATAAATGAAATAACAAATATACTGTAATTCAAAATTATTTTTTATCTTTGCCCCCTGAAAAGAACTAAACATAATAGCAACTCAGTTTGTGAAAACATCTTATTTTAAACAATCTTTTTTCACCCTTATATTAGCAACTGCCATTTTTATGGCTTTCAAAGAGTGGCTACCTGCACGTATCTTTCCTGAAAGTAAGGTAGAAAATGCTGCGGTTGATAGCCTTATGCTTGAGGCTATCTCAGGTAAAGAAATAGAAAAAGTACTTAATCAGGCTAATGATTCATTGGCTAAAAAGAAACATTTGAAGAAATCTGACCAGTATTTGTTGGCTTTCTTCAAAAAACTACAACATTTAGAAACCACCAAAGAAGGAAAAATACGAATAGGCTATTATGGCGACTCGATGACAGACGGCGACCTAATAGTACAAGATTTGCGCTTGCTCTTTCAAGATGCTTTTGGGGGTACGGGAATCGGCTTTCTACCTATCACCTCTGAGTCTGCTAAATCGCGTGCAAGTGTATGGCATACCTATTCTAACACTTGGCGTACACAATCGTATGTGAATGTAAAACGCCCTACACGTCCGTTTGGGGTGTGTGGGCAGGTGTTTTTCACTCAAGGCAATGGTACGTGGGTGCAATACAAATCGTCTAACCAACAACATATCAGTAGTTTATATGCTCCTGCACTCTATTACGGACGCTCAGGCAACAAGGAGGCTAAGGTAGAGATTACCTACAACGATACTGTAAAAGTAGTGAAGCCTCTGAACACTGATAAACTACTAAACGTACTGCCGCTAACTGATGGACAAAATACTAAAGCTGTGCGGATTAGCTTTTACAAAACAGACTCTATTCCGTTTTACGGCATCAGTTCTACTAACACGCAAGGTGTGTATGTAGATAACTTTTCGAGCCGAGGTAATTCGGGTTTGCCTTTATCGCTCTTTAACACTGACCTAATGAACCAGTTTGACGAGCATTTGCACTACGACCTCATCGTATTGCACTTTGGGGCTAATGTGCTAAACTACGGTACTTTAGACTATTCGTGGTACGAGCGCGGTATGACTAAGGTAGTAAATCAGCTTAGGGCTTGCTTCCCTGACACTTCTATTCTTATCATCTCGACTGCTGACAAATCGACTAAGGTAAATATGGAGATGAAGACCGATAAGGCTGTCGTGCCTTTGGCTAAAGCTCAACAGCAATACGCTCACGACACTCATTCAGGCTTTATCAATCTATACGAGCTAATGGGCGGTGAAGGCACAATGAAGCAATGGGTAGAGGCTACCCCTTCGTTGGCAAGCAAAGATTACACCCACTTCAATGCTCGCGGGGCTAAAAAGGTAGCTCACCTTATCTATAACAAGCTAATGGACGAGTATGCACAATACAAAAAGCCTAAGAATACCTCTAAGCCTGCAGCAGAAAACACTTTACACCCGTAAACACACATCTTTTTCACTATAAACAACAATAGCAATGAACAAACACATCAAATTTATCAAGAAACTTATCACCACAGCGTTATTTATCGTCACGGTACTTCTGTATCTGAGCGTGAATTACACTACTGCAGTGAACCTATCATCTATAAAAAGACCTTTAGGCGATAAGCCTACCACAGCTGCCAAAAAAGCTACTAAGAAAAAAGTACCTATTGAGGAGGCCGGTAGCAATATGTACAATGTTACCGCCTTATACCCTTTCTTTGAGAAATTAGTTGCTTTAGACACTTTTCACGACCGCAAGCTCAACATAGTACACATAGGCGACTCGCACATACAAGCTGATGTAATGACCAACATAGTGAGAGGGAAATTACAGGAGGCTTTTGGCAATGGCGGGTTGGGATTGGTATTCCCTTATTCGCTGCTGAAGACTAATGGTGGGCGCAATGTGTCGTTTTCGTCGAACATTGTATGGAATGGTGAAAAGAACTCAGACTTATCAGGCATCAGCGGTTATGCCCTTTCGACTAATAAGAAGGACTTTGTGATAGAGCTCAATCTGAAGAATAAAGACTACGCTTTCAACACACTGAAAATCATTACTCCTAACAACCAGCGTTTTTTTGAGTTGGCTACGAATGTAGGTAAACTGACTCCGATGAAACTTTCAGCCCCAAAATCTATTACCCACAAAGTAGTTAGAGGCGAGACTCTTTACTCTATCTCAAGAAAATATCATACTACTGTAGCCCAGCTACAAAAAGCTAATAGAATAAAAAACAACAATATACGCGTAGGACAAGTGCTAAATGTAGGCAGTAAAGCAGCTGCTGCTCCTGCTGCTACCCAAGTAGATATGAGCAATGCCACTATACTAAATGGCAATACCCTTTACAGCTATTATGCCTATGATAATCTGAACGTATCAGACAAAATATACCTAACTCCTAACACTGAAAGTAGTTCTTTCACGCTAAATGGTATCGTATTAGAAAACGACCAAAATGGTATTATTTACCACTCTATAGGGGTGAATGGAGCGCATTTTTCAGACTATAACAAGTCACCACGCTTTTTTGAACAGATAAAAGCCTTAGCTCCTGACCTTATCATCATTTCATTGGGCACTAACGAAACCTTTGGGCGTATGTCGCCAGAGCGGTATGAAGATGAGGTAAGCAAGTTTATCAGTGCTATCCGTAGCCAATACGGACAATGCCCTATATTACTCACTACCCCTCCGCCTTCTCTCTACAAGAGGAAAAATCCTAACCCTTTGTGTATGGAGTATGCTAATACTTTGATAGACAACTCGATAAAAGACAACTATAGTGTATTTGACCTTTATCGTGCTGTAGGTGGTTGTGAGGCTATGCAACGCTTTATAGACGAAAACCTAATAGCAGGCGACCGTGTGCACTACACCCGCGATGGGTATATAGAGCAAGGGGACTTACTATACGACGCCTTTATGAGCAATTACTTAAACTATAAAAAACAGTCTAAACTTTCATTAAAAAACTAATTTGAATTGAACACATCAGCCTTAGCTCAGTGGTTTATTAACAACTTTTCATTCACAACAGAACAAATAAAACAGTGGTTTACTTTTGATGCCCAACACCCAATGCTTTTTAATAGCAGCTTGTTTTTGGGGCTTTTCTTAGTATTCTACTGCGTGTATATCATCACTAAGAAATACGCCCATTTTCGCACCGTATATGTTACTCTGTTTTCGCTGTTTTTTTACTACAAGGCAGGAGGTAACTATTTTGTATTGCTTATCTTATCCTCGTTGATGGACTACTATTTTGCAGGGCGCATACACCGCAGTCAGCATCCTGCTACTCGCAAGTTATTCTTGGCAATAAGTATGGTGACTAACCTTGGGATATTAGGCTATTTCAAATACACCAACTTTTTAATAGATAGTTTTAATGCTGTACTACATAGCAATTTTGCTCTGCAAGATATCTTTTTGCCGGTAGGTATTTCGTTCTATACTTTTCAGACGATGAGTTATACTATAGACGTATATCGCCGCGAGATTGAACCTGCTAAGTCTTTTTTGGATTTTGCTTTCTTCGTATGCTTTTTCCCTCAGTTAGTAGCAGGGCCTATAGTGCGTGCTAAAGACTTTATTCCGCAGATTTACCAAAAGATACAGCTCACCAAAGAAGAAACCTCATTAGCTCTCTTTCTCATCATTGGAGGGCTGCTGAAGAAAGCTGTTATTTCTGACTATATATCGCTGAACTTTGTAGATAGGGTATTTGATGCACCTAATAGCTACACCGCTATTGAAAACCTAATGGCTGTGTATGGCTATACATTGCAGATATACTGCGATTTTTCGGGCTATTCGGATATGGCAATAGGCTTAGCCCTTTTGATGGGCTTCACTCTACCTATAAACTTTCGTACGCCTTACCAATCAAAGAATATTACTGAGTTTTGGAGACGTTGGCATATCTCGCTCTCTACTTGGTTAAAAGACTATTTGTATTTTTCGGTAGGAGGCAACCGTAAGGGTACTTTTTGGGGGTACTTCTTCCCTACTCTATTCTTTGGAGCGACCCTTGCGTGGGCTATAAACATACGCACGCATACAATGCTGCCTTTATACATCACTTGTGGGGCAATAGCACTATTTGTTTTTGCTATTTTAGTATCAAAAAACCGGAAGAAATCAGTAAGAAGCCACTTCAACCAGATGACCACTATGCTATTAGGAGGACTTTGGCACGGGGCAAACTTACGCTTTATCATCTGGGGTGCACTACACGGCTTAGCATTGGCTATACACAAAACTTTTGCAGAGTACTTCCCTACTGCTACTGATGGCAAACGCAGCGTGATAAGCCGGATAACAAGTCCGTTCTTTCTACTGATTACCTTTCACTTTGTAGCTTTTTGTTGGATATTCTTCCGTTCGCGTGATTTTGATATTGCCTTGACTATCATTCACAATATAGGCGAACTCTCATTTAATTGGCAGCAATGGCACACTATTATTATGGGGTATAAAAATGTATTCCTACTAATGGCAATAGGCTATGTATGGCATTTCTTCCCTCAGAATATGAACGAACAACTGAAGAATTTCTTTGGTAGTATGCCTATACTTTTTAAAGCTGTTATTATAGCACTTACTTTTTGGGTGGTATACGCTACTGCTTCGAGTGGTGCTCAGCCTTTTATCTATTTCCAATTCTAACTATCCGCTATGAAGCTCATCACCCTGCCTACTACCGACTCTACCAATCGCTATTTGAAAGATTTGGTGCATAGCGAGGCAGTACTGCCTAATTACCTAACTGTATTTACCCCCGTACAAACAGCAGGTGTAGGGCAATATGGAGCTAAGTGGCAAAGCGAGCCCAATACAAACCTAACATTTAGCACTCTTTTCATACCTAAAAACCTAACTATAGAAAGAGCCTTTATACTGAATATGTTAGTACCTTTAGCAGTAGTGAAGGTTCTAAAAGCACAAGATATAGCAGCAGAAATCAAAATTAAATGGCCTAATGATATTATTATTGAGCGGAAAAAAGTAGGTGGAATCCTCATAGAAAATATAGTACAAGGACAACAAATAGTAAAGAGTGTGATAGGAATAGGGCTAAATGTAAATCAACGTGATTTTAGCGGACTACCCAAAGCCTCATCATTAGCCAATATAACAGAAAGAGCATTTAAGGTAAAAAAGCTACTAAAAGAAGTGATGAAAGCATTGGAAGAGATGTTGAAAGAGGTATCAGCTACGTCCTTTGAGCAGGTATATGAAGAGTACCAAGAGTATTTATTTCAAAGAGAAAAAGCATCAGCCTTTCGACCAAAAACAGGGAAAGATTTTATGGGGATTATCAGAGGAATAACCCCTAATGGAGCTTTAATAGTAGCGACAGAAACAGAAGAAATAAAGCAATTCCAACTAAAAGAAGTAGAATTGCTTTATTGATTTGCTAATTAATAGTATCATATTCGATGATAAACACTTCTTCATCATCGTGTTTGAGGTAATATACCTCTCTACCTAATTTTTCCTTACCCTCTTCGGTATAGAGTTCTTGCAATTCCTTTTTATCTTTCTCTATTTCGCGAGATAAAAATTGCTTTTGTTTGTTGAGTTTTTCCATTTCTTTGCTCAACTCTCTATGGGTAAGCATTGAAGCACTATCAAAAAACAGCATCCATATCGCAAAAACAGCTGATATGGCGAGATAAAGACGGCGGCCTTTTAATAGCGAGAGATATTCGAATACTTTTTTCATTACTATTGAAAGATACGATTATGCACTATAGTTTTGATAATATCAATGGCTACAGTATTACGTCTGTTGTTAGGGATAATAATATCGGCAAACTCTTTAGCAGGTTCTATAAATTCTAAATGCATTGGTTTGAGGGTAGTTTGATAGCGATTAAGCACTTCGTTTACATCGCGGCCTCGCTCAGTAGTATCGCGCTTGATACGGCGAATAAGTCGCTCATCAGAATCAGCGTGTACAAATATTTTAATATCGAAAAGAGAGCGGATATCAGGATGCGAAAAGATGAGGATACCTTCTACAATTACCACTTTAGTAGGTTTTACTAACACCGTTTCTTTAGTACGGTTATGCTCTACAAAAGAGTAAGTAGGACTCTGAATTGTTTCGCCTGCTTTTAGTTTTAGTAAGTGCTGCTTTAGTAGTTCAAAATCAATAGAATTCGGATGGTCAAAATTATTTTTAGTGCGCTCTTCAAAAGAAAGATGACTTAAATCTTTATAGTAAGAATCTTGCGAAATAACGGTTACTTCTTCGCCTGAAAGTTCTTTAATAATCTGATTTACAACGGTTGTCTTACCACAACCTGTACCTCCTGTAATTCCTATAATTAGCATTTTCATAAAATTTTCGGCAAATGTAAGAAAAAAACAGCAGCACACCAAAAATAAAAATCAGCAAACATTTTGATATTCTGCATAAAATCGCTACATTTGTCGCATCAATCTTAAAAAAGAACAAAAGATGAAAAAAATGATGCTTACAGTAGCCCTCTTTGTAGCTACTTTTTCAGCCGTTGAGGCTCAAAAAATCAATTTAGGGAAAGCGGTAAGCGCTGCTAGCAAAGGAGCGCAAGCCTTAGCTTTCAGCAATGAAGACGCTAAAAAACTATCGAAAGAATCGGTAGAATGGATGGACAAGCATAACCCTGTAACCGACAGTAAGAGTGCTTATACTAAACGTTTAAATCGCTTATTTGGCAAACACAAGAGCGAAGACGGTCTCGACCTAAACTATAAAGTATACCACGTAGTAGACATCAACGCTTTTGCCTGTGCTGATGGTAGCGTACGCGTATTTTCTTCATTAATGGACTTGATGACAGACGATGAGCTTTTGGCTATTATCGGACACGAAATTGGGCACGTAAAGAATGAAGACACTAAAGACGCTATTAAGTCAGCCTACCTACGCGCGGCAGCACAAGATGCAGCAGGAGCTGCCTCTGGAGCAGTAAGAGCCTTAAGCGATAGTGAACTCGGAGAAATGGCAAACGCTATGCTTGATGCTAAACACAGCAAAAAACAAGAGTCTCAAGCTGACGAGTATGCCTATAATTTTATGAAGAAACACGGGTATAATGTGGTAGCCGTTTACACTGCTTTTAAGAAAATGGCACTATTATCAGGAGGGGATAATCAAAGTAAATTCCAAAAAATGATGAGCTCACACCCTGATAGCGAAAAACGTGCTGAAGCAGCTAAAAAACGTGCTATCAAAGACGGTCTATGGAAAGACCCAGGAGAGGTAACCCTACCTACTACCCCTATAAAATAATCTCTTATTTTAGCTGTATTCATATCAAAGAATGAGAAAAAAACAACAAAAAACTCCCCGTACTCTTAAAAAAAAGAAATTTACCGTTGGACGCTTTTTAGCATTCATCTGTATTTTTACTATTTTGGCAGGTGTAGGGGGAGTTTTTTATCTTAGAAATTACTACCCTGGTATCTACCAGAAAATACTCAATCGAATATCATCAAGAAAGATAAACAGTGCCTACGAAAGCCAACGTATAGAGCGCATCCTCAGTCTATATAAAGGTAAAGTATTTGGCTGCGACCTATCTCATTACCAAGAGCGTGAAGAGATAGAGTGGGACAGCCTATACATACAAAACAAGCAACTGAAATTCCCTATAAAATTCACTATCTTCAGAGCTACTATGGGCAATGAGGCTACTGACAAGAATTTTAACCATTTCTGGCAAGAGGCAAAAAGGCAAAATCTTATCAGAGGGGCTTATCATTACTACCGTCCTGATGAAGACCCTAAGCTACAAGCTGCCTCATATTTAAGAAATACTAATCTACAAAAAGGAGATTTTCTTCCTATCCTCGATGTAGAAAAACTGCCTAAACAAAAGTCTTTAGAGCAATTCATAGCTGACATACAGACTTGGATGGATATAGTAGAGAAAAAATACAAGCAAAAACCTATCTTATATACCTATATTAGTTTCTACGAGGACTATCTATATTACCATTTCAAAGAATATCCGTTATGGGTAGCTAACTATAACAATGTAGCGGTACCTACCTCTCTTTTCGACTGGAAGATGTGGCAATTTACTGAAAATGGTATTACTGCTGGAGCTAAAGTAAAGATAGATTTCAATGTATTTAATGGTGATGAAAATGACCTAAAAGAACTCTTAATAGACTAACTATGACAAAAAAAGAAATTCGCACCCTCTACAAACAAAAGCGTAGCGAACTAACTGCAGCAGAGCGCGACACTATGAGTATGCAGATAGCTAATCAGTTACTGCAATTGCCTATATGGCAGCACCATATCTACCACCTATTTTTATCAATAGAAAAACTATGCGAAATTAATACCGAATACATTCTAGATATACTTTATGGCAAAGATAAA
This sequence comes from Capnocytophaga leadbetteri, assembly GCF_003054025.1. Taxonomy (GTDB): domain Bacteria; phylum Bacteroidota; class Bacteroidia; order Flavobacteriales; family Flavobacteriaceae; genus Capnocytophaga; species Capnocytophaga leadbetteri. The sequence goes on from NZ_QBKG01000009.1 coordinate 65,249, forward strand.
CAGGTAGTAGTACCTAAAATAAACCCCGAAACGAAAACTCTCACAAGCATTGCTCTGACTGATGAAACCCTTTTGTGTACTAATCATTGGGGAATAGCTGAGCCTGAAAGCGGTACTATTATACCCCCTAATAAAATAGAAGTAGTATTCGTACCCCTCCTTGCTTACGACCTATATGGCAACAGAATAGGCTACGGAGGCGGTTATTACGACCGCTTTTTAGCTGAATGTCCTGCTAATACACTAAAAATAGGACTCTCCTACTTCGCTCCTGCTTCAGATTTCAGCAATCTATGTCATCTGAGTGATTTTCCTTTAGATTTAACCGTTACCTCTACTTCTGTTTATCAATTCACTAATTTGCTATTTAAAATTAATTAGTACTTTTGCTCACACTGACGAGTTTCACATCGCAGGGGTAGGAGTAAATGCCAAAGCAGGCTATATCAATATGTATGATGTACGCACTACTTACGACATAGCTGACAAAGCCAAACACGATTTCTTCTTCTTTGAAACCGTATTAGGTATAGGAGGTACATTTAGATTCTAAACCTTATAATTCCTAATAAAACAAAAAGCCGTCTGAGATTTGTATTCTCAGACGGCTTTTTGTTTATCATCTATTTCTTTAAGCGTAAAACAGTTGCGTAATCACCGAGTTAGTAAGGATAATTACAATACTTGTCCAAACGAATGACACTGTACTAGCTTTTCCGACGTCAAGAGCGCCTCCTTTCATATAATAACCGTGATAAGAAGGTATCGTTGCTAAGAAAAACGCAAAAACTACCGTCTTAGTAAAAGCATATACCATACTATAGGGCTTAAAATCGTATTGTACCCCTTGTATAAACTCACTCGAGGTAGTATAACCGCTCATCACTGCCGAAGCCCAGCCCCCTAATACCCCTAAATACATACCCATCGCAATAAGAAAAGGCATTAGCATCAGAGCAACTATTTTAGGGAATACCAAGTAGTTTACCGAGTTAACCCCCATAATATCAAGCGCATCTATCTGCTCCGTTACCCGCATCGTACCTATGCTAGAGGTGATAAACGAACCTACCTTACCTGCCAAAATAATAGCCGTAAAAGTAGGAGCAAACTCAAGCACGATAGACTGACGGGTAGCAAAACCTATCAAGTATTTAGGAATAAAAGGACTGTCAATATTCAGAGCCGTCTGTACTGCTACTACTCCCCCCACAAAGAAAGAAATAAAAGCCACAATACCGATAGAACCAAATATCAAGTCATCAATCTCACGCAAAATTAAGTCTTTGGTGATAGACCAACGCGTACGTTTGCGAAAGATGTCGTAGAGCATTATAAAATAACCTCCTATAGCAGCTATGTGTTTCATACGTGTTTTTTAAATAGCGTTTAATTAGTGTTTAAAATGTCTTATTCCTGTAAAGACCATTCCCATTTGGTGAGCATCGCAGTAGTCTATGCTCGCTTGGTCTTTGATAGAACCACCGGGTTGTATTACCGAGCGAATACCTTCATTATGAGCGATTTCCACACAGTCAGGGAAAGGGAAGAAAGCATCACTTGCCATTACAGCATCATTCAGGTCAAACTTAAATTCTTTAGCTTTTTCAATAGCCTGTTTAAGCGCATCTACCCTACTGGTTTGCCCCGTACCACTGGCTATCAACTGTTTATTTTTAGCCAATACAATAGTGTTAGACTTAGTATTTTTGCATATCTTAGAAGCAAAGAAAAGATCTTCTAACACCTCAGCCGAAGGTTTAACCGCTGTAACATACTGCACATCAGCAAGACTATCAGTTTTAAGGTCTTTATCCTGAGCCAAATAACCATTTAGGCAAGAGCGTACGCTGGTAGTAGGCAACTGACTTTTCTTTTGTACCAAAATAATCCTGTTCTTCTTTTGTTCAAGAATTTTCAAAGCCTCATCGCTGTATGAAGGGGCAATAATCACCTCGAAGAAAAGACTGTGGATAGCTTCAGCTGTAGCCGAATCAATCTTAGTATTAGCGATTAATATACCTCCAAAAGCCGACACTGGGTCTCCTGCCAAAGCATCTTTATAGGCTTCACAAATAGTTTTGCGAGTAGCCACCCCACAAGCATTGTTGTGTTTAAGGATAGCAAAAGTAGGGTCGTCATTAGCAAATTCAGCCATTAAGTTTACGGCAGCATCCACATCTAAAAGATTGTTATACGAAAGCTCTTTGCCGTGTAGTTTATCAAAAAGAGCCTCAAAATCACCATAAAAACGACCTTTTTGATGAGGGTTTTCACCATAGCGCAATACCTCTCCTTTAAGTTCGTTTATTGCTAAAGTAGGTATTTCTTCTGTTTGATTGAAGTAGTTAAAGATAGCCGTATCGTAGTGCGAAGATACTCTAAAGGCTTGAGCCGCAAAGTGTTTGCGTTGCTGTAAAGTAGTGCTGCCGTGTTGCTCGTCTAAAATGTGCAATAGGTCAGCGTATTGGTCTACCGAAGCCACACATAGCACATCTTTAAAGTTTTTAGCAGCAGCGCGGATAAGCGAGATGCCTCCTATATCTATTTTTTCAATAATATCTTCATCAGATGCCCCACTGGCTACTGTTTTTTCAAAAGGATACAAATCAACAATTACAATATCAATTTGAGGGATAGAGTATTGTTTCATTTCGGCAATGTCCTGTGCATTGTCTTGGCGGTTAAGAATCCCACCGAAAATTTTAGGGTGCAAAGTCTTCACCCTTCCGCCAAAAATAGACGGATAATCAGTAATAGTTTCTACCGGAATCACCTCTACACCTAGTTTTTTAATAAAGGTCTCAGTCCCTCCTGTTGAGTAGATAGTGATGCCTAAAGTTTTCATTCTGTGAATGATAGGTTCTAATCCTGTTTTATCGAAAACAGAAATCAATGCAGATTTTGCTTGCTTTGCAGTGCTCATTTGAAAAAAAATGTTTGTATTTTGGCTACAAAGGTAGTAATTTAAAAACAACTGACAAATGATAAAAGCAGAAATTTTTTCTGTAGCCACCTACCCTATACAAACCATATAGGAACGATACAGGAAGAGCGAAGGATAGGCGAACAATTAGCGAAAAATAAACGACTAATAATCGTTATCAAAGCAGAAAAATTTACTACCTCTATAGTAAGCTCATATTAATTCCCAAATTTTATTATTGACTGATTAGCTATTTAGCAAATTAGTTGTATATTTGCAAAAAAACCAGAAAACTAACTATGCTTATCTATTTACAATTATTAAAAGAGAGTTTCAATTTTGCTATCAAATCGCTGCGAGACAACAAACTCCGTACTTTCCTATCACTCTTAGGCGTTACGGTGGGTATCTTCTCTATTATCTCAGTTTTAGCAGCAGTCGATTCGCTAAACCGCGGTATCCAAGAAAACCTTGCTGGCTTAGATAAGAATATGATTAACATCTCTAAATTTTCTTTTGCCCCTACCGACGTACCTCGCTGGCAACGACTCAATTTTCCACAGATTTCTTACCAAGATTTCGAGTTTATGAAGCGTGAAATACCGAATACCGAAGTTGTTGTATTTCAGTTATACGGAGTTAATTCGCCTATAAAATACAACGGAAAAACGATGCCTTCTACCACCATACAGGCTACCTCAGCAGGCGTGGAACAGATTAATGACATTAGGATAGAAAAAGGCAGGCTTTACACTGAAGCTGAAGCCAATGCAGGGGCCGCGGTGGTGATATTGGGGCATAATCTTGCTGAACAGCTCTTTGGCGAAGAAGACCCTATTGATAAAGAGGTGCGCATTTTTGGCAGACGGCTAACTGTTATCGGGGTGCTCAAAAAATACGGTGAGGGACTGGGCGGCGGGCCTGACGACAATGCCTTTGCCCCTGCTAACTTTATAAGAGGATTTATGAATACGGGTCCTCAAGGATTGCCCACTGGGGTAGTGCTAAAGCCTAAAAAAGGGGTGGATATAGCTGAATTTGAAGCCGTACTGCGCCAAAAGTTTCGCACTTATCGCGGACTAAAACCTGATGATATCGATAACTTTTTCATCAATAAAATGTCTTCATTTACTGAGATGATTGACGAAACTATCGGTATGATGAACCTCGTGGGCTGGATTGTCGGGGGCTTCTCTATTTTGGTGGGGGGCTTTGGCATCGCTAATATAATGTTCGTTAGCGTGAAAGAGCGCACCAGCTTGATAGGGGTACAAAAGTCGTTAGGAGCTAAAAACCAGTTCATTCTTTTCCAATTTTTGTTTGAAGCAGTGCTTTTAGCGATTATCGGTGGTCTATTCGGACTTATTTTTGTATGGCTCACCTCCTTTGCCGTCAATGCTGCTACTGACGATTTTAACTTTGTGTTATCGCTAAAGAATGTCGTTATAGGCTTAGGCATCTCATTTGTGGTAGGCTTGCTTTCAGGCATCATTCCAGCCTCGTCTGCAGCCAACCTCAATCCGGTAGAGGCTATCAGAGCAGGGCAATAATCATTCACCATTCATACTTTTTAAAATGAACACATACGCTCTTATTGGCAAAAACATCGACTATTCTTTCTCTCGACAGTATTTTACTGAAAAGTTCAAACGCGAGGGCATTACTGATTGTCAGTATATCAATTTCGACATACAATCGCTTGATGAGCTGCCTGCTCTCTTAGCTTCGACCTCTAACGTAAAGGGTATGAATGTTACCATTCCGTACAAACGCGACATTAGGCAGTTGCTCTCGGCCGTTGATACTACTGCCCACCAGATAGGAGCTGTAAATACTATCAAGGTTACCCCTATTGGACTCATAGGCTACAACACTGATTATTACGGATTTGCAGAGTCATTACGCCCTCTTTTGCGCCCTGAGCACACCCACGCGCTTATCTTAGGCACTGGGGGAGCTTCGAGTGCTGTAGCTTACGCCCTCAGTCAGTTGGGTATAAGCTACCGTTTTGTGTCGCGCACCCCTGCTACAGGTCAGTTTACATACACCGACCTTACCCATTGGGTATTGCAGCAATATCTACTTATTATCAACTGCACTCCTTTGGGCACCTTCCCTAACATTAGCGACTGTCCCCCTCTACCCTACCAGCACCTCAACGCTTCGCATTTGCTGTACGACCTTATTTACAATCCTGCTGAAACCACTTTCTTAGCCAAAGGCAAAAAGCAAGGCGCCACTACCTGCAACGGACAGCGTATGTTAGAGCTACAAGCCGAAAAAGCGTGGCAGATTTGGCAGAATGAAGCAGGAAATTAATTATCTCCAAAAATAAAATACAACAAATGAAACATCTTTTTATAACACTCGCCTTATTGTGCATAAACACCCTTTTAGGGCAAGAACTCATCGGAAAAGATTGGAAGATAGACAGCTTTTTAGCTCTATACCCTGAGGTTACCGATGCGTATTTCTTAACGGACTCTGAAATGAAAAAATACCGAGTAGGACGCGACAGTATCACCCTAAACCTCGATACAGATTCAGGTACTTACTACTTACACAAAATATCTAAAAGCGAGATACATCTTATAAAAAGTAAGGGCAAGCGTTCTACGGACAAACAGCGAGCAAAAGACGCCAAAGCCTTAGCTTATTTCTATAAGCATTTTGAGGTTGGAAGTCATTCCCCTAATCCTTCTTTTAGTCTAAAAAGTGACGTGCCAAAAGAGGAACGCATTGGCAAATTTGCGCGCAAGTACTTTCACCTAACAAGCTACACTATTCTCAAAGGTTTTTCTGATATTTTTGTTACTTATTATTTAGTAAAAGACCTTAAAACCAACACTAAGTACTACCTACGCGAAGAGTATTTCAACGGAAAAGTAACGCTGTATTATTACACTGAAAAAGATATAAAGAAACTCACCAAAAAGAAGAAAAAATAATTTTGGTAAATCATAAATAATTTACTATCTTTGTGCCTACAATTAAGTGCTAACAATTTTAAAACAATTATATTCAATGGAAACACTTGCTTCCCCTGTAGGACTGATTGTCATTTTAGCTATCGTCCTTTTCGTTACTATCTCGTCATTAGTGGCGCGCTACAAACGCTGCCCTTCTGACAAAATCCTTGTTATTTATGGTAAAACAGGGGGTACTTCTGCTAAATGTATTCACGGTGGGGGTGCCTTCGTATGGCCTGTTATTCAAGACTTTGCCTACTTAGACCTGCGTCCGCTATCTATCGAGGCAAACCTTACTAACGCCCTGAGCCGTCAGAACATACGGGTAGACGTGCCTTGTCGCTTCACCATAGCTATTTCTACCGAAGCTGAAAATATGAATGCGGCTGCCGAGCGCCTTTTGGGTATCTCACCAGAGCAAATACAAGAGCTGGCTAAGGATATTCTATTCGGTCAGTTGCGTTTGGTAATCGCTACGATGACCATTGAGGAAATCAACTCAGACCGCGATAAATTCCTCGAAAACATCTCTAAAAACGTCGATAGCGAGCTTAAAAAGATTGGTTTGAAGCTCATCAACGTAAACGTAACCGATATTAAAGATGAGTCAGGCTATATAGAAGCGCTTGGTAAAGAAGCAGCAGCCAAAGCGATAAACGAAGCCAAAATAAGCGTGGCTGAACAAGAGAAAATAGGGGAAACCGGTAAAGCACTTGCTGACCGCGAGAAAGATACCCAAATAGCTGAAACACACCGTGATAGAGATGTAAAAATAGCTATTACCCAAAAAGATAAAGAGATTAGCATAGCCGAAGCTAAGAAAGACGAAACGGTGGGTATTGCTGAAGCTAAGAAATTTGAGTCTATTGGTAAAGCCGAAGCCGATCGCGATAGCCGTATCAAAATTTCAGAAGCCAATGCGGTGGCTATCAAAGGGGAAAACGAGGCAAAAATAGCCATTGCTAACTCTGAAGCGCTACGCCGCGAAAAAGAAGCTGAATCATTGCGTATAGCTATTTCAGCAGAAAAAGTACAACAAGCAAAAGCCCTCGAAGAAGCGTATTCTGCTGAACAAAAAGCCGAATCAGCTCGTTCTGAACGCGAACGTGCTACCCAAGTAGCTAACATCATCGTACCTGCTGAAATCGATAAACAACGTGCTATTATCGAGGCACAAGCCGAAGCTGAACGCCTCCGCGAAAAAGCCAAAGGGGAAGCAGATGCTATCTATGCCAAAATGGAAGCTGAGGCGAAAGGTTTGTTCCAAATCCTCACCAAGCAAGCCGAAGGGTACAAAGATGTAGTGGGGGCTGCTGGTGGCGATCCTACCAAGGCATTCCAACTACTCCTTATCGAAAAACTGCCTGAATTGGTTAAAACACAAGTGGAAGCTGTTAAGAACATTAAGATTGACAAAATCACTGTTTGGGATTCTGGCAAAGGCGAAGATGGCAACAACTCTACCGCCAATTTTGTATCAGGAATGATGAAAACCGTACCACCACTCAACGACCTCTTCAATATGGCTGGTTTAAACCTCCCTACTTACCTTGCCAAAGACGGTAATACCAATAACAAATTGTCAGAGGCAAATGAAAATAGCAAAGACGAAGTACAAAAATCATAAAACAAATAACTAACAACTGACTTTGGCAAAGTTTGATACTTTGCCAAAGTCTTTTTTACTAACAGCTAATGAAACACCTTATTACCTATCTTTTATTGTTTAGTTCAGCACTTATGCTGGCACAAAAGCCTCAATTTACTAATGCTAAACTTGATGCTGCAACCGTGTATTTTAATGCGGCTGAACTTACTCACAGCCTAAGTGCCAACCTCAGTAAAGGAACTAATGAAATAGTTGTGAAAAATGTAGCTAACAACCTAAATGAAAGTACACTCCGTATTTTAGCTCCAAAGAATGTAACAGTACTTTCAGCTCAATTTACTACTGACAATTATACTGACAATTTACAACCTAAAAACAAGCAAATAAAGGACAGTATAACATTGCTCAGCAGTCAAATAGACAAACTAAACAACCAAATAACAGCCGAAAAGCAAATAATAGAGTTTATCAAGGAAAATAAAAAGGTTTTAGGGAGCAATACGTCTCTAAATGTAGCTGAATACACTAAGTTTATCAACTATTCTAAGGAAGAGTTAATATCTTCGCTTGATAGAGTAGATGTTTATACCGAAAAGCAAAACAAATTACGCACACTTCAATACAAATTAGAGCAGCGTCTGAAAGGAGAAGTGAGCAAGGAAGAAACTCTTTCTAATGGCAAAATTGTATTGCAAGTAATGAGCGAAATGCCTCAAAAAGCTGATTTTGTAGTTAGCTACATCACGCCAAATGCCACTTGGACTCCTTTTTATGATCTTCGTGCAGAGAATATCAACAGTCCATTAAACTTAGTGTACAAAGCCCAAATAAGACAGAATACAGGGGTAGACTGGAAACATATCAAGCTGAGCTTATCGAGTGGCAACCCTAATGAACAGAACGAAATTACCTTATTGCATGCTTGGTATCTTCGCTTTGGCAGTCGTTATACTGAACGGCAAACAGCTTATATTGCTAATTCTCTTTCTTATAAAAAAGCAGTTAAAGATACTGAAAAGAATGTAATGAATGAGGTTAGTATGGATAGATATACTGAAGTAAATGAAAATCAGCTCAACACCTCATTTGATATAAATACGCCTTATGATATTCTTTCCAACGGAAAAGAACATAGCGTATCACTTAAAGAGCTCAAAATTAAAGCTAAATACGAGTATTATGCAGCCCCACGTGTCGATAATGGCATATATTTGATAGCCTTAGTCGATGATTATTCGCAGTACAATCTGCTTGCCGGTGAAGCTAACATCATCTTTGAAGATATGTATGTAGATAAAACGATGATTAATCCACATCAGACTACCGAGAGTATGCAGCTAACGATGGCAATGACAAGAAGATAAGTGTAAAACGCGAAAAAGTAGTTGATAAGTCCGAAACTAAGTTCATTTCTAGTAATAAAGAGCAGACTTTTACATACGAAATAACGGTAAAGAACAACAAAAAAGAAGCTATCGACCTAAAACTAAAAGATCAATACCCTCTTAGCTCTGATGATAAAATACAAATAGAGCTTTTAGAGTCATCAAAAGCTGAAATCAACACAGAAACAGGCATTCTTACGTGGAATACAAACTTAAAAGCAGGAGAAACTAAAAAGTTCCGAATTAGTTATAAGGTAAAATACCCTAAGAATGAAATAATAAGTAATTTATAAATAAACGTGTTTAAACTTTTTTGAGGAACTTGGAGATAAACCCTAATAAAAGCATTCCAATCCAAGTTACATCAAGATACTCGTATCTCATTATCAA
>NZ_QBKG01000010.1 GCF_003054025.1 Capnocytophaga leadbetteri
AATTATCAAAATATAACTCAGGCTCACACGAGATATTCTTGCGCTACGAGCTTGTTAAAACCTATAAGAAAATCGTATCACCTCGATTCTTCTAAAATAATATTTTTAACCATTAATCATTTTACCTGTAAATTATTTAATAGTAATTGTTAATTGTTAAGAATGAGATTATTAACTTTTAGTGTAGCTTTATTAAGCTCTACTTCATTGCTTTTTGCTCAGCCAGAAAAAGAGTTAGAAAAGGCAAATGAAATGTATAAAAACTTTTCGTATGTTGATGCGATTAAAATTTATGAAAGAATAGCTCAAAAAGGCTTTGTAAATCAGGAAATGCTCCAAAGTTTAGGCAATGCCTATTATTACAATGCCGAGTACAAGAAGGCGCTTCCTTGGTACGAACAACTTTTTCAAGAAGGTAAATACAAGGTAAAACCTGAGTATTATTATCGTTATGCACAAACACTTAAGTCTGTTGGCGACTATACCCAAGCCGATAAAATGATGGCTAAGTTTGTTGAACTTACTAATGCTAACGATACTCGTGCAGCTCTTTTCGAAGAAAACAAAGATTATCAAACGGTTATTAAGAACAACTCAGGTAGGTTTCAGCTCAATAATACCTCTATCAATACCGAAAATTCTGAATATGGTACCGCTTTTTATGGTGATAAGATAGTTTTTGCGGGGGCTACCGATGCCAGAAAAGCTAAACATGGTGTATCTCAATGGACAGGCGAGAGTTTCTATGACCTTTACGAGGCAGAACATCATCAACAGAAGTTAGGCAATAGAAAACCTTTCTCTTCTGCTATCAATACACAGTTCAATGAGTCTACACCTGTTTTTACTAAGGATGGTAATACAGTGTATTTTACACGTAATAACTATGTAAATAGAAGGCTTGGTACTGATGTTGAAAATACTATTTTGCTCAAAATATTGCGTGCTACAAAAGATAAAAGTGGCAATTGGGGTAATATCATTGAAGTTCCTTTCAATAGCGACCAGTACAATGTAGCACACCCTGCCCTTAGTCCAGATGAAAAGTATTTGTACTTTGCTTCTGATATGCCAGGCTCATTTGGTAATTCTGATATCTTCCGAGTAGAAATTTTGGGTGATAATCAATATGGTACACCAGAAAACTTAGGAAATATCATTAACACAGCAGGACGCGAGTCTTTCCCTTATATCTCTAAAGATAATGTACTTTACTATTCTTCTGATGGTATACCTGGTCTTGGAGGGTTAGATATTTTCGCTGTGAAGTTTAATGCCGATGGTTCTACTTCCAAACCTGTAAATATTGGTATGCCTGGTAACAGTGCAGATGATGACTTCTGCTTTGTGTTCAATAGCGATAGCAAAATAGGTTTCTTAACCTCAAATCGCCCTGGAGGGAAAGGTAAAGATGATATTTACAGCTTCCACGAAGATAAACCTTTATTGTTCTCTTGTCAGAAAAATATCAAAGGGATAGTAAAAGATGCTAAAACTAAAGCTATTATTGCCGATGCAAAAGTAATTTTATCTGATAAAGTGATGAAAGAAGTAAGTACAGACCTGTCAAAAACTGATGGTACTTTCACTTTTGAAAAAGTAAATTGCAATGATTCTCACTACTACTTACGTGGTGAAAAAGAAAAATACGAAACAGCAGAGGTGAATGTTACTGTAGGAAAAGATGAGGTAGTATACGAGATATTGCTCAACCCAAGACAAGTAGCTATCAAAAAAGGTATGGACTTAGCTAAAGTATTTGAAATCAAAGAAATTAAGTTTGATTATAACAAAGCCAATATCCGTCCAGATGCTGAGGTAGAGCTTACTAAAATCGTAGAGGTAATGCGCGAGTATCCAAAAATGAAGATAGATATTCGTTCTCATACCGATAGCCGTGGTGCTGACTCATATAACCTTAAACTTTCTGACCGCCGTGCTAAAGCTACCCTCGAATGGATAGTTAAACAAGGTATTGATAGAAAACGTTTGAAAGCTAAAGGTTATGGTGAGACACGTCTCGTAAACGGATGCTCTAACGGAGTGCCTTGTACTGAAGAAGAACATCAAGAAAACCGTCGCAGCGAGTTTATCATTGTTGCGATGTAATAATCTCTCATAATAGCTTTGTCAAAGAGGTAATATTTATAGTTACCTCTTTGGCAAAATCTTTAAATATAGTATTCATTTCCTAAATTCTTAATTTTTTCTTATTTATATCTTATGAAAAAACTTTTTTTTATAACTTTCTTATTAATATTACAATTCTCTTTTGCTCAAAATGAAAAAGAAGCTTTGCAAAAAGCAGCTAAATATTATAAGAACTTAGATTATGTTGCGGCTATCAATGCTTATGAAAGTATAGCCCGCAAAGGAGTTGAACCTCAAGAACTCTTAGAAAACCTTGGTAATGCTTACTATTATAATGCTGATTATCAGCAAGCCCATAAATGGTATGATAAACTCTTCAAAGCTAAGGATCCTAAAACTAATAAGCCTTTAAATATCAATCCAGAATATTATTACCGCTATGCTCAAACTCTCAAAAGCAAAGGTGATTACGATGCTTCCGACAAAGTAATGGATCAGTTTGTAGCACTTACAGGTAAAAACGATGTGCGTGCTGTACTATTTCTCAAAAACAGAGATTATCAGGCTGAAGTAAAACGTAATTCAGGTAGAATAGAGCTCAATTTGCTCAAACTCAATACCAAAAAATCAGAGTATGGTACCGCTTTCTATGGCGATAATATTGTATATGCTACTACTAAAAGTGGCTTCCTAAAACGTCGTTCAGAATGGACAGGCGATAACTTTTATACGCTCTATGAAGCTAATACCGATAGCCTTCAAGCCTCAAAAAAAGCAAAACTAAACGGTATTAATACCAAGTTTAATGAATCGACAGCTGCCTTTACTAAAGATGGTAATACGATGTATTTTACACGTAATAACTTCATCAATAACGAGGTAAAAACTAATGGTGACCAAACCGTATTGCTTAAGATTTTTAAGGCTACTAAAGATAAAAGTGGCAAATGGGGAAATGTGCAAGAAATGCCTTTCAATAGCAATATTCACAGCGTAGCGCACCCAGCCCTTAGTCCTGATGGCAAATACATCTATTACACTTCTGATATGAAAGGTACTATTGGTGCTTCTGATATCTACCGCTCTAAAATATTAAAAGACGGTTATGGTAAACCAGAGAACTTAGGCGAGCGTATCAACACACCTGGTCGTGAGTCTTTTCCTTTTATATCTGATGATAATATACTCTATTTCTCTTCTGACGGCTTCCCTGGCTTAGGAGGCTTAGACATTTTTGCTGTCAAATTAGATGCAGAGGGCAATCCTATTACTAAGCCTATCAATATAGGCCGTCCTGGTAATAGTGGAGATGATGATTTTTGTTATGTTATCAACAGTCATACACACATAGGTTATCTTACCTCTAATCGTCCAGAGGGTAGAGGCAGCGATGATATCTATAGCTTCTATGAGCATACCCCTCTTCGTTTTACTTGTCAATACAACCTTAAGGGGGTAGTTAAAGATGCTGCTACATCAGCTATTATCCCTAATGCTAAGGTAGCTCTTTGGAGTACTAACAATACTCTTTTAGAGGAAACTACAGCCGACGCAGAAGGTGCATTCACCTTCAATTACACAGCTGATTGTGGCGACTTACAACTGTTGATTAAATCAGAGAAAGAAAAATACAACAGCAATCAGCAGCTTTTAGCGCTTAATAGCAATAAAGATGTAACAGCTGAAGTATTATTGACGCCTATTCCTGTAGTAGAAGAGAAGAAACCTAAAGAAATAGTGGTAGGCAACGATTTAGCCAAAATATTGAATATCGAAAACATCTACTTCGATTATAATAAAGCTAACATTCGCAAAGATGCAGCTGAGCAGTTAGCTAAAATCGTAAAAGTGATGCAAGAGCACCCTACAATGACGGTAGATGTACGCTTGCATACTGATAGTAGGGGTTCTGATAAGTACAACCTAGCCCTTTCACAACGCCGTGCTAAGTCTACTATCAAGTGGATTACCTCTCACGGTATCAAGAAAAACCGTATTACTGGTAAAGGGTATGGCGAAACCCAGTTAGTAAACGAATGTAGCAATGGGGTACCTTGTACCGAAGAGCAACATCAAGCCAACCGTCGTAGTGAGTTCATCATTATTAGTTATTAGTTATTAGTTATATTTTTAAAATTGTTATACAAAAAAACAGTCTGAGTGTTATCACTCAGACTGTTTTTTTGTATATTTATCTCTTCTTTATTTTCTACTCATAGCCTCTTTTATATGGGCTACTTCAGCACCTATATCGCCAGCACCTACAGCTAATAGTAGAGAGGGCTGCATAGTCTCTAGTAAAGGGATTAGCTCTTTCTTGCTTACTAATGTCTTTTGTGGGGTAGTGATTTTGCTTAGCAAAACTTCAGAGGTAATGCCTTCAATAGGCAATTCTCTGGCAGGATAAATATCCAATAGGATAACCTCATCAAACTGCGATAAGCTTTTAGCAAAATCATTCATAAAGTCACGCGTGCGACTGAAGAGGTGAGGCTGAAAGATAATAGTTTTAGGGGTATCAGGATACATTTCACTCACAGCCTGATAAAGCGCATTAATTTCTGAAGGGTGATGAGCGTAATCATCTATAAACACCCTATTTTTCTCTTTTATGATATACGAAAAACGTCTTTTTACTCCTTTGAAAGTTGCCAAATGAGGAAGTAAGGCTTCTGGGGCAAATCCAGCCTTTACTGCCATCGAAACAGCAGCTAAAGCATTTAATAAATTGTGTCTTCCGGGTTTTAAGAAAGTGTAATCTTTGTAGACACCTCCTTTGTATTTAAAATCGAAGTGGTAAACACCATCTACTATGCGAATATGCTGAAAAGAATAGTCAGAATCATCTTCTAATCCAAAAGTTTCGCCTGCTATAGCCAGTCCATTGCGCACTATTAGGCTACCTCCTTCTTTTATTTTGGCTGCAAATTGGTGAAATCCTTCTATCAGGTGTTGCTCATCACCATAAATATCGAGGTGGTCAGCGTCCATAGAAGTGATACACGCTATATTAGGCGATAGACGCAAGAAAGAACGGTCAAACTCATCAGCTTCAGCTACCGTGTATTCATTACCGTGTAGTACTAAGTTGCTATTGAAGTTTTCTGCTATGCCTCCTAAGAAAGCACTTACCGAAGCGCCACTTTCTACTAATATATGGGCGAGAATGCTTGAAGTAGTCGTCTTTCCGTGCGTGCCTGCTACCGCTAAACAGAAACTGTTTTGCGTGATAAAGCCTAACACTTCAGAGCGTTTTACTATCTCATAACCATTTTGCTGAAAATACAGCAGTTCTGAATGGTCTTTAGGTATAGCAGGGGTATAAACTACCAAAGTAGTAGCTTTGTCTTTAAATGAGGCTGGAATAGCGGCAACATTATCAGTAAAGTGTACTGCTATTCCTTCTTTTTCAAGCATTTCTGTAATTTCAGTAGGCGTACGGTCGTAACCGCATACAGCTTTGCCATTAGCATTAAAATAACGTGCAAGGGCTGACATACCTATGCCGCCTATACCTATGAAATAAACGTTTTGTATGGGTGCTAAATTCATAACTTTTTGGTTTCTACTAATTTTCCGTCTTTGTAATATGATACTGTTGTTTCTTTTATACTGCGGTCTTCGCAGGTCTTTTGGGTGATAACGCCTTTGTCATATAACTCACGGCAGTTACCTCTTTCTGTTATATACCACTTTTCAGTCAGCTTGCCTTCAGGGTCGTACTTAGTAGTGGCTTTACTATCGATAATCTCTATTTTTAGCTTACCATTTTGGTAGTACTCCTTAGTGATGTTTTTGATGCTATTTACCTCCTTACTCGGGTTGCCGTTTTTGTGATAAGTAGTCACTATTTGGTCTGCGCCCTCTTTTAGATTGGTGTATATCTCTATCTTTTGTGCGATGTTCCCTGCGTGGTCATACACCAAGCCCTCTATCATATTTCCTTTAAAGATATTTTTCTTTCGCAATCGTCCTTCCGAGTTGAATAGGTGTATTTCTGATAACTTTCCGCTGTCAAAAATATAAGTAGAGGCTATGTTGCGTTTCTTGTTGAGAAACTTCCCTTCGCCTATCAGTATTCCTCCGTTACCTATTTCAAACTCAAATCGTTGTTCATCATTATCAATGATGTAGCTCCCTTTTGCCAAACTTACCTTGCGTGTAATGTAGGCTTGGCGTATCATATCGCTGTTGATAGCACCAGCATTACCCTTTTTCATCAGTCGCTGTAGTTGCTCATACACTTCATAATTAGTGTATTCCTTAATCTCTACAATACCTTTCTTGAAAGCATCACTTTTTGTGTCGATAAAAACCGAAGGCTTCAGCGTAGTTTGTCCTATTGCTGCAACTGCCCACCATATTATGCTTATAAAAATTAATTTCTTAGTCATTCTATTCAGATTTTAATCGTTGAGTATGAGGTTTACTATATCTTTAGTAGCGTTGGGCTGTGCCAAGGCTTTTATATGTGCCGATAAGGCTTCTTGTTGTGCTTCATTGGCTATTAGCTTGCTAAAAGTGTTAGCAAACTGCTCATTTAGTTCACTTTCACGCAATAGTATAGCTGCTTGTTTGTCGGCTATCGCACGTGCGTTTTTGGTCTGGTGGTCTTCGGCTACGTTAGGCGAGGGGATAAAAATCACAGGCTTGCCCACTATGCATAGCTCACTCACTGAACTAGCTCCTGCGCGCGAGATAATCACATCAGCTGCTGCGTACGCTAATTCCATTCGGTCAATAAATGCCAATACGCGTACTTGTTCACTATTGTATTTTTTGTATTCTTCGTAATATAACTTTCCACACTGCCATAACACCTGCACCCCTAATTGCTCAAAAAGAGGCAATTGCTGCTCTATAAGCTGATTGATACGGCGAGCACCTAAGCTACCTCCAAGCACTAATAAAGTTTTTCGCTCACTGTCTAAGTGAAAATAAGAGAGCCCTTCAGAGCGATACTCCCCTATGTTTAGCAAGCCATCGCGTATAGGATTTCCTGTTTTTACTATTTTCTCCTTCGGGAAAAATTGCTCCATAGCATCGTAAGCTACACATATCTTGTGAGCGTTTTTAGCGAGCATCTTATTAGTGATGCCAGCATACGAATTTTGCTCTTGTATAAAAGTAGGAATGCCCATCTGTCCTGCTACTTTCACTACAGCACCACTAGCGAAACCTCCAGTGCCTATCACAGCATCGGGCTTAAAACGTTTGATGATGCTCCTTGATTTTAGCAAGCTGCTGATAAATTTTAAGGGGAAAAGTAGGTTCTGCCAGCTGAGTTTGCGCTGCAAACCAGAAATCCACAAGCCCTCAATGGGGTAACCTGCTTGAGGCACTTTCTGCATTTCCATACGGTCTTTTGCCCCTACGAAAAGGATTTCAGCATCGGGTAGCCGTCTTTTTAGCTCGTCAGCAATGGCTATGGCAGGGAATATATGCCCTCCTGTTCCTCCTCCTGATATGATAAATCTTTTCATTATTTCTTAGCTATTTTGTTGTTTATCAACTTCTAACGCCTGACTTCCACATTTCAGCTCTATCACCGTAATCTCAGGCCATACACCTAATCTACCAGGGAAAGCGTGGTATCCAAAACCTCTATTTACATTCAAATATCGTGCCCCTTCTTTATACATACCTCCCCAATATTTGTAGATATATTGCGAAGGACTCCAGCGCCACTGAGGTATCTCTATGCCGCACTGCATTCCGTGCGTATGCCCGCTTAAGGTTAGGTCTATCGACTTCTGCTCTGGTAGTACTTTCTCTTGCCAGTGGGTGGGGTCGTGACTCATAAGTATCTTGAAATGAGCATCGCTTACTCCTTCCATCGCTTTGTTTAAGTCACCATATTTAGAAAAACGCCCGTGCCCCCAATTCTCTACCCCTATAAGGGCAATCTTGTCACCATTGCGCTCCAAATAACGGTTATTGTTTAGCAATAAATCCCAGCCCATTTCCTTCTGTAGCCGGTGTAGTTCTGCTATGTTTTGCTGTTTGGCTTCTACACTTTCCCAAGATGAATAATCACCATAATCGTGGTTACCCATAATCGAGAATACCCCATCAGGGGCGTGTAGGGTAGCAAATAGTTGCTTCCAATCGCGTACCTCTTCAGCTAAGTTATTTACCAAATCGCCAGTAAATAGTATTACATCGCTCTTCTGAGCGTTGATAAGTTCCACTCCGTAACGTATTTTGTCGTAATTGTCAAAACTACCACAGTGAATATCAGATATTTGAGTGATGCGATAGCCGTCAAACGCTTTAGGTAGATTAGGGAAATAAAGCGTATACTTCCACACTTTGTAGTTATATTTTCCTTTGAAAATGCTGTAGAGTATCGAAGCGAAAGGTATAGCCGCCAATCCCCATCCTAAGGTGCTGACGAACTTGCGTCGTGAGGGAATACGTGGGGCATTTGCTCTTCTTTTGATAGAAAGAGCGCGCACTAAGCGACTAAGGTCTTCTATCAACAGCGGCAAACTGACAAAAAGGCAGATGATAAGCCACGTAAGAAGTCCTGCCACAGCGTACTGTTGTCGAGCGCTCCATACTGTTTTGCCTCTTCCAAACCATTGGTAAAGTAAGTATAGTACTACCGCTATAGCCACTCCCCAGAACAGCCAATGTACCCATCGCGCAGCTTTAAGTGTCTTCAAACTCCTACTTGCGTAGAAACTCAGTAAAAAATAAAAAGTAAGGATACTGAAAAGTATAGCAAAAATCATATAATCAATTGAAAATTAGTAAAATAGATGAATTGGTTAATTAGCCAATTATCCCCCTTATAACCTCAATGTTAGAAATAGGTCTTTTGCTTTCATCTAAAAAGCTCTCAGTTTTAAATGAGAAAGGTAGGGTAGTACCCAGTTCCTCAAAAACCGTACCCGAAAAATGTACGTCAGTAAAACCAGCTGCTTTTATCTGTTCTATGCTTTTCGCATTGATACCGCCACCAGGCATAATAGTAGGTTGTCCGCCTCCTATGCGGTTTAATTCTTTTAGTAGGTCGAGCCCCTCTATAGCCGATTTTTTACCACCGGAAGTTAAAATACGATGCACCCCTAAACGTTTCAGGGTATGGATAGCAGCTATGGGGTCTGGAGCACAGTCGAAAGCGCGGTGGTAAATAAATTCCATAGTACCAGCAGCTTCCATTAGCTGAGCGGTACGCGCCTCGTCGATGGTATTATCGCGGCGCAATACACCTGTTACTACTCCTTGGCAACCCAATTCCCTGCAGAGAACAATATCACGCAACATTACGTCGAATTCCTCTTCAGTATAGGTAAAATCACCACTGCGCGGACGTATCAGTACACAATTGCCTATACTCAATTCGTCCATTACTTTTTTTATGAGCCCATAACTGGGGGTAATGCCCCCTACGCCCAATTCGCTACATAATTCTATACGGGTAGCTCCCGCTATCTGTGCATTTCTTGCCGACTCAAATGAGCTAGCACATATTTCATAAATCATCTTTGTTCTAATTTTTGGCAAAATTACAAAATAATTAGTAACCAACAAAGAAAAAAGAATACCTATAGCCAATTACAGAAGCCTAATTTGTTCCGAGCCTTTGATGTGTATCTGTTCCTACTCGTACCACTCGTCCGAATAAACACTTCTAATAATGATGCATTACCAAATAGTAAGAAAACCTTCTTCTGCTGAGATAGGAGAAATTTCTTTTATTTGTTGATTATGATTGCTAAATTTTCCTCCCCATCCTGTTATGATATTCCCTTTCAAATAGATATCAATAATTTTTGTGAAAAAGAAGGGATAATTCTCAATTTTTGATTGGAAATAGACTTCTCTTAAAGTTGTAATAAAAACTTCTTTTAGAAATAGATTGGTATTTATATTATAAACAGAACCAAAATAAAGAGATTCAATTTTAGAAAAATCAAATTTTTTATTTTTAATATAGTTTTTTACTATTAAATCGGTTACTCTATTCCAAGAATTATGTTCTTTTTTGTTGTGTAGAGATAAAAAAATCTGTCCTCTGAATCCAACTTCTATAAATAGATTTTCCAGAGTTACAAAACCTTTTATATCATTCCGATAAGATAACTGCTTTTCTACTTCATCTATTCCTGAAGAAAATTGATAATTAAAGGGTATATTGAAATTATTAACTTTTCCACAATTTCTAAACCATTTATTATCAATCAAACTTTCTGCCATTAACTTCATTTCAGGTGTTAATTCTATTTTGTTGAATAATTTTGAAAAAAACATAATTATTAGTATTAGTGATGTAAAACTCTTTTAATAACTTTTATCCCACCCGTCTCACCTGTCATATCCGTCCGAACAACCACCGGAGGATGAGCGAAGGATAAGCGAAGGATCACCGAAGAATTAGCACTCTTCTCTCGTCTCTACAACAGGCTTCCGTCAAATAAAAAAGGTAGCAAATCCTTGATAGACTCAGTGCGAATGATAGACCCTTTAGCCCCCATAAAATAAACAGGAATAGGCTGTTGCTGTTTAGTTTCATACTCCGAAAGCGACTGACGACAGGCACCACAAGGCGAAACGGGTTGCCCTGTAGGGTCTTCAGCACTACCCGAAATAGCAATCATCTTTATAACCTCATCAGGGCATTGGGTCGATGCCTGATAAATAGCCACTCTCTCAGCGCACAGACCTGAGGGGAAAGCCGCATTTTCTTGGTTTGAACCGATAAAAATCTTACCATTACCTACTAATACAGCAGCTCCCACTTTGAATTTCGAATAAGGAGCGTAGGCGTTATGACGCGCTGCTACTGCTTCAGCCATAAGAGTTTGTGCCTCAGCAGGTAGGTCAGCGAGGCTTTCAAATATAGTGTATCTGATTTGTAATTGCTTTTCTGTTTTCATAAAAAAGATTTTTTTTAGACGGCAAAGATAGTTAAATAATTAACAATTAGCAATTAATAATTAACAATTATAGAGGTATTTGTCATTTATCATTTGTCATTTGCCATTAATTTACTATCTTTGCACCCTAAATAACAGAAAATAAACTATATGCTAGATAAATTAAACATTGTTAAACAGCGATTTGATGAGATTTCAGACCTGATTATTCAGCCTGATATCATCGCCGACCAAAAACGCTATATCCAGCTTAACAAAGAGTATAAAGACCTTAAAGAGCTGATGGATAAGCGTGAAGAATACATCACCGTAACGGGGAATTTGAGCGAAGCAGAAGAAATTATAGCCGATGGTTCTGACCCCGAAATGGTAGAAATGGCTAAGCTGCAACTCGAAGAAAGCAAAGAACGCCTACCACAGCTCGAAGAGGAAATCAAATATATGCTTATCCCTAAAGACCCTGAAGACGCTAAAAATGCCGTGATGGAAATACGGGCAGGTACAGGGGGTGATGAGGCTTCTATCTTTGCTGGTGACCTTTATCGTATGTACACAAAATACTGCCAAAGCAAGGGCTGGAGTACCTCAGTAATGGATTTCAACGAAGGTACAGCAGGAGGCTATAAAGAGATTATTTTTGAGGTTACTGGCGATAATGTATATGGTACTTTGAAGTTTGAAGCAGGGGTACACCGTGTGCAACGCGTGCCACAGACCGAAACACAAGGGCGTGTACACACTTCAGCAGCTACTGTTATTGTGCTTCCCGAGGCAGAAGAGTTTGATGTAGAGCTTGATATGGCTGATGTAAAGATTATTCGTACTACTTCTACCGGACCTGGTGGACAGTCAGTTAATACTACCTACTCAGCTATACAATTGCAACACATCCCTACGGGTATAGAGGTGCGTTGCCAAGACGAAAAGTCACAGCATAAAAACCTCGATAAAGCCTTAAAAGTATTACGCTCTCGCCTTTATGAAATGGAGCTTGCTAAGAAAATGGAGGCTGACTCAGCACGCCGTAAGTCTATGGTATCAAGTGGTGACCGTTCGGCAAAGATACGTACTTACAACTATCCACAGGGGCGTGTTACCGACCACCGTATTGGGCTCACCCTCTACGATTTGCAAAACGTTATCAATGGTGATGTACAGCGTCTTATTGATGAACTCCAACTTGCTGAAAATGCTGAGAAACTAAAAGAAGGAGATGTTTTTTAATGATAAAATACAAATAGTAAATAAAAAAAGCTGGTATCAAACCAGCTTTTTTTATTGTTTTATATTTACTATTTAAGGGTTTCTTTTAGCCATTTGAAGAAAGTGCGCTGCCATAATAGTCCGTTTTGTGGTTGCAATACCCAATGGTTTTCATCAGGGAAGTATAAAAACTCACTTTTGATACCTCGCAATTGCGCAGCTGTAAAGGCTTGAAAACCTTGCTCTTCTGGTACGCGGTAGTCCTTGCCACCGTGAATGATAAGAATAGGAGTATCCCAATTATTTATCTTCTCGATAGGATTAAACTCCTTATACGATTTTTGCGCTACGGCATTCTCTTTTTCCCAATAAGGGCCACCTATTTCGTGGTTGTTAAAGAAAAGCTCTTCGGTAGTACCATACATACTTTGCAAGTTAAATACCCCACAATGGGCGATAAAGCTCTTAAATCGTTTTTGATGAATACCGGCTAAATAGTAGATAGAATAACCACCATAACTAGCCCCTACAGCCCCTAAACGGTCTTTATCTACATAAGGTTCTTTAGCCATATCATCAATAGCTGATAAGTAATCGCGCATAGGTTGTCCGCCCCAATCCCCACTGATTTGGGCATTCCATTCTACGCCAAACCCTGGCAAGCCACGTCTGTTAGGAGCAATTACTATATAGCCTTGCGATGCCATTAGTTGGAAGTTCCAACGGAAACTATAAAACTGGCTTACAATTGATTGTGGCCCCCCTTGGCAGTAGAGTAGGGTAGGGTATTTCTTATTAGGGTCGAAATCAGGAGGGTAAATCACCCAAGCGTGCATATCCTTGCCATCAGTAGTCTTAATAATACGTTCTTTTATAGGACATTGTGCTATTTGTCGGTAGGCTTCGTCATTGAAGTGCGAGAGCTGTGTGAGGGATAGAAACCCTTTTTTCTTCTCTTTCAGATTGATGGTATACACTTCGCTAGCGTGGTTCATATCATTGCGCATTATCACTAATAGGTTACCACTTTGTCCTACTATACTACCCACATCATATACCCCTTTAGTAAGTTGCTTAGGGGTAGTATCTTTGCCATAAACATCTATTACGAACAGCTGTTCGGTGCCCTGAGTAGGAACTATTAGGTAAATGTGTTTGCCGTCATTGCTCCAGCGGTAGCTGAATACCGTGTTATCCCATTGTGCAGTAAGATTGATGCGCTTGTCATCTTTTAATATATACAAGTCATTCTTGTCAGATTCATTCCCATCGTGTGCCATACTTAGCCACGCTAGTACACCTTCTTTACTATACTGTGGGTTGGTGTCGTACCCCATCATTCCCTCAGTTAAGTTTTGGGTTTTCATTGTTTTGAGGTCATACTCGTATATGTCGGTATTAGTACTGAGCACATACTCTGTGCCTGCTTTAGCTTTGGTTACAAACAGTACTTTCTGTCCATCAGGACTCCATATATAGTCTTCGTCCCCTCCAAAAGGCACTTGCGGACAATAGAATGGCTGTCCCTCCATTAAATCTCTTTGGTTGCCTTCGGCATCTTCTATAAACACGTGGTTGTATTTGCCCTCATTCCACGTATCCCAATGGCGATGGTCTAAACTACTGTATAGCCTCCCTGATGATTTTTCTAAGTCAGCATAGAAGTCTTTGCCTAATACAGGGACCACTTTTACTTCTTTATGTATGAGTTTTACCAAACTCTCTTTTTCGTTAGGGTTGTACTTGGCAGTAGCACGCTCTACTTCCTCCTCACTTATTGGTATGGGTACGCCTCCTTTTACAGCTAATTTGTAGTATTCTTTGCTAAAGGTATTTTCTGCTACATTAGGGGTACTCACGCTTAGAAGTACGTATTGTGCATCGGGGCTGAGCCCTACTGCACTTACGCGGTGTAGTTGCCATAGCTTTTCGGGAGTAAGTGGTTGTTGCGCTTGTAGGCCATTAAGTGTCATAATAGTAGCTAAGGTAATAAGATGTTTTTTCATATTATTTATTGTATTGACGGCTAAATACTAATTTCATAATAAACTGATAACTCTCTACCAAAAATGCTCTGATTTCTTTTAATACAAAGCCAATACCTGATTTAATAACAGGTTTTACACGGTTATAGATAAAAGAAAGCCACACACATACCGCTATAAAAGCAGGAGCTCCTAATACCACTTGGTAAGGTTTTAGACTACCACCAAAGTGCTGTAAAAGCCCATGAGAAGTAATACTGCCGTAGAGTACAAAGCAGTGTATCACATAGATAGAAAGGGTATTTTGCCCAATAGTTTTGATGAGTTTAGAGGTTATCACATTGCGCATAAGGGCAAAAAATCCAAAGACTAACAATACATTGCCTAGGCGTAGGTAGGCAAAGTCCTCCATTAGCCGTGCAAAGAAAGTAGCGTGGTTGATGTAATACAATTGTTCTACTATATAATGCGAAGCCCACAACAAGAAAGCCCCTACTGTTAAGAATAGCAGGATAGCGTTACGGTACAAATGAGGGTGCGCTTTATAACGCTGAAATAGATAGCCCATAAAACCCCCAAAAGCTACATAGCCAAACCACGGAAAGATAGGAAAGAAGCTGCCGTGTGCTCTGGTGAAATAGTTAGCAATAGGTAAAGGTAAAAAATCAAAAGTGAGGCTTTTGTAGAAAGGCTCGAAAGTAAAAGCCAATAGGGTAGTGCTGAGCAGTATGGTAGGCATTACCCACGCCTTGCGGTTATACGATAACAAGTAAGTGGTGATGAGCAGCAAGAGCGAAAGCCCTATGCAGTGCAATACATCTACACTTTGGAAGCTCATACGCAAGAAGTAGGCTATACCGATGAGCATCAAGCCGCGCCTGATACCTTTCTTCACACGCGGATTTTGCCAGCCTATTTTGGTAGCATCGCTCTCTTTTACTAATAAGAAAGTGAAGATAAAGCCCGAAACGGTGAAGAAAACAGGGGCAGTGATACCGGTGCAATAGTGCCAAAGCCAGTAGATAAAATTATTATCATCGCGATAACGATCGGCTAAAAGCCCCCCTACAAAGTGCCCTTGTAGCATCATACAGATAGCAAAAGCACGAATTACATCTATAAAGTCAAGTCTGAATTTTTTTACGTTTTCCATAAATCAATATGATCATTCACGCGGCAAAAGTACAAAACTATTCATAATAGACCAATTATTATATAAAAAAACTTTGCCAAAGTACTGATACTCTGGCAAAGTGATATTTTTTGAGTCAATTTTTTAAAGAGCAGGGCTTGTTTTTTTCTTTATAGCTCCTATAATAGCCCCCAATACAAGCCCACCTATACCCCCTGAAATAAGAGGTGAAAGGAAAGTCTTTAAGAGTGAAGGTTTGTGTTTAGCCATTTCATCTGTGAATATCTTTAATTGTTCTTCAGATAAGCCCATAGCACTCATTTTTTGTTCGACAAGATCTATAGTTCTTTGGTAATAGTCAGGGTCTATTACGGTAGTGTAAAGTACTTGATAGAAAGCTAAAATTACTCCAGCTATTAAGCCTACTACAGCCCCAACTTTGATAGCTTCGCCTACTGTTAAGAAGCCTCCATTTTCGTTCTTATACTGCTGAATAGCAGCAGCTATAAACCATACTGAGATGGCTATACTTATTACCGTAGTAAGCACACTCATACCAGTGCTACCTGAATACAGTAGCCCTGTAGCATATAGTAGTACTTGATAGGCGATACCTATACCTCCTAATAAAAGTCCATTTTTAAGGACAATGTTTTTAAAATCTGCTTTTGTCTCCATAAGTGAATTATTTATTTGTTAATGGCACAAAAATACAAAACGTTTTTTAAATAGCAAGTAAATGAGCAAAAAAATACCACGCCTCTTTTTATAAGGCGTGGTTTAAGTTAAAATGATATTGAAATGTGTTGTGTAGCGGTCACACGTTATTTCTTATTTATTTTTTAATAAATCTCTGATTTCAGCCAATAACTCTTCTTGAGTAGGACCTGCTGGTGCTGCTGGCGCTTCTTCTTGTTTCTTCTTTAGTTTGTTGATACCTTTTACAAGCATAAAAAGTACAAAAGCTACAAATAAGAAGTTGATAACAGCAGCAAGGAATTTACCATAAGCTACCCCATTCCAGATTAGGGCATCCAATTTATCAACATTAGCAGCTTTTAAAGCTGGAGTTAATAATAGAGGAGTAATAACATCGCTTACTAATGATGATACGATAGCACCAAAAGCAGCACCGATAATTACACCTATTGCTAAATCAACTACGTTGCCCTTTACGGCAAACTCTTTAAATTCTTTTAAAAATCCCATAATGATTTTAATTTTTAGTTTACTTGTTTAAAATTCAGGGGCAAAGATACTACTTTTTTTTTGAATAACAAAGAGAAAAGGGACGAATTTCACAACTGTCCCTTTTCAATCACTAACTAAAAAACTCAATCACTATACTTATTTTCAGTACTTTAGGGGTTTATACCGTCATACTGAATATTTTGGTTTCTGGCATTTTTTGCTGTAGTCGTAGGTCAAATGCCATACAAATGTTTCTAATAAATTTCTTTCCTTCATCGGTTACATCTATCTGCTTTTTGCTTATGTGCAGTAGTCCGTCTTTTTCCATCTCGATGAGTTGCTGTAGCACTTGGTCTATTTCAGCAAACTGTAGTTCGGGTTGTGCCCACGAAGTAGTGAATTGGCACATTAGGTTGAGTATATGCCTTCTGATGATTAAATCTTCAGGGTTTAAGATATGCCCTTTGCACACCGGTATTTCATTTTTTTCAAGTCGCTCGTAATAGGCTTCTAAGTCCTTTTCGTTTTGTGCAAAACCATACCAACTATCGCTGATAGCCGACATACCTAAGCCTATCATCACTTGGGTTTTAGAAGCGGTATAGCCCATAAAGTTGCGGTGTAGCTGGTGCTGCTCAAAGGCGCGATACATACTGTCAGTAGGTAGAGCAAAGTGATCCATACCTATTTCGGTATAGCCTACTTGTAGTAATCGCTCTTTACCCTCTTCGTACAACTGGCGCTTTACTTCTCCGGTTGGTACATCTTCATCTTTAAAACCTCGTTGCCCATTACCTTTTATCCAGGGTACGTGGGCATAGCTATAGAAAGCAATACGGTCAGGGCGTAGGGAGTTGCTCTTGTCGATAGTATAGAGTACATCGTCTAAGGTCTGAAAAGGTAGCCCAAATACTAAATCGTGACTTACAGAGGTATACCCTATCTCGCGTGCCTGATCGGTTACGCGCTTCACATTCTCAAAAGGTTGTAGGCGGTGTATGGCTTTTTGTACTTTTTCAGAATAGTCTTGTACGCCGTAGCTTACTCGCCTAAATCCTAAATCATACAGCAATTGCAAATGCGCTTTAGAGGTGTTGTTAGGGTGCCCTTCGAAGCTAAATTCGTGCTGTTCTGCTATGTCAGCTCTTTCAAAAATACCTTCTATCAGTCGTCTTAGTTCTGAAGGCTTGAAGAAAGTAGGAGTACCACCACCTAAGTGTATTTCTTTTATCAGCGGACGTGCAACTAAAACATCAGTATATAATTGCCATTCTTTTAGCACAGCGTCTATATAAGGAGCTTCTACTTCGTGTCGCTTGGTGATGCGCTTATGGCAACCACAGAACGTACATAAACTCTCACAAAAAGGCAAATGTATATATAAGCTAATCCCCTCATTCGCATTACTTTCATTATATGAGGTTACTAAACTATCTAACCATTTTTCAGTAGAAAAACTATCATTTTCCCAATAAGGTACGGTAGGATAACTTGTGTACCGAGGCCCTGCTACATTGTATTTCTGAATGAGTGATATTGCCATTTCTTTATAAAAATCGCTGCAAAGGTAATAAAAAAAACTTAAATACGAAACTTTTGGTAGTTAGATTGCTTCTACATTTATATCAGGATTGCCTAACTTGTTTTTCAGTATTGCTTCTATCCCTTTTTTGAGCGTTTGTGTAGAAGACGGACAGCCGCTGCACGCACCTTGCAAGAGCACTTCTACGTGATGATTGTTAGGCTCGTATGATATAAACTGTATATTGCCTCCGTCTGAGGCTACAGCAGGTTTTACGTGCTCTTCTATGATAGCTACTATCTGCTGCGATATGGGGTCAGTTGTTACCTTTGACAACAAATGAGCTTGTGCTGCTGCTTGCCACTTCTTCACTTCAGTAGTGTTAATTACAGGGCTCTCTGCTACCAGATAGTCTTTGATGAAAGTTCTCAGTCGCGGGCTTTCCTCTTCCCAGTCGGCAGTGTCGGTTTTGGTAACCGATATATAGTCGTTGTCAAAAAAGACTTCAGTTACAAAAGGGAAAGCCTGAAAAAGAGCTTGTGCCAAAGGGGCTTCAGCTGCCTCAGTAGCCGATTTGTACTCTATAATGGTGGGTACTAAACGTTTGTTAGCTACAAACTTCATCACAGCAGGGTTAGGAGTAGTTTCGGTGTAAAGGCTGATTTCTACAGGGGTGCGCCCACTATCATTATTAACTAAGGGTCGTCCTGACTGTAGATAGACTGCTATCTGCTGGGCAACCTCTTCTTGTACATCTTTCCACTCGATGATAGGAAAACGCTTTAGGGCGATGAAGTTGCTTGATATATAAACCGTTTTGACAAAAGGCAAATAAAAAAGCTCTTTGGCTAATGGAGCGTTTTTAGCTTCATCAATATTTTTATATTCATAGCTGCCTTTTACTAAAGGTCTGTTGGCTTCGAGTTTTATGATGTCGGGGTTAGCGGTGGGCTGTACTGTTAGGGTTATAGCTGTCATTCTTATGTGTCTTTACGCCCAAAATCGGCAGGATTTTCGCCCCACGCTTGGGTTTCCCATTTTAGGATAGGGTTAGGGTAAGTGTTTTGGTGTAGCCACCTCTCGGCACGGGCTATCAACTCAAATATTTTTTCATTATGGGGGGTATGGGGTACTTTGGTTTTGCATACCTTTTGGCGCACCCAATTCATCGCTATTTTGCTGTCGGAATAGATAGGCAGACTAAGGTTGCGTTGCTTTAAGAAAGCTAAAGCGTGTACGATAGCCAAAAACTCGCCTATGTTATTGGTGCCGTCTTTCATAGGCTGCAACCTAAATATCTCGGCTTGGGTCTGGGTATCAACCCCTCGGTATTCCATTACCCCAGGGTTGCCACTGCAAGCCGCATCAACAGCTATTGAAGGCAGTATCGGGTTGCCAATGCGTTGCCGCTCTAAGGGCGATAGAGTAGGAGGAGCAGAGGTGTTTTTACCCTTGTATAGCTCAAAGCTCTCACCAAAGGCTTTTTCAGCCATTGCCTGACTCTCAAAACTCTTGAACTTAGCATAAGGATAGCCCTCAACGGCTTTTTTGCACTTGTCCCACGAACTAAAGATACCCGTTTTGTGTCCTTCCCACACTACATAATACTTCTTTTTCGACATTTTATAGGAATATAAAAACTAAAAGTGTTATAATTACAATCGCTATAATAATGCCAACAAAAGTATTTGGGGTATTATCTAATAAGGTACTTCCTTTTTTATGAGGCTCAGCATTTGTTTGATAACCTATAAGGGGTGATTCTTTTTTTGTGTCAATATCTGATTTCATCTCTTACAACTAACAACTAAGGAAACGACTAACGACTACCTCACTAATTTCTTATACTTAATCCGTGTAGGGGTTACTTCTTTGCCAAGGCGTTTTTTCTTGTTCTCTTCGTATTCTGAGAAGCTGCCTTCAAAGAAATACACTTGTGAGTCGCCTTCAAAGGCTAAGATGTGCGTACAAATACGGTCTAAGAACCAGCGGTCGTGCGAAATTACTACCGCACAGCCAGCGAAGTTTTCCAAGCCTTCTTCTAAGGCGCGGAGGGTATTCACGTCCAAATCATTGGTAGGCTCGTCCAACAGCAATACGTTGCCTTCTTCTTTTAGGGTCATAGCAAGGTGCAAGCGGTTGCGTTCGCCCCCCGAAAGGGTTGCTACTTTCTTGTTCTGCTCACTGCCGCCAAAGTTAAAACGACTTAGGTAAGCGCGTGAGTTCACCTGCCTGCCGCCCATCATTATCAGGTCTTGTCCGCCCGAGAAGTTCTCCCAAATAGACTTTTCAGGGTCTATCTGTTTATGGGTTTGGTCTACGTAAGCAATCTTTACGGTTTCGCCTACTAAAAATTCGCCACTATCGGGCTGCTCTTCACCCATAATCATACGGAAAATGGTAGATTTACCTGCCCCATTAGGCCCTATCACCCCCACAATACCTGCCTGTGGCAGTACAAAGTTAAGGTCGTCGTACAGCAGCTTATCGCCAAAGGCTTTTGCTACGTGGCGCGCCTCTATCACATTAGTACCCAAGCGAGGGCCATTGGGAATGTATATTTCAAGCTTTTCTTCTAATTGCTTTTGGTCTTCATTCAGCAGACGGTCGTAGTTTTGCAAACGCGCTTTTTGTTTGGCTTGTCGCCCTTTAGCCCCTTGGCGTACCCATTCCAGCTCACGCTCTAACACCTTTTGGCGTTTGCTTTCGGTTTTCTGTTCTTGGGCAAGGCGTTTGGCTTTTTGGTCGAGCCAAGAAGAGTAGTTACCCTTCCAAGGGATACCCTCACCGCGGTCAAGCTCTAATATCCAGCCTGCTACATTGTCCAAGAAATAACGGTCGTGGGTTACAGCTATTACCGTACCGGCGTACTGCTGTAGGTGCTGCTCTAACCACAATACCGATTCGGCATCGAGGTGGTTCGTAGGCTCGTCTAAAAGGAGTACATCGGGTTGTTGTAAGAGCAGGCGACACAAGGCTACACGGCGGCGTTCCCCTCCCGAAAGCACTTTAATAGGGGTATCGGGTTCGGGCGTGCGTAGGGCTTCCATAGCTACTTCCAGCTGGTTATCGAGTTCCCAAGCATTTAGGGCATCAATCTTATCCTGTAGCTCAGCTTGCTTATCCATCAGCTTTTGCATCTTATCGGGGTCAGAATAGTTTTCTTCCAAGCCGAAAAGGTCGTTAATATGGTTAAACTCATCGAGTAGTTTTACGGTTTCGGCTACGCCTTCGCGCACTACTTCTATTACAGTCTTATTATCGTCTAAATGCGGTTCTTGTTCCAAATATCCTACCGTGTAGTTAGGGGCAAAAACCACTTCGCCTTGGTAGTTCTTGTCAATACCAGCTATAATCTTTAGCAAAGAGGACTTACCAGAGCCGTTAAGCCCCAAAATACCAATCTTAGCCCCGTAGAAGAAGCTCAGGTAAATGTCTTTAAGCACTTGCTTATTAGTAGATGAATAGGTTTTGCTCACCTTATTCATCGAGAAAATAATCTTTTTATCGTCTGCCATAATGTTAATTTGTCAATGGGTAGATTTTTGAGTAGGCAATTAATGAAAGGCACAAAGGTACTACATTTTTGCTAATTACCAAAATTAAAATGTATTTACCCTTGCTAAAGAGGCTTTGTATTCGGCTACCATCTCGTCAATCACCTCTTTAGCGGTCTGCACCTTGTCTATTAGTGCCGCTACCTGTCCTATCTCTAATTCTCCTTCAGCTATATCGCCCTCAAACATTCCTCGCTTGGTACGCCTATTGCCCACCAAGGCTTGTAGGTTAGCAATGGTAGCTTGCTGGGTGTTATAAAGGTCTTTTACTTGCTGATAAAAGCCATTCTTTAGTAAACGCACAGGGGCTAACTCTTTCAGGGTGAGTTCAGTATCGCCCTCTCCTGCAGCAACCACCTTTTCTTTGAAAGCAGGGTGTACGGACGCCTCGGCAGTGGCTACAAACCGACTCCCTACTTGCACGCCCTCAGCCCCTAAAGCCATAGCAGCCAACATCGCACTGCCGGTAGCTATTCCGCCAGCAGCAATTAGTGGAATGTCTAGCACTCGCCGCACGGCAGGGATAAGCACCATAGTGGTTGTTTCTTCGCGACCATTATGTCCGCCAGCCTCAAAGCCTTCAGCAACCACAGCATCAACGCCAGCCGCTTGTGCTTTGAGGGCGAACTTACTACTGCTCACCACGTGCGCTACTTTTATACCCTCTTTTTGCAATAGCGAAGTATAGGTAGCCGGATTGCCTGCAGAGGTAAAAACAACCTTTACCCCCTCGCGCAAAATTACCTCTATTGCCTTGTCCATTTCGGGGTACATAATAGGAATATTTACCCCAAAAGGTTTATCAGTAGCCGCTTTGCATTTGCGTATATGCTCTGTAAGGGTTTTAGGGTGCATAGAGCCAGCCCCTAACAGACCCAATCCGCCGGCATTGCTGACAGCCGCCGCTAACCGCCAACCGCTTGCCCATATCATACCTCCTTGAATAATAGGGTATTGAATACCAAAAAGTTCTGTAATACGTGTTTTCATTTTCTATAATTTAAGACTGCCATTTGTGTCAAACTCCCAAAAAGGGTTGTAAGCAAGCCAACCTAACCCTTCATAAAAACTAAGAGCTTTCTGAAAGTTGCGAACGCCTAAAGTAATTAAGGTTAATTTCTGTCTCATATAAAATCGACTTTAGTCTAGTTCAGCTCTCGAGAAAAGGTCATTAATAAGAGCCTCATCTTCGCAAGCCTCTTTAAACGAAACGGCAAATTCCTTTAGAGCATCAGCATTCGATGAGTAAGCACAAAACATACTTCCCTCAGGGTCGAAGTTAATAAACTCTTTTAAAGCAGGCTTCATTTCTTCGAGGAATACTAACGCTAATGAACCCCAATCATAGCCATTCCCTTCAAACCCCTCATCTCTTCGGCTTTCAAAAATCTCATCTTTCCAGCCCCCTACGTCTAAACATACCGAATAACTTTTGTTATCGTGGTCAACCCAACGAAAAGGAGCGATTTGTTCTTTAAATGATGTACTCATATTAGTGAATTTATTGATTTGTTTATTATTAACATTAGCTATTTTACTGCAATTCATAAATAAAGTAAGAACCTTTTATTGCAAATAAAACCAAAGCTAAAACGTGGCAAATATACTAATAATTACTCAATAAACAAAATCAGCAATGAACAGCAGGTGAGTTATAAAGATTGAAATTGCATTATTCGCAATGTTTTTTTCTTTTTATTGTCAATTTGACAACGATGATTTTTTGTTTTGTCTATACTCTTCCTATACTCTTTCTATATTCAATCTATACTCAAGATATTATTGAGAAATACTTAATGAAAAGTGAAAAAGATTGACAAATTGACTAAAGTTTGTATCTTTGCGCCCAAAATAAGAATTATGACAGAACACGACTTGCTCAAAGCCCGTTGGGACGAGATAGTCAAACGCCTATCTGATACTTTCTCAGAAGGTGAACCCCTTCAGGTAGATACTATTATTTACCTTATTGGCGTACAAGAGTTAGGGCAATTGGGTCGTACCTACCAAAAGGACGAAAAAGTAGACCTTATGCATATAGCTATCTGTAAACTCTTAGAGCCTTTTGGCTACTACAGCTATGAGTTTACTGACCCTGATGGATGGCCTCATTACCGCTTAGTACAAGAGTTGCCTCCCCTAAAACCTGGCGAACAGACGATACTGATGAAAAAAGCCATTGTACAATACTTTTTAGATAGAGATTTTTTTTAGATGAAGAAAGTAGCATTCTACACTTTGGGTTGCAAACTCAACTTTGCCGAGACCTCTACCATAGCGCGTAGCTTTGAAGAGGACGGCTACATACGCGTTGATTTTGAAGACCCAGCCGATATATACGTTATAAATACTTGTTCGGTAACTGAAAATGCCGATAAACAGTTTAAGCAGATAGTACGCAAAGCGCTGAAAACTAATCCCAAGGCGTTTTTGGCGGCAGTGGGTTGTTATGCCCAGCTCAAACCCGAAGAGCTCGCCTCGGTAGACGGGGTGGACTTAGTGTTAGGCGCAAAAGAAAAGTTTAACATCACCCAATATATAGACGACCTTACGAAGAATAACGAGGGGGTAGTGCATTCTTGCGAGATAGCCGAAACCGACTTCTACGTAGGGAGTTACTCTATTGGCGACCGCACACGCGCTTTCCTGAAGGTGCAAGACGGCTGCGATTATAAGTGTACCTATTGTACTATACCGATGGCAAGGGGTATTTCGCGCAGTGATACCATTGAGAATATATTGAGCAATGCCAAAAAGATTTCAGATAAAGGCATCAAAGAAATAGTACTCACAGGGGTAAATATAGGCGATTACGGCAAAGGAGAGTTTGGTAATAAGAAGCACGAACACACCTTTTTGGAGTTGGTACAAGCCCTTGATAAGGTAGAAGGGATAGAGCGCCTGCGCATCTCGTCTATAGAACCTAACCTCATCAAAGACGAAACAATCGACTTTATAGCCCAATCGAATAGTTTTGTGCCACACTTTCATATTCCGCTGCAGAGTGGTAGCAATGAAATCCTTAAGAAAATGAAGCGTCGCTACTTACGCGAACTGTATGTGAGTAGGGTAGCCAAAATACGCGAGGTGATGCCTGATGCCTGTATAGGGGTAGATGTGATAGTCGGCTTCCCTGGGGAAACCGATGAGCATTTCTTAGAGACGTATTACTTTTTGAATGATTTAGATATTTCGTACTTGCACGTATTCACTTATTCGGAGCGCGATAACACTGAGGCAGTGCTTATGGACGGAGTTGTACCTGATGAGGTAAGAGCTAAGCGCAGCAAGATGCTACGCGGACTTTCGGCAAAGAAACGCAATGCTTTCTACGAAAGTCAGTTAGGCAAAGAGAAGACTGTACTTTTTGAAAGCGACAACAAGCAGGGCTATATACACGGTTTTACTGAGAACTACGTAAAGGTAAAAGCTCCGTGGGATCCTGCTTTAGTCAATACCCTTCATAAAGTAAAGCTTACCAAAATTGATGTTGATGGAATGGTGCGGTTTGAGTTTGTGTAAAGTAAAAGAATGAGAAAATAATAAAACAACAATGGCACACTATAAAACAGAATTAATGTTAGAATTCCCTGGGTTTGTACTCTTCGATCCAGTAGTACTACAAGAGTTCCTACTCGAAAAAGGTATAGAAGATGATGATTTACTGAAATACTTCATCAATAACCCTGCAATAGGTGAGGAAAGTATCCAACGAGGAATATTACTACCTATCTATAATATAGAACCTTTTGATTATGAAATACTCATAAATACAACTCCCAAAAGTGAAATCCCTACCGAATGGGTAGTTTTTAAAAATGAAGTCTTATTACCTCTACAAGTAAAAAGCGGAAGGTTAGCTGTAGAAGATATCTATATGATAATGAGTTGGGATTACGAAAGTAATTATTCTGATTTTGCTACAGGAAAGAGCCTAAATCCTCAACCCCCTGTAGAAGGTGTAGAATTAAATGGAGACACAGGAGATAGATTTGATATTCCAGCAGGTAATTACGGGGTAAAAGTATTAGGCTTCTTAGATGTAAATGAACCTGATATTTTTGAGAGTAAGTGTGGCTATGAATTGTTTTTTGAAAAGATGGATACTTTGCCTATAATTCCTGAAAATATAGATGTAGATAAGTTGGATTATAAAGTAAAAGTAATATCTGAAAGATGAAAATTCTTTTAACAATTACCTTATCTCTGCTGCTTTTTTCTTGCAATAACCCTATTGTTAGCTTCAAAAAATCTTGTGATAGACAAGCAGCTAAGGAAAAAGTAGAAGCTCTTGTGGAAGTACAAGAGAAAATAAAGCAAGTAGAGCGCCTTATGGGCAAAGATCGCCTTTATTGGGAGCAAGACAGTGTGCAGCAGGCTGATAAGACTTACTATCGCTTTAGACTTCTTACTAAAGCACCTTTTGTAGAAAAGCAGTTGTACACTTTCTGGGTAGATAAAAACGATTGTAAGGCTATCTTTTTAGAAGCAAAAGCCGATAGCCTTGTGCCTTATAAAGAAGTAGAAAAACAACGACTGCAACAAGCAAAACAGCCACGGCAGTTTCCTGCTTTCTTTAAACAGTTTGCCGCTGATATAGCCTTTAGGCAGCAACACGTGGGCGAGTATCTGATGAGCTTTTCGGTAGAAAAAGACGGTAGTATAGTCACTACTGAAGAGGAGTTGCTCACTCTGCCTATAGATGAATTGCAGACCTACACATTTACCTATTACCCTGATAGTGTGTGCTGTGAGCATACCGATACCCACCAAATATTGGTATTTGTGCCGGTAGGCAACACTTGGCAGCTAACACAAGTGGTAACCAATAATAGATAATTCAAAAATCACAATTGATATGGATAATTTTATAGACACTTTATCGCAGATAGATCAGATATATCTGTGGGATTTAATTGGTACAGCAGTCTTTGGCGTGTCGGGGGTATTAGTAGGCTTAGAGCGCCGTATGGACGTGTTTGGTATGCTTATCTTAGCCTTTGTTACAGGGGTAGGAGGGGGTACTCTGCGCGATATTATGATAGGCAGTATACCTGTATTCTGGATGAACAACCTAACGTATATACTGATGATAATTATCAGTGTGGTGCTAACTGTTATCTTCAGGAAACAGTTCTCTGAACACTGGAGTAAATCGCTAATGCTCTTCGATACGATTGGGTTAGGGGTATTTACTATTATAGGGATAGAGAAAGCCTTGCGATTTGGGCTATCGCCTACTATAGCTATAATTCTGGGTACTATGACAGGTAGCTTCGGAGGGGTAATTCGCGATATATTGGCAAACAAACTGCCTGCCCTTTTCCACAAAGAGATTTACGCTACCGCTTGTATTGCAGGGGGTACTGTCTATTTCCTAATCAATGGATTGATGAATCATAACTTAGTGGTATTCATCACAATAATGGTAGTGATTAGCGTGCGTTTGCTGTCGCTAAAATACCATTGGGAATTGCCTAAGTTTTAAAGGGTGAAATGTTAATTATTAATGAATTGTTGCATATTTCAGCTAAAAGTATTATCTTTGCAAGCTGAAATAATTAAGATAAAATATTTTTTAAAAAATGAACATAAGTAGAGAGCAAAAAGATGCTTTAAACGCCGTGATTACGATAGATATCGTAAAGAGTGATTATGCTGAAAATGTAGAGAAAACACTTAATCGCTATCGCAAAACAGCCAATGTGCCTGGTTTTAGAAAAGGACACGTGCCAATGGGTATGATTCAAAGACAGTTTGGCAAGGCTATCAAATTTGATGAAATAAACGAAATCACTAATCGTAGCCTAAACGAGTATATATACAAAGAAAAGATTGGTATGCTCGGCAATCCTCTTCCGATAGTAAAAGACATCGATATAGAAGCTGATGACTTCCAATTTCAGTTTGAGATAGGCTTAGCTCCTACTTTTGAAGTAAACTTAAAACCAGCTGAAGGTATTTTGCGCTATGAAATAGAGGTAGATGAGCCACAAATCGATAAACAAATTGAGCGCATTCAGAAACAATTCGGCAAATTGGTATCAAAAGGCGAAGTACTCGATAGCGAAGATATAGAGCTAACAGGTACTTTCTTCAACGAAGAAAAGAATATTGAAAGTCAAGCTACTTTTAAACTTACTGACCTAAGTCCTGAAGTGCGCAAAACCTTTATAGGCAAAAAAGTAGGCGATCAGTTTCAACTACAAACCAAAGGACTTTTTGAAGATGCACACAGCCTAATGCACTACTTAAAAGTATCGCACGATGAGGCGCATCATTTAGATGTAGAAGTTACTTTTACTTTGGAAGAGATAAACGAACGCGAAAAAGCAGCTTTAGATGCTGATTTGTTTTCTAAACTATTCCCTGACGGTAGTGTAACTACTGAAGAGCAATTGCGCGCTAAGATAAAAGAAGGTGCTGAACTACAGTTTAACGAACAAGCAGACCAGCACTTCTTAAACACAGTGACTGATTATTTGGTAGATAATACTAAGTTTGATTTGCCAGCTACTTTCTTGAAAAAATGGCTACGCACAGCAGGTGAAAAAGAACTTACTGAGCAAGAAGCTAATGAAGAATACGAACGTTCAGAAAGAGGATTGCGTTATCAGCTTATTGAATCTAAAATAATGAACGACAACAATCTACATCCTACCAATGAAGAGATAAAAGAGTTTGGTAGAGAGTACATCAAAGCGCAACTATTGCAATATGGTATGCCAGCAGATGATGATGCTCAAGTAGATAGTATTTTGGATAGAATATTGAAAAACCGCGAAGAAGTACAACGCATTCAGCAACAAGTAGTATTTAAGAAATTGATAGCTTTCTACAAAGAAAATGCAGCTATTAATACTAAGAAAGTTACTTTTGATGAGTTTATCAAATTAGCATTCCCAGAATAATACATAAAAACACAAACTATTACCAGTCCAAAATTGTCAGTAACCACCGAGTATTTTGTTGTATTGACAATTTTGGACTTTTAATAATTAAATTGATAATTAAAAGAACGTGAATTTAACAGACGAATTTAGAAAATATGCTATTAAACAGCACGGTGTGAACAGTCTTTACTACGATAAAATAGTAGGTAGTATGACGCCTTATATTATGGAGGAACGCCAGCTAAATGTAGCACAAATGGACGTGTTTTCGCGTCTGATGATGGATAGAATCATCTTTCTTGGTACAGATGTAAATGACCAAGTAGCCAATATAGTAACTGCTCAGCTTCTTTTCTTAGAGAGTGTAGATAGCGGCAAAGATATTCAGATATATATCAACTCGCCCGGTGGTAGTGTATACGCCGGTTTAGGTATCTATGATACTATGCAGTTTATCAAACCCGATGTAGCTACTATCTGTACAGGTATAGCCGCTTCGATGGCAGCAGTACTGCTATGTGCAGGAGCTGAAGGCAAACGTTCTGCTTTGCCACATTCGCGCGTGATGATACACCAACCCTCAGGAGGAGCGCAAGGGGTAGCGAGCGATATGGAAATCAACCTAAAAGAGATGTTGAAGCTCAAAAATGAACTTTACGAAATCATAGCCAAACACAGCAAACAGCCTTTTGCTAAGGTGTATAAAGACTCAGAGCGCGACTACTGGATGATAGCACGCGAGGCTAAAGAGTATGGTATGATAGATGAAGTATTAGAAAGAAAATAATGGCTAAAAAGAAAGAAGAAATAGAATTTTGCTCATTCTGTGGGCGTTCTGAACCCGAAACCGAGATACTTATCAGAGGTATGGGGGGTAATATATGCAACTTTTGTGTAGATCAGGCTAACATCATTATTGAGGAGGCTCTGAAACACGAAAAAAACAAAGATAAAAAAGCTACGAATGTAGAAATATCTCTGAAAACGCCTCAAGAAATTAAGCGTTTTCTCGACCAATATGTTATAGGACAAGATTTTACTAAGAAAATACTATCAGTAGCGGTGTATAACCACTACAAGCGTTTGCAACAGCCTAACGTAGATGACGAGGTAGAAATACAGAAGAGCAACGTGATAATGGTGGGAGAGACCGGTACAGGTAAAACCCTTGTAGCCCGTACTATTGCCAAAATGCTGAATGTACCTATTGCTATAGTAGATGCTACCGTACTGACTGAGGCCGGCTATGTAGGCGAAGATGTAGAGAGCATTCTTAGCCGTCTGCTACAAGCTGCAGACTATGATGTAGCTAAAGCCGAAAGAGGTATCGTATTTATAGATGAAATAGACAAGATAGCGCGCAAGAGCGATAATCCGTCTATTACCCGTGATGTTTCGGGTGAGGGCGTACAGCAAGCTTTGCTTAAACTTTTAGAGGGTTCAGTAGTGAATGTACCCCCTAAAGGAGGTCGCAAGCACCCTGACCAGAAGTATATAGAGGTAAATACCGAGCATATTCTCTTTATAGCAGGTGGAGCTTTTGACGGTATAGAGCGCGTGATATCTAAGCGCCTGAATATGCAGGCAGTAGGCTATAACTCCTCTAAAAACACCCATATAGACCGCAAAAACTTAGTGCAGTATATCATTCCTAAAGATCTGAAAGACTTTGGTTTGATACCTGAAATTATAGGTCGTTTGCCTGTGCTTACCTATATGAATCCGTTAGATAGACACACGCTTAGAATGATACTTACTGAACCTAAGAATGCTATCATTAAACAGTACCAAAAACTGTTTGAGATGGACGGCATAAGATTTGAGATAACAGAGGAAGCCCTTGACTTTATAGTAGAGAAAGCTTTAGAATACAAATTAGGGGCACGAGGTTTGCGTTCGTTATGCGAGAATATCCTAACTGATGCTATGTTTGAACTTCCTAATTCGGGTGTTAAAAATCTAACCGTTACTAAGGAATACGCAGAAGAGAAACTAAACAAATCGGCATTGCAAATTGCCTCATAACAATAACAACTATGGAACTAACATCTATTATACGCGAGAGTATGCTAAAAGCTATCAGCTATGAAACCTATCGGAATTTGATAGACAAGTATGAGGCTGAGGGCAAAAGCAGTGGGGTAGAACAGACTGAAGAACTGATACACTATACCGCTCTAAACCAGAAACGCTATAAACGACTTGATAAAACTATTGAGATAGCAGAAGATAAAGCGGCTTTTTTTAAGAATTATCCTAATAGCATTTGCTTATTGGTGATAACAGAGACTTGGTGTGGTGATGCGGCACAGATTTTGCCAGTGGTGCATAAGATAGCCGAGTTGAACCCTAAAATCACGATGAAAATAGTATTTCGTGATGAAAATGAAGCGTTAATGAATGAGTTTCTGACCAATGGAGGTAAGGCTATCCCTATAGTGATATTCTTAGATTTGCAGGATAAGGTGTTAGCTCGTTGGGGGTCTCGTCCTTCAGTGGCTACCCAAATGGTAGCTGAAGAAAAAGCCAAAAATGGCAAGCTGACTCCTGAATTTAAAGAAAATCTTCAGAGATGGTACAACCAAGATAAAGGGGCTACTATCGTAGATGATTTTATAGCTATAATGCAATCTATCTTAACCGAAAAATAATAAGTGTATGAAGAAAATAATAATAGCTTTAGGTGCTTTAGTAGCTATCACAGCCAACGCACAAGAGACTAATACAACTACTGTATCAGAACCCGTACAACAGTCCGTACGCACAACGCAATCAGTACAGACTAACCAAAATGCATATACTGCCCAGACCGCTGTTGCTCCGGTAGAAGAAGCTAAACCTACTACCTTAGAAGGGGTGTTTCAGCAACTGATAGACAGATCGGGGGCTTGGCAGAACTTCAAGATGTTAGACAGAGGTAAATTGGCTGCCTTTCAGCGCAGTATGACTGACAGCATCAACGGAGTGCGTTCGCAATTAGTAGCTGAAAAGCAAAAAGTAAAAGAAAATGAAGCTACCATAAAAGAGCTCAACGATAAAATAACAGAGATACAAGCGGCTCTCGACCAAACTAAAGATCAAAAAGACAGTGTGAGTTTCTTTGGTGCTTTAGTATCTAAAGGGCTATACAATACTATTATGTGGGGTATCGTATTGGCTTTGGCATCGTTATTGGTGCTTTATATCTACAAATTCTCTAATGGTAATGTAGTAACAAAAAAATCTATAAATGACCTAAACGAATTGCAAGAGGAGTACGAGAACTACCGCAAAGCAGCTATTGAACGCGAGCAGAAAGTACGCCGCCAATTGCAAGACGAAATTAACAAACACAGATAATTAATGCGCATTGATATTATTTCGGTAGTACCCGAACTGATAAAAGGTTTTTTTGACTATTCTATCATCAAGCGCGCTATAGATAAGCAGTTGGTAGAGGTGTATTTTCATAATTTGCACGATTATGCTAACAATGCTTATCGCCAAGTAGATGACTATCAGTTTGGTGGAGGCGCTGGTATGGTGATGATGATAGAGCCTATTGATAAATGTATCACGGCACTAAAAACAGAGCGCCATTATGATGAGGTAATATTTCTGACTCCTGATGGCGAAACACTGCAACAGAAAACAGCTAATAAGCTATCGCTATCAGAAAACCTAATTATTCTTTGTGGGCACTTTAAAGGGGTAGACCAGCGCGTACGCGACCATTTTATTACCAAAGAAATCTCTATAGGCGATTATGTGCTTTCAGGAGGTGAACTTGGAGCAGCAGTATTGTGCGATGCTGTTATCAGACTTATACCAGGGGTGCTTTCTGATGAGACTTCAGCTCTTACCGACTCTTTTCAAGATAATCTATTAGCACCACCTGTTTATACACGTCCGGCGAACTATAAAGGATGGGAAGTGCCAGAGGTACTCACGAGTGGCAATACTTCTAAAATAGAACAATGGCGAGAAGAAATGGCTTACCAGCGCACTAAAGAAAGAAGGCCAGACCTGCTGAAATAAAGATAAAAAACATTAAAAAATGACACAACCAATGAAAAAACTATCTTACACGAATGGAGCTTCTAATATACCGCTATTAGGAGAAACTATTGACGAAAATCTTCGGAAAACAGTGGCTAAGTTTCCTAATAATGATGCACTTATATCAGCGTATCAGCATTATAGAGCCACTTATACAGAGTTTTATGAGCAGGTAACTGCAGTAGCTAAAGGATTAATAGCTTTAGGAGTAAAGACAGGAGACCGTGTAGGTATCTGGTCGCCTAACTGCTATGAATGGACATTGCTACAGTATGCCACGGCCAAAATAGGTGCTATAATGGTAAATATCAATCCCGCATATCGCACCAGTGAGTTGATATATGTTATTAACCAATCTGGCTTGTCATACATATTTTCTGCTATACAGTTTAAGACAAGCCATTATAAAAAGATGATAGACGATGCGCGAGAGTTTACTGATACTTTGCGCAAAGAAGTCTATTGGGGAGAGAGTTGGGAGTACTTTTTAGCTCAAGGTAAGAAAGTATCAGATGAAAAATTGCAGGCATACGAAGCTAAAGTACAATTTGACGACCCTGTAAATATACAATATACTTCGGGTACTACGGGCAACCCTAAAGGCGTAACGCTAACACACCACAATATACTTAACAATGCTTATTTTATAGGCGTTAGAATGAACTATACTGATAAAGATAGGGTGTGTATACCAGTACCTTTCTATCATTGTTTTGGTATGGTAATAGGTAACTTGTGCTGTACGGCACACGGTGCTACAATGGTTATTCCTAATGATAGTTTTGACGCTACTAAAACTCTTGAGGCAGTAGAACGCGAGCGTTGTACTTCTTTGTACGGAGTGCCTACTATGTTTATCTCAGAATTATATACTTTAGATCGCCATCCTTATGACCTGTCGAGTTTGCGTACAGGTGTGATGGCAGGAGCTTTATGTCCGCCAGAGATTATGAAGCGAGTGAAAGAGCAGATGAATATGCACGAGATAACAATATGCTACGGAATGACCGAAACTTCACCAGTTTCTACCCAAACAAGAATAGGAGCGCCTTTTGAAAAACAAATACATTCAGTAGGTACTATACAAGACCACTTAGAGATAAAAATTATCAATCCAGAGACTAAAGCTATTGTACCACGTGGCGAGAGCGGTGAGTTATGTACACGAGGTTACTCGGTGATGCTAAAGTATTGGAACAGTCCGCAAGCTACCGCACAAGTAATAGATGAACAGCGATGGATGCACTCAGGCGACCTCGCAATGATGGATGAAGACGGCTATATACACATTTCAGGACGTATAAAAGACCTCATTATCAGGGGAGGAGAAAATATATCACCTAAAGAGATAGAAGACTTCTTATATACTTATGAAGGAGTGATGGATGCCCAAGTAATTGGCGTACCAAGTAAGAAGTTTGGCGAGGAAGTAATGGCATGGATAAAACCTAATGAGGGGGTTACCCTAACTGAAGAAGAGTTACGCAACTTCTGCAAAGACCGTATTGCGCACTACAAAGTGCCGCGTTATTGGAAGTTTGTTAATGAGTTTCCGATGACTATCTCAGGTAAAATACGCAAGGTAGAAATGCGCGAAAT
This sequence comes from Capnocytophaga leadbetteri, assembly GCF_003054025.1. GTDB lineage: Bacteria > Bacteroidota > Bacteroidia > Flavobacteriales > Flavobacteriaceae > Capnocytophaga > Capnocytophaga leadbetteri. The sequence goes on from NZ_QBKG01000010.1 coordinate 34,097, forward strand.
AGCCGCTGAAGAGCTTGGACTACAGTTAGAAGATTAGACAAAATTTTGATCTGACAATTAATATATCAACCATATAATTATCTAAAAAAGAAGAAAATGGTATACAAATTTAGAGTAATACTCGATGTAAAAGAAGATGTCTTTAGAGACATTATGATTCAAGGAGAGGCTACCTTAGAAGATTTTCACAATGTGATAAACCAATCATTTGGTTTTGCAGGAGATGAGATGGCTTCTTTTTACCTTACAGATGAGGATTGGAATCAAGGAGAGGAAATAACCCTTTTTGACCTTTCAGAGAGTGGAGAAATACGCTTAATGGAAGAGACTACTATTGATTCAGTAGTAAATGAAGACGAACCTAAACTGCTATATGTCTATGATTTTATGCAAATGTGGACATTTTTTGTAGAATTAGTAGAGGTAGATGAAGAAGAAGCAGGGGTATCATACCCTACAGTAGTGTATGCCCACGGTACTATTCCAGCTGAAGCTCCTGAAAAATCATTTGTAGCTGACGATTTTAATGAGTTTGACGATGAGTTTAATGACTTTGATATAGACGAAGAAGACTACGAAAGTTTTTCAGAAGATGACTACTATCGATAATAAGCTAATAGGTAATAAGTAAAAAACTATGCTAAATTTATATACCACTAATATTGAAACACTTTCGGTGCATAGAGTAGGTAATCAGAGTAAGGGAGAACCTCTTTTCTTATCAGAAAGTCCTTATGCACTGAATGATGAAATTATAGGTTTGCTAAAAGAATATTTTTTTAAACCTTTTAGAGAGAAAGAAGAAAATTACTTTAGATTTGTACACGATGCTGATGTAGAGTTTAACGAACTTTATCAGTTGGTGACTCCTATTTTTGAAGATGAGAGTTGTATTCATCAGCAGTCGAAAAAGATAGCACAGCACCTCTATAACCAATCTAATCACCCGCATATAAAGAGCGGAGAGGTATATGTAGCCCTACTACACGATACTTACTTAGATAATGAAAAAGTGAAAGCAGTGGGTATTTTCAAATCGGAAGTGAAGAATAGCTTTTTTCAGTTTGAAGAGCAACCTAACCAATTAGAAATTATTATTCAGGAAGGGGTAAATATTCAGAAATTAGACAAAGGCTGTATTATTTTTAACACCAATAAGGAAGAAGGATATAAAATACTATCAGTAGATAGTAATCGCTATGATACTAAGTATTGGCTTGAAAACTTTCTGAATGTAGATGCCCTAATCGATGATAACTTTTATACTAAAAAGTACTTGAAGTTTAGTCAGGATTTTGCTAAAGATGTTATTCTACCGGCAGAAGATAAGAAAGAAGAAGTACTTTTTATGAATAGGGCTATTAATTACTTTGCTAAAAATGATGATTTTGAAGAAACCTCATTTGTAAATGAAGTGTTTGACAATCCAGAGTTTATACCAGAGTTTAAGCACTATAAAGTAGAGAAAGGGCCTAAGTATCAGATAGAAGATGTGTCAAGTTTTCCAATAGCTAATAAAGCCGTATCGGATGTGCGCAAGAAGATTAAAAATGTGATAGACTTGGATACGAATATACAGATACGTATGGATTTTATCAATCCTGAATCGGCAGATAAGTTTATAGAGAAGGGTTGGGACGAAGAGAAGCAGATGTACTATTACTTAGTGTATTTCAATAAAGAACAGAAAAACAAGGAGTAATAATTGATAACAAATGATAAACGACAAACGATAAATCTTCAAGATTTATCGTTTGTCGTTTTTTTATACTTATTTTTGAAGTACTTTGTGTACCGCTTTAATAATGCCATCTTTGTCTAATCCGTATTTTTGCATCAGTTGAGCTGGGGTGCCGCTTTCACCGAAAGAATCGTTTACAGCAACAAACTCCTGACGAACAGGGTAATGCTGGGTGAGTACACGTGCTACGCTTTCGCCTAAGCCTCCGTAATAGTTGTGCTCTTCGCAGGTAACTACTGCTTTGGTTTTCTTTACTGATTTAAGAATTATATCTTCATCTAAAGGCTTGATAGTATGAATGTTGATTACTTCAGCAGAGATGCCTTTTTGCTCTAACTCCTCACAAGCTAATAGAGCCTCCCACACTAAGTGTCCGGTAGCTATAATAGTAACATCAGTACCTTCATTGAGCAATATACCTTTTCCTATTTCGAACTTTTGGTCTTCAGGTGTAAAGTTGGCTACTGCAGGTCTGCCAAAACGCAGGTAAACTGGCCCTACATAATCGGCAATAGCAAGGGTAGCTGCTTTGGTTTGGTTATAGTCGCAAGGATTGATAACCACCATATTAGGAAGCATTTTCATCAGCCCGATGTCTTCTAATATTTGGTGAGTAGCTCCGTCTTCGCCCAAGGTAAGACCTGCGTGAGAGGCACATATTTTCACATTTTTATTAGAATAGGCTATCGATTGGCGTATTTGGTCGTATACGCGTCCGGTAGAGAAGGCAGCAAAAGTACCTGTGAAAGGGATTTTGCCTCCGATAGTAAGTCCGGCAGCAATGCCCATCATATTAGCTTCGGCAATGCCAATTTGGAAGAAGCGTGTAGGGTTCTCTTCAATAAATTTTTCCATTTTGAGAGAGCCAATAAGGTCGGCACAGAGGGCTACCACATTGGGGTTAGTACGACCGAGCTCAGCTAAGCCAGCTCCGAACCCACTTCGGGTATCTTTTTTTCCTGTATCAATATATTTTTTCATTGTTATAATAATGATAATCAATTTAGGCGCAAAGGTAATATATAATTAGCAAATTAGCAAATTAGTAAATTGAGAAATATTGCTCGCCGACTTTCCTTCGCTTATTTTTCGCTTATCCTTCGCTCATCCTTCGGTGTAGGTATATCTAAAGTAAAGGTATGGTGGAAAAATATAGCCTTATTAGTTGCTATTTCATAATTAATTTGTATATTTGCGCCCGATTTTAATACCTCTTACCATTACTTTATACTTTCAAAATAAAAAATGTCTACTAAAAAATCATTTACTTTAATAACAACTATTTTTACATAAAATGTTCAACTTTGTAGAGTTAAAAACAAAAAAGCTTCCTGAACTACAGGCTATAGCTCAGCAGCTAAATGTACCTAAGTATCGCTATCTGAATAAGTTAGACCTTATAAATCAGATTATTGCCTTTCAGGAGAAAGGAGGACAAACGCCTTTTCCTCAGGAAGATACCCCTAAGAAAACTGTAGTAGCCGCTGATAGTCAATCAGAAACTAGGTCAGCATCTAAATCAGAAGCCAAACCGGAAGCCAAATCAGAATCTAAACCTACCCCTAAATCAGAGGCTAAACCCCAACCAGAAGCTAAAAAGAAAGGTGGAAAAAAGAAAATAGAAGTTCCGCAAAAAGTAGGAAGTTCTAATCAAGAGAATTTTGTCAAAACAACTGTTAGTAAGTCAGTTAGACCAGAAGAAGAAAATAAAGGGGACTATAAACCGTCTTTTCAGAAGAAAAATACTTCACAAAACACTAACACCCCTCCTAAAGCAGCTGCTCCTGCTGCTAATTACAATCCTAACAATAATTATGTAGTTGATGCTGATAACTTCGACAAAGAGAAGAAAAATCGCTATAGAGCTCCTGATTTTGAGTTTGATAGCGTGGTAGATTGCGAAGGAGTACTTGATATTACAGCTGATGGGTATGGCTTTTTGCGTTCTTCGGACTATAATTATTTAGCATCGCCAGATGACATTTATGTTTCGCCCTCGCAAATACGCTTATTTGGGTTGCAAACCGGTGATACAGTGCACGGAGAGGTACGTCCGCCTAAAGAAGGAGAAAAATACTATCCGCTGTTAAAAGTGATTAAGATTAACGGTCTTGACCCACAAGTGGTGCGTGATAGGGTACTTTTTGAGCATCTTACGCCTCTTTTTCCTAATGAAAAATTTGAGTTAGCAGGTAGAGGTTCAACTATTTCAACACGCCTAATTGACTTATTTGCCCCCATAGGAAAAGGGCAGCGCGGTATGATAGTGGCGCAACCTAAAACGGGTAAAACGATGTTGCTAAAAGACATCGCTAATGCTATCAGTAAGAATCACCCTGAAGTGTACCTGATGGTGCTCCTTATAGACGAACGCCCTGAGGAGGTGACTGATATGCAGCGCAGTGTAAGGGGAGAAATTATCTCATCAACTTTTGATAAAGAGGCAAGTGAACACGTAAGAATAGCCAATATAGTATTAGAAAAGGCAAAACGATTGGTAGAATGCGGTCACGATGTGGTAATTCTGCTCGACTCGATAACTCGCTTGGCACGTGCTTATAATACGGTGCAACCGGCTTCGGGTAAGGTGCTTACAGGAGGGGTAGATGCCAATGCGCTACACAAACCTAAACGCTTTTTTGGGGCAGCGCGTAATATAGAAAACGGAGGGTCGCTATCAATTATAGCTACAGCTCTTACGGATACGGGTTCGAAGATGGATGAGGTGATTTTTGAAGAATTTAAAGGAACTGGCAATATGGAACTACAGTTAGATAGGCGTATAGCTAACCGCCGTATTTTTCCTGCCATAGACCTAATGGCTTCTTCTACACGTCGTGATGACCTATTATTAGATGAAAATACGCTGAACCGTACGTGGGTGTTGCGCAAGTATTTGGCGGAGATGAATCCGATAGAAGCGATGGAGTTTATGGAGAAACAGATGAAACAAACGCGGAATAATCAAGAGTTTTTGGCGACAATGAATAATTAAAAATTATTGATATACAGTAGTTTATAAAATTTTATAAAAAATATTTGAAAAATAATTGCTGAAAAATTTGCAGATAATAAAAATAGTTGTACCTTTGCACCCGCATAAATGAAACAACAATATGTTTGTGCAATTGGAGAGATGGCAGAGCGGTTGAATGCGGCGGTCTTGAAAACCGTTGAGGGTAACACCTCCGGGGGTTCGAATCCCTCTCTCTCCGCAGAATAGCAAAAATGGACTAAAATGGGGATACCTGTTTTAGTCTTTTTTCTTTTTTGTGCGGTAAGGCAGCAAGATGTCTTAGAAGTCTTATACTAGCACGGAATGCACGGATTAAAAAGTCAAAAACAAATAGGAATAAAAAATAGTTAGAAATGAAAAAAGTAATTTTATCTTTAGCTCTATCTTGTGTAGCTTTAAGCTATGGACAAACGAATTGTAATGATTTAAAAAAGGAAATTCTATCTGTTAGGGAAGAATTGGTAACTGTAAAGGCTGAGAATAGTTCTTTAAAAGCTCAGAAAGTAGCTTTAGAAGAGCAAAGAGACTACCTTAAAAAAGTTTTAGAGGTAAACAAACCTATAAAAGAAGTAGAAGCAGATGGTGTTAACGCAAAAATAACTAAAATAGAAGGTGTTTTAGAAGAAAAGACTATTTATGTAACTTTTTTGTTTGAGGCTAAAGTTAATGATAGAAGTTTTTATGTTCACGAATCTAATATTGTAGATTTAGAAGGAAATACAATTAATACAAACTATACTAAATCAGAAATACAAAAAGAACTAACTTTTGAGGTGCCAACTAAAATGAAAATAGCTTTCACTTATAATGAAAATTTTGAAAATGGAACTCCTACTACGATTAAATTAGTGCGTATAAATGCTGATAATAGCGACAAGAGTTATTCATTAGATGGAAAATTTAGAACTAAAATGTTTTTCAAAGATTTGGATGTAAATTGGAGGTAATTTGGGTTTGTTATGACAGAGGAACATTTTTTTTATACAAAGCAAGGAAATAGTAAGGCTAAAGTTATTGTTTTTCTGCACGGGTTTTTAGAAGACCACAGTATATGGAAAGATTTAGCTGATAGACTATCAGATGATTATTGTGTGATAACCATAGACTTATTAGGGCACGGCAAAACGCCCACTATCGCCCCAGTACATACTATGGAGCGTATGGCGGAAGAGGTGTATACTATCCTGCAAAAGGAAGCCGTAAGTACTTGTACGCTAGTAGGTCACTCGATGGGAGGTTATGTAGCGCTTGCATTTGCAGAACTTTTTGCTGAGAAAGTAGCTGGTTTGATACTAATGAACTCTACTCCGCTACCCGATTCAGAAGAGAAAAAAGCTAATAGAGACCGTGTGCTAAAGGTGATTGAGAAACAGAAGGACCTATTTGTACGCACTGCTGTAACTAATCTTTTTAGCGAGACCAATAGACTAACAATGCAAGCAGATTTAGAAAAATTGGTGGCAATCGGTTTGGCTACCCCTAATGAGGGTATAGCAGCTGCCTCGCTTGGAATGAAGGAACGTCCTGACCGCACAGAAGTCTTTAAGCAATTGCAGGCTAAAAAGCATATTATTATGGGGGAAAATGATGCGTTGATACCTTATGAGGCTATGATAGCAATAGCCGATAGGGTAGGGGCAAGCTATAGTTTGCTGTCAGGGGGACATCTGTCATATATAGAAAACAAACAAGAAACCTTAGAGGCCTTGCGCCACTTTATGAGTTAATTATGAAAACGTTCTTATTACTAATCAGTGTGTTAATAATAGCTTGTACTGAGCCTACCCAACAATCGACACAGACTGCAAAAAGTACTACAGCCGTTATACAAAAGGATACTACTCAAGCAAAGTCTGCTGCTGAAGAGGCTGCTACTTTTACTAAAACCCTTACCACAGATACGGCTATACCCTTTTTGTACGAATACGAAAAACAACACAAAGAGCGTTATGTGCGTATCATTACTGACTATGGCAATATTGATATTGAGTTATTTAATGAAACGCCTTATCACCGTGCGAATTTTATATTCCTAACTAAGCAAAAATACTTTGATGGGACTGTTTTTCACCGAGTGGTAAAGAATTTTGTAATACAAGGAGGTAATTCGGAAAGTTGGGATATTAGCAGACGTCGTGCCGCTATTGGGGCTTATCTTTTGCCCCCTGATACTAAAAAAGGGTTTAAGCACCACAGAGGTACTGTGTCGATGCCCAGCAGTGATATAGACAATCCACACCAGTTTGCTTCGCCATACGAATTTTTTATAGTGGTACAGAAGCCAGGTGCTTATCATTTAGATGGTAAATATACCGCTTTTGGAAGAGTAATTGCGGGTATGGAAGTGGCTGATAAAATCAATCAGGTAGAGACTGAAGGCAGAGATGACTGGCCTAAAAAAGACATCAAGATGAAAGTAATTATACTTAACAAATAGCATATCTTATGAAGTATTATATTATAGCGGGAGAAGCATCGGGAGACCTACACGGAGCAAACCTTATGAAAGCCCTACTTGACAAAGACCCAGCAGCTGATTTTCGTTTTTGGGGAGGTGACCGAATGGCTAAGGTAGGCGGTACATTGGTAAAACACTATCGAGAACTCGCTTTTATGGGGTTTTGGGAGGTGCTTACTAATCTGCGTACCATACTTAAGAATATAGACTACTGCAAAAAAGATATAGCTAACTTTAAGCCCGATGTACTCATCTTTATAGATTACCCAGGGTTTAATATGCGCATAGCTAAATGGGCTAAGCAACAGCATATCCCTACCCACTACTATATATCGCCCCAAATATGGGCTTGGAAAGAGAATAGGATAAAGGCAATTAAACGAGATGTGGATTTTATGTATGTGATATTACCTTTTGAAAAAGCCTTTTACGAGCAAAAGCATCAATATCCTGTACATTTTGTAGGTCACCCTCTATTAGATGCTATAGCGCAGCGTGAAGAGGTAGATGCAGAAACATTTAAGAGTGAAAACGGTTTAGACAGTCGTCCTATTATAGCTTTGCTACCCGGTAGTAGAAAGCAAGAGATAGCTAAGATGCTGAAAATAATGCTTTCGGTAGTAGATGATTATCATCAGTATCAGTTTGTGATAGCAGGAGCCCCCTCAATAGATTATGAATTTTATCAGCAATTTATAAAAGAAGAAAATGTACACTTCGTAAGCGGTAAGACCTACGACCTGCTGTCGGTATCATACGCTGCCTTAGTAACCAGCGGTACTGCCACCTTAGAAACAGCCTTACTAAACGTGCCTGAAGTAGTTTGCTACAAAGGTAGTTGGCTATCTTACCACATTGCTAAACGGATTATTAAGCTGAAATACATTTCGTTAGTAAACCTAATAATGGATAAGCCTGTAGTTACTGAGCTTATACAAGGAGACCTCACTAAGAAGAACTTAGAAAAAGAGCTTGACAAACTTTCTACCTATACGCGCCGCTACGAGATATTTAAAGACTATGTACTACTGCGTGAAAAATTAGGGGGAGAGGGAGCCAGTGAAAAAACCGCTGCCTTAATAGTAAAGAAATGAGACTGAAAGGTTATTATATCAATATTGCAGATATTTTGCTCCTACTAAATGTGGTGTTATTTGCTTTAGCGAAAGTCGTCACGCTTTCAGGGTTGATAGAAGAGGCAGAACTCAATAGTTGGGTATGTGTACCTTATTCGCTAAGTTTATACTTAGAACGCCCTTGGACATTGTTTTCATATGCTTTTTATCACGTAAGCCTCTCTCATCTATTTTGGAATATGCTTTTTCTGTTTTTCACGGGGCGCATATTCTTCAATCTATTCAATATAAAGCAATTTTTAGCTGCTTATATATGGGGGGTACTGGTAGGAGGAGCTGCTTTTTTAGTTTTAGGTCATTTTTTGTCCGCTTCAGTTGGTAATACTATGTTATTAGGCGCTTCAGCAGGTATTATAAGTGTTTTTGCTTTTATAGCGACCGTAACTCCTTCATACGGAGTGTATATATTTACGCTCAGAGTAAAAGTATTGTATCTGTTAGGGGCTATTATACTTTTTGACTTATTTGATTTTTCGGCTAACTCGGGAGGAAAAATAGCTCATTTAGGAGGAATTATAGCAGGAATAATAGTGGGAGTAATCGCAAAATACCAGCTTTGGAGTCGTAAGCGTATGCGCGTAGAGATGCCAGAAATGAAACCTAACAAACCAGAAAGACAAAAAGTGAAGCAGCACCGCATCAACCAATTGTTAGATAAAATAAATGCTAGTGGCTATGCCAGCCTAACTGATAAAGAGAAGAAATTCTTATTTGAAGCTAGTAAAGAAAATGATATGTAATGTTAATTTTTTGCTAACAGAATATTTTTAACAAAATTTTAACATATATGAATTATTTTTTTCGTACCTTTGCATCGGTGAATGATAATTGAAATTAATGATGTTTAGAAAACTACCCTTAATATTAAGCTCGATGTTAGTGGTAATCTCTTGTAAAGAAGAGAATATCGAATGTACTGTGCTCAGAGGATTTTTTCCTAACTCTAAAGATCCCTCTGTCGTTTTGTATGCTAATGATACACCTATTGACACAGTTTATTTAGATAAAGATAAGAATTTTATCTTTAATCTTAAAATAAAAGAGAGTCAGCTGTACAATTTTGAAACGAAAGGAAAATTTCAGTACGTATTCATAGAGCCGAATGATAGCTTGGTAGTATATGCCAATGCTTATAATTTTGATGAGAGTATCTCATTTTCAGGAAGAGGGGCAGCGATTAATAACTTCATATTGGTTCAAGCAAACGAAGCACGAAGAGAAGCAGATCTTTTTAAAAAATACCAATCATTGCCGCCGAACCTTTATAAAGAGAAAATTGATTCGCTGTACCAACTAAAGAAAAATGAGTATGAGGCTTTCGTGAAAGTGAATCCGACACTTTCGGAGAAAGCGAAAGACTTAGCCTTAGTGAGTGCTACTTTCCCTCTTTACAAAGAAATGGAAATATATCCGTTTGTATATCAGAGTGAAGATAATGTACCGCTGAATTGTGTACTGCCAGAAGATTTTTACGATTACAGAAAGCGTATTAATTATAACGATACTTTCTTAGAGTACTTCAGACCCTACTATCGCTATATGGTAATGTATATCAATAACTTAGCTTTTACTAAATATACATACAATAAACATACTTTAGTAGATGTAAGCCAAGAGTTAGGTTTTCATTTAGAGAAGATAAAAATTATAGACAGTCTTTTTAGTAAAGGGAGTTTGAGAGATAACCTATACCGCAATGCAGCATACGCTTATATCTTTAATATTCATATACAGGAACATAGAGCATATAAAGACTACTTTAATAAATTTGCGAAGTACAACAAAGACAACGAACACAAAGCAGAGTTGGATAAAGTATTTCGGAATGTTATCGCTCTACAAGCGGGTAATCAGCCACCAGATTTTGACCTGATAAACACTAAAGGAGAACCTACTAAATTTTCGGAAATTCAGAACCCTAAGGTGACCACTATATACTATTTTTGGTCGGTTAACCAACAAGAGCTTTCTAATTTAATATTTAATAGAATTTCGCAGCTCAAACGACTTTTTCCTGATGTGAAGTTTGTAGGGATAGATATAGGGCAAGATAAGACCCAGTGGAAGAAACAAGTACAGAATACTGATTGGACAGACCAATATCATTCGATAAACTTTATGGACTTGTCGCAGAAAATTTTGATAAACAACATCAATAAATCACTAATAATAGACAAAGACGGACGTATTATCTCGGCATTTGAGGATATTTTTAGTCCTAACTTAGAAAAAATATTATTGTCAAAAGAATCATAACTATGATAGACCAGATTATTACTCTTGTAATGTATTGTATTCCTGCCTTGGTGGTAGGAGCCGTAGCTTTTTACTTCTTCAGGATACATATAGAGAATGAAGATCGCAAACGGATGTTTTTGCTTCAGCAGGAAACTTATAAGTTTACTTTTCCTATTAAGCTGCAAGCCTATGAGCGAATGACGCTATTCTTAGAGCGCATTACTCCGCAACAATTGTTTTTGCGTATTCCGCCTGGTGATTTGACTAAAAAAGAATACGAAATACTGCTCACCAATACTATAGACCAAGAGTTTGAGCACAATTTGGCGCAGCAGATATACTTAAGTCCGAATTTGTGGAACATCATACGCACAGCTAAAGCAGCCACCATACAGCTGATAAGAAAGGCTGCTTATAATGAAAGTGTGAAAGATGCCCCTGAAATGGTAGAGGCAGTATTTAAGGAATTTATAGATAGGACTACCCCTTCGGCAAATGCACTGAGCCATCTGAAAGAAGAAGTACGTCAATTTTTGAGATAAGATAAGGGCTTTCTGAGAAAATCAGAGAGCCTTTTTTTAATAAATAATTTTTAATTGCAATTTTTGGGTTGTAATTCATAATTATTTTGTACATTTGCCTCAGATTTAAAAGTGTAAAAGTCATTATGAAAATACTCCTAAAGTCAGCGAGAATTATTGACAAAGAAAGTGAATTTCACAATACAGTGAAAGACATATTGATTTCAGATGGAACAATAACACATATTTCAGACCAGCTTGGAGAAGTGCAGGCAGATAAGGTAATCGCCGATGCATATGTGTCGCAAGGTTGGACAGACAGTAGTGTATGCTTTGGCGAACCAGGCTATGAAGAGAGAGAGACCTTGGCTAATGGTATGCTGACTGCTGAGAAGAGTGGCTTTACACATTTGCTTATTAATCCGCTTACACACCCTGTGACTGACAGTAAGGCAGCCGTAACTTATATAAAAGATAAAACACGCTATTGTGCAGCGACAGCTTACCCTATAGGGGCACTGACAGTAGAGAGCAAAGGAGAATATTTGGCAGAGTTATATGATATGCAAAGCGCTGGAGCAGTGGCTTTTGGCGATTATAAGAAACCTATAAGCAATAGCAACCTGCTGAAAATAGCACTACAGTACACTCAGCCCTTTGATGGTATTGTAATTTCGTTTCCTAACGATACTAAGATAATGGGCAAAGGCGTAGTAAACGAACATATAGAGGGTACGCGCTTAGGGCTAAAAGGTATTCCTGCTTTAGCAGAAGAATTATGTGTAGCGAGAGATTTATCGATATTAGAGTATGCAGGAGGAAAATTGCATATTCCGACCATTTCTACAGCTAAGTCGGTAGCCCTTATAGCTGAAGCAAAGGCAAAAGGCTTAGATGTAACTTGCAGTGTAGCAATGCACCATTTACACTTCACAGATGAGGTGCTCGATAGTTTTGATACTAATTATAAAGTATTACCCCCCCTAAGAGATGCAGAGAATGTGCTTGCACTGAGAAAAGCAGTGGATAATGGTGTCATAGATTTTGTGACTTCAGACCATAATCCGTTAGATATAGAGCTTAAGTTTAAAGAATTTGACTTAGCTGACTTTGGTACTATAGGTCTGGAAAACGTATGGGGTATTTTGAACCAATACACTACTGTAGAAAGAGCGGTAACACTGCTAACAGCTGCCCGTAAACGTTTCGGTATAGCTACTACTCCTATAGCAGTAAATACAGTGGCTGACCTTACCTTATTTACCCCAGAAGGTACTTCAGTATTCACAAAAGAGGACATACTTTCGGCTTCTAAGAATAGTGCCTTTATAGGAGCTACTATGAAAGGGAAAGTATTGGGGGTAATAGCCAATAATCAATTGATATTGAATGAGTAATAAAAATAGTAGTTATGGACACTAATAAGAAACTTCCGTTAGAATACATCATTCGCGAACCCCAGATAAAGATAAAACGCTCTCCGGTAATATTTATGTTGCACGGTTATGGCAGTAATGAAGAGGATCTTTTTTCGTTTGCTAATGCACTGCCACCTGAATACACTATTATTTCGTTTAGAGCTCCGTATCACTTAGCAAGTTTTGGGTATGCTTGGTATATGATAAATTTTGACGCAGATCAGAATAATTGGAGTGATACTCAGCAGGCAATAGAGTCAAGAGATTTGATAATGCAAGCAATAGAAGAGGCCTGCCGTGTGTATGACTTAGATGCACGCAATGTTACCCTATTAGGATTTAGTCAGGGGAGTATATTGAGTATGGCGGTAGCCCTTTCGTATCCTAAAAAAATACGCAATGTAATAGCCTTAAGTGGGTACCTGAACAAAGATATTATAAAAGAAGGTTATGAGAGAGAACACTCTATGACTCATTTCTATATATCGCACGGCTCAAGTGACCAAGTAATTCCGGTAGAATGGGCACGACAAACCCCTGTAATACTTGATAGCATAGGTGTGAAGTGCCGTTATGAAGAGTTCCCTGTGGGGCACGGTGTTTCGCCACAAAATTTCTATTCTTTCCGTGAGTGGCTTACCCAACAGTAATTTATGGATAAAAAAGAATTTAAGGAAAAGTATGAGCTTTTTAAGCGTAAAGCGTATGTTATTATTTATGGTACTAACACACGCTTAGGTAAGCTTTTTGACCTTATACTATTAGCACTTATCTTTATAAGTGTAGTGATGGTAATGCTCGAAACTGTAAAAGGAATAGACCACCGACTGCATGGATTATTAGTATTTATGGAGTGGGTGATAACAATATTCTTTACAATGGAGTATATATTGCGTATTATTAGCAATAAAAAGCCTTATCGCTACATATTCAGTATGTATGGCATTATAGACTTGATAGCTATTTTGCCTATGTACTTATCTTTTATAACCCCAAGTACTAAAGCTATTTCGGTAGTACGTGCCCTTAGATTACTACGTCTTTTTAGGATATTAGATTTGGTGAGCTTTATGAATCAAGGGGAAGAGTTAAAAATGGCACTTCGTGCTAGCAGGAAGAAGATTATTGTTTTTATCTATTTTGTGTCAGTGATATCTATATTGTTGGGTTCGCTGATGTATGTGGTAGAGAATGAACACAGCGGATTTACTAGCATTCCACGCAGTATTTACTGGTGTATAGTAACTCTTACCACGGTAGGTTATGGTGATATAAGCCCTGCAACTACTTTGGGGCAAATGATAGCTTCGTTAGTAATGATATTGGGTTATGGCATTATAGCTGTGCCTACGGGTATAGTGACTGCAGAATATACTAGTGTATCAAGAGCTAATATACTAAAGGAAGAGCAGTGCCGTCAGCAAAAAGAACTTTTAGCAGATAAGCATACTGAAAAAGTTATTTGCCACCAATGTAATAATTCGAGCCATTTAGAGGGAGCTAATTACTGTTCATCTTGTGGAGCTCCATTAAAAAAACAGATAGACAAATGTCCCGAAAAAAACGATTACTTCTGACAATAGTAGGACCTACTGCCATAGGTAAAACCCGCTTAGCTATAGCTTTAGCTCAGCATTTCGGCACAGAAATTATTTCGTGCGACTCGCGTCAGTTTTTTAGAGAAATGCGAATAGGTACAGCAGTGCCTACAGCTGAAGAACAAGCACAGGTTGAACATCATTTTATTCAGCATAAGAGTATTTTTGAGCCTTATTCGGTAGGAGATTTTGAGCGAGATACCCTTACCCTTCTCCATAACCTTTTTGAAACACACGAGGTGGTAGTGATGGTCGGGGGTAGCGGCTTGTATGTGAAGGCTGTAATAGATGGATTAGATGACTTTCCGACAGTAGATGAGCATATAAGAGAAACGCTTAACGCTGCGTATCAGTCAGAGGGTATTGAGGTACTACAGACTCAGTTAAAAGAATTAGACCCACAGCATTACGCAAAGGTAGATACTCAAAATCCGCACCGTATGATACGTGCTTTGGAGGTGTGTATAGCTACCGGAAAGCCTTATTCATCTTTTTTGCAACAGAAAAATGTGTGTCGGGATTTTGAAACTCTTCAGATAGGGCTAACAGCTGACAAAGAAATAGTATATCAGCGAATAAACGATAGGGTAGAGCAAATGTTAGCAGAAGGACTGCTGATAGAGACGCAGCAGTTATTGCCTTACAAACACTTGAATGCCCTACAGACAGTAGGTTACCGAGAGCTATTTGATTTTTGGGAAGGAAAGCATTCTCTACTATTTGCTATAGAAGAGATAAAGAAAAATACACGCCGTTTTGCTAAGCGTCAGTACACGTGGTTTAATAGAGATGAGAGAATACAATGGTTTGACTACCAGACTCCTATAGAAGAAATTATCAAAAAGACAATATACAATGGAAAAAATATTTAAGCATTGCCCTAACTGTACTTCTACAAATACAGAATTCCCGAATAATGTGCGATTTTTATGTCACGATTGTGGGTTTACCTACTTTCATAATATAGCTGCAGCTGTTGCGGTAGTATTTAGGTATGAGGATAAAGTACTTTTTACAGTACGAAATATGGAGCCTGATAAAGGGAAATTAGACTTACCTGGTGGTTTTATAGACCCTAATGAAACTGCACAAGAAGCTGCTTGTCGGGAAGTGTTGGAAGAGATGGGAATGCAAATAAGTCCTTCGCAATTGCGCTTTATTACTACTTTTCCTAATAATTATTTATATAAAGAAGTGCCTTACCGCACAATGGATATATTTTTTGAATGCCGATTGGCTGGAGATCAAGTGCGTATAGTGGCACCTGATGAGATTAAAGCTCTGCAATGGTTTCCACTAAATGAAATACCTGAAGAACAGATAGGTTTTGTGTCGGTGAGAACCGTTATTCAACAACTAAAAGTAGGAGAACTTTAAAAAGGACGAGAAATGAACAGTATCAATCATTATAGGGAAGAATTTTTAGCTCATCTGAAAACTTCAATAGCTGTAAAAGAACCGCGAAATCTATACGAACCTATAGATTATATATTGCAATTAGGCGGAAAACGTTTGCGCCCTGTACTGACACTTATAGCAGCAGACCTCTTTGGAAGCGATTACCTCAAAGCACTTCCGGCAGCTGCTGCGGTAGAAGTGTTTCACAATTTTTCGCTTGTACACGATGATATAATGGACAATGCTTCTCTGAGGAGAGGAAAGGCTACTGTACACCAAAAATGGAATAGCAATATAGCTATACTCTCAGGCGATGCGATGCTGATTTGTGCTTACCGTCTATTAGAAAGTTATCCTCCAGACACCTTTGCAGCTCTCGCTAAACTATTTTCTAAAACAGCTTTAGAAGTATGTGAAGGGCAGCAATGGGATATGGATTTTGAGACCCAAACCCAAGTGAGTATACCCCAATACCTGCAAATGATACGTTATAAAACAGCGGTATTAGTAGGAGCTGCTTTGCAGATGGGAGCTATTATAGCAGGAGCTTCTATCGAAAATCAGCGCCTTATATATGATTTTGGGGTGACTATAGGGCTTGCTTTTCAGCTGCAAGATGATTATTTAGATACTTTTGGTGATGAGGATTTTGGTAAAAAAATAGGAGGAGATATACTTGAAAATAAAAAAACAATACTCTATCTAAAAGCTTTAGCCTTAGCTGATGAGGCACAACGCAACACATTGATAGCACAATATACCACCTCAGAAGAAAATGATGAAAAAATAGCTATAGTGACCCAACTATTTAGGCAAACAGGAGCTGCTGAGGCTGTGAGAGACGAGATAACACGCACTACTGATGAAGCTCTTAACTTATTGGAGCACATAACTATAAGTGATGAAAACCGCGCTTATCTGAAGCAGTTCGCTTTAGAATTGATGAATAGAAAGGTATAAAAAAATGTGAGATATTCTCTTGTTAATTATTTATTATTTCGTACTTTTGCACTCTAATATTTAAAGTGAAAATATAAATGTTTAAATGGGTAAAAGCGAGCTTTTGGAATGCAGTAGCTGGCTTAATATTGCGAAATAGAATCACATTTTTAATCATAATAGCCTTAATTACAGGTTTTTTGGCATTACAGTGGAAAAACATTCGCTTTACATTTACTGAAGCGAACATGTTGCCTGATGACCACCCTGTGAATGTGGAGTACAAGCGATTCCTATCTAAATTTGGAGAGGAAGGCAATTTGATATTATTGGCTATTGATGATGATAAAATTTATACTCCAAAGATATTAAATGAGTGGATACAACTCAGTAATGAACTTAAGAAACACAAGCAGATAGATGCAGTTATTTCGATTAACAATCTGCCTATATTAGTTAAAGATACTGCTCAACAACGCTTGGTAACTCATAAACTTATAGAAGGAGAGGTTAAAAACCAAGTACAGGCAGACAGCATAAGACAAGTACTTATAGAAAAACTGCCATTTTACGAAAGACTTATTTATAATGCTAAGAGCAAAACACTGCAGACAGCGGTGTATATGAACAAGAAAATTGTAAATACCAAAGCACGTAAAGACTTCATTCTTAATGACTTTATTCCGATAGTTGAAAAATTTGAGCAACGCACAGGACTAAAGGTACACACCTCAGGGATGCCATATATACGCACCCTAAGTGCCCAAAATATAATGGATGAGATAGGGCTTTTTATAGCAGCTGCCCTAATTTCTACCTCTCTTATATTCTTCTTTTTCTTCCGTTCCTTTAGGGCGATGTTTATCTCTATGGGAGTGGTGTCGATAGCAGTGATGTGGGTATTTGGTTTTCTGGGGCTATTTGACTACGAAATCACTATACTTACGGGGCTTATACCACCCTTGGTGATAGTGATAGGAATACCCAACTGCGTATTCCTCATCAATAAATATCAACAAGAAATTAGCAAACACGGCAACCAAGCTAAATCGCTTATTAGAGTGATTAGGAATGTAGGCAATGTTACATTATTGACAAATCTGACTACAGCTATCGGTTTTGCTACCTTTATTTTTACAGAAAGTACTTTGCTGAAACAGTTTGGTATTATAGCCTCTATTAATGTGCTTTCTATATTTCTGATTTCACTACTGCTGATACCTATTATCTATAGTTATATGAGCATTCCTAAAGAAAAACACTTGCGCCATTTGTCTCGCAACTGGATAGGAGGGCTTATAAAATTTATTGAAAATACCGTAAAACATCATCGTATAGCTGTTTTTACCACTGCTTTGGTACTCTTGATACTCAGTATTATAGGTATTTATAAGATAAAAATATCGGGTAGCTTGATAGAGGATATGCCTAAATCGGCGGCATTCTTTGATGATATAAGTTATTTTGAGAAGAATTTCGGGGGTATTATGCCTTTAGAAATAACCGTAGATACTAAACAAAAGAACGGAGTAACCAAACTTGCCACCTTAAAACGCATAGATGAGCTTTGTGCGCATATAGAAGAGATACCAGAGATTTCGAAGCCCCTATCAGTAGTGAATTTGGTGAAGTATGCTAAACAGGCATACTACAATGGTAATCCGAAATACTACAGTCTGCCCACTACGCAGGAACAGAATTTTATTCTTTCATACATTAAAAATTCAAAAGGCAATGCGAGTATGCTATCAGCCTATGTAGATAGTACTGCCCAAACGGCGCGTATTACTACTTTTATGAAAGATATAGGTACTGAGAAATGCAAACAGATAGAAGAGAATATCTATGCTAAAGCCCAAAAACTTTTCCCCAGCGATAAATATGAGCTAAAAATAACAGGTAAAGCCTATTTGTTTACTAAAGGGACGAGCTATTTGGCAACCAACCTAATTTGGTCGCTTGCCTTGGCAATAGTGCTTATCGCACTTATAATGGCCTATATGTTTCGTTCAGTGAAGATGATTATCATTTCGCTTATACCTAACCTTTTGCCACTGCTTATCACAGCAGGGTTAATGGGCTACTTGGGTATACCTCTTAAACCTTCTACTATATTAGTTTTTAGTATAGCCTTTGGTATTTCGGTAGATGATACTATACATTTCTTAGCTAAATACCGAATGGAACTTGTAGCACGCAACTGGAAGATAAGCAAATCGGTGTATGCAGCTTTGAGGGAGACAGGTGTGAGTATGTTCTACACTTCTATTGTATTGCTTTCTGGTTTCTCTGTATTTTTGCTTTCTAGCTTTGGAGGCACTAAAGCGTTAGGAGGGCTTATCTCGGCTACATTACTCTTCGCTATGATGACGAACTTGTTGCTTTTACCGAGCTTATTACTATCATTAGAGCGACATATTTCAAATAAAGAAACTTTTAAAGAACCTCAAATAGAGATCTTCCCAAAAGAAGAAGAAAATTAGTCAATTTGTCAATTAGCAAATTAGTAGTAAAAAATAGAAATAATCATTGTGGAAAATAAAAAACATATCGTAATAGTAGGGGGTGGTTTTGCAGGGTTGGAGCTTGTAAAAGAGTTAAACCGCTTAGGTAAATATCATATTACCTTGGTGGATATGAACAACTATAACTTCTTTCCACCTCTTTTATACCAATTAGCAGCAGGCTTTATGGAGCCATCATCTATATCTTATCCTTTTCGCCGTTTGTTGCGCAAATATAAGAATGCACGCTTCAGAATGGCTTCTCTGCAAGAAGTAATACCTGCAGAAAACAAACTTATACTAAGCAATGGAGAACTTTCGTACGATATTTTAGTAATGGCTACGGGAGCAGAATCAAACTTTTTTGGTAATAAAGAAGTAGAAGAGAAAGCAATGCCAATGAAAACAGTGGGCGATGCACTGATGCTCAGAAACTTAGTTTATACCCGATTAGAACGTGCTACCCGTACGCAAGATAAAGAACAGCGCCGTAAATTGCTATCATTCGCCATAGCAGGGGCAGGGCCTACAGGAGTAGAGTTATCAGGAATTTTTGCGGAAATGAAGCAAAATATTATGCGCAAAGACTATCCTGAGCTTACCTATGATGATTTAGGCGATATTTATCTGATAGACGGACAAAAAACAGTGCTTGCACCAATGTCGAAAAAAGCGCAAGAATATACTGAAAAAAGTTTATTGAAAAAGGGTGTAAAGCTAAAATTGGGTGTTTTTGTATCAAACTTTATCAATGATGAGGTACACTTATCAGATGGCACTACTTTGGAAGCACGCAACTTGATATGGGCGGCAGGTGTATCAGCTAAAACTTTTAAAGGGATAGATGATAAAACCTACTTAGGAAGGGGTAAGCGCATGAAAACTGATGCTTATAACAAAATGGAAGGATTTGATAATATCTATGCTATTGGAGATGCCTCGATTATGACCACAGATCCTAACTACCCAGAAGGACACCCTCAGTTAGCACAAGTAGCAATACAGCAAGCTGCTAACTTAGGGAAAAATTTTAATAATGACTTTAGAAATCCACAGCCTTTTAGCTATGTAGATAAAGGCTCTATGGCCATCATAGGACGCAATCAAGCAGTAGCAGACCTACCTAAGCATATATTTATAAAGGGATTTTTTGCGTGGGCCATTTGGGCATTTATACATATAATGTCGCTTGTGAATTTCCGCAATAAAATGAGAGCCCTATACAACTGGATAGGCTACTACATAAGCAAAGACCAGTCGTACCGAATGGTGCTACGCCCTAATGAAAAAGCAAAAGGATGATACCCACAGCAGCCAAACGATGGAAACAACAAATACAATATGAGCTACAAGGAGAAGACTATCAGAGCTTGATTTACACCACAGAGGAAGAAATAAGCATATTGCCTTTCTATACCGCTGAGAATGTGAAAAGGAGTTTTAACATAACTACAGATACGCAAGCTGCAATATCTTTATTTGTGTCGGATAAAGAGCAGACCCTAAAGCGTATCGCTTTTTGGCAAGCTAAAAATATAGGTTTTTTCTTGCTTACTCTGCACAGACAATTGAAAAAAGAAGAAGTTAGGAGTTGGTTGCCTACTACCTCACTATTTGTATTTGCTGATGAAGTGATAGATACAACACTTTACCAAAATGCAGGTGCTACGATGGCACAACAGATAGCTTTGACAATAGCTGAGCTGAAAGAACAGCCAACAATATTGCCTTCTATCTGTGTGAAAATGGCTATAAGTGAGGCTTTTCTGCTGGAAATAGCCAAGCTGAGAGCCCTTCGCTGGCTACTGAATGAGACTTTTCCTACTCATACTTTTCAACTGATAAGTGAAGTGTCAAATAGGGGATTATCACTACTGAAAACGCTTCATAATGAGCAATATGTGCAGTTGGCATACGAGGCGGCTATATTAGGGGGGAGCGACTATCTACTGCCTAAAAATCCCCTTTTCTTTAAGAAGAGCAACTTAAATAGTGAAAAGACACAAATAGCACTCATTAGTTCCCTTTGTTCCACACGCAAAGCCTCTTTGCTAAATGACCTATATGCTGTTGAGGCACTCAGTTATGAGATGTACAAAAAGGCACAGAGCTTTATTAGCTATATAGAAAAAGAAGGGGGAATACAAATGATGAAGCAGCAGTGTATATTACAAAAGTGGATAATAGCTAAGGCTCACGAAGCACAAAAGCGTTTTGATAAGCAATGTGAAGCTTTTTTAGAGGCTAATAGAGGAAAGATAGAATGGTATCAGAAAGAAGAATGGGAACTTTATCCATTTAGTAAGAAAAGTGCTGACAGAGGAACCCTTATGCCTAAGCGCTTGTGGGAACCATTTGAGATAAAACAAAGACAACAATGGCAGAAAAAGACGAATCAATAGCAGGATTTCCTCCTTATGAGCGCGGTTATCACGCTATGGGGCATTTACGACATACGCCTTTCTTGCGCATCGTAGTATGGGCCGCAAATAAGGAAATAGAAACCGCAGCTAATGAAGTGCTTTTTACTGATATAGAGGCTTTTGAGTTAGCTTCACTGCCTTGTAAATCAATTGTTGTCAGTGATATGCATCTATTGCCTACTATAGTGAAACTTGCTGATATACAATATATTTATCTTGCAGCAGAAACATTATTAGAAAAGGAAGCTCAGCAGCTGTTATACACCCATTTTACTTTTAGTGACCAATGGCGTATATTATTGCACTTTCAGCAAGATGTATTTGAGAGTATGGCACAACTACGCAGCCTAAGAGCTATTTCGGCGCATTTAGGAATTCTTCAACAGAAAGAAATAAAAATACCTATCACTTGCTGGGTTCATAATATTTCAGAAGAACTTTATGCTCTTGCTGCACAAGCTGATGATTTAGTCAGTGACACCTATCAGCCGACCCCCACTAATGATTGGTTGATAGCCAATAGCTTAATAAGCAAGACGATACTTTAGTATTGAAAAAAAAACATTATTTCTTTGTATTTACCATTACCTTTTGTATCTTTGTAGCAAATTTAAGCCTTCATAACTAAATGAAATTATATCTTTTTGTCATATTTTGTATGATTTGCAGCCTTCTATCAGCGCAAGAACCTGCTGTAAAGCAAGACCTAAAAGTAGGCTTGGTACTCAGTGGGGGAGGGGCTAAAGGTTTGGCACATATAGGAGTGCTAAAGGTATTAGAGGAAGCAGGCATACGCATAGACTACATAGGAGGTACTAGTATGGGGGCAATGGTAGGCGCTATGTATGCCTCAGGCTATTCGGCTAATGAGTTAGACTCTATTTTTAGGAGTTTAGACTTTGATAAACTTTTGCAAGACAAAATATCACGCCGTTCGAAATCACTTCACGAGCGGTATCTTTACGACCGATATGCGGTGGCATTGCCTTTCAATAACTTCAAAGTAGGTTTGCCTCGTGCAGTATCTAAAGGACAAAGTATTTATAATGAGTTTGTAAAGCTACTTTACCCTGTAAATGAAATATATGATTTTTCGCAGTTACCTATTCCTTTTCTTTGTGTAGCTACTGATATAGAGACAGGGAAGGGAGTAGTGCTCGAAAACGGATTTTTGCCACAAGCTATTAAAGCTAGTGGTTCTTTTCCTTCATTGTTTGATTTGGTAGAAATAGATGGTAAGCTACTCACAGACGGGGGAATAGCGGATAATTACCCTGTAGATGAGATAAAGAAAAAAGGAGTAGATATTATTATAGGGGTAGATGTGCAAAGTCCGTTAGCAAAACGTGAGGAAATAAATTCGGTGTTGAGTATTTTTTCACAGATAACAACTTTTCCGATGACGGATAATATGCCCAGAAAAATAAAGGAGACGGATATTTATATAAAGCCTAATATAGACGGCTTTAATATTATTTCTTTTGATAAAGGAGAAGAAATTATCAATAATGGACGAATAGCAGCCTCACTTTTCTTCCCGCGTTTAAAAGAAATAGCAGCCCATCAAAAACACGAAGAGAAACGCGAACCTATACAAAAAATAGATTCTTTTTATCTGAAAGAAGTACACTTTCACGGCAATGACCACTTTTCGAGAAGTTACTTACGCGGTAAGATGCATCTGAAGTATTTAGACCGCAAGATTTCATTCGATGAGTTAAACGATGGATTAGATAACCTAATGGCTACTAACAACTTTCATTCTGTTAGTCACCAACTTAGACATACTGATCAGGGAGAATACATAGATTTCTTTATAAAAGAAAGCCCTCAGCGCACCTATCTAAAATTTGGCGTACATTATGACAATTTGTTAAAAACGGGCTTTTTAATGAATTATACCCGTAATTACTTCTTACAAAGTAGTGATTTCTTATCTTTAGATCTTATAGTAGGCGATAATAGTCGTTATCAATTTGATTATTTTGTAGATAAAGGTTTTTATATTAGCTATGGGGTTCGCTCAAGGTTTATGCAGTTTGAACGTAAACTAAACGCACATAGACTCTCTAATTATCGTATAGAAGGCTCTGAATTAAACCGTATGGACGTAGAAGCATACGACCTTGTAAATCAGGTGTATTTGCAAACATTATTGGGGAATGGTTTTGTTTTTGGCTTAGGGGCAGAGCACCGCAAAATACGATTTGATGCTGAGCAAGTATATGGGTTGAGTACTGTAGTTTCTTATGCTGAAAATACCCATTTTGGCAGTCTTTACTCTTATATAAAGTATGATAGCTTAGATAATACATTCTTCCCTATTCGTGGTGTATATTTTAGTTCACAATTCAATTTGTATGCTTTTGCTTCAGATATGCCTAATTTTAACAAATTTACTACAGGCAAGACAGAGTTATCATTTGCCTTTCCGCTTTTTTATAAAACAGCAGCTCGGGTTAATTTAGAAGGAGGGGTAACTATAGGAGGTACTAATGTGTATTCGCTTGACTTCTTCTTAGGAGGGAATAACAAGAATGTCTTTGGTAACTATTCATCTTTTTATGGTTATGACTTTTTGAGTTTTGGAGCTAAGAATTATCTAAAATCAGAGTTTGTAGTAGATATAGAGCCTTTTAAAAAACAACACATATTGTTATTAGCTAATTTAGCTAAAGTAGATAATAACCTATTTGAGAGTTTCCAATGGCATAAATATCCCAATTATTCGGGCTATGGTATAGGCTACAGTATTGATAGTTTCTTAGGGCCTGTGGAACTAAAATGTACTTATTCGCCCGAAGTGAAGCAAGCCGTATGGTTATTTAATATAGGTTATTGGTTTTAGTACGAGTTGTATGTGTAGTGAATAAGGATAAGATTTAAAAAAATAATTAATACCAAATGTAATGAAAATAACAGAGTTAGAACCAAAACAATTGTGGGCGAACTTTGCGAGTTTGAACGCAGTGCCACGCCCCTCGAAGAAAGAAGAGAAAGTCATCGCTTTTATGATGGCTTTTGGTAAAAGTTTAGGTCTTGATACTTATCAGGACGAAACAGGTAATGTCATCATTAAAAAACCTGCTTCAGCAGGTATGGAAAAACGCAAAACAGTAGTGCTACAATCGCACCTTGATATGGTGCACCAAAAAAATAATGATACTGTATTTGACTTTAGTACAGAGGGTATCAAAATGTTAGTAGATGGCGATTGGGTACGGGCAGATGGTACTACCTTAGGAGCAGATAATGGTATAGGCGTAGCGAGCATTATGGCTATCTTGCAAAGTAAAGATATTGCGCACCCTGCTATAGAAGCTCTTTTTACTATTGATGAGGAAACAGGTATGACTGGCGCTAAAGGTCTGAAAGGAGGCTTACTGTCAGGAGCTTACTTGCTGAACTTAGATACTGAAGAAGATGACGAGATAGATATAGGATGCGCAGGTGGGGTTGATGTATCAGCCTTCAGAGAGTATGATACTATACCTACTCCTACAGAAGCTGTAGCTTATACTTTATCAGTGAAAGGACTACACGGAGGGCATAGTGGTATGGACATTCACAAAGGCTATGCCAATGCTAATAAATCGATGAACAGATTGTTATTTATTTGTTCACAGAAGTTTGACCTACATATAGCAGAGATAAATGGCGGTGGGCTTAGGAATGCTATCCCGCGAGAGAGTGTAGCGATTATCACTGTAGATAAAAACGAAAAAGAAGCCTTCGAGAAAGAAATAGCACAACTTACTCGCGATTTACAATACGAATATGCAGTTACTGAACCGACTCTTAATGTATTGCTTTCACCTACAGCTCTACCTGAAAGAGTAATGGAAATAGAAGAACAAGAAGATGTGCTAAGAGCTATTTATGCAGCCTTCAATGGGGTGTATAAGATGAGTCAAAGTATTGCAGATCTTGTGGAAACAAGCAATAACATAGCAAGAGTTGAGCTAAAGAATGGCGAGATAAATGTTTACTGCCTCACTCGTTCGGCTTCAGAGACTTCTAAATATGACTTAGCAGATACCATTAGAGCCGCATTTGAGTTAGCAGGTTTTGAAGTTGAGTATACAGGTAGCTACCCTGGTTGGGAACCTAAAGTAGATGCTGAGATACTCAAAATAGTAAAAGAGCAATACGAAACCCTTTTTGGCGAAACTCCACAAGTAATAGCGTGCCACGCAGGTTTAGAATGTGGTATACTTGGTACTAACTATCCTACTATGGAAATGGTAAGTTTCGGTCCTACTATTAAAGGAGCGCACTCACCTGCTGAAAGAGTAAATATAGCATCAGTACAGAAATTCTGGAAATTCTTATTATCAATACTGAAGAATATCCCTGCTAAATAATTGGTTGTAAGATTTTTATCTAAAAATAACTGCCTGAGAAGTAATATACTTATAGCTTCTCAAGCAGTTTTTTATTTTGATATTAGGAAACTTTTTTTGTTTATTAAGTTTTTTATGCTACCTTTGCACCCGATTTACAAAGAATAACAAATGGACTTAATTAAACTTTCTATCAAGCGCCCTAGTGTGCTGATTGTAATGCTTTCCTTATTATTATTAGGAGGCTTTTATTCTTATAAACTATTGAACTACGAACTTATCCCTAAGTTTGAAGTGAATGTGGTAACTATCTCTACTATTTATCCTGGTGCCTCACCTTCTGAAATTGAGAGTACAGTTACTAAAAAGATTGAAGATGGGGTATCTGCCTTAGAGAATATCAAGAAGATACAGTCGTATTCGTATGAAAGTCTTTCAGTGGTGGTAGTACAGCTTACCAATGATGCCAATGTAGATAATACCCTCAATGAGGCACAGCGAAAGATTAACGCTATCCGAGCTAATTTGCCTACCGATGCTAAAGAACCTTCACTTAGCAAATTCTCTCTTTCTGATTTGCCTATCGTTTCTATTGGGGTAACTTCTAAACTCTCTTCTCAAGAGCTTTACGATTTAGTAGATAAGAAGATACAACCTGAGCTATCACGAGTGCCAGGGGTTGCACAAGTGAATATCATCGGGGGGCGTAAGCGCGAAATACGTGTGAATGTAGACGCTAAAAAATTAGAAGGTTATGGACTTTCTATAGGACAAGTACAACAGCTTATTGCAGCTTCTAATATGGAAATTCCTGCGGGCAAAATTAAAACCCGTGAAAATAGTACCTCTATACGTTTGTTAGGTAAAATTCAAGATGTAGAGCAGTTGCGTAATCTTACCTTAGCTTCGCAAAATGGAGTAGAGATACGACTTTCAGATGTTGCCGATGTACAAGATACAGAAGAAGAAGCTGAAAAAATAGCACGTATAGACCAAGAAAATACGCTCTTGTTGCAAGTGCTTAAACAGACTGATGCCAATGCGGTATCGGTAAGCGAGTTGGTACGCAAGAAAATGGAACAAATAGAGCAGACTTATAAAAATGAAGGCGTAAAAATGTTATTGGCAGAAGATACTAGTGAGTTTACCCTACACGCTGCCAATTCAGTGATGTTCGACCTAGTCTTAGCTATTGTCTTGGTGGCTGTTGTGATGTTCTTCTTCTTGCACAGTTTGCGCAACGCTCTTATCGTAATGGTGTCTATCCCTACCTCACTTATTGCTGCCTTTATAGGTATGTATTTCTTCGGTTTTACCCTCAACCTGATGAGCTTAGTAGCCCTTTCGTTGGTGGTAGGTATCTTGGTTGATGATGCTATTGTAGTGCTTGAGAACATACACCGCCATATGGAAATGGGCAAGAACAAAGTCCGCGCAGCCTTCGATGGTTCAAAAGAAATCGTACTAACAGTTATGGCGATTACTTTGGTGATTGTGGTGGTATTCGTTCCTATTTCTATCGGTAACTCTATAGTAGTGAATATTGTCCGCGAGTTCTGTATGACGGTGGCTATTGCTACGATGCTTTCGTTGCTAATGTCGTTTACAGTAGTGCCTTGGTTATACTCACGTGTTGGTAAGTTAGAGCACGCCAATCCTAATTCGGTATTAGGAAAGATAGCTATAGGTTTTGAGAGTTATCTCAAACGTTTTACGCAGTTTTTCTCTGACTTATTAGTATGGGTATTTGCTAACAAATGGAAAACGATTATTTTGGTATTCTTCCTCTTTATAGGCTCTTGTTCTCTTATTCCTACAGGCTTTATAGGGGCTGAATTTATGCCTAATATGGATAGAGGGAAGTTTTTAGTACAGTTTGAACTCAATAAAGATGCTTCCTTAGAGCAGACTAACTTTATAACACAAAAAGCTGAAAATTACCTACGCAATCTAAAAGTAAAGGGTACCAATAAACCTTTGGTAGAAAGTATGATTACTACTGTAGGACAGTCTACCAGCGGTATGGGAAGCACACAAGCTACCGCTTATAAGTCAGAAATACAGCTTACCCTTATAGATAAGAAAGAACGTAGCGAATCAACTAACGTGATAGCCGCTAAGCTAAAACGAGAACTCAGTCAGTATTTGGTAGATGCTAAAGTGAAGACAGTGCCTGTCGGAATGATGGGAGCTGAACAAGCGCCTATTGCTTTGGTAGTTACTTCTGATAATGTAGAAGCTGCCCAACAGTATGCTGAAAAGGCTGCCGGATTGCTTAAAACTATTGACGGAGCTACGGAAATAAAACTTACTTCAGAAGCGGGTAACCCTGAAATAAACGTGGAGTTAGACCGCGACAAGATGACCCTATTAGGGCTAAATGTAGCTACGGTAGGTACTACTATGCGTACTGCGTTTAATGGTAATGATGATAGTAAATTCCGTACCGGCGATTCTGAATATGATATCAACATACTATTCCAAGAGGGTAATCGTCAATCAATAGATGATATAGAAAATATGACCTTTATCAACGCTATGGGTCAACAGATAAAACTCTCGCAATTTGCTACTATCAATTATGCATCAGGTCCTACTCAGTTAGAGCGTTATGATAAGTCGCCTTCAGTAACAGTACAAGCACAAACCGTAGGTCGCCCTACAGGTACCGTAGTATCAGAATGGAAAACAAAACTCGAAACCCTACAGAAACCAGCTAATGTACATTTCACTTTCTCTGGTGACCAAGAGATGCAAGACGAAGGATTTGGTACTATATTCGTATCACTATTTGCGGCTATCTTATTAGTATATATGGTGATGGTAGTGCTGTACGACAGTTTCTCACGTCCGTTTGTAGTGTTATTCTCTATACCTCTATCATTTATTGGCGCTCTGATAGCTTTAGCCTTAGCCAATATGTCGCTCAATATCTTTACGCTTTTGGGTATGATAATGCTCATTGGGTTGGTGGCTAAAAACGCGATTATGCTAGTGGATTTTGCCAACCACCGCAAGCAGGAAGGAGAAGATACAGTAACCGCATTAATACAAGCAAACCACGCCCGTTTACGCCCTATCCTGATGACTACTATTGCGATGGTAGCAGGTATGATACCATTGGCAATTGCTAGTAGCGCAGGAGCTGAGATTAATAACGCTTTAGCGATTGTAATTATCGGCGGACTTCTCTCATCTCTCTTCCTTACGCTTATCATTGTCCCTTTGGTGTATTTGATTTTCGACAATATAAGCAAGCGCTTTGGCAAAGAAACTAAAGTAGATTATGAAAAGCTAATGATTGCCGACTATGAGCACAGAGAAATAAAAGGTGAACACGAAATATAAATAATTAGCAAATTAGCCAATTAGTAAATGTGAAAATTACTAATTGGCTAATTTGTTTATTACTAATTGACAAATCGGCTAATCGACAAATTTGCTAATCATTTCCTCGTTGTCTATAGGAGTATTGTTATATTCTAAAGTCCAACC
The DNA here is from genome assembly GCF_003054025.1 of Capnocytophaga leadbetteri. Classification (GTDB taxonomy): domain Bacteria; phylum Bacteroidota; class Bacteroidia; order Flavobacteriales; family Flavobacteriaceae; genus Capnocytophaga; species Capnocytophaga leadbetteri. Next base: position 63,325 of record NZ_QBKG01000010.1, read on the forward strand.
TACGGCACGAGTAGCAAAAATAAGAGTAGAAAGTTCAGCGATAAGTCGGTCTTGAGCATTGTTCTTTAGGTTAGAAGCAGCTATTTTCTTTTCGAGTACTTCATTTACTTTTTTCTCTATTTTGGGTACATCTTCTGCTTTAAAAGGGTTTATTTGGCTTTGCGTGATGTCGTAATACTTCATTTTAGGATAAATCTTTACCTCAGCTTCTGGCAATGATTTTATAATCACTTTTCGCTGTTCCTCATTTACTTCAAAAACTATCTTATGTAGGTCATAGCCTACTGTTACATCAGCATTTACGATGGTTAAGATGCGCTTGTCAAACGAAAACCAATCCATAAAGTATTTTTGAGTATCTACGTATGAAAGGACTTCAGTGAAGTGCCCTTCCGTTACTACCAACTTGCTTACATTGGCTATTTGCGTTTGTATAAGTGCTGAATCAGCCTCCAAACGCGCTTCTTCTTCTTTTTTCTCTTTGAAAAAATAAACTACTAACAGCACTACCGCTGCCGTAATCATTCCTAATAAAAATCTCTTCATTGTTTTTATATTTGTTAAATCAGCTATATTTTAATCTACTATTACCTTATTAATTTGTGATAAAGCAAATAACGGACATACCCAAACGGTACGTATTGCTTCTTCTTCAGTATCTGTATAGGTAAACACGTCAAAATTCTCTAATGAGGCTCTTATAGCATTTTTTAGCTTCTTTTCACGCATAAACTGCCATAAACTCTTCATACCCCCTTGGGTACCTGCTTTTACTTCTATGGGCAATACTTCCGATTGATAGGTAGCCAAATAATCTACTTCAGCTTGTGCGTTTTTTGCTTTGCGTACCCAATAAAATAGCTCGTGTCGCATATTAGGGGTGCGGTAGCGCAGCAATTCAAGCCCCGCTATCATCTCAGTAAGCACCCCTTTATTTACCAAGTCAGTGGCAGAGTGAGTAAGTATTTGGGCTGTGAGCTCCGATGTATCACCCGACATATTAAGCCATCGAAGTAACAATCCACTGTCAAGCAATAGCATTTTCCTATAAGTAAGGTCTGCTTCACTCCCTAATGGAAGTCCGTTAGCATTAGTATGCATTACAGGGGTAATTATCCCTGCTAAACTAAGCATTTCCAACGCTTTTTTCACCTCATTGGTACTATACCCTCCGCTTACTTGCGAATAGACAAACTTATTGCCTATTTGTAGAGCTACACTTTGCAAAGTAAGCCTAAGTAAGGTGGGGTCTACTCTCTTTCGGTATTTAGGGAAATCATCTTGATAAGTGAGCACAATATCATCTTGCACTTCTTGGCAAGCCAAATAATCGCGAGTTTCTACCCATTTAGCCACTACTTCAGGCATACCGCCTACCAACATATAAGAGCGAAATAACCCCACTAACCTCTCATACAAAGGAAGTGCCAAAGGTGTTTTGGCAGTAGCATTATTGCGCGCCTCTAATAGCAATTGTTCGCCACAAGCGGTGAGAAATTCATCAAAAGTCATTGGGTATACAAACATAGAGTGAATACGCCCTACCCCAAAGGTAGGCAGCGTTTCAAGAGCAAATTCTAAGAGAGAGCCTGCTGCTATTACGTGCAAATCGGGCATATCTTCTTTAAAAAAACGCAACGCCATAATAGCCTCGGCAGAGGCTTGTATCTCATCTATAAAAAGTAGTGTTTGCCCCGCTACTATAGGTTTCCCCACCATAGCCGAAAGTTGAGGTACTATACGCTTTACATCAAGGTCACCCTGAAAAAATTGTATAAAGGAAGGTTGTTTTTCTAAGTTTATTTCTACGAAATTCTCAAACTGTTTGCCCAATTGTCTTACAGCTGTTGATTTGCCCACTTGCCGTGCTCCTCTTAGCAACAACGGCTTGCGATCAGGGCGCAAAGCCCATTCTTTTAGATAGTTGTCTATTAACCTTGGGTAATACATTTTGTAAATAGTTATATATCAGGCTGCAAAGATACAAAAATAAAATTATCCAAAGAAATAAATTGCCACTTTTTGCAAAAATCCAAAGAAATAATCTGCTTATTTTCGCAAAAATCCAAAGAAATAATCTGCTTTTTCTGAAAAAGTTCCAAAGCACAAATTACCTACTAAAAGTTTTTCTTCTACTAAAAACAGTTCTTTTTTATTGTCACCGAAAATATCAATCTCATAATACTTATAAGATAAGCCTTATAAAAAGTAAACCTATTTCAGGATATGACACCCATTGCTCCCATAGCTCTCACAATCGCTTGTGCGGCTCGAACCCCATTGCTTCCACAATCGCTCGTACGCCCATCAATTCAAAATTCAAAATTCAGAATTCCCCCCAATTCAAAATTCAATTTCTCTCTTTCAAAAATATGCAACGTATTATTACTATCTAAGATATACACCTTATTTTCTGAGACTTTTAAATCTTTAAGCTGGGTAAAACTATCATCTCTTTCCACTACTGCAATAGGCTCTGAAATATAGATAATTTCCTTGGTATTGATGTCTAAAATACCAAATTTTAGTTGTTCAGCAAGATAAAAGTACAATAGATTATCTTGAACAACAAAATCTTCGGCAGTATCATTTGCTTTTTTGATGTTGTACTTTTCAAAC
>NZ_QBKG01000011.1 GCF_003054025.1 Capnocytophaga leadbetteri
TGTTTTAAAGCGTTCAGTAAACTCTAAGAGGCTTTGTCCCTTAAATAATTCCATAATACATTAATTTTCAGAGTGCAAATATATGAAATTATTTTAACATCTCAATTAAATTATTATTCCTACTCTATTACAGGCTTTTCAGATACCGCCTTTGTCTTTCACATAAGAGTATAAAAAAGCGTGGAAACATTCCTTATTACTTTCTATAGAAGCCCGACCAAAGGCTGTAACTAAATCAAAAGGAATGCCCACGCTTACAACGCAGGCATTTCGACTTTTACTTTTCCTCTGTTACTTGAAAAATTTGGTCGTTTTCTATAGAAAGGAAAATCGTAAAGCGAAACGCTAATTTATGTCTTTATGTTATTGTCTTTTTGTTTCTCTTAAATAGAGTTTAAATGGTTTTTTAATTTTGTATTTATTTTCTATAACTCTATGCTAATTTTCTAGCATCGTCTAAAGATATTCCTGTTTCTGGAGATAATTCCCATTCTCTTAAGCGATTGTGCAACTCTTTTCTATAAGTATCAGAAATGGTGTACTCCTGATCATCTATTATTTCAAAATTAAGTCGTTCGAGAGCTATTTTTGCATCACTTAGGCTAACTCCTTTAGGTGGTTTAATAGTAAGTGTTTCCATAATAATAACTTCTAAAATTTGCGACAAATATACAACTATTTTTTAACTTAGTAGACTATTCTCTATAAATTTATCAAAATCTGATTCAAAAAGCCTATCCTGCACAATGCGATACTTCTCAAACTCGCTAAGTGCGTGTGCGCGAGCTATTTCTGCGGTTATTTTGCCTGCGTCTTGCAATACTTGGCGGTCAGCAAATGCTAAAAAGCGATTCAAACGTTGCTCCCAATCGCTCATCGTCATCGGTATATGCCGTAGTGCCATATCTTCTGCCATATCCAAATAAGCCGATACCAAACGCTGTAGCTGCGCCATTTCATCTTCGGTCAGGTAGTTTTTAGCCACTACTACATCAAAAGGATATATCTTGCCCTTAGGCGCGTCTTTCCAAGTGTTAAGCCCCATATTAGTTTTATCAGCATCAGCACGCTCATAAATCACCTCTGAAATTGTACCGCTCTTTCTGAATTTACCTTGTACCCTACCGCTATAATTGCCGATAGGTTATAGTGTTTAGTATTGTACGTCTTACCATCATAGGCAGTTATCCGAAAATCTTGGATAACTAATTTTTCATCTAACTCATTGTCAGAGAATATTTTTTGTAAATGATAATTAATCGTTCTTACATCTACATCATAAAGCAATCCCATCATTTTCTGAGAAAGCCATACGTTTTCATCGGCATAGAGACTTTGTATATTGCTCTCACCTGTAGCTGTCACAAAAGTAAGATACTCTGCCACTGAAGCCCGCACTATATCTTTAGTTGTTTTTTTTCTGTTCATCGATTACTATAATCAGGAGTCGCAAAGTTAGTGATTTATACAGAAATAAGCAAAAATTATTCACAGCATTTGCACTTTTTCCCGAAGGAAGGGAAAATCAGCCTGAAGTAGTATATTTTTCTGGTTTTGAGATAATAATTAGACGGTTATACTTCGATGATTGTTCGTCACATACTCGGCTGCGCCAGCTCGCCGACTTTCCTTCGCTCTTCCTAAAGGGTAGGTATATCTAACCTAAAGGAAAAAGATAAAAGAAATTTTTCCTGAGAGGTTTGGGAGGATTGGAAGGGCTAGAAAAAATGGGAGAGATATAGGTTATTGTGGAAAGTTGAGCATAAGAGAAAAACTGCCATTTTGTCAGTTGTTTTTAGTTTGGTACTCTTTTAGCTATAGAAATATCCAAAAAACTAAAATTGATTGAATATATGAAAGGAAATATTAACGTTTCTGTAGAAAACATTTTTCCGCTTATCAAGAAATTCTTGTATAGCGACCACGAAATCTTTTTGCGAGAGCTCATCTCTAACGCTACCGATGCTACCCTTAAACTAAAACACCTCACCAGCATAGGTGAGGCTAAGGTTGAATACGGCAACCCTATCATAGAAGTAAAAGTTGATAAAGATAATAAAACCCTACACATCAGCGACCAAGGTATCGGTATGACGGCTGAAGAGGTAGAGAAATATATCAACCAGATAGCTTTTTCGGGAGCTGAAGAGTTCTTGGCTAAATATAAAGACACCGCTAAAGACAGCGGCGTGATAGGTCATTTTGGGCTCGGTTTCTATTCGGCTTTTATGGTAGCTAATGAGGTGGAAATCATCACTAAATCATACACCGATGCCCCTGCTGTACGCTGGGTATGCGATGGCAGTCCGGAGTTTAGCTTAGAGGAAACAGACCTACGCAGTGAACGCGGTACGGAGATTATACTGCACCTTAACGATGAATCGCTTGAGTTTTTAGAAGAGTATCGCATAGAACAACTATTGCGCAAATACAACAAGTTTATGCCTATACCTATTAAGTTCGGCACTAAACAAGTACCCCTACCCCGCCCAGAAAACGCTCCTGAGGACTATAAAACAGAATATCGCACTGAAGATAACATCATCAACAACCCTACCCCTGCGTGGACAAAACAGCCCGCAGACCTCAGCGATGAGGATTACAAGCAATTCTATCACGAATTATACCCTACCCAGTTTGAAGAACCGCTATTCCACATACATCTAAATGTAGATTATCCGTTCCACCTAACGGGTATACTATACTTCCCTAAGCTGTCTAACGATATGCAATTGCAGAAAGACCGCATACAGCTATACCAAAATCAGGTATTTGTAACGGATAATGTAGAGGGTATTGTACCAGAGTTCCTCACTATGCTTAAAGGGGTGATTGACTCGCCTGATATTCCGCTAAACGTATCGCGTTCTTATCTACAAGCTGACGGTAATGTAAAGAAAATTTCGTCATACATTACTCGTAAGGTAGCCGATAAGCTTAAATCGCTCTTTACCAACAATAGAGAGGACTTCCAAAACAAGTGGAATGACATCAAGATTGTATTAGAATATGGTATGCTTACCGATGAGAAATTCTATGAGAAAGCTAATGATTTCGTACTTTATCCGACTACTGAAGGACAATACTACACGCTTAGCGAGCTAAAAGAAGCTATCAAAGCAAATCAAACTGACAAAAATGATACATTAGTAGTGCTATACGCTCAAAACAAAGAGCAACAATACACCGCTATAGAAGAAGCAAAAGCTAAAGGTTACCAAGTAGTGCTATTAGACAGTCCGATAGTATCGCATCTTATTCAGAAGTTAGAAGAAAAGAACGAAAAACTAACCTTTGCACGCGTAGATGCCGCTCCGCTCTCTAAACTAATACAAAAAGACGAGCCTATACTTGCTAAACACAGCGAAGAGGAGAAAAACACGCTAAAAACAGACATTGAAAAAGTACTTCCTAAAGAAGGATATATGGTGCAAATAGAAGATTTAGACAGTGATGACACACCGTTTGTTATCAATCAGCCAGAGTTTATGCGCCGTATGAAAGAGATGAGCGCTACTGGTGGTGGCGGTATGTTTGGAGCTTTCCCAGAGATGTACCACGTGGTGGTGAACGCCAACGCTCCGTTAGCCGATGCCATACTTGCTGCTGATGAAGCTGCTAAAGAAAAACTCATTAAGCAAGCCTTTGATTTGGCACGCCTCTCACAAGGACTCTTAAAAGGTAAAGAACTATCAGAGTTTGTAAAGAGAAACTGGGAAATTTGCTAATTTGACAATTTGGCGATTAGCTATAATATAAACTTTGTCAGAGTTTTAAGGCTTTGACAAAGTTTTTTTGTGTAGTTTAGGGAAATAGTGTATATTTGCACACCCGAATTAATTACAAAATCGACGATTTGAAATGATAGAAATCTTAAAAGCCCGTAGTGGCAACTGTTGTGAGCTCTGTGGAGCTACTGAAAACTTAGGCGTATACACCGTACCTCCTGCTAGAAACGAAAGCACAGACAATAGCCTGCTGGTATGCGATACCTGCCTAAGCCAAATAGAAGAACCAAGCACTATGGATAGCAATCACTGGCGTTGCCTAAACGATAGTATGTGGAGCGAACACCGCCCCGTAAAGGTAATGGCGTGGCGACTACTAAACCGCTTAAAGGGTGAAGGCTGGTCGCTCGACCTACTGAATATGATGTATTTAGACGATGAGGAGCTCGCTTTTGCAAAAGACTCTGATGACCACCTTGACGAAAGCGAAAAGGTAATACACAAAGATAGCAATGGGGCTGTATTAAGCAATGGCGACAACGTAGTACTCATCAAAGACCTAAAAGTAAAAGGCACAAGTATGACTGCTAAGCAAGGTACCGTTGTGCGCAAAATCGCTCTTGACCCTGAAAACGCCGAATATATAGAGGGTAAAGTAGAAGGACAACAAATAGTAATCCTTACGCAATATGTGAAGCGAATGAGCTAATAGTAAATTACCATTTAGCCAATTGATAAGATAAATATTAACAAATGAATTTATATATGAAACGATTATTTACAATGGCAGCTTTGCTGTGTATGAGTATGGGCTTTGCGCAGAAAACACTTCCTTTTGCACAACCACATATGCCGCTTGTTACTGAGAAAGAAAACACTCTTACCTCTTTTGCTCTTCCTATTGAGAAGGGTGTGCAGGTAGAAGATGTAGTACTTGCCTTCAAAACTAAACACCGAATGGTAGATCTTGCTAATCTATCAGTTTATGCGAGTACACGAAACAAACGCGAAGCGGCTACCCTATTTGCTCAAACTACTAAATTGCGCAAAAAAGTTAAGCTTTCAGGCAACTACAAAGCAGCAAAAGACACCGTATACTTTTGGGTGACTGCTCGCACTACGGCTTCACCAGACTTGCTAAACAAACTTTTGCTTGCAGGTGTAAAGGTAAAAACCTCTGATAAGAAATACGTACTACGCAATAAAAGCAAAGAAGGACAACGCTTTGCTATCACCCTACGCCATCGCCAGCAAGACGGTATTGCGTGCTACCGCATACCAGGACTCGCTACTACAAATAAAGGAACACTGATTGCTATCTACGACAATCGTTATAACAACTGCAAAGACCTGCAAGAAGACATCAACGTAGGAATGAGCAGAAGTACTGATGGCGGACAGACTTGGGAGCCAATGAAAGAAGTAATCGATATGGGGGAATGGGGTGGAAAGCCTAACCGCTTAAATGGGGTAGGTGATGCAGCTGTATTAGTAGATGAGCAGACCAATACTATTTGGGTAATGGGCTTATGGCAACACGGATTAGACCCTAAAGTGATGACTTGGTGGGGCTCTAAACCCGGATTGACTCCTGATGAAACAGGACAAATAGTAGTGGTAAAAAGTAATGACGATGGCAAGACGTGGAGTCAGCCTCTAAATGTAACTGCACAAATGAAAAACCCAGAGTGGCATCTATTCTTTGAAGGGCCTGGTAGAGGTATCAGTATGGCAGACGGCACCTTAGTATTTGCGGGGCAATTTAAAGACAAAGACCAAGTGCCACACTCTACTATTATCTACAGCAAAGACCACGGTGCTACTTGGCAGGTAGGCACAGGAGCAAAATCGCATACTACAGAAGCGCAAGTAGTACAGCTAAGCGATGGCTCACTAATGCTGAATATGCGTGATGACCGCAACCGTTCTAACTACGAACTTTCTGATGCTTATAATGGTAGATCAGTAGCTGTTACTACTGATATGGGGAAAACTTGGGTAGAACACTCTACTTCGCGTACTGCTTTGGTAGAGCCTAACTGTATGGCAAGTATCATATCATATAAAAATAAGAAAGGTAAGCAATACTTATTCTTCTCTAATCCGGCTGATGCTAAAAAGCGTATTAACCTAACCGTGAAAGTGAGTGATGATGAGGGTAATACTTGGGATAAACACCCACAAATATTGCTATATGAGAAAGATAATATGGGGTATTCTTGCCTAACGGTAATAGACAATAAGACTCTTGGTATTCTTTACGAAGGAGATGGTGATTTATATTTCCAAAAAGTTGCTATAAAAGAGTTTTTAAAATAGTTTTATAATTCTTATAAAAAGCACTGCTTCGGCTTAAACAGCCGAAGCAGTGCTTTTTTGTCTAAGAAAACAATTAAATTAACAAATGATTAATAGAACGTTTCATAATTAACATTTTAAAGCTATATTTGTTAATAATATCTTAAAATTGAAAATCAAGTAGTTAAGTCTTCCCTTATACATAAACCTTAAAATTTTAACAATTTTATTTCATAATATATTTGCATATTTAAAAAATATCAGTAACTTCGCCCTCGAATAGTGAAAGGTTAAGTAAAAAAATAAAAAACATCCAATTTTTCATTTGTTAAAAGACAATATAATTTTAATTTTTATTTAACATTAGAAAAGTTAATATTTTATGAAAAAATTAATTACAATGTTGCTACTAACAGCAGGAGTAAGTGTTTACTCTCAAGAAAATGCAAATCAAACCAATTCTTTCAACATTGCTGTTGATAGTAAAAATCCTTGTCGGGAATTTATGATGGAAGTATTCCCAGATAAAGGAAATTGTTCTGCACAAATTTTGAATGTATACGCTTGGGGCGTAAAAGAAAATGAACCTATTAACTGGCGTTTATTAGATAATAAGAAAATAGAAAGAGCCAGTGGTACATTTACGGCAACCCAAACACGCAATGTAAATCGGCGTATTGAGCTGCCTAACTTGCCGTCAGGCAATTATACCTTTGTGGCTACAAGTACTTCTTGCCCTAAATCGCCCAAAGAATACTCTTTGCAGCTACAAGCTCTTTTGCAGATGAGTCTTTTAGAAAAACAAGACATAGGCTGCAATAATAAGAGTAGTGATAAGGGCAGCGTGCTCTTGCGTGTATCAGGAGGCGAAAAAGATAGCTATATCTATAGTTACGAAAAGATAGAAGAGGGACACAAACCTTGTGGTGAGTCTTTTGATATTCGCAAGCCTGATTATGCAGATGACAATATAAATGGGGCTCCTACTTATGACGGAGTACCTTGCTGGCAAAAAGGAACCACAAATGGCAATACTTTTATCAGTTTAGATGAGGGCATATGGCGTATTTACGCTATGGATCCTGTTAGAGGATGTGTAGTGTCGGACACTGTTACCATTCGCCGCTACCCTATCCTCTCTATAACCTCTATTGTAGCACAACTCTGCCAAGTGCAAACTGATGGTACAATACCTGTGCATATCACCCTTGCACAACGAGGACAGGGTAAGCATTATTATCAACTTAATGGACAAGCCGAGCAACCTATACAGTTTACTGAAGGCAACACTTTTGTACTAAATGTATTGCCTAACAGCTACAAAATAACTATACACGATGAAAGAGGTTGCTATGCCTATGGAGGTTTTGAGGTGAAAGCCCCTACCCCTATGCAGCTAAATGTTAGAGCCGCAAAAGCTACTTGTGCTACAGAAAAAGGACAGCTTACCCTCAGCATAGTATCAAAAGAGGCTACAGCTACTAAAAGAGGATTTAGTTATCATATTACCGGCAACACTGTAGTAACAGGCACTACTGCTAATGATAGTATCACCCTTCCGCTACCAGCAGGTGCTTATCAGATAGAAGTAACTGTAGCTGAAACTGGCTGTAAGCTCTATGATAAAGTACTAATGCCTGAGCCTCCTGCTACTATACAAGTAAGCGCTACCCCACTATACAGCAAGGATTGTACACAAGAGAATGGTGAGATAGCTTTGCACATATCAGGAGGACAAGCTCCTTATAAAGTGCGATTAGTACATCAAACCACTAAGAGTGAACTTTCACAAACGCTTAATTCTTCTGTTTATACCTTTACAGGTGTAACTGCTGGTAATTATACCATAGAAGTTCAAGATGCTGCCGGCTGTAGTCGTTATGAGGGGACTACTTCTGTAACAGTACAACCTTCTTTTGTACTTAAAAACATTAGCTTTGAGACTCTAAAAAAAGCTACTTGTGAGCGCAAAGAAGAGGTACTTGTAAAGGTAGCTGTAACTCCTAAATACGTAAAAGGAACATGGCTAAAATATATCATCACAAGTGAAGATAAAAATTACAGAAGAGAGATACACCTTGATGATACTACTTTGCAGCTTAATGGAACTGAAGCTTTAGGGGTTGGTAAGTATCATATAGAGGTATTGAATGAACAAACCAAATGTAGTATAGGTGAAGATTATGAAGTGAAGTCAGTGGCAGAAGACTATAGGTTAGTGGTAGGAACTCCTGTAAAAGCCACTTGTTCGTCTGGCAAAGGATTGCTTACCCTCAGCATACAGAATAAACAGGCTTCTGCTACTAAAGTGAGTGCTTTTGATTATCGCATAACCGCTAACTCAGTAGTAACAGGTACTTCAACTAATGGTAGCGCTATGATTCGCCTTTCAGCAGGTTCTTACCAAATAGAAGTAACTGTAGCAGAGACAGGCTGTAAGCTCTATGGAAAAGTAATAATGCCAGAACCGCCTGCTGCTCTCAAACTTGCTACTACAGTACAAGCCTCAGCCAATTGTGAGGATGCTAAAGGAGCTGCTATCGTACAAGTGAGTGGAGGTGTCTCTCCTTATACTATCACCCTCACCCACAAACGCACAGGAACTGTATACAGTGAAACAAATGTAGGTGTAGGAGCGAATGCTATCACTCTCAACTTTTCTGACCTAAAATCAGGTTATTACTATGCACACGTACAAGATGCTGCGGGCTGTGAGGCTATGGGATCAGTTACTATTGAAGAATACACTCCCATCGTTCTTAGCAAACTCAATGCTGAAATCATAGCACCCTCTTGTGGAGATGTTAATAATGGCAAACTTATATTTGAAGTACAAGTAAGTGGAGGCGTACCTCCGTATAAATACAAATTAGAGAAAAAGACGGAAAAAACTCCTGAATATACTCTCATAACTGTTACTAATGGTAAAGGATCTGTCGAAAACCTTAGTAGTGGTAGTTACCAATTGTTAGTAGAAGACAGTAAAAACTGTATCACTACCATAACAGAAACCACTATTATAGCACCTAAACCTATTTCTGTAGATATTAAGGTAAATAAATCGCAGTCTCAAGCCTGTGATGATAGCCAAAATGGTAGTGTAACCTTATCGAATATAGCAGGGGGCTCTGGATTTTATCGTATTTATCTCATCAACCACGAGAAAAAGACAGTGGTAGATAGAAAAATAGGTGTAAAGGCAGGAGAAACCGTTACTTTTGGCAATTTAGCTTCCTCTTATAATATTCATTACGAAATCGCTATACAGGATACTAAGGGCTGTATGTTAGCTCATTTAGCTCCTTTCACTATTGATGAAGAACCTGATGTAGCTGTACAATCAGTAGAGAACGAAATTAACTGTGACCCTACCTCAAACAAAGGATATGTACATACCTTAGTGGTTAAGTTTAACAACAATGTAGTGGATTATGATAAGATAAGCTATAATCTAAACAACGGAACAGAACGTTTATTTACCCGTACAGCTGGCAATATCGCCTTTATTGATGACTTTGATGCTGAAACACTTACCCAAACGCTTACAGTTAACTATAAGCCTATGGGAGTTGGTCGCCCTATATGTCCTGCTTCAATAGTGAATTTTAGTCTTACACGCTTCCCTCAATTCACTTTAGAGCGCGTACCTAATGACGATTTGAATGTAATAGAAGTTATTGCTAAAGGCGGTGTAACTGACCCTTTATCAGGCTACACTTACTACTTCAACGGTGAAAATCAGGGTAATAACCCCGTATACACTATCAAAAACACTGACCCTGAACGTATAGAAGCTGGAGGGGTACGCATCAAAACCATAGAAGTGAAAGCTAAAGATGCTAAAGACTGTATACGCACTTTAGTAGTAGAAGTACCTTATATCGATATAGATATACCTAACTATTTCACCCCTAATGGAGATGGAGATAATGACCGTTGGCGCCCTAAAAAAATGGAAGATTTTCCTAACGCTTTCGTTCACGTATTCGACCGCAATGGCAGACGTATGGCTACCTTGAAACCTGGAGAATCGTGGGACGGTATCTATGCTGGTAAACCAATGCCTTCGGGAGACTATTGGTATACTATAGACCTAAACGATGAGTTGCGCGACGGACGAAGAATATATGGGCATTTCTCTCTTTATCGTTAGAGTAGTTATACTACAGATTGACGAATAATACTTTTAGTTAAATTGGATATTTACTTTGCCAAAGGTTAATTTTGCTATACCTTTGGCAAAGTTTTTTTGTTAATTAGCAATTGTTTCATACCTTTGCAAGGTCTTAGAAAAGAAACAAAAATGAACAACAAAATAGTAGTTTATCAGGTGCTTACAAGGCTCTTTGGCAATACTAACACTACCAATAAACCGTGGGGCACTAAGGAAGAAAATGGTGTGGGAAAATTCTCGGACTTTACTGAAAAAGCCCTATTGGAGATAAAAAAGTTAGGAGCAACACATATCTGGTTTACAGGAGTATTGCACCACGCCCTTACTACTGACTATACAGCTTATGGCATCAGCAACGATTTTCCCGCAGTGGTAAAAGGACGTGCTGGTTCACCTTACGCTATAAAGGATTATTACTCGGTAAATCCTGACCTTGCTGATGACCCTACATACCGCTTAGAGGAATGGGAAGCTCTTATAGCACGTACTCACCAATGCGGACTAAAAGTAATAATGGATATAGTGCCTAACCACGTAGCACGGCGCTATGAAAGCATTGCTAAGCCTAAAGGAATACGCGGTTTTGGTGAAGATGATGACACAAGTGTACAATATGCTGTAAACAACAATTTTTACTATAACCCCAATGAGGCTTTTCAATTACCTGAAGGTATTTATGGCGAGTATCACGAGTTCCCTGCTAAATGGACTGGCAATGGAGCGCGGGCTTCTAAACCAGACCGCAACGATTGGTACGAAACTGTAAAACTCAACTATGGGGTACGCCCTGATGGTACTAAGGATTTTGCCACGCTACCTATTGGTTTTGAGAATGAAGATACTGAGGTGCATTACCGCTTTTGGCAAGACCAAATAGTGCCTAATACTTGGCAAAAGTTTAAAGATATAGCTTTGTATTGGCTTGCTAAAGGGGTAGATGGATTCCGCTATGATATGGCTGAAATGGTACCTGTAGAGTTTTGGAGTTACCTCAATTCAACTATTAAACATCAGAATCCAGAGGCTTTCCTGTTGGCTGAGGTGTACAACCCTAATGAATACCGCCCTTACTTGTATTTGGGCAAAATGGATTATCTATACGACAAAGTACAACTATACGATACACTGCGGGCTATCATCAGCTATGAGCATACCACCGATGCTATTGCCCCTATACAGCGTGAGCTTGCTGACATTTCAGACCGTATGTTGCACTTCTTAGAGAATCACGATGAGCAACGCATTGCTTCTCCTGAATTTGCTGGCTATGCTGAAAAAGCCAAACCTGCGATGACAGTTTCAACTCTTATCAGCGAGTCGCCAGTGATGCTATATTTTGGTCAAGAAGTAGGAGAAAAAGCTGCTGAATGGGCAGGCTTTGGCAGTCCGTCGCGTACCTCTATCTTTGATTATATAGGGGTACCAGCTCACCAACGTTGGGTAAATAACAAGCGTTTTGATGGCGGTCAGCTTTCGGATACCGAGCGAGCTTTGCGCGATTTCTATCAACGCTTACTCACCTTAAAAGTTACAGGTTCTTATATCGATTTGCACCAATATAATCGCCAAAATACTATCTATTACAATGATAAGGTATATAGCTTTGCAAGAGGTAATGAGGACGAACAATGGATAATAGTAACCAATTTTAATGAGCACGAAAGTTATGGTTTCGATTTGCAGTTGCCTACTTATCTGTTAGGTAGTTGGTTTTTGAATGATGGCAAATACCCTCTAACTGAGGCACTATACGGTGAAAAAAAAACTATCCTATATATTGAAAACGGCAAAGGGCATATGCGTGTAGACATAGCCCCTTTAGAATCCTTAATATTTAAAATTAACTCATAGACAAATTAGCAAATTATGAATATACATTTTATAGTAGCTCCTAGTACACATTTGCGTCCACTGATGAAAGAGCTCAGCAACGAGCATCATATCAGTATCCTTCCTGAAGAAATGTCAGGCAATACTGATTGTGTAGTGGTAGACCCACATCTTTCAGAGCATCACCCAGACCTACTACAAGCACAACAGTTAGGGCTGAGACTTCTATCACCTACTGAATTTTTGTATGAATATTTCAAAGATAAAACTCGTGTAGTGATAGCAGGCGGACAAGGTAGGCAAGAGGTATTAGCGCGTGTGCTACATACTATGGCTTTCTACAATAAACCTTTAAGCTACTATTTGCAACAACCTATAGCAGGACGACAAGTGCATTTGGCAGATACAGAGTTTGTGCTTATAGAAGCCGATGCCCAAAGTGCTGCCTTGCGCCCTATTGTAGCTCTTATTACCGACATAGCTCCTACCGACAATCCTGCTGCGTATGATGCTTTTATCAGTGCTATTACTAAGGGGGGAATATTGATTTACAACGAAGAAGATAGTGCCCTGAGCAATATAGTAGAAGCTAATGAAAACCCTATTAGGAAGATGGAGTACCGTACCCCTGCTTTTGAGACGCACAACGGTGAGACTTATCTGATTACCTCAGAAGGAGAGCTTCCTTTAGGAGAACTTAGTGCTACATCTGTAAGCAATATAGAAGCTGCTAAGTGGGTATGCCAAAATATGGCTATTGATGAAGCTGATTTTTATGAAGCAATGGCAGATTATCATTTATAAAAAAATCATTTATGGGGAAACTTTCTTTTACACCTATGGCACCGCAGTGGATTGCGTTCCCTGCTTATACTGAATTTACGATAGGCTGGCGTATGGGCGCTGGTGAAGATTATAAATGCAAGTTTTGGGACTGGTATGAGACCCTTACTCCTGCACAACAAAAAGAGTACCAAGCACTTTTTCCGTATCCTTGTTTTTGGCATTACAACAGATGGGAAGAAGATGACCAAGATATAGATGACGAAGAGGATTATTACTACGAAGGAATTCCAGTTTGGCAACCTAAAGGCGCTTATAAGTACTCTATAGCAACCTTTATCCATTCGGCAAAGAAGCTCAAGTTCGCTTTCTTTTGGAAGCCCAATGCAGAGGTAGTTGATGAATCTTGTTTTTCACAATGGCAACCCTCACCTTTTTCTGTAGATGGTGATGAGTATTACTGTGCTGAGCAGTATATGATGGCTGAAAAAGCGCGTTTGTTTGACGATGAACAAGTGAGGGAGGAAATAATGAACACGTCCGACCCTAAACTGATGAGGACCTTGGGTAGGAAAGTGCAAAATTTTAACGATGAGGTGTGGGATAAAGCCAAATATAGTACTGTGCTCAATGGGAATTATTACAAATTCACTCAGAATAAGGAAATGATGGATTTTTTGCTTTCTACAGGCGATAAAATACTGGTAGAAGCGAGTCCGATGGATACCATTTGGGGGATAGGCTTGGGGAAAGACAACGAGAAAGCACATAACATCGCCTCATGGCGTGGCAAGAATTTGTTGGGCTTTGCGCTAATGGAAGTAAGAGACGAGATAAGAAAGGTATATCAGAATGTACATTTACTGAAAAATAGAAATGAATAGACTCAAAATCAATGTAGTTACACTAAAAGAAGATGAATACCTCATTCGCGATAGTATTCGTTTTGAAAATTGTAGTTATCTACAGCTTTTCATTGATGATGAGGATATAGCTACTTATCCTGATTTTGAAGATATGCTGATAGTCCCCAGTGAATTATACAAAAGTAACTTACAAAGTGGTGAATATCTATTGTTTACTTGTGCTTGTGGTGTTGCAGACGATGGAGGATGGGCAACAATTAAGGTAACACATTCAGAAGCTATTGTTCAATGGGATTTTTTGAGAGACAAACCTTATTGTTTTAAGTTCTCTAAAGAAAATTACTTAAAAGAAGTTCAAGTTATCAATAAAGAAGACTATACTTTCATTCCTAAAGAGATTATTTTTCCTGAAATTTAATTTTTAAGAAAGAATAAGTTAGAAGTGATATATAACCAAAAAGCAAAAAAATGAATAAACGATACGAAAATATCAGTAAAATGAATGATATCCTCTTGCGATTAGAAGGTATTCTTACTAATGCTGAAGCTCTTTTAGAAGAGTGGAACGCTATACAGCCTGAATATGAGGCTTTAGAGGCATATTATGACAGTCCACAATGGCGAGAAGATTATTTTGACAGTAATGACGGCGAAATACCAGATGAGGTACCGCAATGGGTACTCACTCAAGATGCTATTTTTGATGCTATAGGTACTCAGTTTGACCTCGCTGATAGTTTTCAACCACTATTAGACCGCATCAATGCGAGGAAGTGGCAAGAATAAACATAAAAAAGACTGTCCTAAGAAGTCTAAGCAAAATCTTCTTAGGACAGTCTTTTTTTGATATAAGAATTACTTTAGTCCACGTGCTTTGAGTAAGGGCTCAATAGCAGGGGCTTTTCCTCTGAAATTGAGATACATTTTTTCATAATCCATTGTATTGCCTTTAGATAGAATTAACTCTCTGAAGCGTTGCCCATTAGCACGAGTAAGTCCTCCGTTTTCTTCAAACCATTGGTAGGCATCGTGGCAGAGCATCTCTGTCCATTGGTAAGAGTAATAGCCTGCACCATAACCTCCTCCAAAGATATGAGCAAAATAAGATGAGCGGTATCTTGGAGGTACTTCTTTTACCCATAAACCAGTCTTCTCAAGAGCTGACTTCTCAAAATCATTTACATTATTAATAATAGTATCTGCAGGAATAGTATGCCATTGTAAGTCTAAATTAGCAGCTGCTAATACTTCAGTAAAAGCATACCCTTCATTGAAAGTACTCGCTTTCTTTATTTTATCAATAAGGGCTTGCGGAATAGGTTGTTTAGTTTGATAATGTACCGCATAATTCTTAAGAATATCAGGATATAAAGCCCAATGTTCATTGAATTGTGAAGGAAATTCTACAAAATCGCGTGCTACTGCTGTCCCTGATAGACTTGCATACTGTTGATTAGCAAAGAAACCATGCAAGGCATGTCCGAATTCATGGAAAAGAGTAGTAAGCTCATCATAAGTAAGCAAAGCAGGTTTGCCATCAGTAGGCTTCACATAGTTACATACATTGTAAATAACTGGTTTAGTACCCAATAACTTCGATTGGTTTACAAAGTTGCTCATCCAAGCCCCACCGCGTTTGCTTTCGCGAGCAAAGAAATCACCATAGAAAAGCCCTAATGGAGTGCCATCTTCTTCAAAAAGTTCATATACTAATACATCAGGGTGATATACGGGTATATCTTTGCGTTCTTTAAAGGTAATACCATAAAGCTTAGTAGCCGCATAAAACACTCCATTCTCAAGAGCATTCTTCAACTCGAAGTATGGTTTTATTTCGTTCTCATCAAGATCATATTTAGCCTTGCGTACTTGCTCAGCATAGAAGTTCCAATCATAAGGTTCTAAGCTGAAATTGCCTCCTGTCTTAGCAATTTGTGCTTGTATCTCTTTAGCTTCAACTTTAGCTTTACCTACTGAAGCAGGCACTAAATCTTTAAAAAACTGGGCAATAGCAGCAGGTGTTTTAGCCATAGTACGTAGCAAACTCCATTCTGCATAGTTTTTAAATCCTAAAAGTTCTGCTTTTTTAGCACGAAGTAAGGCAATGCGTTTTAAAATATCA
Source organism: Capnocytophaga leadbetteri (assembly GCF_003054025.1). Lineage (GTDB taxonomy): Bacteria > Bacteroidota > Bacteroidia > Flavobacteriales > Flavobacteriaceae > Capnocytophaga > Capnocytophaga leadbetteri. Next base: position 15,802 of record NZ_QBKG01000011.1, read on the forward strand.
TTAGTATTATGAGCACCTCCATCGGTGCGATTCCAAGCTGCTTCAAATAGTTGTTTGCGCTGATTGCGGTCTGCTAATTCGCTAAGGAGCGGTTGCTGAGTAGTATTTACGATAGCTACTTTCTGACCATTGATAGTTTGTGCTGCTGCTAATGAACCTTCTAAAAGCGTTTGGTTAAAATCAGTTTCTAAAGAAGCCAACTCGCTGTTGTACTTTTTAAGGGTTTCTTTATCAGTAGTGGATAGGTTAGCACCTGCTACTACAAAATCTTCATAGTAATTTTCTAACAATTTAAGTGATTCAGCATCTAATTGCAAGCTCTCACGTTTATCATATAAGGCTTTAATACGTGCAAAAAGCTTTTCGTTTAAGTGAATGCCATCTGCGTGTTCAGCAAACTTAGGAGAGAGCTCTTTTTGCAATACTTTCAGTGTGTCGTTAGTATGTGCTTCTGTTAGAGCGTTGAATACAGCTGAAGCACGTTCTAATTCCACTCCACTTTTTTCTAAAGCAACAATAGTATTTTCAAAAGTAGGGGCTTCATTATTACTTATGATAGCCGCTATACGTTCATTTTGCAAAGCCATCCCTTTAAGAAGAGCAGGACGATAATGCTCGTCTTTTATCTTTGAGAAGTCTGGAGCTCCATATGGTAAGGTGCTTTCTACAAGTAGTGGATTATTATCTATATTCTCTGTCATTTTCTTTTGGTTTTCAGAAGAGTTACAGCCTACTAAAGCAGTGAATAGTAGCACTGAAAAAAGTTGTTTTTTCATAGTCTGTTGGTTTTAAAAAGAGGGGCGAATTTTACCAATCCGCCCCTTATATATTTAACTAAAATATTATTATTTAGCTGTTAAACGCACATCTATACGTCTGTTTTTAGCTTTGCATTCATCGGTATCGTTAGCAGGACATATTGGATGCTCTGCTCCATAACCTTGAGCACTCAACTGTGATTTGTTAGCACCCAATGCTACTAATTTGTTTAGTACAGAATTAGCACGTCTTTCAGAAAGTTTTAAGTTACCTTCGGCACTACCTGTATTATCAGTATACCCCCCTAAACGGATAGCAGCCTTAGGATAAGCTTTTAATATAGCTACAATATTTTTTAATTGTTGTTCTGAACCTTCAGTAAGTTCATCACTACCTGTTTTGAAGTAAGTTCTATCCAAAGTAATCCAGTTATCTTTGAATTGTTCTGGAGTAGTAAGGTTTTTATCTTCTAACAATTTTACAAGGTGAGCCTCAGATGAATTTTCACCTACTTCTAACATTGTATTGTCAAGAAGATTCAATTGAAATAAATTACCTACATTGTATTCAAAGTTACCATCAGCGTTTAATACTCCCTCTACTACTTCTATAGCAGGTTCTAATGGTATCATATCGGTTTCAGCCTCTCCTTCACGTATTTGAGCTTCTACAGGCATTCCGTTAGCATCAGCGGTATGTCCGCCCAAGATAGGAGCGATAACCAAGCCTACTAAGCAAGTAAGTTTGATAAGAATATTCATTGAAGGTCCTGAAGTATCTTTGAATGGGTCACCTACAGTATCACCAGTTACAGCTGCTTTATGAGCGTCAGAACCTTTGTAAGTCATTTGTCCGTTGATTTCTACCCCTGCTTCAAATGATTTCTTAGCGTTATCCCAAGCACCACCAGCGTTATTTTGGAAGATTGCCCATACTACACCTGATACAGCTACACCAGCCATATAAGCTCCTAAAGCTTCAGCTCCCATTACAAAACCGATAATGATAGGGGTAATAATAGTAATTGCACCAGGCAACATCATTTCTCGCAAAGCAGCTTTAGTAGAAATATCCACGCATCTACCGTACTCTGGGGTACCTTTTCCTTCCATAATGCCAGGAATTTCGCGGAACTGACGGCGCACTTCGTTCACCATATCCATAGCCGCTTTTCCTACTGATTGCATAGCTAAAGCTGAGAAAATTACTGGAATCATACCTCCAATAAACAAGGCTGCTAATACATCAGCTTTGAAGATGTTAATACCATCAATACCTGTAAAGGTAACATAAGCTGCAAACAATGCTAAGGCAGTAAGAGCTGCAGAAGCAATTGCAAAGCCTTTACCTACAGCAGCAGTAGTATTACCTACTGAGTCTAAAATATCAGTACGTTGGCGTACTTCTTTTGGCAGTTCACTCATTTCAGCTACCCCTCCTGCATTATCAGCAATAGGTCCGAAAGCATCAATAGCTAATTGCATAGCAGTAGTAGCCATCATTGCTGAAGCTGCAATCGCAACCCCGTAGAAACCTGCTAAGGCATAAGACCCCCAGATAGCTACTGCAAAAAGCAATACAGAACCAAAGGTAGATTTCATACCGGTAGCTAAACCTGCTATAATGTTAGTAGCTGCTCCAGTAGAAGAGTTGCGCACAATGTTCAACACTGGTTTTTTACCCAAAGCAGTAAAGTATTCAGTAATAGTAGAGATAAGTAATCCTACGGCTAAACCTACAATAGTAGCATAGAATACATTAATACTTGGAATACTCTTTACACCTTCTCCAAAGAAACTCATCTGAATAGTTTCAGGAAGCATATATTTGATTAGGAAGAAACAAGCTACCAAAGTAAGCCCTAAAGCTACATAGTTACCAGTGTTTAGCGAACTTTGTACTTGTTTTTCTTTAGCTTCATTATTTTTGATACCTACAAAGAAAGTACCTATGATAGAAGCTACAATACCTACCCCTGCGATTACCAAAGGTAAAAGTATAGGCCCCATATTGCCAAAATTGTCTGTAAAAGCTCCTCCACTGCTCATCGCCATATCTTTGATTACGTAGTTACCCAATACCATTGAGGCAAGTACTGTAGCCACATATGAACCAAATAGGTCAGCCCCCATACCAGCTACGTCACCTACGTTATCACCTACGTTATCAGCGATAGTGGCAGGGTTACGAGGGTCATCTTCTGGGATACCTGCTTCTACTTTTCCTACAAGGTCAGCTCCAACGTCAGCAGCTTTGGTATAGATACCACCTCCCACACGAGCAAAAAGGGCAATAGACTCAGCTCCTAATGAGAAACCAGCCAAAGCTTCAAGAACAAGAGTCATTTCATCATAAAAAGGTTTACCCCCTTCTATGAAGGTGTTTACAAAGAGGATGAAGAACAAGCTCAAACCTAATACAGCTAAACCTGCTACTCCTAATCCCATTACAGTACCACCTCCAAATGACACTTTTAAAGCTTTTGGCAAACTAGTGCGTGCAGCTTCAGTAGTACGCACATTAGAATTGGTAGCAATACGCATACCTATGTTTCCTGCTAAGGCAGAGAAAAATGCTCCACACACAAAAGCTACTACGATAAGCCAGTGAGAGGTCTCGACCATACGCGAAACAATAAATAAGGCTATAGCGGCTATTACCACAAAAATACCTAAAATACGGTATTCAGCATTAAGAAACGCCATTGCACCTTCTTTGATACTTTTAGAGATGCTTTGCATTCGCTCGTTGCCTGTGGTTTGCTTGTTTACCCACAAAGCCTTTGTAATCATAAAGATAAGCCCCAGAATAGCAAGGGCTAACGGTAGATATAACATCATTTTATCCATACAAATATTAGTAATTAATTATTCAGGCGGTAAAAGTACAAAAGATTATATTAATAAGAAAATAAAATATGATTTTTTTTGTTTTCTATCCTAAGAAACCTATAAAAGTAGTCAAGATAAAGGCATTGATAAAGTCTATAAAGAAAGCCCCTACCATCGGTACGATTAGAAAGGCTTTATGGGAAGGGCCAAAGCGCTCAGTAACCGACTGCATATTAGCCACTGCCGTAGGGGTAGCCCCTAAGCCGAAACCACAATGTCCCGCACTGAGTACTGCTGCATCATAATCAGCCCCCATTAAGCGGAAAGTTACAAAATAAGCATAAGTACACATTACAAAAGTTTGTACTGCTAAGATGATAAGCATCGGCACAGCTATATCTAACAACGTCCAAAGTTTTAAATTTAAAAGAGCAATCCCTAAAAACAGACTTAGTGAAGCATTGCCAAATACATCTATAGCACGGTCAAACATATTTACTTTGAAAGCATTAGTAAGTACATTGCGCAGAAGTACCCCGAAGAATAAAGCCCATACAAACTGTGGAATAGTAAATTTTTCGGGCAAGTAAGCTGTAACAGTAGGAGAAACCATTATAGCTGAAAACGATAGACAAGCTGCAAAAAGAGCCATTGTTTCTATAGCTGATTTTGAAGTGATAAGACGCTGCTTACCTGCATTTTCAAACACTTCAACTACAGTATCTACTACATTATCAGTAGTTTTATCAGTTATAGGTTTTCTCCCCATATTATTGACTAATTTTCGTGCGACAGGACCTCCTATAAGTCCACCGAGTACCAAGCCAAAGGTAGCTGAAGCCATACCGAGACTGGTTGCCCCTTTAATACCATAGTCTGTCTCTAATATCTTACCCCACGCACCTGCTGTACCATGTCCTCCGGTCAGGGTGATAGAACCTGTTATCAAACCCATAATAGGATTTTGCCCCAATGCACTTGCCAATCCTACTCCTACTGAGTTTTGTACTACTATAAAAAGAGCTACTACCCCCAGAAAGAAAATCAGCCCTTTACCTCCTGCTTTTAATCGAGAAAAATCAGCACTGAGCCCTATTGATGAAAAGAAAAACAACATAAAGGCCTCTTGCAAATTAGTGCTAAACTCTAATGAAATTTCATATTTAAGATACAGCAAAAAGATAATAACAGCAGCTAATAGTCCGCCAGCCACTGGCTCAGGAATATTGAAGTTTTGAAGTATCTTTATTTTCCCCACCAATAAGCGTCCTACCAATAGCACAAGAGTAGCAATAATAAGGGTGTAATAAGGATCAATAATAATTGTATTCATTGGTTTTAAAAATTAGCAATTTAATAAAAAAGAATTAGCAAATTTACAAATCAGCTAATTCACTAACTACAAAGGTACTCCCGCCTATAAAAATAAAATCAGTAGGCTGTGCCTTTGCTTTAGCTGCAGATACTGCTTCTTGCACTGAAGAGTAAGCCTCCCCTTTCAATCCTTTAGCAGTGGCAATTTCTTTCAATGTATCTACAGCCAATCCACGTTTGATATTCGGGCTACAGAAGTAATAATGTGCTTCTTTAGGAAAAAGTTCTAAAACACCCTTTACATCTTTTTCTTTTACAAAACCTATTACTATATGTAGCTGTGTATAAGTTTGCTTTTTCAGCTGCTCCATTACATAAGTGAGTCCGCCGATATTATGCCCTGTGTCGCATACAACAGTTGGGTGGGTGCTAAGAGTTTGCCAACGCCCTTTAAGATGGGTATTCTTCACTACATTTAGCAAGCCGTTTTTGAGGTTTTCATCGCTGATATCCCAACCCTGATGTTTTAAAAAATCAATTACAGCTATTACACCTTTGATATTTTTCTCTTGATAAATACCTTGCAAATCGGTAGTGAGGTTAGTGGTCAGTTCATTAGCGAAAACTATAGGAGCCTTCTCTTCTTTTGCTCGCTTAATAAATACAGGAGCTGTTTCTTCTTGATATTCACTAATCACTACAGGGGTATTTTTCTTGATAATACCTGCCTTTTCAAAAGCGATTTCAGGTAGGGTATTACCTAATATATCGGTATGATCTTTAGAAATATTGGTGATAAGCGACACTTCCGGAGTGATGATATTAGTAGAATCAAAACGCCCTCCTAAGCCCACTTCTATTACCCCTATATCAACTTTTTCTTCAGCAAAATAATCAAAAGCCAAACCTACTGTCATCTCAAAGAAAGAGAGGTGATGAGTGGCTAAGAAATCTTTATGGGCAGCAATAAAACTCACTACACGTTCCTCTGGAATTTCTACACCATTTATTTTGATACGCTCTCTGAAATCTTTTAGATGAGGAGAAGTGTAAAGCCCTACTTTATAACCAGCCTCTTGCAATATAGAAGCGAGCATACTACTCGATGACCCTTTGCCATTAGTACCAGCTATATGTAAGGTTTTGAATTTCTTTTCGGGATTTCCTAATACTGAGGCAAAAGCAATTGTTCTGTCTAATTTATTGTTCAGAGCAGTTTTTCCTTGTGTTTGAAACATTGGTAACTGATTGAACATCCACGATAATGTTTCTTGATAGTTCATTATTACTCTCCTAATTTGAAGTTGATCACTATGAAGCCTACTTGACGAGCAGGAGCATTGTCATCAGGATTCCAGCTGTGTTTATAGGCCGTCTTTCGAGCAGCATCTAACAGACACTGAGCTGAGTTAGTGGTACCTTTTACCCCAGCTGTAGCTTTTACTACTTTACCACTACGATCTACTTCTATCTGTACTACTACACGTCCTTCCTCATTGCAATCTTGTACAACCTTCCCTTGGGTAGCAATACTGCGCCCTTTCAGTCCCCAACCTTTGCCAGAGGAGCCACCACCTCCTGCACCATAGTAGGAGTCGGCATACTGACTACCATCTATTTGTCCTTGGTAACCAGGTCGCTGTCCGTCACCTTGTCCTGCAGTACCACTACCCCCTGCATTGGCAGCCCCCAATATACTTGAAAGTGCTTCAGAGGTTTCACGCGAAGGTTTAGGGTCAGGCTTAGGAGTTTCTGTTTTAGGAGTTTCTTTCTTTTTTTCTTGTTTTTTAGGTGCTTCGGCTATTGCTACTGTTTCGTCATTATCTTGGGCTAAAAGATTCTCTTTCACCTCTGTAGAAGTTGTTTCTTCTGGCACCGATTCAGGAGGCGTTTGGGTCTCTACTTGTTGGGCAGCACTAGGAGGCGTTGTACGTTCCCCCATACCCGTAACATCTACCCCATATATCACCTCTACTCCACTCTCTGGCGGAGGGTCTAAATAAGTCATTCCCGCAAAGAAGAGCAATAGCACCACTATGCTCATCACAGCGGTAGTGAGTGCCAGCGACTTGCGCTTATGTGTGGTATCTAATAAACTCATAATTTTTCATCTATTTTGGGCGTACTGCCAAAATTACTTTATACTGATTTTGGTTGGCTATATCCATTACATTTACGGCATTTTCTATTGGCACACTTTCCTCTACTCGTAAGATAATAGTAGGGTTTTCTACCCCATTTAGAGCCGACCTAAGTTCGCTATCTAAATTAGTAACAGAAATAGGTCTTTTATCAATAAAATAATTCAAATTTTTATCAATACTTACCGAAACATTCTGTGTATTAGTTGATTTACCCTTTGCTTTTGGTAATAATAAGTCTAATGCATTAGGGCTATTAGCTGTAATCATAAAAAACACCAAAAGCAAGAACACTATATCGGTCATAGACGACATACTGAACTCTGGGCTGATTTTATTTCTACCTTTTAATTTCATAACTTTTTCTTTAATTAAGCAACTGGCAGACTAAAGAGGTTCGTTGAGCAAATCTAAGAATTCTACTGCATTAGCTTCCATTTGGTGAACTATTTTATCGGTTTTTACCACTAAGTGGTTGTACCCCACATAGGCTATGATACCTACTATAAGTCCCGCTACTGTAGTGGCCATAGCTGTATAAATACCTCCTGCTAAAGCGCCCATCTCAGCTTGCCCACCAGCGGTAGCCATTTCGTGAAATGACATAATCATACCTACTACCGTACCCAAGAAGCCTATCATAGGCCCTGCTCCTGCGATAGTAGCCAAGATAGCTGTATTTTTCTCTAACTTATACACCTCTAAAGTACCTGCATTTTCGATGGCTTTGTTGATATCTTCAAGCGGTTTCCCGATGCGTGATACTCCTTTTTCTATAAGGCGTGCTACAGGTGTGTTTGATTGCACACATAGCATTTTAGCAGCATCTAATCGACCTGCTGCTATACAATCGCGTATTTTGTACATAAAAGTTTTATCTACTTGCGAAGCTGCTTTGATAGCAAATGTGCGTTCGAAATAGATGTAGAGTGCCACCCCCAACATCAGGAAGAGAACCCCGATAATGATAATATTACCCGTGCCACCATCTATAATCATATCCATTATAGAAAGTGTTTTTTCTTGTACTTCAGGGGCAGCATTATTAGTTTGTGTAGCTATCCCCATAGCCGTTTGTAATCCTAACATAACTTCTTGTTTTTAGCTTTTAAAATCTCGCAAAAGTAGTAAATAATTATCAAATAGCAATTAATAAATAAAAAAACAATTGAAAAAAGAAGCTGTTTTTTATAGAAGTATTTGATTTTCAGAGGTTAATTGTTACTTATTAAACACAAAAAAAGGCTCTCAAAAAATGAGTAGCCTTTTTTTGTTTTGTGGACTCTACTGGATTCGAACCAGTGACCCTCTGCTTGTAAGGCAGATGCTCTGAACCAGCTGAGCTAAGAATCCGTTAAATTATGAAAACAACAATAAAATCCGAAATTTTGTGGGTCCTACTGGATTCGAACCAGTGACCCTCTGCTTGTAAGGCAGATGCTCTGAACCAGCTGAGCTAAGAACCCCAAAAATAACAATGATAAAAATTTTAAATCTTAAACCTAAGTGGGTCCTACTGGATTCGAACCAGTGACCCTCTGCTTGTAAGGCAGATGCTCTGAACCAGCTGAGCTAAGAACCCTTACGTTTTTAAATCGGGTGCAAAAGTACAACCTTTTTTTATAACCTCCAAATATTTTGCAAACTTTTTTGATAAAAGGATTGTAATTATTACATTACTAACTGATTATCAATACAATAACATCCTTTATAAGCAGGCTAAATTTAAAAAACAAATTACAAAACTAGTTTTTCTAAGGCTTCTAATAAAGTTTCTATCTTTAGCTTACAACTTTCAAAAAAAGCATCACTTTCTATAATATCACTTTCCCAAGACGCTATAGTTAGATTTTCTATATCCTCATAAAAAGGATACCATTCTGTTTCGCTCACAGGAATTCCTTTTTCTCTTAATCGTTGATGTAAAAGAGCTTTGTTTTCTTGTGAAAGTTGATAGTTTTTAGGATTATTACATACCCCATAATAATAACTCCCTTCTTCAAAGTCAAAACTAATCTCTATGTTCTCCTTCCATTGCTCTTTGGTAAGATAGAATCTTATGTAAGAATCGTAATTCTTATTAGTTCTTTCGTAATGGTATACCAATCCCTTTTGATGAGCAAACTCCTCCATTTTAGGGTTAAAATATTGTTTGGCTAAATAATCAAATACTTTAGGATAATTTAGAAAAACATTTTGTACAGCCTCTAAATTACCAAAATCAGCTAAAGTTTTTACTATCTCCTCTTGGTTTTTGGTATTCATATCTTGATTTGTTAGTATTTTTAAATGATTACTATATTGAATAAGAGTCTCACGAACAAGTGGCAGACGAGCTGCTAAAGCAATACATTTATCTAACCATCTTATAATCGTATCAGCATACGAAATAGTTAAGTAATTCACCCCCTCACCACTTTGTGGAGTGGCTTCGTTTCCCCAAAGAGTAAGATAGTAGATTTGATATACTTCAAATTCTTTTTTAGCAAATTGCTCATATCTCTTCAGTTGTTCATATTGGTCAGCTGCGTAAATTTTATTTTCTATAATAAGAGCATTTTTATTAGTATCTTTTATAAGAATATCTATACGTCCCTTATCAGTAGTATATTCAGTATAAACAGTTGCGTCAGATGGATTAAAGTCAGTTGGCACAAAATCTTTATCAATTAAGCTCAAAAAAGCTTTAAGCAACTCTGATTTTAAAGAGTGAGTACCTTTAGGATTCAGCAGTTCAGCTATAATAGCAGAATGGGTATTTTCATAATGATTGACCCCGCAAATGCGAAACATATTAAAACGTCCTCCTGTAGCGTTTAATATCTCGCTATTTTTTTGAGTAATCGTAGCTACTTGTCGTAATAAATTTTGCAGTTCTTTCATCTTTTAAACAATTCAATTGTAAAAATAGTTGATTAGCTAATGTATTTCCAAAGGTTTTTGTGACGTTGGAGTTGGTCGAGGGTGTAGGCTACGCATTGATGCTCTGGCTGGACTAAATCGGGGTCAGCTTTGAGGAGGTCGATAGCGTAGGCACGAGCCGCTTTTAGTATCTCTTGGTCTTTTACAATATCAGCTATTTTTAGGGCAAGTACCCCGCTCTGTTGAGTGCCCATTAGGTCGCCAGGCCCGCGCAGTTTGAGGTCTACTTCCGCTATCTCAAAACCATCATTAGTGCGCACCATTGTCTCCATACGCGTACGGGTATCATTACTCATCTTGTTGCCTGTCAGCAGTATACAATAGCTCTGCTCGCTACCACGCCCTACACGTCCGCGTAGCTGATGCAATTGCGATAAACCAAAGCGCTCGGCACTCTCTATGACCATCACTGAGGCATTAGGCACATTCACCCCTACCTCTATGACTGTTGTCGCCACCATTATCTGGGTTTCGTTTCGCACAAAACGCTCCATCTCGGCATCTTTCTCCGCAGGCTTGAGCTTGCCATGCACTATCGAGACTTTGTATTTAGGCAGCGGAAAAGAGGCTCTGATATACTCGTAACCTTCGGTTAAATTTTTGAAATCTAAGGCTTCTGACTCTTCTATCAGCGGATATACTACATACGCTTGCCGCCCTTTGTCTATTTCTTTTTTAACAAACTCATACGTTTCCGCACGTCGATTTTCAAAATGATGTATGGTTTTGATAGGCTTTCTACCAGGGGGTAACTCATCTATTACCGACACATCTAAGTCGCCGTATACACTCATTGCTAAAGTGCGCGGTATTGGAGTGGCAGTCATCACTAATATATGAGGCGGTAAGGCATTTTTATGCCACAGCTTAGCACGCTGTTCTACCCCAAAGCGGTGCTGTTCATCGATAATCGCTAACCCTAAGTTAGCAAACTGCACTTTATCTTCTAACAAGGCGTGAGTGCCAATGAGTATAGAAAGACTCCCCTCTTGCAACTGCTCATCTAAAATACGGCGCTCTTTGGTTTTAGAAGAGCCTGTTAATAAAGCTACACTTATGCCTGTATTTTGTAATAGAGCACTAATACTCTGGTAGTGCTGGGTAGCGAGAATTTCGGTAGGAGCCATTAAGCAGGCTTGAAAACCGTTATCTACCGCTAATAGCATCGTCATTAGGGCTACTATAGTCTTGCCAGAGCCTACATCACCTTGCAAGAGTCTGTTCATTTGGGCATTTGAGCCTAAATCGGCACGTATTTCTTTGAGCACTCGTTTCTGAGCGTTCGTCAGAGGAAAGGGTAAATGGTGGTTATAGAAGTTCATAAACGCATCGCCTACCTTTGTGAAAGGCATTCCTTGAAACTTCTGCTTTTGCAGTAGATTTTTGCGTACTAACTGTAGCTGTATGTAAAAAAGCTCTTCAAACTTCAGGCGCACGGTGGCTTTGGTAAGCATTGATTGGTCAGCAGGAAAGTGAATATTGCGCATTGCCTCCTGCTTGCTAATTAGGTTTAGTGTCTTGCGTATTGAAGCAGGTAGGTTCTCCATAAATTGATAACCGACCTCTTCGAACACCGTATGTATAAGTTGCCGCATCACACGGTTGCTGACTCCGCGCTTAGTTAGCTTCTCAGTAGAGGGGTAGACGGGCTGTATGCTGCTATGCCCTGCCTTGTTGAAATCGACAAGCAAGTCCATTTCAGGGTGGGGCATAGAGAAAACACCTCCGAAGTGATTGACTTTGCCAAATATGACATAAGATTCGTTTAGCTTTAGGCTATCGCTTATCCACTTGTGTCCTTTGAACCATACCAACTCCATTTGCCCCGTTTCATCTACAAAAGTAGCTACTAAACGCGCTTGTTTCTGCTGTGCTGAGGCTACCGTACGCAAGTTTACAATCTTACCAATAAGCTGTACTTCAGCATTATTATTTTGTAACTCATTGATTTTGTAAAACTTAGTACGGTCTATATACCGATTAGGAAATAGGTTGAGCAAGTCTTGGTACTGTTCTATACCCAATTCGGATTTGAGCAGCTCTGCCCGCTGTTTGCCTACCCCACGCAGGTATTCTACAGAAGTATGTAAAAGGTTTGGCACTTGTGTCATTTAAAGAAATGAATGTTTTTGGTGCAAAGATAGTGATAATTTGTCAATTTGACAATTTGTCGATTTGACAAATTAGGTAAAACAAACGAAATTATTGGGTTAGTGGGAGGGCTCAGAAGGCTGAGAGGGCTGGAGGTAGCATATTTTTCTGGTTTTTAGGCAATAATTAGACGTTTGGATTTCGCTCATCTTTCGCTCATCCTTCGGTGATCCTGTATCCTTCCTATATCTAAAGTAAAGGGAAGATAATATAGTAGATTTTTCTATCAAATTAGCAAATAAGACAAATAAATATGGTACAAAATTTGCATTCTTTTTTCATTGGCAAATTAGCAAATTGACTCATTATGATTATCATCCCTAAAAACTATGTATCGCCTTATGGCATTATGGATACCGAACGCGCTATCAAACTTATTAAAGATACTTTTGAAACTACTTTGGCTCGTGTGCTTCACCTCACTCGTATCTCTGCTCCGTTATTTGTAAAACGCGCTACCGGACTTAATGACGACCTCAACGGTGTGGAACGCCCTGTGAGTTTTGAAATGAAAGACGCTGAAGGACAGACTATTGAAATTATTCACTCGCTGGCTAAATGGAAACGTTTGGCACTAAAGCGTTATGGTATCAACCTACACGAGGGTATTTATACCGATATGAACGCTATCCGCCGCGATGAAACTTTAGACAACACTCATTCTATATACGTAGACCAATGGGACTGGGAAAAGGTTATCGCCCCTACAGACCGCACTTTGGCATACTTGCAACAGACAGTAAATCAGCTTTATAACGCCTTTTTGGAAACTGAAGCTACTCTTGTAGCTCATTACCCTAAATGCAGGGCTTTCCTACCCAAAGAGGTGACTTTCATCAGTTCGCAAGAACTTGAAGACCGCTACCCTACTCTATCACCTCAAAAACGCGAAGAGGTATTTGCTAAAGAGAAGGGAGCTATTTTCATCACCCAAATAGGCAAAACACTACGCTCAGGTAAAAAACACGATAACCGCGCCCCTGACTATGACGACTGGGAACTGAACGGTGACCTTATTTTATGGAATCCGGTATTGGACAGTGCCTTAGAGTTATCATCTATGGGAATACGTGTAGATGAAAAATCATTAGCGCACCAATTGAAAGTGGCTAATGCTGAACACCGCAAAAGCTTAGACTACCACCAAATGCTCTTAAGAGGAGAACTCCCTCTGACTATTGGTGGCGGTATTGGTCAGTCGCGTATCTGTATGTTGCTTATGCAGAAAGCACATATAGGGGAAGTACAGGCCTCTATATGGACAGATGATATGCTACGGCTTTGTGAAGAAAACGGCATTCAGTTGCTGTAATTTAAATAAAATGTTGTACATTTGCAAAAAAATAAATATTATGCAAACATTTATTTTAAGAAATGGAAATAATCAAGATGTTCAATTACTATTAGATATTTCTAAGAAATTAGGACTTGATTTAGAGTTACAGTCTCCTTTTTTTTCTGACAAAACAAGAATGGAATCTGTATCGCAAGCTCTCGTTGCTCTTACCCAAACAAGAAAAACTCATAATTTTTCTGAACAGGATATAGTAGATGAGTGTAGAAAAGTACGTGCTGAACTACAAAAATGAAAAAGATAATTATAGACACTAACATCTGGATCTCTGCCTTTTTAAAGACACCTTATGATATATTTAATTTGATTACGAACAATAACCTAAAAGTATTTGCTTGTAAGGAATTGCGTAATGAAATAAAAGAAGTTATGAGTCGTAAAAAGTTTGAGAAGTTTTTTTCGAAAGAAGATATCGACAATGCTCTAATTCTTTTTGATAATCTAACTGAAACTGTAGATTTACAGACCTGTTTTTTAGGGTGTCCTGATGTTAATGATGATTATTTATTTGCATTAGCAAAACAAACGGGAAGTGTCTTTCTTATTACAGGAGATAAAATCTTATTAAACTTTAAAACTGATTTTGTTTATACTATTTCATTAACTGATTTTAAAAACATACTTCCATTACTTTCAATTAATTATGAGAAGTAATTTTTCTGTAATTCTAAATCATACTCAAAGTTAATGCAATGAATGAACAAATGAGTTTTTAGCTATGAATTTAGGATTTTTTCTACCACAAGAAATGAAAGATTATTTTGCTAAAATTTTAGTTTTTAAAATAACAAACCCAATGAAAAATAAGACATATATTTTTGTACTTTTATTCTCAATTGCTACCACAAGCCTTATGGGACAGGAGTTACTTCCTCTCTCTTTGCGCCAAAAAGAAGAACTAAAAAAACAATCGTGGGTACGCGAAACTCCTTTTGAACCCGTGAAAGTAAAAGATATGGGAAACCGTATCAGCGCTTTGGCAATAAACCCTGCTAATGCTAGCCATTTCGTAGTGGCTCCTCATCAAGGGGGGGTATGGCTTACCCAAAATGGTGGGGAGACTTACCGCGAATTATGTACTACCCTACCCTCGCAAACGATTACAGCTCTGGCAATGAATTGGCAGTCAGGAATGTTGGCAGTGGCTACTCCCTATGGATTATTCGTTTCTACTGACAATGGCAAAACTGTTGATTTCAAAGGACTTGCAGGAACTAAACACATTACAGCCATTTATCTATCGCCTTCTAATCCTCAAGAGATAGTTGTAGGCGTATTAGGCAATAAGTATAAAACAGATGAAAAGCGCGGTATCTTCAAAAGTAGTGATGGAGGCAAAACGTGGCAGCAAAAGCTATTTGTAGGTACTCGCACGGGTATCAGCGACATAGTAGCTACCCCTGATGGTAGCACTCTACTGGCTACCGCTTGGGAAATAAATGACAGTCCGTGGAATAGTGTGCCTTACGGCAGTAATAGTGCCATCTATAAAAGTACTGACAAGGGCAACACTTGGACGAAAATAACGTCTAACAACGGTTTTCTAAAAGGTAATGCTATAGGCAAAATTGGAATTAGCTGCGTAGATGCACAAACCTATTACGCTGTAGTAGACAACCGCAACTATAAGAAAAAAGAGAACAATAACAGCCTACAAAAGCAGACTCACTTACAGCTTACCGCTCAAGATTTTGATGGTATGAGCAAAAGCGATTTTCTCGCCTTAGACAACAGTCGGTTAAATCGCTTCTTATACAACATAGGCGAAAACAAAAGGTACACCGCACAACACCTAAAAGATATTATCAGCGCTGAAGTAACCTCGCCCAGCAAGTTACTCAACTTCTTAGGCATCAGCGAAAAAGAAGCGATAGGGGCTGAAGTATACCTCACTACTGATGGGGGTACTTCGTGGCAAAAAACAAATACTCAACCCCTAAATGACGTGTATTACCAAAATGGTGAACGCTTTGCCTCTATCAGTGCTGACCCTGCCGACAAAGAGCACGTACTTATCGGTGGTTACCCTTTATTGGAATCGGTTGATGGTGGAAAAACGTGGCGCAGCAAACAGCCTGTAAATCTTGGAAGTGGTTATGAGCAATTGTATCAGCAGCAAGGCACCCTCTTCTGCACTACTCCGTATGGGCTAATGCTTTCTTATGACAGTGGACGTACTTTTGCGACTAAAAACGTGCCTCAAGCAATGAGTTTTGAGCAATTGGCATACGACAACACTAATAAAATACCTTACTTTATTAGCAAACAAGGCGTACTAGCCAAAAATAACGCACAATGGAATGTATTTAAGCTGCCTATTAACCGTTTAACCTTTGGAAATGAGAGCTATGCAGCTGCCTCTTACGGTCGTCTCTTTACTTTTTATCCTAATAAAGACCAACAAACACCCTTGGGCACTATGTATTACGGCGAAAGTAAAGCTCCTTTGCGCTTTGGTAAGTATGCCCCTCTATTGGTTTCACCTCAAAATAAAGACATCATTTATATAGGAAGCAATAAATTGCATATCTCTTTAGACAAAGGGCGTAATTGGCGCACCATCTCTGACGATGTAACCAACGGCAACAAACAAGGTAACAAGGCATATGGCACTATCTCGGCAATAGCAGAATCGCCTTTTATGTTTGGTTTGCTATACACTGGTAGTGATGATGGTATGATATACACTTCTGACAACGGAGGTGTATCGTGGAAGCAGATATACAACGCTTTCCCTCGTGCGCTACGCGTGAATAACCTTATTGCCTCAAAACATCAGCGCAACCGCGTACTCACCACCCTTATAAGCACTGATGAAACGGCTACTGACCCTTTTATTTTCATCAGTAATGACAATGGAAAAAGCTGGACAGACATTCGTTCAGACCTGCCTGACAGCAGGGTAAATGTACTAAAAGAAGACCCTATAAACGAACAAATACTCTATGCTGGAACGGACAACGGTTTGTACATTTCGTTTAACTTAGGAGAGAGTTGGCAACCTTTTAGCAAAGGGCTACCTGAGACAGGTATCGCCGACCTTATGATAGACGAAAATACCGGTGAAATGACGGTAGCTACCCTAGGGCGTGGGCTTTATCGCACTTCTATAAAGATGATGCAAGAACTGCGGGTAGCTATTACTTCGCAAGAATTTTACCCCTTTGAAGCCCCTATCAGCATAAACTATTCGACTAAATGGGGTAATGCTGCTAATGAATGGGAAGAGCCTCTAAAACCTACTGTATACAGCTATGCTTTTGCTTCAGAAGAAGGATTATCAATAAACGTAAAAGTAATGAAAGGTAAAATTACCCTCAATGAGTTTACTTATAAAACCAACAAAGGGTTTAACTACATACCTTACGACCTTACTATTTCGGCAGAAGGCAAAGTAGCCTACGAAAAAAGTGTACAGAAGATATTCCTGCCCACTGCAACTGACGGCAATGTATATCTGCCCAAAGGGCGTTATACCCTTGTATTCACGCTGCCCAACGATTTTGAAGAAGAAAGAACGTTAGAGGTTAAGTAAACTTGCTAATTAAGAATTTATTATTACCTTTGTGGTATCAATTCAAAAAACCTAATATTATGATGAGAAAAACAACTAAAACCGTACTGTTACTTTCATCAATGGGGCTAATGATAGCCTGCGGAAATAACAAAAAAACAGAAAACACAATGAGTGAAAACACAAATGTAGACAAGGGAATTGTCCTTGCTGAAATGGACACTACCATACGTCCGCAAGATGATTTCTACAATTATGTAAACGGTACTTGGGCTAAAACTGCCCAAATACCCGCTGACAAACCTACGTGGGGTTCTTTTCATATTCTACGTGAGAAAACCGACGAGAACTGTCTGCTTATTTTAGACAATTTGCTAAAAGAAAACTTTGAACAAGGCACTGAAGGACAGAAAATAAAAGACCTATATGAGTCTTTCATAGACTGGAACAAACGCGATGCTGAGGGGCTTAAACCTATAGAAGGCTATCTAAATAAAATTGATGCTATCAAAACGCTTGCTGACCTTCAGAAGTACTTAGAAGAGGCTACTAAAGAAGGTGAAAACCCTATCTGTGCTTGGGGCGTGTATGCCGATATGAAGGATTCTAACACCAATACCGTTTATCTGGGTAACTTTAGCATCGGTATGGGACGCGATTATTACCAAAAGGATAATAAAGAGAATACTGAAGCACTACAAAAATACCAAGATTATGTAGCTGCTATCTTCAAAGTACTGAAAGATGACAAAGCTGCGGAAAAAGCTAAAAAAATAGTAGATTTTGAACGCTCTGTAGCTAAACTAATGCTAACCAATGAGGAAGACCGCAACCCTAACCTCAGCTATAACCCCCAAACTATGGAGGAGCTTAGCAAATTGGTTAAAAACCTCAATTTACCTCAGTACCTCAAAAATGTAGGTGTAAATATTGATAAGGTGGTGGTTTCTGAAATTCGTTTGTACAAACAATATGACAAGTTTATCAACGAAAAGAACTTACCTCTGCTAAAAGATTACCTAAAATACCAATTGGTAGCTGATAACGCAAGCAACCTTACTAAAGAACTTGATGAACTTTCTTTTAACTTCTACAATAAAGAATTGCAAGGACAACAAGAGCAACGCCCAATGAACAAACGCGCTTTAAGCGTTATCAACAATATTTTGGGAGAAGCCTTTGGTAAGCTGTATGTAGAAAAGTACTTCCCTGCTAAAGCTAAAGAAGAGATGGTAACTTTAGTAGACTACCTGAAAAAGAGTTTTGCTCAACACATCAAAGAAGTGACTTGGATGTCTGATGCTACAAAAGAAAAAGCATTGGCAAAACTAAATAAATTCACCGTAAAAGTGGGATATCCTGACAAATGGGAAGACTACTCTAAACTAACCATTGAACCTGCTGCTAAGACTGTTTATTTTGCTAACTTGCAACGCGTGAGTGAATGGGCTTACCAAAAGAGTTTGGAGAAAGTAGGCAAACCTGTTGATAAAACTAAATGGGGTATGTCGCCACAAACCGTAAATGCGTATTACAACCCGCTATATAACGAAATCGTATTCCCTGCTGCTATCTTACAACCACCTTTCTTTAACTTTGAAGCTGACCCAGCAGTGAACTTTGGAGGTATAGGAGCTGTAATAGGACACGAAATGACCCACGGTTTTGATGATAGTGGTGCTGAGTTTGACGGCGATGGCAACCTACAAAACTGGTGGACACCTGAAGATAAAAAGAACTTTGAAGATGCTACCAAAGCTCTTGCGGCACAATTTGACAAGTATGAACCTGTGAAAGGCGTATTTGTAAATGGTACTTTCACCAGTGGCGAAAACATAGCTGACCTTGGTGGGGTGAACATCGCTTTTGATGCCCTACAAATGTATTTGAAAGACAAAGGACAAGTAGGTAAAATAAGCAACTTCACACAAGAACAACGTTTCTTTATCTCTTGGGGTACTGTATGGCGTACGCTCTCTAAAGAACAATACCTCACCAATCAAGTGAAGACAGACCCTCATAGCCCTGGTTACTTCCGTTCATTTGGTCCTCTTGTGAATGTTGATGCTTGGTATAAAGCCTTTGATGTAAAAGAAGGAGATAAACTCTATAAAAAACCTGAAGACCGCATTAAGATTTGGTAAGTTAGCACCGCACTAATGGTAACCCCTACCAATCCGTGCATTGCAACACTTTGCCCTACGAGATATAAATTCTTAATGTGAGTTTGTGGCATAAAAACGCTTTCCATTATATGGTCAGCGTTTTTTTTGTAGCCGTAAATAGCCCCCATAGCACTGCCTATATAGTCGCGGTAAGTAAGAGGGGTAGACGTATAATAATAAGCGATAGATTGCTTGATAGTAGGGAACTTTTGAGCTACAACATCTAATAAATCTAAAGCACGTTGGCGTTTGAAAAGTTCGTATTGCTCTCCCCTGCCCTCTCCTTGAGTACAAGTGCTAAAACTCTCGTACCAACGATGTAACTCATCGGGTGCCATATAAGTAAGAAGAGTGATATTATCGGTATAAGCTCCCCCATTCTTTGGTGGATTCATAGAGAGCATATATGATAGTGGAAAATCATTAGTGGCATATTGTGCTGTGTTATACACACTATCATTATCTTTAAACCAGTAGATATTATAAGGCAAATAGGGGAAAATATTAGGCTTAAGCACTAAGTGCAATGAAAAAGCCGAAGCTGTAGGTTGCAGCGCTTGTACGCGCTTGTAGAAAGAAGGTTTAAACGCTTGCTTGCCAGCTATTTGTAGTAACTGCTTTACATCAATAGCTGAGATTATATGAGTAGCCCTGAAAGTCTGCCCTTGCTTAGTATGCACCGCTGTAATCTGTTGCTCACTGCCATAGCTAAATGCGACAACTTCAGTTTGACAATAAAGATGCGCCCCATAGCGCTGTAACTCTCTAATAAGCAAGTCGGTTATCTGGCTACCTCCTTTGGTAAGTCGGTAAGCACTCTGTATATATGAATTAACTGAAAGTGCGTGTACATAGAGAGGTGTTTGAGGTGTTACTCCTGCATAAAGGAAACTTGCCCCCAAAAGGACTGCTTTAAGGCGTTCGTTAGTAGTAAGATTATCTAAAAAATCAGAGAGTTTTATAGAAAGGGTAGAAACATCATAATGTACTTCTGTCGCATTATAACGGTAAAGTGGAAATTTATCGCAAATAGTACGTATTGTATAGATATATTGCTCTAAAGCCTTTTGTTCATCGGGAAAATAAGCAAGCAACTGCTTTACGAAGTTTTTATACCCTTGGGCGTGAGGGTACATTACATCAGGAGTATCACCAAAGCAAATTCGGTCGTAGCCATTTAAATCAAGACGCTCTAATGAAAGGTCTTGCATTATCCCTACTTCTTTAAAATACTCATAGAGTACCTGCCCTTCAGATAGACTCCCTACGTAATGCACACCTGTATCGAAGAGAATATGATTGCGCTTAAAGGTCTGCAAATTGCCTCCGTATTGTTGGTTTTTCTCTAATATACAAACCTTTTTCCCTGCCCTTGCTAATAGTAAAGCAGAGAAAAGTCCCGAAAGACCACTACCTATTACTATTACATCATAAGCTTCATCTTTATTCTCTTCTGCCATATATTATCTTTCGATTATTTCTACTTTTTTAGTTCTTTCGAGCTTAAAACGTTCTTTATTCCAGTGGAAAGGTTTAAAATCTTTGTTCTTAATTACTGTATTATTTCTATAAATAAGATTTTCTACTGATTTAGCGTATAATATAGGTTCATCAAAAGTTTCAAATACGTTATTTTCAATACGGATATTAGAATGAAAGTATTTTTTTTGATCTGACAAGTTAGGTATTTCAGGATAAATAGAGATAATAGCATTGGTAAATTGATAATTTGCCGTAAGCGCATTGATAAAGCGGTTGTGTTTGATAGTTACATCGCGGCAAGCCCCCGTTTCGTACCAACCATTACAGTCGCCACAAAGCAAAATAGCAGCCCCATGTGTGTGGTCGAATACATTATGCGCACATACTACCTTTTTAGGAGTGCTAAAGAGTGCTCCTCGTGCCCTATTGTTGCGCACTACATTATGCGTAAATATAACTTGAGGGGTAAGAGTAAGGTTTTCTACCCCACAAGCGCGCTCAGCTGACACTTCATCGGGAAGAGGCTCATTAAAACTTATCTCAAACACCTTAGCTCCTTCATCTGTAGGGCTATCAACAGGTTTAATAGACTGAATACGATACCTCTTATGACCTATAGTTTCCATCGTTTTGGCAGCAACAAACTGTACTTCATCTCCCGTTCTTCCCCAAGTAAAACCCCACGATTGAGGATGCATATACTTGGCTGTGATAGTATTACGAGAGGGACGAGCTATGACTTTGAGGTATGTACCGTGGACATTGATAGCATCGTCTGCCATTCCCTCATAAAGTCCCCCTTCAGAACGAATGACACCACTACAGCTTGAAAAGTGGGTAGCATCAGCTTGGGTAGTATAAAAACGCTCTGAACCTTCTTTTATAGCTACCTTGAAGCCTTTGAGAGTAATATTTTCAGTAAGTTGTGCTAAAAGCCCCATTCCATAGGCATTATGTACTGTAACATTCTCTAACTTTATATTTTTACTCTCAGTAATAAAAATAGCTGGCGTAGGTCGCCCATAATTGCGCAGTGCAAAACGTTCGTCTTTCTCTATGCGAGGCTCTGCCCCCATTCCCTCTATTTTAAACACATTAGGAGACAATTCTGTAACTTTAGTAGGATTGAAAGACACATCTGCCCGCTGGTAAGTAAGTCGCTTATCCGGAGTAAAAAGCATACCGCCCATAGGCTGCTCTTCGTAATCCTCACCACAAAATAGGAGCTTACCAGCTTCTACTTTGTAATTACCCTCAGGATAAAGCTTGCCTACAACCGTATTATGCGCCTTATCTACCTCAGTAATATGCAGTTGTCGAAAATGAGGAATAGCAAAATCAATAGAAAAATTCTTGAGCGTGACATTAGTACAATTCTTGAGTACTATGGGGAGTATAGTGCCGTGAAAGATAAAATCGCTATTATTGCCGTCAATCACTACATCTTTTAGATTTTCTAAGTACAAAGCGACCTTTTTAGGGTTAGTTTGGTCGTGATTAGAGATATATAGCACCTTCTCTGAAGTTTGTGACAGATGAAAGTGATACGTATCCTTAGGGAAGGCATATTGATGGTTACTTCGAACCTCTACTTCGGTAGGGCTACTAACAGATGTTGATGTTTTGCAAGCTATGAAGCTGCTCAAAATCATAAGTATTGCATAATGTGGTTTCATATTGGTTTTTTATTTTATTATTCTGAAAATTCGGTTATAAACTTATCAATATACAGTTGTTTTTCTTTTGATTTGTACTGCTCTATATAGCGAGGATGCTCTAAAACTACCATTTTGCCAAACAAAGAGGCTTCTTTATTGAGTTTATGGAGGAAAGTAGCATTTTTCTTGCCTAAAACAAATACTTTTTGAGTATCTACCCCCATAGCTATATGCTTTTTGAGCGTTTCAATCATATAATCTTTTACTTCTAAAAAAAGAGCTGTATCATCATAATAATTGGCATTGAGCCATTTGCCATCTTTGGCTTTTTGTACAATAGCTAAAGGGAAGGGAGAATTAATATAAAACTGCTTATAAAAACGTTCTACCCCACCGTACTGCTTAATCATATCATACACAAAAACAGAGGATACCTCGTGGGTATGAGCCGAGTGCATCGGTATGCCGCACTCACTCTCTAAGCGCTTAGTATCAGTGAAAGGTACCCCTGTAACCCCAGCTCCATTTCTACTAGGATTGATACCTATGATAAACTTTCGCTGTTGATTATCTTTATAAAACTTCTCATAAAAAGCACGCATCACCTGCATTGTTTCAGGATTATCAACATAAGGATTGAGCACTGCAAAACCATTGGGCAGCGATTGCTCATACACTAAATGCGTGTTGAAATTAATAACTCTTTCAGCAAAAGTATTCATTAGGCTTGTTTTTTGAATTTTACAGCTACCCATTTATTGCGCTCTAAATTCTCTACGTATTGCAGACTGTGCGCTTCGGCTTTTTCACGAATAAGAGGTATATCTTCTTCATAAAAACCACTAAGCAAAAGTGTTCCGCCCGCTTTGAGCGATTGAGCGTACTGAGGAATATCGGCAAGAAGAATATTTCGGTTGATATTGGCTATAATCAAATCAAAATCCTTTTTATTAGCCAACGAAGAAGCATCACCAAGTTGTACTTGTATATACTCACAACCATTGCGTTGAACGTTTTCTATTGAATTTTCTACACACCACTCATCTACGTCTATTGCAGTAATATCGGTAGCGCCTCGCTTAGCTGCCATAATAGCTAACACACTAGTACCACAACCCATATCGAGTACTTTTTTATTGGTAAGTTCTTCATTTAGTAGGAATTGTAGCATCATATAGGTAGTTTCGTGATGTCCTGTGCCGAAGCTCATCTTAGGATCAATTACTATCTCATAAGGAGTAGAGGCTGCTGGATGAAAAGTAGCCCTAACCGTGCAAAGCCCCTCTATGGTAATAGGCTCAAAATGCTTTTCCCACTCTTCATTCCAATTGACCTGTTCAATAGTCTTAAAAGTGTAAGTAATTTGAAATTCATCACTCTGTAGTATCTGTATATCGTTGAGAATAGCTGTATGCCAAAGAGGTTCTTGTATATATGCTAACAGTCCGTTATCAGTATCTACAAAACTCTCAAAACCTACTTCAGCCAGCTCTGCTACTAAAATTTCTGAAGCTATCCCCATTGGGGTTATTGTAAAATTGTATTCTATATAATTCATTTTCTTAGCAATTATTTTCAGCTAAAGGCAAAATTACAAAAAAATATCTATTGTTCATTGTTAATTGACAATTATTTTGTACCTTTGTAATCACAATTCATAGAAGCATCAGAATTTATGAAATACCTACTCCTATTTATATTACTCATTTTTAGCACTTTATATTCTTTTTCGCAAGAAAAGGAATTATACCCACACTCTCGTGCTGAAGAACTTATTGGTACGTGGACAATTATATCACAACGATTGGATAATTTGGAAATTACTCTAACTGATTGTGAGAAACAGAGTAATTTCATTTTTACTGCTAACGAAATTATTGAAAATTACTATAAAATATACGATGGTAGGTGCGTAATACTCAATTCTAACAAAGATATGTATACAATAAAGGAAAATCATATCATACGAAAAGAAGAAAGCGACTTAAACAATACTTTTGCTATAGAAAATGACCTTCTTACGCTTACTTTTACCGGAAAAGATGAAGATGGCACTGAGCATATAGCTGTGATTATCTTAAAGAAAACCAAACCCATAGAATACATAAAATAATGAGAACACTATTTTTCGCCTTATGCTTGCCCTTTATGGGCTACTCGCAAACTCTCTGGACATTAGACGACTGTATCAGTTATGCCAAAGAGCACAACCTTTCTATTAAACAATCTGAAATCGATTTGAAATCTACAGACATAGACCGTTTGCAGGCTAAAGGGGCTTTTTTGCCCTCAATAAACGGTAATTTGTCTTACAATTTCAACAGTGGGAAGAATATCAACCCTGTGACAAACCAGTACGAAAATACGGTTTTTCAATCAGCTTCAGGAGGTATTGGGGCTGAGATGACACTTTTTGCAGGCCTACAAAACTGGCGTAAACTACAACGTGCTACCCTAAACCAAATGGCGTCGGAATATCAGCTTGAGAAAGTAAAAGAAGATATTGTACTGATGATTATTAATGCTTATGCCGAAGTATTGAGCTATAAAGAACAAATAAAAAACTTAAAAGCACAACGTGAGGTATCGGAAGAAAGCGTAGAGCGCACCAAAAATCTAATAGAAGCCGGTTCTCTACCCAAAGGCGATATTTATGAAGCTGAAGCACAATTGCTAACCCAAGAACAGCAGATTATTGCTACTGAAAATGCTCTTTTTATCGCTAAAATGGGATTAGCTCAGTTACTTTTATTGAAAAACTATCAAGATTTTGATATTGCAGACCCTACTTTTGAACATCCTTCAGAAGAAATACTTGTAAAAACCCCTCAAGAAATCTATCTGCATGCTAAAGAAGTAATGAGTGATGTAAAAATAGCTGATAGTAATATTTTATTGGCTAAAAATGCACTACAAAGCGCAGAAGCTGCTTACTCTCCACGACTTTCAGCACAATGGGGATACAGCTCGCGATGGACAAAGAATAAATATTTAAACTTCTGGGATCAAATAGACCTAAATAAGGGGATGTATGCTGGGTTTTCGTTATCAGTGCCTATTTTTAATGGATTTTCTACCTTAACAAATATAAAACGTCAGAAACTAAACTTGTTAAAGGCTAAATATGCAAAAGAACAGGCAGAACTTACTTTAGAAAAAAACAGTTATCAGGCGCATACCAATGCTACTAATGCTAAAAAGCTATATGAAGCTACTGAAAAGACTGTTTTAGCAAAAAAACAATCTTTTAACTATGCAAAAGAACGTCACGATGTAGGCTTGATGAATACTTTTGACTTTAATCAGGCAAAATACCAGTATGAAAATGCTCAAAATGAATCAGTAAAAGCGAAGTATCAGTATATATTAAAGCTAAAAGTATTAGAGTACTACTTTAGGTAATAAAAAAGAAGTGATTTCTCACTTCTTTTTATACGGATTGGCACGATATCCTTCTAATAAAGCATCGTTTTCCATTATAAAGGGAATAGCAGTAGGCTGATCCCATTCTACATCATACCTATTCATCAGATAATCGCTTAATTCTGTTCGGTTCTGGAACTTTATAACTTGATAAGGTTCTTGAAAAGCAAGCTTTTCTACAAATAATATTCCTCCTTGCTTAAGAGGCACTAATACGCCTACATGTCCCACAAAAAGGGTGTTCTCATCTGCACTGAGTTGTGAATGAAAAAGGACTGAAATAAATGAGGCTTTCATAGGGTCATCTTTTTTAGGAAAACTAATACCTCTTTCTTTCCAAGAGCGTTGTACTGTGGCTAAATGAGAAGCTACTTCTTTAGTATTTTTTGTAGGCATAGAGGAAAATAAAGCCCAAAAACGGGCTTCATCCTCTGTTGTAAAATATTTTTTAGGCATCGTACGCAATACTTCTTTGTCTATAAAAAGTATTTCATCATCAGTAGATACACTTGTCGTAGGAGTTGCTACTGCTACAAAATCACGTAATAGAGTAAACGAAGTTATCCTACAGTTATAGCCCTGAAAAATAGGATATTTACGCGTCCATTGGCTCTGAATTGCAGCTTCATCATACTGTGGTAATAAAGAGTCGATAGTAGCATAACCTTGCGGTACTAAACCTACTTTTGCCCCAACTGTATTATTGAATAAAGCTACACTCTCCAAAAAATCTCCTATATTTTTAGTAGACACTCCTGCTGCAGCAAGAGCTTGTTGTACCTCCTGTTGAGATTCTGTATCCACCAAATTGCTATATACTAACTGTAGTTTGTGCTTTTCTTCTGTTTCTACAACTTTTTCTGTTACTTTTTTATTTGTTGGCTGCTGACAAGCAAACAGAAGTCCACAAACTATAGCCGTAAGAATTATTTTATTCATTATAGATTATTATTTAAATAGTGTTTTTATTTCTTCTAATAGTTTTATCTGTTTCTTTAAAGATTCTGTTTGCGTAAGCCCTTTCTTAATAGCAATCCCTTCATCTAAAACACTTAAAAGCATTTTCTTCCCTACAGGATTTTCCATTTCCTTAGCTATATCTTTCAACGGATTATAAATGCTTTCTACCAATTGAGTATTGTCTAAACTCATTGCCCACTGATAGCCTTTTTTAAAGTTAGCTGAAGTCTCTGGAGTATCTCTTTCTAAAAATGGATAATAGACGAAATAAGGCAGCATAGTAGGCAGATACTTCTCCATTTTGTTATCAATTATTACACTTGCTAAGCCCGCTAACTCGTCTACAGTATAATCTTCAGGTTTAGCTTGCTCTAAAAAGTTCTTTGCTCTTGCTGGTTCTGTACGTGCTATCCCATTAAGTGCTGCATTTTTTATAGCCCCCGAAGGTATAGACAAGGCTTTCTCAAATATAGCAGAATACTTCTTATCCTTGGTTGCTGCTAATACCCATATAGCAGCTGCTTTCACAAGATTGGCACTATCTGTTTCTGCTACTTTCTCTACTATTTGCAATTCTTTAGGAGTAAGTTTATAGTTAATGAGCTTCTGCAAAGCTTTTTCTCTTACTTTGAAGAAAGGGTCTTTCAGCGCTATTAATAGAATTTCTTTCCCTTCTGTAGCAGTAGTAGCTTCTACCGCCTCTATTCTACTCTTATAATCAGTAGCGTGTTGCAATTGATATAAATATTCTTTCCATGATTTATTATTGTTCTCAGTTGCAATTATCACTCCTCGTGGATTTATATCCACTAATTCTGGAGTATTAGCTACCGGAAAAGTAAAACTATTCTCTTTGCGGGCATCTACCCACACTTTATGACGCACTCGCTTACCATTTTCATAAACATCTATCTCTAATGGGAACTGAAATAGTATTTTTTCATCTTGTGTTTGTACTATTTTCACTGTCAACTTCTTAGTTGCAGCATTGTATTTCTTTACTACATCTATCACAGGATTTCCACTGCCAAAATACCACTGATTAAAGAACCAGTTTAAGTCTTTCCCACTTATTTTTTCTAATGAAAGTCGCAATTGGTGAGCTTCTCCAGTACCATAAGCATTAGTTTTCAAATAATCTGCAACTCCTGCAAAAAACGCCTCATCTCCTAAATAATCACGCAGCATATTAAGGATAGCTCCTCCTTTATTATAAGATACCAAATCAAACATATCATCTTGGCGATCATATCCAAATCGTACTAAATCTTTGCTAAAATCAGTAGGACGATGCTGATATTGACGCATATTATTCAATAAATGTTCATCTGCTACATCTCTTCCATATTTATAATCAAGCCAAAGATATTCTGAATAGTTAGCAAATGACTCATTCACTGTAAGGTTTGCCCAACTTTCTGTAGTCACCAAGTCTCCAAACCAATGATGCGCCAACTCGTGTGCTATAATAGGCTCCCAATGATTTTGGTCTTCTAAATCTTCTGCTGTCTGATAAGCTGTCTCTGCATGGCTTACGGCTGTTGTGTTTTCCATTGCTCCACTTACAAATTCACGTACCACCATTTGTGCATACTTCTGCCAGGGGAAATCATATCCAAATCGCTCTGAGAAAAAGGTTATCATCTCTGAAGTGTTACCAAATATTTTCTTAGCTACTGATTCATATGGTTTTTCTACATAATACTCTATGGGTATATTTCCGCGCCAAGGCGTATCTTTCACTACTGCAAATTCTCCTGCTCCCATAAAGAATAGATAAGGTGCGTGTGGTTTGTCCATCACCCAATGATCTGTACGCATACCATTGTTCTTTACTGAATTTTTAAGTACTCCATTAGAAAGGGTCACAAAGCTGTCTGGCACTATCATCTCTATTTCTTGTGTAGTCTTCTGGTTAGGACGGTCTATAGTAGGAAACCAACAAGAAGAAGCTTCACTCTCTCCTTGTGTCCATATCTGACGCATTGGCTTATCAGCTTCTCCTTTTGGATTAATAAAATACAATCCTTTAGTATCTGTTATTGCAAGAGAGCCCTTATCAAGTACTTTTTCAGGCTGTGCTGTATATTTAATGTAGATAGTATAATCCTCATCTTTCTGATAAGTTTTATCTAATTTTATTTTCAGCAAATCTTCTTTATATTGATAAGTAAGAGGCTGCTGCTTGCCTTTATTATCTATCGCTACAGTGTGTATCAACATCGATTTAGCATTGAGAATCAAACTATCTGTCGGATAAAAATAAGGAGCGGCAGTCAGCCATTCTTCCCCATTAAGTGTCTGATTGTCAAAATTAAAACTCACCTTTAGTTTAGTATGCTTCAATGCTGTTTTCTTTTCAGCAGTAGCGCGATAAAGGGTTCTGCCCGAAGTATCTGTTTGCGAAAATGCATAGCCCACAAGTAAAAAGGCGATAATAGATAAAATAATTCTTTTCATAAGTAAGAGTTAAAAAAATATAAATTTTGAGAGTGCAAAAGTAGTAAAAAAGTAAGAATAAAAAAAGAAAATTTGCTACTCAATTTTTTTTATTATCTTTGCAGCAATAAACAATAATAAAAATGAAACCTTCAATACAACATCTATTAATAGGCGGTGGAGTTATACTTACTTCTGGCTTTCTTGTCAATGCTATGTCTGTAAAAAAAGAAGAACGCAACATTTACGAACAAGTAGAAGCCGAGGTAGCTACTACTTCCCCCGATAGTGAAGTGTCTCCTATGAGTGAAGAGACATTTAGCAGTTACAAAGTCTATGCCATTGATTTACCCGAGAATTTAGATTTTGCTGGTGAAAGAGTTCCCATTGAAGACCCCGATGTTTACGAACGATTAGATAGAGAGTTCCTCGTCAATACTTATTGGCAGTCTAATGGATTGCTACTTCTAAAGCGAGCTAATAAGTATTTTCCTATTATCGAACCTATCCTCAAACGCAATAATATTCCCGATGATTTTAAGTATTTAGCTATTATTGAGAGTGGACTAACCAATGCTGTTTCACCCTCTGGAGCTAGTGGCTTTTGGCAGTTTATGAAAGCAGCCGCTCAAGAGTACGGTTTAGAAGTAACTGACCAAGTAGATGAACGTTACCATATAGAAAAAGCAACCCAAGCTGCTTGCGACTATTTCAAAAAAGCAAAACGTAGCACTGGAAGTTGGACGATGGCAGCTGCAGCTTATAACGCTGGCATAGCTGGTATGAACAAACAAACCTCTTTTCAGCAGACTAATAATTACTATGACTTATGGCTAAATACTGAAACTTCTCGCTATGTATTTCGTATTTTAGCAGTAAAAGAAATTATGAAACACCCTAAAAAGTATGGTTTTATCTTTGAGAAGAAGCACCTATACAATGAATTACCTACTTACAATGTTATGGTAGACTCTACTATTGAAAATCTAACTGATTTTGCAAAAACATATAATATTACTTACAAGGATTTGAAGATATATAACCCTTGGTTACGCGACAGAAAGCTTGACAACAAAGAAGGTAAAACTTATTACATCAAAATCCTTAAAAAATAAAGCAAATAATCTTTTTTTATCTTACACTCTATCAAATTTTAAAACTTCGATAGAGTGTTTTTTTTCGTCTTTATATGCTGCAAACTGTTTCAATATCTCCAGATTACCATTGGTTACCCACTTATGAGTCCCTACATAATCCTGCTTTTCATTTAGCAAGTGATATTGAGCAAGTATATTGCGTGTCTGCCGTGCTACAGCATAACCTGAGTCAATCACTTTGATAGAAGCAGGAATAAATCGTTGTATCTGAGGCAGCAGATAAGGGTAGTGCGTACATCCTAACACAAGGTAGTCTATGTCTTCTGCTACCATTGGTTGTAAGTATTTTTGTAGCAGTGCTGTCATTTCAGCACTTTCCATCTGTCCTGCTTCTATAAGGTCTACTAATCCCTCTCCTACCTGTTCTATAATTTCTATTTTCTCTTCTTGTTTTAAGTGCTCACTTGTTTTAGCAAAAAGGTCACTTGTGAGGGTACGGCGAGTAGCCAATACTCCTATTTTTTTAGTAATACTCTGCAACCCTGCAGGCTTAATAGCTGGTTCGATACCGATAAAAGGTACCTGTTTATATTTATCTCTAAGATAAGCTATCGCATTAGTAGTACCCGTATTACAAGCTACTACTATTATTTTTGCGTTATGATTGAGCAAAAATTGAGTATTAGCATCACATAGAGCTATTATTTCCTCTTTAGTTTTCTCTCCATAAGGAGCATTTTTATTATCTGCCAAAAAAAGTGTATTTTCATTAGGCATCAAAGCATTAATTTCTTTCCAGATAGTAGTACCACCTACACCCGAATCAAATAAACCTATAGGTGCCGTCAAAAGCTCAGCATTTTTCATTGTTGAAAAGTATTTTTGGAACTGCAAAAATAAAAAAAAGTGTTCAAAGAATGAACACTTTTTCTAAAAAATTTATTCCTATTCTTAAAATCCTAAATCTTTCTTTACACTACTGTATAGGTCTTCTCCTGAAGCTACTATCACACTTGAACCTGCACTTGAGTCTAACACATATTGTACTCCTTTTGCTTTAGCCACTTTTTCAATAGAGCTTTTTACTTTTTTAAGCAAAGGCTCTACTAACTCTTGTTGCTTCTTTTGCAAGTTTTGGGCTGCTGTTTGCTGAGACTGACGAATGTTGTTTTCCATTGTCTGAATTTCTTCTGATTTTTTTAGAAATTCTGTCTCACGTGCTTTCAATTGTGCCTCTGTAAGTGCTGCTGCTTCTTTCTGATATTTATCAGCTCTAGCCTGTAGTTCTTTTATAGCTGCCTGAATATCGGCTGTATAGCCTTGCTCTAATTTCTTCAATTGAGCTTCTATTGATTTTCTTTCAGGCATTTCTTCCAAGAGTTTTTGCACATCAATATGAGCTATTTTTACTTGGGCAGTTAGCATAGTTGTAGCCCCAAAAAATAAGGCTATTGCTACCATCAGTGTTCTAATGTTTCTCATCATCGTTTTAATATATTAGTTATTAAGTTTTTACTACTTTGTTGTAGGCGTTTGTGTCTTTGCCTCCATTTGTTTTTTCACTCTTTCAGCTTGTTCCTTTTCGCGTTGTGCTTTCTGTGCTTCACGCTCTTGTTGCAATTTTTGTTGGCGCTCTGCTAATTCCTTTTCACGTTGTGCTTTCAGAGCTTCGCGTTCTTGTTGTAACTTTTGTTGGCGTTCTGCCAATTCCTTTTCGCGTTGCGCTTTCTGTGCTTCACGCTCTTGTTGCAATTTTTGTTGGCGCTCTGCTTGCTCTTTTTCACGCTGCGCTTTTAGGTTCTCACGCTGCTGTTTCATCTCTTCTGTCTTGCGGAGGCGCTCTTGTTCATACTGCACACGGCGTTCCTCACGGGCTTTCTCTGCTTCCTTACGTTTTTTCACTCGTTCTTCTACGAACTCAAAATCATAACTTTCTTTTAGCAGTTCTGCCATATCCTTATTCCGATCATCTGCATTATCTTTTTTCTTCAGAGCACGTAGTACTACCTTGCTCAAGTTATGCTGCTCGTTCGAAAAAAGCATTGTAGCATCAGTTTTCTCAAATATAAAGTCATATTTGCGCATCTTGCCTATCTCTTGCACTATGTTAAAAACTTGGTCTTGTATAGGCTTTGCCAGCATAAACTTCTGCGATATGTATTCACCTTTTTCAGCATTAAACTTTTGTTCTTTATAAGCGTTTAGGTTATGCTTTAGCAAGGCTATCTCTTCTTCCTTATCTTTAATAAGTTCAGGCGTCAGCAGTGCTCGCTCAGCTTCCAATTGCTTTTCTTCTGCGTCTATTTTGGCCTGACGTTTTTCTATTTCTGCCTCCCACTGTGCTACCTGAAGCGCAAATTGCTCACTCGCTACTTTGTAATCTTCTAAGTGCGAAAGTATGTAATCCATATCCACATAGCCTATTCGTGAAGGCTTTTGCGAATATGCTAAACTCCCTGTTGCAAGTAGTAGCAAAATTAGTGTTCGTAACTTTTTCATAGAAAATATCGTGCCAAAAATTAGAATTGCTGACCAAAAATAAAGTGTGTTTGCCAACCGCTGCGTGTATTAGCATTTGCTGGATTGTCAAAACCATAACCAAAATCAATACCCAACATACCAAACTGTGGCATAAAGAGTCTAAGTCCTAAACCTGCTGAACGTTTTATCTGGAAAGGATTAAAGTTGCCTAAGCCATTGTATACATTACCTCCTTCAGCAAATAGCAAACCGTAAATTGATGCCATAGGCTTAAGAGTAATAGGATAACGCAACTCTAAAGAGTATTTGTTGTATACTGTCTCTCCGTCATCTGACGAAAGAGCGTAGTTTTCATAACCTCGCATTTGTATATTCTCACGGCTATCCATATTGTAGTAGCCTAATCCATCACCGCCCATAAAGAATCGTTCAAAAGGTACTACTCCACGTTTGCTGTTATAAGCTCCTAAGTAACCAAAGTCTGCCCCAAATTTTAATACAAATTTACTATATAAATTGGTATACCAAGCTGATGAAAACTTCAGTTTATAAAATTCTAACCAGCGGAATCGCTTCTGATCTACTAATGACAGTTTATCCGAATCGTTATCTGCTATTGCTTCTGCGCGTTCTTCTAATAATTTTCCATAATCTACTCCATTAAAGAGAGAATAAGGAGGTGTCAACTTAGCACTAATAGTGAAGCTACTACCCGACATCGGATAAATGGGGTTAGGACCACTCGAATTTCTTGATAGAGAAATCGTGTAAGCAAATGAGTTAGAACGACCATCTTTAAATGTAAACACACCAAAGTTGCTGTAATCTTGTAAGTCGTAATGCTGATAACTTAGGTTATGTGCAATTTGAAAATAATCATCAGGTACACGTAAGCGTTTCGCTAAACCTACACTCACACCTGTTATATATACACGTTTACTCTTATCTACATCATAGCTACGGTAATTATAGCCAAACTGCTCTGTTCTACTAAACGATACCGAAAACTGTACAGGGCGTTCTCCTCCCATCCAAGGCTCAGAGAATGAAAACCCATAAGTGCGGTAGTATCTACTTACTTGCACACTAAGTGATAGAGCTTGTCCATCACCCATAGGCACCGGAGTATATGCCTTAGGATTGAAAAGATTTTTTATCGAAAAGTTATTGAAAGAGAGTGCTACTGTTCCAATAAATGAACCTCCTCCATAACCTCCCTGTAATTGCACTTGACTTGAACCTGTCTCTGTCAATTTGTACTCTACATCTACGGTACCTGCATTAGGGTCTGCATTCTTCAACTCAGGATTCATATTCTGTGCATCAAACAGTTGCATTTGTCCTAACTCACGCAGTGTACGTATTATCGACTCTCTACTATATAGGTATCCAGGGCGTGTACGAAGCTCTCTATATATCACATAGTCATTAGTCTTCTCATTTCCTACTACCGAAATCTTATTGAAGTAAGCTGGTTTACCTTCTTGTATACGCACTTCAAAATTAATCGTATCATTCACCACTGACGTTTCTACAGGATGCACTTGCGAAAAAAGATAACCACTGTTCTGATATAAGTTAGAAATATCTTCAGAATCTGGATTAGTAGAATCTTGTATACGTTTCTTTAACAATACACCATTATAGACATCTCCTTTCTTTATTCCTAATACTTGATTGAGTACTCGGTCGTTATATACTGAGTTACCTAAGAAGCGTATATCTCCAAAATAGTAACGTTTTCCCTCCTCTAACGCTATCTTCAAGTCAATATTTCCGTTTTTATTTCTGATAAGCGTATCACTCACTATACGCGCATCTCTATATCCTTTCTCTTTGTAAAAATCAATAAGTCCTACTAAGTCCTCATCGTAATCTTTCTTCACATATTTTGAGCGTTTCCAAAAACGTCCAAAGCGTATTTGCTTAGTTTTTTTAAGCTTTTTGTGTAGTTTAGCCGCATCAAATTCTTTATTCCCCTCAAAAGTAATACGATCTATCTTTATCTTACTACCTTTATCTATGTGTATAAGCATATCTACCCCATTGGCATCAGTAGTATCTATTTTTGTATCAATAGTTACTTTAGTGTTGAAGTAGCCATCTTTTTTATACTTATTTGTAATATAGTTCTTAGTATTAGCTATAAGACTCTCATTTACCTTCACTCCTTTTTTTAGATCAGCATCTTTAAGCAATGTCTCAGCTTTTTTCTGATTAACCCCCGACACTTTCACATCTATAAGCGAAGGAGTCTCTTTGATAGCCAACTCTAAAAATACCTTATTCCCCTCTACTCGTTGTATGTAAATATTAATATCGCTAAACAACTTATAGCTCCACAATTTGTGAATGATAGCACTGAACTTTTCACTTGGTATCTCTATCTCATCGCCCACTCTCAATCCTGATGTGGTAAGAATAGTTTGCTCATTATAACGTTTGGCACCCGTTACTTCAATGCCTCCAATAGTATATTTTCTTCCTTGTCCTAATGATATTCTTTCTTCCTCTTGAGCATTCACCAAACTACAAACAGCTATGAATGCTAGTAATAAAATCTTTTTCAGCATAGTTTTACTTAAGTTGTTCGCTAATTTTTCCAAATCGTCTCTCTCTATTTTGATAACTAATGAGGGCTTCTTCCAAATGTTTTTTGGTAAAATCAGGCCATAGTACATCAGTAAAATAAAGTTCAGCATATGCTATCTGCCACAGTAGAAAGTTGCTAATTCTATACTCTCCGCTGGTGCGGATAAGTAAGTCTACATTAGGCAAATCATACGTATATAGATGTTGTTGTATAATATCTTCGTTTATAGCATCAACTTTTAGCTGTTGTTGCTCCACTTGCTGAGCTATGCGTTTTATTGTTGTCAGCAACTCCTCACGCGCTCCATAACTCAAAGCCAAGGTTAGAGTAGTACCCGTGTTGTGCTTCAGACGGTCTATCACTCCTACAAGTGTATTCTTTACTTTCTCAGGAAACCTTTCTAAGTTACCTATCATATTCAGCCGCACATTGTTCTTATCTAACTCATCAGCTTCTTTTCTCAAGAATTTTACTAATAGTTCCATAAGAGCCTTCACTTCCAATGCGGGTCTATTCCAATTTTCTGTTGAAAAAGCATAGAGTGTCAAATAAGGAATGTGGTGCTCTACACAATATTCCAACACTTGGCGCACACTTTGCGCCCCTTTTTCGTGTCCTAATGCTCTGAGCAACCCTTGTTTCTTAGCCCAACGTCCATTGCCATCCATTATAATGGCTAAATGTTCAGGGTATTTTGTTATTTCCATATATTAAACTCTATTTTCTACAATAGCAAGGCTCTTCTCCAAACGTATAAGTAAGAGTTAAACCTGTAAATGTATACCAATCATTGCTAGCTTTATTACCAAATGAAAAAGGTCGTTCTTTCGGTAAGCTACCATCTAAATTGTTAGTAAGTGTGTATCTAAAACCTACTTCACCTGCTAAAATAAGTCGCATGGTTATCTTTTTCTTTACCCCAAAAATCACAGGGAAAGTATAACTGAGCGTGCACTTAGTAGTATCAGTAGCCTCTACTGGCGGAGTAACAGCCTTCTCAAAATACAAATCGTCGTGCCAAAAAGCAGCCGCTCCTATGTAGAGATAGGGGGCCATTGGCTTATCTAACAAGTTTTTGATTCTAAAACGGAAGAAATTAAACTCCGCTCCTACAGAAAGTTCAGTCAAGTCGCTCTTAAACGAGAACTGACGGTTAATCTTACCTGGTATATCCGACTGTGCATCATCACCTTTCAATGATGATTTATTAACCTGCACCCTCAGAGCCATCCTCTGGTGAAAATTCCATTTAAAAAGACCGCCAAAGGCTACTTGGTTAGGATACACATAATAAGTACTCCCAACATCTGATATAGGGTTACTTCCGCCTAAAAATACCCCTACTTCATACCGCTGTGCTGATGCCAATTGCACCATCAATAGTATTCCGGTGATATATAATATTCTATACATACGCTATTCTATGCAAGGCGCAAATATAGGAGTTTTAAATGAAATAACATTCATTTTTAGCTTTTTTTTAACCCTAAAAACTCATTTTTTTCATCATCAAAACCATATAACACTGATTTTCAATAGTATACAAAAAGCACTTTTTACCTCTATCGCCCTACTCCTAATCATACTCTTTCATAAGCAATGATTATGCCAAATTTACCTATTTTCTAATTTGCAAATCTTCTAATTTGTTAATTTGCTAATTATACACTATCTTTGCGCCATTAATTAAAAAAAGATAAACTAATATGGCAAACATTGAAAAAATAAAATGCCTCATCATAGGATCAGGCCCTGCTGGCTATACAGCCGCTATTTATGCCTCTCGCGCCAATCTTAACCCTGTGCTTTACCAAGGCGAACAACCTGGCGGACAACTTACTACTACTTTCGAAGTAGAAAACTTCCCTGGCTATCCTGAGGGAGTAATGGGTAGCGAAATGATGATGCAGTTAGAGCAACAGGCTAAACGCTTTGGGGCTGATATTCGCAACGGCTTGGTGACTAAGGTAGATTTTTCGGCTCGCCCACACAAAGTATGGGTAGACGACAAAGAACTCCACGCCGATGCAGTAATCATTGCTACAGGGGCTTCTGCTAAATATTTAGGATTACCTTCTGAGCAACACTATCTACAAATAGGAGGAGGTGTGTCAGCTTGTGCCGTATGCGATGGCTTTTTCCACCGCAATCAAGAGGTAGCTATCGTAGGAGCAGGCGATTCTGCTTGCGAAGAAGCACTATATTTAGCCAATATCTGTGCCAAAGTTACGATGCTCGTACGCCGCGATGAGTTCCGTGCCTCTCAAATTATGAAAGAGCGCGTATTGAAAAACAAAAAAATAAATGTACTCTTCAATACCGAAACAGAAGAAATTATCGGTGACGGACAAGTAGTTACTGCTATTAAGGTGCGCAATAATAAAACTAATGAAACAAATGAAATCCCTATTACAGGCTTCTTTGTAGCTATAGGTCACAAACCTAATACCGAGGTATTTAAACCTTATATTGACACTGATGAAGTAGGTTATATCAAAAATGTACCAGGCACTTCTCTTACCAATGTAGCGGGCATATTCGTAGCGGGCGATGCTGCCGATACCCGTTACCGCCAAGCTATTACAGCAGCAGGTTCAGGCTGTATGGCTGCCCTCGATGCCGAAAAATACCTAATGACCCTCGAATAACCTCATAAGGGCAAAAGGCAATTCACTATAAAAAGCGCGATGTTTATCATTTAAAACATCGCGCTTTTTCATTTGCTAATTTATTTGCTTGTGCCGCTGGCACCTAATTTATGATTAATAATTCTATCCATATAATCCTGCATAAAAGCCTTAAGGTCTTTAATGCCTTTCTGAATTTCAGCATTATCTACCTTACCCAGTAGATTATCCTTCAAAGCCCCATCTTCTTTCTTATAAATACCATTAACTTTAGCATTTTCATCTATAATATAGATATAATTACCCTGCATCATTTGGTACATCACCGCATTCGAGATAAAAGCACGTGGTGTTTCATCTGCTACATTACTAAAAAGACTCCGCCCCCACGAACGGAAAGGCTTATGATAACCCATCAAATCTACTAATGAGGGGTAAATATCTATCTGTTGGGCTATTTCCGAAGATACTTTAGTAGGCACCAAGTTAGGATTAGCACTGTAGAACATTATAGCAGCCCCCATACCCGTAATCGGTTCTTTATACAAATCGTAATATATCTGGTTAGGGTGGTCATTTACGAAAGCAAAAATCGTATTCTCAAACCAAGGTTGTTTCTTAGCACATTCAAAAAACTGTTTCAATGCGTAATCCGTATAACCTATACATTTATGAATTTCCAAATGCCCCACAGGAAATTTTCCTTCATATTTCTTCGGAATCTGAAAAGGATGATGTGACGAAAGCGTGAAAATAGTACCAAAGAAAGGCTGCTTTTTCTCAGAATAAGTCCTACACATATACTGAAAGAAAGGCTCGTCCCATATCCCCCAATGTCCATCATCATCAGCGTCGTTATTATATTCTGTTTTACCGTAATAATGGTCAAAACCTAAGATGTTAGAAAAACCTAAAAATCCCATTGAACCATTAGGAGCCGAGTGGAAAAATGAAGTGTCATACCCCATCTCTTTAGCTATTGAAACTAATGATTGAGTAGGCTGTTTCACATAGGGCGAAGAAGTATAAGCTACCTGAAACGAAGGAATACCTGCCAACATAGACGAGATTCCGTGTATAGATTGCCGCCCTGTACAGTAAGCATTATCAAGCACAAATGAATGTTGTGCAAGCGAATCTAAGAAAGGAGTATAACTCTCAAAATTAGGAATATGCGTCTTAGTATTCATACAGCCCCAATACTCCTTACCAAAGCTCTCTAAAATAAACAACACCACATTAGGTTTCTGTACCACCTCACGGCTATACTGCTTAATAGGCTTAATATTTCCTTCTATATACGCCTCATCTACCAAATGATATTCTTTAAAACCTTTATTCTTTCCCATACTACGTATAAGGCAGAAAGGCGTGTTGAGTATCGCATCTGCCTGTGCCGTAATATTCACGTGCCTACTCGCGTCCAACATATTAATAGGACGTGTATCCGAAGTAAAACCACCTCCGCGAATTGCC
Organism: Capnocytophaga leadbetteri; assembly: GCF_003054025.1. Taxonomy (GTDB): domain Bacteria; phylum Bacteroidota; class Bacteroidia; order Flavobacteriales; family Flavobacteriaceae; genus Capnocytophaga; species Capnocytophaga leadbetteri. The sequence continues at coordinate 55,189 of NZ_QBKG01000011.1, forward strand.
ATCATTATCAGTGTACCCAATCCTAAAAAGCAAACCGCAGACCACACATAGTAAGGTACTTTTCTCTCAACCTTCACAGGCTTTATTTTCACTAACTTATACAGAAATACCCATAAAGCAATAAGCAAAATAAAACCGACAAACATATACCAATAATCTACCAAGAAAGTAAAAAATAAGGTCGCTTTGTTCTGTTCGTGCTCAATAACCGCAAAAGAAGCCGAAGTAAGACGCGATTTACTGAATGGATAATACACCATATCGATAAAATTAGTGGTGTAAGCTATCGTATTAGGAATAAAATACGCCCAAAAGACCACTTTCTGAAATTTCGGATGCGTATTTACCCACAAAGGCAACAAACTAAGCAGTATAAACAGTAAATTGATATACATTATAGCACAGTTATCAAACGCCAGACCATAGTAGAAAAGGTCAATAGCGCTATAATCACCCATCACATCGTGATTAAAATAGATAAACAAGCCACGTGCTATAGCATAAAAGAAATATACCAAGAAAATACGATACAGAAATACTAAATATTCTCTAACCCTCATAATATTTATAGTTGATTTTTAAGTAAATTGTAATAATAATATAACAAATGCCAATACAGTTGAAGCTATAAGTACCCCTCGTGCGCTCTCATTCTTATTTCTATTCAAGAAAATGAAAAACACCAAAAGGTCTAAGGCACCTCCTAAGGCTATAAGTTTCCCCAGATAACCTTTATAATAAGCATCTAACAAAGTAATGCGAACGCTGAACTTCGAAAAAATAAGCACATAAGCCAAAATAGCCAACGCATTAGCCAATAATCCTGCTAAAAAACCAATGATAAGGTCTCTCCTATCCTCATTTATTTTTATAAATCCCATTGCTGTAGTGTTTGAAGATGTTGATGAGCAGTAAGGTCAAACTGCACAGGCACTACCGATATATATCCATTTTCAAGAGCCCATTGGTCAGTATCAGTACCTTCATCTTGGTTTACAAAAGTACCAGTCATCCAGTAGTATACTCTTCCTTGTGGATTTACACGCTTATCAAAGCTCTCAATCCATCTCGAACGTGCCTGACGACATATTTTCACCCCTTTTATTTCTTCTTTGCGAAGATTAGGGATATTCACATTCAGTACCGTACCCTTAGGCAAGCCATTAGCAAGCACCTTCTCAGCAATATGTTTTATATAGCTACGTGCTTGCGAAAAATCAGCATTCCAACTTGGGTCTAATAGCGAGAAGCCTATAGCGGGTATTCCTTCAGTTCCAGCTTCGATAGCAGCACTCATTGTACCCGAATATATCACATTTATAGAAGCGTTACTCCCGTGATTGATACCACTCACACAGAGGTCAGGCATACGTCCGTTTAGTACCTCGTGTTTAGCAATCTTCACGCAGTCAGCAGGCGTACCGCTACAAGCGTACTCACGGGTTGCACCGTTTTTAGAAGGCATTGGGTCGCAATACATAGTCGTATCTAAGGTTACCGCGTGACCTTTACCACTTTGGGGCGAGTCAGGAGCCACTACCACCACCTCGCCTAATTCATTCATTATCTCTATCAAATAACGGATACCAGGAGCAGTAATACCGTCATCATTAGTTACTAAAATCAAAGGTTTTTGCATATTCAAAAAAACTTAAAAAAGTATCAGCGCACAAAAGTACAAAATAATTATAAATAACAAATGATAAATACCAAATTTTATACTTCCAGATCACATAGCCTCTCACCGAACGTTAAGCGAAGGATGAGCGAACAATTAGCGAAGGATAAGCGAAAAATTAGCAAAGGATAAGCGAAAAATAAACATCTTACAAACGCCCTTTCTGCTCGCCCTCCACCTGTCCCACTTGTCTCACAATCGCCGGTGCGGCTCGCACTCCCACTCGTCTCAAACCTCCCAGCCTTCCCAGCCCTCTCAAACCTCCCATCTATTTCTCACTGATAATAAACAACTTACACACTCCTGTAAAAAAATAAATGTTAAAATATTTGTCAATTAGAAATATTCATCGTAACTATGCACCAAAATTAAGCAACCAAGAACATTTAAACACTATTTAAATGCAATTAATATAGTGATATAAAGACATAAAAATATTAGCGTTTCGCTTTACATTTTCCTATTACAGAAATACGACCAATTTTTCAACACCGGGAAAGTGAAGTGGAAATGCCTACGTTATAAGCGTGGGCATTCCTTTTTACTTTGGTGTGCAGCCTTTGGTCGGGCTTCTGTAATAAGTAAAAAAGGAATGCACCGCGTTTTTTTATGTCCCTATATAAACAACAAGGCGGAAACTGAAAAGCCTGTAACAGAGTAGGTATGATTTTTTAATTTTTTAGAACAATGAAAAAAGTAGTATTGTATGTATTCTTAGCTATCGCATTAGCTTCCTCTAAAACAGTTTTCTCTCAAACTGTAGTGCAAGGTTTAAAAGTATATGAGGGAAATATTAGCAATATGGAAGTATTTTTTCCTAATCTTAAAAGAGCAGAGATAAAAAATACTTTTGAGATTACAGATTGGGTTTATCTATCAAATAACAATGTTTATTCTGTCGCTCGTTTTTATTTCCCTGAATATAGAAAATTTATGTATTTCCTTATAGAAAACTATACAGAACCCTATAGTGATATATATAAAATCTCAAATACCATTGAATACAATCAATTGATAACTACAATGGAGCGATATGGTTATAAAACAACAAGAAATTAATTAAAAAATATGAAAAAAGTATTTATCTTATTTTGCCTTATTTTTTCAAATATAGCAATAGCTCAATCAGTAAGAGAATTAGATGCAAAGAATGGTTTTAGGCATTTTAAGTTAGGAACTACTCCTGCTCAGAATGAAAATATCACAAAAGTAGATAAAGCCAATGAAAACCCTAATATTTCCAAATATATTTATGTTGGTAATGCAATAAAAACTATTTTTAATGTGCCTGTTACAGAAGTAATTTTAACATTTTTCAAAAATAAGCTGTGTAGCATTCAAGTGCTTTTTGGAGATGTAGGAGAAGACAATGAGTTTACAATTACTCAGTATCAAAATATTTTATCTATTTTAGAAAAAGCTTACGGAAAACAATGGCACGAACCTTCTAACAGCAGTGGTGTAATAATGAACGGAGCTATTTGGGATGGTACTAAAGTCCGTTTAGAGCTATTTAGAGTAAATTTCTCTAAAGACTACAACAATCCTTCAGACTATGACCACAACAGCGGTTACATTCAAGTTTTTGACAAGGAAATGAATAGACAAAGAGCATTAAGCGAATTTTAAAAATAACACAATATGAGAAGATTAATTTACCTTTTAAGTTTTTTTATTTGTTTATATTGGATATGAACAAGTGAATGATAATCTTAGAAAAACAACTGAACAAGGAGATGCAAAAGCTCAGAATAACTTAGCTGCTTGCTATTATCTTGGAAAAGGAATTAAAAAGTCTAAAAGTAAAGCTATATTTTGGCTTCGTAAGGCTTGTGAAAACTTCAATGACAAAGTTTGTAAAATGTTAAACCAAATAAAATAAATATCATAATAATGAAAAAAGTATTGTTTATCTGTATGTTACTTGCTTTGGTTTCTTGTGAATCAGAAGAGACTAAAATCAATAAAGCAAAAGAAGTGGTAAGTATTTTTGCAAGTAATACTACATTTGGAAATTTAGAAAAACTGACTTTATATTATCCTAATATGAAAGAGCTAAAAGGGCGTTTTTTGGTGTTGAAAGATTTTCAAATATTAAATGCTGTACTAAACGAGAAAACGATTTCTATAATAGGAAAAGCACAAGGAAATGAGGTGCTTTTTGAAGTTAAGAAGGAAAATGGGAAGTACATTATCACAAAAACAAAAGGACTTTCTATGTTTGTATATTCTAACCTTTACAAGTATTGCAAACAGATTGGTTGTATGAAAGGAGATAACTATGATGTTGAAATCTCTAAAATTTGTTCTGAAAAAGAGTTTCAGTTTTATAGTTTAGTAGAGATTATTAAAAGAGAAATCGAACAAAATGTTCGTTTAGAAAATCACACTGTTCAAGGTGGATATGGATATGTTACAGGGAATATTACCTACAAAAATTACTCAAATTTTACAATCCCTCGTGATACATACAATTTATATGTTGAGTATCTTAACAGCAAAGGAAAAGTACTCTTTAAGGAAAAAACTGTTGAATTTACTACACTAACTTATGGTGAAAGTAATACAACTTGGGTATCGAAAGATGTTCAAGGAGCAAGCAAAATAGCTGTTTCATTAGAAATAACAAACACTGATTTTATTGAAAAAATACTAGCCGAACACGCAAAAGGAAATGATTGTACCTTTTCTAATAACCTATAAAATTAAGAACAATGAAAAAAATATTATTTTTAATAGTGTGCTTTTTGCCTTTTGTTGTAGCTTGCACACAAGAAAATAAAATAAAGAATGATCTAACTGAACTCGAATTGAAAGACAAGGTTAAATCATTAAAAATTATCCATTATGAACCTATTGATAAATTTGGCGAGATTACTGCAGGAGAAAGATTAGAAGGCAATAGATCTTATAGTTTTAATGAACAGGGGTTTATATTATCTTTCGATACTTTTGGAAAAGATGGAGAAATTAAAACTTCTCAAAAAATAATTTACAACGAACAAAATAAGAAAAGTGAAATACGTGCTCTAAATATAGTTGATTTAGGCGATACAAAAATAAATTTTGAAAGTAAATCAGTTTACAAATATAATTCAGAAGGGAATAATGTAGAGATACTTACTTTTGCAGGAGATAAAGAAACAGCTAAAGAAGTGTATCAGTACAATTTAAAAAATGAAAAAATAGAAGGAAGAACAATATTCTTTCAAGATGATGGAAAAGAAATATTTGGAGGGAAAGAAATCTATAAGTATGATGATAAAGGCAATTTGATTGAACAAATTGGCTACTCTTCTAACGGAGATGAAACTACGAGAAGTCTTTTTGTCTACGATCAAAAAAATAATAAAGTAGAAGAGGCTTCTTATAAACAAAACACTTTGGAAGAAAAACGATTTTTCAAGTATAATAATCAAAATAGAAAAATAAAAGAGTTAGTTAATCTACCCAATTCTAAATATGAGTTGGTATTTTATTTTCAATATGATAATAATGGAAATGAGTTGAGTTCTGAGGGTGTGCTTAATATGAACTTAGAAAATAGAATTCTTAGAAAAGATTCCTATAAGTATATTTATGATGATAAAGGGAATTGGACAAAGAAAATCATCTATGAAAATGGCATAGCTAAGTTTATCACAAAAAGAATTTTTGAATATTACTAAAAAACACACTTATGAAACTAATATTTTTTTTGTTGAGCTTCATGGCTTTGGTAGCTTGTGAGAGCAAAAGTAGTAAAACTGACTGGGATAAACAGAATTTAAAAGGCAAGGTGAAATCCATAAAAGAAACACCTTATGAAGCTATAGGATATTCAGGTGAATATCACAAGGGAAATTTAGCTCCAAGAGGCTTTGCTAATAATGAATTCTCTTTTAACAAGACAGGAAAATTACTTAAAGAAATTTCCTATAATAAAAATGGGGGAGTGTCTAATATTTATACTTATAATTATGATAGTAAAGGATTATTATTAAGCAAAGACACTTATGACAGTAAAGGAAAATTCGAAGAAAAATCAGTTTATAAACATGATTTCCAAGGTAATATAACAGAAGAAAACTTATATAATACTAATGGAAAATTAAAATCCAATAATTATTATATCTATAGATATGATGAAAAAGGAAATCAAGTAGAACGTTATGTATTCGTTTATGGAACAGATGAGGAAGGTAATTTTTCCTTTGATGAAAATGGCACTGCGAAAATTGAAATCATCCATAAAGAAGAAAATTCGTATGACCAAAAAGGAAATAAAATAAAAAGCACAATTCAAGATCTCATTTTTGGTAAAACAGAAATTTCCTATGAGTATGATAATAGTGGCAACTTAGTTAGAAAAATTGAAGCAGGGGGAGTATTGGACGGAAAAGAAAACATAACTTGTAAATACAAGTTTGACAGTAAAGGCAATTGGATAGAAATGACTAAAACAATAACATCTCAAGGGCACAGTAAAAATTTAATCATAGAACGAAATATAGAATACTATTAGCAATGAAAAGAATAATCTTACTCCTCGCAATATTTTTAACTTTGGTTGCTTGTAATCAAAGAAAGAGTTATTACAATGATGATAGCTCTGAAAGCTATGAAGAAAGCACTTTCTATAAGGAGGAAGAAGAATATCCTGATGGTACTTACGAAGCTGAAGTAAAAGTTTACAATCCTGATACAGGACACAAAGCTACTTATACATTAGACGTAGAAGTAGAAGACGCCGAGCTTACCAAAATATATTGGAATAATGGTGGATGGTTAGACGATAGCCATTTCTCTCCTGTAGATATCAGTGATGGTTCAGCCTCATTTGAGGATGATAGAGGTCGTGAATACAAAGTTGAACTCAATTAAATTCTACTCTAATGAAAAACCTCCTTCTCATCATCACTTTATTTACTTCCTTATCTCTCTTTTCACAAGTGAGAAAAGAAGTAGAAAATGGTATTTGGGTAACCTTCCCTAAAAATCCACAATATAGTATGGCACAGGGGGCACGACAATATATTGCTCAAACAGATAATGCAGTCTATATGGTGCAGAGTATAGATCTACCACAACGTTCTCAGTACTTAGTAGCTGAAAGAAATTTCTCAGAGGCTGAGAAAAAAGAAGTAGCAGATAGTTTTCTCAACAACTATACTCAAGGAGTAATGGCTTCCTCAGGAAATACTGCACAGGTAAGCCCTATCAAAAAGGGAACTCATTATGGTAGAAAAATAAGTTATTCTGCAATTAATCCTATAACGGGTGAAGTTACTAAATGCTGTAGTGTAGTGCTTTTTGTTCGTGCTAAGGTAGTCTCTATAGAATGTATTACAATAGATAACAGAGAGCAAGCTATTACTGAGATGAATCTTTTTTTAAACTCTATTACAGCTAAATAAAGCTATCTTTATTCTCAAAAAAGCTACCCCACAGGTAGCTTTTTTCTCTCTTTAGTACAAGCTCGCAGTTTGTATTTTTCTTTTTAAAGTTGCTTTTACAACCTTATTCCATTAAGAGACAACTATTTGCTTAAGAACAAAAATAGCTGCAATTTTGCAGCCTAAAAAACGTGTTCTTTGATATTTTGTTTAGTATGGTATCGCTCTGTTTTTTTAAAACAAAAAAAGAGCAATTCATTACTGAATTGCTCTTTTTATAAGAAGGCGGCGACATACTCTCCCACTTGCGTAGTACCATCTGCGCTAAAAGGTTTAACTGCTCTGTTCGGAATGGTAAGAGGTGAGACCTTTGACTATAACCACCTTAAATCTTTAGTCGTTAGTCCATAGCCGTTAGTCGTTAGAACATAACTGACAACTTACTAACTCTATCATATTATTAACACACTAGGATAAAAAGCAAATATTTAACTAACTATTCCCTTAAAAAGAATGCTGCGCGAAAAGTCTACGGGTTATTAGTATTACTCGGCTATGATGTTACCACCGTTACACCTGTAACCTATCAACGTG
>NZ_QBKG01000012.1 GCF_003054025.1 Capnocytophaga leadbetteri
AAGTTATTGACTTCAGGTTTCACTCGATTCTTTAAATCTTATTTTGTGCTGTACAACATTATGTCAATGTACGTGTTGTTTCTTCTTGCAAGAGCACTTATCGTCTCATTTGCGGGTGCAAAGGTACGGCGTTTTTTTAATTCTGCAAATTTTTTAGCAACTTTTTTTGAAGTTTTTTTGAGGGCAGTTGTTAAGTGGTTGGAAATCAAGGGTTAGAGAGAGGGAGTTTTTTGGGGGAAAATGGGAAGGCTAGGAAGGCTAGGAAGGCTGGGAGGTTTGAGAGGGCTGGGAGTGCGAGCCGCACAGGCGATTATGGGACAGATGGGAGGCTTGGGAAGGCTAGGAAGGCTGAGAGGACTGGGACAAGTGGGACAGGTGGGATAAGCGATTGTTAGATAGTCGTACTTCGCTTATCCTTCGGTGTTCCTATATTGTTCCTGTATCATCCCTATATTAGTTGTATTGGATTTCTTTTCCTAATCGGGATGGTAGGCTTTGCGTTTGTAATGCCAATAGTGGGTGGTTTGTTCCGTACCTGTGGGTTGCTCGGTGCAAAAGCCGGTGTTGTCGGTGACAATACGAAGGGTCTTAGTCGTTTTTTCCTCCTTTATTATATAATAGCCTCTTTCCTTTTCGTCTGTAATACTAAAAGTACTACGTTCTTCGGTGATGTTGCCACTGCAGTTGCTTTGCGCAGCTCCTATTTGCCCTATATTGATTTCACCTATATATGAAGAGGCTTGGGCTGTGAATATTTTCTTTAGCTTTTTGCCTTTCCTTTCAAAAAACAACAATTCCTCGGTGGCGCGAGGGCTGGTGCGATGGTTGTTGGAATAGAAGATTTTGACTTCGTAGGCCGTAGTACGCTTGCCTAAAAGCTGTTCGTTAGGATTGAGTTCGATGCCTTGTATGCGTGCCTCTGGACTTTCTTTCCATTCGTTTTCGGCTATATAAGTACTTTCAACTTTCTGATTATTAGTATTATATAGGATTATATAGGCATCGTGCTGTACTTGCTCGGCGTGAGGGGCTGTGCGAGTAAGAGGAAAGGCAATGAGCTTGTAGAGGGTGTCGCTCTTGAGGCGTTGCTCGGTATAAAGATGCCAATCGATGTGGCGCTTGTCGATTTTTAACTGTTTTTCAATGGCTTGTACATCAGCCATATTGGGTTGGGCTAAGCTGAATAGCGGCAATAAAAATATTAGGTATTTCATTTTTAATTGATTTTTAGGGGTTATTGGTTGCGTCCGGCTTCATCGGGATAAAGGGTGTATACGGGGTCGCTTTGCCAGTATTGTAGGGTATCGATGTCCATAATGGTAATGCGCCCTTTGAAGGCTGCCCCTGTATCAACGTTGGTTAATCCGTTGAAAGACAATGGTTTATCCGTTCCTAAGCGAGTGGTAGGGGTATGCCCTATATAAATATGTGTGTAGAGCTTGAGGCGATTGGGGTAATGAGGGTCGGTAGGCGGCAGGTTGATACTCTGGGCGAGCTCCCATAGGGTTCTGTCCCAATAATACATTTCGGGGAAGTGCTCGTAGGCAATGCCGCGTAGGTTGGTAAATCCGGCGTGCAAGAAGAGGCGGTTTTGAGCGTCTAAGTGATAATTTTGCAGGGAGGCAAGGAAGTCTAAATGTGCTTGGCGGCGGGTTTCGGTAACGTTTTGGTAGGCTTTTTCGGTTGCCTTTCCGCCGTGTAATCGCCAGAGGGTATCCATATTCTTTCCCTGTAGGAAATCGTAGCAAAGGGCATCGTGGTTGCCGCGCAAGAAGAGGCAGCGCTGCTGGTGCTGGTAGGAGATGAGAAAATCGAGGACTTCGGGGGTCTGACTCCAGCCATCGGCATAGTCGCCAAGAAAGATAAGATGGTCGGTGGACTGAATGTCGGCACGCTCAAGGACTTGTATGAGGGCTTTGATTGCCCCGTGTATATCGCCTATTACTAAGGTTCGCATCGGTATTAGTTTTTATTTTGTTTCGGAGGCAAAAATACGAAAAATAATTTGTTGATTAGCAAATTTGTCGATTTGTTGATTTACTTAGTGTTAATTATTGTATAAAGTTTGTTTTATTCTATTTTTTTTATTTTTTTTGCGCTTATTTTATCAGTTTGAGGTTATGAAGCATCTATCTAAACATAAATGGACTACGGTTACTACTGTGGGTTTTGCTCTTTTTGCTATGTTCTTTGGGGCTGGTAATCTTATTTTTCCGCCTTTTATAGGGATAAGAGTGGGGTATGAATGGCATTGGGCGCTCATCGGGCTTTTTATCACTGCTATACTCGCGCCTTTTTTAGGGGTGTTGATGGTGGCTAAAGTGGGGAAGCAGTTTACCGATTTAGGGCTGCTGTTGCACCCTACCCTTGTGAAACTGCTGACGCTGCTCATTATATTATGTATAGGTCCGCTGGTAGCCTTACCACGCACGGGAGCAACTACTTTTGAGATAGGGATACACCCTCTGTTACCCGACTTTTCGCCGATTTGGTTTTCTATTCTTTTCTTCGGCACTGCTCTTATTCTATCGATTTCAAAAACTAAAATAGTAGATATTATAGGTAGGTTTCTGACGCCATTCTTGTTGTTTGTCTTGTTTTTGCTCATCATATTTGGGGTGCTATACCCTACTGCTGCCATTGAGCCTACCCAAATGACGGCTACGGAAAGTTTTGTGTTGGGCTTCACGGAGGGTTACCAAACAATGGATGTGCTTGCCTCGGTGATTTTTGCAAGTATCATCATAGCGGCGGTGGTGAATAAAGGGTTTAGTTCGCCTGCAGAGCGCACTAAAATGACGCTACTGTCAGGGGTTGTATCGACCTTGTGTTTGCTTTTCATTTATGGAGGGTTGATTTACTTAGGGGCGACCTCGGGGTATCCTCTGAATGAGGGAAGTACGCGCACGAAGCTGTTATTGCACATATCGCACTCTGTATTAGGGTATTGGGGCACAATGGCGGTAGCTGCTGCTATTGGCTTTGCGTGTTTGACGACTGCGATTGCGCTTATCTCGGCTGTAAGTTCGTTTTTTGAGGAATTTACCAAAGGGCGTTTGTCTTATAAAATGGGGGCGGTGCTGTGTACGCTTATAGCGGTAGTTCTGTCGGTGAATAGTGTGGATAGTATCATAGCCTATGCGGGACATATATTGGTGTTTATCTATCCGATAGTGTTTACGATTATCTTATGTGTATTGGTTTTTAGCAATTGGGTACAAACGCCTGCGCCTTATATAGCGAGTGTGCTGATGACTGCACTGCTATCGCTCATCGATACGTGTAACAATCTGAAGTTGCCTTTGGGAGGGTTGTATGAACTTAAAAAACAGCTACCCTTAGCGGCGTATGATTTGGAATGGGTGTTGCCATCATTGGTAGTATTTTTAGCAGTAGCGGTGCTTAAGAGGAGGTAGGTGTTAAGGTTTAGTTCTAATAACTAACAACTGACAATCAGCGTTTTAAATGCTATTATAAAAAATAATTAGTAAAAAATTTGGTAGATATACTGAAAAGCTGTACTTTTGCACTCGAAAAACATAGATGGTGGTCTTAGCTCAGTTGGTTAGAGCGTCGGATTGTGGTTCCGAAGGTCGTGGGTTCGAGCCCCATATTCCACCCTGAATAAAAAAATAACGCCTTTTTGGGGCGTTATTTTTTTGTTTATACTATTAGCAAAATAAAAAGGCTGCCTAATTAATAGACAGCCTTTATTGTTTATTTTTGTGAATTATCTTCTTCCTTTTTTCTCAAAATTAACTGCACAAGAGTCGATTTCTGATACACGTAGAGTATTTACCATTCCTTTGCCTTGCATTGGCATGGATACGAGACTTATCATTATATCACCCATATCTACATAGCCTTTTTCGTTGGCTATATGGTTAATATCTTCTATAAGCTCGTCAGTAGAGACAAAACGATCATAATAGAAAGTAGTAACTCCCCACAAAAGGTTTAACTGAGTGAGCAAGCGCTTATTTGAAGTAAAGATAAGTATGTGTGAATTAGGACGGTATGACGAAATACGGAATGCCGCATAACCACTATTAGTTAGCGAAGTTATTACTTTGGCATTGGTATCATTTGCCATCTTAGCTGCATGGAAACAGATAGTGTTAGTAACGTAGCGCAACGAACGGATAAAAGGTGTTTCAAGAGGTACTTGTATAAGATCTGAATCCTCTACACTCTTAATAATTCTGCTCATCTGCTGAATTACTTGTACTGGGTATTTACCTACAGAGGTCTCGCCTGAGAGCATCACTGCATCGGCACCATCGAGTACAGAGTTTCCTACGTCATTCACCTCAGCACGTGTAGGTGTAAGGCTAGAAATCATACTTTCCATCATCTGAGTAGCAATGATTACTGGTATATGATGCGACTTAGCCTTGCGTACTAACTCTTTTTGTATAAGCGGCACTTCTTCAGCTGGTATTTCTACCCCAAGGTCACCACGAGCTACCATTATACCATCGCAATTAGCCATAATCTTATCGATATTTACTAATGCTTCTGGTTTTTCTATCTTAGCGATGATAGGTATTTTATGACCTGCATTCTCTTCTATCAGGTCTTTAAGGTCTTGTATATCTTCAGGATTTCTAACAAACGAAAGCGCAAACCAATCTACATCTTGGGTAATTGCAAAGAGAGCATCGCGTATGTCTTTCTCAGTAAGAGCTGGCAATGATACTTTAGTATTAGGCAAGTTCACCCCTTTTTTCGATTTGAGAGGTCCCCCTTGTACTACTATAGCCATTACTTCGTCTTCGCGGTTAGTCGATACAACCTCAAAGATAAGTTTACCGTCATCTAAAAGGATACGCTCACCTGGGTTTACATCGGTAGGGAACTCTTTGTAGTTCATATACACGCGTTCTTTTGTGCCTACAAAGGGTTCTCCGGTTACAAAAGTAATATGGTCGCCTGGAGCTACTATTATATCGTCTTCCATTACGCCTACACGGAGTTTAGGGCCTTGTAGGTCAGCAAGGATAGCCGTATGAAAACCGTGTTCTTGGTTTATCTTGCGAATCATCTCTACGCGAGTACGTACATCGTCATAATCGGCGTGAGAGAAATTGATGCGGAATACATTCACCCCTGCAGCCATCATATCTTTGATTACTTGGGGGTCTTCGGTAGCAGGGCCTAAGGTTGCTACTATTTTTGTTTTTTTAGTGTTTAGCATTCTTGAAAAAGCAATTTATGTTTTATATTCAACGTATTGAGTGCAACGATATGAGCGTTAGTCGCTGGTATTTGCTGTATCTTAGCAATAATTTGCTGGGCATTAAACAAGCCTTCTGTATCTATTTTCAAAAAGAAATCTACTTTTTTTAGCTTATCTATAAGGTAGTGCACAGTGTTAGTTGTGCTAAAGAATCCCTCATCTAACTGCTGACTACCACTTAGTTTGTTAGCAATACAATGCCAAGTGACGCGCAAAAGAGTGTCTTCCCATCGGTAATAAGGATACGTGTTTTGTGTATGAGGACAGTATAAACAAGGTTTTTCATGCTCTCTACACAAGTGCAGCTTAAGTACTTTATTGAGGTAATACGCTAGCTTATAGTCCTGTAAATGAGTATAAACTGCGATGAGGTGATAATCGCAATAATCGTCTACCGATAGCCTAAGTACTTTCATAACACTTCATTTCGGGTGCAAAGATACAAAAGAATTTTGAATATTGAATGATGATTTTAGAATTATAAATTAAAAAAAGGTGTACAACCTTTTATTGTACACCTTTTAAAATATGTAATATAATAGCGATTTCTCTTTTTTAGCACTAATAGTAGTCGGCAAATTGCACTTCTTTATCGGTTTTATTCACCAATAATATCTGTGCTGCTTGGGCGGTATACCCCAAATCTTTACCTTTTTCTACTGTATATTTTACCAAAATACCATTCGTAAGGGTGGTTTCGAGAGCACGAATACGGATGGTGGTTTCTTTTTCGCTGGCTGGCGCTATGATAGCCAACACACTTTGAGTTTTAAAATTGATAGCGGTAGGCTTGCTCGCCATCGTTGTTGCCATTCCAAAAATGCGATCAAATTCCTCTTGGCTGTCTATCTTGAGAGTTTCTACTTCTTTATTTTCAAAAGTATTATTCACAAAATAATTCTGAGCCACACTATAAGCGACCGCATTCTTACTATTACCACAACCTGCTACTATCGCAGCTATAAGGGTCATACACCACACTATTCTTTTCATTATCAAATAGTTTTTCTATCCTTTTTAGAAACAATCAAAAAGTATGCCAATTTTCAATTATTAAAGCCTATAGATGCGCTCAGAAAGAGGCAACTTGCCTTTCACATCATAGATAATACCTTCGGGTTTGAGGTATTGATAGATATCCATTTGCAGAATACATTGGTGAGGTACGCAGAGTACTACCACATCATTATCTGTAGGGAGTTGTGCCGACTCGGTGGTAAGTGTCAAACCATATTCTTCAGCTACACGCTCGGCATTAGCAAAGGGGTCGTATACGGTGATGTTATCAGTAAAATGTTGCAGCGTGCGGTAGATGTCTACCACCTTAGTATTGCGTGTATCAGGACAGTTTTCTTTGAAGGTAAAACCCAGCAACAACACTCTGCTATCCTTCACTGGTAAGCCACGCAAACACAACTGATTGATAATCTGGTAAGCTATATAGCCCCCCATCGAGTCGTTAGTTTTGCGGGCTTCCATCATCAGGCGAGGCGACACTCCGTGTAACTTTGCTTTCTGAATAAGGTAGTAAGGGTCTACCCCTATACAATGCCCCCCTACCAACCCTGGGCGGAAAGGCAAAAAGTTCCACTTACTGCTGGCAGCATCTATTACTGCATTCGTATCGATGTCTAAAATATTGAAAATCTTAGCTATCTCGTTCATAAAAGCGATATTCACATCGCGTTGAGCATTCTCTATCACTTTGGCTGCTTCGGCTACTTTGATAGACGAAGCGAGGTAAGTTCCTCCTGTGAGCACCGAGTTATAGAGAGCATCTATTTCTCTGGCTATTTCAGGAGTAGAGCCTGAGGTTATTTTGCAGATATTCTCTACCGTGTGTTGCTTATCACCAGGGTTGATACGCTCTGGCGAGTAGCCTACATAGAAATCTCTGTTAAAGGTGAGCCCAGCCGTCTGTTCGAGTATAGGCACGCATACCTCTTCGGTAACCCCAGGGTAAACAGTCGATTCGTAAATAACGATATCGCCCTGCTTTAGCAAGCTGCCCACTGTACTACTTGCTTCGCGCAAAGCCGTAAGATCAGGTTGCTGATAGAGGTCTATAGGGGTAGGTACCGCCACTATATACACATTGCAGTCGCGCAGCTCATCAGGGGTAGCGGTACAGCGCAGATGGGTACTCAGGCGCGCTTGTATCACCTTCGTACTAATTTCGTTAGTAACATCTACCCCCTCAGACAAACGTGCCACTCGCTCCTGATAAGGGTCATAGCCCACCGTAGGATATTTTTTGGCAAACAAACACGCTAAGGGGAAACCCACATAACCGAGCCCTATAATACCTATTTTATATGATTTCATATTAATAATTTATTGATGAGTTAATAGGCTAATTTATTTTAGTGGATCACCAATAATTAGCGCGAGGGGCAACATCAGTATATAGAGCGGGTTTATATTTATCCCTACCGCCACACCTTTATCTAAAGGCGAATGGTCTTTGGTAGGAATTGCATACCCTACATATAAATAAAGGTCTTTTTGCCCCACTCCTATTTTAGGGATAACCGAATAAGGGGTACAAGTAGCTCCTGCGAATATTCTATTATAGCTTATAGCCCCTGTAGCTTCAAAGATACCTCGCGTACTCCCTTCATAGCCAGTAAGATGCACTCCAGTGGTGAGGAGAGCCCCCCAGTGGTCAGAAATATCGATATCGGCAGCAAGCCCTGTATGAAAGGTATTCCTACCAATGTAGTCGTAGCCTGTTACTACAGAAAGCTGCGTATAGCCCCTATTACAAGCCAAGAGAAGTAAAAAGAATAACACTTTTTTCATAGTAATTTACTAATTATCAAGATTGTACTGCTTTATTTTGCGATAGAGAGTGCGTTCGGAAATGCCTAAGGCTTTAGCAGTCTCTTTGCGTTTGCCGTCATTGCGCTCTAATAGTTTGATAATCATCTCACGCTCCTGATCTTGAAGCGAAAAACGCTCCTCTTCAGCCGCCTCTTCATAATCATAACTATCCTCGTGGATGAGCGGTTCTTTATCAATCGGCTGTACGGGTATCACCGTATAAGGCGATGGTGTAGGGTCTTTCATCTTATTAGGGTCGCCATAGATACGATGTATAAGTACCTGATTGTCTTGCTGCACTTGTGCCGAATTGCCGTTTTCTAACAACTCAAGGGTGAGTTTCTTCAGGTCGTTTAAGTCGCTTTTCATATCGAAAAGCACCTTGTAGAGCAGTTCGCGTTCGTTACTAAAGTCTGTTTCTGCCCTATTGTGCTGCGGCACTACTGAAGGCAGTTGCGCCCCCTCATCAGGCAGGTAAGTGCGCAGTATCGCGGCACTGATATCGCGCTTCTGCTCTAATACCGATATTTGTTCCGCCACGTTGCGCAGCTGACGTATGTTGCCGCTCCAACGATAGTTTACTAATAGCTGCACCGCATCATCAGTAAGCCTAATAGGCGGCATCTTATACTTATTAGCAAAGTCTGAAGCAAACTTGCGGAAAAGCAAATGCACATCATCCTTGCGCTCGCGCAGAGCCGGCAGGTGTATTTCTACAGTGCTAAGACGATAATATAAATCCTCACGAAAACGTCCTTTCTTAATAGCCTCTTGCATATTGACATTCGTAGCGGCTACTATGCGCACATTGGTTTTCTGCACTACTGAAGAACCTACTTTTATAAACTCACCATTCTCAAGCACGCGCAGCAGTCGCACTTGAGTAGTAAGGGGCAACTCGCCTACCTCATCGAGGAATATAGTGCCACCATCAGCCTCTTCAAAATAGCCATTACGGGTGGCAGTCGCTCCTGTAAAAGCCCCTTTTTCGTGACCAAAAAGCTCGGAGTCGATAGTACCTTCGGGAATGGCACCACAGTTTACCGCTATATATTTGCCGTGCTTTCTGAGTGATAGCGAGTGGATAATCTTAGGGATAGCCTCTTTACCCACACCGCTTTCGCCGGTTACTAATACCGAAATATCAGTAGGGGCTACTTGAGCCGCTTTTTCGAGGGCGCGATTTAGCTTAGGGTCATTGCCAATAATACCAAATCGCTGCTTTATAGTTTGTATGTTTTCCACTTTTGTATTAGATGTTAGGGGTTAAAGCGCTAAAAACTGTTTAGGGGTTACAACAGACAAATCATCTACTTCAAAATCTTTCTGATTTCGTGTTATAATCACCTTAATATTATTTTCTTTTGCAGTAAAATACTGAAACCCATCTTCTAAGTCTTTAAATTTAGAAAAATGAGCTTTAAAGATTATTTCTTTATAAAAAGGAAGAATTTCTGTAATATCATAAATAACCTCTAGTAATCTTTTCACTTCTTCTTTTCTATATGATTTCAACAGCAAATAATTTATCGTAGCAATAGAAATGGCCGATGTATAGATTTTTATATTTTTTTGCTCACAATAATCAAATAATCTCTTGGCATCTTGATAAAAACCACGCCTCTTCATTATCAAATCCAATAAAACATTGGTGTCTATAAATACTTTTTTCATCCTAATGCGAGATATTTTTCCTCAATATAGTTAGCACACTCTTCTCTAACCTCTTCATCAGTCATTTCTGGTAATACTCCTGTGATACTATCTAATAGTGCATCAAGGTCTTGAGTTCTTCTTTTTTTACCAAAGAGTTCTTCTTGAATATAGAGGCTTTTAAGTTGTTTTTCTATATAGTTTGAAAGGTCTAAGTCATTTTCTTGAGCATAGCGCTGTGCTTTCTCCAAAACGATAGGGTCTATATTTATTGTATTCATCTTATAGGTTTTAACAGTGATTGTTCTGTATTTTTGGCAAAGGTACAAAACAATTAGCAATTGGCAAATTACCCTAAATAAAAAACTGCCCCTTTATGGGGGGCAGTTCTTGGTTGTGTATATAGAATCTTTTACAAATTTAGGTTATTAATACTTTCATTCTGAGGAATAGCAAAGGTAAGGCGTGGATTGTCGTAGCTAAAAGTTGTATTCTTTTCCTCTACGTGGTTACTACCTCTTTCTATTGTTTTGTGGTTGCGCTTCATAGCAAAGTAACTTTTGCCTTCACCCCATAACTCTATACGAGTATTGAGGTAGATATCGTCTTGCAACTGTGCATTAGTAAGTGCATCTACATAGGCTATATCAGTAGTAGCAGTTGCCTCAGGGTAACGCTGTGTTAGAAGCCTTTTATAGATAGTTTTAGCCTGTGCATCTTGCCCTAACTTAGCCAAGGCTTCCGCTGCTAATAAGTAAAACTCATCTACTCGCATATATACATAATCAGTCACTACTTTTCTTTGTCCTCCAATAGTTCTGTCCGGAGCAAAAAACTTATTTGCAGGCAGCAATTCTGCATCATCAACTGTGGTAAATTGCTTTTTGCGAAGGTCATTAGTACGTATTTGGGCATATAGTTTGTCGTCCATAGCCTTACCATCTCCAGCCCAAGCATAACTATAAGTGTAGACATCCATCATACCCCACCAAGAATCTAAGGAAAAATCGTTTTCAGAGATAAGGTCAACCCCCCACATCCAGCTTTTAGTTTCAACATCATTAAAACCGCCACCTTTCTTAGTAGTTTCATCGTATACTGTTTGTTCGCGAGTAGTAAGTGGATAGCCACTATTATTGACGATATCTTGTGCTAACTCGGCTACTTTTTGGTTGTTGCCCATAGCAGCGTATACATAAGTAAGCAAGCCTTCGGCTACATATTTATCAATCATACCTTTTTTGCTACGTGTAAACCCAGCAAGGTTAGTAACTGCAAATTCTAAATCGCTTATTATTTGGGCATACACTTCTGATTGTTTTACTCTCGGTTTGCTAGTTATATCAGCGGTAGTGTAGAGAGGTATAGAGTTAGTTCTTGAATCTGGTTCGTACTTAGTGGTGAATATCTGCATTAGATAAAAATAAGCATAACCACGTAGTGCACGAAACTGTGCCAAAGTATACTTCTCGCTATTGTTCTTAGGGCTTGCCAACTCGGCTATTGACTTGTTAGCCTCGTATATCAAACGATAGTAATAACGCCAAGGAATATAGTTATAATTATTACTTGACTGTTGAGTTGCTTTTAAATTGGCAACATCTTTATACTGACCATAATTTGTTGCTAACAGCGCCATATCACCGCAGAGCATATCGGTACAAATATCTACGTTTTTTTGGCCAAAGTCAGTCTGCCCTGTAGTTCCTCCTGTACCCGATTGGTAGGTCATAAGGTACAAACCATTGAGGCGTACATCAGCAGGGGCTGTAGATACTACCGCTGTAGGTGAGGTGTTGAGAAAATCGTCTTTACAAGCAGTAAGATTGAAAGCTACTGCCGATAATATACTAAATGTTAATATCTTTTTCATAGTGCATTCTGTTTAAAAAGTTGCTTTTACCCCTAAAGTAAAAGTAGATAAAGGTGAATAAGTATAACGATCAGAATTACCTGATTCTGAAGTGGTAGGATTAAAGCCTTTACGAGCTGTAGCCAACCATAAGTTATCACCAGCTAAGGTAAAGGTTAAACCTTCAAACCCTATAGTATGACATACCTTTTTATCTAAGCTATAAGCCAAGGTAACATTATTAAGTGCTAAGTAATCTGTTTTAGTTAAGAAACGTGATGAAGAACTGTTAGCCTGACCATCATTGCCGTAGTTTGATGTCAATCTTGGCACATCAGTAGCGTCACCTGCTTGTTTCCAGTGATTTTCTATGTCTTTATGCCAGTTATTACTTCCTATTTTCTCATTACCCATCAAGTTTGCGTATACCCCATCGTAAGCATAACCTCCTAAGCTGTACAATAACTGCGCACTAAGTGAAAGCCCTTTGTATCCTACATTGAAATTAAAGGCACCACGTACATCGGGTATAGCACTTTTGCCTATATATTTTTGGGTAGCTTGGTTATAGTTTTCTGTTAGCTTTTCTTTTATATTAGCGTTAGGATTTTTGGCTTGGTATTCGTGCAATGAAGCTATAGCCTCGTCACCATTGTCATAGGTACCATTGTTGTTATTATCGGCATAGTGCATTGTCCATTGGGCAGCCCCTGTTTGGCTGTTTACCCCACGGTATTCACGTGTGTAAATATCATAGAGCGAGTGCCCTTTGCTTCTACCAAAGATACCTGATATATCAATGATCTTTTCACCTTTTATCGATTTGTCATAAGGCATTTGGGTTAGCTTGTTGCTGAGCAATTCACCATTTACCCCTACATCTACACGCCAATTTTGGGTGTTTACTATGTGTGTTTGTAAGTTAAACTCAAAACCACTGTTCACCAATTTACCATCGTTTACTTTCCAAAGACCATTACCACTAGAAGGTGCTAAACGGCTGTCGAATACCAAATTATCGGTAGTTTTGTGGTAATAATCTAATTGCAACTCGATAGCACGTGATTTTAGGAAAGTAAACTCAGCCCCTACTTGGAATATTTTAGCGTTTTCCCAAGTAAGGTCGGGGTAGCCTATACGGTTGAACACTGCCGAAGGCAAGCCCATAAAGTTGCCCAAATCGTACACATCATAACCTGAGTAGTAAGAGGCATTGCCACTACCTACCTCTTGGTCGCCTACAGTACCATAACTGGTTTTGAGTTTGAAGTAAGGCAACCATTCTTTCTCTTTCAAAAAGTTTTCCTTGCTCACTACCCAGCCTAAACCTGCTGAAGCAAAAGTACCCCATTTGTTGTTTAAGAAACGTGAAGTACCATCGCGGCGCAACGAACCTGAGAACAAGTATTTGCCCTCGTAATCGTATAGTAGCTGGCTGAAATAACTTTCCAAACGATAGTTATAGATATAAGAAGTCAAACTATTTAATTTGATAGCGTTTTCGAGCTCTGTACCTTTAGGGTCAACCAAACCACTCTTACTACCACTGAATGTATAATAATCGTAAGTAGTACTTTCGTGTGCTACAAAGGCTTGTAGATTGTGTTTGCCAAATTGTTGGGTATAGCGCAACATTTGCAAGAAAGTGTAGTTAAGCAATTCATATCGGTTTTTGGTAAGAGAACCTTTTTCTGAAGCAGAACTACCATAGTAAGGGTTAGTATAGTTGTTAAAAGCATTATTATAATACTCACCCCCCAAACGAGTTTCGAAAGTAAGCCCTTTTACTATATCAGCACGAAGGAAAACATTACCAAGCACGTTATTGCGGGTTCTGTTTTTCTGGTCATAGGTAGCTTGTGCTACGGCATTGGTAAGTGCCCCAAAACCACGCCCCTGACCAAAATCGTATTGATACCCTCCGTAATAAGGCTCATCTACTTTATCACCATTGCTATCGCGCAAGAATAACGGATAGATAGAAGGAATGTTATCAGTAAACCAGAACAAGCTATCAGAGTTTTCCGACTGTCCGTTAGCTTTCGTTTTAGTATGCACATAGCTTAAGTTAAACTCACCTTTAAGCCAGTTTTTAGGCTGATAACCCAAGTTAAGGCGACCTGTATAACGCTCAAAACCAGAATTGATAGCATATCCATCATCTTTAAGGTAACCAAAACCTGTATAGTAAGTAGTTTTGCCACTACCCCCGCTCATACTTACATTGTACTCGCTGCGCACGGCTGTTTGGAAAGCGTAGTCACCCCAATCTTCTGGGTCGTATTTGCGGGTTACCCCATCGTTTACCTTACCAGTAGCAGGGTTTATAAGGTTAGCCCCTGCTACATTCCACATATTATATTTAGGAGCAATACCTAATTTGCCAAATAAATTTTTGCTAGCATAATCAGCTGGACTAGCATAACCCGCTCTTGTAAAAGCTGCTGGGTTTTTAGCTTGTGTTAGTGCCCCACTTTGACGCAAAGCTTCCCATCCGAGCTCTACATAGCGCTCAGGACTTGTAATCGTTTCATAACGAGGCAATAAACGCATATTAAACCCTATTTTTGATTCTACTTGTATGCGTGATGTATCAACACGTCCTTTTTTAGTAGTGATGAGTACCACCCCATTAGCCCCGCGTGAGCCGTATACTGAAGTAGAAGTAGCGTCTTTGAGCACCACCATACTCTCAATATCATCAGGGTTGATTGAAGATACAGCCCCTTCATAAGGTACCCCATCTACCACATACAAAGGGTCGCGGTTACCATTTACTGAACCAAACCCACGCACACGTATAGTAGCTGCAGTACCTGGTTGCCCAGAAGAGTTAATAACACGTACCCCTGCTACTTCTCCTGCAATAGCCTTAGATACGTTAGAAACGCTTTTCCTTTTAAGGGACTCTTTATCAATAGTAGCAGCTGTACCCACGTATTGGTCTTTCTTCACCGTTACGTAGCCCACTACTTCCACTTCACCAATTTCTTGAGCTTCTTCCTCTAACACCACATCTATTCTACTTTGCCCATTTACTTTGAAGCGTTTGGTTTTCATACCTAAGAACGAAAACTCGAGGGTCTTGCCATCGGCTACCCTAATGGTATACTTACCATCAAGGTTCGTTTCGGTACCGTGACCTTCGCCTTTTACTACTACTGCCACGCCAAGCATCTCTAAACCATTAGAGTCGCGTACAGTTCCCTTTACTTCTCGCTCTTGTGCGAGGGAGAAGCCGTGCACTATTAATGCTAATAACAGTGCGTACACAAGTCTGTTCAATTTCATCTTCTAAATATTTTAATTAACAACAGCGCAAAGGTATAAATATTTTCAGCTTACTTCAAAATATTTTCTGTTATTTTTTTCGCAACTAAAAAAAGAAGAGTGCATAAATTTTGCAATAAAAACTTTATTTTCTTGCTGTATTTTCATTAAAATACATTTTCTTTGAGAATATCTAAAAAAATCACCTTATATTCTGACAATATTCTGTTAAAACAAATTTTAATAATTAACTCATTGAGAGGTTGGCAGACGTTAATCCTTCGCTTATCGTTCGCTTATCGTTCGCTTATCGTTCGCTTATCGTTCGCTTATCGTTCGCTGTAGGTGGCTTATTCCTATATCCATTGTATAGTGTAGCTATAAAGAGGATATTTTATTTGTTTTAATTCAAAATAATTTCGTATCTTTGCGGCTCAAAACAAAAATGCCTTTCTTCTATTGAAAGGTCTAATGCTAACCATAATGAAAAAAAAGATTTTAAGTATTTTAGCCCTCGTTATCATAGTATTAGGGGGTTATTGGGGATGGCGTAGATACATAAGCCCTACCCGCATCGCACTGGTGAACTTCATCAGTTATCAGGCTTCTAACATCGCCCTTTCTAACAAGGACAAGTTTATCAAGTTTGAAGAAGTGCCGTTAGACAAGCTCGAAACCCTTAAAAAATACGACTTTGTATTAGTATGGGGTATGGGCTTGAAAATAAGCGATGAGCAGCGCAACCAGCTGGTAGCCGCCGCCAACCGTGTGCCTTTTCACAGCTTTGCTGTTACCAATCCGGATAACGACATCAGTAGTCTATCGGAAACTGAACTGAAAAAAGTAGCCGCCTACTTAGAGAGTGGCAATAAGAATAATTATCAGAACTTAGCCCGCTACATACGCAAATACATCGATAAAAAATGGTTTGCCCCCGAACCTGGTGCCCCTATCGAGCTGAAAGAAAACATCTTTTTTCACTTAGATGACGAACGCTCTTTTGGTGACCTTAAAAGCTACGAAGCCTATATACGCGAGCACCATTATTACAAAGAAGGAGCGCCCCGCATAGCTATAGTAGCTGGATTGCACGAACCTTTTGCGGGCAACAAAGAGCACCTAAACGGTATGATTAACGCCCTACAAAACGAGGGGCTTAATGTATACCCCTTTACGGCACAGAGCAAACGCATAGAATTCCTTGAAGCTATCAACCCCGATGCGGTGGTGTATTTCCCGCACGGACAGATGATGATGGGGCAACCCGAAACCTTTACCAACTGGGCTAAGGCGCACAATGTGCCTCTGTTTACGGGTCTATCGGTATTAGCACTGAAAGAAGATTGGGAAAAAGACCCTATGGGTATGTCGGGTGGCTTTATGGGGCAAACTATTGTAATGCCCGAACTCGATGGAGCGCTTTACCCGTACGTAGTCATTGCCCAAGAGCAAAACAAAGACGGTTATTACTTTTTGAACACTATCAAAAACCGCGCAGAGAAGTTTGCCAAGATAGTGCATAACTTCACGACCCTGAAACACAAAGCTAATGCCGATAAAAAGGTGGCTATCGTCTATTTTAAAGGCGTTGGTCTTACCCCTGCGGCTGCCCAAGGCTTAGAGGTGGAAGCGTCGTTATTCCGCTTCTTGCACCAACTAAAAGAGCAAGGTTACAATGTGGGTACCCTCCCTCCTACCTTAGAGGCTTTCAACCAACAGCTTATCAGTCACGCCAATACTTACCGCGCGAGTGCCAAAGGCGATATAGAGAAGTTTATAGCCTCTGGGGCTCCTGCACTGGTAGAAGCTAACCAGCTGAACCAATGGCTAAAAGCTGCCCTACCACAGCGTTTATACCAAGAGGTGTTAGCCAAAAATGGCGCACTGCCTGGTGAGTACCTCAGCACTACCAAAGACGGCAAAGTCTATTTGGCGGTTGCGCAACTGACTTTTGGCAACGTAACTATTCTGCCTCAGCCCCCTGCTGCTATCAGCACCGAAGACGACTTTAAGGTACTACACGGGGTGAAAGAAGTGCCCCCTTACGCCTATATGGGGGCTTACCTATGGGTACAAAACAAACTGAAAGCCGATGCGCTTATTCACTTTGGTACCCACGGCTCTTTAGAGTTCACCCCTAACAAACAAGTAGCCCTCTCTGATTACGATTGGGGCGATATATTAGTAGGCACCATTCCCCACTTTTACTACTACACCATCGGTAATATAGGGGAAGCGATGATGGCAAAACGTCGCTCGTACGGAAGCATCATCTCGTATCTAACGCCTGCTTTTACTGAGAGTGATATGCGCAACACTTTCAATCAGTTAGAAAACACCATTCTATCTTACGAAAAAGCTAAAAACCCTTCGGACAAACAAACCATAGGGCTACACATCAAAAAATTAGCTGTACAAATGGGCTTGCACCGCGACCTGCGCTTAGATAGCATCGTAAGCAAACCTTATACTGAGGAAGAGATAGAGCGCCTTGCTAACTTTGCTGAAGAAATAGCTACCGAAAAGATAAACGGTGAATTTTACGTAACCGGCGTGCCTTATACTGCCGACAAAATCAACTCTACTGTACTGGCTATGAGTGCCGACCCTATAGCTTATAGCATCGCTACTATAGATAAGTATGAGGGCAAGGTGACAGAAAAAGACCTGAAACGCAAAACGTTCTTCACTGAAAAGTACCTTAATCCAGCTAAAAATTTGGTGAAACAACTATTAGCCGGCAAACCGGTAACTACCGAATTGGTTTGCAGCTATGCCCACGTAACCCCTGAAGCCTTAGCCAAAGCCAAAGAGGTAATGGCTACCGAAGAGGGCAAGGGTATGCCTTACTTTTTGCAACAACGTATGCAGAAAGAAGCTGCCAAACAAGCTGGCACTACTACTAACACAGCGAGTACTACTATGGCAAGTACTGCTACCAATACCGCCAAGAAACCCGATGCTGTGGGCAGACCTACTAAGATAAAAGCTCCTGCCAAAAAACCTGACCGCAAACCACTCACTCAGCAAGAATTAGCTGAAATAGCCGCTAAAAAAGCCAAAATAGACCAAGCAAGAGCCATTGTAGAGGTGGAAAGAACCATACAGAATGTACTTTTGTACAAAAAAGGCTTAGAGGAGAGTCCGCGCAGGGAAGAAGAAGCCTTTTTTAACGCCTTAAACGGCGGTTATACGCCCCCTTCATCAGGTGGTGATGCCGTTGCTAACCCTAAAGGCGTGCCTACAGGGCACAACTTGTATGGGGTGAATGCTGAAAGTACCCCTTCTAAACTGGCGTGGGACAGAGGGGTGAATATGGCGCAAAACACCCTAAGCGAATACCAAAAGAAACACGGAGAGTACCCTAAAAAAATAGCCTACACTTTCTGGAGTTCAGAGTTTATAGAAACGGAAGGGGTATCGATAGCGCAAGCCCTTTATATGCTAGGAGTTGAGCCTGTATGGGATACCTTTGGACGCGTAGGCGATGTTAGGATTATCCCTTCGGAAGAACTCGGAAGACCTCGTATAGATGTGGTGATACAAACCTCTGGTCAGTTTCGTGACTTGGCAGCCTCTCGTCTTTTCTTGCTTACCAAAGCCATTGAAATGGTCAGTGCCCTACCCGAAGAGCGTTACACCAATGAGGTAAGTGCCGGCACAGTAGACATTGAAAAGGAACTTGTAAAAGCAGGCGTCCCCCCTAAAGAAGCCCGCGAACTCTCTACTCAGCGTATTTTTGGTGGGTTGCAAGGCCGATACGACACCGGTATAAAAGAGATGATAAACGCCGGCGACAAATGGGATACTCAGAAAGAAATAGCCGATGTGTATATGCACAATATGGGGGCTTTCTACGGAAGCAAAGAGCAGTGGAGCAAATTTCAAGAGGGGATGTTCCGCGCTGCTATTAAGAATGCTGATGTACTGATTCAGCCTCGACAAAACAACACTTGGGGCGCTCTAAGCCTCGACCACGTATATGAGTTTATGGGCGGTATGAATGCTGCTATTAAAGAAGTAACCGGCAAAGACCCCGATGCTTACCTCGCCGACTATCGCAACCATAAGAATATGCACCTACAAGACCTGAAAGAAGCTGTAGGGGTAGAAGCGCGCAGTACGATACTAAACCCTAAATACATCAAAGAAATGATGAAGGGGAAAGCCTCGAGCGCTGGGCAGATAGCCGAGATAGTAACTAATATGCACGGTTGGGAAGCTACTCGCCCTGAACTGATAGATGATGCCATGTGGAATGAGGTGTACGACACCTATATAGAAGACAAACAGCACTTAGGCATCACCGACTTTATAAAGAAAGAAAACGTGGCTGCCCTACAAGAGGTAAGTGCTGTAATGCTTGAGGCTACCCGCAAAGGTATGTGGAAAGCCTCTGCCGAACAGATAAGTAACCTAGCGAACCTACACACCCAACTGACAGAACAATTTGGGGTAAGCTCGTCAAACTTTTCATCAGAAAACAAGAAGCTACAAGCCTACATCAGTCAGAAAGCCTCTGCTGAAAATGCTAAAGCCTACGAACAGCAGCTTGCCAACAGCCAAAAAGCCAGTGGTGAGACTGTAGATACTAAAAACGCTAAGGTATTGCAGAAAGAAGAGCAAAACCCTGCTCAAGAAAGCAAGAAGGTATCGTTTAATGCCGTGTGGATAGGTGCGGCGGTACTGTTAGCCTTTGTAGGGCTTATCATTTTCATTAGGAGAAGGAGAAGAGTTAGTCGTTAGCTTTTAGTCGATAGTAGTTAGTCGTTAGTTTTTAGACGCTAGTAGTTAGTCGTTAGTCGTTAGAATGTTGGCGGCTAACGACTAACTAGTTTTTGCTAATGACTAAAGACTAACGACTATTTGCTAATTTTTTTGTATCTTTGCCCCTGAAACCTTTAAAGACAATTTGCTATGAGTACAGTTATTACCAGTATTGACCAGTTAGACCTTGTAAATGGGCTCTATACCTATGCCGATTATCTGCGTTGGGAAATAAAAGACCGATTAGAAATTCTTAAAGGGAAAATTTTTAAGATGAGTCCTGCGCCTGCTATTTCGCACCAAAAGGTATCAGGAAATCTATACGGTGAAATGTACCATTATTTCAAAGGAAAACCTTGTAAACTTTTCTCTGCTCCGTTTGATGTAGTGCTAAAAAGCAAAAAGGGGATAGAGGATAGTGTGATACAACCCGACCTGTGTGTGGTATGCGACCCTAAGAAGTTAGAAAATGACAAACGCTGCTTAGGAGCTCCAGACCTTATCATTGAAATACTATCACCAGGGAACTCTAAAAAAGAAATGCGCAACAAGTATGATTTGTATGAAGAATCAGGTGTGGCTGAATATTGGGTAGTACGCCCGACCGACAAAGAGATTACACAGTTTGTACTTGAAAATGGCAAATACCGAGCCCTCCGCCCAGTAGTAGAGGGCGACCTCATCTATTCGGCTATATTCCCCGAACTAAGCGTAGCTACTGAGGATATTTTTAGACTATAATCCGCAAAAAGCAAGCTAATGATACTATAGCACCCCCTAAGTGGGATACGAAAGCCAAGAGAGAAATAGAGCAAGGGGCATTAGAAAGGCAGTTTACGGACTAAGAGAGCCTAAGGAGAAAATGGCTGAGAAGTTTTATGCGCTAAAGAAGAATTTGTACTGGCGTTACAACCCTTATAGCATCATCAGAACAAAATCAAGTTTCTATTATTAATTCTTTTTTCTTATCTTTGTCGCCTGAAAGAAATACTTAATAACAATGAATAAAATATACCTACTCCTATTAAGCCTGCTACCCTATACTATGGTAGGGCAGTATACCGATATTATCAACTCTAATCTGCCGGGCAACTCGCAAAGTGCTTATGCTGTAGGCCCCCGAGTGCTACAGATGGAGGGTGGACTGTGGTACGAGCATAACCGACATAAAGTTACCCAAACCGAAATGCACTACGCAGGGATAAACTACGCTGTGCGTTATGGGTTCTTTCGCGAACGCTTAGAGGCAATGCTAAATGGAACTTTGGCATACGACAAGACTTTAGCCCATAACACTACCACTACCCACTTTGGTTTTGTAAACAACACTATAGGGGCTAAATACTTGCTCTTCAAGCCTAAATTTTTAGACGAAGAGCCCAATATATACAGCTGGAAAGCTAATAACTCTTTCTGTTGGCGCAACCTCACCCCCTCGATAGCCCTCTATGCGGGTATGAACTTTTTGCCTAACGAGCGCTATTATTACGAGTCGGTACCAACCTTATCGCCAAAAGTGGTGGCTATCTTTCAGGCAGAACCCATACCGCGCGTAGTGACGGTACTCAACCTGATAGGCGATAGATTCCTAACCAAAGAAAGTACCGAATACAGCTATATACTAACCGTTACCCACAATTTGGACAACGGTTGGTTTAGCATTTTTGCCGAACAACAAGGGGTGTATAGTGACCGTTATCGCGACCAAATAACACGATTAGGAGTTGCTTTTATCGCCTCTGCCAACCTACAGCTAAACGCTGATTTGGGCATCGGGTGGAATGACACCCCACAACGCTATATGGGGCTGATAGGTGCTTCGTATCGCATTGATAACCACAATAGTTACATCAAAAAAGTACTGAACGATAAGGTTAAAACTACTAAAATAAAACACAAGAAAAAACCTAAGAAAAGAAAAAAGAATGATTTCGATTAAAGAAATAGCTACCCAAAAAGAACTCACTGACTTTGTGAAGTTTCCTCTCTCATTATACAAAAATAACCCTTATTGGGTGCCGCCCCTCATTAGCGACGAAGTAGCCTCTTTTAGTAAAGACAAGAACCCTGTATTTCAGCAGGCACAGGCTTTCTTCTTCCTCGCCTATAATGAGCAAAAAAAGATAGTAGGACGTGTAGCGGCTATCATTAACCAAAACGACCTACAACAGGGCATTAAGAAAATACGCTTCGGGTGGCTGGATATGATAGACGACCTAAACGTAACTAAAGCCCTCATACAAAAAGTAGCTGAAAAAGGTCGCGAGCACCAATTAGACTATATGGAGGGGCCTATGGGCTTTTCGAGTATGGACAAGGTAGGACTGCTGACCGATGGTTATGACCACATCGCCAATATGATGACGTGGTATCACTACCCTTATTACAAAGAGCATTTGGCCAAATTAGGCTTTGAGAAGGAAAAGGGTTTTATTGATATGTCGTTTTTGTTAGAAAACTCTAAGCCAGAACTTTTTAAAAAGACGGCTGAAGCAATAAAAAAACGTTATGGCGTGCGACTCATTGATACACCTACTACTAAAGAGGTACTCAAGCACGTAGATGCTATGTTTGACCTATATAACGAAACCTATTCGCGCTTAGCCTCATACGTGCCGATAAGCAATGCCCAACGCGATTATTTCAAGAAGAAATACATTCCGTTTATCAACCCTGAGTACATACGCTTTATAGAGGACAAAGAGGGCAAACTCATATCTTTTGCCATAGTGATGCCATCATTCTCTGAAGCCCTGCAAAAGGCAAAAGGCAAGTTGTTCCCTTTCGGTTTTTGGCACTTGCTAAAAGCTAAAAAGCACCACGATACGGTAGAGTTTTACCTTATAGGGGTAGCCCCAGAGTACCAAAGCAAGGGTATTCCGGCATTGCTATTCGACTATTATTACAATGTATTTAAGCGCAATGGCGTGACTAAATGTGTTATTACACCAGAGTTAGAAGAGAACTTGGCTATTCAGCAACTATGGAAGAATTTCGACCCTGTCATCTTTGCCAGAAGAGCTACTTTCAGATTAACAATTGACAAATAACAAACGAGAAAATGAACTATTTTCTTCCTTTTTTAGCGGTAGTATTAGGCTGGAGTGTGGTAACTTTCTTAAAACCTGCCTCGCAGCGATATACTAAGTTGCTACTGTCATTCAGTGGAGCGTATTTATTGGCACTGACAGTATTTGTGCTCATTCCTGAAGTATATCACCAGCATGACCACAGCCTTGATTTCAAATATATAGGGCTATTTGTTATAGTAGGGGTATTGTTGCAAATTGTTTTAGAATTTTTCTCTCACGGAGCCGAACACGGACATCCGGGGCACTTACATACTGCCCATACAGCTTTCCCGCTATCGCTATTTATCAGTCTTAGCATTCACTCTATATTAGAGGGTTTCCCGCTATCGCATGGGCACAATCACGATTTAGTATATGGTATTTTTGTACACAAACTACCAGTGGCTATTGTATTGACCACTTTTTTTATTAATTCGGGTATCAATAAATGGAAAACAGCCCTCTTTTTGTTGTTTTTTTCGCTGATGACCCCTTTAGGCACCTATTTAAGCACCAATGTACCCCAACTTATTGCTTATCACACCGAACTTTCGGCAATAGTTATCGGTATTTTCTTGCATATCTCTACCGTTATTCTGTTTGAAAACGCTGAAGGACATCGTTTTAACCTACTGAAGTTTTTAAGCGTATGCATAGGGTTTGCGGTAGCATATCTCACTTAAAACAATAAACAAATTAAACAATGAAGACGATGAAAAAACTATTATACCTTAGCATACTTCTATGCTTAACTGCCTGCCACACCCCCAAAAAAGAGGTAGTTTTTACCTCTGATGACCTCAGTATCATTCCGCAACCCCAATCGATGGTATTAGGCAAAGGGTATTTTCAGTTTACCCAAGAGACTGTTTTTGTAATTGACCCAGCACTAATGCCTGCTAGACTGCCTTTCCTCGAACAATTTGAGCGCGCTTCTGGGTTTAAGTTTGCAATACAAAAAGCAGCTATACTAACTAATTCGGTAGTAATTGATACGGATAAGTCGCTGCCCAAAGAAGGTTATACCCTTGCAGTAACCCCTCAGCAAATCAGCATAAAGGCGGCAGATTACAATGGGGCTCTGTACGCCGTGCAGACGCTACGCCAACTACTCCCCAACGAGGTAGAAAGTTCAGAATTAGTAAAACGCGACTGGCTCGTACCTGCGGTTACTATCACTGACGCCCCGCAGTATCAATGGCGTGGGCTGATGTTAGATGTATCGCGTCACTTCTTTCCTAAAGAATATATACTCAAAACCCTCAACCGTATGGCGATGCTCAAGCTCAACACCTTTCACTTTCATTTGGTGGACAATGAGGGCTGGCGTATAGAAATTAAAAAATACCCTAAACTGACTGAAGTAGGTGCTTGGCGCGTAGACCAAGAGGACAAGCTATGGAACGAACGAACCCCTAATCCTGCCAATGCTTTTGCTAATCCTGCGACCGCTCCTAAAAAATACGGCGGCTTTTACACCCAAGAAGACATCAAAGAAATAGTAGCCTATGCCTCTGCGCGGGGCATCACGGTAATACCCGAAATAGAGATGCCCGCCCACGCAATGAGTGCCATAGCGGCTTATCCGGAACTGTCTTGCCATAAACGCCCTATAGGAGTGCCTTCAGGAGCGGTGTGGCCTATTACCGACATCTACTGTGCCGGACAAGAAGAAACTTTTGACTTTATAGAAGAGGTACTTACCGAGGTATTAGCCCTATTCCCCAGCCAATACATACACGTAGGCGGCGATGAGGCTACCCATACCGAATGGGAGCGCTGCCCTAAGTGTCAGCTACGAATGAAAGAACACCAGCTAAAGAATGTACATCAGCTACAAAGCTATTTTATCAGGCGAATTGATGATTTTCTAACCTCAAAAGGACGCACTTTAGTCGGTTGGGACGAGATAATGGACGGCGGACTGGCTAAAAATGCAGTAGTGATGAACTGGCGCGGCATAGAAGTAGGCAAGAAAGCCCTTGCACAGGGCAACCCTATAGTACTAACCAGCGATTGCTATATAGACAATTACCAAGGGCTACCCGACTACGAGCCACAAGCCAACGGAGGCTATCTGCCGTTGAAAAAGCTATACAACTACAACTTAGAAAAAGAAGCCTTATCTGATGCTTCTCTTGAAAAAAACAAAGTACTCGGCACCCAAGCTAACCTATGGGCTGAACACGTAGGCAGTACCGAGCACTCTGAATATATGCTCTTCCCCAGACTATTAGCGCTTGCTGAAATCAGTTGGACAAACGATAAACTAAAAGATTGGGACAGTTTTATGAGGCGCACGCAGCACTTTATGCAGCGAATGGACGTGATGGGCATACATTACGCCCGCTCAGTATACCAAGTAGTGCCTACCGTAGAGAACAAAGAGGGCAATATCTACCTAAAATTAGAATGCGAAGTGCCTAATGCCGATATTCGTTACGCTTTAGGCTATACCCCTATAGAAAAAGGAGAAAAATACACCGCCCCTATTGCTATCAAAGCGACTACTACCTACAAAGCAGCGGTCTTTTCAGCAAATACTACCAACACTATTACCTCTGGGCAGATTACCTTCCACAAGGCGATAGGCAAACTAGTAAGCTATAGTCCGCTATACCACAAGAGCTATCAGGGGCAAGGCGAAGGTACCCTTACCAATGTAATTCGCGGTACGAAGAACTTCCACGACGGGCAATGGCTCGGTTGGTTGGGCGATGATGTAACCCTCACCCTTGATTTAGGCGAAACAACAGAGGTAAGCGAGGTGCGTATAGGCGCAATGGATGCCCAATCGTCTGGCATTTACTTCCCTGAACAACTAACGGTTGCCCTTTCAGCCGATGGCAAAAACTACCGAGAAGTAGCAGCGCAAGAAGAGCCTTGCACTATCAAAGGGAAACCCTCGCTGAAAGATTTTGTACTAAAGTTTGACCCCCAAAGCACTCGCTACCTACAAATACGACTCAAAAACGTAAAAACACCTCCGAAAGGCGGTGATGCGTGGTTATTTATAGATGAAATTTTGGTATTATAAATTTTGTTAATTTGCTAATTTGCTAATTACTTTGTATCTTTGCCGACTAAAATAAGACTTTAAAAATTATGCCTAGAATCTATTATAGAGAAAGAAAACTACATACACCTCCCCTGAAAAACGAGGTGATTACCCCTTCATTATTCAACGAAATAATGAAAAAAAGTGACTTTATAGCTGAAGATGCTTTGCAAATATTTGAACTACCACCCGTAGCCTCTTCTTCTATCTTTTTTTGGAAAAAAGACAAGAATTTTAAATATGCCGTAGTGTGGAACTCTGAAAAAAGCCACACTACCTATGAGTATGGCGACTTTTTCCTACCTAAGGCTATCGTATTCTTCGATGTAAAAGATGCCTATTTTCCTTCTGATTATTACTTTATTGTTAGTATAGACGACCAATTAGAGCTCGGCCACGCCAAGGCAGGGGCAGACACCGCTTGGTATGAGCAACCACAGCTATGGCACCAAGTGAGTAACCCCAAGCTCATCAAGCGATTTGAGCACTCTATCAAGGCGCTTCATAACCTCTTATCAGAAAATCAATAATGGATTTTGTAGCTACTATTCCTTTTTGGGCACTTTTTATTATAACGGTCTACTATCTTTTCAACAGAAAACCTAATACCCTGCGCTACAGCAGTGCGCATTATATGCCCGAGAAACGAAAGCAGTACCTTAGCAAACTAAAAAAATATGTAGTTGTGGTATCCATCTCTACAGGATTATTGATTTGTGTGCCTTTCTGCTCTTTTTTGCTTTTCGAAATCTTTCATATGCCTTATTCTTTCTACGAAAATTTACTTCTTTACCCCCAACAGCACCCTTATATAATCTGCTTTACCGCTGCTGGTTTTTTAGGCTGGTGCATAGGCTTATATTTTTATCACAACAGGAATATACAACACTTGCAAAAGCTATTAGAAGCAATGAGCGATGCTGATTACGAGCGTTTTACTGAAATGATGCAGCTGATGAACTTCACCCAACGCTATTCGCCTTTTGTGGTGATTTGCCAAGGGAAAGCCTACTTTATGTGGAGTTTGGGCGAGGGTTTGTCGCTAAAGGATATAGTGCATTTAGAATGGGACTGCCGGGAAAAGTACTACGACCGTTCAAAGAACAAATATGAGTTAGTAGAAGAAGCCCATATCTACACCCGCGAGCAACCCAATACCCCCATTACCATAACGATGCCCAGAGACCAATACCGCTTCTTAGAACGCGCTTATCGAGAGGCCTTCCACAAAGATTAATTAATAAATTATAGATTGTGAATTGTGAATTGTTTTGTAACTTTGCCGCCACTTTCTTCATTAGCCAATACCCCTTATCATTTTAAAAACACACAAAAATGTTTACAACTGAATACGATGTAATAGTAGTAGGGGCAGGCCACGCAGGAGCTGAAGCTGCTGCCGCTGCTGCCAATATGGGGGCTAAAACCCTGCTTATCACGATGAACCTACAACATATAGCCCAGATGAGTTGCAACCCCGCTGTGGGGGGGATTGCCAAAGGGCAGATAGTGCGCGAAATAGACGCACTGGGCGGTTATATGGGTATCATCACTGATAAGACGGCTATACAGTTCAAAATGCTCAACCAGTCTAAAGGGCCTGCTATGTGGAGCCCGCGGGCGCAATCAGACCGTATGCGCTTTTCTGAAGCGTGGCGACTACAATTAGAAAGCCTCCCTACCCTTGATTTCTTTCAAGGTATGGTAAACGACCTACTTATAGAAAAACTCAAAGTAGTAGGGGTACGCACTTCGTTAGGCATCAGTATCAAAGCCAAAAGCGTAGTGCTAACCAATGGTACTTTCCTCAATGGGGTGATGCACATAGGGCTAAAGCAATTCGGCGGAGGGCGTGCTGGCGAACCTGCTGCACACGGTCTGACCGAGTGCCTTGTACAGCAAGGTTTTGAAGCCGGACGTATGAAGACCGGTACTCCCCCCCGTGTAGATGCCCGTTCGCTGGACTTCAGCAAGATGATACCCCAACCCGGTGACGAGCACCCTCAAAAATTCTCTTTTTCAGCAGCAACTCAACCTCTGCAAGTACAAAAGGACTGCTATATGACCTACACTAGCGAGCGCGTGCACAACATACTGCGCACTGGCTTTGACCGCTCGCCTATGTTCCAAGGTATTATTCACGGTGTAGGGCCTCGTTATTGCCCTTCTATTGAAGACAAAATCAATCGTTTTGCCGACAAAGACCGTCACCAAATATTCGTTGAACCTGAAGGCTGGCATACTGTAGAAATGTACGTAAATGGCTTTTCTACCTCTCTACCCGAAGAGGTGCAGTACGCTGCCCTTAGTCAGGTAGCAGGCTTTGAAAAAGTGAAGTTTTTGCGCCCTGGTTATGCTATAGAATACGATTATTTTCCGCCTACCCAGCTAAAACATACCCTCGAAACCAAACTGATAGAACATCTGTATTTCGCCGGACAAATAAACGGTACTACTGGTTATGAAGAGGCTGCTGCCCAAGGACTTATGGCAGGCATTAACGCTGTGCTAAAAATACGTGAGTGCGAACCGCTAATCCTCAAACGCGACCAAGCTTACATAGGGGTACTTATAGACGATCTTATCACTAAAGGAACCGAAGAGCCTTACCGTATGTTTACTTCGCGTGCTGAGTATCGCACCTTATTGCGCCAAGACAACGCCGATAGCAGGCTCACCCCTATTGGTTATGAGATAGGTACTGTTAGTGAGGAGCGTTATCGCGCTTGGGAGGCTAAAGAGCAAAGAGTAGATGATTTTATCACTTATATAAAAGAACTGAGCGTTACCCCTGAAGAGGTGAATCCTATACTCGAAAAATACGATTCATCGCCTATGAAACAGGGTGATAAACTGCAGAAAGTACTCACCCGCCCCAGCGTAACCCTATCAGACTTTGAGCAGTTGCCTAAAGTAAGCCACTATATAGCCGAACACGACCTCAGCCAAGAGGAAAAGACGTGCGCTGAAGTAGCTATAAAATACGCTGGCTATATAGAAAAAGAGAAGAACAACGCCGACAAACTCAACCGCTTAGAGAGCGTACGCATACCCGAAAACTTCGATTATGACAAGATAGTATCGCTCTCGTTTGAAGGGCGTGAAAAGCTAAAGAAGATACGCCCTATAACCCTTTCGCAAGCCTCGCGCATCAGTGGGGTATCGCCAGCTGACATCAGCGTATTGGTGATATATATGGGGCGATAGTTTCCTTTTTATTTTGGTATTCGAGAAAAATAATGTACCTTTGGGGCGTAAAAGGAGAAAAATCAGAGTTGTTTAGTAAATAAATTTATAAAAATCGTTAATCGTAAAATATATGGATTCAGTAAAGAATTATATTCAAGAAAACAAAGACCGTTTTATTGCGGAACTGATAGAACTGCTAAAAATGCCTTCTATTAGCGCCGATGCTGCTTATTCGCAAGATGTGCTGAACACTTCAGAAGCCGTAAAAGATGCTTTGGAAAAAGCAGGATGCGACAAGGTGGAAATATGTGAAACCCCTGGTTATCCTATCGTCTACGGCGAAAAAACTATAGACCCTGCACTGCCTACTGTACTGGTGTATGGGCACTATGATGTGCAGCCCGCTGACCCTATTGAACTATGGGATTCTGACCCTTTTGAACCCGTAATTAAAAAAACTGATATTCACCCTGATGGTGCTATCTTTGCTCGTGGGGCTTGCGATGACAAAGGTCAGATGTTTATGCACGTGAAAGCTCTGGAATATATGGTCAGAAACAACGTGTTGCCTTGCAATGTGAAGTTTATGATTGAGGGCGAGGAAGAAGTGGGTTCTGGCAGCCTTAGTTGGTTTGTGAAAAACAACCACGAAAAACTCAAAAACGATATTATCCTCATCTCTGATACAGGTATGTTGGCTAATGATACTCCTTCTATCACCACTGGCTTGCGCGGACTTAGTTATGTGGAGGTAGAAGTAACTAGTGCTAACCGCGACCTGCACTCTGGTCTATACGGAGGGGCGGTAGCGAACCCTATCAATGTGCTTACTAAGATGATAGCCTCGCTACACGATGAGAATAACCACATCACTATTCCGCATTTCTACGATAAAGTAGAAGAGCTTTCGCAGGCAGAACGCGATGAGATGGCTAAAGCTCCTTTCTCGCTTGAAGCTTACAAGAAAGCCTTAGATATTGATGCTGTATATGGCGAAAAAGGTTATACCACTACTGAGCGCGCCTCTATACGTCCTACCCTTGATGTAAATGGTATTTGGGGAGGCTATACTGGGCAAGGTGCTAAAACCGTTATCCCAAGTAAGGCTTATGCTAAAATATCAATGCGCTTAGTGCCTAACCAAGATAACCTTGAGATTACCGAACTCTTTACTAAGCATTTTGAGAGTATAGCTCCTGCAGGGGTACGCGTAAAAGTAACTCCTCACCACGGCGGACAAGGTTACGTAACCCCTACCGACACTCCTGCTTACCAAGCTGCGGTAAAGGCTTGCAAAGAGTCTTTTGGCAAAGAGCCTATACCAGTGCGCTCAGGGGGTAGTATTCCTATTGTAGCTCTTTTTGAAGAAGAATTGGGCAGCAAGTCTATCCTTTTAGGCTTTGGTTTAGACAGTGATGCGATACACTCGCCTAACGAACACTATGGTATCTTTAACTTCCTTAAAGGAATTGAAACTATTCCGTGGTTCTACCATTACTTTGTAAACAACAAATAGGTCGGTTAATAGATAAAAAACAATAAACTTTATCAGGTTTTTAAGACTTTGATAAAGTTTATTGTTTTTTTATCTAACTGATTTTTAAGAGTATATAAATTTAAATAAAAAATAATTGATATTTTTTTGCTGAAAAATTTGCAGGTTTCAAAAATAGTCGTACCTTTGCACCGCATTAGAGAAGAATATAACACTCCTCCTTAGCTCAGTTGGTTAGAGCATCTGACTGTTAATCAGAGGGTCACTGGTTCAAGTCCAGTAGGGGGAGCAAATAAAAAAAGGCTTTACATTTCCGTAAAGCCTTTTTTATTTTGCCATATTTTAAAGGTTATTTGATTCTATTCTTCACTCTTGAAGAGGCTACTAACGAGGCTAACAAGCCTAACACTACAATAGTAGCAAACACTATAAGCGTATTCGTAGGGGTAATAGCTACCGGATAAGCCAAGGTAGGGCTTATCATTACTAAAGAGAATTGCTGTTGTAGCCATACAATAATGGCTCCTAAAGCAATCCCGATGGTGGCTCCTACCACTGAAGCCATAGTGCCTTGCCAAAAGAAGATTTGGCGCATTTGCCGCTGATTCATACCCAAAGCATAAAGCGTCTGTAGGTCGTCTTTTTTATCGAGAATCATCATAATAATAGCCCCTACAAGGTTGAATAAGGCGATTATTAGTACTAAGATAAAAATAAGATAAACCGCTATATTCTCGGTATTTAACATACGATAGAGCGCATCATTTAGTTGCACACGATTCTTCACTATCACGGGTTGCTCAAAAGCGCGCACAATAGCTTCAGTTGCTGTCTTTTCATCGGCTTGTGGCGCTAATTTCACTTCGATAGCTGAGACTTTGTCTGGCGTTACTCCCAATAAAAAACGAGCCTCATCTAAAGACGAAAATACATATTTCTTATCTAAATCCTCCGTAAGCTGATAAATGCCTTGTACTACCGAAAAAGCTTGTCGGTA
Source organism: Capnocytophaga leadbetteri (assembly GCF_003054025.1). Taxonomy (GTDB): domain Bacteria; phylum Bacteroidota; class Bacteroidia; order Flavobacteriales; family Flavobacteriaceae; genus Capnocytophaga; species Capnocytophaga leadbetteri. The sequence continues at coordinate 31,415 of NZ_QBKG01000012.1, forward strand.
AGGCATTGGGTCGCTTAGTATACTGCCTTTGCCTGCCTTAGGCACCACTATCTGCAAAGGAGAAGAGGCATCGGTAAGGTTTAAGCCTAATTTGTTGAAAATAGTACCTCCTACCACTACGCTAGGTGGGGTAAGTTCCCAATTGCCAAGCACAATGATACTATCAATTTCGTTGACTTTAGGATATTGCTCATCTACCCCTTTGATGTAAGCTATATGATTTTTCTGATTATGGGTGAGAAATACTTGCTCTTCGAGCACCTTAGTAAAGTGTGCTACCTGACTGATTTGTTGTAGTTTAAGCGTATCTTGTGAGGTAAGTGAGAGGTATTTGCCTTTGGCTGGTAAGATTTTTAGGTCGGGGTCGAAAGTTGAAGAGAAAGAGAGTGTAAAATGCTTGAGACCCGCAAAACCTGCAAGGACAATAAAAAGGGCAGCAGCCCCAAGTACTACTACAAAGGCTGTTACCCTATTGATAATGTTGATAACATTCTGAGAACTTTTGGCGAACATATATCGCCTTGCTATATAAAAAATGGGGTTCATCGTTTCTATGTCATTTTTCTCTTGTAAAGCAACTCGCGATTTTCTATCGGGTTCTCTTCTTCTTTTAGCGATTGCTCTATACCTTCAATGTATTGTAAAGAATCATCGATATAGAAAAGCAATTCGGGCATACGTCTGAATTGGTGCTTGGTAATCTGCGATAGTTCGTGCTTGATAAGCGGACTGTTAGAGGTTACCCCTTTGAGTACCTCAGCTGCTTTGACTTCAGGAAATACACTTAAATAGACCTTAGCTACCGATAAATCAATGGTAACGGTAACTTTAGTGACTGAAACTAAGAGGTTTTGCTGTCCTGCATCGCGAATAGATTGCTGAAGGACTTTGGCTAATTCCTCTTGTATGATACCTGCTATTTTCTTCTGTCTGTTATTTTCCAAAACTTGTTGATTTTTAATATTTTCGGCAAAGATAAAACTTAATTAGCAAATGAGCAAATTTGCTTAATTACCGCAGCACCCTACGAAGGGTAAGCGTTGCCAAAAATAGGTAAAGCAGGCATAAGCCCCACATACCAAACCAATAGGGCATAATGGTAGGCAAGGAGGCACCCATCTGGGTAATAGAGGTAAAGCCTTTCGCCCCTAAAGTAGTAGGCACAACATATGAGATAACATTCAACCACTCAGGCATCGCTACTGAAGGCCACGAAAAACCGGTAAGCATCATCGCTGGTAATGAAGTGTACATAATGAGCATAATAGCATCTTCTCTACGGCGAAGGAAATTTAGCAAACAAAGCCCCATAAAGACAATTGAGAGGATAAAAGGTGTCATAAACACCATAGTAGTAAGCATTGTACTGCGCATTGGGATACCAAAAAGAGGCATCACAATACCGAGAATAATGAGCAAAATGACCATAGAAAGACCTAAATAGGTAGTCGCCTTGCCCATCACTATAGGCAGTGCCCCCCAGAAGCTATTAGAATTGGGGTATATGCGGCGTAGCTTATTGCCCTCGCGCATCGTGCCTCCGAGAATGCCCACCGCAGTAAGAATGGTAGTCTGAAAGATAATCACAAATACCATAGGAATAAGAAAGGTAGCATAACCGGAAGAGGGATTGTATAGGCTCACTACTTTGGCACTGATGGGCATAGCCTCTTCGCGCGCTTGGGTAGGGAGTTTGCCTTGTGCTGAAAAGCGCTTCATTTCTACCCCTGCATTGAGGTAAGTAGCCGATATTTTGGCTGCTGTAAGCACCTGTTTGTAATAGAGCATATAAGAGGCATCGGCATAGACGGATATAGAGGGTTGCTCGCCGCGTTGCAAGTCGCGTGAAAAGCCTTTAGGAACTGTAACTATACCGCGTATTTTCTCTTGCTGAAAAGCTTTTTGGGCTTCGGAAAGATTTAGGTAACTACTATAGATAGCCACACCGCTATTGGCATCAATCATACGCAACAACTGGCGGCTTTGCGCTGTATTGTCTTCATCTACTACTCCAATAGGGAGTTTTTGTAAGGTCTCTTCGGAATAGAGATAAGTGTACAAGAAAGAGACAGCAATTGCTACAATTACAAATGAAAAGAACACCGCCTTGTCGCGGAATATATATTTGGCTTCCCAAAGCATAGCACGGGTAAAATCGGCTGAGCTTTGACACACATAACTTCTAAATTGTTTCATATCCTCCTGATTTTATTTTCTTTACAAACATAGGGTAGGCTACTATCAGTAGCAACCCAAAAAGCAACAATGCTAAAAGCGGTTGCCAAGTCATCTCTATAGGAATACCCTTGATAGCACGATTCACATAATATTTCATAAAATGGGCATAAGGGAAGATTTGCGCTAAATACTGTATGCTACGAGGCAACCCTTCCATAGGGAAAGTATAAGCCGCAAAAGAGAAGGCTATGGCGGTAAAGCCACTACCTATTGTAAGCGCAGACCTAAAATTAGGCATAAAAGAGACAAGTGTAATACCGATAATCTGATATACAATCACTAAGGCAAAGGTAATAAGTACTACATTGAGCATAGGGATATGCAGAGGTGCGCCAATAAGTCCGAAGAGGAGATAGTTCATCCACCACGCTACAAAGAAGAGGGCTAAGGTGTAAGGCAGAAGTTTCCCTACAAGAGCTTTTAGCGGACTGCCGCCTGCCTTTTTGAGCCATTGTTTGCCCCTGCGATAGCGGAACTCTATACCCAATACATACACCGTTACCATCATCACTATCATCTGAAACATCATCGGCAAAAAGGCTGTAAGCAGGTAATAGGCATAGTTAGCATAAGGATTGTACAAAACGTGATCGTCTACCTTTATAGGCTGGGCTTCCGCGCGTACTTTCTCGGTTTGTTGTCCTTTTTGCATTTTCTTTTTCATCACCAATCCAGCTGAGAAAGTACCTACTGTGGTCTGAAAATCCTTTTGAATAAGACTTGCCCCCAACATAAATTGATTGTTGGTATAGCAAATCACCGATTGGTTTTCACCCTTGAAAAGTCTCTGCTGAAAATCGGCTGGAATGACAATAAAGCCCATAATCTGCTGTTGCTGGATAAGTCGTTGGGCTTCTTGTTCATCAGTGAGTTTGATTTTCAGGTCGATATTGGGCGTAGCATCGAGCATACGCAAAAGGTTTTCGGACAGCTGACTTTGGTCGTAATTGATATACGCCATAGGCAGGTCGCGAGGAACACCTTTGTAGAAAATAGCTGCGAAGAACCCAAAGATAATAAAGGGAAGCACCAAAACGTAAAACAGCCGTTTTGGTGATAAGAATAGGTTCTTGCATTCGGTTTTAAAATATTTCATAGTATAATTTGAAAATTTGTCGATTTGTCGATTTGTCAATTTGTCGATTAGTCAATTAGTTAGATTTCTTGAGCTGGTATGAAGCCTCCCAAAAATACTCGTCTCCCACTTTTTGTGAGAAAGCAAGAGTGCCAAACTTGGTGGTATAATTAGATGTGTTCATTGCTTTAACCAATTAATTTCTTCTTTACTAAGGAGAAAATATTTATATACAAAGTTTTCGCAGGCTTCTTGTTCGCTATCAAAAGACTGTTCATCACAGAAGCAACGAGTATCGGCAAGGCATACCGCCCATTGGTTTTCTCGTTGCAGAAGACAAATGTTATCCACAGCTACATTTCCTTGCTCAAAAGTATTTGTTTTAAAATAGCACTGAGCAGGGTTATAGTTCAAGGCTTCTAAAGCTTGTAACAACTCTTTGAATGTGGGAATAGGGAATTGTTCTTTTATCTGGGCTAAAAGTTGTTGCCTTTTCATTCTTTCTTGTTTGTTTTTCTTGAAAAACCAAATGAGTATAAACGCCCAAGCCAAAACAGCTATTAATAGAGGGGCAAGTATATTGTAATTCACAAGAGCAAAATTATATTTTTAAATTTTAAACATTTTGTTAATTGTTCTATGTTTATAAGGTTTTAAGTTTGTAGCAGTTTTATACATTCTTTCATTTTCTGTAATTGGTGACTTATATCAATCATAGATGTACAAATCTAAATCAATAGAGCTATTTAGTTTGCTCAGCAAATTGATAGTATTGTTTTCAAAAACTATTGCTGGAGCAGGTTCTTTATTTGTTTCAACTTTAAAACGCATTATAGATTTTAAGTTGTTTTTGTGCATAAATGAAGATATCTCCTCAATTCTTGGGGTTATAATTTTTTCAAGAGGCTTTAAACTATCTTCTACAAAAAGAGATATAATATCTTTAAATGAATATTTCCAAAAAGTATCTGTACTTATCCTAAATTTTAGTTTATCACCTTTGTAAGCAAATTCGGTAGGGGATATATTTATGATTTTGGAAAACTCATCTATATCAAACATATCGCCATAAACAATAAAAGTTAATTTACTTCGTGTCATTCTATTTGTAAGAGGTTTTAAGTTTGTTTTTTTCAAATTCAGCGATAGTGTTATCGATGATTTCTTTGAGTTGATAAGAGGCGATGCTCAGTGACATCTCTAAAAAGTCACCAACTTGGTGACTTTTTGTAAGCTCTTGATAATAAAATAAATACTTATATAATCACACTCTTCCATTTTTCAGGGTCTCTGTTTTCTGGCAAATACTGTTCTTTGATAGTATCTAATAGCCAGCGACCTTCTACAAGTTTGTATTTGTACTCGCGCTTGTAATTCATTCCGGCATAGACCCTATCGGTAAAGATAGAGGCTTTTTTACTCGAGATTTGCACCTCAGTAATGCTTTCTTTAGAGGGGTCGTAGTTAGGAGGGAATCCGTGATTGGTGTATTCGGGGCCACCATATTTGCGTTCGCGATTAGTTACATATTCCTTATAAATAGGGATACGGAGCTCGGTTTGCTTGTCGCAAAAGTCTTCCCAAGAGAGGGTTTTCTTTTTCTCCACTTCTTCTTCGTCAACTCTGTTGGCTTCTGTTTCCCAGTTGTACATCGCTTGTAAGAAAGCCGTGAAACGCTGGCGTAGGGTTTGTTCTGTTTCTGTCATTTAGATGAATTTTAGGGTTTCTTTTTTGGGTACTTTAGCGAGTACTTGGTCGTAAGAGTGTTGTATCATCTCCTTAATAAGGGGGTGAGGTAAATCTTCTAAAGAGACCGTATTCCAATGCTTTTTGTTGAGGTGGTAGCCCGCGACAATCTTGTCGGGGTATTGCTCGCGGAGTTCGACTGCGCGCTCGGGGTCGCATTTGAGACTCACCCGCAAAGGTACTGATTCTAAACTTGTAAGCGCAAATATGCGATTACAAATGCGAAATACTAAAATATCCTCGTCAAAAGGCATATCCTCAGTAGCGTGAGGTAAAGACAAACAATATTCTCTGAGTTCTTCTAAGTTCATATTATTCAAAAATCTTATTAATTTGTGCCGAGAGATTACTATAAACTCGTCAGGGGTAAAGATGTTTCTTTTTAGACATCGCTATATTCAAATTGTTTTTCTTCTTTTGGAATGGAAATAAACTTGCTACACAAAGTATCAAACTCTTCTCGCGAAAGCAACCCTATATATTTTTCGGTGTATTCCCTATCATTAAATGTATAGGTGTAGGTAGAGGCAAAAGTTTTTCTTTTATAAATATCTTCTACTATTTTTGCTTGCTCCTCACTTAAATAAGGACGGTGCGTACGGAACATATTGGCTATTTCGGTATAAAAAGAATTGTCATCGGAAAGTAATTTTCGTATATACAATACGCATTCTAATAAACCATAGAAGATAAAGTTTTGAAAGTTATCGGCTAAGATTTCTGCTTCGTTAAAATCGTGAGCAAATAGTACCACCCAAGGTTCAGGGAGAGGGTTTTCTTTATTGTAAAATAAACAATAATAGTCGCCTGCTCCATTCTGCCCAAAAGGGATGAAGAGGTACTCAGGCTTAATTTTATAAAAACTTTCGGCACCGTGTAAGAATTCTATTTCTTCTGATATTTTAGAGAGTTCTAAAATTTCAAAATCCATACGACCTTCTAAAAGTAATGGAGGATTATCTTTGAGTTTAGGATACTCAAGTTCATACCAACGAGGCCCAAATTGTCCCCAATTGAGCATACCATCCTCATAAAGCTGGTGATATAGCTTGGGGTACTGAAAACCATAAGTTTGTTCTATTTTTTGTAATGGGTTCATATTAATAATTTTTTATGCTACAAATAAACTTTATGTTCTGTTACTATTTTCTGTAATTGCTGGTGCGATTGTGATGCGAGTTCGGTCATCCTTCGCTTATCCTTCGCTCATCCTATAGGCAAGGTAAACAATTACTTTTCATAAGTAGGTGCATTTTTAACCATTTTGTATTTTTTTCTTTCTCCCTCAATAGTGGCTACTACTTCAAAACCAAGTTTTGTATAAAGTCCTTTAGCTATGGGGTTGTCATCAAATACATTTAAACTAATGGAGTGAACACATTCCTCTTCAAAAAGCATAGAGATAAATAAGCGCATTGCCTCTGTGCCTAATCCTTTTCCTGTAAGCGAAGGATTGATAATAAACCTACCTATATGTACATTGTTCTCCTCTACTCTTATTTTCTGAATCATTCCTATAAAGTTACCTCCTGCCTCAATACGAAAACAATGAGGCAAAGCATTGAGCGCTTCTATTGTAATAGGATAGGGCAAAGCATCACCTGCCCATTGTTGCAAGAAATCTGCCCCTTTGCTATTTGTCCAACATATAATGGCTTGCTTATTTTTAGTTGATAGTCCTTCAGTTATTTTCACCTTTACTTTTTATCTTCTACTAACACCGACATTCCTGGTCTTAGGTCTTTTACTTTTTGGGTAGGGTAGGCTTTGATAGCGAAAGTTTTCTTGTCGAAATCACCTTTGCTTTTGGTGGCTGTCCAAGTAGCAAAATCGGCTTGTACGGCTATGTGTTTTACTTCTAACTCTATCTCTTGATTGGCAAGGGCAGGAACTATCCCTTTGAACTTGGTGCCTATCTTGAAATTAGCCATTTTATCTTCGCGGATGTTGAATACTACCCACTCGTCGCTGCTGTCGATAAGGTTCATCACAGGATAACCTGCATTTACGATTTCGCCTTCATTAGGAATGATAGTCTGTATCTCGGCATCGGCAGGAGCAAATACTTTAGCTCCCTCTTTATAGGCATTTACCTCTGTAATCACGCCTTGCGCTTGGGCAACAAGTGCTTGTGCTGCCGTTTTATCCTCTACACGAGCTCCGTTTTTAGCCATTTCGTACTGAGATTCAGCTGCCTCGGCTTGCTTTTGTAGGGCAATCATCTGGGTATAAGCCTCATCTTTCTTTTGGGCAGGTAATACTTTTTCGTTATAGAGGTTGCTTACGCGTTGATAGGTTTTCTCAGCCAACTCGGCAGCTGCTTTTGCTTGTTGCCATACGTTGTACGCCCCTCGTATCTGCTCAGTACGCGCTCCGCTTTGGGCTTTGTCAGACTGGGCTTGCGCTGCCATACGCGCTGCTTGGGCTTGTGATAGCTTAGCATCGAGTTCGGTGCTTTCGAGTTCTAAAAGCAAATCGCCTTTGCGCACTTGGTCGCCTTCTTGCTTGTAAATAGCTTTTACCCTACCAGGTACTTTTGGGGCAACGTTGATTTGTTTGGCTTCTACCTGACCTTGCAAGTATACGGGCTCGCGGTCGCTAAAGAAGTAAATAGAAAGAATGAGTACTACCGCAAAAACGGCAATAGTGATAATAAGTCCGGTGATGTTTTTCTTTTTCATCTTGTTATAATTATAAGTATATAGTGTATTTTGAATTATTAGTTATTTGGTCATTGAAGTAAATTTATCGCTCATTCCACAGGTCTCGAGAAGTTGAGCGAGGGTTTTGTCCATTTCAAAAAGGGCTTGGTAGCGTTTGATTTTGATAGAAGCCAAATAGAGGTTAGCATCGGCTACATCAGTAGAGGTAGAAAGTCCTTCGGCAAAAGCCTTATCGCGGGCGCGCACCAATTCTTCAGCAAAGCGCAAACTCTCTTCTAAACTGAGGTACTGTTCGCGTTGCTTCTCTATCTCGGTATATTGTTTCTTTACCAAGGTTTGTACGTCTTTTTCAGCCTGAGCGGTGATGAGCTCTACACTCTCGCGCAAGGCTTTGGCTTGGGCTATTTTGTGCTTATCTTGCAATCCGTTGAAGAGATTCCATTGCAGCCCTACTCCTACTACCCAATTATCGGGTTCAGTAAGCGGTAGATTTTCGCTCCACAAGTATTTCTTGCCTACTACAGCTACATCGGGTAGGTAGGCCGCTTGCTGTGCTTTGACGTTTTGGGTAGCCATTTGGGCTTTTATCTTAGCTTGCACTATAGCAGGATAGTGCTCTTTGGCTTGCTGTTGGTAGTATTCGAGCGGCTGTAGCGGCGCTACCTCAAAAAGTTCGGTGGTAAGGGCTGTAAGTGGTTGCTCGGCTATGCCCATTACGCCATAGAGAGCTGTCTGCGCTAACTGCATATCTTTTTCAGCCGCCATCACCTCACGCTGAGCATCAGTAACCGCTTTTTTAGCTTGCAATACCTCTACCGAAGCTATCATACCATTCTTTTCGAGCTTTTGAGCATTCTCGTAGTGATGTTCTGCTGTAGATAACGACTTCTGGCGAACTTCTAAAGCCTTTTCAGCTAACTGACGTTGAAAATAACGCTCAGCTAACTCGCTTATCAGTACATTTTCTGTTTTTTGGCGCTCTACAGTTGCCATTTCAGTGTTGAGAACTCCTATTTTATTAGCTACTCGCACCTTTCCTCCAGCAAAAAGTACCCATTTGGCATCGGCACTTACTTTCCAGATATCTTGTTTTTGAAACTCATAGCGCCAATCTTGGGCAAAGAGGGGGTGCATACGATTAGATAATGCTCCTGCTAAACGCTGTAATGGAGGCAAAGGCATTTGAGCTAACTGACGGAATACACCTCCTACTTCAGTTTGCAAAGGCGCTTTATAATCGTTGAAATTTAGCGATAAGGGGTCGGCGAGGTGCATATAGCTTGCATTGAGGCTCAGTTGTGGCAAATAAAGCCCTTGATAGGCTTTTTTGCCCTCGGTAGCTGCCTCGGTTTGCTTCTCTATTCCTTTAAGTTTTTGATTGTGATTTTGCATTCGGTCTAACGCTTCAGTCCACGAAAGCGACTGTGCCCAGATAGGGGCAGAAAATAAGCAAGAAAATGATACGTATAAGATAAGTCTCTTCATAAAAACTTTTACTTTTGTTTGACGGGGCAAAATTACGGTATTTTTCTGAAAGAGAGGCTATAAAAAAAGGGGAATGTTTTTAAGATAGAATAAAAAATTACATTTCAGGCAAGTATTTCCAATAGCGTTTGGGAAGATTACGCATTTGGTATCGCTGGTTTTTGCGTTCTTTGATATTGATATGCTGGAAGTAGGTGCGCCATAGTGTTTCGTAGCTTTCATAAGCTACTGCTTGGGTAATACCAAAATGCTTATCGGCTGGGGTAAAGTGCGTAACCGATTGCAGGTCGTAAGCAAAGCCATAGAGCCGTTGGGGGTCATAAAGCACCCATTTCTGGTCTGAAAACCGATTGCGAAAATGAGGCACTACCAAGGGTAATACATCAAAAAAAGGAGTGATTTTAGCAAAATATAGGTCGCCTACCTGCTCAAAGCGCACAAATTCTTTCATACGGTGTACTTCGCGTCCTACGCTTTTAGCAGCCTTGCGAATGCTGAGGATAGCAGGATGTGCAAAGTTAGTCAGCACATTGTCTGTAGGGTGCTTGAGTATAAGCTGCACCGCCTCTAAAAGATTATTTTCCATCCCCTCTTCTTCTGAGACAAAGGCGTACAGCAGGGTGTGCACCCCCTCTTTGCCAACGAGACTTTCTACCTTAGTGAGTACGCGCTTTGCCTTAGTGGCATCGGTATATATAGGAACTTCGTCTCCAAAAAGAATAGGCGTAAAGCGCTGCTCGCTGATAATCTTTACCTGCTCATAGCGGTACTCGAATACGGTGAAGATAGCCGTGAGCAGTCCTTCGAAAGTATGGTCGTAGATTAGGTATTTCAAAAGAGAAAGTGATTAGAAAAGTGATAACTGGCCTGTAAATAGCTGTTTGTGTTTGCTATGACTTTGACCGAGTAGCAAGCCACGCAATCGGAGAGGGTCTATGGTACCAGCCAAAGGAGTAGCCCCACTGCAGGTAATGAAATACTTTGCTCGGCTTAGGGTAACCCCCATTTTCTTTAGGTCGTAATAATTGAGCGTCTGAAACTTGCGCGCCATCAGTATCTTCTGTACCGAGCGCACCCCTACGCCCGGTATACGCAGTAGCATTTCGCAAGGGGCTTGGTTAATATCTATAGGGAATAGGTGCGAGTTACGCAACGCCCACGCCAGTTTAGGGTCTATTTCGAGGTCTAAGAAAGGCTGACGGTCATCTACTATTTCATTAGGAGCAAAACCGTAATAGCGCATCAGCCAATCGGCTTGGTAGAGGCGGTTTTCGCGCACTACCGGCACTTGTGATTGTAGCGATGGCAACCTACTGTCTTGCAACACTGGCACATAGCCCGAGTAATACACCCGCTTTAGAGATAACTTCTGATACATATAGTCGGCTACGTGTATGATTTTTTGGTCTGTTTCATTCGTAGCCCCTATAATCATCTGGGTAGTCTGTCCGGCAGGAGCAAACTTAGGAGTGTGTTTGTACTTCTGTTTTTCAATAGTGTTGATAGCCAATTCGTTTTTCACAAATTCGACATTAGAGAGCATCTGCTTATGGTCTTTCTCGGGAGCGAGAAGTTTTAAGCCCTCTTTAGTAGGAATTTCTAAATTGATAGACAACCTATCAGCATACAAGCCCGCTTCGCGGATGAGTTCATCGCTGGCACCTGGAATTGTCTTCAGGTGTATATACCCATTAAAACGCTCTTCCAACCGCAGCTTCTTAGCCACACGCACCAAGCGTTCCATAGTAGTATTAGGGTCTTTAAATACTCCTGAACTGAGGAAAAGTCCCTCTATGTAATTTCTTCGGTAGAAGTTAATCGTGAGATCGACGACCTCTTCTACACTAAAAGCCGCGCGCTTGATGTCGTTAGAGCGACGCGATACACAGTACACACAATCGTAAATGCAGTGATTGGTAAGCAAGATTTTGAGCAAAGAGATACACCTGCCGTCTTCGGTAAATGAATGACAAATACCAAAAGCGGAGGTGTTGCCTAAATCGCCTTTTACTCCTTTGCGGTTGCTACCACTACTAGAGCAAGAAACGTCATACTTAGCTGCATCAGCCAGAATGGCTAATTTCTCTTTTATACGCTCAAAATTCATTAGAATATTGCTTCGAGTGCTTCTAACAGAGGTGCGTTTTTGTCTTTCTCTGAGAGCAACACATCGGCTAAAGGCAGTTGCCAATCGATGTTGATAGTAGGGTCGTCCCAGCGCACACTCCCTTCACTCTGAGGGGCATAGTAATTATCGCATTTGTACTGAAAGATAGCCTCATCGCTCAACACTGCAAATCCGTGCGCAAAACCTTGAGGCACAAAAAACTGTCTTTTGTTTTCCTCAGTAAGTAGTACTGATTCGTACTGCCCAAAGGTAGGTGAGTTGCGGCGCAAGTCTACTGCTACATCGAGTACTTTGCCTTTGACTACCCGCACTAATTTAGATTGTGTGAATGGTGGTTTCTGAAAGTGAAGTCCGCGCAAGACACCATACGATGATTTCGATTCGTTGTCTTGCACAAAGGTAATAGGGGCTACTTGCTCATTAAATCGCTGTTGCGAAAAAGACTCGAAAAAGTAGCCTCTCCCGTCAAAAAACACTTGGGGCTCAATAATCACTACCCCTTCAATCTTTGTTTTAATAACCTTCACAATTCAAAAATTCAATTTCTTATTTCTTACCTCCTGATTTTAGCTGATTTATTTTATCTGTTATCAAATCGCCGGTGATAAAATCGATATCTTGCTCAGTATATGCCTTTTGGTACGTTTTCAGCGCCTTTTTATAGTCGGAGGTTTTCTCATAATATTCTGCCATAAAATAGCTTGGCATAGCTGTTTTGGCATAGCCATTATCCTCTACGTATTTTGATAGTTTCTTGAGCGAAGGCCAATCAGCCGCGCCTTTTATGGCGGTATAATCTGCCATTATATCGTTGAGCGTTGGCTTTTTCTTTACCCCAAAATACTCCTCAATTGTATTATACTTATTTTCTAAATACTCAAAAATACCACTGTTGAGCGTCTCCATTTTGGTTTTAAACTCTTTGCCGCCTATAGGTTTATACACATCGAAGCACTTATCGAAAGCTTCTGCTAATCCTTCTAACTTAGCGCGATTGACAGCGGAGCCTTTCATATCAGAAAAGTAGTATTGCACTGATTCGTGAGCAGGAGTAGAACGCATAGCTTGCTGAAAACGAATAGCTGTGTCGTAATTCAACTTATTTTCTACATCAGCAACTGCCATATAGTAAAACATACGTTTTTTAAACCCTAATGCTAAAGCTTCCGCAAATTGCTCGCCCATACGCGGTATGGTTACAGGATTGAGGCTGACGTACATATTAAACACGGGCTTTTCTGACAACATATAGTAGTTGATGAGAAAGCCTGCTGCTTCAGAACCTATAATACCTTTCATTTCGGCTATAGGGAATTTTCCTTGCATATAAGGCACTAATTCGGTAGAGACAAACTCGAAGAAACGGGCGGACTCATTCATCGGGCGGGCTACCTCATCGATGATAGCTACATCTTCTAATTTTGTGCCAAACACCCCTACGATGATACATTTAGGCATCTCTTGGTACTGCTCATAGTATTTAGCCATTGTGATGACAGGCTCTAAGAGCGTTTCGGCATCGAGTACTACCAATAGCGGATAGCTTTGCTTATCAGAGTAGTTAGCAGGTTTGTAGATACCTATTTTCTGCGAGCGGTTTAGCTTGCCTGACGAGAAGTTTTCTGTCGTAAATTGGGCAAAAACATTAGGTAGTGCCAATAGCACTAACAATAGGGTACTGATTTTTTTCATTGCTATAATTTATTTGTTAAGACAGCACAAATAACGCTAAAAAACAGCATATAGCAAAGTTTTATTCTCTATTTAACTAAACTTTAACGCTTCAGACAGCTACTGCTGCCTTGATAGTAGGGTAAGGGTCGTAGCCCTCGAGTCTGAAATCAGTATAATCAAAAGCAAAAAGGTCTTTTACAGCAGGATTGAGGTGCATAGTAGGCAAGGGACGCGGTGTACGACTAAGCTGCAGGGCTACTTGTTCGCGGTGGTTGTTGTAGATATGTACATCGCCAAAAGTATGCACAAAATCGCCTAATTGCAGGTCGCATACCTGTGCCAGCATCATCGTTAGCAATGCATACGAAGCAATGTTGAAAGGTACCCCCAAAAATACATCGGCACTGCGCTGGTATAGCTGACAAGAGAGTTTGCCATCGGCTACGTAAAACTGAAACAAGGCGTGACAAGGAGGCAAGGCTGCCTTGCCATTGGCTACATTCTCTGCAAAACTTTTGCGAGTATCGGGCAGCACGGAAGGATTCCAAGCCGATACAATAATACGCCTGCTTTCGGGGTTGTGCTTTAGGGTATCGACTACCGTCTTAAGCTGGTCGATTGCCTCGCCATTCCAGTTGCGCCATTGCGCTCCGTAGACGGGACCTAAGTCGCCATTAGGGTCAGCCCACTCGTTCCAGATACGCACCCCGTGCTCATTGAGATAGCCGATATTAGTATCGCCCTTTAAAAACCAAAGCAACTCATAAATTACTGATTTGAGGTGTATTTTTTTGGTAGTAACTAAAGGGAACCCCTCATTGAGGTCGAAGCGCATTTGGTAACCAAATACACTGGTAGTACCGGTACCGGTACGGTCGTCTTTAGAATAACCATTGGCTAAGATATGTCGTAAAAGGTCTTGATATATTTTCATTAGTACAATAAATATGGCGGCAAAAGTACTCACTAATTACCAAATCAGCAAATCAAAAATGAAAATTGACTTGCACCACTCCTATTTTAGCGAATCGGCTTTCCCAAGTATCGCTTTGTGCATTAGGGTCGAAACTCCTGCGGTCGCGGCGTATGTTATATTTCAGAAAGAAACCCGGTTCAGTAGCTATAGAAAAGTTCTTGCTCAATTTGTATTGTATTCCAAAAAAAGGATTCACCGCTATACTAGTGAAGTATTGCTGACGGTCTTTGTAGTACAAATGGCGTGCCCATAGATCGACACCATAGTAGAAATGCCAACGTTGATAGTTTTTGTACAGGTGGTCTACTCCTACTTTTAGGGCAACCTCATAAAGGCTGTCTGTTTGGTTATGAGCACTATAGTCCCCCCCTACTCTATACGCCCAAATAGGACTTTTTAGGTATCGGTATTCTAATAAAAAAGTATTGCTGTCGCTGGGGAAAGCAGCATTAACAAAGCGTGAGAGCCCTATGCCTATTTGGTGTTTTGGGGCAGTGGTTAGGCTATCGGCTGGTGTAAAAATAGCATTGCCCTCTTGAGCGAGAGCAATGCCATTAGTTATAATAAGTAAGATAAATACTATCTTTTTCATATTTTAGTTGTTGAAAAAGCGTTTGAATATATTTTCTACTTTCTCTTCAAAATTTTCTATATAGCTTTCGGCTCTTTGTTTAGAACCATCAGAGAAGATAAAGAAAAGGTCTGAATCGCCTCTGTTGTCTTCTTCTACTTTCACATCGGCTACTTTTCTGTTGTTTTTGTAAAGCTCTGCTTTAAAGTAAGTATTAAAATCTACTCCTTCTAAGTCGGCTATTTTCTTTCCTGCTTTATGTGCTGATTTAACATCAACATTTGCTATTACTTGGAATTTATCTTGGAAAGCTACTACATTGATAGATTCTACTGCTTCTTCAAATGATGTAAAGCTATCTAAATTATCTGAAGTTAGTTTTATACTACCCACTAATCCGGTAGCGCAACCTTGTGGCGAACTAAAATTGAAGTTAAGCGTATAGATAGTTGGCTCTTTCTTAGCTAATTTGATAGTAGTAGTAAACGGATTGGTAAAGATAGCCAAATCAATAGCAGTAGGCATAAAACCTTCACCTAACTTTTTGTACTCTACGTTGCGAAGCGTTACCTCAAGCTGTTTAGTATTATCTACTGAAATGAAAAGGTGCGCTTTTTTGGGCAGATAAACCTTTTCATTCGCTTTATCCATTACCAATTCATCTTGATAATTATCAATCTCAGCACGTGCATTGTTAGTAGTGCTGGTAGCCGTAGCAGGAAATATAAGAACTATTTTTGCGGTATTAGCTTCTTTTGTCCAACTATTAGTTACATTGCTCCAAGTATAAGTACCTTTAAAGCTGTTGAAATCAAATCTTTGACTATCTTCTAATGCTGTAAATAGCCCCTGATGTTGGTGTTCAAACTGGTCTGCTAATTTACCAAACCAAGCTTGGTTTTGCCCCGGTGCTTTGGTTATAGTATTATAAAGAAAGTTGGCAAAACCACCATCGTTAGCTTTCTTGAGGCAGTCGTAAAAGTTATCCATTGTAGCTTTTACTTCTGTCTTGGCTTCCTCAGCTGAATACGCAGGCGCATCGCTATTGTTGTCGTCTTTACCACAACCTATAAGAGCTGCGATAGCTAAAATACTGAATAAAATTTTTTTCATACGATTGATATTTTATATTTTCGGGGCAAAGGTACAAAATAATTTGCTAATTTGCTAATTTGGTTGATGGGAGGATTGGGAAGGCTGAGAGGTGTGCGATGGAGATAGTATATTTTTCTGGTTTTGGGAGGATAATTAGATGTTTATTTTTCGGTGAGCTTTCGCCTATCCTTCGCTCATCCTAAAGGGTAGGTATATTCTTTGTAAAGGGAAGCTATAGGAGATATTTTTTCTAAAAAAAATTAGCAAATTAGTAAATTGAAAATTCTCCAATTTACTAATTTGCTAATTCAGTAATTTGTTGTTTTTATTCGTTATTCGCTGGGTACTAATATTGTTTCACCACTTTCGGTCTCGTACATTACACCCAAGCGTTTTCCTTTTTTCTGAGGCGATGAGGCATCGGGGGTAGCCCCTTGTACCGTTTTGTATTTGGTGATTTTCTGTCCTTCGCGCCTAAGTATCTCCATATCATCTCCTTTTTTCTTTACTATCGTGAAGTCTTCGCCCGAAAAGAAATCTTGCATATTGAGGTTCATCACCATCGAAACCATTAGCGCTACAGCAAATACCATCGCTACATCGAATAGGTTTACCACTACGCTTAGTGGGTCGGCATCATCCTCTTTTAGGTGTGATTGGCGGCGGTTTGTTTTCATTGTTTTAGATTTTTGGTTAATACACTACTTACATAGTCTAATTGGTTGATTTCTTTGCTGTACCAACGTTGTTTAAACTGCAGGGTTACAAGACCTACTAAGCTGATTACCAACCCTACTACTGTGGTAGCAAACACTACTTGCATATTGCTAGCCATCTTTGATATATCGCCAGTAGATAAGCCTGTAAGCGCCGGACTCATAGCAATAAGGGTACCAATAAGCCCTAATACAGGGCCTACCTTAGCCAATAGCTTAGAGGTAGCTATATCTTTCTCGGCTTCGTTTTCGAAGTTAGAAATCATATAATTATAATACGCCTCATCAGGGGTGTGGTGAACGAAGTCGCGCAGGTATTGTATGTATAAGGCATTGTCGCGCTCGGGCAACAAGTCTTTGAACTGCGCTACCGTATCGGGGGTGAGGTTTCTGATAGCCTCGTTGAGGAGTCTATCGTTTTTGTACTTAGTGATGAAGCGGTTGTAAAAACTGCCTACTAATAGCAGCGCTCGTACGAAGAGCACCAATAGTACAATAATGTCGGGTATCAGCAAGCTATCGGATACCAAAAATAAGATTTGTGAAATTTCACTCATAATTTTAACGTGTTAATTTGCTAATTTATCAATTGGCTAATCAGTGACAACTAAGGACTTAATTAGCTCTATTTGTTTATTTGTTTGTTCGTATCCGTACTGGTAGGCGCGCTCAAGCATTTTGGTATCGAGCACCCCTATATTGCTCAGGTTGTGAAAGAATACGTGGTCGCATTTCTTAAACTTACGACTGTAATTGCCGTCCATCGCTATGCTGTAAATGCGCTGCATAAAGTGAAGGGAGCTGGTCAATTCGTTTTCGGTTATCACCTCGAGCGGGTTTATAAAACTACCTATAATGACCTCGCAGTGTTTTCTGACGGGTTCTATAGGCAAATTGTCTAACAGACCTCCATCAGAATAAAGCCCATCACCTATCTTTACAGGCGAAAAATAGGGAGGTAATGCCGAAGAAGCTATCAGTGGCTGTATTAGTTCGCCCTTGGTAAAGTACTCCACTTTACCGGTCAGCAGGTTGGTCGCCGCTACTGACAAGGGAATGCGTAGGTCTTCAAAAGTCGGGTATTTGAAATACTTCTGAAAGAACTTCGTGTATTTGCCGCTATCTACTAAGCCTATTTTCTTAAAGGTGAGCATCGACCACTTAAAGACGGGCGTCTTCTTGAAGAAATCGAGCATCTGTTCTGGAGCTACCCCGCAAGCGTACAGCCCCCCAACGAGAGCCCCGCCGCTTGTACCCGAAATAATAGACGGTTGTATACCATTTTCGTCTAACGCTTTCAGAAGTCCCGCGTGTGCTAAAGCCCGCACGCCCCCTCCTGAAAATACCAAACCAAGTTTTTTCATAAGAGACAAATTATCTGATTAACAAATAGGCTAACATCGCACTGATGTAGGCTATTCCGGTCATAAAAAGCCATTGTATGCTTGTCCACTTCCAGCTGTTAGTCTCTTTGCGAACGATAGCTACGGTGCTAAGGCACTGCATCGCAAAGGCATAGTACAACAAAAGCGATATACCTGTACCGAGGGTGTAGACTGGTGTGCCATCGGGGCGCAATTCGCTGCGCATCTTGGCTAAAATAGTGCGTTCGCCCTCTGCTTCTTCAATATCTAAATCGCCCCCTAAACTATAGACTGACGATAGCGTGCTGATGAACACCTCGCGCGCTGCAAATGAGGCTACTACCCCTATGCTTATCTTCCAATCATACCCTAACGGACGAAATACAGGCTCTATACCCTTGCCGATATACCCCAAAAAGGAATATTCTAACTTTTCTGACTCTATATAGTGTGTCTTTTGGTCGTCATCCCATTGTTGTTCTTGTGCTAATGTATCGGCAGTAGCTTCGATGTTGCGGTAGTGCTCGCCCACTCCGTGCGAACCTAAGAACCACAAGAGAATAGAGATTGCTAAGATATACTTACCCGCCCCCATTACAAAGCCTTTGGTTTTCTCATACACCGTAATACCGACATTGCGCCACATAGGCACTTTATAATCAGGCATTTCGGCTATAAAGAAACTCTTGTACTTTGATACTTTTAGGACTTTATCGAAAATAAAAGCTGACAGCAGTGCCATTGCAAAGCCTAAGAAATACATAGCAAAAAACGTCCACGCCTTATAGCTTATCCACATAAAATCACCTTCTGGAATTACCAAATTGATGATGATAAGATACACCGGCAATCGCGCCGAACAGGTGATAAAAGGGGTAACGAGTATAGTGATGAGTCGCTCTTTCCAGTTCTCTATATTGCGGGCTATCATCACCGCTGGTATCGCACAGGCAGCCCCCGAAATCAGTGGCACTACGCTCTTGCCATTCAGCCCAAAACGGCGCATAATATTATCCATCAGAAATACCACCCTACTCATATAACCACTCTCTTCTAAGAGCGAAATGAAAGTGAAAAGAATAGCAATTTGCGGCACAAACACTACGATACCCGAAATACCGCTCAGTATCCCTTTGGTGAGCAGGTCAGTCAGTGCCCCTTCAGGCAATACACGCTCGCAGAAACTGATAAGATGGTCAAAACCTGCTTCTATGGCATCCATAGGGTAACTCGACCAAGTGAATACAGCTTGAAAAATAACTAATAGGATAAGGGTAAAGATAACGTAGCCCAACACAGGGTGAATGAGCAGTCGGTCGAGGCGAGCCCGCAGCGTTTGTGCTTTGTGCTGGTCTACCACATAACATTTCTTAAGCGTCTCATTGATGCATTGATAACGAATAATCGTCTCTTTTTGCTTCATTCGGCGTATTTCGCTCTCTGTTTTGGTATTTTTTACCTCTGTAAGGTCATTTTCTTTATAATTCTCGATGATGTAAGTATTATGCGAAATGATAAGCCATAGCTTGTAGGTATTTTCATTAGGAAAAAGAGAAAATAAATGGTCAAAATACGCCTTATCAAGTCGTTCTACTGCTACACAGGGTGCTACAGGCAGCTGTTCATAGGCTTTAATGGCTTTCTTAAGCGCCTCTATACCCTCGCCTGTACGGGTGCTCGTAAGTACTACTTTAGTATTGAGCGATTGCTCTAAGGCCTCAATATCTATGCTAATACCCTTGTGCTGCATCTGGTCAGCCATATTGATAACCAACAGAGTAGGCAGCTGCAAGTCTTTTATTTGGGTAAAAATAAGCAAATTCTGCTTTAGGTTATTCACATCGCAGACTACCACCACCACATCAGGGAAGTACTCCCCTTTGCGGTCGAGCAATATATTCACTGCTACGCGTTCGTCTTCAGAGCTGGCATTTAGGCTATAGGTGCCTGGTAGGTCGATAATATGCGCTTTGCAATCATCACACAATCGCGATTGTCCGATTTTCTTTTCTACCGTTATCCCTGGGTAGTTGCCTACTTTCTGATTGAGCCCTGTCAGTGCGTTGAACAGCGAGGTCTTCCCCGTATTGGGGTTACCTATAAGAGCTACTTTTATTGAAGATTTTGCCAATGTTACTTATTATTAGTAGTTAGTTGTATCAGTGCCGCCATATCTTTTCTAATAGAAAGATATGCCTCATTCATACGTATATAGATAGGGTCGCCGAGGGTCGCTTTCTGCAGCACCTCTACTTCACTGCCTACAAAACAACCTAATTCGATAAGTTTGAGCGGGATTTTATCTACATCAAAACTGCTGATAATGCCCCTCTCTCCTTTTTTGAGTTGCGCAATAGTACACGCTTCCATAAATATATCTTTTTATTTAGAATGATTTTGCGCGCAAAGATAAAAAATAATTAACAATTCACAATCCTCTATTCAGAATTATTTTTGCCGTTTTTTCAGTAGCAGATAAGTTGCCCCTCCTAATACTACCGCAGCGGTAATAGCTAATACCATACTCCCTACCAAATACTGTAGCAGATTGCTCTTTACGTAGTCCATATTTATCTCTCCTTCAGGCAATACTTGTCCGCCTGTTATAAAGGCTCCAATTTTTAGCGAGGCGAGTATCAATACAGGTATCATAGGGGGGATGCTAATGTTAGAACAGATAAAAGCGAGTGTTTTATTCAATCGGAAGAAGACTGCTAAAGCGATGGTAAGCACGGTTTGCAAGCCCCAAAAAGGAGCTATGCCAAAGAAAACCCCTAAGGCTACCGAACAGGCTTTCACTTCTTTGCTACTATCGCTTTCTAATATATTTTCTTTTACAAACTGTTTAAAACTTTTTTGGCGCGCCTCGCGGAAGAAGTTGCGAGGCTTGATGTACAAAAAGGTGAGTACTACCAACACGCTATTGAGGATACTGATGCGAGTAAAATCACGGAAAGGTCGGAAGTGCGAGACTCTCTCTGCAGGGTCGTAAAGCACCCTGATAGGCACTGGCTTAACGGCTATACCACGCCAGCTACTGCGCACTAATATTTCTATCTCAAATTCAAATTTTCGGGTATAATATTTCTTCGGAATAAAATGCAGTGGATATAGGCGGTACCCCGACTGCGTATCGGGTAAGGCTACCCCTGTCTCTAATCGGAACCAGAAGTTAGAAAAGCGATGCCCAAAACTGCTTTTTTTAGGCACTCCCTCTTGCTGCATATCTCTGTTGCCTACTAATAGTACAGGCGACTCTTCAGCAGCCAGAGCCTCTATAAATACAGGAATATCGTCAGGATAGTGTTGCCCATCAGAGTCTAATGTCAGGGCGTAGTCATAGCCCATAGCGCGTGCTTGCTCAAAACCTGTTTGCAGGGCTTTGCCTTTACCCTGATTTTTAGGCAGCGTAATAGTGGTTACGGAGGGGTAGTGACTTAGAATAGCGGCTGTATCATCGGTAGAACCGTCATTTACCACCAACACCCCGTAGGGATAACGCAATACACCCTCAAGCACTCGCCTAAGGGTTTTAGCATTGTTATAGCTAGGGATTATAATACAGACATTATGCTTCTCCACGATATTCTTTTATCATTTTTTTCACAATATCCAAATCTATAGTATCGTATTCTGACTTGTCATAAATAGAAACAAAGGCTACAGAAGTAGCCTCTTCACTATCTATTTCAACTAATACTTCGTGCGTAATAACTCTCGCCCCACCTCTTTTTCCTTTATTTTTAGAGGTGATGTTAAGTCTGATTTTCCTAATGCCTTCCCCCAATGAAACGCCTATTTCTGGATTATTCTCTATCTCTTCTTTTAGTGCTTCAAAATCTTTTTTTAAGCTCTTATATTTCTTAGATAAAGCTTTTAATTCTTTACCAAACGAAGGAAGGTAACCAAATTTATATTTCATTGAGCAAATCTTCTAAATTACCTAACTTTATTTTCGCCTCTCTCGCATCTTTAAGTTCATCTAAAGCTGTAAAAAGTTTTTTCTTAAACTTTTTCTGCTGTAAATGCTTCCTATCTTCATTGCTCTTAATATTTGTAATCTCTATAAAATCAAGTGATTTTATAAAGTTTAAAAAGGCATCTACTTTAGGTTGCTGTGTGTTGATATTTATAGTGAGTTCCATTTTTTATATCTCTTTATTGTTTTATTTGGGACAAAAGTACAGAAAAAAGCTAAAAGCACAAAACTTTCTTGCTTATAGGTTGAAGTAATTGCTAGTTATCAATACTCTCCGTGATTACAGTCTTCATTTCTCCTTCAGCGACGAGCTCTCCGCCAGAGGTAGTCCGTACTTTTACGAGGGTAACCCCCATAAATTCCTGAATAATACTCAGCTCGGTAATGAGGGTAGCCCCTACTTCGGGCAGGACGTATATATTCATCCGCTTAATAGACCCTATATAACCCATAGGCGCGGGCTGATGTTGCAGATAGTAATAATACCCTTTGTGCAGGGCAATGCTTTGTGCTATATGTTCTACCACCCCTGCCTCTTGTAGCTGTCCGTTTTGCACAAAAAGATTATCAGCAGCAATTGTAAGCCCTGCGGCTCCAGTAGTAGCCGTATAGCTTAGCAAGGCATCTACCATTACCATTGGCGGACGCTGCGGAATAAGGCTTATAACAGACGGTAAATCGGTAATAGGGGGTGTCATCATCTTTACTTTTTTTAAAAAAAATCCCAGAAATCAAAATAATTAAACCATTGCAAAGGGTATTGCTGTAGCATTTGCTCCATATTGTCAGTGTATGTCGAAAGCAATCCTGCGGCATCAGGGGTTACAGGGTGGGCTATACGGGCGTAAAGGTGGTAGTGCAGATGTTTCTCTTTCATCACATATACAAAAACCACTGGCACTTTCTTCTTAGCGGCAATCAGAAAAGGACCTGCCGGAAAAGAGGCTTCGGCTCCTAAAAAAGGGGCTTTAAGCGCACGCGTGCCTTGCAAATAGCGGTCTCCAGTGAAGCATACTATTTTATTAGTGCCCAATGCCTCGTTAATTTTAAAAATATGCGACATATCTTCTGCTATCACTATATACTGATGCGAAGGTTTCTTCTGCGAAATACTTTGTATGTAATCCTTAATCACCGAGCGCTCCATATCGGCAATAACAGTACTAATTTGCAATTCGAGGTCTATCTTCCTAAAGAAAGGCTCTGCTATTTCAAAATTGCCAATATGTGCCGAAATGAGTATCGCGCTCTGCCGATTAGCTAAGAGTTCTTTTAGGTGCTCAACACCGTCAAAAGTATAAGTATACTTCTCTTCAAGGCCTGCTAAAATAGCTATTTTATCGATGATAGTTTGTCCAAAAGTAAAGTAACTGAGGTAAAGAGAGCAAAAGGCTTTAGGGGCACTATACCCCAACCGATGCCTAAAATAATAGTACATAAAGCGGTTAGACTGCCATTCAGTAAGGAAGTAATACAAGGCGACGAAAACAAGTAACGAATAAGCAGCGTAAATGCCCAAGTGTTTCATCAAGAAAACAAAGATACGGTAGCCTAGTACCGTACCTTTTGATTTTCCTTGCCATTTAGTAGGGTTATTGTGCATTAACTTTATTGGCTAAAGTAGTGTAGAAATCTTCAAAAGTAACAATTTCTTTAAAGTCTGCTTCTACAAGCTTGACCCCAAATTCTTGTTCGATAATCACCACCAAATCTACGTAGTCAAGGCTGTCTAAGCCTAAACCCTCGCGAAAATTAGCCTCAGGACTAATCGCAGTGCTTTCTACTTCAAATTCTTCTACAAATATACGGGTAGTAATTTCAATAATTTCTTGTCTGCTCATTCTTAAGTATTTTGTTTTATTATTCGCTCTTTATCTTCTCCCAAGTGTCTTTTAGCCCTACTGTTTTGTTAAACACTAGTTTTTCAGCGGTACTGTCAGGGTCTACGCAGAAGTAGCCAAGACGCTGAAACTGAAGCGTCTCACCTGCCTTAGCGGTAGTTAAGCTGGGCTCTACATAGGCAGTTACTACTTTTAGCGACTCAGGGTTTATATAATTCAGAAAACTATCTTCTTGACGGTCAGGCTCTGGTACCGTGAAAAGGCGGTCGTATAGGCGTGCTTCAGCAGCTACTGCGTGGGCTATCGATACCCAGTGCAGGGTGCCTTTCACTTTGCGCATACTTGCTTCGGTACCACTACCACTGCGGCTGTCTGGGTCGTAAGTACAGTGTATTTCAGTAATATTACCCTCTGCATCTTTCACTACGCTTTCAGCTTTGATGATGTAGGCGTTCTTTAGGCGCACTTCACCTCCTAACTTCAGCCTAAAGTACTTTTTATCAGCTTCTTCGCGGAAGTCATCGCGCTCTATGTATAACTCTCTGCCAAAAGGTACTTTGCGATAGGTCATAGGGGTTACTTCAGGGTTGTTTTCAGCCTCTAACCACTCTTCTTGCCCTTCGGGGTAGTTAGTAATCACTACCTTTACGGGGTCGAGTACTGCCATTACGCGATTAGCTTTCTTGTTGAGGTCTTCGCGTACGCAAAACTCTAATAGCGATACATCTATCAGGTTTTCGCGCTTAGCAATACCGATAGTATCGGCAAATTTGCGTATAGACTCAGGGGTATAGCCACGTCGGCGCAAACCCGAAATAGTAGGCATACGCGGGTCGTCCCAGCCTGCTACATAGTTTTCGGTCACCAATTGCAACAGCTTGCGTTTGCTAACAATGGTGTGACTCAAATTCCTACGTGCAAACTCGCGTTGTTTAGGGCGAGTACGAGTACTATCGTACACTTGGTCTAAGAACCAATCGTACAGCTCTCTGTGAGGCAAAAACTCAAGCGTACAGAGCGAATGCGATATTTGTTCTAAGTAGTCGCTTTCGCCGTGTGCCCAGTCATACATAGGGTAAATGTGCCACTTATCGCCCGTGCGGTGGTGCGAAGCATTCATTATACGATAGATGATAGGGTCGCGCATCAACATATTAGCCGATGCCATATCTATCTTAGCGCGAAGCACATAAGTACCGTTAGCGAACTCGCCATTCTTCATACGCTCAAAAAGAGCAAGGTTTTCTTCAGGCGAAGTATTTCTATACGGACTATCGGTGCCTGCTACCGTAGGGGTACCTTTTTGGGCAGCTATCTCTTCAGAGGTTTGCTTATCTACGTATGCCTTACCTTGTTTGATGAGCATTACAGCCCAATCATATAGCTCTTGAAAGTAGTCAGAAGCATAGCATTCCTTATCCCACTGAAAGCCAAGCCACTGTACATCGCGACGGATAGCATCTACATACTCCTGTTCCTCTTTGCTGGGGTTCGTATCATCAAAGCGTAGGTTTACAGGGGCATTATAGCGCAAGCCTAACCCAAAGTTAAGGCATATAGAGCTCGCGTGCCCCAAATGTAGGTAGCCATTGGGTTCTGGTGGAAATCGAAAGCGCAAAGCATTCGCCGGAAAACCTGCCGCAAGGTCTTCTTCTATGATATTTTCGATAAAATTATTAGCGCGTGGTTCTTTTATTTCTTCAGCCATTGTATTTAATTATGAGTTTTGAGTTATTAATTCTGAATTATTTAAATATTGCCCTATACAGGTCGCTACCGTTAGCGTAAAGCAATAGCGATACTAAGAGTACAAAACCTACCATTTGGGCGTATTCTAGTACTTTCTGACTGGGGGCTTTGCCGGTCACCATTTCGTATAGTAGAAATACTACGTGTCCCCCATCGAGGGCTGGGATAGGCAATATATTCATAAAAGCTAAAGCTATCGATAAGAAAGCGGTGATATGCCAGAAAGCTAACCAATTCCACTTTTCAGGGAAGAGCTTGCCTATACTGCCAAAACCTCCTACCTCGCTCGCTCCTTTTTTGGTGAATACGAACTTAAATTGCGCTACATAGTCGCGAAGTACATTGTAGCCATAGCCTATACCGTGGGCAAACGCCTCTCCTAAGCCGTAATCTTTATGAGTGATTTGTATTTTACTATCTACTTGGGCAGCCATTACTCCTATTTTGCGCCCTTCGGTAGGCATCACCTTCAGCTGTAGGTCAGTGCCATTGCGCTCTACATCTATGAGCAGCGGACTCCCCTGCGGCACTAAGTTCATCGCAGGGATAAGGTCAGAGTAGTAATAAATAGGCTCGCCGTTTACGCTCTTTATCTTATCGCCTTTCTGCATTCCTGCTTGAGCTGCTGGCATATTAGGTAGCACCGAGTCGATAACAGGCGCTATTTTCAGGGTGAAAGGCGAAGTCTCACCGCGCAAGAAAAGCATTTTGCCTATCGAGTCAGGTAGCGAGAGGTGACGTATAGCCCCATCGCTGCCTTTTACAGTCAGCTGACTAACATCGCGAAGCAAGATATACTTGCTAATGTCGCTGACATTCTCCAAAGGCTTGCCGTTTATTTCGGTCACTACATCGCCGTTCTGAAAACCGTACTGGCGCATAGTGCGCGATACCGCAAACCCTTCTTTGATGCCTTCTGGCTTTAGCTGGTCTTGCCCCCACACGAAGAGTATCATCGAGTAGATGAAAAAGCCTAAGAGTAAGTTTACCGTTACCCCCCCTATCATTATAATAAGGCGTTGCCAAGCGGGTTTTGAGCGGAACTCCCACGGCTGAGCGGGCTGAGCCATTTGCTCTTTATCCATACTCTCGTCTATCATTCCCGCTATTTTCACGTAGCCACCAAGGGGCAGCCAGCCTATACCGTATACGGTCTCGCCTATTTTCTTCTTAAAAAGGGCAAACTTCACATCAAAGAATAAGAAAAACTTCTCTACTCTTGTTTTGAATAGTTTTGCCGGAATAAAGTGTCCTAACTCGTGTAGAACAACCAAAATTGAAAGACTCAGAATCAGCTGAGCCGCCTTTATCAGAAATATATCCATTATTTAGTCCTTGAATTATTTATCTCTTCAGTCCTTAGTTTGTGAGTTCGTTAGTCCTTAGTTCGTTAGTCCTTAGTTCAGCGTCGCTTTCTAACGACTAACGACTAATCTCTAACGACTTGTTTTATTCGCCAATTGCCCACAGGCAGCGTCTATATCTTTGCCGCGCGAGTGGCGTACAGTCACCGTTATGCCTGCCTCTTCAAGCATCGTTTGGTAGAGGGTGAGCGCGCGACTGTCAGCCTGCTGAAACTGCCCATCATCTATAGGGTTATACTCTATCAAATTCACTTTAGAGGGCGCAAACTTACAGAATTTTATAAGGGCTTCCACGTCTTTGCGCTGGTCGTTAATACCTTTCCACACCACATACTCGTAAGTAATGCGGTTTTTAGTCTTTTGGTACCAATACTGCAATGCCTCGCGGAGTTCCGATAGTGGGAATTGTTCATTAAAAGGCATAATGCTAGTGCGCACGCTATCTATGGCTGAGTGTAGCGATACTGCCAATTTAAATTTCACCTCATCATCTGCCATCTTCTTTATGAGTTTAGGCACCCCCGAAGTAGAGAGGGTGATGCGCTTAGCCGACATTCCTAACCCTTCAGCTGAAGTGATTTTATCAATGGCTTTTAGCACATTGTTATAGTTCATCAGCGGCTCGCCCATCCCCATAAATACAATGTTAGAGAGCGGTCTGCCAAAGAAAGCCTTGCTTTGCTCATCTATCACCCGCACTTGGTCGAATATCTCATCGGGTAGCAGGTTGCGCATACGCTTTAGCCTTGCCGTGGCACAAAACGAACAGTTAAGGCTACACCCCACCTGACTCGATACGCAGGCGGTAGTACGTGTGTCAGTAGGTATCAATACCGACTCTACTAACAGCCCATCGTGTAGGCGCACTGCATTTTTGATAGTACCATCGTCGCTGCGCTGCATCACATCTACTTTGATGTGGTTGATAACGAAGTGCTTATCAAGCATCTCGCGGGTAGCTTTGGGCAGATTGGTCATCGCCTCAAACGAATGCACCCCTTTCTGCCATAGCCATTCGTACACTTGGTTGCCACGAAAGGCTTGGTCGCCGTTTTCTTCAAAAATACGCCTTAGCTCCTCTTTAGTGAAAGCTCTTATATCTCGTTTGCTCTGATTCATAACTGGGGGCAAAGGTACAAAATAATTGACAATGGGCAAATTTACTAATTTGCTAATTCTCTTTTAGTTCGTATTTTGTTACACTCTGCTGATTGCCTGCCTTATACTCTACTTCTTTGCTGAGTTGCCCTGCCTCAGTATAGTATTTCCATACGCCTTCTTTCTGATTATTAGCGTATTGCCCTGCTACTGACACCTCTCCTGAGGGGTAATATTCTTTATAAGCCCCCTCTTTTCTACCTTCTTTAAAATTGACTTCTTTCTCGAGTACCCCTTTAAGCGAATAGTACTTCCACAAACCTTTTTCATAGCCTTTGTCGTATTCACCAGAGGTGAGTAGCTTACCTCTCTCATTATATGCCAAATACTTACCGTCAGGTTCACGATTGCTAAAATGTTTTTCAAACTTCAGTTGCCCATTGGGGTAATACTCTTTTTCGTAGTTTATGTAGTCATTTTCATAACTACCCTCTTTGGTAAGGATACCCAAATCGTCATAGCGTTTAAAATCACCGTGATATTTATCGCCTTTATAGTGCTTCGTTTCATAGAGCTTGCCGTTGTCGTGATAACTATTTCTCACCGAAGTCCCATCGCCTTTATAGTCGCGAGTTTCTATCAGCCTACCTGTGTCTAATTTCTTTTCCCATTTGCCAGCAGGAGCATCGTTTTTATAATACTCCGTAGAGGTCATTTTTATACCACTGCGTCTATCCCAAAGCGAGGTGCGCCAGTGCTTCCCTTCCTTTTTGCCCAACTTATAGTGCTCTATAACCACTACTTTGCCGTCATCATCATACTCTTTCCACTCGCCGTCTAACTTTCCATTCTTATAAGTCCCCTCTTTTGAAGGTTTACCTGACGAATATTCTATAAATTTACCCTCTAACTCGCCATTTTTATAGTTCATTTCATACCTTATAGCTCCATAAGGTGCGTATTCTTTATAAAATCCGTTCTGTATACCGTCTTCTATAATACCCTCTTTTTTCACGTTGCCATTAGGGTAATATTCTCTGGTAAGACCTGCCACCTTACCGTTTTTAAAAGTTACTTCCATATTGATAGAGCCCTTGCGGTCGTAGTATTTAGCCACACCGTTAAGCTTGCCATCGGCAAAAGTAGCCTCGTAATATTCCCCCATACCTTGGGCTATTTTATAGCTACCATTTAGGGGCGAACCATCTGCCCTAAGAGAAAAGACACTTTCCAAGCCATACTTTTTCTCTATAATATCATCTTCAGTAATGAGTTTTTGAGCCCAACTCATCTGAAAGAACAACAAGAATACTACACAATATTTCATATTTTTTATTATTTATTATTGCTTATTTTTGAAGCTGTTTAAACTTTTTCCTATAATAAAATAAAAGTTCCCAAAAATTAGTAATTTTGTGTTTGAGAAAAAAACACCAAAATTCAGGAACTTTAGGCAAAGATACAATAAATAATTGGATTATTACCTTTTTAAGTGTAAAAAAGAAGATTTAGTTTTAATAATGAAGAGTAACCAGATGTTTATTTTCTTGATATAACTTAGATTGGAATGCTCTTATTAGGGTTTATATCCAAGTTCCTCAAAAAAAGTTTAAACAGGTTTTGTCACGTCCCACCTGTCCCACTCGTCCCACCTGTCCCACTCGTCCCACCTGTTCCACTCGTCCCACCTGTTCCACTCGTCCCACCTGTTCCACTCGTCTCACTCGTCCGACCTTGTCACGTCCTAAAAATGGTTTACAGTTATTTTGTCAGTTTAATTTATATAAAGTTAGATGTCATTGAAATCATTGAACGTGAAAAGGAACGCATTGCCAACGACCCTGAGCTGAGGCATTTGGTGGGGAGGGAGGGGGAAGTAACAAGTTAATTATATTTATGGTATTCGATTCTATCTATAAGCCAATAATAAAAATATAATTCTAACAGCCATAATATTAAACTAATTAATAAGAGTTTGTTTACCGACTTCTTTAAAATACTAAAAAGAAAATATAGAGGATATATAATATTTGCTATTATGAAAAGAGATGCAAATATAAAAAAAATATTTCAGATTGCGAATATAGTGCCCAAATCATAAAAATAGGATAGATAATAAGGCACAAAAACAAAAATAAATCAAGTTTATACTTTTTAGTCTTCATCTATAGTAGTTGTTTTGATTTTGAGTCAAATATAACCTTTTTATGCCCTTCTTATGGAGGTCTCTAAGGTGGTCTTGGCAAGGTCGCGCTTCTCTATCAGTGCCTTGAAGTCTATGGGAGTTTTGTAGTAAGTGCCTTTCATTTATCTTATAACTTCTAATTCTTTTTTACCTTTTGGGCGATATAAATATATAGGGAAAATTCTTACTTTTTTTCTATTTTCCTCTTCATATCTTCCTACTAGTACAGGCTCTCCTTTACAACGAGGACATTTCATTGCTGTAAATAATAATG
>NZ_QBKG01000013.1 GCF_003054025.1 Capnocytophaga leadbetteri
AAGTTATTGACTTCAGGTTTCACTCGATTCTTTAAATCTTATTTTGTGCTGTACAACATTATGTCAATGTACGTGTTGTTTCTTCTTGCAAGAGCACTTATCGTCTCATTTGCGGGTGCAAAGGTACGGCGTTTTTTTAATTCTGCAAATTTTTTAGCACTTTTTTTTCAAGTTTTTTTGAGGAGAATAGTTAAGTGGTTGGAAATCAATGGTTAGGGAGATGAAGATTTTTTGGCAGATAGCGTGATTTATGCC
Source organism: Capnocytophaga leadbetteri (assembly GCF_003054025.1). Taxonomy (GTDB): domain Bacteria; phylum Bacteroidota; class Bacteroidia; order Flavobacteriales; family Flavobacteriaceae; genus Capnocytophaga; species Capnocytophaga leadbetteri. The sequence goes on from NZ_QBKG01000013.1 coordinate 256, forward strand.
CATTATAGCTTATTATCACTGTATGAGGCATACTAAAAAAGTGTATTTTGTAGGCTATAGCACATTACTTTTCTAGCTCTTTAATAGTTTCAGTATTAAAAAGCGCGTGTCCTCTTTCTTCTAAGGTTGCAACAATACTGCGTATTTTCTTTTTTAACGCTAAGGGGAGTTTGTAATAAGAGCGATCTATTTGAGTATGTCGCCCATCATCTAAACTAGAATTTTGATGACGAATGGCTGTTTTTTTTCCTAAGTAGTAAATAATGAATTTGAGTCGGTTTTCTTCGTACAGTTCTCCGTACTGAGATTCTGTACCATATAGTACAATAGGGTCTACATAGCCATCGTTATTCAGGTCGGTAAGGCTTATATAGCGCGTATAGAACCACATTGCTTTTTCAGTATCATTAATAGCATCTGTAATTGTCCAGAGCACTTGGGGCGGTGTTTCTTCTTTTAGAAGCACGTTGAAAGCTTTTATAGAGGTTGCCTTATCAGGGTTGGTATTATTTTCAGAAATGATAAGATACTGCTTACCCAATCTATCTTTAAAAGCATACACTTTCCTGATAGGGAATGTTACCCCTATTTCTTTAAGCGTTTCGTAGGGGAAAAGCATTTGTACTTGTTTGTCTGTAAGAAGTGTTGCTCCTGAAGGGTCTGTTTGTGCTTGTAGTGATAAGAAACCAAAAAGCAAAAGTAGATAAAGATTTTTCATAAAAAGTAAACGAATTAAAAAAGCTGCTCCATTTTGCAGAAGCAGCTTTTTTTATTTATTGTTTTTTTGTCATTAAACCACTCCTTGGTCAAGCATAGCGTGCGCTACTTTCATAAAGCCTGCTATGTTAGCCCCTTTCACGTAGTTAATATAACCATCTTCTTGTCCGTATTTTAGACAAGCGTTGTGGATAGACTCCATAATATGGTGCAATTTAGCATCTACTTCTTCAGCTCTCCACGCAAGGTGTGCTGCATTTTGGGTCATTTCAAGACCTGAAGTAGCTACCCCTCCTGCATTCACCGCTTTACCTGGGGCAAATGGCAATTTAGCATCTTGGAAAGCTTTGATAGCTTCTGGTGTACAACCCATATTCGATACTTCTGCTACCAATTTCACACCGTTAGCGATAAGCATCTTCGCATCTTCTTCGTTCAATTCGTTTTGGAAAGCACAAGGCAAAGCAATATCACAAGGGATTACCCACGCTTTTTTACCAGCGGTAAATTTACTTTCTTTTGCAAATTTCTCAGCAAAAGGAGCTACGATATTGCGGTTAGAAGCGCGAAGCTCTAATAAATAGTCTATCATTTCGTGAGTCATACCATTAGGCACTTCCACACAACCATCAGGACCTGACAGACCAATCACTTTAGCCCCTAACTGAGTAGCTTTTTGCGATGCTCCCCAAGCTACGTTACCAAAGCCCGATACTACCACGCGTTGTCCTTTAAGGTCTTTACCAAGTTTTTTAAGCATATGGTCTACGAAGTAAAGCGCTCCATAACCAGTAGCTTCCGGACGGATAAGAGAGCCTCCCCAGTTAATACCTTTCCCAGTAAGTACTCCTGTGTTGTACTCGCGAGCCAATTTTTTGTACATTCCGTACATATAGCCTATTTCGCGACCACCTACACCCACGTCTCCGGCAGGTACATCGGTATCAGGACCTATATGTTGCCATAGTTCAAGCATAAAGGCTTGGCAGAAACGCATAATTTCAGCGTCCGATTTACCGGTAGGGTCAAAGTCTGAACCTCCTTTAGCGCCCCCCATAGGTAGCGTAGTAAGAGCATTTTTGAAAGTTTGCTCAAAGCCGAGGAATTTAAGCATCGATAGGTTTACAGCTTTATGGAAGCGGATACCTCCTTTGTAAGGACCTATGGCAGCGTTAAATTGCACGCGGTAACCGAGGTTGCTTTGTACTTCGCCTTTGTCATCTACCCAATCTACGCGGAAGGTAAAGATGCGGTCAGGCTCTACGATGCGTTCCACAATTTTAGCTTTAGCAAATTCAGGGTGCTGATTATACACCTCTTCTACCGACTCAAGCACTTCGTGTACTGCCTGTAAGTACTCTTTTTCTCCTGGGTGTTTAGCCTCCAAAGAGGTCATAATTTTTTTTACATCCATAATATATTAATTCGTTATGTAATTATTTGGTTATTTATACTAATGAGCGACAAAGGTAGTTAATATTATTGAACCGCGCAAAGAAAACGAAAGAAATTTTTATAAAATATTTTTATTTCAAAAGAAAATGAAGTTTTTACCTAACATACAAAAAACCATTTTGCCTTTCTATCTTGCCATTTTTGCTGTAACTAACTACATAGAAATAAGTGCCGTGCAACGCTTTATTATTATTTATAAAGTTTTTAATATTAGCATATCCTCTAAACCAATCACCATTTTTGCCATAATCCTTGTTCTCATATACTTTCAAGCCCATTTCATCAAAGATAAGAAGATGAATAGGCGTAGTAACATCTACCCCCTCTACTGCAAAATAGTTCTGAGGGTTAGCTGACGAAACTCCGTTATAGATAACGACCCTCTTTTCTGGCTCTTGCGGAAGTGGATTAGGCTGGGGCTCTGGTTTAGGTTCTGGTTTAGGTTCTGGTTTAGGTTCGGGCTTAGGTTCGGGCTTGGGTTCTGGTTTAGGCTCTGGCAATTCTGCTTTCTTTTTAATTTTAAAACCACCATTAGGCACTAACTTCCCGTTAGATGTTTTATAAGGAGCCACATTGGTAGTAGCAAAAGCTATATGGTCTATCACCTCTACCTTGATAACTCCTGCGGGAAGTTGTATCTTCTTTTGTTTGCCCCATTCTACAGTACCGACCTCTATATTAGGGAGGGTAATCTCGCAACTACCATCGTTTTCGGTGCTTTCCACCAAAGTATATTTAAAGGTTTTCCCAAAATCATCAGAAAGAAGAATGCGCACTTTGCTATTCGCATCAAAGAAATTAGGGTCTACTTGCCAGTTTAGCGTGAGGGAAGCGCCCCCTTCATACTCATCATTCATTCCATTAGTGATAGCGAAAGTCTTACCCTCTGCAATAATCACTTTTACAGTCACCATATCGTAATTCACAAAGTGCTGAGGCGCAGGATTCGAAGCCGCTAACCAAAAAAGGTGTTCACCTTTTGCATTTGTGCGTGTGTAGTTTATAAATCCACCCAAATCACTGTATTGGGTCTGAAAAGTAATAGGTTCTTTACCCGTTTTCCCTTTACGAGTGAGGAACTTAGGGTCATTTACGCCTGCCTTGCTGGTCAGTTGCGCTGTGTAATAAATCGGAATACCATTAGTATTAGTCGCATTGATATAGAATTGGAAGTAAGTATCCTTAGGAATTGTATAAGTTTCTTGCAACTTAGTGCGGTTTATCGTAGGGAAAGAACTTTCAGTTTTGATGCCGTAGGCGTAATTGAAGTTACTCACATCATTCCCATTGCGGTTTACTAACTGAGTGCGTTCAGGGTCTTTAAAATAAGAGCGATTGACAATCCCACCGCGTATTTGATAAGCTGTAGGCAGCGAAAAGAAAGCCCCATCAGGAAAATTATTGCTATAGCCCATTAGCGATTGACCATAAGCGGGCTCTGTATAGAGAGAGTTACCCGAATAAGCATTCTTAAAAGTGTGGTCGGCGCCAAATAAGTGTCCTATTTCGTGGGCTATGGTAGCATTGTCAGCTATTGCCGAAGCCCCTCCTTTTCGTATAAGGCGGAACCCTCCAGAAAAGAAAGCAAGCCCCGATAAGGTGGAATCAGTTCCAGGCGCAATCACTATTCCCAAATCATATTGTTTATCGCCTATAAGTTCATTTATTTTTTCAGTAGAATTTTCAATAATATCTCTTCGCGAAGTTTGGTCGTATAGCTGCTTCGTAGCCTCCTGAATAATAAGCCGGTCATTAGCCACTATACTAAATTTTACCCCAATATCACGTACATACACCTCATTGAGAAAAACTTCAAGGTTAAGTAAAAAATCTTTTACTTGTTTTATATCACTGCTGAAAGTATTAGCGAAGTCGTGATAATCAATAAGTACTGCCAACCGGTAGAGATACAAGATACCCTCAGGGTCGTTAGGCATTATAGAAGTAAGAGAGGTAATAGGACGAGCTGTGTGGCTGCTTTGAAGAGAGGTGCCACATTTATTATTAGGGTTGTGGTGAAAGCGTACCTTTGCCGATAGCTCACCTTGTGGAGTGCTTGTCAGTTGGTAAGTCGTGCCTTCCCATTGCAAACTGCCAGAAGCCTCCTTGTTAGGGTGTATTACCAAAGTGGCGACAAACTGATTTTGGTAGTAACCTACAAAGGTATGGATACCTTTATTTTGCTGCGAGTTCTCCCGTTCTTGCCACTCCAAAGTAAGAGTTTCATCAGTAGGGAGAGCTATATTCCCACTTAGGGTCGATTGTGCATAAGTTGTCTGTAAGCTAAAAAATAGCCATAAAAACAAGAGGTGGATAATGTGTTTCATTGCAAAAAAAAGCCTCCACACTTTCACGCGGAGGCTTAGTATTAACTTTAAAAATCTAATATTATGACCTTATTACGATTACAAAGCTACACGTTTGAAGCCAGTAATTTCTACGTTTTTAGATTTTACAAAATCTGAAACTTTTTTGCTTTCGTCATAGATATACACTTGGTCAAGAAGAGCTTTCTCTTGGTCAAGGGTAGTGTTATCAGAGATAAAGCGTTGTATTTTACCAGGAAGGATTTTATCCCATATTTGTTCAGGTTTACCTTCTGCTTTTAGTTCAGCTTTAGCATCAGCTTCAGCTTTAGCTAATACTTCAGCAGTAAGCTGAGCGTACGATACGTACTGAGGTACGTGTTTTAGCGGTTTGCCCAAACGGTGTAGTTCTTCGTTTTCTTTTTCAATAATAGCGATACGAGCTTCAGTTTCTTTAGCTATATACTCAGCGCTAAAGTCTTTGTATGAAAGAGTTTCAGCACCCATAGCAGCGATTTGCATCGCTAAGTTTTTACTTACTTCAGCAGCATCAGCGATAGCGCTTGATAGACCTACGATAGCAGCAATCTTATTACCGTTGTGAATGTAAGAACCTACAAAAGGAGCTTCAACTTTTTCAAAAGCACCAAGTTCTATTTTCTCACCTATCACACCAGTTTGCTCGATAAGTTTCTCAGCTACGGTGATACCTTTATAGTTAATAGCAAGAAGTTCTTCTTTGTTGTTTACGCCAAGAGCAAGTTCAGCCAAATCTTTAGCAAGAGCTACGAAATCAGCATTTTTAGCTACGAAGTCAGTTTCGCAGTTAAGCGAGATGATAGCACCTACTGTATGGTTTCCGTTTACTTGAGCGATAACAGCACCTTCTTTAGAATCGCGGTCAGCGCGCTTAGCAGCTACTTTCTGACCTTTTTTGCGCAATACTTCTATTGCTTTATCAAAATCGCCTTCGGCTTCTATAAGGGCTGCTTTACAGTCCATCATACCAGCACCAGTGGCTTGTCTTAGTTTATTTACGTCTGCGGCGGTAATATTTGCCATTTTATTAAAATTTTAATGTGAATGACAAATGACAAATTTATGGTTTGTCATTTGTCATTAAGTAATTATTCATTAGTTTCTTTTTCTGCTGTAGCGGTTCTATTAGCAAGACCTTCATTCACAGCTTCAGTGATGTATGAAAGTACTTTGTCGATAGATTTTGAAGCATCGTCATTAGCAGGGATAGCAAAATCTACCTCACGTGGGTCAGAGTTTGTATCTACCATTGCAAAAATAGGAATGTTTAATCTTTGAGCTTCTTTTACAGCAATGTGTTCGCGTAGGGTATCAACCACAAAGAGGGCACCTGGTAAGCGCGACATATCGGCTATCGAACCTAAGTTCTTTTCTAGTTTTTCTCTCAAACGTTCTACGTGTAGTTTTTCACGTTTTGAAAGGGTATCAAAGGTACCGTCTTTTTTCATTTTGTCGATTGACGACATTTTTTTCACAGCCTTGCGGATAGTCACAAAGTTGGTAAGCATACCACCTGGCCAACGTTCTGTGATGTAAGGCATTTTCACTGATGTAGCTTTTTCTGCTACTACATCTTTAGCTTGTTTTTTTGTGGCTACGAAAAGTACTTTCTTGCCAGAAGCTACTATCTTCTTAAGCGCTTCAGCAGCTTCTTCTATTTTAGCAGCGGTTTTGTAAAGGTTTATTACGTGTATACCGTTGCGTTCCATATAGATGTAGGGAGCCATATTAGGGTTCCATTTACGCGTAAGGTGACCGAAATGTACGCCTGCATCTAATAATTCTTTAATTTCTATGTTATTTGCCATTTTTGTTTTTTAAATAGTTTACGTTCCTACAGCGTCAGCAATGGCTTGGAGAGGCTTTTCTTATCTGATAAACAACCGCCTGAGCCATTTGGATGCTAAACTAAGGAGCAAATTTAATTTTGAATTTTAAATTTTGAATTAAGAACTCAAAATTCATAATTATCCTAACGTTTAGAGAATTGGAATCTCTTACGTGCTTTCTTCTGACCGAATTTCTTACGTTCTACCATACGAGGGTCACGAGTTAACAGACCTTCTGGTTTTAGGGTAGCGCGGTTTTCAGCGTCTAATTGGCAAAGCGCACGTGCTATAGCCAAGCGAGTTGCTTCTGCTTGTCCAGTGATACCTCCTCCGTATACATTTACCTTCACATCATATGCGTCTTCAGCTCCAACTAAAGCAAGAGCTTGTTTCACTTTATACTGAAGGGTAGGAGTAGTAAAATAATTGTTAAGTTCGCGTTTGTTTACGGTTATGGTACCGTTGCCTGCTTTTAGGTAGATACGCGCTACGGCGGTTTTTCTTCTACCGATAGTGTGAATTACATCCATTATTTAAGATCGTTTAAGTTAATGGCAGTAGGCTGTTGTGCTTCGTGTTTGTGCTCAGTGCCTACATACACTTTTAGGTTACGTAATACAGCTGCACCCAATTTTGTTTTAGGCAACATACCTTTTACAGCTTTTTCAATGATACGTTCTGGGTGTTTAGCTAGTAGGTCTTTCACGCCTACTGTGCGTTGTCCGCCTGGATAGCCAGTGTGGCGAAGATATGTTTTATCTTCCCATTTGTTACCCGTAAGGTTGATTTTCTCAGCATTTACAACTATTACGTTGTCGCCGCAATCAACGTGAGGGGTGTATTCAGGTTTATACTTACCGCGAAGTAGCTTAGCCACTTTAGAGGCAAGTCGACCCAAAGTTTGTCCGTCAGCATCTACCAAAACCCACTGTTTGTTTACAGTAGCTTTATTGGCAGAGATGGTTTTGTAGCTTAATGTGTCCACTCTTTGTGATTTTTATTATAAATTAAACATTCCTTTTAGTGCCAACAAAGGGCACTCCTATTTTTAGGGCGCAAAAGTACAACTTTTTTTTGAAACAGCAAAAAAAATTAATTAACAAATTTCAAAATCGCCAAATTGGCAAATCGGCAAATCGACAAATTAGCAAATTAGCTAATTGGCAAATCAAAACTTATTTTGCTCTATAATTTCTTTGTTAGCGCATAAGTAAGTCAGCCAAATATAATCAAAAAGATGTTTTTTACCATTGTGCTTCCCTCTATTTTTCTTTTGCTTAGCAAGGTTCACTATATATTTATTAGGCATTTCTGGCTGAAAGGTCAAAACGCCTTCTTTGTTGGTAATACCAGTAATGCTTTTATCTACTGAAAAATCAAAGGTAACTTTCTCTTTCTTTAGTCCTCTTTTTTTGTAGAAGGCTCTATACTCCTGTGCGTCTCCTTTAGCGGGAGCCACCCCCAATCTAAAAAACGACTTATCACCCAAGACAACCGTTTCAGTCAGCGGTTTCGTACTCACAAAAGCAACGGACTGATACCTCAAGCGCATCCTTTTGTATACTTTAGCCACCAAATGATTAATATTCAATTTGTAAACGCCCTCTTCTTCTACCTTAAAATGAGCGTAATAACACCATTCTGACTGCTTCTTTTCCAAAACAGTCTCTTTCCCCGAAGGGGAGATGAGTGAAAGTGAAAGCGTATTCAAGTCAGAATACCATTTAGCGGTAGGTGTAGGCTTATTGGTTTCATTCGGTTCACCGAAGAAAATGCGCACCTCGTGCCAATCGCCTATCTTTGCCTCTGTGTTGGTTTCAATCCAAATAGCGTGTCCCATAGCCTGCTGAGCCAGCAGAGCTAGCAATATCCATAAATACCTCATTTTCATATTAAAAATTTTCATTATCACTTAATTTATATCTAAAACTAGGATAGCCTCCTTTTAGTCTTTCATTCACATAGTCATAAAACTGTATTTTCACAAACTTACCTTTAGCTGTTTTCAGCAAGTAAACCTCATTTCTATTTTTGTATTTCCCTCCACTGATGTAGGTTACATAAAGCGAAGCCTCTTGAGAGAAAGTACCTTCTTTTTTAGTTTCAACGTTTTTTACTACGTCCCAACCGTTTAGCGTTCCTATCGCATCTACTTTATAGCCTGTGGGAGGAGCTATAACCACCTTATCCCAATCTGTTTTTTTAGTGTTAATAGCACCCCCCTTTCCTTTGCCGGAGGTACCGCTATTGGTTTTCACATACCAGCGTTGGAAAGCTATATCCCACGTAAGGTCAGTTTCAGGCGAACTCACCTCTACAATAGCTCCTTTTTCAAGCGAGTAATACACCCATTTTTCATACGATGTCGCATTTAGCATCTTTACATCATTGGTAACAGACAAGGGTTCTGCCTCATCTTTTTCTTTTTTACAAGCAATCAAACTCAGACTGCCCACTACTGATAAAATAAATACTTTGTAATTCATAGTTTTGTTATTTGAGTGGGCAAAGGTATAAAATATTTTTAGATAAACCTAAAAATAAAGTTTTAATTTATATTAAATTATTTTTAACGATATTTAAATTATAGAGAATTCAATATAAGATACATAGTCCATTATGATGTTCGTGTATAAGCTCCCCCTTTGAAGGAAGTCCGCGAGCTGGCGCAGCGGAGTATGTGTAAGGAGGGGGGTACATATACACTTAATAATCAATATATTATAACAAAATCTTATATACAGAAGACTTCATCACTACTAACACAAAAAAACACTGTTTTATCAGCCTGCAACAGCCTCTTAAAACAGTGTTTTTTATTCTTTTTTAATCTTCTCATCGACAAATCGCCAAATCGACAAATTGGCAAATCGGCAAATCGCCTTTTTTCTCCAACTGACGGAGCTTTTTGATGTGTTTTGCTACTGCTTCGGTCATATTATTTGTCAATTTAATTAGTTGTGTAGATGCCCTTTTTATAATCCAAAAATAGCTAACTTGATGGCAATAAGCCTTTGGCTTTTAATTCATTTATTCAGCTTCTGAGACTTCTTGAAAATCATCGTCATCATCATAGGAAGTGTAATCCCATTCTAAGCCAAAGTTTTCCATAGCGTCTAAAAGAGTATCAAATAACTTTTGTTGAGTGCTACCTGTAAAAATAGCAGTGGCTCGGTTTGAGTCTTGATGTATGGCAAGGGTAATGACTATTTGAAAATCGGTATCGGTAAAGGTGCGTTGTCCTTCCCAACTGAGAGAGGTGAGTTCGGTATATTGTTTTTCTATATGGGCAACTGCTCCTGTGGGTACTTCAAAGTCTTCCATTTTCCAACCGCCCATTGCATTAGCATTGTAACGCAAGCCTCCCATCACACCGTTGTAAATAGCTATGTACAGCCAAAAGTCCGAGAGACTTTGAGTTTCTTGTATCCAATTGGGGTCGGTTTCGGAGCCGTAATTACCCCAAACGGGTGGATTAGGGTTGGTTAAATCTTCTTTGCGGATAGCCCACATCACTACTCCTTGGTTTTCTTCACAAAAGCATAAGTAATCGCCTGCAAAATACAATTGCTGAGGTGTTGCCAACGAGTTATAGGATTGGTTTATACTTTTGGTTGCCCCTAACTGTAGGTAATACGCTCGGAACTCCTCAGGCAAGGTGATGCACAAGCGTTTTTCAGCTTTTAACAACTGTGCTTCCGAGAAGCCTTTGCAGTCCTTGGGTGTGAGATTGTATAGTTTTTTAATGTTTTCCATATTAATATTTCAATAAATAAAAGCCCCATATCATATTGCTAAACTCTCCTGCTACAAAGCTGTGTGTCTCGCCGTTTATCACTACTTCATAAAGGGTAAAAGATTTTTCGGCGTGGTAGAGAGGGTCTGTTACTTTTACATATTCTCCCGTTTCTTGCCATTTGTAGTCAAATATATTTACGCCAAAGAGTTTTACCTCGCCTTCTACTCCCGAGGTTTCAAACTGCCACGTTTTTTGCTTGAATAATTTCATTCTTTAATTATTTTTCTACCTATAAAATTCATTTGAAAGCTATCTTTTTCTTTAGTGAGTATAAGCTGTTGTTGCTCAAAGAACATTAAGAGTCTTTCGTTTTCTGGTAATGTGAATTTGCTTGCTATCTCATTGTTCTCTAATGAAAACTTACAAAAAGTATTTGTTTTTTCGTAACAATCCATTAAAAAGAGATATTTTTCATCTTTAGAAAGCTTAAAATCGTCAAATTTTATATTGAAAGGGCTTAAATCATAATCTTTATAAGTGCCATCGGGAGCCATTTTACGGATAATGGATAGAAGTTTTCTGTTGTTATCACATAAATTCATATAAATATTGCCTTTACTGTCTTTTACTACAGACCTATAAGGGGCAGTATTGAAAAGTATCTCTATTTTATCTTTTACCAAATCGTAACGTTGTATTGCTGTAGGCGCATAGATAAGGAGGTGGTTATCATCTTCAAAATCAAGAGATAAACACCCCTCCACCTTGGTTACTTTTCTTTTTTTAGTGCCTTCAATACAATTGAAAGCAAAGAGATTTTTATCAGCTGAATTCATCAAGAAAAAAATAGGCTGATAATTAAAAGCCATACAGCTAGCGGTTTTAGGGAAATTCTTATCATATATATCGGTGATAAGCAGGTTTTCACGTTGTATTCTTAACAAATAGTCGTCAGATAGAACTAATATGAATTGTGTATCGGGAGTAAAGTATATTTCCTTAATATTATTTTTTAAAGATACAGAAGCTTCTTCCTCACCTGTAGCAAACGACAAGCGGCGTAGATGTGTATATCTTCCATAATCATCTTCGGCTCCACCCCCTACATAAAAGCAATTAGGGTTAAAAGGGTCGGCTATAGGGGTAATATTAAAAGCGGACGATTGTTTAAACTGTTTCTTCCAAATGATTTCTGTTTGCATAGTAAAACTCTGATGAATATTTCCCTCTTCTCTTTATTTCTCCAATCTTCAAAAAACATTTTTTCTCATCTTCAAATCGCCAAATCGCCAAATCGCCAAATTGGCAAATCACCTAATTGGCAAATCGACTAATTACTTCCGGAAAATGCTGATACTCTAATTGGTGTATTTTTTCAGCCAAAGTATCAGCAGTATCGGTGGGGAGTACCTCCGTTTTCGCTTGGAAGATAATATTCCCCTCATCGTAATGCTCATTTACGTAGTGAATAGTGATGCCACTTTCCTTTTCGCCGTGGTCAATCACCGCTTGGTGCACATAGGCGCCATACATACCCTTACCGCCGTATTTAGGTAACAGCGAAGGGTGTATGTTAATAATCTTATCAGGGTAAGCCTCAGTCAGGTACGCAGGCACTTTCCAGAGGAAGCCCGCCAATACTATAAGGTCAGGCTGCAAACTTCTAACGATGTTAAGCACTATATCCGAATGGTAAAACGCCTGCCTATCGAATACTATCGAGGGGATAGCCAGCCGTTTGGCACGCGCTAGCACACCCGCTTGCGGATTGTTAGATAGGATAGCCTGCACTTGTGCAGTACCTTTTTCAGCGAAATAAGTAGCGATACGTTCGGCGTTAGAGCCCGAACCAGACGCAAAAACAACTATTTTTAGCATTTTTTATAGGGGTTAGTTAGGGTTAGTGTCATTTATACAAAAGTGCTTTTTCGTATAAATGATAGAGTCCTCATTTATACAAAAGTGCCTTTTCGTATAAATGACAACACTATTTAAGAAATAAATTTAATAACGGTTCATTAATATAGTAACTAGTTTTCCACTTCTGAACTTTTGTCAGATAACCTTCCTTTGTCAGTATTTCTAAGTACTTACGCGCTGTTTGATAACTTACATTCAAATCAGCCTCTAAAAACTCAATTTTAGTGTAAGGGTTTTTAAAAAGGTTATTAAGCAAATCCTGACTATATACTTTAGGCAAGTTAGTACGTAGGCGTTGTTTAGTTTGCTGCATCAGTACTTTGATGTTTTCTACCAAACTTATAGTTTCAATAGCCGTTACTTCTACTCCTTTTAACAAGTACAATATAAGCGTTTGCCAGTCACTGTCAGTTCTTACCCCTTGCAAAGCCTTGTAATAATCGTCTTTGTGCTGAATAATGTATCTACTGAGGTATAGTACGGGTAAGTCTAAAAGACCCTCTAATACCAAGTACAAAATATTGATGATACGCCCTGTACGCCCATTACCATCATAAAAAGGGTGAATACTCTCAAACTGGTAGTGAATAATAGCCATCTTAGTAAGTGGGTCAAGGTCTGAGAAATCTGGGTCGTTAATAAATTTCTCTAAGTTTGCCATAAAATTTTGTATCTCATCTTTGTCTTGAGGTGGAATATAGACTACCTCATTCTTGCTGTTGATGAGTTTTGTACCAGCTTGTGTTCTAAAACCAGCTTTATTTTCTTCTAACTGCTCCTGAATAAGCAATATATGTTTATTGAGTAGTAATTTCTGATTGCGCACAATCTCAAAGCCCATTTTCAAACCTTTGGCATAGTTTACTACCTCTTTGCTGGCAGGGTTTGTTTCTATCATAATATGCTCTTTATAGAGGTCATCGTGGGTAGTAACGATATTTTCTATCTCGCTACTACTCTTCGCCTCTTGCAGCGAAAGCGTATTAATAAGTATTTGCTCATTCGGAATAGTTTTAACAATCCCTTTGAGTTCTGCCAGATGTCGGTGCGAAAGCGATAGCTGCTTAAGTACTTCGCGAGTTTCTATTTCAGAGGGTGGTGGCAGTAGTGCTAAAGTAAAGTTATTTATCATATATCAGCTAATTTTCTAATTGACAAATCGGCAAATCACCTAATCGTCTCATTAGTTCTCCTACTCTCTCATAGATAGCCTGATAGGGCAGTTCTTCTTTACCTATATATATAAGAGCCAAAGCACAAGGCTGCTTAGGGGGCGGCAGCAAATGCTTTTGCAAGCGGTAACACTCCCGAATAAGGCGTTTAAGCCTATTCCTATGCACTGCTCGCTTAAACTGACGCTTAGGCACACTTATCAGCAGCTGATAGGGCGCCTCCAAGGCAGGCATGGGCGCATAAAGCAACCGCAGCGGATAGCTACTTAAGCTATCCGCTTCGGCAAAAAGCTGCTGTATATGAGTGCGTTTGCAGAGTTTTTCTCTTTTAGGAAATGTATACAAAATAGAAAACTATTAATAATCGGCAAATGTACTACATAATTAGCAATTTAGCAAATTAGAAAAAATTTCTACCACCACCTACCCTATACAAATGATATAGGAACGATATAGGAAGAGCGAACGATAAGTGAAGGATAAGCGAAAGATGAGCGAACGATAAGCGAAGAATCGACGAAGTACAAACATCTACTAACCGACTAAAAAATAGAAAAATATACTTCTACCGCCTTTTTTAATTTTTGCTTATTAAATAGCTGTCTTTTTAGCCCCTGCTGAAATATATTCGTAACAAAAAAATATTTAATACTGATTATCAACACTTTAAAAATACAACTTTACATATAAAACTATCAAAAAATCATTTACATTTTTGACATATTAGCAACATTTTGCAGTATTATAACAGAAACACCATACCATTTTAACAATTTCATTACATTATCAGCAAAACCTCTTGTATAGGTTACTTTTGCTATAATATCATAGGCAGTATGAAAAAAAATTCTTTTTATATTTGCATTGTAGATATTTTTTATTTAGTTTTGCCCCCGTTAATAAAATAATAGTAATAGCGATGAGACAAAAACTGACGTATGTACTGCTATGGGTGCTATCGGCGGTAGGACTTTCCTATGCCCAAGAGCTCACCATCACAGGGGTAGTAAAAGACAGCGATGGCACTCCACTACCCAGTGCCTCTGTAGTTGTTAAAGGCACCTCTCACGGGGTAGCTACCGACTTAGATGGTAAATATTCCATCAAAGTCCCTAATAACAAAACGGTGCTCGTTTTCTCTTCTTTAGGAGCTAAAACCGTTGAACGCACTGTTGGTGCCAACAAAGTAATCAATGTTACCCTTCAAGACGAAGCGCAACAGCTCGAAGGGGTAGTGGTTACCGGCTACCAAGAGTTCGACCGTTCTAAATTTACCGGTAATGCCCAAACCCTCAAAGCCGACAATATCAAAATGGACGGCGTTGTAGACGTAGGGCGTATGATTGAAGGTCGTGCAGCCGGTGTAAACGTACAGAACATTTCAGGTACTTTTGGTACTTCACCTAAAATCACCATTCGTGGGGGTTCATCTATCTTTGGCGATACCAAACCGCTATGGGTAGTCGATGGGGCTGTACAAGAAGAGGTAGTACCGCTAACCTTCGAACAGCTCGCCTCTGGTGATGCTTCTACCTTAGTAAGCTCAGCTATCTCAGGTATCAATGCCAACGACATCGAGAGCATCGAAATCCTTAAAGATGCTTCAGCGCTTTCACTCTATGGGGCACGTGCGCTCAACGGTGCAGTGATTATCACCACCAAAGGGGGCAAACGCAATATGAAAACCCAAGTGAATTACCAGTTAGAGGAATCAGTGCGTATGGTGCCTACCTATAGCCAGTACGACATTATGAACTCTCAAGAGACAATGGACGTATACCAAGAGTTAGAGCGCAAAGGCTACTTCTCACTCTCTTCACACACCCAAGGCCGTTATGGTGGGGTATACAATATTATGTACCGCGCTATCGATACTTACGACCCTGCTACAGGCAAGTTTTTACTCGAAAATTCCGATGCAGCGCGTGCAGCTTTCTTGCGCAAATACGAATACGCCAATACCGATTGGTTTAAAACCCTATTCCGCCCTTCACTTACCCAAAACCATACCGTGAGCCTTTCTGGTGGAGGCGAAAACGCTTCTATCTATGGTTCAATAGGTTTCTTTGCCGACCCAGGTTGGACAATAGCCGACCGCGTACACCGCGTTACAGGTAACTTAAAGACAAGTTATACCCTTTCTCCTAATGTGAAGATAGGAATCCTTACCCAAGGTTCTATCCGTACTCAAAAAGCACCGGGTACTTTTGCTCGTTCAGAAAACACTGTTAGTGGGGGTTACGACCGCGATTTCGATATCAACCCTTTCAGTTATGCGCTCAACACCAGCCGCACTTTGCGTCCGTATGACGATAATGGCAACCTCGAGTACTACCGCTATAACTACGCTAAGATGAATATCCTTAACGAGCTAGCTAATAACTACATCGACCTGAATGTTATCGAGTTAAAACTACAAGGCGATTTAGAGATAAAATTGGCTAAAGGATTAAAATATAACTTCTTAGGGTCTGTGCGCCACGTAAAGAGCAGCAGCGAACACTCTATCACCGAAGATTCTAACGTGTCAAATGCTTACCGTGCTGCCGAAACTACTATAGTAAGACAGCAAAACCCTTTCTTATTCACCGATCCTAACGACCCAGAAGCTATTGCCAAAGTAGTAATGCCTGAAGGAGGTATCTTTAAGCTAAGCGAAAACAACTTGCAAAGCTACTATTTCCGTAATGCATTAGAGTTCAAAAGACTACTCAAAGATGTACACGACATAAAGATATTCTTAGGGCAAGAGTATCGCCATACCGACCGCGATAATAATAACTTCACAGGTTATGGCTATCAGTTCAACCGCGGAGGCACCGTTTTCACCGATTACCGTGCCGTACAAAAGGCTATTGACGAAAGCAACCCTTATTATGGCAAATCATACACCAAAGAGCGTGGTATAGCTTTCTTCTCTCAAGGTACTTACACTTACGACAACCGCTACGTATTGGCAGGTACACTCAATTACGAAGGTACTAACCAATTAGGCCGCAGTCGTTCAGCGCGTTGGTTACCTACGTGGAATATCAGTGGCCGTTGGAATGCTAGCAACGAGAAGTTCTTAGAAAACAATAGCACCATCTCTAACCTTGCTTTCAGAGCCAGCTACGGACTTATCGCAGGCTTAAGCCCTGCAAGTAATGCCTTGCCTATCTTCAGAAATGCCGTAATGGAGCGTTACAGAAGTGGCGATAAAGAAAGTGCTATCCGAATCTCTTCTTTGCAAAACAGCGAGCTTACTTGGGAAAAAGTATATGAAAGCAACCTAGGGCTTGAATTAGGGCTATTCAAAAACCGCCTCAACCTTTCTGCCGACATATACCAAAAGAACTCTAAAGACCTGATTGACTATGTAAATACTTCTGGTATCGGGGGGCAACGCATTAAGTTAGCCAACAATGCCTCAATGGTAACCAAAGGTATAGAGTTGGCATTAGATACTAAAAACATCAAAACAGACAACTTTAGCTGGAGTACCGGTATCAACTTTGCCTATTTCAATCAAGAAATTACCAAGCTTTCCGATGAGCCTAACGTTTACAACTTAGTACGCGATTTAGGAGGAAATGTATTAGGAGGCGCGCGCAATACCCTTTACTCATACGATTTTATCGGTCTTAGCGATAAGGGAATGCCGCTCTTCAACCTGTTAAACGGCAGTACAGCTTACCAAGATATTAACTTCCAATCAATTACTAATATCTTAAGCTATCTGAAGAAAGAAGGAGCTGTAGAGCCTAACATCACCGGAGGTCTTTCTAACACCTTCCGTTATAAAAACTGGGAACTCAGCGCCCTTATCACCGTACAAGCGGGTAATAAGATACGCAAAGCGCCTCAGTACAGTGTTGATTATAATGACCTAAGCGTTTTCCCTAAAGAAATGCGCAACCGTTGGGTAGCTGCTGGCGATGAGCAAACCACTAACATCCCTGCTATTCCAAGCAAGAGAACCATTACCGAATTAGGCGAAAACACTCTCCGAAGAGTGTATAACGCTTACAACTATTCTTCTGCAAGAGTAGTAGATGGTTCGTTTGTTCGTATGAAGAGTATAAGCCTTTCTTATACTTTTGGAAAAGAGGTACTCGATGCTTTACGCGTTAGCAACTTTAGCTTACGTTTGCAAGCTACCAATCCTTTCTTAATATATGCTGATAAAGACCTCAACGGACAAGACCCTGAGTTTTTCCGCTCTGGTGGGGTTGCTTACCCTGTTACTTCTCAGTATACATTCACTATCAATCTCGGAATTTAAAAAATGCTAACAATGAAAAAGATATATATACCTTTAGTAAGTTTAAGCTTATTTGGCTTAAGTTCTTGCGATAAATTTTTAGATGAATTGCCTGACAACCGTACTGAAATAGACACGGTCGAAGAGGTTCAAGAGCTGTTAGTAAGTGCTTACCCTAACGGACTATATATGGATATAGCCGAAACTATGAGCGATAACGCTAGCGATAAGGTTACCCTACCCGAATCAAGCCCCCTCAACACCGACTTGTATACTTGGAGAGGAAGCAACGAAACCACACGCGATACCCCAGTATTCTATTGGACAGCCGCTTATAATGCCATCGCTTCTGCTAACCAAGCCTTAGCGTCACTCGAACAGATGAAAGGAGGCAACACTCAAAAATTTCTAAAAGGCGAAGCTTTAGTAGCGCGTGCTTATGCTCACTTTATGTTAGCATATTTGTGGTGCAAACCTTTCAATCCAGCTACAGCGGCTACCGATTTAGGCTTACCTTATGTTGATAAGCCCGAAACTGTAGTGTTTGGCAAATACAAACGCATATCGCTCGAGGCTTTTTATAACGCTATCGAAAAAGACCTTAATGAGGGCTTACCTTTGATTGACAATACTAAGTACAGCAAACCCAAATTCCACTTTACTAAAGAAGCGGCTCACGCTTTTGCCACTCGTTTCTACCTATACAAAGGTGATTGGGATAAAGTTATCGAGCACGCCGACGCGATTTTGGGCAGCAATCCTCAAAGCAAATTGCGCAATGAAAAGGTGCAACAAAAGTCCCTTACAGCTTTGCAAAAACGCGAACAAAACAGCAGCAGTGCCGAAGTGTCTAACCTGTTGATAGCGGGCGTACTCTCTCAGTATCAATTCAGACAGACTTCTAACAAATACGGTATGACTTACGACTTGATGAACAACCAAATTATCAATGCGCGTACTCACCCATTAAATTTAAGTTGGGCTTATACCGTATATGGTGCTACTGTCAATAACCAAAACCTGCTAAAATTCCAACCTTATTATACTGATATGAATGTATCAGCAGGAACAGGTGTCCCTCATACTATGGTTACCCTACTATCGTATGACGAAGTTATCCTAAACCGTATGGAAGCCTACTTGATGAAAAACGAATACACTAAGTTCTTAGATGATCTAAAAGTATTCTTGCCTGTCAAAACAGAAGCTGACTTCAATAATAGCCGTCTTACCGAGAGTGTGATAGAAACCAAATACAACGGCAAAGGCACTGATCTCGACCCTGCCTATACTCTTAACTCTCGCCAACGTGTATGGTTAGCTTGCTTGTTAGATTTGCGCCGTGTACAATTCGCTTTCGAGGGGCTCCGTTGGTTCGATAACAAACGCCTCGGTATGAAGATTACCCACCTCAAAGATGGGGCTACTATCGAGTTACCTAAAAACGACCCAAGACGCGAACTACAATTGCCCGACTACGCTATAAAGCAAGGGCTTACCGCTAACCCAAGATAACAAACTTATAAAATAGCAACTATATGAAAAAGATATATATATTAGCAATGACTGTAGCACTAACTACAGCTTGCCAAAAAGAAAAAGCACTCGATACCGAAAAGAGTGTAATCGAAGAGCCAGCAGCTCATACCAAAAATAATATTGAGCAGTATATATATGATAGTATCCAAAAACCTTATAATGTAGGAGTACTTTATAAGTTTGTAGATAATGATTTCAGCAACGAAAATCAAAAAAAGTATCTTTATCCCGCTACCGAAAGCAATGTTATACCCATACTCAAAAAGCTAAAAAGAATATGGATAGACCCTTACAACAGAATAGCAGGCGAAGACTTTATCAAAGGCGCTGCTCCTCGGCAAATATCTCTTGTCGGTAGCTGGTTAGTAAATGAGGAGAATGGTACTATCACCTTAGGTTTTGCCGATAGCGGTATGAAGATAGCCCTTTTTGGGGTAGATAAAATAGACCTAACCGACCGCGATAGAGTGCGCGAGTACTTCCATACTGTGCACCACGAATATTGCCACATCATCAATCAGAAAAAGCCTTATAGTGATGAGTTCGCTAAGATTACCCCTACAGGCTACACGGCTGTGTGGAACAACCATACTGATGCCGAAGCCTTAGAATTAGGGTTCATCAGCGCTTACGCTCGTGCTAATAACATCGAGGACTTTGCCGAGATGACCGCTCATATGCTTATAATGGGCAAAACTGCTTGGGATACCAAAATAAACGCTATCACCAGTGCAACTGCAAAAGAATCTTTGCGCAAAAAAGAGGCATTCGTAGTGAATTATTTCAAAAGCGAATGGAATATCGATTTCTATGAACTACAAGCTGAAGTACAACGTAAAATACAACAGTAATGACTATGAAAAAATTATTATTCCTTTCTATACTCGTTCTTTTAGTCAGTTGCCAAAAGAACGAACCTAACGATGTCTTTGGCAAAACGCCCTCTGAGCGTTTTGAGCAAAGCCAAAGCGAATTGCGCGCTGCCCTTACGGCACCTCAGCAAGGGTGGAAGTTAGCCTATGCCACCAATAAAGAGAAGTTCGGTACTTTCAATGTCCTAATGAAGTTCTCTGCCGAAGGCACCGTCACTATGACCTCTGATATAGGGGGTAGCTACACCCCTACCAATAGCCAGTACACCATACAAGAAGCACAAGGTACCCTATTGGTATTTTCAACCTATAACCATATTCATAAGCTGGGCGACCCTCAAAACCCAAGCGATTTGAATGGTAAAGGCTTAGAGGGCGAATTCCAATTCATCTACTACGGCAAAGAAGGCGACAAACTCAAGTTCCGTACCCAGCGAAAAGATACCGAACAGTTTGTGTATTTCGAGCCTGCTACTGCCAATGATTGGGCTAATGTAGAAACGTGGGGCGAAAATATCAACCTCATCGAAGACAATGCCGATAATTATTTCTTTACCGTTAGCAATACCGCTACCAGTACAGGCTATGAAATGAGCTTTGCACACCGCTTCCTAACGTTAAAATCAATTACAGGGAATGAAACAGTAAAAGCCAATGTGGTGCCTACCGATAACGGAATCGCTTTTGAGCCGGCTCTTAGCCTTCTCGGCAAAAACTTCACCGGTTTAGTCAGAGATAACAGCACAAACCCTCCTACCTATAAGGCTACTGTCGAGGGTACTACTGCCAAGCTAAGCTATTCATTAGTGCCACCTCAAGAGCTTATAAACGATGATTATAAGCATATTAACACCAGCATATCAGGTTTAGTGATAGTGCCAAACCCTATGGTAAACCATCCTTTGATGTCTGATACGTTCAAAGAACTTCTCGAGCTCGGAGGGGGTAAAACCTTCGCCATCTTTAGATTAGATTTCGAAGATGACGGCACTTGCTCTATACAAGTAGGATACAAGTTCGACGGCGATAGCAGAAACTCTTGGATTTACCTCGATTGTAACTATGAGCTTAACAACAAACGCTTGTATTTAAACAATCCTACCCCTCTAAACGTACAAAACAGTTGGAGACGAACTCAAAATGCAGCTATTCTTGCCAAAGGTAGAGTTCTAATACAAAAAATATTAGACCTCGGGGCTGGAGGCTTCTATGTGAAGAGTAGTGGTACCTACTCAGGCTATAAACTCTACAGATTACAAAGTTTTAGCGCCCCTGAGTACATCGCACCATTCCTCGGTATAGATAAATAATAGCTTTTATAACCTTAAAAAATTATTGCTATGAAAAAAATACTATTCTTAGCTGCACTTACCCTACTGGCAAGTTGCCAAAAAAACGATGACGACACCTCTCAAGATGAGGACAGAAAAGAGCAAAATAAAGCCTTACAAAACGAGCTTACTAGCAATAAAGACGGCTGGAAACTCACCTATATAGCCGAAGATGGTTCTACAGGGGGCTATCAGTTTTTGATGAAGTTTGGCGATGACGGTACCGTTACTATGACCTCCGACATCTCATCAACTACTACCCCTACAGCTACTAGCTACAGCACCCAAGAAAAAAATGGGGCTCTTGTATTAAGCTTTATAGGGCAAAACTACCTCCACCAATTAGCCGATGCCATCAAAGGCAACGCCGCTAATGGTTTATCGGGCAAGGTATACCAATTTCAATACGCAGGCAAAGAGGGCAACAACCTCAAGTTTCTAAACCTATTGAAGAGCAGCAAACCTACCCTTGTTTTCGAGCCCGCTACCGCTAATGATTGGTCAAATATTGATACTTTCGTTGCTAACCTCAACCCTATAACAAAACTTACTGACTATTACTATCTAAAGGTAACAACGGCCACACAGTCAGTTACCTATTACAATGTGAGTTTTGATAGCAGAGTCTTAGCCCTAAAGGATACTAACATCAAAGCCCCTGTAGCAGCTACTCAAGAAGGTATCGCTTTCTTAAGCCCTCTTACTATCGAAGGCAAGAGCTTCACCTCGCTTACCCGCAGTGGGGGTACCGTTACTCCTACCTACAGTGCTACAGTCGATGGGGTTACCGCCAGCTTATTCTTTTCTTCAATAAGCCCAGAGTTCTTAAGTTCTAATGATTACAGAGATATCAATACAAGCATCGAAGGATTGTCTATAATGACGCAACACTTCAAAAACAATAAGTTTATGTCTAAAACTTTCTATGAAGATGTTTTAAAGGTAAATAACAGCATCGACTTGTTTATGCTTAAAATCAACTTCGTAGATGCAGGAGAATGCGAAATACAAATAGGTCATATTTTCGCCGGAAGCGGTTTCTCTATCATTCAAGTAAATTGCGAATATGAGTTGAAAAACAATCGTCTTTACCTCAAAAACTTAGATAGCCGATTAAGATCAAGCAATGCCACTGCTTGGAATGACGCAAAGAATGCTGCCGTTTTAGAGAAAGCAAAACGCGCGTTAGGGGCTGTATACAGCTTGGGCGTACAAGGCTACTATATCAAGAAAAAAGATATAGTTATCGAACCTCTTACCGACAACCCTGTATATTACCTACAAAGCCACGAGTATCCTTTGTATACCTTCCCTGCTTGGGGAGTACCTCTATAGCATATTTACACTATGAAGAAGATTTTATTTTTATTTTTTTTAGCAACCTTTGTTAGCTGCCAGAAGAACGAACCCGAAGACCTCTTTGGCAAAACACCTGCTGAACGTTTTGAGCAAAACAAAAACGAACTCCTTGCAGCCCTTACTGCCTCTGAGCAAGGGTGGAAGCTCTCCTATTTTACTAATAGCGAAACATTCGGGGGCTATACCTTACTGATGAAGTTCGACCGAAACGGAAGGGTCGAAATGACCTCCGATATAGGCGAAGAGTTCACCTCTACCCAAAGTCAATATACTATACAAGAGGCGCAAGGCACCCTATTGGTATTCTCTACCTATAACCATATCCATAAGTTGGCTGACCCTCAAAACCCAAGCGATTTGAATGGTAAGGGTTTAGAAGGCGAATTTCAGTTCATCTACTACGGCAAAGAGGGCAATAAGCTCAAGTTCCGTACCCAGCGCAAAGATACCGAACAGTTCGTGTATTTCGAACCTGCTACCGCCCAAGAGTGGAGTACTATGCAAAACCTTTGGGGAAGCATAGAGGCTTTAGAGAGCGAACCCATTAGGCACTATTTCAAAGTAACCGCTAATGGCAATGTCGAGAATTACAGCCTATCACTATCGCATAGGTATCTAACCCTTACCTCTACAAGCAATAGCGGCAAAGTGCTAAAAACAGGCGTACTCCCTACTACTGAAGGACTCAAATTCAATCCTCCATTAGAGATTGAAGGCAAGACTTTCACCGAATTGCCTTGGGACAATAATGCCTCACCTGCGCGCTATATTGCTACCGTCGAGAACGTTACTGCTGAGATAAGGTTCACCCGTAACCCTACCCCCGATCAGCTCAGCAACGACTATGCCGAGCTCAACAATATCAGCCAGTTAGTGCTGCTCAACAGCTATGTAAAAGAGGCGCCACAAACCTCTGACCTATTCTATAACACCGTGTTCAAAATCGATGATACTAAGTCTTTTAGCCGCATCGACATCATTTTCCAAAGGGGAATTTGCGGTATCTTTGTAGAATACAATTTTAATGGTACAGCAGCAAGTCTTTATTCGGTATCTACCTTTTCCCTAAGAGACAAACGCCTCTTTATCGACACCCCGCTAAGAGACCTAAGCTCAAGCAATATGGCTATTTGGCAAGCTGCCGAAAACAGTGCTATTTACGCCAAAGCTCAGCAAGCCATCTATGCTATCTTAGCCCTTAGCCGCAACGGACTGTATGTGAAGAACCTACAAACCAAATATGGTAACAGATTCGACACCTACCTATTCCAAAGTTATAGCTTACCTATCAAGTTCCCTGCTATTGCAGTTCCTAACAGATAATCTTTTAAACCTTATTCAAAATGAAGAAAATACTTACCTTTTTATGCGCTGCAGCCCTTGTAGCTTGCGGCAAAGACGATAAAGGAGGAGAGAACCCCACTCCTACCCCCCACTATGACAATCTAAGCGTGGCTACCAATACGGTTAGTTTCACTACCCTTAGCAGCACCCAGTCGGTAGGCATTACCGCAGGTTCAGGTAGCTATACCGCCACCACGGCACTACCTATCGTTAGTCTAGAGGTGGTAAGCAATACGCTACAGCTCACCAGCGTAGCCACCGGCACTACTACCGTAACCGTAGTCGATACCAAGAGCCAGCAAAAAGCTGAAATAACAGTAAGCGTAAAAGCACTCTATAGTGTTGAGAGTGAAACCATCACCCACTCCGATCGCCACAATTTTGCTGACGACACCCATTTGGTGCTTACAGGTGTAAAAGCCGTAGGCGACAACGTGTTCAAAGGTTTTGGCGAGTTTATCTCTGTCACTACCAAAGGCGTAGAGACTTTTGGCAATAATGCTTTTCATAGCTGCCAACAGGTAGAGTACATCAACCTAGAGGGAGTAAAGAGTATCGGTATAGGAGCCTTTCAGTCTAATGCTTCAGTCAAAACAGTTACTATCACAGGGGTAGAGGGCAGTCCGCTAAAGATAGGCAAAGAAGCCTTTGCTAATTGTGCCGAACTAAAGAGCGTTAGCCTACCTGTTCAAACTACTGAGATAGGAGCTAGTGCCTTTAACTTTTGTCGTCAGTTAGCAAGCCTACGTATCGCCGCTACAGAGCCTCCAAAAGTATTCCGCAACACCTTCCCTAGTAAAGTAGCAGGCGCTAACCGAGTGCTATACGTCCCTAAAGGAAGCAAAGCCAAATACGAAGCTGTAGCCTTTTGGAAAGACAAATTCAGCAGCATCGAAGAAACCGATTTTTAAATACAAAATCCAACAGACCAAAGACGAAGCCATACTTTTAGCTTCGTCTTTTTTTTGCCTCTCGCATTTCGTCTTTTGTCTTTAGTTTCTCGTCTTTAGAATATTTTTCTTTCACCCCTCCCCTATACAAACAATATAGGAAGGATATAGGAACGATACAGGAAGACTGAAGAATAACCGAAAAAACCACCCAAGTACAAACGTCTACTAATCCGCCTCAAAGCAGAAAAATATACTACGCACAGCATTTCACTTTCTCCCCTTTGATAATTTTTTTATTGAATTATTATTTGCCAATTCATTTTTATTTTGTATCTTTGTAGGGCAAAAAACAATTGCACCATTCTAATAACTAACAACCAATTATGAACGAAGTTTCTTTAATAGGCTATCACGGAACAGATTTTGCTAATACTCATACAATACTTAGTGACAATTACCAAATATCAGAAGGAGATACACACTGGTTGGGAGATGGCGTTTACTTTTTCGTAGAAAGTGTGCTTACTAATGCCGAAAAAGCCATTGAGCTCGCTGAAAAATGGGCTATTGCCCAGTCTTGGGATAACGATACTAAAAAGTATAAGTATAACCAATATACCGTTATGGCCTCTAAAATAGAGGTAAAAGAAGAAAACTTTTTAGACTTAACCACTGCCGATGGCATAAAAACATTACTTTATTTAGCAGAGAATTTTCTGCATTTGATAAAGAATGTGCAAAGAAATAGAAAAAGGGGATTAAAATTCTATGACGGACTTTTACTAAACTGGGCAAGAAAAGCTAACATCTTTTCTTTTGATGTAATAAAAGGTAATTTTTACATTAAATTTAAAAATGAAAGGGTTAATAAAATTGAACTTAGAACGTGCAACTGCACTATTTGTTCTGTTTACAACCCTCAAAAACACATTAAGTTCAACAAAATAATAAAAAAAGGAGCAATAGTATGAAATTTTCAGAAGTAAAAGAAATAATAGATAGATACTTCAGTCAAGCAGACCCCGAAGAGCTTTATAATTTAGCTCTTTCTTGCGGGTTTGAAGAAGTCGATATAGAAGAAGGTGATATGGAGGAAGACGATGTTAATAGAAGAATTGACGAAGTTGGTGACCTCCCTTATTACCGCAAAATAAGCGAAGACCATAGCAAACTCTTAGCAAGCTAATAACTAACGACTAATAACTAAAAAAAACTAATATGAAACAAAGAGTCCCCGTATCACAGATTATGAGCAAGGAGCTTATCACCCTTACTCCTACGCAATCGCTTTACGATGCCGAACGCCTTTTCAAGAAGCACAACATTCGCCACATTCCAGTAGTCGAAGGCGATAAAATAATAGGCATTGTTAGCTATTCCGACCTTTTGCGCATCAGTTTTGCTGATATGACTGACGGCGAAGACGAAGTAACCTCAGTAGTGTACGATATGTACACCATACCACAGATAATGGCTAAAACTCCTCTGACGGTAGCCGCCGATACCTCTATCAAAGAAGTAGCCGAAATCCTTGCCAAACAGAGCTTCCACTCTATACCCGTAGTCGAGAATGGAAAACTCGTAGGCTTAGTCACCACCACCGACCTTATCAAATATTTATTAGAACAATACTAAAAAATTGATGAACGAGCTTACCCTACACTTAGACGTCAACCCGCAGCTTTTTTATGGCGAAGACGATACCAATATCAACCATATACGTACCCTCTTCCCTAAACTCAAAATAGTAGCCCGAGGCACCAAACTTATCGCTTTTGGCGAAGAGCACCTTTTAGCTGACTTTCAACAGCAACTCGAAAAACTCATAGCCTACACCACTAAGTACAATCGCCTCGACCACCGAGCTATTGATAGTATCCTATCGACCACCGAGAGTGAAAATAGCGAAAAAGAAAGCGAAACCGACATTATTGTGCACGGAGTAAACGGCAAAGTAATACGCCCGCAAACCAAAAACCAAGTCAAATTGGTCAGTCTAATGCACAAAAACGATATGGTTTTTGCCATAGGACCAGCCGGTACGGGCAAGACCTACGTAGGGGTAGCCTTGGCGGTAAAAGCGCTAAAAGAAAAACAAGTAAAACGGATTATCCTAACCCGTCCTGCAGTAGAGGCGGGCGAGAATTTAGGCTTCCTCCCTGGCGACCTAAAAGAAAAACTCGACCCCTATATGCAGCCCCTTTACGATGCTTTGCGCGATATGATACCTCACGAAAAGCTCAACGCCTTCATCGAAGCTGGCATTATCGAAATTGCGCCCCTTGCCTTTATGCGCGGACGTACGCTCGACAATGCTTTCGTAATACTCGATGAAGCGCAAAACACCACCCACGCCCAGATGAAAATGTTCCTTACCCGTATGGGGCGCAATGCCAAGTTTATGATTACGGGCGACCCTGGGCAGGTAGACTTACCGCGCAAAGTATCATCAGGTCTCAAAGAGGCAATGCTCATACTGCAAAATGTAAAAGGAATTGCCTTCCTACATTTAGACGATAAAGATGTGGTGCGTCACCCTTTAGTACGTAGTATCATCGATGCTTATAAAACAGCTGAAAACAATCAATAATATTGATATAATAATTTTTTCTTTCGTTATGCTTGCTTTTTATAAAAAAAGCGCTATCTTTGCGCTCGGAAAGAAAAATTAAAGAAAATCAATGTTATGGATTTAATTCTAAGTGTACTACCTATTGTACTACTTATTTACCTAATGGTAAAGCGCAATGCTTTGCCCTCATACGTAGCCTTGCCACTAATTGCGGGCTTAGTATACATTATTCACCTTACTTATTTTGACGGCTCGTTTTTAGAATTAAATGCTAACTTTATATCAGCTATTATTTCGGTAATGACCCCTATTACCGTTATTTTTGGGGCGGTACTTTTCAATAGAATGATGGAAATGACAGGAGCAATGGACGTATTGCGCCGTTGGTTGGGTAATATCAGCCCAAATCCTGTAGCCCAACTGATGATTATAGGCTGGGCATTCGCCTTTATGATTGAAGGGGCAAGTGGTTTTGGTACACCTGCCGCTATTGCAGCCCCCCTATTAGTGGGCTTAGGTTTCAAACCGCTACAAGTAGCTATTTTGGCGCTTATTATGAACTCTGTGCCAGTATCATTTGGGGCAGTAGGTACCCCCACTTGGTTCGGCTTTGGCGAGCTTATTAACAAAGGGTATATAAACGACGGGCAGCTGTCAGAAATCGGGCAGATTACCTCAGTAGTGCATTTGTTCGCTTCGCTAATAATACCTATATTAGCTTTGCGCGTTATCGTATCGTGGCAACAAATACGCCAGAACTTATTGTTTATCATCATCAGCATACTAGCTTGTACATTGCCTTATGTAGCCATCGCGTGGTTTAACTACGAGTTCCCTTCTTTAGTAGGAGGGGCTATAGGGCTATTCATCTCAGTAGGCGTAGCTAGCAAAGGCATTGGGCTATCAAAAGTAAAAGAAGAGAGCGAGGTACATCAAGAAAAAGTGAGTACTCCTCAGTTGCTAAAAGCCCTCTTCCCTACTGCCTCGCTTATTATTATTTTGGCTATCACGCGCATTCAGCAATTGCCATTCAAAGCTATGCTCAATGATAGTTCAGAGCTTTTCAGCCTCCATTTAGGTTACCTTGGTAACTTCCACCTCAGCAAAGGACTTATCTTCTCACTCACCGATATTTTCACCACCACACAAGCGGCAAGCTATAAGATGTTGTACGTACCAGCACTTATTCCTTTCGTTATCACGGTGCTTATTTCTATCCCTATTTTCTCTCTGAAGTGGAAGAACACTCAGAGTCTATTCACAGCCAGCTTCAAGCAAGTACAAAAACCATTTTTAGCCTTAGTAGGGGCACTTATTATGGTGAATGTGATGCTAATGGGGGGTGAGAACTCAATGGTGCAAATCATAGGTAGAGGGTTAGCCAGTGCTACAGGCGAGTATTGGACGATGTTTGCCTCTTACCTCGGAGCCATAGGGGCATTTTTCTCAGGTTCTAATACCGTATCCAACCTTACTTTCGGGGCAGTGCAGTACTCTGTAGCCAATGCTACAGGCATATCAGTACCGCTTATTTTAGCCCTACAATCAGTAGGAGGAGCTATGGGTAATATGGTGTGTATCAATAATATCATAGCCGTTTGCTCAGTATTGGGCATAGACAAGGCCGAAGGACGCATCATTAAAACCACGGCAGTACCGATGTTCATCTACGGGGTGATAGCCGCCCTAGTAGCCTACTTAGTCATTCCTCTATTATTCTAAATATTTTATTAACAACAAAGAAAGCGTTGCTCTGTGATAGAAGCAACGCTTTTATTTTTATTTTGTTATTTACTAAAAAAGTAGTACCTTTGTCCTTTGTAAAAGGCAACATAATTTTGAAGTTTTTGGACAGAGTTATGTGAAATGTCATATTATCTCAGGAAATACAACAAGAGATATACTTCGGAAAATAGGATATATCAAGAGTCCTTATTTTGAAGAGATAAAGAAAAAAGTTATTAAGGCTATTTTTTAATGAATATGGCAAAAACAAGATATTTTATCGTGATACTATGGGTAGCTTTTTCTTTTGCAATGCGAGCCCAAACCAAAGTTATCGACCTGAAAAGCGATGAAGTAAAACAATTCCCTTTATGCGAAAATGCTAATCTTACTTACGAAAAAGGAGAAGATAAACGCCTGTTTGCCAATTGTATTGATAGAAAAGTAATGCTTGCTTTCTCATACCCAAAAGAGGCTATAGAGAAAAACATTCAAGGTAAGGTATTAGTCCATTACCTCATTGACAAGAATGGCAAGATTATTGTAGAAAAGGTAGAAGGAGAAGCTATCTTGGCAGCTGAAGGCAGACGCATCTTTGAATCCTTGCCAACATTTAGCCCTGCTAAAAATCATAACAACGAACCCATAGCCGTAAAGGGCATATACCCTATCAATTTTAAATTGCAACAATAATATTTAATTTGGTAAATTATGAACGCAAATGCACAATATATTAAAGATGCTCAAGGGAATGATATCTTAGCCGTTATTCCCATAGAAGCCTATAATGAATGGCGTTTTGAAAAAGCCGATTTAAATAACACTCAAGAGATTACTGACTGGCAAAAAGAGATTTTAGATGAAAGTCTAAGAGAATTAGAACTTACTGATGAAGCAGAAGATTGGGATGTATTGAAATTTAAAATCAAACAGAGATATGGCTTCTGATACATTCAAAATCAGTAAAAAAGCAGAGGAAAATCTGTTGAAAATATTAGATTATTATACTGATATTGATGAAACTCTTGCTAAACGTTTCTTTGAAGAAATTAGCAAGTGTTTTGAATATATAAGAGACAACCCTTATCTATTTGCTAAGCGATATAAAGAAATTAGAGTTTGTTTTACTAAAGTATTCCCTTATGGCATCTTTTATATAGTAAGGATAACTCCTAAAAGAAAAATTACAGCGATTACAATAATAAACATTCTACATACAAGTAGAAGAGTGAGGTATAAAGAATAAAAACCGTGAGTAAAGAACATTTAAAACAATTAGAAGCTGAAAGTATTTATATAATGCGCGAAGTAGCAGCGCAGTTCGAGCGTCCTGCCCTACTGTTTAGTGGCGGAAAAGACTCTATTACCCTTGTACACTTGGCTATCAAAGCCTTTGCCCCAATGAAAATACCTTTCCCTTTGGTGCATATCGATACAGGGCATAACTTCCCTGAAGCACTACAATACCGCGATGCTTTGGCCAAACGTATAGGAGCCGAGCTTATTGTACGCCAAGTAGAAGACACTATTAAAGCTAAAGGACTGACAGAGCCCAAAGGCAAGTTTGCTTCGCGCAATTGGCTCCAAACCCATACATTATTAGATACCATCGAAGAATTTCACTTCGATGCCTGCATAGGGGGTGCCCGCCGCGATGAAGAAAAAGCACGTGCCAAAGAACGTTTCTTTTCCGTAAGAGACGAGTTCGGTCAGTGGGATCCTAAGCTACAACGCCCTGAGCTGTGGAACATCTACAACGGACGCATACAGAAAGGCGAAAACGTACGTGTATTCCCTATCTCTAACTGGACAGAGTTGGACGTATGGAGCTATATCGAGCAGGAAAATATCGAACTTCCTTCTATCTATTTTGCCCACAACCGCGAGGTTATTGAGCACGAAGGCAGACTAATAGCAGTATCCCCTTTTATACAAATAGATGAGAGTGATACTATCCTTACCAAGCGCGTACGCTACCGTACTGTAGGCGATATGACTTGTACAGCGGCTGTAGAGAGCAATGCCGCTACCCTACAAGAGGTAGTTTCCGAAATCACAGCCTCTCGCATTTCAGAGCGTGGCGAAACCCGTATAGACGACAAAGTAACAGAAGCCGCTATGGAAGACCGCAAAAAAGGCGGATATTTTTAAAGAGTATAGAAAACAAATAAAACGTTATACCAATGAAAAAGATTAAACTATTATTGTGGAGCACCGTAGTAGTTACACTTAGCGCTTGCAGCAGTTCCTCTCCAGAAGCCTTAGAAGGCAGTTGGCAGCTAACCCATATCGATGGCAAACCCGCTGCTACGGGTACCGTATTACAACTAAACCTAAAGGACAAAAAGGTAAATGGCAATGACGGCTGCAATACCTTTATGGGTATGATTGAAAAAGCTACGGACAAGGAGCTTATTTTAAGTGACTTGGCAACCTCTCTAATGTTATGCGAAAATATGGAGCAACCTGACTTATTTCACGCTGAAATACAAAAGGTAAAAGCTTACCATATAACACAAAAACAATTAGTGCTCTTAGATGCACAAGGACAAGAGCTTTTAACATTTGAAAAAAGTACCCAAAGATAAAGATAATAATCTTAATCTTTGATAATGTTGAATTAGTAGTATGTACTTAACTTAACGAAATACGGGTAATACCCGTATTTCGTTTACTATAAATATGGTTGATAAGTAAATCTAACTGGAACTTATCTACTACTATCATCAGTTCGGGTTCTTCACAGTCGAGTTTGCACTCTTTCATTAAATAGTCACGGTAGTCTATAGCAGTGGTTTTGCTTGGGGGTACTAGTATGGCTTTGAAACCTTCGTTTTGTATCTGTAGCAGCTTTCTCAATAGGTAGATTACACTTGTAGCAGTAGTGGCATAACTCGCACTATTTACCGCTAAAGCCAATAGCAGTTGCGAATATTGACAGCTCGCGTATGCCATCGTTGCCTGCAAGGTGAGAGGGGTTAAGACCTAAATTGAGGAAACTTTATTGTTCACTCATCCTTCGCTTGAGCTATATAATTCTACACAGATATTTTCTTGTTTGTTTGGTTTAATTGACAAGATATCCTTATATTTGCTGCCGAAAAACACATACTTATGAAGTATTTATATCTGTTTTTAGCTTTTTTATGCATATCACAAGGGCAAGCGCAGCTCAAAAGTTACCATTATCGTCAGGAGCTACAAGGGGTGCAACCCAACCATTGGCATCAGCTTTCCCTACCGAGTACCGTCTTTCAGCACTTAGAGAGCGGCTATGACGACCTGCGTATTTATGGCGTATCGGCTACCGACACTATCGAGGTGCCCTATAGTATCGATAAGACTAACTATATCAATACTGAGTCGCGCACTTCATATACCGATAGTGTAGCCCAAAAGCTATCAGTGCCTTTCAATGTACAACAGCTCAAAAAAGAGAAGCAAACCCTTATCAGCATTGCGCTACCCCATACGTTGCGGCTCTCCAAAATAGCTTTTACTATCAATGCCAACTACGATTATTTCAGAAAAGTAAAAGTGCTCAAACGCTATAGCTCTTCGCAAGAAAGTGACCCTTATTATGAGGACAGTACCTTGCTTTTCTCTGATGTGCTCAGCTCTAAAACGCCCAATGCGTTCTACTTCCGCACCCAACTCATTAAATATATACAGATAATTATTGATAATGCTGATAATCAGCCCCTACCTATAGATGAGATAGTAGTCAGTGCAGTGCCTTATACCCTCAAGGCGCGCTTTGGTAGTGCCGACTATACCTATTATTTGGCTTATGGCAAAATGGGAGACTACGCTCCTGTGTACGACATCACCTATTTCCCTAAAGATATTCCTACCCACCCTACTAGTGTCACTTTTGGCAAAATCACCGACCAGCAATCTCTTGCTACAGTCCCTCATACGGCTACCCCTACTACTCAAAAGACAGACAACAAACAGTTGCTTTGGTGGGTAATGGGCGGCATAGTAGTCCTTATTTTTATTTTTGCTACGAAAATGATAAAATCGCGTTAATTATCAATTCTTAGTTGTTTATTGTCAATTTTTTTGTATTTTTGCCGGACGTTTTTACCAAGAACATTCATAAGAACAGATGACTCCTATATATAATCAACTATTAATTCCTTTTATCACAGCGATGGCATTGGCTATCACTATGGGGGGGAGTGGTACAGCACCTGCATTCTCGGCTGCTTACGGGGCTAATGTTATCCGCAAGTCGATTATCCCAGGGTTATTTGGTATAGTAGTGTTTGTAGGGGCGTTTTTGGCAGGCAAAAAGACAGCAGGCACTATGGGTAGTGGCATTTTGCCATCGGAGTATATGACCTTTATGGTCGTATCGATTGCCTTGTTTTCTATAGCTGTTACAATGCTGATTTCTAATATATCAGGCATACCACAGTCTACCAGCCAAGCTGCCGTATTAGCTTTGGCAGCCCCTGCGGTATATTTCGGTAAGCTCGATACGCAAGTGCTTTTTGCTGAGATTATCCCTGCGTGGTTCATACTGCCTGTTATATCCTATTTTTTGAGTTATTTCTGCGGAAAATACATCTACCAGCCTATGCGGCGACGCGGACTTACCATACAGCGCGCTCAGAATGAGAACAGAAAGCATATTTGGGATATAGTGTTAGTGGTGATGGCTGTCTACGTATCATTTGCGATAGGGGCTAATAACGTAGCCAATGCGGCAGGCCCTCTCTACACGATGACTATCAACGAGCTCAACATACGCGAGAGCGACCATATAGTTATACTGATGCTTGCCACTCTTGTAGTAGCACCTTGTTTTGGTATAGGGGCATCGCTTTTCGGACATAAAATATTAAAGAACACTGGTAAAGAGATTATTCTTTTTGGTAAGTTCGAAGCGGTAATTATCGCTTTTATATCGGGTAGCTTACTGCTTCTGGCATCACTCATCAAAGGGATACCTACCTCTTTGGTACAGGTGAATGTAGCAGCTATATTGGGGATAGGTGTTGCCAAAATGGGGCATAAAAATATATTCAGAAAAACGCAAGTGAAGCGCTTTTTCACTATGTGGATGATAGCCCCTATTATCTCTTTTTTCTTGTCGCTATTGCTCATTTTTTTGGCTGATATGCTCAAAATGCTCTAATAGAAGACTTAAAGAATTGTTAAAATGTAGCGTATTTTGCTTTAGTTACTCAAGAAAAATGCGAGGCAAAATATAATTGTATATAGCTGATTTACAGCCGTATAAAACAAAGTTTGTAAAAAAATAATATTAAATATAGCGTTAAAATAGTGAAAGGAAGATACTATATTAAAAAAAAGTAGTATCTTGCGCCCGAATTTTTATGCTAACAAGTGTTTTTACTATGAAAAGAAGTTTATTAAAAGTTCCTGTTTGCTTGGCTCTTACTGGCTTGCTATTAGTAGGCTGTGGAGGCAAGAGTAAAGGTGATAAGAACATCTCTAGTGCGACTGGTTGGAAAATCAACGCCAAAGAGGGAGGGTTCCAGTATAATACTGACTTTAAAGACCAAGAAACAGGACCAGGACTTGTGTTGATAGAGGGAGGTACCTTTACAATGGGGCAAGTGCAAGACAACGTAATGCACGATTGGAACAACATTCCTACCCAACAACACGTACAGTCTTTCTATATGGACGAAACCGAAGTAACCAATAAGATGTATATGGAGTACCTCGATTGGTTAAAACGCGTTTTTCCTCCAGAAGAAGAGCAATATAAGAACATCTATAAAGGTGCTCTTCCTGATACATTGGTATGGAGAAGCCCTCTAAGTGCTAACGAAGCAATGGTGGCTAACTATTTGCGTCACCCTGCTTTTGCTGAATATCCTGTAGTAGGGGTAAATTGGGTACAAGCAGTGCAATTTAGTGCTTGGCGTACTGACCGTGTGAACGAGGCTATCCTTTCACGCGATGGTTACCTTGCTAAAGATGCTCGCTACCAAGTAGATGCTACTAGTACTTTTAGCACAGATACTTACCTAAACACTCCTTCACAAACCTATGGTGGTAAAATACAAGGAGAAATGGGAGGTAAAAAAGCTAGTGGTAAAGACGGACAAATGACTTATGCTAAGCAAACAAGTGGTATCTTACTACCTGAGTACCGACTTCCTACTGAAGCTGAGTGGGAATACGCAGCCAAGGCTCTAAATGGTATCCGCGAATACAACTCACTACAAGGTCGTAAAAAATATCCTTGGAATAGCCAATACACTCGCTCTACTCAACGTAGAACACGTGGTGAGCAAATGGCTAACTTCAAACAAGGTAAAGGTGACTACGGTGGATTAGCTGGTTGGTCTGATGATAAAGGTGATATAACAGTAGCTGTTAAAACTTATCCGCCCAATGACTTTGGTTTGTATGATATGGCTGGTAACGTAGCAGAATGGGTAGCTGACGTATATCGTCCTATCATAGATGATGAAATATCAGACTTCAACATCTATCGTGGTAACGTATATATGAAACACGCTATAGGCGAAGATGGTAAGCAAGTAGTAGTTACCCCTGAGACTATTAAATACGATACTCTTAGCAACGGAAAGATAATAGCTCGTAACCTTCCTGGTAACTTAGCTACTGTACCAGTAGATTCAAACGAAACTTACCTACGTTATAACTTTACGCACTCTGATAACCGTAGCTATAACGATGGTGATAAAGCCTCTACACGTAAGTTCCGCAACCAAAATGATTTAGGCTCTCCAGGTTCAGAGTATACTAACTCTATGTACAACGCTCCTAAACCTAAAAAACCAGGAACCGAGCTTAACGGTAAGGATTACGATACTTCTAACGACCGTACCTCACTTATTGATGATGAAGTACGTGTATTTAAAGGAGGTTCTTGGAGAGACCGCGCTTTCTGGATTGACCCAGCACAACGCCGTTACTTACCTCAGTATATTGCGACAGACTATATCGGATTCCGCAATGCTATGAGTCGTGTAGGTTCAAAATCTAAGACAAATCATCGTACTCCTCGTGGATAACGAATAAAAAATTGATACATAAAATTTGAAAACGCTGCAAAATGATTATATTTGCAGCGTTTTTTATAAATATAAAACACGAGAAATGAAAGAACTTTACCAGCGATTTATAGCTTCAGCAGGCGTTTGTACCGATACGCGCAAGATAGTTCCGAATAGTATTTACTTTGCGCTGAAAGGGGCTTCTTTTGATGGCAATACCTTTGCGGCAGAAGCATTAAATAAGGGGGCTGCATTAGCTGTGATTGATGACCCTGCCTATCAGATAGATGAGAGAACTCTATTAGTGCCCGATACGCTTTTAGCACTTCAAGAGTTGGCTAACTATCACCGTCGAACACTCAAAACCCTCATCATAGGTATAACGGGTAGTAATGGCAAAACTACTACTAAAGAGCTCATTAAGTCAGTGTTGAGCGAGGCAATGCAGGTAGTGGCTACTGAAGGTAACCTTAATAATGCTATAGGGGTACCGCTAACCTTGCTCTCTATCAAACCTGAAACCGATATAGCTATTGTGGAAATGGGCGCTAACCACCCACACGAGATAGCAGACCTTTGCCGTATTGCTGAACCTGACTATGGGTATATCACTAGCATAGGCAAGGCACATTTAGAAGGCTTTGGCTCTTTTGAAGGTGTCATCAAAACAAAAGCAGAACTGTACGACTACCTAAAGGCACACCAAAAGACTATCATTTATAATGCAGGCGACACCTTGCAGCAGTCATTAGTAGAGGGCTATGCCAATGTTTATAGTTTTGGCACAACCGATGAGGTGAATGTACCGGTAGCGTGCGTAGCAGTGCAGCCTGTGAGTATATGTTTTAGCGAGGGGGCAGTATTGCAAACGGAAGAACCAGCTACTAAAGACCTCCCTTATATAGATACAACTATCAAAGGTTTTTCAGGGGCAACAACAGCTGTTTCGCATCTTATGGGCAGTTATAATTTCAACAATATAGCAGCGGCTGTAGCTTTTGGGCGTTATTTCAGACTGCCTGCAACTGCAATTAAACGAGGGGTAGAGAAGTATGTTCCTCATAATAATAGAAGTCAGTTAATGGTGTGGGGTACTAATACGCTACTGCTCGATGCCTATAATGCTAACCCTAGCAGTATGGCAGCGGCTATACATAATGTACTGACGATGCCTAACTTCACTAAGAAAGTGCTTATTTTGGGCGATATGTTCGAATTAGGCGACTATGCTGCTGCTGAACACCAACAGATAGTAGATAGTATCACCCCTCACCAATGGGAAGGCGTTTATTTAGTAGGTCAGCATTTTGCACAAACTAAGAGTCCCTATGCGCAGTATGAAACTTTTGAGGCATTTCAAGAAGCATTTAAGCAACTCACTTTTACCGATAGCCTCATCCTCATCAAAGGCTCAAGAGGAATGGCTCTTGAACGGTTAATAACAAATGGTTAATTACAGATAACAAAAAAAGGCTGTCCGAAGTTTTGGACAGCCTTTTTTTATTGATAAATTTTACTGATTGTGTTTCTTGATATAGTCGATGATTCTTTCAGTTAGGTTGATATGGTCGAGACCGCTTACTCCGTGAGCGTGCATAGGGTAGAAAAACATCTCGATAAAGTCATTCTTGCTAATCGATTCTTTAGTAAGGCTCATTAGGTGTTGAGGCACTACTATATCATCTACACTACCGTGAATAAAAAGCAAAGGACGTTTAAGTCCGTCAAGGTATTTACCTACACGACTGTTTTCATACCCTTCTGGGTTTGTTTGAGGGGTATCCATATAGCGTTCGCCATACATTACTTCATAATATTTCCAGTCAGTAACGGCTCCCCCCGCCACAGCGGTGCGAAATACTTCAGGGTGACGAGTGAGTAGGCTCGAAGCCATAAACCCTCCAAAGCTCCAACCGTGTACTGCTATACGATTTGCATCGACATAAGGCAAGCTCTTCAGATAAGCTACTCCTGCCAACTGGTCTTTTATCTCATAATCTCCTAAATGGCGGTGTATAACGCTTTCAAAAGCAAAACCGCGATTTTCACTTCCTCTGTTGTCGAGAGTAAAGACAATATACTGGTCGTTTTGAGCAAAAGCTGATAACCATAGGTACGAACCTACTCCCCAAGAGTTTTTAACTTCCTGAGCGTGAGGGCCTCCATACACATATATAAGTACAGGGTATTTCTTCTGAGGGTCGAAGTTCTGAGGTTTGTGCATTTTGGCGTAGAGAGTAGTGCCATCGTCTGCTTTTAGGGTGAGTAGTTCAGGAGTGCCTATAGCAAAACCTTCTAACGGATTAGGAGCCGTTAGCAATCGTTTGGCACTTCCTTTTTCAGTATTGATAAGGTCGATATTCTTAGGGATGCTTATGCTCGAATAAGTGTCTAATAAGTATTTTCCGTCAGAGCTTAATTGCACTTTGTGTGTCCCAGCGGTAGTGGTGAGGGCTGTTATTTTCTTAGGATTTTTGAGGTTTATTTTTAGGCATTGTTTCTCGCGAGGGTCTGCCCCTGTTCCTACGATAAAGAAGTTTTCGCCTTTGCTGTCGAAACCTAAAATATCTTGTACCACCCAGCGGAAATGAGTGAGCTGTTTTATCAGTTTTCCATTGGTGTTATAATGATATACATTCATAAACCCGTCGCGCTCGCTAAGCCATAAAAACTCATCGTTAGAGGTAGGCAAGAAGACAGCTGGATTTTCTGGTTCTACCCATTTTGGGTTGCTTTCTTCAAAAATAGTATTCACTTTTTTACCTGTAGTAGCATCATAGCGGTTTAGGGCAAAGTGATTTTGCTCGCGGTTTATTTCAGCTAAAAGGAGGTACTTTTCATCAGGACTCCACGCGAGGTTAGTCAAGAAATGTTCATCTTTAGTATCAATATCTAAATAGATAAGTTTCTTAGTTTGCAGATTATACACCCCTACTGCGGCCTGTTCGCTACCTTGTCCTGCCATAGGATATTTGATAGCCTTGAGGGCAGCAGGGGTAGTGGTAATATCTACCAAAGGATAGTCGGCAACGCGACTTTCATCTTTCTGATAAAAAGCTAACAAAGAGCCTTTAGGCGAGAAGAAAGTACCTTTTTGGATGCCAAATTCATTTCTATGGATAACCCCTCCAGCAACGATATTGGGGTCAGTAAAGGCAGTAATAGCTATTTTAGGGTTTGTTTCGTTAGCTATATACAGATTGTTTTTCAGAGTATAAGCTATAGATTTGCTTTTAGGATCGTAGTCATTGTTTGCAGCCCCTTCAGGCAGACTGATTTCAGCTATAGTCTGTTGGGTGTGATAGTTATATCGCTGGTATTTATTATCAACTGCTAACACAACTTCATCTTTATCAATATACTCAATAGAAGAGTAAGGTGCTGCCCCGAAAGAGGTTATTTTTTTACCCTGCACATCGAAGACTTCGTAAGCAGTATCGCTGGCATAGAGATAGTGCTGAGTGCCATTCACCCATTGTAGATATCTAAGGGTTTCGGGTAAAAGACTACGGTAACCCATTGGTTGGCTATCATCTCTGACAGCGTAATAGATAGCTTCAGCTACCGAAAGCGGGCGGTTTTGAGCCCAAAAGGGGAAAATAAGCAGCGAAAATAAGGCTGCCGACAGTAATTTTTTCATAATGATAAACTGTTAATTAACAGAGGCAAAGGTACGTAAAAGATATTATTATGCAAAAAAAATATAAATAAAATTTGCACATATCAAATATTAGTATTACTTTTGCGCCGTCTTAAAAGATAAAGACAGGGTCTCATAGCTCAGCTGGTTAGAGCATCTGACTCATAATCAGAGGGTCGTTGGTTCGAGCCCAACTGGGACCACCATAAGGGGTAAAGAAAAGGCTATCGCAAATATGCGATAGCCTTTTTTAATTAGTGTTTTGCCTACTTTTCTTCGTTCATTGTTCGCTTATTGTTCGCTTATTGTTCGCTCATCCTTCGCTTATCCTTCGGTGAGGTAGTCAATTTACTGATTTGCTTATTTGCTAACTTCTAACTACATTTGCGGCACTTTTAAGAAACTTAAAAAATGAACTTAACACCTGATTTAGAAAAACGATATACCACCGAACAGCAGTCAGCCCTTGAGGCACAACGTTTGGCTCAGCAGATTGCGTTTGCTCCTATTGCGTTTCAAGTGTCGCGGTTAATGGTAAAACTCGGCGTTTTTAGTGTCTTATCAGAAACTTCTGAAGGGCTCACTCTCACCCAAATAGCTGAAGCTACTAAGTTGAGTGCTTATGCGGTGCAAATACTCTTAGAAGCCTCTTTATCAATAGGCACAGTGATAGTGCACAATGACCGCTTTTTGCTAACCAAAGCAGGTTGGTTTTTACTGCGCGACAAGACTACGCAGGTGAATATGGACTTTGTGCAAGAGGTGTGCTACTTAGGGTTGAACCATTTAGAGGAGGCTCTTATAGAAGGCAAACCAGCAGGTCTAAAAGTCTTTGGTTCTTGGCCTACTATCTACGAAGGACTTTCAAAGTTGCCCGCTGAGGCACAACAGAAATGGTTTGCTTTTGACCATTATTATTCCGATTACTCTTTTGCCGATGCCCTAAATCTCATTTTCAAAGAGGAAGTGCATACCCTCTTAGATGTAGGTGGCAATACGGGACGCTTTGCGCTGTGCTGTGTTGATTTCAATCCTAAAGTGCAAGTGACCATTATGGATTTGCCCCAACAACTCAGCCTTATGCAAGAACATATAAAGGGCAAAAAAGGAGCAGACCGTATTTATGCTTACCCTGCTAATCTACTAGACCCTGCAGTGCCTTTCCCTACAGGTTTTGATGTGATATGGATGAGTCAGTTTTTAGACTGTTTTTCGCCTGAAGAGGTAACAAGCATACTAAAGCGTGCGGCGGCGGCGATGACTGCTGATAGTAGCTTGTATATACTCGAAGCCTATTGGGATAGGCAGCAGCACGAAACAGGAGCTTATTGTCTAACTCAGATAAGTGTGTACTTTACAGTTATGGCAAACGGCAATAGCAAGATGTACTACTCTCAAGATATGATAGATTGTGTAGAGAAAGCAGGATTAAAAGTAGAGGCTATTTATGACCACCTTGGTAGTGGTAATAGTCATACACTTTTTAAAGTGAAACGATAAGAAGATATATACATCTATTATTCTGATTATTAGTTAGTTATACATATTGAATTGTTATTTTTTTACAAAAGTATTATTATAATTATGAAATATGCACTAAAGTATGTATCTTTGTCGCAAATTTTTTTATAATACCGATAAATGAATATAGCAGTTATTGGTACAGGCTACGTAGGTTTAGTGTCAGGTACTTGTTTTGCTGAAATGGGTAATAAAGTAACTTGTGTGGATGTAAATACTCAGAAGATAGAGAAACTTAAACAAGGTGTTATTCCTATTTATGAACCTGGATTAGAAGAAATGGTACTGAGCAATATAGCTCGTAAAACGCTTTTCTTTACCACTGATATTGCTGAAGCTATTAAAGAGGCTGAAGTAGCTTTTATAGCGGTAGGTACCCCTATGGGTGATGACGGTTCAGCCGACCTGCAATACGTGCTTTCGGTAGCCCAATCTATAGGCGAAACGATGCAAGGTGAACTTATAATAGTTGATAAATCAACCGTGCCAGTAGGAACTGCAGATAAAGTACGTGCTACTGTGCAAGCCGCTTTAGACAAACGCGGAGTGAATTATAAATTTCACGTGGTGTCAAATCCTGAGTTCTTGAAAGAAGGTAAGGCTATTGAAGATTTTATGAAGCCTGACCGCGTGGTTATAGGAGCGGATAGTGAATACGCTTTCAAGAAGATGAAAGAGCTTTACAATCCGTTTTATATGCAAAACGACCGAATGATTACAATGGATATTCGTTCGGCTGAGATGACTAAATACGCTGCCAATACAATGTTGGCTACCAAAATATCGTTTATGAATGAGATAGCTAATATTTGTGAACGAGTGGGCGCAGATGTGAATAAGGTACGCATTGGTATAGGTTCTGATAGTCGTATAGGCTATAGTTTTATCTACCCAGGGTGTGGTTATGGGGGGTCTTGCTTCCCTAAAGATGTATTAGCTCTTAAGAAATTAGCAGAAGAAGTTGGCTATAAAGCAGAACTTATAGAGTCGGTAGACAATGTAAACAATCGTCAGAAGTACATTATAGCTCAAAAGGTGATAAAGCGATATGGTGAAGACCTCACAGGCAAGACTTTTGCCGTTTGGGGTTTGTCATTCAAACCTGAGACTGATGATATGCGCGAAGCTCCTGCTATCTATATTATTAAGGAATTGGTAAAACGAGGAGCTACGATACGAGCCTATGACCCTAAAGCGGTACACGAGGCGAAGGTATGCTACCTAAAAGACGTACCTGTAACCTATGTAGATAGTAAATACGAAGCCCTAAAAGATGCCGATGCTTTACTACTATTGACTGAGTGGAAAGAGTTTCGTATGCCTGATTTTGGAGAGATAGCTAAGCTATTAAAAGAGAAGGTAATCTTTGATGGTCGCAACCAATACAATGCTTTTGACCTGCCGAGTAAGGGATTTGAATATATACAAATAGGTGTCTAAAAAGGAGTGAGATGAAAATATTAGTAACAGGAGGAGCAGGCTTTGTAGGTTCGAACCTTTGTGAAGCTTTAGCTAAAGACCCTAATAATGAAGTCTATTCATTAGACAACTATTTTACAGGTAGTCGGGATAATCACGTAGAGGGCGTTACCTATATAGAAGGTAGTACCGAACATATTTTTGAATTGATTGACTTTGTACCTAACCTTGTATACCATTTAGGAGAATATTCGCGTGTAGAACAAAGTTTTGGTGATATAGATAAGGTGTTGCTATTCAATAAGATAGGCACCTTAAAAGTATTGGAGTTCTGTCGCAAACGCCATTGTAAGTTAGTATATGCTGGGAGCAGTACTAAGTTTGGTGATGGGGGATTAGGAAAAGACCAGAGTCCGTATGCGTGGAGCAAATCGTCTAATACTGAGCTTATAAAGAACTATGGCAATTGGTATGGATTAGAGTATGCTATTGTATATTTTTATAATGTATATGGTAAGCGTGAGATACGTACAGGCAAATATGCCACTCTTATTGCGCTTTTCACCGAAAAAATGAAGAAAGGAGAACCCCTGACCGTAGTAAGCCCCGGTACGCAACAGCGCAATTTTACCCATATAGACGATATAGTTGATGGATTGCTATTAGTAGGACAAAAAGGCAAAGGTGATGGGTATGGCATTGGTAGTCCTGAGACTTATACGGTATTAGAAATTGCTCACTTATTTGGAGGTGAGATACAGATGCTACCAGAGCGAAAAGGCAACCGTATGACTGCTGAAGTAGTTACTAAAAAAACAGAAGCGCTTGGCTGGAAAGCTAAGAGACATATAAAAGAATTTATTGAAGAGGAAAAACATTGTCTATAATATATTTTGAACCAGTATACTATATATTTAAAAAATAATAAATCTTATACTTGCGATGAGAATACCTCTTTGCTAAGAGCTGCTTTAGAAAATGATATTAGCTTAGAGTATTCGTGTTTTGAGGCTCGTTGTAGGAGTTGTAGAGTGAAAGTGCTTGAAGGAGAGGTAGAGAACCTACAAGATGAACAAG
This sequence comes from Capnocytophaga leadbetteri, assembly GCF_003054025.1. Lineage (GTDB taxonomy): Bacteria > Bacteroidota > Bacteroidia > Flavobacteriales > Flavobacteriaceae > Capnocytophaga > Capnocytophaga leadbetteri. The sequence goes on from NZ_QBKG01000013.1 coordinate 43,975, forward strand.
TACTTACCACTGAAGAGAAAGCCGCAGGCTATGTGCTGTCGTGCAATGTAATACCCCGCTCTGATATAAAATTAGCAGTAGAGGATTTAGGAGTAAAGCTGCCTAAACCCCAAGTGAGTCCTTGTAAAATAAGCAGTATTGCAACTGTTACCCCTAATATTGTAGAGGTAGTGTTGCGTTTGCCTCCTAAGGTAGATTTTCAGTTTTTAGCGGGGCAATATGTAGATATTATCAGAAATGGACATAAGCGCAGCTATTCTATTAGTCATAGTCAGTGTGAAGGCAACCAACTAAAGCTCTTCATTCGCAATTATGAAGGGGGACTATTTAGCAACTATTGGTTTAATGAGGCTAAGCCTAATGATTTGCTTAGAGTAGAGGGGCCTTTAGGCACTTTCTTTTACCGACATAATGAAGAGTGCACTGATATAGTATTATTAGCTACAGGTACTGGTATTGCACCTATAAAAGCCATTTTAGAACAGCTGCAAGCCAGTCCGGAATTATTAGTTAATAAAAAAGTGTGGCTTTTGTGGGGAGGAAGAAAAAAAGAAGACTTATTTTGGAAGCCTGATTTTACCTTTGCTCATTTTGAATATATACCCGTATTGACTCGTGAGGACGACTGGCAAGGAGCAAAAGGGTATGTGCAAGAGATAGCTTCAGCACAGGCTATCAGTTGGCCTACAGCACAAGTGTATGCTTGTGGTAGTGAGGCAATGATACAAAGTGCTCAGGAACTTCTCACTAAACAAGGATTAAAAGAAGAAAATTTTTTCGCTGATGCATTTGTTGCAGGCAAATAAGTGATTAATTTTCAAGCAATAAGTAGATTAATTTTTATGAAAGCAGTAATTTTAGCAGGTGGTCTCGGCACACGATTGAGTGAGGAAACAGCCTTGAGACCTAAACCAATGGTAGAAATAGGAGGAATGCCTATCTTATGGCATATTCTCAAAATATATTCGCACTACGGCATCAATGAATTTATCATTTGTTGTGGTTATAAAGGCTATATCATCAAGGAATATTTTGCTAATTATTTTTTACATCAATCGGATATTACTTTTGATATGGCAAACAATGAGATGCACGTACACCAAAAACGCGCTGAACCTTGGAAAGTTACTCTTATTGATACAGGTGAGCACTCTATGACGGGGGGGCGCCTTAGAAGGGTATTGCCTTATATTGAAAATGAAGAAGCTTTTTGCTTTACTTATGGCGACGGAGTAGCTGATATTGATATTGCTAAATTAGTAGCTTTTCATAAAGCACACGGTAAGGAGGCAACCCTTACAGCAGTCTATCCCCCAGGTAGATTTGGAGCTTTGGATATAGTAAATAATCAGATTATGAAGTTCCAAGAAAAACCGAAAGGAGATGGAGCACTTATTAATGGAGGGTTCTTTGTACTATCACCTAAAGTAATAGAGCGCATAAAAGGAGATAGCACTATTTGGGAACAAGAACCGCTAAAAGGCTTAGCCACAGACGGACAGTTGATGTGTTATAAGCACGAAGGCTTTTGGCAACCAATGGATACACTCCGTGATAAAACGCTTTTGGAAGAATTATGGCAAAACAACAAAGCACCTTGGAAGGTATGGCAATAGGAAAAGTAGATACTCATTTTTGGAAAGGTAAACGTGTATTTATCACAGGGCATACGGGCTTTAAAGGTTCGTGGCTATCGCTTTGGCTACAACAAATGGGTGCTGAAGTAAAGGGATTTTCGTTAACTCCACCAACAAATCCGTCTCTTTTTGTTGAGGCTAAAGTAGCACAGCAGATGCAGAGTGAGATAGGCGATATTCGCGATTTTAGCAAACTCTCGGAGAGCATACGTACTTTTAACCCCGATATATTGCTACACTTGGCAGCACAGCCTTTGGTAAGGCTTTCGTATAAAGAGCCTATCGAGACTTATAGCACTAATGTGATGGGGACTGTGAATGTGCTCGAAGCTTCGCGCTATGCCTCGCACTTAAAAGCGATAGTAGTAATTACTACTGACAAATGTTATGAAAACCGCGAATGGGAATGGGGCTATCGTGAAAACGAACCTATGGGCGGTCACGACCCTTATAGTAACAGTAAAGGTTGTGCCGAATTGGTAGTTTCGGCTTACCAACGGTCGTTTTTTCACACCCCTGATACAGCAGCTGTAGCCTCGGCACGTGCAGGTAATGTGATAGGTGGTGGAGACTGGGCTGAAGATAGATTGATACCCGATATTCTGCGCGCTTTTGAGAAACAGCAATCGGTAATTATTCGCAATCCGCTATCTACTCGTCCGTGGCAACACGTATTAGAACCTCTTTCAGGCTACTTAGTATTAGCACAACGTTTGTGGCAAGATGGGAAGGCTTTTGCTGAAGGTTGGAACTTTGGGCCTAAAGACGATGACTGCCAACCTGTGCAGTGGATACTTGATAAGATGGTACATTTCTGGGGAGATGGAGCGCACTATGAAATAGACAAAAGTGAACAACCCCACGAAGCTAACTTTCTGAAACTTGACTGTTCGAAAGCTGCAATGCGCCTAAAATGGCACCCAAAATGGCGATTAGAGCAAACCTTGGAGCAAATAGTTCATTGGCACCGAGCATGGCTAGAAGGAGCTGATATGCAGGTAAAATGCTTGCAAGAAATAGAGAAATACAATAATTAAAACTAACAACAAAAAACACTATAATATAAATGACTTTAGACACCATTAGGCAAGAAATAGCTCAATTAGTTGAAAAATATGCCCAAGAGGCTTACAAACCGAAACCTTTTGAGGGGGGTACTACTGTTATACCGCCTTCAGGTAAGGTATTGGGAGCCCAAGAACTAAAAAATATGGTGGATGCCTCGCTTGATGCTTGGCTTACCACAGGACGTTTTAACCGTGCTTTCGAAGAAAAATTGGCTGCCTTTTTAGGAGTAAAATACTGTATTACGGTAAATTCTGGTTCTTCGGCTAACTTAGTAGCCTTTAGTGCACTTACTTCTCCTAAATTAGGCGAACGTGCTATTAAAAAAGGTGATGAGGTAATAGGTGTAGCGGCAGGCTTCCCTACTACGGTGAACCCTATAATTCAGTTTGGGGCTATACCAGTATTTGTAGATGTAGACTTACACACACATAATGTAAATGCTGACCTTATAGAACAGTCCATTACTCCTAAAACAAAGGCGATAATGCTCGCCCATACCTTAGGGAACCCTTTCAACTTAGAGAAAATAAAAGCCCTTTGTGAGAAATATAACCTTTGGCTTGTAGAAGATTGCTGCGATGCTTTGGGTGCTACCTATAACGGACAAAAAGTAGGTACTTTTGGTGATATTGCTACCCTAAGTTTCTATCCAGCTCACCATATCACAATGGGTGAAGGAGGAGCCGTATTTACTAACAATGCGGAGCTAAAAACTATAGCTGAGTCTTTCCGCGATTGGGGACGTGATTGCTATTGTGCACCAGGTTGTGACAATACTTGCAACTGCCGCTTTTCGCAACAACACGGCGATTTGCCTTTTGGTTACGACCATAAATATGTGTATTCGCACTTAGGTTACAACCTAAAAATCAGTGATATGCAAGCAGCCTGCGGCTTGGCTCAGTTAGACCGAGTAGAGGAGTTTATAGAAAAACGCCGTAAGAATTTTGCTTATCTAAAAAATAGATTGCAAACACTTACTGACTTTTTATATCTGCCAGAGGCAACCCCTAATAGTGACCCTTCGTGGTTTGGTTTCCCTATCACCCTTAAAGAAGAATCAGGTACCGCACGGGTAGATTTGCTCCGTTTCTTAGACCAGCATAAGATAGGTACGCGATTGTTGTTTGCGGGTAACCTTACTAAGCAGCCTTATTTTAAAGGAGTGGAATACCGTGTAGTGGGAGATCTTACTAATACTGATATTACAATGAACCAAACCTTTTGGGTAGGTATTTATCCAGCTTTAGGAGAGGAACATTTAGAGTATATTGCTGAGAAATTAGAAGAATATTTTGGGGTGAATTTTTAGCAGTTACGGCAGGTAAGCAGATTATGAGAGTACTTTTAACAGGAGCGACAGGTTTTTTGGGGAGCCATTTGCTAAAAGCATTGGTAAGTAAGGGTTATGAAGTAGTAGTACTCAAACGCTCTACCTCTGATATGTGGCGTTTAAAAGGTTTTGAAAACGCTTTTAAAAGCTATGATATAGATCGTGTGCCCTTGCAAACGGCTTTTGAAGAGCAGCCTATAGATATTGTTATTCATACGGCTTGGGCAGGAGTAGCTTCAACTGACAGAGGTAATTGGGAAATACAAATGGAAAACTTTTATTTCTCTAAAAAACTGATAGACTTATCTGTATTATTTAATATAAAGAAAATAATTTGTCTAGGTTCTCAAGCAGAATACGGAAATTATAATGAAAAGGTAAATGAAGATTTTTTACCTACTCCGATAGGTGCCTATGCCTCTGTAAAACTATTTACATCTCATTATCTCAGAAATATAGCTCAGGAGCATCATATAAGCTGGTATTGGATAAGGGTTTTTTCGATAATAGGTGAAAATGAGACCCAATCTTGGCTACTCTCTCAAGTGATAAAGAGTTTATTAGTAAACAATAGTATTGAACTTACAGAGGGAGAACAGTTTTATGATTATATGTATGTAGCTGATTTTGTTGCAGCAATAGAAAAGATACTTAATAAACATAGAGATGATTCAGGAGTTTATAATTTATGTACAGGAATTCCAATAAAAATAAAAGATTTATTGTGTTTAATAGCTGATAAATTAGGGAAAGATAAACAATTATTGAAATTTGGAGCAATTGCTTATAGACCAAATCAAAATATGTTTATGGTAGGGAATCCTCATAAATTTGAGAAAACTTTTGGAATTCATAATTTACAACCTTTGTCAATTATAATAGATAAAATTATAAACTCATATATATGAAAGTAACTCAGTATATAGCAAGATTTCTGAAAGATAAAGGTATTCATACTGTCTTTGAACTACAAGGAGGAATGATTACTCGCATTATAGATGCCCTTAATCAGGAAGGGGGTATAGACATAGTGAGTATGCATCACGAACAAGCTGCTGCAATGGCTGCAGACGCTTATGGCAGAATTAAAAATAAGCCAGGAGTAGCATTAGCTACAAGTGGTCCTGGAGCAACAAATCTTCTTACAGGGATTGGTAATTGTTTTTTTGACTCTGTGCCAGCTATTTTTATAACGGGGCAGGTAAATACAAATGAACAAAAAGGAGATAAATCTACTCGACAAATAGGATTCCAAGAAACGGACATAGTGGCAATGGCAGAAGCTATTACAAAGAAGGCTTACGCTATAAAGACAAAAGATGAAATACCTAATGTTTTTGAAGAAGCTTATCAGATAGCTATGTCAGGCAGACCAGGCCCTGTGTTAATTGATATCCCTATGAATATCCAAAATCAAGAAATAGAAGATGCTCTTGTAGAGAAACCTTTTCTTGAGAAAAATCTTACTACTTGTGATGATTTTATAAATAAATATATAAATACATTAAAGGTCAGTAAAAAGCCTCTTTTATTAATAGGAAGAGGGATTCGTGCGGCACAAGCGTCAGAGCTTTTTAAAAAATTTATTGCTAAGTTTCAAATTCCTGTAGTAACATCATTACTAGGAGCAGATGTTTTACCTTATACTCACCCTCTTAGAGTTGGTTTTATAGGTACTTATGGAAACCGATGGGCTAATTATGCTTTAGGAAGTTCGGATGTATTATTAGTGCTTGGTAGTCGCATAGATTTAAGACAAACAGGAGCGGATATAGAAGCTTTTAAACAAGGGAAACAAATATTTCACGTAGATATAGATTCTGCTGAACTGAATAATAGGTTTACAGATACTATAACTCTTAACACTGATTTGGTAACTTTTTTTGAAGAAGTACAAAAAATAGATTATTCTTATTGTTTACCTATAGATTGGAATGCAGAAATCAAAGAAAAAAGAGAGGCATATGATGATATCTTAGAGTTGAAAAATGTAAAGGGGATTAATCCTAATCGATTTATGCATCAACTTTCAAAGGGCTCTTTTAAAGCTAAGGGTTTCACTACTGATGTAGGTAATAACCAAATGTGGAGTGCACAATCATTAGAACTCAATGGAGACCAACTATTTCTTTCGTCAGGAGGAATGGGAGCAATGGGATATTCTTTACCAGCAGCAATAGGAGCCTCTATAGCACTAAATAAGCAACCTATGGTATGTATTTCTGGCGATGGAGGTTTTCAAATAAATATTCAAGAATTAGAAACAGTAAAGCGGAATAATTTACCTATTAAAATAGTTATATTGAACAATCATTGCTTAGGGATGATTAGACAATTTCAGGATAGTTATTTTGAAAGTCGTTACCAATCTACTGTTTGGGGATATAGTGCGCCCGATTTTACAGCCATAGCTCGCGCTTATGGCATAGATAGCTTTTCAATAGAAAAAGAAGAAGATATTAATATAGGATTAAATAGAATGTGGGAAGATGCCAATGCTCCGTTTTTGTTAAATGTAAATATTAATATACACACAAATGTATATCCTAAAATGTTGTTTGGAAATCCTTTAACTAAGATGGAACCTACCATAGAATAGATGAGACTTATTAATAGACTTTTAAATACATTAGGAATAGATAGAGCAATACTCTATACTAGTTCTGCAAGAATTATTCAAGCAGGAGGAGGAATTATAACTCTTTTATTAATTGCAAAGTTTTTAACTAGTGAAGAGCAAGGTTATTATTATACTTTTGGAAGTATTTTATCTATGCAGATATTTTTTGAATTAGGATTTAATGGAATCCTTACTCAATATGTTGCTCATGAAAATGCAAACATCAAATCTTATATTAAATCTGATAATGATGATGAAAGAAGATTTCAATCAAGATTGTCTAGTTTATTGCATATCTATATAAAATGGTATTCTTTCTTATCAGTATTGGCTCTTATAGTACTATTAATATCTGGATTTTATTTTTTTAATAATTTTGACAATACAGATAAAATACAATGGCGATTTCCTTGGGTCGTTCTAACAATAAATGCTGTAATTACCTTTTTCTTTTTACCTTTGCTCTCAATAATAGAGGGATTAGGGTTTGTAAAAGAAATTGCAAAATATAAACTTGTATATCAATTTATTAATATGTTCTTGCTTTGGGTATTTCTATCTGTAGGAGCTAAACTTTACTCTGCTTCTTTTGCAGGCATATGTTCATTTTTAGTTTTAATAATATTAGTTTGGAAAAAGTTTAGAACTACTCTTATACAAATATGGAATCTTTTAGGTGAAGAAAAAATAAGCTATAAATTAGAAATATTCCCTTATCAATGGAAAATGGCACTAAGTGGAATAAGTGGTTTTTTCATTTTTCAATTATTTAATCCTGTAGTTTTTGCTAATGAGGGAGCTGTTGTAGCGGGACAGATGGGAATGAGCCTAACACTTCTCAATGCTATTCAGAACCTATCTATGAGTTGGATAAACACTAAGGTATTTTGCTTTTCTGAATTAATAGCATTAAGAAGATATTTTGAGCTAGATAGAATATTTAATAAAGTATTAAAACAATCTGTTTTTATAAATGGATTTTTATTAGCCTTAGTATTTACAACTATTTTTATTTTTCGGGAAAGTAATATTTATATAAAAAACATTAACATTGCAGATCGTTTTTTAGACTATAGACCTATGTTTTTTCTAGCATTATCTTTATTCCTAAATCAATTTGTATTTTCTTGGGCAACTTATTTGCGCTGCCATAAAAGAGAACCCTATATGTGGTTATCTATTATTACAGCCGTTCTATGTTTACTCTCAACTTTCTTATTGGGCAATATTTTTGGTGTTTTAGGAATTACATTTGGTTATTTTATAATTACTGTTGGCACATTTGTAAGTGCATTTATTATATATTATAATAAAAAGAAGGATTGGCACTAAAATAAGTAAAATGAATTATCAACAAATAACAAATATTCCTTCTATTCCTATGAAAATAGGAAAGATAAAAGGAGCTAAAATAACAATAGCTATTCCTACTTATAAACGAGTTTCTTTATTAAAAGAAGCGATAGATAGTTGTTTATCTCAGAGAACAGAAATCCCCTTTAATATTTTAATTGTAGATAATGACCCTCTACGAGATTCTGAAACAGAACAGCTAATAGATTCATTTAATAATCAAAATATATCTTACTATAAAAATTCTGAAAATATAGGGGCTACGGGGAATTGGAATAAACTTTTTGAGTTGGCAGATACAGAATTTGTGACAATGCTACATGATGATGACTTACTTGAAGAAGATTATATCGAAAAGATGACCTTAATTATAGAAAAGTATAAATCTAACATTGATGCTATTTATACAGAAACGCGTATTTTCTCTAAGAACTCTTCTCTCTCTCGGAAACAGCCAAACATATTAAGAATTATAGAAATACAGCCTTTTGATTTACAATTTTACAATATATGTTCTATAATAGGTGCTTGTTTTAAACGAGAAAAGATTATTGAATTGAATGGATTTGACAATCATTATTATCCCCCTATTGACTATCAGATGCATCTAAACTTATCTAAACATAGTAATATAATTAAAATTATTAATTATCCTTTGACATTATATAGAATATTAGAAAATGATAGTATGAAAATGAGTACTATTTTTTCTATTAATGTAAAAGATCAAGAAATACAAAATTCTATTATTCAGAACTACCCTATTGTATATAAAAAGTTATTTCATATTTACCAGAAAAATAGAGAATTATTACATTATATAGGAACGAAAAGAGTTTTTGGAGTTAACAGTCCTGAGATAAATCAGAAAATAACAGAACTAAAAAACAAAATAACATTTATAGATAAATTAATTTTCTTAGGCTGGCGTGTTTTTATAAAGTTACATTTTATCTTAAAGCCTAAAACAACTATAAAACTATGAATATAGGTATTTTATACATAGCTACAGGTAGATATATTACTTTTTGGGAGGATTTTTTTAAAAGTGCTGAAAAGTATTTTATAACAAGTTCCACTAAGTATTATTTTGTATTTACAGATACCCAAACACCTGTTTTGGGAGAGGACACAGGAAGAGTAACTCGTATCCATCAAGAAAAATTAGGCTGGCCGTACGACACCCTTATGCGATTCGATATTTTTCTAAAAGCTGAAAAGGAGCTTGAGCAGATGGACTATATCTTCTTTTTTAATGCTAATATGAAATTTATAGAAACAGTTGACACTTCTTTCTTACCTATTGATAAGAATCTCTTAGGAGTAAAACACCCCGGTTTTTATATGAAAAAACGCCATAGTTTTACTTATGACACTAATCCTTCATCATTAGCTTGTATGAAGCCTGATGAAGGTGAATATTATTTTATGGGAGGACTGAATGGAGGTAAGGCAAGACATTATTTACAGCTCATACATACATTAGCAGAACGAGTAAAAAAAGATATTGACAACAATGTTATAGCATTATGGCATGACGAAAGTCATCTTAATCGCTACTTATTTGACCACAGAGAAGATGTGTTAGTACATCCTGAAGGGTACGGTGTACCAGAAGGAGACAGAAGAATCCCTAATGCTAAAATTATTATTCAGGACAAAAATCATTATCGCTTTGGCGGACATAAATGGCTAAGAGGGTTATCAGATACTAAAATAACTAAAACAGAATGGCAAATAGAAAATTTTAAGATAAGAAGTAAGAATATTGTTAAACAAATTATTTCCTTTTTTAGAAGAAAATGAAAGCAAATTATGTATTATTTCAGGGGGGATTAGGCAATCAGCTCTATCAATTAGCCTATACTGATTTTCTTAAAAGAAATGGATATAGTAATGTAAAACTAATTACTCCTTCTAATAAAAATAAAGGAGATACAAAAGATAAAAACAAAAGACCTTTAATCACACAACTTCCTGAAAAAATAGGAATAGATTGTGTAGATTTTGGGCATAAGTACTTTTACTCTTTTTTACAAAGACTGCCTAAGTTTCCACTTTATAAGAGCTTCCTGAGGAGATTAATAAATGTGGAAAAAGAGCCTCCTTATCAATGGGCTATTTTTCACCCTATAACAAGAGAGAAATATCGACTAAATATTCATATTGGTTATTATCAATCGAATCTGTATATTTCGGATAGTTTTAAGCAACAAGTTGCTAAAGTTATAGAAAGTTTATCACCTAATATTAAATTTTCTATTACAAATAACGATGTGGCAATACATATTAGGCGAGGAGATTTTCTTATAGGAAATAATGCTTCAGTTTTCAATAAAATAGAGTTACCCCACTATCTGCAGGGATTAACAATACTTTCAGAAAGAATGAATATACAGAAGGTATACATATTTTCTGACGATTTTGAGGCTATAAAAGAGGATATAAAAACTATAGCAGAAAACTACGAAGTGGTTTTAGTAGAAGGACAAAGTGTTTTAGCTGATTTTGCATTATTACAAAAATTCACAAACTTTGTGATTGGGAATAGTACATTTGCTTGGTGGGGAGCCATGCTTGCCAATGCCTCAAATGTAATAGTACCCAAAAAACCTTGGAAGATAGAGATGGAAAATATGAGTCCATATCCTGACAATTGGACAACAATATGAGCAAACTAATAACAGAGAATATATGGGCTTTGGTAGTGTTGTTAATAGCACTACCTGTACTTTTTTTACCTTTTTCTCCTATTGTCTCTTTTATTTTTGCTTTCTCAATGCTAGTTCTATTTTCAAGCTATAATCAGCAAGTTTTACGGGTAATATTTAGTCTTATAGGTTTCTTCTCATTGACTGTTATATATGCTTCAAGAGCTTATAAAGAAGAATTAGCAATGGACTTGTCTATATATTATGATACCTACAATCTGATATACAGAGGTTATTTTTTTGAAGCCTTATTACTATTTGGTAAGGGGGTAGAAGGGGGACTTATTGTTTTATATCGATTGTATATAGCTATTTTTGATAAACTTACTCCCTTTGATCTAGCTTTTTTTAATATGAATCTATGCGGAATAGGTTGTATTAGTTGGTTAGAAATATATGGGCTTAAGTATGTTGAAAAAAAATATAGGGGCATTTGTATGGCTTTTTTTCTTCTTTTTTTCTCAGTGCAAATGTCAGGCTTTTTACAAAGACAAGCTTTAGCTACTATTATTTTGCTATTTGCTATTTCACAGAAAAAAAGTAGAAATTTTTATTTACTTACGCTTTTGGCTACTTTTTTCCATATTACATCACTTGTTTTATGTGTTCTATTTAGGTATGTATTAAGAAAAGATTTTCATACAAATTCTTTCCTAAAAGTTTTTATAATAGTTCTTCTGTTTAGGGTTTCTTTTCCTTATATAGTACAACAGCTTATAGGTTTAGGGAGTATTATACCAGGAATGGAAAAACTATACCAATTTTCAGAAATCAGTTTTTCTATAGCCTCTGCAAGATATGCTATTCTTGTAATACTTTTATTAATTATTAATGTGTTCTTTTATAAGAAGATAAATAGTTATTGGAAGAAATTTATTATTGTATCTTGTGTTTTTTACCTGATTTTTTTAGGAATTCCTCTTTTTTCTGAAAGAATATTTTTTATTCTACTTTATTTGTATGGGTATTTCTTGTTCGTAAGTATGAAAGAACTTTCGATAAAAGTAGCGGTATTTTTCTCTTTTGTTTATTTATCTTTATTTGTAGTTGAAAAATTGAATGGATTACAAACACTATATGACCCCTTTTGGCAACGCTATCCTGTTTCTAGTATAGTTCCTTTTTATTATTTTAATCCGAAGTTATTATGATATCTGACATTCCTTTAGTAACGATTGGTATACCAGTCTATAATTCCGAAAAATTTTTAGCACAAGCTATAAGCTCTGTGCTTAGGCAATCTTACTCTAATTTTGAACTCATTATTACCGATGATGGTAGTACAGATGCTTCAGTTTCTATTGCTCAGAGCTTTAAAGATGACCGCATCAAAGTAATTGTAGATGGTCAAAATAGAGGAATATCCTATAGGCTTAACCAACAAATAGAGTTAGCTAATGGATTTTTTTTCGCTCGAATGGATGCTGATGACATAATGCACCCTAAACGTATAGAAGAACAAGTACGTTTTATGATGGAGCACCCTCAGACAGATATAGTAGGCACCGCTGTTTGTGTAATTGATGATAATAACGAAATTTTAGGTTATCGGAAAGCCTCTCATAAAAAGACACAAGCTGAGGCTCTACAAGGAGCAGTCTTTGTACACCCTTCTGTACTTGGCAGAACCAGTTGGTTTAAACAGCATCTTTATAAAGAAGAATTTATAGGTATGGAAGACTACGAATTATGGATTAGAACTATAGAAAAGTCTTCTTTTGCTTATATAGACGATATACTATTATTCTATAGAGACCCTCTTAAGTTTAAACTTAAGACTTATTTGTTTAGGCAAAAACAATTACGCAACTTTTTTAGAAATGAAGGAAAAAAATATGAGACATCTTACGTGTTAAATAAGTTAGTCTTAATTTCTTATTTAAAAAGTGTTATAGCAAGGTTATCATCTATTTTAAATGTAGATAAATTAGTAATTAAAAAACGTAATATTCGTATTGAAACTTATGAAGTAGAAAAAAAATTACAACATATTTTATCCTTTTATAAAAATATCAAATCATAAAGAATCATGAAACACAAGATGTTTATTACAAGTACAGTACCTCAATTTTTTCTTTTTTTTAAAGGACAAATAAATGTTTTAAAAAATCTCTTTGATATTACATTAGTATCAAGTGCAGGAGAACAGTTAGATCAAATAGCTTCAATTCATAAAGTTGATAAATGTGCTATAGAAATAGAAAGAGAAATCTCTATTTTAAAAGATTTTAAAAGTCTATTTTCTCTTATCTCTTTCTTTTATAAACAGAAACCTTTTATTGTTTTAGCAAATTCTCCCAAAGCCAGTTTACTTTCTATTATAGCAGCTTATCTAACTAATGTTCCTCATAGAATATACTATGTACATGGGCTACGTTACCAAACAACTAAAGGTTTCAAAAGAAAGTTATTAATGTTTATGGAACGTATTACTTGTTTGCTTGCAACAGAAGTAATTGCTGTCAGTTATGGAATGAAGAAAATTCTCTTAGAAGATAAAATTACCAGAAAAGATATCTCTATTATATGGAATGGCAGTGTAAATGGAGTAGATACAGATTTTTTTAATAGAGATAAAGTAGAAGATATTTATGTTAAAAATATCTCTCCTAATGATTTTGTTTTTGGTTTTATAGGAAGAATTGTTAAAGATAAAGGTATTGAAGAATTAATAAATGTATTCAAAAAAATTAAAAATATCCACAATAATATAAAACTCCTTATATTAGGAGAAATTGAACTTCATAATTCTATTTCAAAAAGCACACAAGAATATATTTTAACAGATAAAGATATTATCTATGTAGGAAGGCAATCAGATGTAAGACCTTTTATAAAAAAGATGAATATCTTAGTTTTACCTACCCATCGCGAAGGATTTGGGATGGTTGTTATTGAAGCTGGAGCTATGGAAGTTCCTGCTATTGTTACAAATATAGATGGTTGTAGCGAGACTATTGAAGATAATAAAACAGGACTTTTAATCAATCTAAAAGATGAAAGCGATTTATATAGTAAAATGCTTTCTGCTATAGAAAATAAAAATTTATGTACTACTTTAGGCAAAAATGCTAGAGAAAGAATTTCCAAAATGTATAATCAGAAACAATTGTGGGAAGAAGTCTATAAGTTTTACTCTGAAGCTGTTTAAACTTTTTCCTATAATAAAATAAAAGTTCCCGAAAATTAGTAATTTTGTGTTTGAGAAAAAAAGAACACCAAAATTCAAGAAC
>NZ_QBKG01000014.1 GCF_003054025.1 Capnocytophaga leadbetteri
CACGTTGATAGGTTACAGGTGTAACGGTGGTAACATCATAGCCGAGTAATACTAATAACCCGTAGACTTTTCGCGCAGCATTCTTTTTAAGGGAAGAGTTAGTTAAATATTTGCTTTTTATCCTCATATGTTAAAATATATGGGCTATGATTAATATGATATAGTCTAAATGATTTAAGGTGGTTATAGTCAAAGGTCTCACCTCTTACCATTCCGAACAGAGCAGTTAAACCTTTTAGCGCAGATGGTACTACGCAAGTGGGAGAGTATGTCGCCGCCTTCTTATAAAAAGAGCAATCTAAATAATTAGATTGCTCTTTTTTTTGCTCTATAGGGTTTGCTTTTTCTCGGTTACATTCTTAGGAAGGTCTGTAACTGTAACGGTGAGAACGCTGCCTGTAAAGCTGCTCTGATTAGCTGTAGCAGTATAGACATATAGCATACCTTCTTTTACTGCATCACCTTGCTCGATAAGAGTGCCTCCGCTTTGATGAAGGGCTACTTTTACTGATTGGACTGAAATATCGTCCAAGATGATAAAGTAGATTTTATCGCCTATTTTTCCGCGATAGTTGCTGACATCTATACGACGTACTACTGGAGGGTTCAGATAGTCTGCTATGGCTACGTTGAACGCACTCATTAGCTTTCTTTTTACCTTGTGGTCTGCTTGATACAATGCTTTTTGAGTAGGATTAGCAAGCGCACTTTTGGCATACAAAACCGCTTCTTGGAATTTGCTACGGCGTTTTAGCTGCTTTTCGGTAGCTTTGAGCTCTGGGTTTCGTGGTCGTGGATAACGAGCTACGAATGTTTTTTCGCCACGTTGGCGGAATACGATGGTTTTACCTACCTCGCCGCGGAGGTCTTGGGTAAGAATGTTGAAACTTTGTGCCATTTTTTTATTGTTTTTGTTTGACGGTGCAAAGTTGCGGCAATTTTGTTTCTTAGGCAAATAGTTGTTTCAGGGTGGAACAGAGTTGTAAAGATGGGAAAAGCTAATTGCTTAAGAATGATTGCTCTAGCTGAAGTGCACAGATTGGTGTATTAATTAGCAAATAAGAAAGCCAGCTCCCTAGCTGGCTTTGTTGTTGCGTGGAAGATTGTTATTTATAACAAAAATTGGTATTGATATACTTTAGGTTCTATGGCTTTGGCGAGAGTGGCAAGGGCTTGGCGTAGGGTGGTGATAAGACGTTTATAGGTTTCGTCCTCGCTTTTGTTGTTCATTTTGCCTTTTTCATTACGCCCTTGGAAATGTTCTCGGATGTCGTAGAGGGAGGCGTTTGGATTGGGGTTGGGCTGGGTGAAGTAGTATTGCCATACGGCTTTGCCTGCCTGAAATACTGCTTGTGCTTCGGGGGTGAATTGGATAGGCTCTGTAGGTACAAAAACTGTATTTTGGTGTGGGTTTTCTTCTCCTGCGAGGGTGAAGAGGTTGTGCTCCTCAGGGGCTTTCTTACTGAGTTTTCCTGCTATAAAATTGGTCATAAAGTGAGAGGTGAAGCGTGCAGGGGCATTCACTTCTTGTTCGGTAAAGGGTATCCAATGGTTAGCGCCTTCGGCACTACTAATGCGGTTTTGCCCGTGAAAAAGGGTGTAGGCGAGACAGTTGGTTTGGAAATCGGTGTCGGTTTGCCAGCCGTTTATAGGGTATAGGAATTGGTCGCGGTCGTTCAGCCACGTGGCTGAAATACAGTGACGAACAGAAAAATAGATAGCTATTTCAATCAAATTTTTATCAGTAACCCAACTGCCTCTGGGGTGAGGTAATTGTTCTTTGTTGTTAATAATAAAGATATAGTTAGTATTAGAAAAATCATTCCCTTTACAGGAGATGTAAGCAATGTTTTTTTCTGTTCCTCTATTTCTTGTAGATATAACCCATTCATTTATAAAGTTTCTATTATCATAAGAACTAATATTTTTAACATTTAAAAAACTTCCCTCTTTATTATATATATCAGCATTTATTTGTTTAAAATCCTCTTGTTTTGCTCCATCCCATATTTGAAAACTGATAGGGAATTGTCCTTTTACGTTATCAAATGTATCGGCTGGAACTATAAAAATTTTTTCGAGCTTCGCTCGATATTTTTTTCTGAAATCCGAGAAGTTAGGAGATTGCAAATTTTTCAAAGTTGAAAAATTTGCAATCTTGCTATTAGGGATTTCCTTGTATATTCTTATCAGGAACTGGGCGAAAAGTTCTCTACCTGCTATCCCTATTTTATCTACGTATTTAGAATAAGTATTCATCTTTACAGCTACATCTATTTTGTTTTTATTAGTACCTATAACAGTTCCTCTACTTGCAGCTTCTGCATAAGGAGGGTTGATATAGATGATGAGTTTTTTACGCTTTTCTTCGTCGTTGAGGACTTGAAGAAGGTCGTCGGGAAGTTTTTCGGTGTTGAACTCATCATTGAGGAAATCGAACTGAAAAATATGACTTTCTAAGAGGTTGAGAGCTTTGTTATGGGCGATGTCTTTCATTACTTTTACATCGGCAGTATCGAGGGTGCTTGCCCAGATATGGTATTTGTTGGTAAGCCCTGCCAGTAGGTTACCGGTGCCGGCAGCGCAGTCCCAGATGTAGTATTCGTCTTGCCAATCGTCTCCAAAGACTTCGGCGAGGTATTGTTGTGAGAGTTCGACCCACAGCTGTGGGGTAAAGAATGAGCCTTTGCGCTCACGTACATCTTGAGGTACGAGCAAGTCGCGGCGGTTGAGGATGTATTCCCAATATTCTTCACGTGGGGGGCGTTGGTAGTGGTTCCAGAATTGGTGATAGGCCTTCTGCTGGTCGGTAAATTCGACTGTGGAGGACTCATAAATTCCTATTTTGTTTTTGTGCTTGTTCATTTCGTAGTACTTTTCTTTGAGGACTACGAATAGGCTTTCTTTGAGGGAAATATTATCGGAGGAGAGGAGGTCGGCGAGATAGAAGTCGGCATCGAGGATTCCTCCTTTTTTGGCTTCCTCCCAATCAATACTAATAGTGGGGCGTACGGCTTGTAGCCATTTGTTGTAGATAGTGATGAAGTTGTTTTTGGTGATTTGTATTTTGTTGGTGGTTGTTTTTCCGATGACGAAATTTTCTTTTATAAAGGAGTGTAGTTCTTTGTCGTCGGTGCCGAATCGAAAGTGGAAGGCGTTGCACTCGAGGATGTTTTTGACACGGTTGTATACTTGCTCGAACTCGGCGGTGCTATGGTCGGAGGGGGTAACGCTCCAGTTGAAATCGTTTTGTGAAAAGATGTCTTGTACTTCCCAATAGGGGATAAAGGCGATGATCTGGCTATTGAATACGCCGAGGTAGTTAGGTGGCAAGAGGCGCTCAAAGGTGCGTGCTTTCCCGATGGTGAGGATGAGTTGTGCGAGAGCTTTGTAGATGTCGGAGTTAGCGCGTTTGGCTTCTGCCCACAGAAAATAGTGTTTTTGTCCGAAGAAGGTTTCGGGGTGTGCGACGGCGAAATCGATGCGTTCGATGATGTCGGTATGGTTATAGGGGGCGAAATAATCGTGCCCTACTTTGTTTTTGAGTTCTTCTTCGAGGATGTTGTTATAGCTCATTGGTGTTATTGTTGTGAGGGGACAAAGGTAGGGATAATTTGTGAATTAGGCAATTTGTTGATAGGAGGAATGGGAAGGCTGAGAAGGCTGGGAAGGCTGGGAGGTTTGGGACGAGTGAGACAAGTGAGACGAGTGGGACAAGTGAGACGAGTGGGACGTGACAGAGGGCGAGCAGAAAGGGCGTTTGTAAGATGTTTGTTCTTTGCTAATTTTTCGCTTAAACTTCGCTAATTGTTCGCTCATCCTTCGCTTAACGTTCGGTGAGGGGAGAGGAGTGTGATGATAAAATTAGAATTATCATTCGTAATTCAAAAAAGTTTTGTACATTTGCCCCAAGTTTAATGAAAGTTATAAGCGAACGCCTGTCAGAAATACAGAAGGTTATTTTTGATGTTAAATACAATCTCTTAAAACTGTTAATTATAAATTATTAATTGAAAAAGATGCTTCTTTTCTTTAAAAATCCTAAAAAAACGCTTTATGTGGTGGCTGTCGAGGCTGCCCTTGCTGAGCCTCACCTCAATAAACTGAAATGGCTGTTTGGCAACGCTGAACAAATTGACCTACCTACACTTAGTGGCTCTTTCGTTGGGCCTCGCGCGGCAATGATTACTCCTTGGAGTACTAACGCGGTGGAAATTACCCAGAATATGGATATTCAGGGCATTACTCGTATTGAGGAGTTCCACGAACTGACTGACCCTGATACATCTTTTGACCCGATGCTTTTTGAGCGATACGACGGTCTTACTCAGGATAGTTTTACCATTAATATAGCTCCGCAAACTACCCTTGAAATAGACGATATTGAGGCGTATAACCAACAAGAGGGACTTGCGCTAAGCCCTGAAGAGGTGGCTTATCTGGAGAACCTCTCTAAGCAACTGAACCGCAAACTTACCGACTCGGAAGTGTTTGGCTTCTCGCAAATTAACTCGGAGCACTGCCGTCATAAAATCTTCAATGGTACTTTTGTAATTGACGGTGAAGAAAAACCTTCTACTCTCTTTAAACTTATTAAAAAGACTTCGCAGGCAAACCCTAATAGCATAGTATCGGCTTATAAAGACAATGTGGCTTTCATTAAAGGGGCTACCGTAGACCAGTTTGCCCCCAAAAGTGCTGATAAACCTGATTTTTATGAGGTTAAACCTTTTGAGGCAGTACTTTCGCTAAAAGCCGAAACCCATAACTTCCCTACAACCGTAGAGCCTTTTAACGGGGCAGCTACGGGTTCGGGTGGTGAAATACGCGACCGCTTGGCAGGTGGACAAGGTTCGTTGCCTTTGGCAGGAACAGCGGTGTATATGACGGCTTACCCCCGATTAGAAGAAGACCGCCCTTGGGAGCAAGGAATGGCTGAACGCAAATGGTTGTATCAAACGCCTATGGATATCCTTATCAAAGCCTCGAATGGGGCGAGCGATTTTGGCAATAAGTTTGGTCAGCCGCTGATTACTGGTTCGCTTTTCACCTTTGAACACGAAGAAGGCGGTCGCAAATTAGGTTTCGACAAAGTGATTATGCAAGCGGGTGGGGTAGGCTATGCCAAAGCTTCGCAAGCTATAAAACACACACCTAAAGAAGGTGATAAAATAGTTATTTTGGGCGGTGAAAACTACCGCATTGGTATGGGGGGTGCTGCCGTATCGTCAGCTAATACAGGGGCTTTTGGCGCAGGTATTGAGCTTAATGCGGTGCAGCGTTCTAACCCTGAAATGCAAAAACGTGCCGCTAATGCTATCCGCGCGATGGTAGAATCGGACGAGAATCCTATCGTCTCTATACACGACCACGGGGCAGGCGGACACCTAAACTGCCTCTCTGAACTTATTGAGGAAACCGGCGGTAAAATAGATTTGGATAAACTGCCTGTAGGTGACCCTACTTTATCGGATAAAGAGATTATAGGCAATGAATCGCAAGAACGTATGGGCTTGGTATTGCCCGAAAAGGCTATAGCCCAACTAAAAACTATCGCTGAGCGCGAGCGTGCGCCTATGTATGAGGTGGGTGTGGTAACTGATGATAAGCACTTCAGTATAGCCTCTGAAAAGAAAGGCACTCACCCAATGGACTTAGACCTTAGCGCCCTATTTGGCAGTTCGCCTAAAACGGTAATGACCGATGAAACGGTAGTTACCACTTACGAAGGGCTTACTTACTACCCAAGTCAGCTATACACTTATTTGTCGCAAGTGCTACAATTAGAGTCGGTAGCTTGTAAAGATTGGCTTACCAACAAGGTAGACCGCTGTGTAGGGGGTAAGGTGGCCAAACAGCAATGTGCAGGCGCTCTGCAACTCCCCTTGAACAACGTAGGGGTAATGGCTCTCGACTACAACGGCAAAGAGGGAATCGCTACCAGCATAGGTCACTCGCCACTTACGGCACTTATCAGCCCTACAGCGGGTAGCCGCAATGCGATAGCAGAAGCCCTTACTAATATAGTATTTGCTCCATTAGAAGGGGGACTAAAAGGCGTATCGCTATCTGCCAACTGGATGTGGGCTTGCCGCAACAAAGGCGAAGATGCCCGTTTGTACGAAGCGGTAGAAGCGGCTTCGGACTTTGCTATACAATTGGGGATCAATATCCCTACGGGGAAAGATTCGCTATCGATGAAACAAAAATACCCTGAAGGAGGCGATGTGATTGCCCCTGGTACTGTTATCATCTCGGCCGCTGCTCATTGTACTAATGTGCAAAAGGTAGTTGAGCCCGTACTGAAGAGAGACGGAGGGGCTATTTACTATCTGAATTTATCAGATGATAGTTATCGATTAGGCGGTTCGGCTTTTGCTCAAGTCCTCAACAAGATAGGCACAGAAGCGCCTACGGTGAGAGATAGCAACTACTTTAAGAAAGCCTTTGATGCGGTACAAACTCTTATAAATGAAGGCAAAATACAAGCAGGGCACGACATAGGTAGTGGAGGGCTTATCACTACCCTCTTAGAAATGTGCTTTGCTGATAACGAGTTGGGGGCTACCATAGACCTTGCTGCTTTGGGCGAAGAAGACTTGCTAAAAGTGCTTTTTGCAGAGAATGTAGGGCTTGTATTGCAAGCTGATGCCTCTGTAGAGCGCTTTTTGGAGGCACAAGGCATACATTACGCTAAAATAGGTACCGTAGCTACTGCTGAAACCCTTAGAATTAACCATTTTGGCAAAGAATACCACTTCAGTATACCTGAATTGCGCGATGTGTGGTATTTGACTTCTTACTTATTAGACAAACAGCAAACCAAGAACGATAAGGCTACAGAGCGTTATCAGAACTACTCTGAGCAGCCTTTGCAATACACTTTCCCTGCGCACTTCACCGGTGAAAAAACAATCCGCCCTGCAGGCAAGCGTCCAGTAGCGGCAGTGATACGCGAGAAGGGTAGCAACTCTGAGCGCGAAATGGCAAATGCTCTTTATTTGGCAGGTTTTGACGTGAAAGATGTGCATACCACTGACCTTATCAGCGGGCGTGAAACTTTGGAAGATGTACAGTTTATAGGAGCTGTAGGCGGCTTCTCTAACTCTGATGTATTGGGTAGTGCCAAAGGTTGGGCAGGAGCGTTGCTCTACAACGAGCAGGCTAAAAAGGCATTGGATAATTTCTTTGCTCGTCCTGACACTCTTTCAGTAGGTATATGCAATGGATGTCAGCTGTTTATGGAGTTGGAGGTCATCAATCCCGAACATTCAGAGCACGGCAAGATGTGGCATAACGACAGTGGCAAGCACGAAAGCGGCTTTGTGTCGGTAGCAATTCCGGAGAACAACTCGGTGATGTTATCGAGCCTTGCAGGCAGTACTTTAGGGGTATGGATTTCGCACGGTGAGGGTAAATTTCATTTGCCGTTAGAAGAAAGCGCTTATAACATAGTAGGTAAATACGCTTATGAAGAGTATCCTGCTAATCCTAATGGTTCAGATTACAACACGGCTATGCTGTGCGATAAATCGGGAAGACATTTGGTAACGATGCCCCATATAGAGCGCTCGGTATTCCCTTGGCAGTGGGCTTATTATCCGAATGAAAAGGCAGCGGTAAGTCCTTGGTTAGAGGCATTTATCAATGCCAGAGAGTGGATAGAGGCGCACAATGCGAAATAAAAATGGTAAATAAAATCTTAAAAAGGATAAGATTTTCAATATTAAAATTACGCTAAAAGGGGCTGTATAAGCCCCTTTTTGTATTAAACTTTTGTTAAACTTAAAAATACACTTGACAAGTACGGTTTTATTCGTACCTTTGCAGTGCAATGAGGGTGGTAGCTCATTGTAAACTTCAAATAATAGTTTTCATAATTTAAAGTTTTGGTTGGTTAATGAAGAAGTCCGATAATTTTTTATCGGACTTTCTTTTTTTTTTGTAGGTAAGAGATAAGATAATGAGAAATGATTTAGTACCCCATATACAAGTACCCGATAGTTTTAAAAGCTATTTAAACACTATTGAAACTCAAATTAATACCCTTCCTAAAGAAGCTTTTCTTCCTTGGGGCTGTTGGGTGTGTGAAGAATTATGGCAACAAAGCCAACCGCAAATAACTCACTTCTTTGAAGAAAACGAAATACAACTTTTTCAAGATATACTCAACTACCTATGGCAAATAGTAGATGAAGCTATTACTCCCGACCTCAATACTCTTTCTAGCTATTACCTATCGTTACAAAATATAGATGAAAGCTATTTAGATGAAACAGACCCCGATGAAAAAGTGCTCTATGAGCTTATAGTTTCGTTAGATCATCTTCTACAATGCTCTTTAAAAACACAGTACAACTGTGCCTTACCGCTTTCGCAAGCCCTTATTGATGTGATTGATGTCTGCCTACAGTTGGAAGACAAAGATATACTTACTCCTGAAGGTTTTGCCAATGCCTCTGTACAAAATGAAATCAAAGCCCAGTTATATATGATTTGGGAACTGCGAAACTACGGACTTAAAAGCGACCAAAAACATCTTTTTCGTAATGGTAAGTTCCCTCAACTCAATCGTGAAAAAGTTATTGCTATTGTTGAGACATATAGGGAAAACTACCCATCTTCTGATTACACTTTTACTGAGTTACAGTTTGTAACTAAATGGAAAGATGTGCAAGGCAATATGGCTTGGATACTCACCGCAGAAGGTGAACTATTCGGCGAACATAAGCACTGCTTATATGTAGTAAGTGATGAAACACAGCGAGTAGCCTATATTATCGATGAATTTGGAGGCATACATTCCCCCTATTCGCTACCAAAGCCAAAGAAGAAAAAAAGAATACACGGAGTGAGAACAACAGATTATTAGGCTTCTTGCCTAATTGTTACTTTTTAAGTGTTGTAACACTTCTTCTAAATTAATAGGGGTAGAAGGTAATTGTATTGTAATAGTACTGAAAGGGCAATTACTTTTTAGGGGTTTTGTGATATGAATATATAAGGCATTGGCTTTCAAATTAAACTCTACATCTTGGCATAGGGCATAAATGTAGTGAGTTTGCTCATTGTATTCAAAATAAAGTTCTTCTTCATAAGCTAATCTGCTTATAGAAAAATATTGCTCTTTATTTATAAAAGCTATTTGCAAAAGCTCTGCCCAAGATGTACGAGGGTTGAGGTCTATTTCTTCACAAGTAAAAAATAAGGATTCACTCATAAAATTATATTGTTAATCTCCTTAATAGGGCATTGGTTTTATAGATGCCTAAATCGTTGCAAAGTAATTTTATTTTTGGGTGTTGTTGTTATATCTTAGATTATTTTCTACTATCGTAGCTGGATAACAACAGGGATAATTATATAGTGCAAATGTACAAAATAATTATGAGAAAGCAAGTTAGCAATGATAGTGATAATATGGGAAGGCTGTGAAGAATGAGAAGGCTGGGGGAAGATACGAGCTGCAAACTTGCGTTGGGGTGTGATAGTAGCGTTAAATTATTCTTAATGTCTTCATAAATAATAGCTAAAAATTGAGGGCTTTGCAGGGGGTGACAGTACTGCGAAAGGGAGGGGAACGAGAGGTAAATGCTTTAGAAATGAGCTACTTAAAAGGTTTGTAGAAGGTAGCGATGCATCGTGGCATTATTTTTGCCGTACTAAACTGATATGTAAGTCATAAAAGTAACCTTAATTAGAATTTTTTTATATGATTCTTTTTTTGTACTTTTGTGCGATTTATAGTGCTTAGTAGGCACTTCAGTTTAGCAATGTTTTTAATATTTTAAAGGAAAAAGATGAAAGTAACAAGATTTTTAGCGTGTACTATAGTAGCTTTTCTGACGTATTTTAGCAATGTACAGCTATACGCTCAGACCCAAGGCTCGCTTAAGCAGGCTAAGTTGGGTTTTGCGATATATGCTTGTCCTAAAAGTGATTTTAACAGCTTTAGGGTAAATATCTCGTGGAAACCTCCTTTCCCTAACGCTGATAACAAATACTTCGTAGAACTTTCGGATGCTGATGGTAATTTTGACAACCCTACCATTCTCTCTACGATTACTGATAAAAACAATCGCAGTGAGATACCTGTAACATTTCAGTTCCCTTCTACTACCCAAGGTAAGAAATACAAAATAAGGGTAAGAAGTACAAGTCCGTCGAATGAAGTGGTAGCCTTTTGGGAAGCTGGCGGCAATAGAGGGGAAGAGATAGAAGTTCATTATCAGGATGTTACCACTCAGATAACCGTATCGCCTATTAATGTAACGCTTTGCTCAGGACATACACAAGAGCTGAAAGTTACCGCTTTGCCAGGGGGTAAAAATCCGTCTAACTACAAGTACAAATGGTATAAGCTGAAAGAAGCAGGCTCTTCGGGCAACAACATTCTTTTGGCAAGTGATGCGCCTCCTACCCAGACGGTTAGCGAGGCAGGTAAATATTATGCTGAAATAGATTATGGCGCTTGTTCAGGAGCAACTAATGCGCGTTCTGCCAATATCACAGTAGGAGTATCGGGTAATCAGACCGTTACCCTTAGCAGTTCGGCTACCGCTATCTGTACTAACGATGCTTTTACACTTACCGCTACGCCTCCTATAGCAGGGAGTAAGTATTTTTGGTATTACTACGCTTCAGACCCTCAGACAAAAACTAAAATAGCAGAGACTGACAATAATACCTATACCGTGAATGCGCCTGATAATAAGGCAGGGAAATATTATGTGGAAGTGGGAAGCGGAGGTAATTGCGATGTGCGTTCTAACCAAATTGCCATTACTCGCAAAGACGCTATTACGGCTACCCTAAATACTACAGGCGGTAGCGTGCTAATGCCCGGTAAGAATAAGACTTTTACGGTAAGCACTACTGCTGAAGCCCCTACCTACAAATGGTTTAAAGATGGTACGGAGATTAGCGGTGAAACAGGAGCGACCTTAGTAACTACTTCGGCAGGTAAATACAAAGCTGAAATAAGCCAGACAGGTAGTTGCCCCGTAACAGTGCAAACGGCTGAATATGAGCTTACTCAGCCAGATAACTTCAAAGTAAGCATCAAAACAAAATCGGCTTATCAGGATTGTACGTACGACCGTGTAACCCTAACGGTAGATAAGATTATAGCGCAAATAGGCAGCAATGAGGTAACCGTAGACCCTGCTGATTATTCGTTTTTCACCTTTCAATGGCAAGCGAACATCACAGGTACTTATGCTAATGTAGGCACTAATGCCAAAGAGATAACCTTGAGTAGCGCCTTAGAAAATGGTAAATATAAACTGAATATAACAGGGCCTAACTATAGTAGCATCCCCGAATCGAACGAAATAAACATTTTATTGAAAGATGCTAATGCGCTGAAGATAAACGGAGGTGTTGCAGACTTAGAATATTGCGGTGCCTCGGTAACCTTAACCGTTACTACTGGTGCTAATGCTTCGTCTACCTACACTTGGTATAAAGACGGAGCACAAGTAGCACAAGGGGTAGGGCTTACTGAGTATAGTACTGAGGGCTCGGGGGCATTCTATGTGTCGGTAAGTGCTAATTACGGTGGTTGCCCTGCAACTTCAGCTGCGATAGTAGTAAGGAAGAAAAATATAGTAGTGCGTTGGGAAGATGATATGGGTACACGCGAGATTTTCTACGCAGGGAAAACTAACGAGCTGAAAGTATCGCACAATATGGAATCGCCTACTATAGAGTGGACAAAAAATGGTACTGTATTGACAGGAGAGACAGGTACCTCGCTTACTATAAGCACTGCGCCTACTTCAGTAGATATTTATCAGGTAAAGCTAACAGATACTGGTACTTGTGGTAATACAGTAACTTTAGGGCCTGTTTATTTTGAAACCATCTCTGATATTCAGCAATTGCGCGTAGGTACTGTAGCCTCAGTAAATTGCGAGACGCGTACACAAACTACCCTTGAATTGCAACAAATAAAAGTAAAATTGAGCAGTTCGGGAGAAGAAGTGATTGTAAAGAAATCGGATTATCGTTATTTTAGCTTCCAATGGGCTAAAGATGGTAATGATGTATATGGAGAAACAAATCCTACTTATGTAGTATCGAGCGCGAGCAACTCTGATGCCGCTCAATACACTATACGTGTGATTTACAATACTAGTATCATAAAGGTTTCAGACCCTAAAACGATAGCTTTTACACCTATTCCTGATTTTGAAATTTCTTCATCAGAAGGAGCGAAGACTACCGCTTACTTATGTCCCGGAGGTTCGCTAACTTTAACTGTAGCCTCTGATAGTTTTGACCCAAGTTCGTCAGTAGCGGATAGTTTTTCGTACAAATGGTATAAAGTAACCAGTGCTAACTATCGCAACGATACCGCTTTGGGTAGTGAACAACCCACAGCAACCGTGAGCGAGACAGGAGAGTACTATTTGGAGATAAACAACGGAGGTTGCCCTAAGCGCGCCCATATAAAGGTAGAAAATTACCGTACAGGTAACCTAAAAATAAAACAAATAACCGCTACAGGCGCTTTAGCTAAGGAAATCAACCAACACAGTTCGGCAAGAGAGCGCAAGTTAGATGTGAATGTAGGACAACAATTGGTAGCTGACGGAGGTAATAACTTTGTTTGGGCGAAGTCAGACGGCACTGTGACCTATGGCAGTACCCTCAGAATCACTTCAAAAGATATGGCAGGCACCTATACACTAAAAGAAGAATCGTGTACGGCCGTAGGGGCTAATACCCTTGATTTTGAGCTGAATATTTTTGAAGTAAAAGTAATTCCGAATATAGTAACGCCTAATGCTGATGGCGTAAACGACTATTGGGTAATACCTGATACGTATTGCCAACCTAATGTGCGCGTGACCATCTATAGTCAGGAAGGGAAAGAGGTGCTTTCGACTACTAATTATCAGAACAATTGGCCAGATAGCACTACTTATAAAGAATTAGGCAAACGCTCATTAGTGTTTATCTATGTGATAGAAGGGGGCAATGTGGAAAAACAAAAAGGAGTGATTACCTTATTAAAGTAAAAGAAACAGATGAAGATTATATCTAAAATAACAGTTCTTGTGTTTGTGCTTTGTACCCAATACCTTTTGGGGCAAAGTGACGGTAATTACTTGCCATACGAATTGCCAGGACATACAGCCGTAAAGTATAACACCTATCTGATGAACCCTGCTTTCCCGATTTTTGGCAAGAATGAATCGCAAATTACCTTCTTCCACCGAAACCAATGGATGGGCTTTAAAGAGGATAAATTTAATACCTTTGGGCTATCGTACGGAAAGAAATGGGGCGGTGATGCCGGCAAGAAAACAGTAGTAGATGACGGGAATAATATGGCGCACGGGCTTATCTTTCAACGTACCGCTTCTATCTTTGCTAACACAGGTGTATTAGGCAACTACGTGCACCAAGTGGAAATATCAGATGATAACTTTTTGAGATTGGGTATTAATGCGGTGTTTGCCCGCAGTAGCATAGATAAGAGCAAAGTGCGTGTGAATGTGAATGACCCTCTTATAGAGAATGCTAAGGCGGTAAATATTATCAATATACAACCAGGTTTTGATATTAATTTTAACGAAATGCACTTTGGTATTACTGCTGAAAACCTGTTAGATTACGCTTTTTCGGCTGGAGAAATGGCAGTGCCTTTCAACGAAAAATCGCTTACTGCCCACGCGATGTATCGCCACGCATTAGATAGCAATAGCGATTTTTTAGAAGATGCCGTTTTGACCGTTTTAGCTAAAGGGAAGAAGAGCAGTGATAACTTTCAGTTAGGCGGACACGTGATGCTTGATGCTAAAATGGGTTGGGCTTATGCCGGTTACGACCAAAAGTATGGCGCTTTTGGAGGGCTGGGCTTTAATATAGCCAACCACGTGAGTATAGGGTTTGGCTACGAACAGAGCATAGCGGCTTATGTATCGGAATTGGGAGGTAGTTATGATATAGTACTTTCGTATCAGTTTGGTGGTAAACATCACATCAAACCGCCGAAGGTAACGCCTACGCCACCTACACCGCCAGCACCAGTAGTAGAAAAACCTAAACCAGCTGTTGCCACTCCGACAGTAAGCGAAACTAAAACGCCTACTACGCCACCACCAGCACCAAAGAAACCTAAGCCAATTTCAGAGCAACTAAAAGACCGTATGACTTTGGTAGAAGATAAGATTGCAGGAGCAGGTATCCCAGAAGGGCACTATGTAGTGATAGGGGTATATCGCAATGCATCAGGAGCTTATGATATGCTGAAGAAAGTACGTCAGTTAGGTTTATCAGTATTCTCATTTAAACACCCAGAAAATCAGATGACTTATCTATACGTAGAAAAACCATTTGCATCGAGAGGTGAAGCCGGAGAAGCAATGATAAACCTACTGCGCCGACCTGAGTTTAGGAACTCTAAGGTATGGGTACTAAAAGTAGGACGATAACCATATATAAAAACGATGCTTTAGACAACTAAGGCATCGTTTTTACACAATAAAAATATTGATGAGAATATGAAGATAAGACTTGTGAGGATAATCTTGTGCTTGTGTTGTGCTTTGATGATGAGTGCTTGTGGGACAGCAAAAAAGCCAACAGGAGTGTATAAGAGTGATGTGAGTGCGAGTTATTACCACGATAAGTTCAACGGGCGAAAGACTGCCAGCGGAGCGATATTTAGCAATAATAAGCTCACTACAGCTCACCCCTCTTTGCCCTTTGGCACTCAGCTAAAAGTGACGAATAGGGCTAACGGCAAATCGGTAATAGTAACCGTAACCGACAGAGGACCTTTTACTAAAGGGCGTGAGCTCGACCTTACCAAACGCGCCTTTATGGGTATCACCGATAATAAGAACAAAGGCGTATTGCAAGTAGATATAGAAATTGTAAAACAATAACAAATGATAACTTCAACAACCAAGATTCTTTACCTACACGGGCTTGATAGTACCCTGCAAGACGACCGCCGAGCGGTGCTGGCTCCCTACGGAGAGATTGTTGCCCCTGTGCTCGATTATCGCAATACCCCCGACCTTTTTTCAACATTGGTTAGGGATTATGCCGATGTAACGGCTATTATAGGGTCGAGTGCTGGTGGATTAGTGGCTTACTATCTGGCACAAGCGTTGCTAAAACCGTGTTTGCTCTTTAATCCTGCTTTCACTTATAAAAACGAACTGCCAGCTACGGTACAGTCCAATCCTTATTACGCCGCTTATACTCAAATAGTCATAGGATTGCAAGACACTGTGATAGACCCTTGGCAGTCGTTAGCAGAATTAAAAGGACAGCTTAAAACCCGTCAGCCAGCCGAAATACACCTTATCAACACTATGGCACATAGCTATCCGATAGGGATTTTTGAAAAAGAAGTAGCTTACTTTATGCAAAAGATTGATGATTAATAATTTATAATTAATAAAGATGTATCCATTAAGAAGAAACCGCCGTTTGCGCCAGAATGAAGCTGTGCGCAGTCTTGTAAGAGAAACTATAATTACTCCAGATGATTTTATGGTGCCCCTATTTGTAGTAGAAGGTAAAGGAGTAAAAGAAGAAATAGCTTCGATGCCAGGTTATTACCGCTATAGCCTTGACCTATTGGCAGTGGAAGTGAAAGAACTTTGGAACTTAGGGTTGAAAGCAGTACTTCTATTTGTAAAAGTGCCTGATGACTTAAAAGACAATAGAGGGACAGAAGCCTCTAACCCTAAAGGGCTGATGCAGCGCGCTATACAAGCCGTTAAGAACGCTATGCCTGAAATGTTGGTGATGACTGACGTGGCTCTTGACCCTTATTCTGTTTACGGGCACGATGGTATCGTAGAAAAAGGACAGATAATAAATGACCCTACAGTAGAAGCCCTCTGTGGTATGGCACTTTCGCACGCTGAAGCAGGTGCTGACTTTGTAGCCCCCAGCGATATGATGGACGGGCGCATAGAGGCGATACGTGAGACCTTAGAAGACAATAACTTTCAGAATGTAGGGATAATGTCGTACAGTGCTAAGTATGCTTCGGCTTTTTATGGTCCTTTCCGCGATGCGCTCGACAGTGCTCCTGTAGACCAAAACGATATTCCTAAGGATAAGAAAACCTATCAAATGGATTATCACAACCGTTTGGAAGCCCTACGCGAAACCCGTATGGACATAGAAGAAGGTGCTGACATCGTGATGGTGAAACCAGGGCTTTGCTATTTAGATATCGTGCGCGAAGTGAAGAATATGAGCGAGGTGCCAGTAGCAGTTTACCAAGTATCAGGCGAGTATGCTATGCTGAAAGCAGCTGCAGCTAATGGTTGGCTTGACCACGATGCGGTAATGTTAGAGCAGGTAGTGAGCATAAAACGCGCTGGTGCTGACATTATTGCGAGCTATTTTGCTAAAGAAGTAGCTAAAATTATTAACAGATAACACTATACTATGAAAAAAACACTATACACACTCTCAGCTATAGCTTTTTTGGCAGTAGGCTGTGGCGGAGGCACTAACAATAATAACTCTGCTAATGATAATGCGAATGAAACTGTAAATACAGCCAATACTACAGAAGTACCTAAAGAGGCTTCAGCAAAACCTACTGAATATCCTAACTGGCAGACAAACAAAGGAATAGGGAAAGTAAAGACTATCACTCCTCCTTTAGCCGACACTCCTGATGCCGCTATGGCAGCCAAAGGAGAGGCTACGTTTAACCAATATTGTATGGCTTGTCACCGTCCTACTAAACGACTTATAGGGCCAGCAATGGCAGGGCTAACCGATTATCGCACTCCTGAATGGTTGATGAATATGATACTGAATCCGGAGCAGATGATAAAAGAAGACCCTATCGCCAAAGCACAGTTAGAAGAGTACGGCAGCATAATGCTAAACCAGCATTTAACTGAGCAACAAGCCAGAGAAGTGTTGGAGTATTTGCGAACCATAAAGTAATTTGCTTATTAAGATTATTTTTTGTACCTTTGTAGCTTGAAAAATATAATAATATTTTAAATATATAAGATATATGAGAACCATAGACAATTTTAATTTTGCAGGCAAAAAAGCCCTTATTCGTGTGGACTTTAACGTGCCTTTAGATGAAAACTTCAAAGTAACCGACAATACCCGTATTGAGGCTGCTAAACCTACTATCAGCAAAATCTTAAACGACGGCGGAACAGTAGTGCTAATGAGCCACTTAGGTCGTCCTAAAGGAGAGCGCAACGATAAGTATTCATTACGCCACATCGTAGGTGAAGTAGAGAAAGTATTGGGCAAGAAAGTGATTTTCGTAGAAGATTGCGTAGGCGAAGTAGCTGAGAAAGCCGTAGCCGCAGCTCCTGCTGGTAGTGTAATATTATTAGAAAACCTACGTTATCACAAAGAAGAAGAAAAAGGTGATGAAGGTTTCTCTAAAGAGTTGGCTAAGCTCGGCGATATTTATGTGAACGATGCTTTTGGTACAGCTCACCGTGCTCACGCTTCTACAACTATTGTAGCAAAATTCTTCCCAGAACGCAAATGCTTTGGTTATCTTCTTGCTAAAGAGATTGAAAGTATCGACAAAGTGATGAAATCAGGTGAAAAACCTGTAACTGCTATCTTAGGAGGCTCTAAAGTATCATCTAAAATCACTATTATTGAAAATATTTTAGATAAAGTGAACCACCTTATCATCGGTGGAGGTATGGCGTATACCTTTATTAAAGCTCAAGGCGGTAAGATAGGTAATTCTATCTGCGAAGACGATAAACAAGAACTCGCTCTTGATATTTTGGCTAAAGCAAAAGCTAAAGGGGTAGAAGTACACTTACCTATAGATGTGGTAGCTGCTGATGCTTTCGACAACAATGCTAAAACCCAAGTAGTACCAGTAAATGCTGTACCTGATGGATGGGAAGGTCTTGATGCAGGGCCTAAAACCCTTGAAAACATCAGACAAGTACTTCTAAAATCTAAAACTATTCTTTGGAATGGGCCTGTAGGAGTATTTGAGTTGCCTACTTTTGCTAAAGGGACTATAGAAGTAGGTAATTTTGTAGCTGAAGCTACTAAAAACGGAGCTTTCTCGCTTGTAGGAGGTGGTGACTCAGTAGCAGCGGTGAAACAATTTGGCTTTGAAAACAAGGTAAGCTATGTATCTACCGGTGGTGGTGCAATGCTCGAAAGCCTTGAAGGGTTAGTATTACCAGGTATTCAAGCTATTAACGAATAAAAACGATACTACTTTTGAAAGTAGCTATCAAACATATAACAGAACAACAATTCTCCACCGCACCAGTGCGTGTGGAGAATTATTGTATTTATATGTTGCAAGGGGAAGGCGATTTTGTAGTAGATGGGACTCCTTATTCTTACAAAGGTAATACGCTGCTTTTTCTTACGCCTTTTCAGTATTTTCAGTGGGTAGCCGCTAGCCATAAAGAGGCGGTACTATTGCAGTTTCACGGTGATTTTTACTGTATAGAATATCACAAAAAAGAAGTAGCCTGCAATGGGTTGCTCTTCAATGCGCTATTCTTGCAGCCACATATAACTGTTAGCGAGGGTGTTTATGCTGAAATACAGACACTTTTTACTCGTATAGAGGCTGAGGTGGCTAGTCACTCTCCTTATTCTGAAGCGGTATTGCGCTCTTATCTACAGCTAATCTTAGCACTCTCGAGCAAAGCCAAAGGCGAACAAATAGAAGAGGTTCCTACAGAGGCAGACCACCGTTTGGCTACAGACTTTCAACAATTGTTAGAAACGCATTTTATAGACCAGCGCGAACTACCTTTTTATGCAGAAGCGTTGTACCTGACTCCAGATAGTTTCAGCAAGAAAATAAAAAAGCAACTCGGTAAGACGCCTACCCAGTTGCTACAAGAACGTTTGGTGCTTGAAGCCAAAAAACAGTTGCACCTCACCTATAAATCTATTAAAGAGGTAGCTTTCTACCTTAATTTTGACGATCCTTTTTACTTCAGCAGATTCTTCAAAAAACACGTAGGAGTATCGCCTAAAAGCTTCCGCGAACACGTAGGTATTTCAATCGTGGCAGAAAAGTCTATGTAATGGACTTTTTTATCCATTCTTATCTACTTAAATTGTTGTACCTTTGCCCCCGAAATAAGTAATTTAAAAAACAGTATTTATTATGCAAAAGTTATTATCATTTTTAGCAGGTAGCGAACGTTGCTTTGTAAACTATATTAGAGTCGCTATCTTTATTGTAATGGCGTGGATTGGCGGATTGAAAGTATGCCAATACGAAGCTGATGGTATCGTACCATTTGTAACTAACAGCCCTTTTATGAGCTTTTTCTATGCTAACTCTGGCAAAACTGCCATAGACGAAAACGGCGTAACAGGCGAAGCTAACAAAGGTAAAGAGGTAGCTCAATACAAGCTGCACAAAAACCCTGAAGGTAAGATGGTGAAAGCCAATATAGAGTGGCACAAAGAAAACGGTACTTATGTTTTTTCTTACGGTTTAGGAACTTTTATCTGCTTTATTGGGTTACTTACTCTATTAGGTATCTGGTCACCTAAGATTGGTGTGATAGGAGGCTTGCTTACCTTTGGTATGAGCATTGTTACTCTTTCATTCCTTATCACTACACCTGAAGTGTACGTACCTAATTTAGGAGGAGATATGCCTACACCAGCTTATGGCTTTCCTTATTTATCAGGAGCTGGACGTTTGGTGTTAAAAGACATTATTATGTCGGCAGGAGGACTTATAGCAGCTTCTGAAGCAGCTCGTCGTTTGCTTAA
The DNA here is from genome assembly GCF_003054025.1 of Capnocytophaga leadbetteri. GTDB lineage: Bacteria > Bacteroidota > Bacteroidia > Flavobacteriales > Flavobacteriaceae > Capnocytophaga > Capnocytophaga leadbetteri. Next base: position 19,750 of record NZ_QBKG01000014.1, read on the forward strand.
AAAACAAGAGAAATAAGATTTATAACGCCATAAAAAATAGGCTGCCCGATAAGGCAGCCTATTTTTTATGGCGTTATTTTTTTATATTATTTATTGTAGTTTGATTGTACTTCTTTGAGGTTCAGAGGTCGCTTTTTGCGTGCTTGTTGCTTTTGATACTCATCAAACTGCATCATTAGGTTATTATTAGCTCTGATAAGCGCATTGGTCTCTAATAAGATACTGAAGTACAGTTTAGTAGTTTTCTGACTTGTTTCAGTAGTGCGAATACGGTCTATCTGCTTTTGCACCATTTTAGACACCTCATCTTTCAGATTGCGACAATCGGCTAAGATAGTGTGCAACTTAGAATAGTCTTCCCCTTTAAATATTTCAGCCTCTGCCTTAAATACCTCTTCCATCTTATCTGATATACTCTTCAGGTCGCGGAGCTGATTAAATTTCAGGTTTTTATGATTGTTGTTTACGTGCTCATAACTATTTAGTGTGATAGCCGTCATACATTGTGCCATATCTTGCAAGTAATCTAAGATAAGAATATAAAACTTGCTCGAAGCTACTGAACTTTCTGTCAGCGACTTGATAAAGTAGTATACATTCCCTTTCATCTCATCTAACTCTTTCTCTAATTTCTTAGCGTTCTTCTTGTTCTTTGTTAGCTTGCTGAGGTCTTGTGTGCCAAGATTTTTCACCACTTTACTATATAGTTGGTCTATGCGGAAAATAGTGTCTGATACATAAGTAGAACTTTCTTTTATAACCCCGCCTATGGTAGCTAAGTCAGCGCGATGGAAGTGTCGCCCTTGCGACTGGGCACGCTGTTTGTTTCGGTAAGCTATTGCGTTGCGTATCAACAAGAAGCCCACTACGAAAATCATCACGATAAGTCCTATAACGCTGCCGTAGTACAATATACCTGCTACGATAAACGCTCCTATGCAAGCCACTATAGCTGTTAAAAACCAGCCGCCTACTACGTTTAGTACCCCAGCAACCCTATATACGGCACTATCGCGACCCCAAGCTCTATCGGCTAATGAAGACCCCATTGCCACCATAAAGGTAACGTAGGTAGTAGAAAGAGGTTGCTTTAGCGAAGTACCAATCGCTATTAAGCTACTCGATACCACCAAGTTAATGGCAGCTCTTACCAAGTCGAATGCCGGAAGGTCTTCTTCCTTTATATCGGGGTTAGGCGCAGGTTTTTCGAAGCGTTTGTCTATCTTCCTGCTGATGCTCTTAGGGGTTATAAACTCTATAAAGTTAGCGGTACCTACTGTGATGCGCACCAAAAAACGAGACAAGAAGTTAGCCGAAAACTGCTCCGCTCCTTCGCTCTGACGTGAGAGATTTACCCCTGTTTGTATTACGTGGTGGGCTTTCTTTGAGAACCAAAGCGTCAGAATCATTATAGAGCCTGTTAAAAGCAAAATAGCTGTAGGGGTACTCATCTGTCCGCTGCCTAATGCTGTCATCTCCAAAGCATTATGGGCTACCCCGCTATTGTGCCATATATCATACGACTGATAAGCGGCTACAGGCACCCCTATAAAGTTTACCAAGTCGTTGCCTGCAAAAGCCATCGAAAGAGCAAACGTACCGCTGAGGATGATAATTCTAAATATATTTACGCCCATACGTATAAGAATGTGCGAGAGTATGCTGTAGAACACTAAGCAACCTATTAGCAACATTCCTATATTGTCATTCATCCACTCTATGGTTGTTTTAGGGATAAAAGTAACGTCTTTAAGTCCTTTGAAGATAATAAAATAAGAAAGGGCAGTAAGCGAAAAACCTCCGAATACACCTCCTATATATTTGATACTCTTCTCATAACGGAACGAAAATACCAAGCGTGCAAAATACTGCACGATAGCCCCCACCACAAAGGCAATTGCTACCGAAACGAAGATACCTAAAATAATTTTTCTTGCTTCAGTAGTATTGATATAGTTATAAATATTGCTTAAAGGCTGATCTGCCTGTAGGGTTTTGATAAAAGCCACGCACATAGCCGCTCCTAAAAGCTCAAATACGATAGAAACAGTGGTAGAAGTAGGCAGCCCAATGGTATTGAAAAGGTCAAGCAGCAGTATATCAGCCAAAATGACCGACATAAAGATAACCATTACCTCATCAAAGTAGAATTGAGAGGGGTTGAATATCCCTTTCCGCGCAATTTCCATCATTCCACTCGAGAAAATAGCCCCTATGGCTACCCCTACACTGGCTACTATCATAATAGTGCGTAGGGTTGCTACTTTCGAACCCACAGCCGAGTTTAAGAAATTTCCTGCGTCATTGCTTACCCCTACCGTCAAATCGATGATAGCGAGTACTGCAAAGACAAAAAGCATAAAAATATATACTTGTTCCATATAAAAGTTTAATTTAGCTATTTCATTTATTCATCATTCTCCTTGATGAATACTCTTACGGTTTCTATTCTGGTTTGCGAACAAGCCTCTATCGAAAATACAAAAGGCGGCAGATTTATCGTTTCTCCTTTCGTGGGTATTTCTTCAGTATGCAAAACAATAAGTCCTGATAGCGTTTCGTACTCTTCGCTCTCAGGCAAGTTCAAATGATAAGTTTCGTTGATGTAATCTACCTCTAATCGCGCTGAAAATAGGTATTCATCATCTGATATTTTTTCTTCTATAAATTTATCTTTGTCGTGTTCGTCTTCTATTTCGCCAAATAGCTCTTCAACTATATCTTCTAAGGTAACGATGCCTGAAGTACCACCATACTCGTCCAATACCACCGCCATACTCTTGCGCTTGCGCATTAGCAGGTTGAGGACTTCATTTATCTGTATCGTCTCCGGAATTGTTACTACAGGTATAAGCACTTCTTTGATAGTTTTAGGTTTTTTAAACATATCAAAAGAATGCACATACCCTACTATATCATCTATATTCTCATTGTAAATCAATATTTTAGAGAATCCAGATGAAACAAAAGTGGCTATTAGATTCTCAATAGTTTCATTTAGGTCTACCGCTACTATCTCCGTGCGCGGTATCATAATCTCGCGTGCTTTTACTCCAGAAAACTCCAGCGCATTCTGAAACATCTGTACTTCAGCATCAACCTCTTCTTTTTTGGGGGCATTACCCATTTGCTCTGAGATGTAATCTACTAACTCTACTTTGGTAAATGAAAGTGGCACATAATCGCCTTTGGTTTTAAAAAACACCCGCAGTACGAAGTCTGAAATCCATATAATAAAACTCGAAAAAGGATAAAAGAGAAGATAAAAAAAGTAAGCAGGTATCGCAAAGAGTTTTAGTAATTGGTTAGCGTAGATTTGAAAGAAAACTTTAGGCATAAACTCTGCCGTGATAAGGATAATCAGAGTAGAAATAATGGTATGCCACAGTACATTCTGAAAAAAAGGAGGAAGAAGTAGCGTCATCACCTTACCCATTTCAAAACCGTACACTACTAAGGCTACATTATTGCCTACAAGCATAGTAGCCAGCAGTTTAGATGGGCGATAAGTCAGTCGCGTAAGTATATTCGCTATCAGCCCCTCTTGCTTCTTTAGAATTTCGATGTGTACTTTGTTAGAAGATACGTACGCAATCTCAAACCCTGAAAAAAAAGCCGACAGCACAAGGGTAGTCAGTATTATAACTATGGATATTGGTTCAATCATATATTTAAATAAAAGGCAGCAGTAGCTACCACTGCCTTTTATAGGTTTGCATTATTTAGTAGCTTTAGCTTTTACTACTAACTCTATATCGTCATTGATAAACTTATCTTTAAGGTCATCAAAAACTGATTTAGAACCGTAGTTTACTCCGAAATCTACACGGTTAATTTTAAAAGGCTCAGAGCTAATTTCCACTGCGTTATCGCTAACAGCTACAGTGGCAGGGAAAGAAATCTCTTTGGTTTTACCTTTGATAGTAAGGTCGCCTATAAGGTTTTTACCGTCAAAACTTTTGAAAACAAAAGAAGCAGTAGGATACTCTTTTATGTTGAAAAAGTGGTCTACTTTCTCAGGGTCAGTACCTTTTAGGTGCGCTTCAAGAGCTTCTTTGCCATCGCCAGCTTTCAGGTCAAGTACGGTGATAGTGCCCATATCGAGTACAAATTCAGCTTTAGTGATAGCGCCGTTTTCAACGTTTACACCACCAGAAGTTACATTCACAGTACCGTGATGTTTACCTGCTGGCTTAGAGCCTACCCATTCTACTACCGAGGTAGGGTCTACTGTATAAGCATAAGCAACTTGAGCTTCAGGAGTTTCTACTACAGCTTGTTCAGTAGTGGCCGAAGCGGTATCAGCTCCTTGCTGAGAGTTAGTATTCTCACAACCTACCAAAGCAATACTGGCTATCATAGCCATACTAAGTACGATTTTTTTCATAAGTGAAAATATTATTAAGTTTATTATGCGGCAAAGGTACAAAATAATTATTAATTGACAATTAGCAATTAATAAAAAAAGACCCTCCTTTGTTAAGGAGAGCCTTTTTTCACAATGCATATAAATACTACTACTAACTCCAAAATTAATACTTTAGTTCTAATAAATGATCTTTAGTAATTTAATTTTTTTCAATACTTTGTTTTAATGAAATGAATATAATGATGATAGGATTTGTTTTAAGTATTTTCCAAAAATAAATGTTTTAATGAATGTAATTTAATTTTTATCTAACAATGTTTCTTATAGCAATTTCAGTAATTTTGTTTAATTCAGTTTTTTCAAGCAATATTAGTTTATCATTTATTATATTTAAAATGCACTACTGTAACCTAACTAACATCCCGTCTGCCAGTTACGCTATCTATATAGAAAATAGCGTGCCAAACTCATAATCTTTTATATAAATATTTGTAAAACACTCATTATCAGTATAAAATAAAAATTCTTTTATCTCGAATTTTTATGCTTAATCCCTTCTGATTGTATAGTAGATATACAGCTAACTGTATAGTCAAGCCTCTTATACACGCTAAAATAAAACAGGCAGCGAGCCGAAAACTTCACTGCCTGTATGATTATTAGAAAAAAGATTATTAAAACTTATAGCCTATTTTGATACCTAAGTTAGGTTCGATAGCCCAGAATTTGCCATCGTCATTTACTCCTTTACCAAAGTTGCGTGCTATGTTAGCATATGGTGCGATGATAAAAGTATCGTTGTAATTCCACTGATAACCAGCCCCTATACCTAATATAAAGCTGTTAAGACTTGTTTTGGTACCATCTTCGTATTTGAAATTTCCAAAACGTTGTTTGATAAAAGGGTTAATGTATGGACCAGAGTTGCCGTCTAAATCGAAGTAGTAGTTATAACCTACTTTGATACTTGTAGCATTAAATTTTTCCCCTTCTTTACGAGTAAAGAAAGAGAAACGGTCATTGATAAAAATCTCACCTTCTATCGATTGGTTAAAGGCGATATAGTGTTCGTATCCTAACTCTACAGAAGATAACCATATAACATTCAATATGTTAAGATTTACTTCGTGTTTAGGAAAATCGTCTTGTGCGAATGTTTTACCAGTGAAAAACAATAGCACTGCTGCTAAAATAATTCTTTTCATTGTTCTTTCTTAAATTAAAAAATAATGGCAAAGATACAACTAATTTGTTAATTAGCAAATTTGTGGTGACTAAATAGCAAAAAGTCCAGCATCGCGCCGGACTTTTTTATTTAAAACTAACTAATTCACAATTTGAAGGAGTAGGTAACAACTATAAAAAACACTAAAAAAAAATACCCCCCAAACGATGAACTGCAAACGAAATATAAAAACACTGCTATAATGTTTCTGTTTAAATACGGGGCAAAGATATATATTATTTTGATATATTCAAAATAATATATAGAATAATTTTAAACAATATAGCTAATTACTTCATTGTCAGTCTTTAGTATTTTCTTCTTTGTCTATCCAACTAGCGTATTTTGGGTAGTTAGTGGCGGTACGGCGTATGAGGGCTTTCTGCGCCTCGGTCGTATCTTTTAGCTTTTTGGCAGGTATTCCAGCATACAGACTCCCTTGCTCTATATGAGTATTGGGGGGCACTACAGCGCCCGCTGCTATAATACTGTCGCTTTCTACCACACAGCCGTCCATCACTATGCTGCCCATTCCTATCAGTACATTATCTTCTATGGTGCAGCCGTGTACTATAGCATTATGCCCTATAGATACATTGTTACCTATAGTAGTAGGGTGTGTTTGGTAGGTAGCGTGGATAACCACTCCATCTTGAATATTAGTATTATTGCCTATGCGAATGCTATTAACGTCGCCGCGCACTACAGCGTTGTACCATACGGTGCAATGGTCGCCTAATTGTACATCGCCTGTAAGGGTGGCGTTTTCAGCAAAAAAGCAACCTTCCCCAAAGGTAGGTTGCTTCCCATTTACTTTCTTTAGTAACATTTTTTTTGAATTATAATTTTTTAATTATCTAACCACTAACGACTAGCGACTAACCACTAACGACTTCGGATTATCAATAATCTCTTGTAGTCCGTTAGTTTTTATCTCGAAAGTAGTAGCTAAAAGCATACCCAATTTGCCTTTCGGGAAGCCTTGAGTGCTAAACCACTCCAGATAATGAGAGGGCAAATCGGCTATCATAACACCCTTATATTTACCATAAGGCATTGGGGTAGTAATGATTTCTTTTAGAATATCAGGGTTCATTTAATTAGCAAATCAGTTTACGCTAATTTCACCATTTTTTTCTTCTCTTCGTTGCGCTCTATCTTATGGTTAGGACGCGTCCATTTAGGGTTTTCTCCTAACGAATGGTACTGCGAGTCAGCTGCTTCTACGGTCTGTGGTTGTGGGTGCGTTTCGAAAGGCTTTTGTATGCGCATACCCAGTACGCCAAGCATCTGCATATCCTCATTGATGTCAGGGTTAGGGGTAGTCAGTAACTTGTCGCCTGCAAAGATTGAGTTAGCGCCCGCAAAGAAACACAAGGCTTGTCCCTCTTGGCTCATCTGGGTACGTCCGGCTGATAGGCGTACTTGCGACTCTGGCATCACAATACGCGCTGTGGCTACCATACGCACCATCTCGAATATATCTACCGGCTTGCAATCTTCTAAAGGAGTGCCTTCTACGGGTACTAAAGCGTTGATAGGCACTGACTCAGGCTGCGGATTGAGCGTTGATAAGGCTACCAACATACCTGCTCGGTCTTCTAATGATTCGCCCATACCTATAATACCCCCACTACATACGGTGATATTAGTCTTGCGCACATTGTCAATCGTTTTCAGACGGTCTTCATAGCTACGGGTAGAGATAATCTCTTTGTAGTATTCTTCTGAGGTGTCGAGGTTGTGATTGTAGGCGTACAAACCAGCTTCGGCAAGGCGTTTGGCTTGGTTTTCGGTCAGCATACCTAGGGTGCAGCACACTTCCATATCAAGTTTGTTGATAGTACGCACCATTTCGAGTACTTGCTCAAATTCCGGACCATCTTTTACATTGCGCCACGCTGCCCCCATACACACGCGCGAAGCCCCTGCTGATTTGGCGCGTAGCGCTTGTGCTTTCACGTGGGTAACGCTCATCATATCGGCGTTGTCTATTTTTACCTCTGTTTCGTAGCGTGCCGACTGCGGACAGTAAGCACAGTCTTCTGAGCAGCCCCCTGTCTTGATAGAGAGTAGGGTAGAGACTTGCACCGAGTTAGGGTCGTGATACTTGCGGTGAACGGTCGCTGCTTCGTAGAGCAACTCCATTATAGGTTTGTTATAGATAGCGATAATTTCTTCTTTCGTCCAGTTGTGGCGCGCTCCGCCACAAGAGCAATTGTGTTCACACATATTTTTATTTTGTCTTTTATTTATTATTAACCAAAGATAGTATTTTTTCTACTTGTTGGTCGATGGTTAGGTGGGTGTTGTCGATAACGATAGCATCATCGGCTTTCTTTAGGGGCGACTCTTTGCGAGTGGTGTCGATATGGTCGCGGTGCTGTATATTGGCAAGCACTTCGGCAAAAGAGGTGTTGTCGCCTTTGCTTTGCAGTTCGTTATAACGGCGCTCAGCACGTACTTGTTCGCTGGCGGTCATAAATATTTTTAGTTCAGCATCGGGGAATACTACCGTCCCAATATCCCGACCGTCCATCACTACGCCTTTCTGTTCGCCCATCTTGCGTTGTAGGTTTACTAAGTAAGTGCGTATTTCAGGTTGTTTGGCTATCTCGCTCACCCAATTAGCTACATCTATGCTGCGGATGTCGTTTTCTATATTTTTACCGTTGAGGTATAACTCTGCGAAGCCTACTTCGGGGTTGTATACGAATTTTATTTCTGACTGTCTGAGGGCTTTCATCAGCGGTTTCACCTCGATGCCTGAGGTAGAGGCATAGCCTTTCTCGAGGGCGAGGTAGGTAACGGCGCGGTACATCGCACCTGTATCAATATACACATAGCCTAATGCTTTGGCTACTGCTTTGGCGGTAGTACTTTTCCCTGTAGAGGAATAGCCATCAATGGCGATAATGATTTTCATCAATTTTAAAATTTGAATTAATAAATTAGTGACTGTAAATCAGGGTGGTTGAATAAACCGCTCATATTCTACACGGCAAAGGTACGAATAATTTGCCAATTAGCAAATATGTCAATCAGCAAATTAGTAGCTTTTCCTATTATTTAAAATACAAAAAAGCCTCTCCGCTCGGAAGAGGCTTGTAGTTGTTCGCTTTTTAAGTGCCTGTTTTACTGCTTGTGTAAAAGGACACTGTTGCCAAAATGCCGTCGCATTTCTATGGCGCAAAATTACAACATTTTTTATTCTATCAAAGAAATTTTTGATTTATCTTTTATGATTTTCATAATGCTCTTATTATCAGAATTTTTAAGAAATAACTCTTTTTCTTTTCTGAAATCATCTACACCACCATTTTGCAGAGGGTGATACGCTCTGACTCGTCGCTGATAAATACGTGATTATCCCAAATATCCATAATTCTGAATTTGGAATATCCTCTTGGAAATGTAATATCCAGAAGCTCTAGGTCAGACAATCTCAACAGTTTTTGGTTTCCTTTCCATTCATCTTTCTTAAAAATTGAGGATAGAATTAGGTATTCTTTTTGGGCGCTGAATTTTCCCCTCAAGCCTTGTTTTTGTGCAAGCTTTTCTAATTTTTCCTTTCCCCATATTTTTCTCTTGTAGATACCATCTTGGGTGAGTTCGAGGTACCAATAATACTTGAATTGTGATAAGCTGCAAGGATTTATCATATCCGCTTCCACGAAGGCATAAATCGAATTATCTTTTATCATAAGGCTGCCTATCTGGGGATAAGAGTAACTAAAATCCATTTTGTGATACATACCCTCTGCCCGTCCTAAGGATAGCATAAAATTGCTTCGGACTTTTTCATTTGTAAACACAGGGGTGAGTTGCTTGTCCCAATGCAGCGTATGTGTCTCATTTTCATAGTGTAGAGAGGTAAAACTATTTGCGGCAAACACCTCTCCGTCTACACGACAAATAATCGGATAAACCCCGTTTTCGCCAAGTGTGGAAATCTCCGTGATATTCTTTGTGGCACACAAGTTTTCACTTACTACTTCGCACGGTTTCTGCTCAGGAGATGACACCCACCAGACTTTTTTGTCTTCTCCGCTAATAATTAAAATATCGGAACCTGTATCCAACAAAACGGGCTTATTCCAGCTTTTCTTTTGTGCGGGAGATGGAATGAATGACCATTGCCCCGCCTTTATCCAAATGATACCGTAGCTATTGCCGTCATTGCCGCTGCTCCAGATAACAAATTCGTCTTTTCCTCGTGCAAAATGATTTTTTGCATTTATGGGAGCATATTGATAGGCACCGTTGCTTAGCTTGAATCCCGTAGTCGTCCACTCTGAAATTTTATCTAATTTTACCTGCATAATTTTCTCTCCTAATCTCCACAGATATTACAAGTACGCGAAAAATCTTTTCCGATTTTATATTTTTTATAACCACATTTGCGACAGCAATATCCATCTTCCCACTTTAAAGAAGCTAGATATTCTTCGCAATCTAAGTCTGTTTTAAAGCGTTCTGTAAACTCTAAGAGGCTTTGTCCTTTAAATAATTCCATAATGCATTAATTCTCAGAGTGCAAATATATGAAATTATTTTGATACCTCAAAGAATATTTTTCTGGCGTTTGACAATTTATTAGATAGTTATTTTTCGGTAATCTTTCGTCACATACTCGGCTGCGTTAGCTCGCCGACTTTCCTTCGCTCATCCTTCGCTCATCCTAAAGGGTAGGTATATCCTTTATAAAGGGTAAGTACAAAAGAAAAAAAATCTGAATTAGTAAATTTGCTAATTGACAAATTTGCTAATTGGCAAATTATTTTATGTCTTTTTTGCTCATCTCAAAAAAAATTCGTAAAATTGCACCCGCTAAGAATAGTGTCCTAAAAACACTTAAATAACTGATTATCAAGATATATACATTAATAGAAAGTACATAATATGGGTTTTTTTGATTTCTTAACAGAAGAAATAGCCATTGATTTGGGTACTGCTAACACCCTAATTATCCATAATGATAGGGTAGTAGTGGATAGTCCTTCTATCGTAGCTTTAGATAGAAACACTAAAAAAATTATAGCCGTAGGGCAAGAAGCGCGCCTTATGCAGGGGAAAACACACCCTAGCATCAGCACTATTCGTCCGCTAAAAGACGGGGTTATCGCCGATTTCGACGCTTCTGAGCAGATGATTAGTATGCTCATCAAGAGTATTCCTGCTCTTAAAAAGCGTTTCTTTTCGCCTTCACTCCGTATGGTGGTGTGTATCCCTTCGGGCATTACCGAGGTAGAAACACGTGCGGTACGCGAGTCGTGCGAGCGTGTAAACGGAAAAGATATTTACTTAGTACACGAACCTATGGCAGCCGCAATAGGTATTGGGCTCGACATTATGCAGCCTAAAGGTAATATGATTATAGACATAGGGGGGGGAACTACCGAGATTGCTGTCATTGCACTTGGCGGTATCGTTTGCGATAAGTCTGTAAAGATAGCAGGGGATATTTTCAGCTCTGATATAGTGCATTATATGCGTACTCAGCACAACCTATACGTAGGCGAAAGTACGGCTGAAAATATCAAAATAACAGTAGGGGCAGCCATCGAAGATCTCGATTCGCCACCAGAAGATATTATGGTGCAAGGTCGCGACCTGCTAACCGGCAAACCTAAGCAGGTACAAGTGTCGTACCGCGAAATGGTAAAAGCGTTAGACAAGTCTATTTTGCGTATAGAAGACGCTATTATGGAAACGCTTTCGCAAACGCCGCCCGAGCTTGCTGCCGACATCTATAACACCGGTATTTATATGGCAGGCGGTGGCGCGATGCTACGCGGGTTAGACAAGCGTATTTCGCTCAAAACCGATTTGCCTGTATACGTTGCCGAAGACCCATTGCGCGCAGTAGTACGCGGTACCGGTATCACCCTAAAGAATATTAATAAATTTAAGAGTATATTGCTTAAATAGTGAATAAAATCATACAGTTCTTTATTCGCTCAAGGGACTTTCTAGTGTTTCTGACGCTGTTTTTGGTAGCTATTAGTTTGGTGTTCAAAAGCAATTACTATTCGCAGAGTGCTTATTTGCATTCGGCTAATGCTATTAGTGGCAAACTCTATGGCTTTTCTAACTATTGGGTGCAGTATTTCAACCTCAGAAGCCAAAACGAGTTGCTCAGCGAGGAAAACCGCACGCTTCGCAAAGAGTTATTGCAGCTACAGCAGCAGGTCAGCACTTTATCTCATACCGATTCGCTTACCTTTGCTCACGCTGATACTTTGCGCTTCAAGGTGCTTACTGCCAATGTGATAAAGAATAGCTTCAGATTGCACAAAAACTATTTAACGATAGACAAAGGTAGCAATGACGGAGTGAAGCAAGATATGGGGGTAGTGTCGCCACAAGGGATTGTGGGGATAGTTGAGAATACCTCGGGGCGATTTGCTACCGTGCAAAGTGTGCTAAACACTAAATCAGCCCTTAATGCGATGATAAAACGCACCCGCCATTTCGGTTCGCTACATTGGGATACCCAAGCACTCAATAAAGTACAGCTATTGGAAGTCCCTAATATAGCGCCTATACAATACGGCGATACTATAGTAACTGGGGGAATGTCTAACATCTTCCCTAAAGGAATACCTATTGGCAAAATAGTACATTATCAGAAAAGTCAGCATGATAATACTTACATTATCGATGTACAGCTTTTTACCGATATGTCTAACCTCGATTATGTATATATTATCGAAGACACCAACCGTACTGCTGTAAAGGCAATTGAAAAACAAAACACCAAATGAATCACCCTATAGTAAAAAATACATTTCTCTTTATAGTATTGGTACTGTTGCAGGTGCTTATTTTTAACAATGTAGCTTATTGGGGGTATGTAAACCCGATGATTTACATCGTTTACCTATTGGCAGCCCCTTATAGAGAGAATAGGGTACCCTATCTGCTGACGGCATTTTTGTTGGGGCTCTGTATAGATATGTTTTCTAATACAGGCGGCTTGCACGCTGCCAGTAGTGTGTTTATAGCTTATTGGCGCTCGCCTATCTTGCACCTTGTGTTTGGCAAGAATTTTGAGTACCAAGAGTTAGACCTTTTGGCCTATCCGTTTACCAAAGTGTTTAGTTATACCACTCTGATGGTGGTGTTACACCACATATTATTCTATTTTTTAGAGATTTTCAACTTTAATCACGTACTGATTACCCTTGTAAAAATCATTTGTGCCTCAGTATTCACCATCATTGTTTGTTTGCTATACATTTATCTGTTTAGTAAAAGTAAAAAATGAGAAAATTTCTGTTGCCATTCATCATATTATTTACAACCATTGTGATAATCTTGCGCTTATTCTTCTTGCAAGTGTTTTATCACGATGAGAATACTTCTGGTATCGACAATATCGCTATCGAAACGGTATACGACTATCCCGAACGCGGCTATATATACGACCGCAATGGCGAATTGCTGGTCTCTAATCAGCCTGCTTATGACGTGATGGTGATACCCAGTGAGGTGAAGAACTTAGATACCCTCGAACTTTGCAGCTTATTAGAACTCTCAAAAGCTGATTTCACCGAAAAACTACAGAAAGCCAAAGATTATTCGCGCAAAAAACCATCAGTAATAGTGCATCAGCTCTCTAACACCGACTATGCAGTGTTACAAGAGAAGATGCGCAAATTCGAGGGTTTTTATATACAAAAGCGAATGCTGCGCAGCTATCTGACCCATAACGCGGGTAATGTGTTGGGCTACATCAGTGAGGTAAACGAGTGGGAACTGAAGAAGAACCCTTATTATCTGGCGGGAGAGCTCATTGGGCGCAGTGGGGTAGAGAAGCAGTACGAAGAGTTTTTGCGCGGCAAAAAAGGGGTACAATACTTCCAAAAAGACAAACACAATGCGGCGATAGAGCGTTATAAAAATGGAGCGCTCGACACCTTGCCTATTATGGGGCAACCGCTACAACTGACCATAGACATTGGGCTACAGGCTTATGGCGAGCTGCTGATGCAGCACAAGCACGGCGGTATAGTAGCTATCGAGCCTAAGACGGGCGAGATACTCGCTTTGGTATCGGCGCCTTCTTTTGACCCCAGTCTGTTGGTAGGGCGCGACCGTTCTAAGAACTACACGGCTCTCTACAATGATTCTATAGGGAAACCTTTATACGACCGCACGCTATTGGCGCAGTACCCCCCAGGGTCGCCTTTTAAGGTGGTCAATGCTCTTATAGGGCTGCAAGAGGGGGTAATTACTCCTCAAAGCGTTTTCAGTTGCGGTGGGGGCTATCGCTACGGGGGGCATATAATGCGTTGCCACTGCGGACGCGGTTCTAATGACCTGCTATACGGTATTGCCCTATCGTGCAACGCCTATTTTGCCAATACTTATAAGCGGGCTATCGATATGAAAACTTCTTCGGAAGTGGGAATGGAAAAATGGACTGCCCACGTGAAGAGTTTTGGGCTCGGTAACTTCTTAGGTTCTGATTTGCCTACAGGTACCCCTGGGAAGGTGCCCGACATCAACCTCTACAACAAGCAATACGGCAAAGGGCGGTGGAATGGCACTTCCAACATCTCGAATGCTATTGGGCAGGGTGAGATACTCACCACCCCTATACAGCTTGCTAATGTAATGGCAGCCATAGCTAATAAGGGCTATTACTACACCCCTCACATTGTGAAGAAGATAGACAATAAGGTAACTCCTTTCAAGGAATATACGGTGCCTAAACATACTACCATCGACCCTAAACATTTCGACCCTATTATCAGAGGAATGAATATGGCGTACTTAGCCGGTACGGCACGGCGTACGCAGATAGATGGCATAAATATTGCGGCTAAAACAGGGACGGCGGAGAACTTTATCAGGGTAAATGGCAAGCGTATGCAGCTAACTGACCACTCTATATTTGTAGCTTTGGCTCCTGTTGAAGATCCTAAGATAGCCATAGCGGTTTTTGTTGAAAATGGGTATTACGGAGCGCGTGTAGCAGGGCCTATTGCCTCGCTAATGATAGAGAAATACCTGAAAGGAGAGGTATATCGCTGCGATTTTGAGCGACAAATGCTCGAAAAGAGTCTCGAACACGAATACCTAAAGCCTTATCTGGGGCAGAAGTTTTATATCAACCAGTAAAAAGAGTAATAATGAAAAAGATAATCTTAGCTTCAGGCTCACCGCGGCGTCAGCAGTTTTTGAAAGAATTAGATATACCCTATGAGGTAGTACTCAAACCAGTAGAAGAGACCTATCCCGCTCATTTGCAGCGCGAGCAAATCACTGATTATTTGGCAGAGCTAAAGGCCACGCCTTTTGCAGGCGAAATACCTCCTAACTGTGTGCTGCTGACCTCTGATACCCTTGTGTGGCACGAGGGTAAAGCTCTTGGCAAACCCAAAGATGCTGCCGATGCCTTTGCAATGTTGCGTTCGCTCTCAGGTAAGACCCACGAGGTGATTACCTCGGTGTGTTTTACTACCAATGACGCTCAGGGCACGCATCACTGCGTTACAAAAGTAACTTTTAGAGAGCTTACCGATAAGGAAATAACGCACTATATTGAAAAATATAAGCCTTTTGATAAAGCAGGCGCTTACGGCATACAAGAATGGATTGGACATATAGGGGTAACCTTTATTGAGGGCTCTTATAACAACGTAATGGGACTGCCTACGCACCTGATTTGCCAATTTGTCAATTAGCAAATTCATAAATTAGTAAATAGAAAAATATGAAAAAACTTCTTTTAATACTCTTATTTCCTTGGGCGATGCTGTCGCAGGAGTTGTTAGTAGAGAAAACGCCCCCTGATTATATAAAAACGATTATCTTTAAAGCCGATGGTAATGATAAGAACCAATTTCCTATTGTGCGCAGCAATGAGTCGTTTAGCTTGCAGTTTGACGACCTCGGAGGGAATGAGGAGACTTACTACTATAAAATTACCCATTGCAATGCCGATTGGTCTGCTTCTTCTCTGATGAAAAGCGAATACCTAAAAGGGATTGACAATCAGCCGATACAGCCTGAAAGCAACTCTTATGGCACTCTACAGAGCTATTCGCACTACCGCCTTACTTTCCCTAATGAACTTACCCAACTGACCCTCAGTGGCAACTATATACTCTCTATAACCGACAGCTATGGCACCGAACTCTTTTCGCGTCGGTTTGTGGTCTATACTCCTCAGGTAAACGTGCCGGCTGAGGTAAAGCGCGCTCGCGACCTAAAGTACTACGACACGCAGCAGGTGGTACAGTTCACCATCAATCAGAAAGATTTTAGACTCGACAATCCACAAGTAGCCGTAAAGGTGGCTATATTGCAAAATTACCGTTGGGATACCGCTATCACGGGGCTTAAACCGCAATATATCATCGGTAATGAGCTGGTATATCGCTACGACCGCGAGACGGCTTTCTGGGCAGGTAATGAGTATTTCTATTTCGACAGCAAAGATATACGCGTAGCGGCTTCGGGTATTGCGCGTTTTACCCGCGATCGCCTTGTGGGTAGTTATCTTTTTACTAATGTCAGTCGCGCCAATAGTGTCTATACTTATTACCCCGACATCAATGGCGACTTCCTTATCACTACTGTCAATGGGGCTAACCCTGCCAACGAAGCTGACTATACCCAAGTGCATTTCGCCTTAGAAGGCAAATCGACTTTTTGGGGCAAAGAGGTGTATGTATATGGCAAGTTTAGCAACTATGAGCTTCGAGACGAATACAAACTTACCTATGATGAAAAGGACGGTCTTTTCAAAGGGCAAGTACTACTCAAACAAGGTTTTTACAACTATAAGTTCGCTACCAAAGAGGGGCGCACTATCGACTTCAATGAGATAGGAGGCAACTTCTATCAAACCGAAAATACGTATATCATATTAGTATATTATCGCGCTCCTGGTGCTCTCTATGACGAAGTAGTAGGGGTGGGAGCTACTAAATAATTGTTAATCAGATGACGCCACTTGCAGAACGTATGCGTCCCACTACCCTTGAAGACTATGTGGGACAAGAACATTTGGTAGGCACGAAGGGTGCTTTGCGCCAACAGATAGCGCGTGGCTTCTTGCCCTCGCTTATCTTCTGGGGGCCTCCTGGTACCGGCAAAACTACTTTGGCAAACATCATTGCTCATCAGAGTAATCGCACTTTCTATACCCTCAGTGCTATCAGTTCGGGCATTAAAGAGGTGCGCGAGGTTATTGAGCAAAGCAAACAAAGCGGGGGACTCTTCACCACTCAAAACCCTATTGTTTTTATAGACGAAATTCACCGTTTCAATAAAACCCAACAAGACTCACTACTGCAGGCGGTAGAAAAAGGCTGGATAACCCTTATTGGGGCTACTACCGAAAACCCTAGTTTTGAGGTGATTCCTGCGCTGCTATCGCGTTGCCAAGTGTATATACTCAACGCTTTTGAGCGCAAGGATTTAGAGCAATTACTACAAAATGCTATCACTAAAGATAGCGTGCTAAAGACCAAAGATATACAGCTAAAAGAAACTGAAGCGCTGCTAAAGCTATCGGGGGGTGACGGGCGCAAGTTGCTCAATACCTTTGAACTTATTGTGAATGCTACCCCCGAAGGACAGCCCGTAGTAATAACTAACGATAGTGTGCTACACCTCGTGCAGAAGAATACGGTGCTGTATGACAAAACTGGCGAGCAGCATTATGATATTATTTCGGCGTTTATCAAGTCGATACGTGGTAGTGACCCCAATGGGGCGGTCTATTGGTTAGCGCGAATGATAGAAGGAGGTGAAGATGTGAAGTTCATTGCGCGGCGTATGCTCATTTTGGCTTCCGAAGATATAGGTAATGCCAATCCTACGGCTATGATTTTGGCTAACAATACTTTTCAGGCAGTTACGACCATCGGCTATCCTGAAGCCCGCATTATATTGAGTCAGTGTGCTATTTATTTGGCATCATCGGCTAAGAGCAACGCTTCGTACAAGGCTATCAACAAGGCACAGCAGGTGGTAAAACAAACAGGCGACCTATCAGTGCCTATACACCTGCGCAATGCACCCACTAAGCTGATGAAAGAGCTGGGGTATGGCAAAGACTATCAATACGCCCACGACTATGAGGGCAATTTCGCTTTTCAGGATTACCTACCTGACGAATTGCAAGGAGAGACTTTTTACGAGCCTTCTGATAACCCTCGCGAAAATGCCCTAAGAGAGTATCTGAAAAAACATTGGGGTAACAGATACGGCTATTAAATTTAATACCTAACGACTAAAAATGAAATTCTCTATAGTTTCCGATTTTGCCCCTATGGGCGACCAGCCTCAAGCGATACAACAGCTTGTAGAGGGTATTGAAAAAGACGATAAATACCAAGTGCTATTGGGCGTTACAGGCTCGGGCAAGACTTTTACTATCGCTAATGTGGTAGAGAAGATACAACGCCCTACCCTCGTATTAGCCCATAATAAAACTCTTGCTGCCCAACTTTATTCCGAATTTAAGGCTTTCTTCCCTAATAATGCGGTGGAATACTTTGTGTCGTACTACGATTATTACCAGCCCGAAGCCTATATTCCTACCACAGGTACTTATATTGAAAAAGACCTTTCTATTAATGATGAAATAGAAAAGCTGCGCCTCAGTACTACCTCTGCCTTACTATCGGGCAGGCGCGATGTGCTGGTGGTTGCCTCAGTGTCGTGTCTTTACGGTATCGGTAACCCTGTGGAATTTCAGAAGAACGTTATCACTATTAAACGAGGCGATATATTGCCGCGCACTAAGCTGATGCATCGCCTTGTGCAGAGCCTCTATGCCCGCACTACGGCTGACTTTAGGCACGGTAATTTCCGCATCAAAGGCGATGTGTTAGACGTTTTCCCAGGGTATGATGATAACGCCTTTCGCATTCACTTCTTTGGCGATGAGATTGAAGAAATAGAGCAATTCGACCCCACTACCAATCATATATTAGACCACTACGAGAGCCTCAATATCTACCCTGCTAATATGTTTGTTACCTCGCCGGATATACTTCAGAAGGCGATATGGAACATTCAGCAAGACCTGATGAAGCAAGTGGAGTTTTTTGAAGCATCGGGTAAAGCTTTGGAAGCGAAACGCCTGAAAGAGCGCACAGAGTTCGACCTTGAGATGATACGCGAACTGGGCTATTGCTCAGGTATTGAGAACTACTCGCGCTACTTAGACGGTCGTGAGGCAGGTACACGTCCGTTCTGTCTTATCGACTACTTTCCTGATGATTTTCTGATGGTAATAGACGAAAGTCACGTTACGATGCCCCAAGTGCACGCTATGTATGGGGGCGACCGCAGTAGGAAGGAAAACTTGGTAGAATACGGCTTTAGGTTGCCCGCAGCTATGGACAACCGTCCGCTGAAGTTCGAGGAGTTTGAAGCCCTTCAAAACCAAGTGATATACGTGAGTGCCACCCCTGCCGACTACGAGCTACAAAAAGCGCAAGGGGTGTATGTAGAACAAGTGATACGCCCTACAGGGCTGCTCGACCCCGAGATAGAAGTCCGCCCAAGCCAGAATCAGATAGACGACCTTGTGGAAGAAATACAAGTGCGTGTAGAGAAAGACGAGCGCATACTCGTAACGACCCTTACCAAGCGTATGGCTGAGGAACTCACCAAATACCTTACTCGTATAGGGGTGCGCTGCCGTTATATACACAGCGATGTCGATACTTTGGAGCGCGTAGAGATTATGCAAGACCTCCGCAAAGGGCTTTTTGATGTGCTCATAGGGGTAAACCTCCTCCGCGAGGGGTTAGACTTGCCTGAAGTGTCGCTTGTGGCTATTCTCGATGCCGATAAAGAGGGCTTTCTGCGCTCTACGCGTTCGCTTACCCAAACCGTAGGACGGGCAGCGCGCAACGTAAATGGCAAGGCTATAATGTATGCCGACAAGATAACCGACAGTATGCAGCGCACTATTGACGACACTAACTATCGCCGTGAAAAGCAAATGAACTACAACAAAGCACACGGCATCACACCACAGCCGCTGCACAAGAAGATAGAGAACAGCCTTAGCAAGAGTCCCATTACCGAGTTTCATTACGACCCTTCGTTTGCTCATAGGCAAGCGGCTGAAGCTCAGGCAGTATATATGACAGCCAAAGAGATAGAGAAGAAAATTAAGGAGACTCGCAAACTTATGGAGACCGCCGCTAAAGACCTCGATTTTCTGAAAGCTGCCCAATACCGCGATGAAATTGCCCGACTAAATGAATTGCTGAAACAGTAGAAAGCGCTTCGTAGGAGGTAGCCCTTGAGTAATAAAACCTCCCCCTTGCCCCCTCCAAAGGGGAATAGGTACTTACGACTTTTAGTGTTTAGTTATAAGGTTTAAGGTATCACAAACCTTATATAAACTTGCGTTAATAGATAAAAAAGCACCGCTTAGTATCTAAGCGGTGCTTTTTTTGTTAAAGTTTTCTAATCTTTTAGATAAACTTCTTATCTTTGCAACGTTATTGAAAGTCAATAATGCCTATGCAAAGAGGGCAAGTTCTTTGAAATTATTTTAAGAGATTAACTTAGTAATCCAAATTAAGTTTAAATCCTTTGAAATGCTTATTAGCTTTTCACTAAAGAAAATGCTAAGAAAGTTATTTTAGGGGTTAGGCAGGGGGTTGCAGCCCTCTGCCTACATCTCTTAAAAAGATTTTACAAGTGCAAAGATACTACTTTTTCTGAAATAAACAACTGTCTATTACAATTTCATCTAACTAAATCTTTCAATTAAGCTTTCTACTATTCCATAATTTAGCTTCTTCCCTAAACTATAAAGATGTTCTTTGATAGCTCTTCGCTCAGAGAACTTCTGCTTCTCGGTTCGCTTTAGCGCTATAAGCCACTGCTGTATTTCTTCATAATGTTGCGTCTTCCAATGCGGTTGTCGTTTCGATTCTAAAAGTGGAATACTCTCATCAAAAAGGTGCATCATCTCTACAGTCTGTGCGGCAAAATTAGTGTCGCGTTCGTATACAAAGTTCTTCGACTGATGTTCTACGGGGTCTTTCGTTAGGAAAAGTTCCTCGCTAAAAGTACTGTAAATCTCTATAGCAAAATCTATTTTTCCCATCCATATAAGGGCATTGCAGAGCTTAGATACTAATATGTCGGGCGTCTGAAAGTACTCGCCAAATACGTATAACGGCTTAGCACGTAAGTTGCGGTTTAGCGCGGCTTCGGCTACCCTAATAGCCTCTTGCTCATTGCCTTGTAGATATGCTTGTGCTACCTTAGCAATAGTATAGCGCGTTTCGGGGTAATGAAAGAAACTGTCGGGGTAGTCTCGATATATCGAATCTATGTATTTATCGGCGTTTTTGACGTATTTCTCTACTGCGGTGAGGGTTTCTCCTCCCCCCCCCCCCCGTTTGCGGCGCAAAACGCCCCATATGCAAGGAAAGAGTTCTGACAAACGCGTAAGTGCTCTAAAGGCTCCGTAGCTAAGTAGGCTTCGATAAGCTGGACATAGCTGCGCTGTGCCATTTGGTCGTAGTAAGGGAACCACGGGTAGAGCGATTGGGTGATAACGGGATAGTCTTTATAACGCTCTAAAAAAGTGTGGGCATAAGGTAGGTCTTTGATGATAAGTTCGGCATATGCCTCGTGGGTGTCGCGCAGCTTGGGGTCGAAGAAAGCAGCCCCAGAGTAGGCAACGGTATCGTAGAAAGCGTTGATAAGCTGGTGTACATTCACCTTAGGGGTATCGGGTTGGGCACAAAAACTCTCCCAGTCGGCAAAACCTATGTATTGGCAAATTAGGTTGAGGCTTGCGGCGCTCAGCTGTTTGTCCTTATCGATTTTGCCATAAAAACGGCGTAGCGTTTGGGTAGAGAGGTGTATTTTTTCGGCTAATAGTTCAAAATCGAACATTGAGGTAACGGTGCGCCCAAAAGTGCGATTTACTTCTGTTTGTAGTCGTATAATATGCTCTTGGTAATTCATTTTGATAGGATATTTTTCTGATTTTTATATGATGATTAGATGTTCATCTTTTGCTTATCCTTCGCTCAACCTTCGCTCATCCTATAGTGTTCTTATATCTAATGTAAAGGGAAGGGGTAAGAGAAAAAATTTCTGGGCAGCAAAAATATAATAAAAACTTTATTTGTACAAATTTGGACAAAACTTTTACACTTCAATTGGAAAATATTGGACTTTTATATTTTTTGGGGAGGGTGTAGATTTGCGGCAAAATTTCTATAAAAATAATGTTTAGCAAGGTACTTTTTAAAAATAATATTTTTAACTAATTTATAGCATTTCGAATGAAAAGAATTATTACAACCGTAGCAGTTGCTATTGCAACTATTGGTGCTGTTAGTGCTCAAGAAATAAAATTTGGAGCTAAAGCAGGTCTTAATCTCTCTACTGTTTCTATTTCTGAACAGAGTATGACGAGAGCAGGTTTTACCACTACTACTAAACAAACAACAGGTTTCAGACCCAGTTTTCATATTGGGGCATTTGCTGAATACGGCTTTACTGATAAACTGTTTGTAGAAGCAGGGATAGCTTATTCATCACAAGGGGCTACCTTGGAAAAAACAGAAAGTAAGACTATAAACAATGCTACTAAAGTGGTAGTAGATGAGCGTACTACAGAATCTAAAGATACTTCTCTTATTTTAAACTTTCTAAATGTACCTATTTGGCTGAAGTATGATATAGCAGGTTTCCGCCCTAAAGTAGGGGTAAATTTAGGTTATTTAGCAAATGTTAAGTCTAAAGTAGGAAGTCAGACAGAAAAATTAGAAGCTAACAAACGTTTTGATTTTGGCGTAGGTGTAGGAGCTGAATACAATTTGCCAATGGGACTATTTGTAGATGCTGACTTTGTATTAGGCTTGGGTAATATGGCAGATAAGGACATCGATACTACTGTAAAAAACCGCGCTATACAAATAGGAGTAGATTATAAATTTTAATCAATAAAAAAGACTGTGGTAGATTTTTGTTAAAAAGATGTTTAAAAAGTACCTTAACAAAAAAATACCACAGTCTTTTTATCTATAACTAAAAAAAGAATGATTATGAAAGAAGACACATCAAAAACAAAGCAAATAGCACAAAAAGTAATTTATGCAGTTTTTGAAATTCTAAAAAAAGAACCAGAAGGATTGCCTAAAAAAGATTTACTCAGTAGGGTAGCTCCTATTTTTTCTTCAGATGAGTATTCTAATAGTTTTCTTGAGAAATCAGGAGCACGTCGATGGGAGACGATACTTAACTTCTATAGCATTAACTGTACTAAAGCAGGTTTTCTACTTAAAGAATCAGGAGTTTGGAGTTTGACTCAAGAAGGAGAAGAGGCTATGAAGAAAGGAGCTGAAAAGCTGCTACTAGTTATTAAACAAAAATATAAAGAATGGCAATCTTCAGATAATGCCGAAGCTGAAGTGGAAGAGCCTAATGCTGAGGTTAATTCGCAAGCACAATTAGCCATTTTAGAAACCTTTAAAGATAAGGCTTTAGAAGGTATAAATACTTTTATTAGAGCTAAAAACCCTTATGAATTTCAAAATTTAGTAGCTACACTACTAAAAGCTATGGGCTATTATATAGCAGAAGTGGCAAAGAAAGGTAAAGATGGGGGTGTTGATATTATAGCCTATAAAGACCCGCTGGGGGTAGAAGCTCCGCGTATTATTGTACAAGTAAAACATTACGCTGATGATAATAAAGTTTCAGCTCCAGCTGTACAACAATTGGCAGGAGCTCTGAAAAGGAGTACAGATATTGGCATTTTTGTAACTTCAAGTTCTTTTACCTCTGATACAAAACTTGAGGCGCATAATAATACTAAGCATATACAGCTTATAGACTTTACTAAGTTTGTAGAACTATGGAAAACGTATTACGGCAACTTATCATTAGAAGATAGAAAGCTACTACCTTTACACCCTATATACTTTTTAGGCACAAACGAATAAATAATATTATAGAAAAATCATAACTGATATTAATTTTTATCTAAACAAATGAAGAAACTTATTTTTATCGCGATGGCGATGCTTTCGGCTTTTGCAGTTACTAACTGCACACCTGACCAACAAAAAGAATTACTTGCTAAGATAGCTAACCAGACACTTAGAGGAGAAGGAGCACCTGCTCCTGAATTAGGTGTTATTGGTAATTATTATTTCGATGAGAAGAACTCAGACCTCTATGGGCCTAAAACCGCTGAAGGTTGGGGTACCCCTGTGAGTCTTAAAGACTTTAAGGGAGCTAAGGGCGATAAAGGAGATCCTGGAGCTAATGGTACTAAAATATACACAGGCGAAGGGAAACCTTCTGATGAAATAGGAGCGATAGGTGATTGGTATTTTGATACTAAGACTAAAACTTTCTACGGGCCTAAAACAGATAAAGGATGGGGGGATAAAACTGCTGATATATCAGGAGGACAAAATAGTATCTCATCTAATGCCTACGAACTTAGTCCTGATAAGAAAAGATTATTACGATGGTTTGATAAGAATCTTACCAAGATAGATATGCAGGCAGATAAACAGCTAAGTAAAATAAAATCAGTAGATCCGGCTGTGTTTGAGGATTATACTACTTTGAAAGAGGTTGTGTTGCCACAAGGTCTTGAAAATATAGGTAAGGAGGCTTTTAAAGGATGTATTTCTTTAAAGAGTATTATTATTCCTAATAATGTAATAGAAATAGGAGTAGAGGCATTTGCAGAATGTAGTAGTTTAGCTACCATAACACTATCAAATAAATTAGGAACAATAGGTAATTATGCTTTCGCTAACTGCGATTCTTTAAAACGTATAGTCTTACCTAATAGTGTGGTAAAAATAGGTAATGGAGCTTTTGAGCACTCTAAAGCATTAGAAACAATAGAAATGTCTAATAATGTAATTTCAATAGGGGAATATGCCTTTAATGAGTGTCGTTCATTAAAAAGCATTACAATACCTAGTAGTGTTATAAAAATAGGGAAAAATATTTTTCATCATTCAGGATTAGAATCTATTACTTTTGAAGCTACAACTCCACCAAATTTAGAAAATTTGATAGATAGTATACATGAGGTTTCTTTTCGTTTCAATTTTACTATTTATGTACCAGCTAATAGTTTAAATGCTTATAAAAGTAGTTGGAGTTGGACAGGTTTTACAATTAAGGCTAAAGAGTAGAATTACGAAAATTTGTTAAACGTAAAAAATAATAAAAATGGCATCATTAATAGGATCAATAAAAGGAACATTTGATGAAAGGAAAAAGATGATGTTTCCTGAGCCAAAAGGTATAATTGAGGGGTATACTCAAGTGTTTGATGGTACTGAGGACTATGTGAAAAATGGTTATCACCACATAGAAATTGACCTTTCTGTTTTATTGGAAAAATGTGCAAATATTGCAGACCAATATAACGAACCTGATATTTTTGAAACTAGTCCTTATACATTTACTCCTCCCCAAACTCTCATAGAGTACTATGTAGCAAAGTATCTACGTAGCCAGTTAGATAAAGAACGATGGAATCTTCTTTTTAAGAAACCAATAAATGGGGTTGTTCACGATATTAGATTGGTTGAAAAAGAACTTCCTCAAACGGATGAAAATACTCCCAAAAGGATACAAAAACTTAGAACTATTATTATTGATTTATTTGCAGAACTGTGGTTATTCCCACTATTTAATTCTCGTTTTATTCAGAGTAGAGAAGCAGAAATTCCTGCAATCACTCTTGATGAGCTTGTAGCAAAAATTAAGTCAAAAATGGAAGCTTCGGGTGTTACCCCTGAAAATTTTTTTGTTGTTTTAACCGTTTTGCCTATAACTAATGGTGGAGAGGAGATTGATTTAGATGAGCTTGCTAAAAGATTAGGGATTCCAAGAAAGAACCTCCTTATTTATGTCGATATTGTAAAGCTATTTGAAGAACTTATTATAATGATCCGGTCATTAAAGATTCTTTTTGAATCAGAAGAAGAAGATATTAAACATCAGGAAAAAATGAAGAATTTTATTTATATTGCGACGGTGATAGCAGCTCCTATAACGTTAGTGGACTGCACCAAAGAAAAGTAATTATAGAGGTACAAAAAGGGAATACTATCTATTAGCTATTGTAGTAATATAGAGTAGCACTTCCTTATAATCAGAGTTATATAACTGCTAAATAACCTATAGCAACCTTAAAACTAAAGCACCGCTTACACAATGTTAAGCGGTGCTTTGGTTATTAAACAGCTTCTGCTATTTTTATAGCATTCAATCGTTCTGATACTTTTTTTATAGACTGATGTGTTTCTTTCATATCATTAAGAAAAAACTCGTAAATAAAAGACTGTTCTTTCTCAGTGGTGTAAGTATTTTTTAGTTGTAACAATCGGTCTTCAAAGTCTTTACTTCCAGAAAGAAGCATTAGGTTTTGTAAATCTTTTTTCAGTGTATCCATTTTAATAACAGTTTTAGATTAGTACTCATCACCTTCTATTGTTTTCCGTTTCTCTAATAATTTATGTAGGTCATCCAGCATTATATTAATTTGTATTTCTGTTTTTTCTGGGTGTTCCTCAAAAATTTTGATAAACTTTAAATAGTCGGACAGTTTCTTTTTTAGACGTTGAATTTCAATGTCAATTTCTTCTAATTCATCGTTCATAACTCTAATTGGTTTTTTTAATGCGACAAAAATAATAAATTAAAACAGAATACACAAATTTGCGCATTAACTAATAATTGCTTACTTTTGGCACGTATTTTTAAATCGTATGAAAAAGAATATTTTATTAGCCTTATTGTCTGGGGGCTTGCTTGCTGGGTCGTGGGTTACTTATGGTTTTACTGCTCTGATATTCATTGCTTTAGTGCCTTTGTTGTTGATGGAATTGCGCGTTAGAACACGCTATCAGCACACCAAGCGGAAAGTATTTGCCCTTAGCTATTTGGCTTTTTTGGTGTGGAATGTGCCTACTACTTGGTGGATATGGTATTCCACCCAAATAGGGGCTGTCTTTGCTATTTTGGCTAATACCTTGCTGATGACCATTACCTTTTTGTTGTATCACCTTGTAGCTAAAAGGCTTTCAACAAAAGTATCGCTTATTTTTTTGGTCTGCATTTGGCTCTCTTTTGAGAAGTTTCACCTGTGGTGGGATGTCTCTTGGCCTTGGCTTAACTTAGGAAATGTCTTTTCTGAACAAATAACGTGGATACAATGGTACGAATATACAGGTGCTTTTGGGGGTACGCTATGGGTTTGGTTGGTGAATATAGTGCTTTTTATAGGAATAAAGGATTATTTATCGGATAAAAACCGTCCGCTACTTGCCAAAAGAGTAGGAGGGGCGACCCTTCTATTTGCTGTGCCGGTGCTTATTTCGTATTTTCAATACCAAAACTACTCCGAAGAGGGCAAAAAGACTATTAAAGCTATTGCTTTGCAGCCTAATATCGACCCTTATCAAGAGAAATATGACTTTAGTAATGCTAAAGTAGCGCAATTATTAGTACAATTGGCTGAGGTAAAGATGGATAAAGAAGTGAATTTTATCGTTACTCCTGAGACTGTGTTTGCTGATAATGTGAAGTTGCAAGAACTGCCTTATACCCAAGAGGTGGCTATATTGCGCACTTTGGTATATCGCTATCCTCAGCTCAATTGGGTAGGGGGTACTGCTATGATTGAGTTCATTACTGATAAGGCGCGTACTACCTTGCAAAGCAACTACTTACCCCAATATAATATATGGTACAATGATTACAACTCGGCTTTTCTGCTTAATAGTCGCCCTGAAGTGCCTTTGTATCACAAGAGTAAGTTAGTGGTAGCAGTAGAGAACTTCCCTTATCAGCAAGTGCTAAAGCCTATATTAGGCGAGACGCTAATCAATTTGGGTGGCACTGTGGCGCTTAAGACTACTCAGCCGGAGCGCACTGCTTTTGCAGGGGTAGGGACTGAGGGTAAAGCGGCACCTATCATTTGCTACGAGACGATTTATGGAGAGTTTGTAACCGATTATATCAAGAAAGGAGCTAACTTTTTGGCTATTCTCACTAACGATGCGTGGTGGCGCAATACGCAGGGACACAAGCAGTTGCTCAGCTATACTCGTTTGCGTGCTATTGAGACGCGCCGTAGTGTAGTGCGCAGTGCCAATACGGGTATTTCGGCATTTATTAATGGTCGTGGCGAGGTACTGCAAACTCTACCCTATGGTGTGCAAGGCAGTCTGAAAGGCACTATTGCCCTTAATGAAGAAGTAACTTTTTACGTGCGTATGGGCGATTACCTTGCGCGCATTGCGTATTTCTTGGCATTTTTTATTTTTTTAAGTGCTGTAGTAAAGCGCAGAGGGTTACTATCAAAGAACTAAAGAAGCTATTATAGAGATGGTACATTATATTTCTAATGAAGTACTCCTTTTGGAGCAGTTAGATACAATTATCAATACTGATGTGAAGCTCAAACTCTCTGAAGAGGCGGTGCTAAACATCGAAAAGTGTCATACTTTCTTCACTGAAAAGGTGAAAGATAGCTCATTGACCGAGGCCACGGAGCAGCACTACACCCAATTGAGGCATTATGCTTGTGGAATAGGCGAGCGCCTGCCTTGCAAGTTAGTGAGGATAATGCTGTTTCTGAAAATTCAATCCTTTTCGTATGGATTTAGTGGGGTGCGTCTTGCTTTAGTACAGCGTCTTATTGATTTCTTCAACAGTGGGGTATACCCAGTGGTTTATTCTAAGGATATTCCTGATGAGCGCATCGCATTAGCACATCTCTCACTACCTCTGATAGGCGAAGGCGAGGTATGCATACAAAACAAAATCTATTCTGCGCAAGAGTTGGCTTCAAAATATGGTTGGGAGCCCTTACCTCTTAGTCAGCGTGAGGTAGATGCGTTGCTCAACGGCACGCAACTTACCACAGCCTATAGTGCGCACAACCTTATTGAGTCGCTTAAGCTTATAGAGTGGGCGGACTTTGTAGCTTCAGTTTCTACTCAAGTGTTTGGTGGCAATCTATCGGCTTTCTCAGAACTGATGCAGGTAGTACGCCCTCACAAGGGGTTAGTAGAGACGGCACAGCACCTCCGCACGCTACTAAAAGACAGTACATTAGTAGATAGTCCTGAAGATTTTCAGAGTATGCCAGAAGCTTTCTGCTCTATTCCTCAGATACACGGAGCTGTACGCGAGGCTATTGCTGCTATTCGCAAGGTAGTAAAAACCGAGATAAACTCTGTAACCGATAACCCTATTCTCTTTCCTGAACAAGGCGAAATTATCTTTGGGGGCAACTCGCATACGTTACCTCTTTCCCTAAGTATGGATTTTCTCAGTATCACGCTCACCAGCTTAGGCAACATCTCCGAACGCCGTGTGTTTTACTTGCTTTCCAATGTTGGGAAAGATATAGAAACAGAGATTGATTACCCTATATTTCAGCGTATTATAGAGGGAATACTCAATGAAAACCGCCGCCTTTCTACGCCTTCTAGCATAGAAAGTCCTATACTCTTTGAAAAAACGATAGATATAAAAGGGATGGGTGGTAGTTCGGCTATCAAATGCTCTCAAATAGTCAAAAATGTGATACAAATCATTGCTATTGAGCTTATCTTAGCTACTTCACTTTGGAAAAAGAAACCTCTTCGTTATCATTCTTCTATATTTAAAGATTATCTTGATTTTATAGCAGAGGAAGGTAGCACAACTACACTTAAAAAGAATATTGAACAAACGCTACAGTTTTTCAATCAGTATAGAGAAAAAGTAGAAGATTAAGAAATAAATAAAATTTAATGTTTATGACTGACTTAGAAATCGCCCAAAAGGCACAAATGCTTCCTATTAGAGAGGTAGCCAAGAAACTAAATATTAGTGAGGACGACCTCGACCCTTATGGCAAGTATAAAGCGAAACTACCCCTGCATCTTATCAATGCTGAGAAGATGAAAAATAGCAAGTTAGTACTCGTTACTGCTATTACTCCTACCCCTGCAGGCGAGGGCAAAACTACTGTCAGCATCGGGCTTACAGAGGGGCTCAACAAGGTAGGCAAAAAAGCTATAGCCGTACTGCGCGAACCTTCTTTAGGGCCTGTATTTGGTATCAAAGGCGGAGCCGCTGGCGGTGGCTATTCGCAAGTAGTGCCTATGGAAGACATCAATCTACACTTCACAGGCGACTTTTCGGCTATTGAGAAGGCTAATAATCTTCTTTCAGCGGTTATTGACAATAATATACAAAGCAAAACCCACAGCATCGGTATCGACCCGCGCACTGTAGTTTGGAAGCGCGTAATGGATATGAACGACCGCGCTCTCCGTCATATAGTGGTTGGCTTAGGGGGCAGCACTCACGGTATACCTCGCGAAGATGGTTTTAATATCACTCCTGCTTCCGAGATTATGGCGATATTATGCCTCTCAGAGAACTTTTCTGACCTCAAAAGGCGTATAGGCAATATCTATGTAGGCAAGAAGTTCGATGGCACTCCTGTTTTTGCACGCGACCTTAAGGTAGTGGGGGCTATGGCACTCTTGCTCAAAGAAGCTATCAAACCTAACCTTGTACAAACGCTTGAGAATAATCCCGCTATCCTACACGGTGGCCCTTTTGCTAGCATAGCGCAAGGTACAAACACGGTATTGGCTACCAAAATGGGGCTTTCATTAGGCGATTATGTAGTTACCGAAGCGGGCTTTGGGGCAGACCTCGGGGCAGAGAAATTCCTTAATATCAAATGTGTATCAGCAGGCTTAGCCCCTGATGCCGTGGTAGTGGTAGCTACTATTCGCGCGTTGCGTCATCACGGAGGCGCTAAAAAAGAGGAATACAACACTCCCGACTTGCAAAAAGTGAAACTTGGTATTGCTAATTTAGAAAAGCACATCGAAAATGTGCAACACTTCGGACTCAAAGCAGTAGTAGCCATTAACTATTTCCCACACGATAGTGAGGAGGAGATTGCTTATGTAAAAGAAGTATGTGCCAAAAAAGGGGTAGAAGCAGTGGTTAGCAAAGGCTTTAGTGAAGGAGGTAAGGGCACTGAAGAGCTTGCTCGTGCTGTAGTAGCCATTGCTGAAAGCGGCGAAAGTCATTTCGCGCCATTGTACTCTCACCAGGCAAGCATAGAGGATAAGATAACTACCGTAGCTACTAAGATATATGGGGCAAGCAAAGTGAATTACAGCAGCAAAGCCCTTAGCCAGCTTAAGCAGATAAACAAGTTAGGCTTTGATAAATTACCGGTTTGTATCGTCAAGACGCCCAAATCACTCAGCGATGACGAGAAAAAGCTCGCACGCCCTACTGATTTCGAGGTAACGGTACGCGAGTTTGAGTTCGCATCAGGGGCAGGCTTTGTAATCCCTATTTTGGGTGATACCGTTCGTATGCCGGGCTTACCTAGCGTACCCGCTGCCGAAGGTATGGATATAGATGATGAGGGCATCATCTCCGGACTCTCTTAATACATAAACTACAAACAAAAAAAAGAGGCTGTACAAAACTTCTGTACAGCCTCTTTTTTGTGTCTTTCGTCTTTAGAACGGATAGTTTATCCCAAAGTTAAATACCACATCTTTCATTTTAAACTTCTTAATCCATCGGTCGCCTACCTCGTAGGCAGGGTCGTAAGTCGGCACGCCCATATCAAGGCGAATTACAAAAAAGTTAAAATCATAACGTAGCCCAAAGCCCGTACTCACCCCTACATCTTTTAGCGAAGAGAAATTTACGAATTTATTATCTGCTATAGGCGTATTGTCGGCTACATTCCAGATATTCCCCACATCCGTAAAGAGAGCCCCTTTAAAAGCCCCTAACATCTGAAAACGATACTCCAAATTCAGCGTCAACTTCATATTCGCCTCGTTATAATCAAATACCGACTGACTTGCCCCTGGTCCTAAACGATAGGCTTTAAAACCCCTATTGTCAGTGGTTCCTCCTGCAAAATAACTCTGCGAAAAAGGTATATTATCAGAGTTGCCATAAGGTACCGCTATACCAAAAAACGAACGAAAAGCCAGCGAATTCTGCTTTCCTATCGGGAAATGCTTAATAAAATCCAGCTCTCCTTTAGCAAACTGAGCGTATTCAACCCCAAAAATCTTATTCTTGTTATTATCTGTCTTCACTACGTTATAAGTAGAAGCCAAAGTATTGAGCAAACCACCTGCAGCTTCTACTTTTATACGAAATTGCGAGAAGTCACGCTCAAAAAACTGCGATTTACTGTTGAAAATATACGTATAACTACTCGAAACGATAAAGTCGTTGTTCGTAATCCGGTTGTACCGCTCCAAAATACCTAATAGTGGTACTGCATCTTCTGCTTGTACAGTTATATTTCGGTTGAAAATATCTTCTAAGAACCTAAAAGTACCCTCTCTGGGGGTCAGATTACCCCTATTATCCACATAAGCCGTTCCTAAATGATACTTTCTTGATATGTCATTCAGTCGTTCGTACGTACTCTGGTAGATGCTAAAGAAGTTTCGCGGATTGATATTATTAACATACTGTACGTTGATAAGATCAAAAATCACCTTATTCTTCTGCTCACGCGGGTTCCATACATAGCGCAATAGCCCCGACGTGGTGCGCTTGTCAATACCTATATTCGTCTGATAACTCATACCCGCCTGCAATATTGTCTGAGGAGTCATATAGTACGGAATCAGCTTGCGTGTATTCAGCGGAAAGAGAATAGTAGGGAAGATAAACCTCACATCGCCGCTTATCTCAGAAGTGTTAAAGAAACGCGAGTCATTTAGCGAAGGCTGCGACGCAAAAGTCCCTTGTAGGTTCAGCTCTAAAGTCTCAGCCCCTCTAAATACATTGCGCGCCGAGAAAGCAGTACCTACCCCAAAGCCTATCGCCTCAATCTCCGAACGCTTAATCTCATTGGTCAGCCTAAGCGAGAACTTATCCAACGGACTTAAATAGATATTCGCGTCTAACTTGTTCATTAGCGTATCTTTAGGCGGATATTTAAACTCCATATTCGGGTAGCGAAATACGCGCAAATTGTTCAGCTGCTTATAAGTATTCCCCCTATCAGTGTCGCTGTACAGCTGCCCTTGGCGCAAACCCGAAGCACGCCAAAGCACCCGCGGACGGTAGTGCAGCTTATCCTTGTAGTAGATAATTAGGTCGCGGTAAGTTATCGAATCAAGCGCCGATTTATCCGTCTGACTGTCATAGTCAGTATACATACGTATCTTATTGATATGATGCACTTTATACTTCTTAGTAGTCACCACATCACCATCGCGCTCTATTAGGTCGCCTATGTTAGTGGTTACCTGTAGGTTGCGGTCTTTCTGCTTATGCACCGTGTCGCGCACTATCTCAAAATTGATAGAACTCTGCTGAAAAGTATAAAAACCCTTGTTACGGAAAAGCGTATAGAGGCGCGTCCGCTCCCCAGCAAAGTCCGCCAACTGATACGGAGCCCCCTGTTTTAGCAGCGTCTTATCAAGGTGCAATCGGTACACCGAATCTATCTCTGGCGATGTGATAGCCGTCTTCAGACTGTCTATATAATAGCGGTCGCCCGTTTGTATGTAGTAATCTACAGTAGCCGTGCGCTTTTCTATTTTCGTCAGCTTGCGGACGCTATCACCTACCTTAGCGTTAAAATAGCCAATACTCCTATAGTAAGCCGCCAGCTGCTTAGTCGACCGCCGCACTTGTGCCGTATCAAGTACTACCGGAGCCTCCCCAATCTTCTGAAGCTGGTGGTCAATACCCGACACCAAAAAAGATTGTTGCAACCTCCCTACCTGCTTTTTAGAGAGGAAGCCATTCAAAAATCGATGCCAACGAGGGTGATTATCAAGCCATTGTACAAATTCCTCTTCAGAATGAGGGTTCGCCCAGTTGTAAATATACAAACTTACCGGCAACCCTAAAATATACGAATTAGGCTTTTGAAAGATAAAATTGTTTACCTTTGCATCATCAGTAGGGGTACCATTCACGTAAACCTTGTTTTCGCGCAGCAAATAATCATCGGCAGCCACCCGTTTAGTAGCCTCACAAGCCGACAAATAGCAGAGCAAAACACATAGCCCACTGACAAACGAATATCGAAAAAACGCCTTTTTCACAAATAATTGTTTTTAGGGCTCAAAATTACATAATATATTTATGCTTAGCAAAAATCAAGTAAAATTAATTCAGAAGTTACACCAAAAAAAATACCGTAACGAGCTGAAAATCTTCATAGTAGAGGGCAAGAAAAGTATCAACGAATTTCTACAAGCGGGCTATACCCCCCAGCTGCTTATCGCTACTGAAGCCTTTACGGCCAGCGTGCCCCAGCATCTTATTACACCAGTTAGCAAAGACGAATTGCGCAAGGTCAGCACCCTTCAAAACCCCGATGAGGGCTTAGCCGTTTTTGAGCAACCTAAGCACAAAGGCATCTTGCAAGAGGGCGTTATTGTGGCGCTCGACAATGTGCAAGACCCTGGCAATCTGGGTACTATCATCCGCCTATGCGATTGGTTCGGAGTCGAAACCCTACTCTGCAACACCCAAACGGTCGATTGCTACAATCCCAAGGTAGTGCAAGCCTCTATGGGCTCGCTTACCCGTGTAGCAGTGCATTACCTCGATTTAGCTGCTTTTCTAACCACCACAGCGCTCCCTGTATATACAATGGACTTAGAGGGCGAAAATCTCTATACAGCTACTTTTCCCAAAGATTGCATACTTATTTTAGGCAACGAAGCCAATGGCATCAGTTCAGAGGTACGTGCCTTATCCAATGAAGTGATTACGATTCCCCGCTTTAGCCAACACCAACGCACCGAGAGTCTCAATGTAGCGATGGCAGGAGCTATTATTTTAAGTGAAGTTATGGGGCATCATTAGAAAATTTTTCTAAATACGCCTACCCTATACAATCGATATAGGAAGGATACAGGAACACCGAAGGATAAGCGAATAATTAGCGAAGTACAAACGTCCAACAATCGACCTCAAAACAGAAAAAAGTACTACACTCACCAGTCCCACAATTGCCTGTGCGGCTCACACTCCTACCTATCTCTACATTATATTAAGTATCTTCTTTTATTCAATAAAATCATATTTTTCGTGTATGCTTGCCCGTCACATCTCCCCCTTTGAAGGGGGCTGGGGGGGATGTTAATACCCCCGTTTGCCCGTCACATCTCCCCCTTTGAAGGAAGTCCGCGAGCTAGCGCAGCGGAGTATGTGTTAGGGGGGATGTTAATACCCCTCCCACTTTTTTAGCACGATTTTTGCATCACATTCTAAAACCTAACACCTAAAACCCAATGCCCTTACCTTATATATTAATACTGTTTCGCTTTTTATTAGCTCCTACTATATTGTGGATAGCCTACGCCACCCCCGAAAGCGTAGCCCGCCCCGCAATTGTCATTGCTATAGTAGTAGGACTCCTATCCGACATCTTCGATGGTATCATAGCCCGCCATAGGGGCATTAGCACCGTAAAGATGCGTCGCCTCGATAGCCAAACCGATTTAGTTTTCTGGCTCTCAGTGGGGGTAGCCTGCTATTGGCTCAACCCCGCCCTTATTACAGCCTACCGCTATCAGATTATAACTCTATTTGTTATGGAAGCCCTCTGCTATGGTTTGAGTTTTTTGCGCTTTGGCAAAGAGACCTGCACCCACGCCTTCCTTTCTAAAATATGGGGACTTACCCTTCTCGTAGCCTTTGTCTCCCTTATTGGCTTTGGGTATGGCGGCTTCCCATTGCAGTTAGCTATCTATTGGGGACTATTATCCCAAACCGATGTCATTCTTATTATACTGTTGCTCCCCCGTTGGCAAAACGACATCCCCAGCGCCTACCACGCCTACCTTATCAGAAAAGGAAAGACTATCAAAAAAAATAAATGGCTGAATAGTTAGGATAGTTAGAAAAAAGTACTATATTTGCGACTTAATTATAAACTTTTAAAAACGTATGAAATTACCAATCATTTTAGGGCTTCTTACCGCCTCTATTACTGCCAGCTTTGCACAGCCTTTTCGCGACACGGCTGTGCTACAATTAGCCGATACCAAAGTGCTAACGGCAGAAACCTCCCAAGCCCAGCACTTAAATCTAAACCCTTTTTTAGTAAAGGACAAAGAATTCGATTTTGGAGCGTTACTCAAAGAAATCAATTTCGTACCTTTAGAGACCACGGCACAAAGCCGCTTAGGGCAGATTCGCAAAGTTGTTACCACTGCCGAACACATCTATATTATGGACGACCTTGATGAGTGGGGCATTGCCATCTTCACTCGGCAAGGGAAATTCGTAAAGCGTATTCCTAACGGCAAAAAGCCAGAACAACTCTATCGCCTTTATGACATCGATTTTAATACCCAAACCAATGAACTAATAGCTTACAAGCATTCGTTTCTTCTTATTTTTGATAAAGAAGGCAATTTTCTTCGTTTCAAATACCTGCCTATAGGCTTTCTCAATATGGCAGCTACCCCCGATGGATATGTGCTAAAATCGCTTGTAGGGCAAAATACAAACTTAGGCGACAAAAGCAACTACCGTTTGCAGTTTATAAATAAAGACCTCAAGCTCAATGCGGTAGCCCTACCCGATAAAGAGAGCAAAGCCTTTTCGGCTAAAAGTTACCTTTATAGAGTAGCCGATTTGGTAAAGATAACAGCCGAAATATCCGACACTATTTATCAATATAACCCTAAGGATAACAAATTAGCAGCAGAGTTTATTTTAGATTACGACCACAAGCTGCCACATTCGTATATTTATGGCAAAGATTTTAGTGTTTTTGAAAATGCTATACGCAACCATAATTATAACTATTGTATAGGTGATTATATCGAAACCACTTATCACAATGTGTTTTTTATTTCTAATAAAATAGGCAATGTTGTAGTTTACCGCGACAAGCACAGTGGCAATATGGTAGGAGGGGGGATAGCCCAAAGCAAACAGGGACTTCCTTTCTTAGCTTTCCCTGATAGTTTTTATGATGATCAGCTTATCAAGTATTATTATCCAAGGGAAAATGATTACGAAGTGCTAAAAGAAATGCCATTTCTTTCTGAAGCAAACAAGAAGAAAAGCGAATCCTTCAAAAAAGGCGATAATCCCATTCTAATTTATTACACGTTGAACAAGTTCTAAAAAGATAACTAAAGAGATAAAGAGATATAGAAATATATTTTGATAAAGAACTTCGGAAAAAACTTTGCTAAAAGCTATAGGAATACCCACTATAGCTTTTAGCAAAGTTTTTTTGCACAATATCCCACCCGTCCCTACATCATATTGTTCGTGTATGCTTGCCCGTCGCATCTCCCCCTTTGAAGGGGGGCGGGGGGATGTTTCCTCCCAAGCCTCCCACCTGTCCCTACATCATATTGTTCGTGTATGTTTGTCCGTCGCATCTCCCCCTTTGAAGGGGGCAGGGGGGATGTTACTCCCAAGCCTCTCACCTGTCCCTACATCATATTGTTCGTGTATGCTTGCCCGTCGCATCTCCCCCTTTGAAGGAAGTCCGCGAGCTAGCGCAGCGGAGTATGTGTTAGGGGGGGATGTTTCCTACCAACCTCCCAAAAAATCTTCATCTCTCTAACATCTGATTTCCAACCACTTAACCATTTCCCTCAAAAAAACTTCAAAAAAAGTTGCTAAAAAATTTGCAGAATTAAAAAAACGCCGTACCTTTGCACCCGCAAATGAGACGATAAGTGCTCTTGCAAGAAGAAACAACACGTACATTGACATAATGTTGTACAGCACAAAATAAGATTTAAAGAATCGAGTGAAACCTGAAGTCAATAACTT
>NZ_QBKG01000015.1 GCF_003054025.1 Capnocytophaga leadbetteri
GTTCTTGAATTTTGGTGTTCTTTTTTTCTCAAACACAAAATTACTAATTTTCGGGAACTTTTATTTTATTATAGGAAAAAGTTTAAACAGCTTCAATAATATAAAAAATGAAATCAATAAAAATATTTAAAATGATACGTAACAAAACACTTATTTTCGCTTTACTTGCGCTATCTGCTTGTAGCAAACATTCAAGAGAGGATGAACCACAACAAATGGTATATCAGAATTTCCAACAAAGTCTCTTTGAGCCCTATATCGCTCAGGGGTCTATTTTCACAAGAGAAGTTAAAAATATGCCTTTAGCGAAGAACTCAGCAGCCATAGCAGCCTATATGCCTAAGATGCCCGCAGAATATCTTCCTGAGAGATTTAAAAGCTGGTTGGTAACTTCTTTGAATACCACGAACTATAATATCCCTGTGTATGTAGTGAACTCTCACGACCCTCAACAGAAATATGCTAATTTCACCTCTACCGACAAGCGTGTAACTCACAAGGAAGACCTTGTGAAATACACAATAGGGCGTATTCCCTTGCCAAGCTATGCAGTACCAGCAGGCGGTGGTGACAAGTCTTTTGCGGTGTATGACAGAGCAACAGGAATGATGCGAGAATATTTTCACGCTGTTAAAGATGAGAAAGGTACTTGGCATTTTTCTGCTTCTGGATATTTTTCTGCAAAACCAAATTTTAAAGATTTAGGAAAGGATAACTTTGCGATGCAGCTTACTACAGGTTCTTCAGCAGTGGTAGGAATGTTGAACCCTCTTTCTCAGATAGGAATAGAAGAGGCGAGAAAGGGTGAGATACGTCACGCTCTATCCTTTACTATTGCCAATGCTGGTAAAGGATTCTCGTACCCTGCAAAGCAAGGTGATGGGACTTCAACCAACCCTAATGCTCCTTTGGAAGGACAGTGGTTTCGCATAGACCCTAAAGTAGATCTCAACAAACTAAAATTACGTCCGTTTACCCTTGTAGTAGCCAAAGCGATACAACGATATGGAGGATATGCCTCTGATAAGAACCTCTTTTGCCACGCTTTCAACGCCGAGCACCCTATAAACGAAATGGCACAAGGGAAACCTAACCCTTGGGAAAAAGGTGGAGATATCTATGAAAAATACAAAGGAATAGACCTTAATGACTTTCCTTGGCATCTCACCCAATGGGCACCTGTGGATTGGGGGAAATGATTAGTAAAGATTAAATAACACTCTATGGAGATTACACCAACTCTTAAAATAGAAATCTACCACGCTCTTGCGGACTTTTTAGAAGCTTACAAAACCGAAAACACCCAAGTTTTAGCGGAGAAGTTTGGTATTTCGGGAGAGTTTTTGGAGGAAATCTATGAAATGCTGGATTTTGTAGAGGACAAAAGTACTTTGCGTCTTTTTCCTGTGGAAGAAATGGACAAAGAAGAAGGCGGAGGAGTAAATTTGGAAGTTTATAACTATAATAATGAAGATACTGCTGTGGGAGTAGAAGCCCATTTGTGGGACAATCAGGAATATTTTGCCATTATCAAAGGATGTTACAACCTTGGTGAGCAATTCCCTAAATTTGTTTTTCATTATTTTGAGTCTTAAATATTAAAAATGACTGTAGAAATCTTTTGGCAGCTTATCGAAAAAGCAAGAAACACAGCAGGGACAAATGATAATGCCTTTGCTTCGGCCTTACAGACAGAACTGGAAGCCTTATCGGAAGAGGATTTGCTCTTGTTTCAGTTTATTTATTGAATGGTATGAAATTACGATTATCAAACAACCCTCTCACCTGATGTGGTCGGCATTGGTACTGATTAACGGGGGCTATTGCATTGATACTTACGGCTTTGCAGGTTATCTGATTACCCACGGGCGTGAGGCTTACGAAAAAACGCTTGCAAATCCAGATTTTTTGGCTACATTGGGGGCTAAAAAAGATAAGTGTAACTATAAGGAAGTGAGGCGACTGGCACAGAAAGTCTATATGGAACGCACCAAAACGAAAATTCGTGCCTTTGAGAAGATTTATTTAGCCACGTGGAGCGAAGATGTGCAGGATGAGATAACCCAATCGCTGACCATCAATCCTGAAAAAAGAAACCGAGACTGGACATTAGACGAACTCAAAGAAATATTTCCTAAATTAACCGAAAAATTATCTAAATAATATAAAAAATGAAATCAATAAAATATTTAAAATGACACCTAACAAAACACTTATTTTCGCTTTACTTGCGCTATCTGCTTGTAGCAAACATTCAAGAGAGGATGAACCACAACAAATGGTATATCAGAATTTCCAACAAAGTCTCTTTGAGCCCTATATCGCTCAGGGGTCAATTTTCACAAGAGAAGTTAAAAATATGCCTTTGGCAACGAACTCTGCTGCCATAGCGGCTTATATGCCTAAAATGCCCGCGGAATATCTGCCTGAGAGATTTAAAAAAACGGTACTAACTACACTGAGCACCACATCTTATAACATTCCTATTTATGTGGTAGATTCTAATAATCCTTCTCAGGAATATGCTAATTTTGAGTCCAAGGACAATAGAGTTATCTACAAAAAAGACCTTGTACAATATACTACAGGGCGTATTCCTTTGCCTAAATATGCACAACCGGCAGGCGGTGGCGATAAATCTTTTGCCGTTTATGACAGAGCAACAGGGATGATGAGGGAATATTTCCACGTCGTTAAAGATGAGAAAGGAACTTGGCATTTCTCTGCTTCTGGATACTTTAAGGCAAAACCAAATTTTAAAGATTTGGGTAAGGATAATTTTGCGATGCAACACACCACAGGAGGGTCGGCAGTAGTGTGTATGCTCAATCCACTCTCTCAAATAGGAATAGAAGAAGCGCGTAAAGGAGAGATAAAGCACGCCTTGTCTTTTACCATTGCCAATGCAGGAAAAGGCTTTTCTTACCCAGCAAAACAAGGAGATGGCCCTCAACAAACCCTAATGCTCCGTTGGAAGGACAATGGTTCCGTATAGACCCTAACATAGATATTAACAAGCTAAATCTTCGCCCTTTTACCCTTTTAGTAGCCAAAGCGATACAGAAATATGGAGGCTATGCAGCCGATAAGAATCTTTTTTGCCATACCTTCACCGCAGAACACCCTATAAACGAGATGGTACAAGGGAAACCTAACCCTTGGGAAAAAGGTGGGGATATCTATGAAAAATACAATGGAATAGACCTTAATGATTTCCCTTGGCATCTTACCCAATGGGCACCCGTTAATTGGGGAAAATAATTTGAAAAGGAATGACAATCATAGAAACTCCCAAAATTATAGAAAAATGCAAAGCCTATGAGCGGGAAGGCGGTGTGATAGACTTTCGTTTCTTTCAGTTGGATACGGAGCAGGATAACACGCCTTATCAGAAGCATTTGGCTGTAGCCCAGCAGACTCTTATTTCGGTAGCGGAAGAAGCAAATACGCGTCTAGACCGTATGGCAGCTAAACTGAAAATGAATCGCAGGGAGCTTTTTACGATGGACTATGATTTTAACATTCTTAAAGACTCGGGTAAGGAGATTTCTGTACAAGACTTTATGGGCTGGCAATATGAAGAAGTAAGCGGAAGGATAATTCTCAGTGGTGGGAAACTGCGCAATCAGTATTTTTACTATGATGACAAAGAAGTGCCTGAAAAAGCAGTGGCTTTGGCTGGGGAAGATAGAGAAAAAATAGGTTTTGTGTACGCTTTTTTAGAGCCTCCTTATTCATTTATGTGTGGGAAAACTATTTTTGAAAAAGGAAACTTCTTTTTAGATTTTTGTAGGTTGCTTTTTACTGATATTTCTCAAATAGAAGTCTATATGTGGAGTACGGATAGTTCTAATTACTTTGATGCAGGCAAAGAATGGTGGGACGCTTTCTTTTGGACGGTATACAATCCCTATTGGGATAGATATATAGGGATTGTAGCCTCGACAACTGACTGACAAAAGGGGACGACTAATAGTAAACAACAATATATAAAAAGATGAAAAATATAACAGAATTATTAGAATTATTGCGCTCTGACTTGAATCAATACAATTCTCTTGTGGAGGAAGATATCTTAAAGCTCCTACAGAACAAAGGAGCCTACTTTCTCTTTGAATATGATTATGAATGGCTTGAAATTTCTGTCTGGGCAATGAATAAAGAAGGGGACTACATAAGTCAGCGTATTAACATTCCTTCGCAAAAGAAAGAAAAATACTTCCCTTCAGATATTTTTATGGATAAAGATATTCACTTGGAAGATGAATTGTATGACCAAGGGGTAGAAGAAGACGAGATAGATGATTACTTAGATGAATATGCTCAAAAGAAAGAGGATATTATCTTTAAATGGTTTCAGCAAAGATGGAAAAATGTCTTAAAAGAAAATAATATAAAGTCAGAGGCTTACTTTTCACCTCATGATTCTTATTTTTATACTGATTTGAACACAGGAAAGACAATCAATGAAGACCAAATAAAAGAAAAACATTCGCAAGGATGAAAACAGATACACAAATTAAATTCGATACGATAATCAAAGAAGGTTTTACGCCTCTGTTAAAGCCACTTTCCTTTAAAAAGAAAGCCTTGAACTATTATCGCCAGCTTGGTGAGGTAGGACATATCATCAACATACAGAAAAGCATCTATAGCTATAGAAATCATATTAAATTTCGCATCAACACAGGGATTTTTGAGCCTAAATTTTGGTCAGTTAGCCATACAGGGCAAGCGCCTGATTACCCTACGGAACCTGTTTGCCTTATCCGTAAAACTATTAACGATTTACGAGGAAGAAAAGACCTTTGGTACGAGATTCACAACTATACTGATGAACAAAAACTCATCAAAGAAGTGCAGGAAGATATACAAAATTATATCTTGCCTTTCTTTGAACAACTTGATTCAGCACAAAAAATCCTTTCGGCATTAGAAAAGGATTCTACTCTCTTAGGTATTTCCTTTGATCTGCTTATTTTGTATGGTGAATATGAGCTGAGGGAGAAAGCCCAAGCTGTATATAACCAGCTTTTACAAAAAGTAAATCCCTTGGCTAAGCCTACTTTAGAAGGATATGCTAAAAAATATGGCTTAAAAAAAATTAATGAATAATATGCGTCTTACAGCAATTAGTCTTTCGCCTATGCGATGGAATGCATAATTAGAAATAGAATGAGAAAAATTATTATTATATTTGTTCTTATAACTTCTTTTATAGCTTTTGGACAAATAAAAAGCAGCTATATGAAAAAAGAAAAACCTAAAAACCTAACAGAATGTATCCAAATGCTGGATAAGAACCTCAAGAAGCAGGATAAAGAGTATCTAAAAACGCTTACCGAAGATGAATTCTTTATGGAAAGCCATTTTACTTTAGGAATGGGTATCCGCAATGAGTGGATTCGCAATGGAAACCCCGAACTCGTGAAGTTCTTTTTAGACCAAGGCGTTAAACATCCCGATGATATGTCGGCTATGATACTTACAAGCTATTATCGATATCTAACAAATTCTAATGATTAATTGAGTGATGATACATAATAACATTGAAATTGTATTAGGAGATATCACCAAAATTTCTGTAGATGTGATAGTGAATGCTGCCAACACTTCTCTACTTGGTGGAGGCGGTGTGGATGGAGCTATTCAATCTGATGAATATTATATAAATATGATGATAGCGTGGTACTTAGCAACTGCTCTGGCAAAGCAATACGAGGCAACGTTGCCTTACTTAGAAGCAAAAACACTCGCGCCTTATTCTTCAAAAAGCCTTTAAAATTAATCTTCTCTCTGCTTAAAAAAAATTAATAAGACATTAATATTTGGTCAGTTAATAAAAAGGTAGTAATTTTACCCC
This sequence comes from Capnocytophaga leadbetteri, assembly GCF_003054025.1. Classification (GTDB taxonomy): domain Bacteria; phylum Bacteroidota; class Bacteroidia; order Flavobacteriales; family Flavobacteriaceae; genus Capnocytophaga; species Capnocytophaga leadbetteri. The sequence goes on from NZ_QBKG01000015.1 coordinate 5,864, forward strand.
CTTAATAAACCATTATATCAATTTTTATGAAGAGATTAAGTATGACTCTTATGGCTTTCTTGCTACTTGTCCCTATAGCAAGAGCCGATGAAGGTATGTGGTTCTTGATGTTTATCGAACGTCTGAACCAAAGGGATATGCAGAAATTGGGTTTACAACTTACTGCCCAAGAAATCTACAGCATCAATAACAATAGCTTAAAAGATGCTATCGTGCAGTTCAATGGGGGTTGTACGGCGAGTATCATCTCCAAAGATGGATTGGTACTAACCAACCACCACTGTGGTTATGGCAATATTGCTCAGCTCTCTACTCCTGAGCACAACCACCTACGCGATGGTTTTTGGGCGCGTTCTAAAGACGAAGAGCTATCGCCTAAACAGTCTTTTGTGCGCTTTTTTGTACGTATGGATAATGTTACTGAACGTATGTTATCAGTAGTAAATCCTTCAATGAACGAAAAAGAACGCGAAGCAGCACTAAATAAAGAAATTGCTAAGATAGAAAAAGAGAACAGCGAAGGTGGTAAATACGTAGTATCTGTACGTCCTTTCTTCCAAGGAAATGAATACTACTATTTTGTATATCAAGACTTTAAAGATGTGCGCTTAGTAGGTACGCCTCCTGAAAGCATTGGTAAGTTTGGCGGTGATACCGACAACTGGGAATGGCCTCGTCAAACAGGCGACTTCTCGCTCTTCCGCGTATATACCGACAAAGACGGCAACGCTGCTCCTTATTCTCCTAATAACATTCCGCTAAAAGCAAAACGCTACCTAAAAGTAAGCCTTAAAGGGGTACAAGATAAAGATTTTGCTATGATTATGGGCTACCCTGGGCGCACTAACCGTTGGGAAAGTTCATATTGGGTAGACCAAAACGTGAAGTATGCTTATCCAGCGTGGGTTGAAGCCTCTAAAACTGCTATGGATGCAATGAAACGCTATATGGATAAAGACGATGCGGTACGCCTATTGTATGCTTCTCAATACTCAAGCATTGCTAACTATTGGAAAAATCGCCAAGGAATGATTGACGCTCTTAGCGCTCATAAAACAGCTGATAAGAAGCGTAAAGCTGAAGCTAAGTTTGCTAAATGGGCAAAGAAAGCTGAAAATAAAGCTGAATATGGCGATGTACTTAATACTTTAGCCACTTATTTCCAGAAAACTAACACGCTATCAGCCGATCAGAACTATTTAGGTATGCTATGGCGTGCTTCTTTCTTTATAAAAATGCCTACACGCTACATTAGTTTAGTAAGCGGAGCTCAAAAAGGAGGTATGCCTGCTGATGAATTAGATAAAAAGGTAGACAACCTACTATCTGAGTACGATAAAATAAACTTAGATGTAGAAAAAGCTATCCTTGCCGATATGCTAAAGCTGTACGCTAACAAAGGTACCGATGTGCCTACAGAGCTCAAAGCTATCAAAGCTCAATACAATGGCAATTTCAATAAGTATGTAGAAGACCTTTTAGCTAAAAGTATCTACCGAAGCAAAGAAACTGCTAAAGAAGGGGCAAAACAAGAAGCTGCTGGCTTAGCCTCTGACCCTATCTTACAGCTTTCTGGAGTTTTGTTTGAAAGCTACCGCAATCCATCACCTGAATTGTTTAACTTAGAAGACGCTTATAGCAAGGCTTACAGAAAATTTGTACAAGGTATGCGCAATTCAAAAGCAAGCAACATACTCTATCCTGATGCTAACTCTACTTTACGCTTAACCTATGGTACTGTTAAACCGCTAAAAGCCGACAAGCGCAACCCCGATGCTAAGAAGAATTTCTATACTACCTTCAATACCTTAATGGCAAAATACAAAGCAGGCGATCCTGAGTTTGATATGCCTCAACGTATGCTCGACCTCTATAAGAAAAAAGAGTTCGGTAGATATATAGACAAAGACGGCTCTATGCACGTAAACTTCTTAAGCAATAACGACATTACAGGGGGTAACTCTGGTTCACCTGTGATGAATGGCAAAGGCGAACTTATCGGGCTTGCTTTCGATGGTAATATTGAAGCTATGGCAGGCGATGTAATATTCGACAAACAATTACAACGCACTATCAACGTAGATATACGCTATGTACTTTGGGTAATTGACATTTACGCTGGTGCTAAAAATATTATTGATGAAATAGAGATTAATTAGTAAAAGTCAGGTATTAGGTGTTAGATATCAGAAATCTAACACCTAAATACCTACAACCCTAATATCTAAAAAAATGTCTTTATCAAGTTACACAAAAGAATTTAAATACAACTTCAAAATAGCTTACCCCGTAATATTAGGAATGCTCGGGCATACCCTTGTCGGCTTTGTCGACAATGTAATGGTGGGCAAGGTAGGAATTACCGAGCTGGGGGCAGCTGCCTTGGGCAATACAGCTATCTTTATAGCAATGTCGTTTGCTATAGGCTTTTCTGTAGCTACTACCTCATTAGTAGCTATGAATGATGAGGCAGGCGATAAGCAAGCTGTACAGTCTATTTTAAATCACAGTATGCTGCTAAATATCATACTGAGTGCAGTGCTCTTCTTATTGATGTTTTTTGTAGAACCTATAATGCGCATCACAGGGCAAAGTGAGAAAGTAATTGCTTTGGCAGTCCCCTATACTCACTTAGTAGCCTTTTCACTTATCCCTTTAGGTGTATTCAGTAGCTTAAAACAATTTGCTGATGGTCTCTCAATGACCAAATATGCTATGTATGTTACCCTATTGGCAAATCTTATCAATATATTCGGCAATTATCTCTTTATCTATGGCAATTGGGGTTGCCCAAAATTAGGCGTATTAGGGGCAGGTGTAGGTACTCTCATCTCCCGTATCGCAATGCCTATAATGCTGTATTATATGTTAAAATACTTACCGAAAACCAAAGAATACGTTACCCATATCAGCTTTAAGCATATAGGCAAAGCTATGTTGAGAAAAATAAGCAACATCGGTCTACCTACAGGCTTACAGATGATTTTCGAAACAGGGGTTTTCTCAGCTGCCATATGGATAAGCGGTATGCTGGGCGAAAACCAACTATCAGCTAACCAGATAGCCCTCAATTTATCCACTATGACCTTTATGGTGGCAAACGGCTTAGGTATCACTGCTATGATACGTGTAGGCAATCAGTTAGGAGCTAAAAACTACGCCAACCTGCGCAGAGTAGCCATCTCTGTATTCTTATTAGTACTTTGTACCCAAGTATTTTTTGCTACTCTCTTAGCTGTCCTACGCGATTGGTTACCTTCGCTATACTTAGAGATGGACAATGCTGAAAAAGCCGCTAATAACAGTTTGGTAATAGCCGAAGCAGCTAACTTACTACTAATAGCCGCTATCTTCCAAATCTCTGACGGTTTGCAGGTAACAGCTTTAGGGGCTTTACGTGGGTTACAAGATGCTAAAGTACCAATGTACATCACCTTTATAGCTTATTGGCTTATTGCCTTCCCTATTCTTTATGTATTAGGGGTACATACCTCATTAGGCAATATAGGCATCTGGATAGGCTTATTAGTAGGACTTACCACTGCTGCCGTATGCTTGCTCTATCGCTTCAACCGCATCAGCTTACGACTTATAAAAAACAGACATAAAATTCAAAATTAATTCATAATATGAAAGCAGGAATTGTAGGACTGCCTAATGTAGGCAAATCCACTTTATTTAATTGTTTATCTAATGCAAAAGCACAAAGTGCTAACTTCCCTTTTTGTACTATAGAACCTAACTTAGGAGTAGTAAACGTACCCGATCCGCGCTTAGAGAAACTCGAAGCCCTTGTGAAACCCGAACGCGTACTACCCGCCACTGTTGAAATAGTAGATATAGCCGGCTTAGTAAGAGGGGCTAGCGAAGGAGAAGGCTTAGGTAACCAATTTTTAGGCAATATACGCGAGTGCCACGCCATCATACACGTACTGCGTTGTTTCGACAACGATAATATAGTCCACGTAGATGGCAGTGTAGACCCCATACGCGACAAAGAAACTATAGATATCGAACTACAACTAAAAGACCTTGAAACTGTAGAAAAACGCTTAGAAAAAGTAACTCGTGCGGCTAAAGCAGGCGATAAGAAAGCGGCTAAAGAAATGGAGTTACTCAATCGTATCAAAGAAACTTTACAAACAGGTCTATCGGCTCGTTCCTTACAAGTAAATGAGGAAGAGAAAGAACTATTAGACAGCTTTCAGTTGCTAACGGCTAAACCTGTACTATATGTGTGCAATGTAGATGAAAAGTCAGCTAAAAATGGTAATGCTTACGTCGAAAAAGTAAAAGAAGTAGTAAAAAATGAGGACGCTGAAGTAATAGTATTAGCCGTAGCTACAGAGGCTGACATTACCGAATTAGAAAGTTATGAAGAGCGTCAAATGTTTTTAGAAGATATAGGTTTAGAAGAACCCGGAGCTTCTAAACTGATACGTGCGGCTTATCACTTACTAAACCTACAAACATACTTCACTGCTGGAGTAAAAGAGGTTCGTGCTTGGACGATACATAAGGGCGACACAGCTCCTCAAGCGGCAGGTGTCATCCACACCGACTTCGAAAAAGGCTTTATACGCGCTGAGGTAATCGCTTATGACGACTTCATTACCTATGGTAGCGAAGCCAAAGTAAAAGAAGCTGGCAAAATGCGTGTTGAGGGCAAAGAATATATAGTGAAAGATGGTGATATTATGCACTTCCGCTTCAATGTATAGCAAAAAAAATCGGTAAACGATTCACATCGCTTACCGACAAAAAATAATTCTAAATTAAATAATCTTTATGGTTCAACTCTGTCATTCAAAAGCTATTGCTATTAAATCACGGGGCAAAGGTAGTACGTATAACGATTAGAAACAATTTAAATTAAGAAATACTATCAAATACGTATTTAGATTGAGTAGTAATTAACGTAATTTATTATGAAAGAACGCAATCCTCTCATCGATGTACTCAAAGGTTTTACCATCATTTTGGTAGTGATAGGGCACGCCTGTCAGTGGTTTTCTGGCGATGACCGCAGTCAGCCGCTCTATACCACTATCTACGCTTTTCATATGCCGCTATTTATGTTTCTATCTGGCTATGTAAGTTTTAATAAACGTGGTGAAATGAACTTGCTCAAGCGGTTTCAAGTATTAGTAATTCCGTTTTTTGTATGGTTTCTCATTTCAGCTGCCTATCATAAGTATCTTTTTGATATTGAAAAAGTAGGGCATTACCTCAAAATACTCATACACGACCCCACCCAAGGAATGTGGTTTTTATGGCTTTTGTTTTGGGAATGCGTATTGCTCTATATCGCATTAAAAGTAAGCAAAGGAAGAGAAGTATGGGCAATGATAGGTTTGTGGAGTATAATTATCTTCATACACCGTATCACAGGGGCGCAAGCTCCTTATTACGGACTTCCTGAATTGTGTTGGTACTTTTTGTATTTTGGGTTAGGTTATCTCACCCATAAATACGAACCCCAATCTATGAGAGTTATAAAACCTATAGGTTGGGCAAGTGTAGGGCTTTTCCCTCTGCTCCTACTCTTCCCTATTTCTGCATCGTCATTCTTGCTCTACTCTGTTAGGCTCTACGCCTTAGCACTGACAGGCATTGCAGCTACCTATGTGGTATGGCAACAGATTATAAGCCTACGCAACCCACTATCGGCTCGCACAACCCAATGTCTGCAATACTTAGGCGGTATTTCGTTAGAAATATATGTCACCCATTACTATTTCCATTTTCTAGTTCCTTATATCAAAACGTATATAGGTGATATGTTCTATCTGAATATAGCTATTTTTGTTATAATAGCAATACTCTGTTGCGACGGTGTGCAACGCTTGGTTAGGTATGTAGGGTGGTTACGGCGTATATTATATGGAAGATTTTAATAATAAAAAAAGAGCTGTCTCAAAAACGATGAGACAGCTCTTTTTAATTTATTCATTCTTAGGTTCTGGTGTTTTTGTGTCTTCGGCTTCTTTTGCAGCTCTTTCTCTTTCTGCTTTTCGGGCTACTTCTATATAAGTTTTAAACTCTTTTCCATAGGTAGAAGCAGCTACATCTTTAGAAAGCTTACCATAAATAGAATCTAAGTATTTCACTCGGGTATTAGGCGCATCAACTAACACTACATAAGGAGTAATATATGATTCTGGGTGAGTAAGCGCATAGTTAAGTACAAAAAGGTGGCGACGGAAGTTATTCTTCTCTGAAACTGCATTAAGCGAGTCCGTAAGAGCAGTATTACCTTCTTTGAAAGCATTAACTTGCTTTTCTAAAAGTTCAGCATTGCGCATACTAAACTGACGCATCACGTGGGCATATTCATTATACTCTTTCTGCGAAGTAGAACCATTAATCTTAGCCTTTATTTCAAACATATCATAAGAGCTGTTAATCTGAATAGTAGTAGGTTCTCCAAAGAACATCAGGCGGTCACCGAGGTCAGTACCCGCTTGCTTCTTCAAATCTAAATAAATGTAGAACACCTCAGGACTCTTCAAAGGGTATTTAAAAGTGAATTTACCACTCCCCTCAGCTTTTACCGAATCGATATTGGTAAGTTTATCATTCACATACTTTTGCAGGTAAATAGTTCCGATTTTCAAACCGTCAATGTTCCCTTCTACAATCATCGTGTCTTTTTCTTCTGTCTTATCACAAGCTATCATCAGCAGTGCAGACATTGCTATTAGTACTTTTTTCATTTATAATAATTTTTTAGTCGTTAGTTCGTTAGTCACTTGCCATTAGTCTTTCGTGGTTAGCCCTTAGTCGCTTGTCGTTAGTTGCTTGTCGTTAGTCCTTAGTCTTTAGTTACTTGTCATTTAGTCGCTTTCTAACGACTAACGACTAAACACTAACGACTAACTTAGCAAATCATCTTCATTGTCTGGGCTTTATTCTGGGTCTCTTCATATTCCTTCTGAGGGATAGAGTCCTTAGTGATACCTCCTCCTACATACAGATAAGTATGCTGGCTGTCTATCTGCATACAGCGTAAATTAACGTATAAGGCAGCCATTTTCGTACCCTCTATAAGGCCGCAGTAGCCTGTATAATACTCCCTATCATAAAGCTCGTGTTCTATGATAAAAGTGCGTGCCTTATCGGTAGGATAACCACAGACAGCAGGGGTAGGATGCAAACGCTGTATCGCTTCGTTTACCTTATCTGTGGGTAATGTACCGCTTATCTCAGTACAGAGGTGCTGCACACTGCCTGCACACACAGTATGAGGGTCAGTTACTTTTAGGGTCGTAGCATACGGTTGCAATTGCGATACAATAGTATCAGTAACTATCTGTTGTTCTTCGCGTTCTTTAGGCTGCCACTGCTTATCCCCTATCTTAGTACCTGCCAACGCCATTGTGCGAAAATCACCTTGGCGATGATATAGCAGCGTTTCAGGGGTAGCCGCCAACCACATACCTACCTGTGGGTGATAAAACAGATAGGAAAAAGCCGAAGGATAACGCAGCAGCATATTAGTAAAACTCTTAAACGGACAAGCAGGCTTAGCAAGGGTTATTTTGCGCGAAAGCACTACTTTCTCAAAAGCCCCTGCTTGTATAGCAGTTATGGCTTGGGCTACTAAGTTAAGATGTGCTTGTCTATCAGCTTCAGTCTCTATAGGTGTATGGGTTGTTATGTTTTCTGCATCTCCTTGAGGGGTATCACTTATTAAGGTTGTACGCTCATCAAAAGGGATAAATACCGAAGGGTGATTAGAGCGAAAAGGTGCGAACACAAAGCCCTCAATCGCTTCTTTTAAATCAAAAACATTAAGCGTCGGCTGCTCTTGCCACCTCACCACTACTGAGGGGTGTTGCGGTAAGCGGTAGCACACAAAAGGCAACTTCTGATGATACTTTTGCTCAGCACACTGCAACAGTTGCTGATAGGTAGTTTTGTTTTCTTCTATCATATCGTTTGGGTGTCATAAAAGGCTTTGAATGCCCCATTTCGTGCTAATAGTTCTTCTTTATTGCCTTGTTCTACTAATCTCCCTTTATCAAGCATCAGTATTTTATCTGCATACTTAGTAATTGATACACGATGACTTACGATAATCACGGTTTTGCCTTTTAGGGTATCGCGTAGGTTGGTAAGTATTTTCTCTTCGGTATCAGTATCTACTGCCGACAAACAATCGTCAAGCAAATAGATTTCAGCCGGTTTAAGTAGGGCTCTGGCTATAGCTACCCGCTGGCGTTGTCCTCCACTGAGCGACACGCCCCGTTCACCCAATATCGAATCGTACTGATGAGTAAATTCCACAATATTATGATGTACTACCGCCTTTTCACAGGCAGCCACTATCTCTTCATCTGTAGCATTATTGCCATAGCGCAAATTATTTCGGATAGTATCAGAAAAAAGGAAATTCTCTTGTGGCACTACCGAGATAGCTTCGCGCAAACTATGTAAGTTAAGCTGTTGCACAGGCTGTCCATCAATACACACTTCGCCTTCAGTAGCCTCATACATACGCGCGATAAGGTCTAATAAGGTCGTCTTGCCGCTACCTGTCTTGCCAATAATCGCTACAGTTTGTCCTTTTTCTATCTGAAACGACACCTCCTTAAGAGCCTCTATCCCTGTATCTTCATAGCGGAAAGAAACATTTTTAAAGGCTATATCGCCTCTTATAGGGGTAGGTGTAGCAGTGAAATTGCGTATTTGGGGGACTTCCGAAAGAAATTCATTGATGCGCTTCTGAGAGGCTTCCGCTTGTTGCACAATAGAACTCACCCAACCCACTGTCGCTACAGGCCAAGTGAGCATCATCACGTAAATACTAAACTCTACAATCACCCCAATCGACTGTATTTCTCCCAAATAATACAAACGCCCTCCTATAAAAATCACAAAGATAAGGCTAAGCCCTATCATCAGTATCATAGTAGGAATAAAAAAGGCTTGTATCTTAGCGAGTTTAATACTCTTCTGTCTCCCATCTTCAGCCAGCACCGCCAACTGGGCATTAGTAGCAGCTTCATTAGTATAGGCTTTGATAACCCCTATACCTGAAAACGTTTCTTGAGCAAAAGTAGAAAGATCTGAAAGATAGGCTTGTACTTTCATCGTTTCTATATTTATCTTCTTGCTCATTTTATAAATTAGCAAAGAGAGAATAGGCAGCGGAATGAGAGTATAAAGGGTAAGCTTAGGCGAAATGATAAACATCAGCGGAATAACACAAGCAAAGAGGGTAATAGTCTGCACACTATACATAATGGCAGGCCCTGCATACATACGCACTTTCGACACATCTTCACTAATGCGGTTCATCAGGTCACCTACCCTATTACGTTTGTAAAAACTAAGTGAAAGCTGCTCATACTTCAAAAAAATCTCGTTTTTCATATCGTATTCTATATAACGAGATACATTGATAATGAGTTGACGCATAAAAAACATCAGAACAGCCGAAATAATGGTGGTACCGATGATAATAAGTGCGTACTCTATGAGCAAAGAAGTCATTTGCGCAGCATCTTTATTGGTAGAACGAGCAAATTGCTCAATAGCTGCTATAGAATTTTTCACGTAGCGGGGCATAAATAGTGAAAATATGCGCGACACTACGGTAATTAAGATACCGAGCAGTAGATGGTATTTGTATTTGAAAAAATATTTGCGGATATGTTTTAAATGCGCCATTTAGCCAGTCGTCAGATTTTAGGTATTAGGTGTTAGTAGGTAGTACCACTAACACCTAATAAACTAATACCTATTTATAATTCTTAATCAAGTTTTTCACCAATAATATCACATTAGGCATTGCTATATTAGCAGCATTAAGTACCTCTTCGTGCGATACATCAGGCGATATTTCAGGCCCTCCTAAATCAGTAATTACCGAGAGAGCGCAAACCTCCATCAGTTGGTGGCGTGCTACTATCACCTCAGGCACGGTACTCATACCTACGGCATCACCTCCTAAAATGCGCACCATACCATATTCAGCAGGTGTTTCAAAAGAAGGCCCTTGCAATCCTACATATACCCCTTTTTGCACTTTGATATTGTTTTCCTGAGCTATTTTTTCTAACTCTGCTATCATTGCGTGGCTATAAGGCTTGCTCATATCCGGAAAGCGAACTCCGTATAAATCTAAATTTTTACCGCGCAAAGGGTGTTCAGGGAAAAGGTTGATATGGTCGCGAATAATCATCACATCACCTATAGAAAAGTTAGGATTTACCCCTCCTGAAGCGTTCGAGAGTATAAGTCGTTTAATGCCTAACTGAGCAAATACGCGAATAGGGAAAGTAACCTCTTGCATAGAGTAACCTTCGTAATAGTGTACGCGTCCTGCCATCATCAGCACATAACGGTTCTGAATTTTACCATAAATCAGCTTGCCTTTATGCCCTGAAACAGTTGATTTCGGAAAGTTAGGTATATTTTGGTACTTAATTTCCGAAATTACTTCTACTTCATCTTCTAATTTACTAAGTCCTGACCCCAAGATAATAGCAAATTCTGGGGTATGTTCTGTAATGTACGACTGTATAATACGAGCCGTCTCATTGATTTTGTCGTAATACTGTTGCATAATTTTTATTAATTCGTCGATTTTTATGAATTGGCAAATTGGCTAATTATTTAAAACTTGTCACACCAAATTTAGCAGCTTCAGCTCTTGCTTTTGGTACTAATTGGGTTAGGTTTTTAATACGCGACTCATCTGAAGGGTGCGTACTGAGGAGGCTAGAGGTACTAGCTCCATTTTTCTTAGCGCTCATTCGTTTCCATAGTTCAGGAGCTTCTGAGGGGTCATAACCTGCGATAGCCATAATCTGAATACCAATAGCATCAGCTTCTGTTTCGTTAGAGCGACTGAAAGGCAACATCACTCCTAAGTTTGAACCTAAGCCGTAAGCCATCATAAATTGGTCAGTGTATTCGGCATATTTGCTACTTTGTAGGGCAAGCGAACCTGCTATGGCTCCTATTTGTTGTAGGGTGCTAGCACTCATACGTTGTGCACCGTGGTCAGCTAATGCGTGGGCTACCTCGTGTCCCATCACTACTGCCAACCCTGCTTCGTTCTTAGTGATCGGCAAAATACCTGTATACACCACTATTTTGCCCCCTGGCATACACCAAGCGTTCACTTCAGGACTATCTACCAAGTTGTATTCCCATCTGTAATCGTCTAAATACCCCTTATAGCCGTTAGTGTCGAGCCATAACTTAGCCGCTTTAGCAATACGCTCACCCACTCTTTTCACCATTTGGGCGTCATTAGTATTGGTTATCACCTTATTCGACTGCAAAAAAGTAGAATATTGACTAAAAGCCATCGGAAAAACCTTGCTATTAGGCATAAAGTTCAGAGTACTCTTCCCTGTAAAAGGATTAGTTTTGCAGGAAAAAACAATTAGCAACAAAGCAATAATACTTATTTTCTTCATATAATTCTGTTTTATTTTGCAAAGGTATAACATAATTAGCAAATTAGCAAATTTGTCAATTAGCATTTTAGGCAAACACAAAAAAATTGTCAATTTACCAATTCAGCCCTCTCACCTGTCCCACTCGTCCCACCTGTCCCACTCGTCCCACCTGTCCCACTCGTCCCACCTGTCTCACCTGTCACACTCGTCCCAGCCCTCTCAATCCTACTAGCCTTCCCAATCCTCCCAGCCCTCCCAGCCTTTTCAGCTCTTTCAGAAAAATTTTCTTCTATACCTTCCCTTTACTTTAGATATAGGAAGGATACAGGATCACCGAAGGATTACCGAAAGATGAGCAAAGTATAAACGTCTAATTGCCGCCTAAAAACCAGAAAAATATCCTACTCCAGTTCTATTCATAATCTATTTCAATTTTCTCATTCCTCCCAGCCTTCTCAGCCTTCCCAATCCTCTCAGCTTGCCTGCAAAATTTTTCTATTTGCATTTATTTCATTACTTTTGCACCCTCAATCTCAAATTTGATAATTCACAAATTTGCTAATTTCCTGATTAATATGTCTTTAGAACAAGAAATACAAAAGCGCCGTACTTTTGGCATTATCTCTCACCCCGATGCGGGTAAAACTACGCTTACTGAAAAATTGCTACTCTTTGGGGGAGCTATCCAAGAGGCTGGTGCGGTAAAAAGCAACAAGATAAAAAAAGGAGCTACTTCTGACTTTATGGAGATAGAACGCCAGAGAGGTATCTCTGTCGCTACTTCAGTATTGGCTTTCAATTACAAACAGCACAAAATCAATATCTTGGACACCCCTGGCCACAAAGATTTTGCCGAAGACACCTTTCGTACTCTTACAGCAGTAGACAGCGTAATAGTAGTGGTAGACGTAGCTAAAGGGGTTGAGGAGCAAACAGAGAAATTGGTAGAGGTATGCCGTATGCGCAATATACCTATGATTGTGTTTATCAACAAGTTAGACCGAGAAGGTAAAGATGCTTTCGACCTGTTAGACGAAGTAGAGCAAAAACTCGGACTAAAGGTAACGCCTTTAAGCTTCCCTATAGGTATTGGCTACGATTTCAAAGGTATTTACAATATCTGGGAAAAGAATATCAATCTTTTTTCGGGTGATAGCCGCAAGAATATAGAAGAAACTATCTCGTTTGACGATATAAACAGTCCTGAGTTAGAGAAAATCATCTCTGAACAGTCAGCTGCCAACCTGCGCAGCGATTTAGAGTTGGTATATGAGGTATATCCTACTTTCGACAGAGAGGCTTACCTAAGAGGAGAGCAACAGCCGGTATTCTTTGGGTCGGCACTAAACAATTTTGGGGTACGCGAGTTGTTAGATTGCTTTGTAGAGATTGCTCCCTCACCTCGTCCTAAAGCCAGCGAGGAGAGAGAAGTACGCCCCGAAGAGGCTACTTTTACGGGCTTTGTATTCAAAATCCACGCTAATATGGATCCTAACCACCGCGACCGTTTGGCGTTTGTAAAAATAGTATCAGGTACTTTCGAGCGCAACAAGCCATATCTACACACCCGTTTAGGCAAGAAGCTGAAGTTCTCAAGTCCAAATGCTTTTTTTGCTGAGAAGAAAGAGGTGGTAGACATCTCATATGCAGGCGATATAGTAGGGCTACACGATACTGGTAATTTCAAAATAGGTGATACATTAACTGAGGGAGAAGTATTGCATTTCAAAGGAATACCAAGCTTCTCACCTGAGCATTTCAGGTATATTAACAACGCTGACCCACTAAAGTCAAAACAATTAGAAAAAGGTATCGATCAGCTAATGGATGAGGGGGTAGCACAGCTCTTCCGCTTAGACTTCAATGGCAGAAAGGTAATTGGTACAGTAGGAGCCTTGCAGTATGAGGTAATTCAGTATCGTTTAGAACACGAATATGGGGCAAAGTGTAGTTACGAGAATTTCCCTATTTATAAGGCTTGTTGGGTAGAAGCACCAGATAACCCTAAAGACCCTGAATATGTAGATTTCTTAAGGGTAAAGCAGAAGTATTTAGCAAGAGATAAACAGCAGCAGTTGGTGTTTTTAGCCGATTCGGCTTTCTCTATAGAAATGGTAAAGCAAAAATACCCTAGCTTAAAGCTGCATTTTACATCAGAATTCTAATGTAAAAGAGAAATACAAAAAACGAAAGACGAGAGCATCACACCCTCGTCTTTCGTCTTTAAATTTTGGTCTCTCGTCTCTATTTCGTAAGACTGATAAAAAGCTCTTCTAAATCGTTGTGCTTATGGTTAATTTGAAGTATTTTAAGCCCGTTTTCTTTAGCAAAGTCAAATACAGCGGGGCGCATATCTTCTGAAGTACTAAACTGCAATTGATACAGAAAATCATAAACATTAGTAGCGGCAACTATATCAGGGAGATTGCGCAATAATCGTTCTTCTACTCTAAAATCAAAAGCTACCTCTATTATCTGTTCTTTGCCTTGTAGGGCTTTCATTGGCTTATCTAGCACTATATTACCCTTATGAAGTACTATCACCCTATCGGCTACCGCTTGTATCTCTTGCATAATATGCGAAGATAGCAAGATGGTTTTAGTTTTACCTAGCTCTTTGATAATATGGCGTATTTCTACTAACTGATTTGGGTCTAGTCCTGTAGTAGGTTCGTCTAAAATCAATATTTCGGGGTCGTGAATAAGAGCTGAAGCTAAACCTACCCGCTGGCGATAACCCTTAGAAAGGGCTTCTATCTTCTTATTGCTCTCTGGCGTAAGCCCTGTAAGAGCGATGACCTCTTCTACCCTACTCTTAGGCACTTTAGGGTACAAATCTGCTGTAAAACTCAAATATTCGCGCACGTACATCTCAGTATACAGAGGGTTGTGCTCAGGCAGGTAGCCTATCATCTTTTGTGCCTCAATAGGTTGCTTTAGCATATCTATACCATTGATACTGATGCTCCCCTCTGTAGGAGTTAGCGCCCCTGTAATCATCTTCATTGTGGTAGATTTACCAGCGCCATTCGGACCTAAAAAGCCTGTAATTTCACCCTTCTGCAGCTGAAAGTTTATCTTATTAACAGCTATCTGTTGTGCGTATATTTTCGTTAAATTAGTTACTTGTACTGACATTATTTTCTATAATTTGCGGCAAAGATAATAAATAATTCAGAATTTTGAATTTTGGATTATGAAAAAAATTGTCAATTACTACTTGTTAATTGATAATTATTTATTACTTTTGCCCTGTAAAAAAAGAAAAAATATGAAGATAGTAAAAAAAATATTTAAATGGGGCGGAATTACGCTAGTAGTGCTTCTAGGGGCAATGGTGGCTATTCCTTATTTCTTCAAAGATACTATCAAAGAAAAAGTCATCGAAATGGTGAACAAAAACTTAAAAGCCAATCTATCATTGGCTGATGTAGATATCAGTCTCTTTAAGAGTTTCCCAAAAGCACAGATAACCCTTAGCGATTTTGCCTTAGTAAACAAAGAACCTTTCGTGGGCGATACGCTTTTTGCTGCCAAGCATATTGATGTTACCCTAAGTGTAAAAGACTTAATGGCAGGCAACTATAACCTATTAGGCGCTAATGTAAAAGACGCTTCAGCCTATATTCATTTCAATAAAGAGGGGGCTGGCAACTTCGATATTGCTATCCCATCAGATACTCCTGAAGAGGAATCAGCTCCTATCAAGTTAGACATACAAAGCTATAATGTTGAAAATCTGAAATTCACCTTTAAGATGGACGATGGCAATATATTTATGGAAATAGCTGACATCTACCACAGTGGGAAAGGGAATTTCGCAGAAGAGGTACTCGACTTAGACACCCAAACTAAGGCAAACCTTACTTTTGCAATGGACAAAAGTACTTTTATGAATCGTGTGCCTATCACGCTACAAGCCTTATTAGGCATCGACCTAAAGAATCAAAAATACACTTTTAAAGAGAATAAAGCTACAGTAAACCGTTTAGACTTAGTTTTTAATGGCTTTATTCAGCTTTTAGAAGAAGGGCAACGCTACGACCTTACTTTTAGCACTCCTACTAATACTTTTCAGAACTTTTTAGCCCTTATACCAGAGGAATATAGTAAAAGTATTGAAAACGTAAAAACTACGGGCAATCTCACCCTAAAAGGATTTGCCAAAGGCGATATGGTAGGCGACAAAATCCCTACTTTTGGACTCGAAATGTTTGCTGATAACGCTACTGTCAAATACCCCGATTTACCAAAAACTATTAAAGACATTAGTATAGATTTAAAAGTAAACAATGCTACGGGTATTACTAATGACACCAAAGTGAATCTCAATAAATTTGCGATGCGCATAGACCAAGATGTATTCTGGGCAAAAGCAAATGTCAGCAATATGTTAGTGAATCCTTTTGTTGATCTAGCTGCCAAAGGAACTATCAACTTAGCCAACCTATCACAGGCTTACCCTATTTCATTAGACAAGAAGTTAGCGGGTATCCTAAAAGCTGATATAGCAACACAGCTCGATATGAAGTCTGTAGAAACAAAAAACTACCAAAATATCAAGGCTCAAGGCAACCTATCATTATCGCAATTTGTATATGAGGGCGAAGAGTTTGTTAAACCTTTTCATATAGACCAACTTAGTATGGCTTTCAATCCTTCACACATAGGGCTTTCTGCTTTTGATGCTCGCACTGGCAACACCGACCTGCATTTAAATGGTACTATAGACAATCTATACGGATTTGTTTTCAAGAAAGAAATACTAAAAGGAAACTTCAATCTATCATCTAACAAATTAGTAGTCAATGATTTTATGCAGCCTGCTACGGCTAGTAGTCCAGCTACAACGGCTACTGCTACAACTACCAAAGCTACACAAAGTAGCACTACCGCATCAGCTATCAAAGTACCTGCTTTCTTAGACTGTACCCTTAGTGCCAAAGCTGGTACTGTGTTATACGACAATCTAACACTGAGCAACGTATCAGGCAAGCTCATCATCAAAGATGAAAAAGTAGCTTTAGAAAACCTAAAAACAGATATCTTTGGTGGTAATATAGCTCTTGCTGGAGATGTTTCAACCAAAGAAGCAACACCTACTTTTGACGTAAATCTAAATCTTAGCAAATTAAATATAGCCGAGGCTTTCACTCAAATAACTATGCTCGAAAAGATAGCTCCTATAGCTAAGGTAGTACAAGGAAAAGTAAATACTGTAATAAAGGTAAAAGGAAAGCTAAAATCTGACTTAACCCCTGAAATCAACACTATTTCGGGCGACCTATTCGCCTCTCTTATCGACTCAAAGGTAGTAAGCGAAGCCTCTCCCCTACTTTCTGCTTTAGATTCTCAGTTTACTGGGCTTAACCTATCAAATCTAAACCTAAAAGATCTAAAAGCAGCCGTTGATTTTGAAGATGGAAAAGTGAAAATTAAACCTTTCACCCTAAAATACAAAGATGTAGCTATAGAAGTAGCAGGTAGTCATGGTTTCGACCAACAAATGAACTATAAGCTCCTCTTCAATGTACCTCCTCAAATGTTGGGCAAAGAAGCTGAAAACCTACTCACTAAGTTAACCCCTGAAAACCAAAAGAAGATAACCAACTTACCTGTAGTAGCTACTGTAGGGGGTACCTTTAAAAAGCCAGAGGTAAGCACTGACATCAAGACTGTAGTAAAAGATTTAGCTACCCAAATAGCTAAAAACCAAATCAATAATCTTGCTAACAAGGGTACTGACGCCCTCCGCGATGCAATAGCTACTAAAACAGGTACTGGCACTGCTGCCGAAGTAACCAATGCTATAGGCGGACTAATGAAGAACAAAGACAGTACCCTTACCAAGGTGAAAAATGATGTGAAAGAGCGTGCCAAAGAAGAGGCCAAGAAAGAAGCTAAAAAGCAATTAGGTAATTTCTTAAAAGGATTAGGAGGTAATAAAGAAGAATAATAAAATAAATTTTTAGAAATATATGTATAAAGTAGTACTTTTACGCCACGGACAAAGTGAATGGAACAAGCTCAACCTATTCACAGGGTGGCAAGATGTAGATTTAACAGAGCAAGGAGTACAAGAAGCACGCGAAGCAGGTCGTGTAATGAAAGAAGAAGGCTTCAAATTTGATGTAGCTTACACCTCTGTACTAAAACGCGCTATCAAAACTCTTAACAACGCTTTAGAAGCTATGGGCGACCTATGGGTACCTACCTATAAAAGCTGGCGTCTCAACGAAAAGAGTTACGGAGCACTACAAGGCTTAAACAAAGCTGAAACTGCTGCTAAATATGGCGAAGACCAAGTGCTATTGTGGAGACGCTCTTATGATGTACGTCCACCTTTCATCGAAGAAAGCGACGAGCGTCACCCATCACACGACCGCCGTTATGCTGCCCTAAGCAAAGAACAAAAAACTCCAGGTGAAAGCTTAAAAGACTGCTATGACCGTATGCTACCTATCTGGTTTGAATCTATTGCTCCAGATATCAAAGCTGGCAAAAGCGTAATCATAGCTGCACACGGTAACAGCTTGCGTTCGTTAGTACAATACTTAGATGGTCTTTCAGAAGAAGAAATACTAAAATTGAACATTCCTACCGGAGTGCCTTTGGTATACGAGCTCGATGCTAACTTAAAGCCTATCAAACACTATTATTTAGGCGACCAAGAAGCTATAGCTGCTGCTATCAACAGTGTAGCTAACCAAGGAAAATCAAAATAATAGTATAGAATGATTTATTTTTAGGTCAGGCAATATGCTTGACCTAATTTTTTAATTTAAAAGATATGAACATAGCAATAGTATGCTACCCTACTTTTGGGGGGAGTGGCGTAGTTGCCACTGAGTTGGGAGTAGCCTTAGCCCGCAAAGGGCACCAAGTGCATTTTATAACCTATAGTTACCCTGTACGATTGGATTTCTTAGAGATGAATATCCATTTTCACGAAGTGCACGTAGAAGAATACCCCCTATTTCACTACCAGCCATACGAGTTAGCCCTCTCAAGCAAAATGGCATACGTAGTAAAAACCTATAACATCGATATACTGCACGTACACTACGCTATTCCACACGCATACGCAGGCTATATGGCTAAGCAGATGCTCAAACGCGAAGGGATAGAAGTACCTATGGTAACTACCTTACACGGTACTGATATTACTTTAGTAGGCAATCACCCTACCTATAAAGAAGCAGTAACTTTTAGCATAAATGAGTCAGATGTAGTAACCTCAGTATCAGAAAGCCTAAAGCAAGACACACTCAGACTTTTTAACGTACATAAAGACATAAAGGTAATCCCTAACTTTATAGATTTAAAGAAACCTAACGAAATAATTCCGTGCAAACGATCGGTAATGGCAAAACCTAATGAGTTGATAGTAACTCATATAAGCAACTTTAGAAAAGTAAAACGTGTAGATGATGTAGTAAGAGTTTTTTACGGCATACAGCAGCAACTACCTGCTAAGTTAATAATGGTAGGCGATGGCCCCGAAAGAGAGACTGCCGACCAACTGTGTAAAGATTTGGGTATCAAAAGCAAAGTTCTTTTCTTAGGAAATACCTCAGATATAGACCGCATACTTTGTATGTCAGATTTGTTTTTATTGCCCTCTGCATCAGAAAGTTTTGGACTTTCAGCCTTAGAGGCAATGGCAGCGGGCGTCCCCGTAGTATCAAGCAATGCCGGAGGCTTGTCTGAAGTAAATGAAGAGGGAGTATCAGGCTATTTATGTCCTATAGGAGATGTAGCTACAATGGCAGCAAGAGCTATCTATATATTAGAAGATACCACGCGCTTAGCACAATTCAAAAAAGACGCACGCAAGGTAGCTGAACGTTTTGACGAGAATAAAATAATACCTATGTATGAGGCTTTGTACAAAGAATTAACATAAAAATCATTATCTTTTTTTATCTTTTATTTTTCTTTTACAAGAAAAGTTCTATTTTTGCACCCAGATTAATACTTAAATAGTTTTTTTAATATAATGAATTCTACAACATCTTTACGTACGTCTCACTTTGTGCTGACGTTAAACACCTTAGCATTCACTATTTGTTTTGCGTGTTGGACACTCAATGGGGTATTAGTAACCTATTTAGTAGACAACAGTGTTTTCAATTGGAGTGTGGTAGAGACCGGTTGGCTATTGGGCTTACCGATACTCTCTGGCTCTATTTTCAGACCCTTAATGGGGATGTTAACCGATAAATACGGAGGTAAACCTGTATTTAGTTCACTACTCATTTTCTGTGCGATTCCTTTCTTTTTGATGCACTTTGTCAATTCGTATTGGATGTACTTCATCTTGAGTATTCTTTTCGGTATGGTAGGTACAGGTTTTGCCGTAGGAGTAGCCTTTACTTCGGTATGGTATCCTAAGAACTGGCAAGGGCGTGCTCTTGGTATTTTTGGTATGGGAAATGCAGGTGCTGCTATTACTACCTTTTTAGCCCCTACATTGCTCAAAATGCTTACAGCTAACGACCCCGAAGGATGGCGTTGGCTACCTGTAATCTATGGGGTTGTAATTTTAATAATGGGATTAGCATTTTTGCTATTTACTAAAAACAAAAAAGCAGCTCAAGCCCCTAAGTCAATGCACGAAATGCTCACTCCTCTTAAATCAACAAGGGTATGGCGTTTTGGCTTGTACTACTTCTTAGTGTTTGGTCTGTTTGTAGCTTTCTCACAATGGTTATTACCTTACTACATCAACGTATATAGCACTACTTTAATATTAGGAGGTATGCTTGCTTCTGCTTTTAGCTTGCCTAGTGGAGTAATCAGAGCCTTAGGAGGCTATCTGTCAGATAAGTTTGGCGCTCGCGCCGTAATGCATTGGGTTCTCCTTTCTTCACTTATCATAGGTGGATTGCTAATGCTTCCTAAGATGGAAATCCTTACTCCAGGAAAAGGAGTTGCAGCTAAAAAGAATACTACTGTAGAAAAAGTAGAAGGAAATGCTATTACCCTCGCCACTGGTGAAGTAATACAACTAACAGAAAAACCTGAAATAAAAGACGGTAATTACATTTTCCCAAAAAGCTATTCTTGGCAAGAAGCCCTCGTAAAAGAAAATCAACAAGTGAAGAAAAAAGAGGTAATAGCCCAAGGACAAACGCTTATCAAATTTGAGGCACATTTATGGGTATACACTATCTTAGTAATTCTCATTGGTATTATGTGGGGTATCGGAAAAGCTGCTGTATACAAATACATACCAGAATACTTCCCTAATGAGGTTGGTATTGTAGGGGGTATGGTAGGACTTATCGGAGGGCTTGGAGGCTTTATAGGCCCTATCCTCTTTGGTTACCTACTCGACTTTACCGGCTTATGGACAAGCTCGTGGATATTCGTGTTCTTCACTTCAGCTGTGTGCTTGTACTGGATGCATCGCACTATCAACAAACTAAACAAAAAAGCAGCTCCAGAGCTACAAAATAAAATTGAATAATTTTTGAAAATTCACAATTTAGAATTAATTACATATGAGTAAATGGTTAGAAAAATGGGAGCCAGAAAATGAAGCTTTCTGGCAATCTACAGGTAAAAAAATAGCGAATAGAACGCTTACAATTACTACTATTGCGCTTACAATGTCGTTTGCGTGTTGGTTTCTGTATAGTGCTGTAGTAGTACAGTTACCAAAAATAGGTTTTCAGTTCAGTGATGACCAACTATTTTGGTTAGCTGCTATGCCAGGATTGGCAGGAGGTCTTTTGCGTATATTGAACACTTTTTTAATTCCTATTTTCGGAACACAAA
Source organism: Capnocytophaga leadbetteri (assembly GCF_003054025.1). Taxonomy (GTDB): domain Bacteria; phylum Bacteroidota; class Bacteroidia; order Flavobacteriales; family Flavobacteriaceae; genus Capnocytophaga; species Capnocytophaga leadbetteri. Next base: position 27,064 of record NZ_QBKG01000015.1, read on the forward strand.
AAGTAGTGTCTATCAGTGCATTGCTAAAGATTATCCCCTTGCTAATGCTAGGCTTTGCAGTAATGGATCCTAGTTCATCTTACGGCTACTTTATGCTGATAGGCTTCTTACTAGGTATTGGTGGAGGTGATTTCTCGTCTTATATGCCTTCTACTTCTTTGTTCTTCCCTAAACGCCTATCAGGTACCGCTTTAGGGATACAGGCTGGGGTAGGAAACTTTGGGGTGAGCCTTGTACAGCTGCTTTCGCCTATCGTTATCAGCCTAAGTATCTTCTCTTTCTTAGGAGGAGGAGAAACAGTATTGACTACCGGTAAAACTATTTTCTTAGAAAACGTGGCGTTCATCTATGTATTGCCGCTTTTCTTAGTAGGTATTTGGGCTTGGTTCTCACTGAAGAGTATTCCTGTAAAAGCATCATTTAAAGAACAGTTAGACATCTTTGGCGACAAGCACACTTGGTACTGCACTGTTACATATATTATGACTTTTGGTATTTTTGCAGGTCTTTCTGCTGCATTCCCATTAATGATTAAGAATATGTACGTACCATTAGACAATACGCTTGAGCCACTGCACTACGCCTTCTATGGCCCTCTTATCAGCTCTGCTATGCGAGTGCTTTTTGGTAAAGTAGCCGACAAGTTTGGTGGTGCTATCCTTACACATATCACTGGTATTGCTATGGGTATTCTCTTTGCTATCCTCATTTTAGGAGGTTATCTAACCCCTACTTCAGCAGATCAATTCCCAATGTTCTTTATTATCATTATGGCTATCTTCTTCTTTACAGGTGTAGGTAATGCTGCTACCTTTAAGCAATACCCTACCATCTTTGCAGCTTCTCCACGTAAGTCTGCAGGGGTAATAGGTTGGACAGCTGCTGTAGCTGCTTTTGGGCCTTTCATTTTCAATATAATGATACCACAATCACGTGCTTGGTTTGGTACTTCTAAACCTTTCTTCTGGTGTGTTTTTGCCCTATGTGTAGTAGCTACGTGGATAAACTGGCACTTCTATACCCGCAAAGGATGTGAGAGACCAAGTTAGACTGATTTTAAAAAAGAGATAATTACCTTATATCACAAGGAATTAAAACAAAACAAGTGAATTACGAACGGTTCTAAATTACAAAAACTGTTTGTAATTCACTTTCTTATTTGTATCTTTGCCCCCAAAGAGTAAAACAAAATTATATGTTCAGTATTTTCACCAAAATAAACAAGAAAGCATTCCGCAATGCTGTTATTGCTACATTGATAGTAATAGCTATTACGGTAATAGGTTCTGTAAACCTACAGAACTACGATGCTGCCCTGATGATATACTTTTTTGGTACTATCAGTATGACTTTTGGGATAGCTTATAAGCATAGTGTTTGGCTACAACGCCCCCCTACCCAAAAGTATTGGAAACGCACTTGGCAGCTGTTGCGCAGCAAAGATTATTGGGCACAACTGAAAGACTATGGTAGGCTAACTTTTAAAAACCTACTATTGCAAAAATTCTTAATGCCTCGTAGCAAAATGCGCTGGTTAGGGCACTTCTTGCTATCCGTAGGTTGCTTAATTTCATTCGGTGTAACTTTTGGGCTTACCTTCGGATGGATGCACTTCACCTTAGTTCCCGGCACTACCGATATGTATGAAACCCATTTTATGGGCTTCTCGGTAATGACTTTTAAATTGGGTACTATTGTAGCCTTATTCCTCTTCCACATTTTAGTATGGACTGCCATAATGGTCATTATTGGTTCTGCTATAATGATGCACCGTCGCTTTGTAGACGAAGGGCAGATGGCAAGCCAATGGTTTGAGCGCGACTGGTTGCCTCTTATATTGCTGATAGTTGTATCAGTAACTGGATTGGGTATTTGGTTTGATTACTCATTCTTAGAAGGCAAAATGAGTCAGTTTATGGCTATTACCCACGCCATTGCAGTAGCGATGTTCCTAATGTGGATACCTTTTGGTAAATTCTTCCATATATTTCAGCGTCCTGCCCAGATAGGGGCAAATGTATACCGCCTAAAAGGAGCTAAAGAAGGGATGCAAGTATGTCCACACACTAAAGAAGAGTACGCTTGCAAAATGCAGATAAACGACCTAAAAGAGGTGACAAAAGAGCTCGGATTCAAATTAGAAAACAAAGAAGGAATGAGCTACTTAGAGTATAGTCCTGAAGGCAAACGCTGTATGCTAGCTAAAGCACACCTCAAAGCCCGTGAAGAAGCGGGTAGTTTCTTTGGTTAATTTCCTAATTCATTATTTTAAAAAGAGAAAATTATGGCAACGTTACCCGTACCCGTAGACGAAATTATAGCAAAGTGGGGGCCCCATAAGCACTATATGACAAAAGAGAGTGCTAAGGCGCGCGCCTCACAAACCCCTGACGAACTTGTAAAAACACACTGTTGTTTTTGCGGGTTGCAGTGTGGTATCAAACTCAAAATAAAAAACAAAAAAGTAGTAGGTTTTGAACCTTGGAGAGAGTTCCCTTTTAACGAAGGACGTCTTTGCCCTAAAGGAGTGCAACGTTATATGCAAGATAACCACCCTGACCGCCTACTACAACCTATCAAACGCGTAGAAGGTGTAGGCTTCGTACCTATAGAATGGGAAGAAGCTTACAGCACTGTAGTAAGTGAAATAAAACGCATACAAGAGCAATATGGCAGAAATGCTTTTGCAATGCTTTCAGGCGTATCACTTTCTACCGAAAAAAGTTATTTAGTAGGAAAATTTGCTCGTGTAGCCCTCAAAACAGCTAACTTAGACTATAACGGAAGGCTTTGTATGGTGAGTGCCGGAGCTGGTAATAAGAAAGCTTTTGGTATGGATAGATCATCTAACTCGTGGGCTGATCTTGCTCACGCTGAAGTGATTATCATAACAGGAGCTAATATCTCTGAATGTTTTCCTGTACTTACTTATCGTATATGGGAAGCCCGCGATAATGGAGCAAAAATTATAGTAATTGACCCTCGTGTAATTCCTTTAGCACGTACTGCCGATGTTCACCTACCTTTGCGCTCAGGTACCGACACTGCCCTTATGAGTACTATGCTAAAAGTACTTATTGACAACGATTGGTTAGACCACGACTTTATAGACAACTATACTTCAGGTTGGGAGGAAACTGCTAAAACAGTAGAACACTGCACACTTGAATGGGGCGAAAAAATAACTGGTGTACCTAAAGAATTGATCTACAAAGCTGCTGAGATGTGGGGTAAAGCAAAAACCTCATTCTTAGTACACGCACGCGGTATTGAGCAACACCGTAAAGGGGTACTCAACGTGTTGAGCTGTATCAACTTAGTATTAGCAACTGGACGTATTGGTAAACCTTATTGCGGTTATGGTACTATCACTGGGCAAGGAAACGGACAAGGAGGACGTGAACACGGACACAAGTGCGACCAGCTACCTGGTAACCGCGATATAGAAAACCCTGAACACCGCAAAATAGTAGCTGATTTTTGGGGTATTCCTGAATCGGAACTACCGCGTAAGGGACTCAGTGCTTACGAAATTATTGATGCTATCAACAAAGGAGAAATTAAAGGGTTACTCTCTATCTGCTTCAACCCTATTATCACTTTACCTAATAATAAATACGTAAAAAGTGCCTTAGAAAAGCTCGAATTTTACACGGGTATTGATTTCTTCCTTTCAGAAACATTGCGTCACGCTAACATCGTATTAGCAGGATCTTTACAAGAAGAAGAAGAAGGTACTACCACTACTTCAGAAGGACGTGTAGTACGTATTTCGGGAGCTGTAACCCCTCCTGGAAAAGCTAAACGCGATATAGAAATCCTGAAAGAATTAGCTAAACGTCTTGGCGAAGAAGATAAGTTTACCTACTCTTGCAGTGAAGATATCTTTAATGAATTGAGAGAGATTTCAAAAAATTCTTACGCAGATTATTACGGTATCACCTACGAAAAAGTAGAAAAGAATATGGGTGTATTCTGGCCTTGTCCAAGTCTCGATCACCCTGGTACTCCTCGTCTTTGGGAAGACCGTAAATTTAAAACTAATGACGGTAAGGCTCACTTTAACCCCACTCCTTATCAGCCACCAGTAGAAGAACCTGATGCTGACTATCCAGTAGTACTCACTACAGGACGTGTGGTAAGCCAGTACTTAAGTGGTACCCAAACACGCCGTATTGGTAAATTGGTAGATATTTACCCAGAACCATTAATGGAAATACACCCTGAGTTGGCTGCCAAATATGGTATAGAAGAAGGCGACTTGGTGCGTATTACTACCCGCCGCAACTCAGCAGTATTCCCTGCTAATGTAGTGGTAACTATCCGAAAAGATTCAGTATTTGTACCTTATCACTGGGGAGGTGTGAACGCTGCAAACCAGCTCACTGTAGGATTAGAAGGTCTTGACCCTATCTCTAAGATGCCCGAGTTTAAAGTGTGTGCCTGCAAGATAGAGAAAACAGGAGAGAAGAAAGCCAAAGACTCTGCTGAATATGCTTACAGAAGTAGAGATGTGCTATTTGCAGAAGGCGACACCCCTATTCCTAACTAAGAGTAAAAAAGAGTATACAAAAAGAGTAAAAACAAAATTCAATGGCAGAACAATTTAAAAAATTCAATGATATGGAGTTCTTCTTGGATATGCAGCGCTGCATAGGCTGTCACTCTTGCGAGATGGCTTGTGCAGAATGCGAAACCAATGGAGAGACCTCAATGATTCATATTCACTATGTAGACAGGCGCGAGACTGTACAAACTACTGTGCAAGTATGTATGCACTGCGATGACCCTATCTGTGCCAATGTATGTCCAGCAGATGCCATAGTGAAAGATGAATATGGTATTGTACACTCAGCTGATGTATCAAAATGTATCGGTTGTGCTAACTGTGTGCTTAGCTGTCCATTCGGTGTACCTAAGATACCTGACCAAAATGCACTGTTAATGATGAAGTGCAATATGTGTTACGACCGTACCAGCGTAGGCTTAAAGCCTATGTGTGCTACGGTATGTCCAAGTGGAGCACTTACTTTCGATACCAAAGAAAATGTGGCTAAAAAACGCCCTAATAGTACCCCTATTAAGAAGTTTATCTTTGGCGAAGAGGTAGTAACTACTAAGGTAAACCTAATGATGCCTAAGGGCAGTGAAGAGATTAAGGTATTTTAATTACAAAAAACACTAAAAAAATGGTAGACGAAAATAAAAACATACCCGACTGGAAAGCAGACTTTCCGATTAAGAAGACAGAGGCAGGCTATGTAGCAAGACGCGACTTCTTAAAAGTCATTACGCTCTTCTCTGGAATTATGGCAGCTGTAAATGTATTCATACCTATATTCAACTTTTTCCATAAGCGAAAAGTAATTAAAGATTACTTCGTGTGTAATACTTCAGAGCTAAAAGTAGGTGCTCAGAAAACTTTTTATGTAGACGGCGATCATCGCAATCCGTATATGCTAATACGCTTAGCTGAAGACGATTGGCGTGTATACGAACAAAAATGTACTCACCTTTCTTGTTCGGTAATTTACGATCACGAGCACGGAATGATAGAATGTCCTTGTCATCACGGCTTTTTTGACGCCAAAGATGGTAAGGTACTGCAAGGGCCTCCGCCACGCCCTCTACCACGCCTAAACGTAGTGGTAAAAGACGGCAAAATATTTGTGGAAGATTATACATACGAACAACAAATCAACCACAAAGCACACTCTTAATTAACAATTAACAATTGATGTTATGGCAATTAGAAAGAAACCTATACAAAAAGCTACTACTCGTGTAAATGATATGTTAGCTTTTATCATTGGCATTTACATACTACTTACAGGTATGCAAATGTGGTTACTATTTGGTACTATCAACAAAGCTCTATATCTGTACAATACAGAGATCAATGTACAAGAATTTGCTACGTGGTCAGCTATAGGCTCTGTAGTAATATTCTTATGCTTATTGTTCTTCTTACGTTATATACCAATGATTAAGACGGGAAAAATACTAAAAGGAGACGAAAAAGAAGAAGAGTATGAGTACTAATCTCACCGATACTTTTGGACGAAAACACACATATTTGCGGCTATCCATTACGGATAGCTGCAATTTTCGTTGTTTATACTGTATGCCCAACGAACCCTTCACAAGCAGTCCATCATCTAAATTGATGAATAGCGATGAAATTTTTGGTATCTCAAAAATATTTGTAGAGCAATTTGGTATTAACAAAATACGTATCACCGGAGGAGAGCCTCTTGTACGTCAAGACTTTGATGAAATTATACAAAAGTTGGCTACCCTAAATATCTCTCTGGGGGTTACTACTAATGGAGTATTACTCGATAGGTATTTTGACCTACTGAAAGTTCACAATGTACAACATCTAAACATCAGTATTGACTCATTAGACCAAGAGCGTTTTAAGCAAATCACCAAGAGAGACCTCCTACCCCAAGTATGGAACAATATAATGCGCAGTATAGACTTAGGGTTTAGAGTAAAACTAAATGCTGTAATAATGAAGGGAGTTAATGACGATGAACTGCTACCATTAGTAACTCTTTCACACCACTACCCTATTGAGATGCGCTTTATAGAGTTTATGCCTTTCTACGGCAATACGTGGGAACGAGGAAAAGTAATCTCGGTAAATGAGATGCTCAGTACTATCGCTAAAGAGTTTAACTACATTAAATTGACAGACGAAAAGCACGATACCTCTCGCAAATACCAACTCAGCAAAAATAGCAAAGGCATTTTTGGTTTTATATCTACTATGAGTAATGCTTTCTGCGGAGGGTGCAATCGTATAAGGCTAACTTCTGATGGGAAAATGAAAAATTGCCTATTCGGAGCAGAAGAATTTGACCTACTGAGCCTCTACAGAGAAGGAAAAGACCTTACCGCTCTTATAAAAGAAGGCGTATGGCGCAAACACAAAGAAAAAGGAGGACAGTTCACCGAAATCAATACAGTGGATAGCCAAAAAATGGTAAACCGCAGTATGATAAAGATAGGTGGTTAATTTTTAAATATGGAAAAACTTCGTACATTTGCCAGCGAAAAAAAGAAGATAACAAAGCTATCTAAGGTATAAATAAAACCTTATATTTTTTTACATATCGTATTGTTATGCAAATCATAACGATTAAGTTTTCAGATAAAAACTAATTTTAAATATATCACTTTACAACTAAAAATTCTTATACTAATGAGTACTTTAGGAGGTGTTTATCCCATTTCTACACAAGTTTGGTTTACTAGTGTAGGGATAAGTATATTGCAAACGTGTGCTATGTTTAACTTTTAATATTATTAAACAATGAAAAGAATATCAAAAATTATTTTAACCCTCGTTTTAGCATTACTCATCAATGCTTATAGTTTCGCAGCTGATAAGATAACTGTAGCAGCAGCAGCTAACCTTCGCTATGTATTAGAAGAACTCAAACAACAATACGTAAAATCGCACAAAGATACCCAGATAGACATTGTATTTGGTGCTTCAGGAACACTAACTCAACAAATAGTAAATGGTGCTAACTTCGATTTGTTTTTAGCCGCTAACACTAAATTCCCTGAAGAAGTGATTAGCAAAGGCTTCGGGCACGGAAAATCAGTAGTGTACTGCTATGGTAAAGTAGCCCTTTGGAGTATGAATATCAATGTAAAAAAAGGTATTAAAGCTACTTTAGAAAACCCTAAAGTAAGTCGTATAGCCATTGCTAATCCTAAATTAGCCCCTTATGGTAAAAATGCTGTAGAAACCCTACAAAAATTAGGACTATATAACGGTATAGAATCTAAAATAGTATGGGGTGAAAACATCAACCAAACAGCACAATTCGTCTCTACTGGCAATGCCCAAGTAGGTTTTGTAGCCCTTTCTACTATTTTAGCACCAGAGATGAAGGATAAACAAGGCAAGTACTACTTACTCACTAATGAAGAATGTACTCCTATAGCACAAGCTGGTGTAGTAATAAAAGATAAGAATACCGCTCTTGCACAAGCCTTTTTAGACTATTTATTAAGTGACAAAGCTAAACCTATCTGGAAAAAACACGGTTACGAACTAAAATAATGGAAGAATTTATAAAAACCTTATTATTAACGGGTAAAATGGCAGTTATTACTACTGCCATTTTATTCATTTTTAGCCTACCAGTATCATATTGGTTAGCATATAGCAAATTTAAAGGTAAAGTACTATTCGAAGCCTTACTATGTATGCCTATGGTACTCCCCCCTACCGTATTAGGCTATTATTTCTTATTACTTATTAGCCCTACACGCGGATTAGGAAAATACTTAAGTGAGACATTTGACATACAACTCGCTTTTACTTTTGAAGGAGTGGTGATAGCTAGTATAGTAGCTAATTTGCCCTTTATGATTCAACCCCTACAAAATGGTTTTACAGCACTACCTAAACAACTGAAAGAAGCAGCTTATACTTTAGGAAAAAGCAAATGGACAACCTTTTGGCATGTACTTTTACCTAATATAAAACCTTCTATTATAACAGGTTTAGCACTTACTTTCGCTCATTGTATAGGCGAATTTGGTATCGTACTGATGATTGGTGGTAGCATTCCTAACGAGACAAAAGTAGCTTCAATAGAACTGTATGACCAAGTCCAAGCACTCAACTATGAACTTGCTGACCAATACGCACTGATATTATTTGCTATCTCATTTATATTGCTATTGGTTATTTTCAGTATTAACAAAAAACAAAATACAAATTACCTATGATTACTATAGATATTTCACATACTATTTACACTTCAGAAGGAGCTAAAGACTTATTGGTAAACAAAACTGTAAAAGATGGTGCTTTAGTACAGCTATCAGGACTTTCGGGCATAGGCAAAACAACCCTATTCCGCATTTTGGTGGGACTTATAAAACCAGATCGAGGCTTCTTTCGTGTAGGTGATAAAATATTGTTAAACACTGAAAAGAATATTAACCTGCCACCTCAACAACGCAATATCGCCCTGATGTTTCAAGAGTATGCTCTTTTTCCGAATATGACGGTCTGGGAGAATATCGCCTTTGCTCAAAAGCAAAAAGACCCTGCTTATATAAGTCAGTTGCTCGAAAACTTCAAAATGGAGCAGCTAAAAAACCGAAAAGTAACTCAACTATCAGGGGGACAACAGCAACGAGTAGCTTTGGCGCGTACTTTAGCACAAAAAGCCTCTATTACACTACTTGATGAGCCCTTTTCATCAGTTGACGCTACTATGAGAGCTATTATGAAGCAAGAAGTACTCTCGTTTCTGACTACAAGCAAAAGTACTATATTTATTATAAGTCATCAGACTGAAGATTTTGAAAAAGAAGCTGATGACAAAATAATAATCTAAAACACAAAAAACGAAGAACTAAGACATTAATTTCATTACAAGATGACCATATCTTAAAAAAAGTGTTATATTTGCAGCCAATTAACGGTTCAACTTTTCAATGAAAAAATTTATATCTTCACTTATATGTATACCGCTACTATGGAGTTGTGGCGATGAAAATAGTACTTATACTAATACTGCTGAAATCCCTATAGAAGGAGAAATGGTAGCACAACTCACTTCACCTCCTTTCGTACCTGCCCCTGTAGGAAATCGCAAGGCTACTAAACTAAGTGTTACCCTCGAAATCATAGAAAAAGAAGGCGAATTGGCAGATGGCACTAAATACCTTTTTTGGACGTTTGGCGGTACAGTACCTGGAAATTTTATCCGTACCCGAGTAGGCGATGAAGTATCATTCACTCTCAAAAATCATCCTGATAACAAATTAGCTCATAATATTGACCTACACGCTGTAACAGGTACAGGAGGCGGTGCTGATGCATCGTTAGTAGCCCCAGGGCAGCAGCGCACTTTCACTTTTAAGTGTCTCAACCCAGGGTTATTCGTTTATCACTGCGCTCAAGCCCCTGTGCCCCTACATATTGCTAATGGTATGTACGGACTTATATTAGTAGAACCTGAAGGTGGTCTACCTCCAGTGGATATGGAATACTATGTAATGCAAGGCGATTTCTATACAGAAGGAGACTACGGAGCTCAAGGATTACAAGCCTTTAGTCAGGAAAAAGCCCTTGCCGAAAAGCCTGATTATGTGCTTTTCAATGGTAAAGTAGGTGCCCTCACAGGCAATAAAGCCCTTACAGTGAACGCTGGTGAAACAGTACGTCTTTTTGTAGGGAATGGAGGACCTAACCTTATCTCTTCTTTCCACGTAATAGGCGAAATCTTTGACCGAGTACAAGTAGAAGGAGGTAAACTCATAAATGAAAACGTACAGACAACTGTTATTCCGGCAGGTGGGGCAGCCATAGTAGAGTTTAAGGTAGAAGTACCAGGTTCTTATACTTTGGTAGACCACGCTATTTTCCGCGCTTTCAATAAAGGTGCACTAGGACAGCTCATTGCTCAAGGACGTGAAAATCCAGTTATTTATGGCAAGCAAGCCCCCATACCTTATCAAGCTAAAGTAACAAATAGTCAAGTGACCACTAACGAAGCTACCTCTACTAAGGAAACAAGTAATAAAACACTAGCACAACAGATAGAAGAAGGTAAAAAAGTGTACCAACGCACTTGTATTGCTTGTCATCAGGTGCAAGGACAAGGCTTAGAAGGGGCTTTTCCGCCTTTAGCAAAAGCTGACTACCTCAATGCCGATGTAGATAGAGCTATAGAGACCGTACTAAAAGGGCATACAGGAGGAATTACTGTGAATGGAAAACAGTACAACAGCGTAATGCCTCCACAACCGCTTACCCCAGAGCAAATAGCCGATGTACTCACCTATGTATATCACAACTGGGAAAACAACAAAACTGTAGTAAGCCCTGAAAGAGTAAAGAAAGTAAGAGACAAACATTAATAGAGGTAAATGATGAGAAGATACTTTACCTATATAATATTTTTATGCTTTTATGGGTTACTCTTAGGGCAAACTCCTACCCCAATGGTAACGATTAAAGGAGGAAGCTATATCCCTTTGTATGGAGTAAAAGGGGAAGATAAAGCGACAAAGCCCGTAAATGTAAAGAGCTTTCAGCTAGATATATACCCAATAACCAATGCACAATACAAAGCTTTTTTGGAGAAACACCCCGAGTGGCAACGCTCTCAAGTGAAAGGAATCTTTGCACAGAAAAGTTATCTTTCACATTGGCAGAGCGACTTAGATTTTAGTCCGCTAGAGGCACAAGCTCCTGTTACCCACATCTCGTGGTTTGCTGCCAAGAAATATTGTGAGTGTGAAGGAAAGCGACTACCAACTACTGATGAGTGGGAGTATGTAGCCCAATCCGATGCCCAAAGTATAGATGCTCGCAAGAAGAAACATTACCAAGAATATATAGTGCGAAGTATGCAAACGCCCAAGACCTACTTACAGAAAGTGGGGAGCACACCCAAGAACTATTGGGGAGTGTATGATATGCACGGCTTGGTATGGGAATGGGTGGCGGACTTCAACAGTGTGCTTCTCTCGGGCGACTCGCGCAAAGACAAGCAAGGAGATGATGCTCTTTTTTGTGGCGGGAGTGCGCTCAATGCTTCCGACCTTACTAACTATGGAGCTTTTATGCGGTATGCGCTACGAGGGAGCCTTAAAGCTAACTATACAATGCTGAATATGGGCTTCAGATGTGCAAAAAATAATTAAAAAATGAAGGTAATTACTATATTTATTTGTATTTTTGCCGTTGTAATACTCTTGTTGTGCTTGGGTGTAGTCATTTATAGCACCTTTATAAACTATACTTTGTGGTATATTCCGGTGATATTCAGCATTCCGTTGGTAGTAGCGTTGTTATTTGTATTAGGGCACTATTTTGATTTCTCAGGAGATACGACAGATGCAGATAAAAGCCGTATTACTTATGATGATAAGGGTTTTACAATAGATATTCCGTTATTTAATGAAACCAACTTTATCGCTTGGGATAGTATAAAGAAGATAATCTATAGTGATGGTTCACTAGAGGATGAGCGTATGTTTGTTGTTTACTTGAATAGCCCCTTGGTAGCAACTCTTAAAGAACGCCCTCATTGGATAAATAAATATACCTTCAAATGGAGTAATAGCAAGCCTATTATGTAAGTAAGGATCAAAGCCTCAACGATAGGTTTTCGAGACTTTGCGAAGGAAATAAGTGAGTATTTGGACAATGTACAAATACCTAATATGGACAGAAAAAGAAATGGTGTTTTGGTAAACAGAACCGAAAAAACTACAGCTCATACAAGAGAAGTAACAGAGCTGTGGAAAGCACAAGAGTGGGAGGAAACACAAGTGGTATATCGCAATGAAAGATATTCTAACAAAATATAGAAATATTATAGAAGATTGTGAGTTGCTATTAGGTGATGATAACAACTTAAAAAATATGTCGCGTAATGATATAGATAAAATCTGCCGTTATGTGATAGTAGATATTTATAAAAAATCGTCAGAATTAACAATTATAGCATTGGTGAATATTTATATCAAAGCTATGATTGTAGAAGCTAATGCAGATTATGATATATTGAAAGAATATGTAGGAGATTTTCTGTACTATGATGGGACAACAAGCTCGTATAGATATATAAGAGCTAAATTGGAAGAAATAAGAGGGATTACGGAACAAGGAATTGACGATAAATACCTTTATCGTAATTATGAAGAAGTAGCCGATGTTCTAGAGGGATTTTTAGAAATATTAGAAGCGAAATATGATAAAATGAAGATAAACCTTAGAAAGAATTACTATTGATGAAAACATTATATTTTATTTTACTGAGTTTGTTGTTGCTCAATTGTAATAACCACAATAGCAACACAGCCACAACAGATACAAAAGCAGTGGCAGATAGCACTGCTAGAAAGACGACTGATAGTTTTTCGGACTTATCAGTATATCACTTGCCAGCGGTATGGACGACCCAAAATGGGGATAACATAGAGCTTAAAGACCTCAAAGGGAATGTATTGGTAGTGGTAATGATCTACACCTCTTGCAAGACCGCTTGTCCTATCCTTATTAAAGATATGCGCGAAATACGCAAACGCGTAGATGAACAAGCAGGAGACAAACGCAAGCAAGTGAAATACCTTTTGGTGAGTATAGACCCCGAGACAGATACACCAGAGCATTTAAAAGCCTTTGCCAAAGAAAGGCAAATGGACGATGAGCAGTGGCTATTCCTTCGATCTAATGAAGAACAAACACGAGAGTTTGCTGCAGTACTTGCTGTGAACTACAAGCAAATATCGCCAGTGGATTTCTCACATTCTAACATCATCAGTGTGTTTAACAAGAAAGGAGAATTGGTATCGCAACAAGAAGGTTTAGGCATTGACTATGACAAGACAGTGAAGGAAACCCTTAAACAGTTAGTAAATTAATATGGTAAATACAAATCAAGCAAAAGACCTCATAGAGGCACATATTCAGACTACAGAGGTAGTAGAAGTACCTCTTATAGAAGCTTTAGGAGGGTATTTGGCGACACATATATTTGCACCTATTGCAGTGCCTTCATTTTCTAATTCGGCTATGGATGGTTATGGTTTTCGCTATATGGATAGCCTCAGTACTGATACCTTTACAGTAGTAGGAGAGATACCAGCGGGGAAGACTATAGATATAGCTTTGGGCAAAGGAGAGGCAGTGCGTATCTTCACAGGGGCGCGTGTGCCCAGCAGTGTTGATACTGTGGTTATTCAAGAAATGGTAACTCGCGAAGGCAATACTATTCACTTTGATAACACCATTCTTAAAAAAGGACAGAACATCCGCTTGAAAGGAGAGCAGACACAGGAGGGCGACCTTGTATTACACGAAAATACCTTTGTAAATCCAGCTGTAATAGGATTTCTTGCCAGCTTAGGTATTGATAAAGTAAAGATATTTGCCAAACCTACTATCGGTTTACTTTACACAGGTGATGAGTTAGTAGAGATAGGCAACCCTCTACCAGAAGGCAAAATTTACAATGCTAATTCTTATACTCTACAAGCTGCATTGGCTGAGATAGGACAATCACTTTCATTAGTACAACACATTGCCGACACCCAACAAGCTACTGAACAAGCTATACGCGAAGCTCTCGAAAAAGTAGATATACTCTTACTTTCGGGAGGTATATCGGTAGGCGATTACGACTTTGTGCGTACTTCTCTTCAAAACATAGGTGTAGAAGAAGTCCTTTATAAAGTAGCTCAAAAACCTGGTAAGCCTCTTTATTTCGGTAAGTATGGACATAAGAGAGTGTTTGCTCTACCTGGTAATCCTGCTTCGGTATTCATTTGTTATCATATGTATGTAAAACCTTTTATTTTAGGATGTTATGGAAGAAATAACTTCCGCAAAGAGATGGACTACGCAACCCTTACACATCCTTACGACCGCAAGAAAGGAGAACTTACACAATATTTAAAAGCCTACGTTGACAAAGCTAAAGTGATGGTGCTACATTCGCAAGAGTCGCATAAGCTCGATACCTTGCCTCTCACCAATTGCTTATTAGAGTTTCCTGCAGGCAAAACAATACTTGAAAAAGACGAAAAAGTAAAGATATGGAGACTGTAACTATCAAAGGACATATTTGGTTTCAAACTGAAACAGGACTTCGCATAGGTGAAGGAAGAGCCAAACTATTAGAGCAAATAGACCTTTCGGGGTCTATATCTGAAGCAGCCCGTCAGCTAAAAATACCTTATCGCCGTGCTTGGGGAATGGTGCGTGAAATGAACAATAACGCCAAAGAGCCTCTTGTTATTAAAGAAGTAGGAGGTAAAGATGGCGGACGCAGCATCTTAACTCAGGAAGGTAAGAAAATCGTAGCACTATTTAAGAAAGTAGATCAGTGTTTTAAAAACTTTTCAGAAGATGAAAGCTATCGTCTTAGCAGGGGGCAAGAGTAGCCGAATGGGAGAAAACAAAGCCCTTCTTACTCTTGAAGGAGAACCTCTGCTTGCAGGTATAGGAAACTGTTTAGAAGATTTAGGACACGAAGTGTATATAGCTGGAAAAAAGGCTGAATATGATGTTTTCCCCTACCCTCAGATAGCTGACATATACCCTAACAAAGGTCCTTTAGGAGGAATTTACAGTGCATTAGTGCATCTAAAAAAAGATATATTAGTATGCCCTTGTGATATGCCTCTCTTAGATAGAAATATATTTTATTTTTTGCAATCAACTGCCGATTATAGCAAAATAAATGTACTCACTTATAATGAAAAGGTATTTCCTACTTTAGGCATTTATCCTTATGCTTATGTTGCTCAACTGCAAAACTATATAACACAAAACAAACTAAAAATGCTGACTATTCTCGAAGAATTAGGAGCAAAAAAACACTCTTATCCTATATATAGTAATTCCCAACAATATTTTGCGAATATCAATACTCCAGAAGATTGGACGACGCTATTAAAAAACAAATGATATATAACAATGGCACAGCTATTGCAATATATTACCCTGATTGATACACTAAGTAAATACTATTATATTATCAATCAGGGAGATAGCTTTTTATAGCCCTCACTAAACTATTAAACTATTCGTCAGTCAGACAAAGATCTTACTGACAAAATGTCACATATCAATAATATGGAAATGAAAATAGGAAATTTTGACAGTTTTGCTACTGAGCATATAGATGAAAATGCAGAATTTATACCCCTACTAACTACCGAAGATGAGGAAGAAATAGAGCGCGAACGTGTACCCCACGTATTGCCTATCCTTCCGCTTCGCAATACAGTACTTTTCCCTGGTGTAGTAGTCCCTATTTCAGCAGGACGCGATGCCTCTATACGCCTTATCAATGAAGCTAATGAAACTACTAAAACAATAGGAGTAGTAGCTCAAACTGATGAAAACACCGAAATACCTGAAGGGAAGGATGTATATCGATTAGGTACTGTAGCACGCATATTAAGGGTACTAAAAATGCCAGACGGCAATGTAACCATCATCATACAAGGAAAAAAACGCTTTCAGATAGAGGGTATAGTAGAGGAAAAACCTTATATAAAAGCTGCTATCACAGAAGTATCAGATATAAAACCTGATACTAATGATAAAGAATTTGAAGCTACTATAGATGCCATACGCGACTTAGCTATCAAAATCATTCAGGAGAACCCTAATATACCTTCAGAAGCTGCTTTTGCTATAAGAAATATAGAAAGTACCTCTTTCTTGATAAACTTCATTGCTTCTAATATGAATGCTACAGTACTTGAGAAGCAAGCTGTTTTAGAAATAGATGAGTTAAAAGAACGTGCGACTGCTATTTTAAAATATCTAAATATTGACTTACAAAGACTTACCTTACGCAATGAGGTACAGTCAAAAACGAGATTTGATATTGACAAACAGCAGCGCGAGTATTTCCTACATCAGCAGATGCGCACTATACAAGAAGAATTAGGTGGTGTATCATACGAACAAGAGATAGAAGAACTCAAAAAGAAAGCTAAAGATAAGAAGTGGGACGATAAAATAAAAGAACTTTTTGAAAAAGAGCTTAGCAAGCTACAACGTACTAACCCCAACAGCCCTGACTATGGCATTCAGCGCAATTATTTAGAAGTATTGTTAGAACTGCCTTGGAATGAATATTCTAAGGATAACTTCGACCTAAAACGTGCTCAGAAGATACTAGACAAAGAACATTACGGATTAGATGAAGTAAAACGCCGTATCATAGAATATCTGGCTGTACTGAAGCTACGCAATGATATGAAGTCACCAATATTGTGTTTCTATGGCCCTCCTGGTGTAGGAAAAACCTCTTTAGGACGCTCTATAGCCAAAGCTCTAAACAGAGAGTATGCGCGAATGTCGCTTGGAGGTTTGCACGATGAGGCTGAAATACGTGGACATCGCAAGACTTATATAGGTGCAATGCCAGGGCGTATATTACAACAACTAAAGAAAGCCAAAACCTCTAATCCTGTATTTGTTTTAGACGAGATAGATAAATTAGGCAATAGTAGCTATCAAGGTGACCCTTCAGCAGCTATGTTAGAAGTACTCGACCCAGAACAAAACAAAGAGTTTTATGACAACTTTCTAGAGATGGGGTATGACTTATCAAAAGTGATGTTTATCGCTACTGCCAATGATCTTTCGACAATTCAGCCGGCTCTGCTCGACCGAATGGAAATCATAAATGTATCAGGTTATACTATAGAAGAGAAAACAGAAATAGCCAAACGCCACTTATTGCCTAAACAGCTAAAAGAGCATGGTATGAAAGCCACAGATATACAGCTAGGTAAGAAAGAAATAGAACGTATTGTGGAAGGCTATACACGCGAATCAGGGGTGAGAGCTTTAGAAAAAGAGCTTGCTAAAGTAGTGCGCTACGGAGCTAAAAACTTAGCTATGGAAGAAGCCTATGACCCTAAAATTAACTTTGAAACTATAGAGAAGATATTAGGCCCTGCCCGTTTAGAACGCGATAAATACGAAGATAATGAAGTAGCAGGAGTAGTAACTGGACTTGCATGGACAAGTGTAGGAGGTGATATATTATTTATAGAATCAGCACTTTCAAAAGGAAAAGGAGTACTAAACATCACTGGTAATCTAGGACAAGTAATGAAAGAATCAGCTACTATAGCCCTAGAATACCTAAAATCAAACGCTGACCGCTATAATTTAGACTCTAAGTTGTTTGAGAGTTATGATGTACACATACACGTACCCGAAGGTGCCACTCCTAAAGATGGTCCTAGTGCAGGAGTAGCTATGCTCACCTCACTAATGTCGCTATTCACCCAAAAACGAGTAAAAAAGAATTTAGCAATGACAGGCGAAATTACTCTACGTGGCAAAGTGTTAGCTGTAGGTGGACTGAAAGAGAAAATATTAGCAGGAAAGCGTGCAGGTATCAAAGAGTACATACTCTGCAAAGACAATGAAAAAGATATTTTAGAGATAAAAGAAGAATACCGCAAAGGACTTATCTTCCACTATGTCACAGATATGGAAGAAGTAATACGCCTAGCTATAACTAATGAAGATGTAAAACACAAAAAAGTTTTAACCTTATAAAAAACACTAAAAATGAACAAAATACAAGAAGAAGATATTATAGGCGACAACCACGTAGCTACTTCTGCAGTTACTCCTCTTAGAGCTGATGCCTTTGAAATGAGCGAAGCCGAAAAAATAGCAGATATAGAAACGCATATGCGTGCTATACTACACACCCTAGGAATGGACTTGACAGATGATAGTCTGAAAGGTACTCCTAAACGAGTAGCTAAAATGTTTGTTAAGGAAATTTTCGGAGGTTTATTGCCAGAACGCAAACCTTCAATGTCTACTTTCGACAATTCGTATCATTATGGAGAGATGCTTGTAGAAAAAAACATTGTTGTTTATTCTACTTGCGAACACCATCTATTACCTATAGTAGGACGTGCGCATGTGGGATATATCTCAAATGGGAAAGTATTAGGACTCTCAAAAATGAATAGAATAGTAGAGTACTACGCTAAACGTCCTCAGGTACAAGAACGCTTAACCCTACAAATAGTGCAAGAGATGCAACGTGCCTTAGGTACTGAAGATGTAGCGTGCATTATAGATGCTAAGCACTTATGTGTGAACTCGCGAGGGATAGAAGATATAGACAGCAGTACCGTAACAGCAGAGTTTGGTGGCAAGTTTAAAGACCCTGAAGTCAGAAAAGAATTTCTAGAATATATAAAGTTAGAGACCAGATTTCACTAAAAAAAACAGACATCTGAGGGGAGGGAGAAAAAATATTTTCGCTTTATTGTTATGTATTTCAAAAAAACATCGTATATTTGCCTCACTAATTTAAAATTTTAAAAGATGAGGATAAAATTTACTTCAGCAATTTTATTGGTAGCGTTGATGTTTTCTTGTAAGTCCGCTACTACCCATCAGGAGGCAGATACAACCGCTACAGCCAATTATGAGGTTATTCCTGCCCCTCAGATGATATCTAAACCTTCAATAAATGCTAATAAGCCCTTTGTGCTTACTGCAAATACCAAAATCACCTATCCTAAAGGAGATGTTGATTTAGAGCGATATGCAGGCTTCTTGAAGGAGTATATTCAAAAGCAATCAGGTATTGCTCTCAACATTGCTCCAGATGAAGGAAAACCTTCTAATAACATTGTTCTCCTCCAAAACTACAATAATGAAAACAAAGAAGGTTACCAAGTTAGTATTGATGCTGATCATATCACCATCAATGGAGCTTCTAAAGCAGGTACTTTCTACGGTGTACAGTTCCTCAGAAAATCTATTCCTGTCCTAAAAACTAAAAAAATTATCTTCCCTGCTCAGCAAATCACTGATCAGCCTTACTTCGCCTATCGTGGAGGACATTTAGACAGCGCACGCCACTTCTTTACAGCTGACTCTATTCGTATCTTTATTGATATGCTTGCCCTTCATAATATGAACCGTTTCCATTGGCACCTTACTGATGACCAAGGTTGGCGATTTGAATCTAAGAAATACCCTGAACTTACTGTTATAGGTAGCACTCGTAGCCAAACAATGGTAGGAAAACAATGGACTACCTTTGATGGCAAACCTCACGGTGGATTCTACACACAACAAGAAATGAAGGATATTGTAAAATATGCCGCTGACCGCAATATTACTATTATCCCTGAAATTGACTTACCAGGACATATGGTAGCTGTCTTAGCTACTTATCCGCAGTTAGGTTGTACAGGAGGACCTTATAAGGTACGTGAAACTTGGGGAATAGCTGATGATGTACTTTGTGCTGGCAACCAAGAAACATATAATTTCATAAAGAATATATTAGAAGAAGTTACAGAGATTTTCCCTTCACAGTACATTCATATTGGAGGTGATGAATGCCCAAAAGTTAGTTGGAAAAAATGTCCTAAATGCCAAGCTAAAATTAAAGAATTAGGTATAAAAGGTGATGACAAACACTCTGCCGAAGAATATCTACAAAGCCACATAATTACATATGCTGAACAAGTATTAGCTAGCAAAAATCGTCGTATTATTGGTTGGGATGAAATCTTAGAAGGAGGATTAGCTCCTAATGCTACTGTAATGTCTTGGCGCGGCATCAGTGGTGCTATAGAGGCTGCTAAGTCTAACCATGATGCTATTATGACCCCTATGTCTTTCTGCTACTTTGACTTTTATCAAACTGACAAAGTTGATACTGAACCGCTTGCTATTGGAGGTTATGTACCTGTAGAACGTGTATATTCTTTCAATCCTTACCCTGATGCTCTTACTCCTGACCAACAAAAACATATCTTAGGGGTACAGTCCAATATCTGGACAGAATATATGAAAACCTTTAAACACGTAGAGTATATGGCTCTACCTCGCTATGCAGCTTTGGCTGAAGTACAATGGCATAACCCTAAAGACGCTAAAAACTATAGTGCTTTCTTACAACGACTTTTGCGACTTATCAATATCTATCAGCTCGAGGGATATAACTACGCTAAACATATTTTCAATGTACGTGCTGAAGTAAAACCCGAAGTAGGTGATATAAAAGTCACTTTCTCTTGCCTTGAAAGCACTCCTATTTATTACACTACTGATAGTACTGAACCTACTAAAAATGCTAAAGTATACACTCAACCACTAAAAATAACAAAAACTACAGACCTTAAAGCAAAGGCTTTTGGTAGTGAAGGTGAGAGCAGTTGGGGACAAAAGTTTATCTTCAACAAGGCTACTGTTCGCCCTATAACATTTCTTAGTAAGCCCACTCACAACTACACTTTTAACGGAGCTATTACTTTAGTAGATGGCCAGAGAGGAAATAAGAATTCGCGCTCTGGACAATGGTTGGGATTTAGTGAGGCTCCTTGTGAAGTAGTTATTACTTTGCCAGAGAATACCTCTATCAAGGAAGTATCTTTCAAATCTTTTATAGATACTGGTGATTGGATTTACCCTCCTACCCATTTTGAAGTACAAGGTTCTACTGATGGTAAAAACTACGAAACACTTGCTAAAGAAGACTACCAACTACCTACAAAACATTTTAGAGAAATAAAAGATTATAAACTTTCTTTTAAAGAAAAGAAAGTAACTTATCTGAAAGTTAAAATCAATGAGGTGAATAAAATACCTGCTTTTCATAACGGAGCTGCAGGAAAACCAGGTTTTTTATTTATTGACGAAATAGAAGTTAATTAATGGTTAAATTTTAATGGTTAATGAAAATAGGCTGTCTGAATATTCAGACAGCCTATTTTTTTATTTTGAGGTGTCTATTTAGCTACATACTAATTGACTTTGGGAAACGGACGAACGTTCTACAATTCTTTTTATTAAACTGTTAAAGATAGTCTCTTTGCTTTGTGAGCGATTGATTCTAAAACTATACTCAGCTAAATAGCGGTCTATATTAAACTCTGACACCCAAGAATATATACCTCGTATCCAAGACTTTACTTGGTGTATTAC
>NZ_QBKG01000016.1 GCF_003054025.1 Capnocytophaga leadbetteri
AAGTACCTGCTTCATTACAGGTTCCTGCTTGCTGATGCTTGGTTCTTTTGCCCTTGGTTGGTGATGCTTGTTGCTACTTGCTTCATTACAGGTTCGTGCTTGCTGGTGTGGTACTGATACCCTACGAACGAACCCGTATCGAAGTGCTTACTGGTGCTTGGTTGCGGTTTTTTGGTTTTTGGGTATCAATATTACTGTAAGTTATTATGCAAAACGCTGTATAATGCTTATTTTCAATAATTTATAAAACGTTTTATTTTTTGGGTATCAAAATAGTATCAAAAAACCGCTTTTTTGCCAAAAAAATACATTTTTGCACCCCTACCAAAATGAAAAATATACAGCTGGTTTAAATACAAAAATGAAAGCCCAATTTTAGGGACTTTCATTTTTAACTCTCTGAATAAAACCAAAATTAAACTATTTTTAAAATAAATATAAGCGTTGCGGTTTATTCTTATGCTGCTTTTTGTTTGCTGATTACGTTATACAAGTACTTAACGCCCGTTTTTTGCTTTCTGAATTACGGTATAATTACGGTAAATTACGGTATTTTGTTTTTGAGGTACGGGGCTAAATGTTTCAAAAACTCCTTAAAATACAGGGCTTTTAGCGGTTTTTTGGTTGCTGGTGTATAAGTATATGTTTTTTCTAAAAAACACACGAAAAAGCGGCACAAGTTAAAAAACTTATACCGCTTTTTGGGGCTTTCGCTTTGCGTGGAAAAATATATCGATGTAGGAATTTTTTTTGCAAAAGCGGGGGGAGATTGCACGCCCCCCGCTTATAAAGATATAACTTTATTAATTATTGACGCTGCAAAGATACGCTTTTTATTTGTTTTAATGGTAATTAATAGCATAAAAAACGGGCAAAAAGTCAATTCTGATGCATTTAACGGTAGTTATTAGTCAATTTTTCGGTAATTAATAGGACATTATTTGCATATTTTTGTATCATTTACGACATTTTGACAGGTATATTTTAAAACCTGTCATTTTGTCATATCTTTTTGACTGTCAGAATAATAGAATTAAAATAAGCCCGTTTTTAACTTTGTTTTTATCCTTTTGGTGTATATATACCCCCTAACACGAAAAAGCGCAAAAAAACGCCCTTTGTTTATACTTTTGGGCGTTTTTGCGTTGTGGTGCTTTTTAGCTTTGCGCTTCATTTATACTGTTATCATTGCTGCTATTACGTTTTTCCTTTTTGGGTGTAGGCATATGGTTTATTTTAGGTTCTGAATTATATTTTTGCGCCTTTTCCTTTGCTTGTATTACTGCTTCTATACGTTCCTCGCTGGTGTTATAAAGGGGCTCAATAATACTGTAAATTTGTGCCTCTACTGTAACCCTTTGTGCTTCGTACATTTCTAAATTTTGGCGTGCTTCTAATATCTCAAAATCTAAAGCATTTACCCTTTTGCCCAAACGTTGTGCTTCGTTGGTTCGTTTGTCTAAAAAATTAATCCAATGTTTCATACTAAAAAATATTTATTTGTTATTAGTTTCGTTACTTAGTTCCTCAATGCGTTTATATAGTTCCTTTGTGTGCTGTATATAGTCTTTGTACATTTTGCTGTATATCTCTCTTTTGCTGGGCTTTCTTAGTGGTATGTGTTTATTTATCCCGTGCTTCTTATAATAGGCGTTTAGCTTCCTAATAGTGTCCCGCTTGGTTGGAGGTTTTGGCGGTTTAATGTATGTTTGTACCTGTAATTTACCTGCTTCAAAATCCTGCTTTATTTCCTCTACAAGCAAACGGAGGTATTTATTTATTAGCTTATTACCTTTGTGCCCGCTGTTTAAATACCGCTTTCCTGCTTCTACTTTGCTGATAAAAGGTAATGTATAAATATATGCTTCAAAGGTTGGCTTTTCTTTTTCTGATACTACACGCTCTATAAATTTGCGCTTCCTTACTATATCGCTTAAATGCATTCTAAAATCTATCTTTGTGATGCTGAACTTTGTTGGAATGCCAAAATACAAGCTAATACAGAAAATTAAATCTTTTTTTGCTGGTGGAGGTATTTGCGGTGTGTTTTTCCTTATGTTTGCACTTCTTAGTATCTTATGCAAAGTTGTTTTACTTATCCCATACTTTGGTTTTATATATTCGTTAAGGGCTTTCCCTATTGTTATTCCCTTGTACTCCCTTATAAGCTGTTTATAATACTTTAAAATTTCCTTATTACGTTGCTGGGTACGGGTGTTTTTTTGGGTGCTTTTGCGGGTGTTTTTTTGACTAATTTTTAGTCTAATTTTTTTTGCCTTTCTTGTCATAATGTAATTTATTGATTATTAGATATTTATATTATAATGCTGTCATTCTGACAGTGGACGACAAGCTGCCTAACTTTAAAAAAGGCGGTATTTAATGCGCCTTTTGCTGTAGTTTGCGTGTCAAAATTAGTCATTCTTTTAAAAATGATTTTATAACTAATTGATTTACTTAATATTACTTACTTTGCCCACTGGGCATTTTCTATAAGTTTATAATCATTATAAAATTCTTTTGAAAACCAATCTCTAATAAACTCCCTACGTGTTCTGTACTCTCTTGGCGTTAAATCCTGTTCTTTTATCATTTGCATAGCTTTTTTAGTGCCTAATATTAGGATAACGCCTGCAAGTTCTTTTTTTATCATTGAACTTTTACCTTTGCCAATGTATTTTACTTTTAGGTGTGGCGGTAATACCTGCATTTGTAACATTTTCATTTCTTATATTATTTTCTTCTTTTGTTAGTTTATATTCTTTGTATAATTCTTTTGAAAACCAATCTCTAATGAACTCCCTACGTGTTCTGTATTCTTTTGGCGTTAAATCTTGCTCTTTTATCATTTGCATTGCTTTTTCAGTGCCTAATGTTATGATAACGCCTGCAAGTTCTTTTTTTATGGTTGAGCTCTTGCCCGTGCCTATATATTCTACTTTTGGGGCTGGTTGTAGTTCTTGTATTTCCTTATAAAAATCCTCTTCTAAACGCTTTAAATTTTCGTTGGTGATAAACTCCTGTAACGGTATATCCTGCCTTTTATAAATAGTTTCGTATCGTGTTAAGTTCTTAACGCCTGTTAGTGTTTGGCGCTTTTCTTTTAGTTCGTGTAGTTTGTCGTACATACGAAAAATACGCTTTTTGTCTTTGTCTGTTTCAGTTGTTTTTAAACTTTCTTTTTTAAAACGCGGGTGAAAATATAGCTTTTTACCATTGAGCGTTTGAAAGCGTTCTAAAATCTTATGTGTAGGCTCTTCTGTTTCGTGGTTTATACCTATCTCAAAATAATATACTTGTAATTCTATTCCTTTAAGCCCGTAATACTCCAATATTTTTGTAATGCTTTGTTGTGCCTGCTGCATCGTGATATTGTTGTAATTAGTTAGTTTGCCTGTTGCTTCAAAATTAAAAAATTTATGTACTGACCCTGATACAGTTAATGCCCCCCTTGTGTCTATCTGAATGAAAAAACCGCCGTTAAAATTCTTTGTATCGCCGTTATCATAGTAAATAGCCCCGTTTTTAGTATTTTTCTTTAGCCTTGATTTTGAGGCTATTTGCTTTAATTCTTTATCAGTAATGTTTTTTTTCTTTAAAGTTATTTTGTCAATCATTTTTTTTGTTATACTTTTGCAAAAACATTTAGGGGGTATTCCTCCAATTATGTTTTAATTATTTTAGCAAGAAGCCCCCACCTAATTAGGTGGGGGCTTCACCTTTTTTATTATTTTAGCAAGAAGCCCCCGTTTTTGGAATGTAGTATTTTGAACTACCTATTTTTTCATTATTTTCTATATATTGTTCTATTTCGGAGCGTTTAAATAGAACTTTTTTGCCTTTGCCGTCTGGCTGTATCTTTTTGATAAAGCCGTCTCTTACTAAGTCTTCTAACTTGTTACGGCTACATTTTAACAGCATTTGCACCTCTTTATGTGTTAGCATTTCCTGCCCTCTACGTGCCCGCAAATCCTTAATCATTACTTCTAATTTATCCATTTTTTTAAGGATATGCTCTAAGGTCTGATTTTGTACAATTGATATATTTTCCATTTTCACTAAGGTTTTAAGGTTTTATGCCTTTCCTACTTTGTTTATATACAAATGTGGCTCTTTTTCCTCCTGCCCTATGATTGTAAGAACGTGGTTTAAAAACGTTTCTAACTCATAGATTTTTAACGCTAAAATTTGCTGCGTTACTTCCTCTGTTTTTTGGCTTTCCTTTACCATTGTAGGTATAAGTGAAAGCATTTTTTTTACTGCTTGTTTCTCTACATTCATTTTAAACGTGTTTTAAAAGGTTTTTAAATTCTGTTTTATTTGTGTGCTGGTTCGTGGTTTAAAGCGTTATGTGTATGGCTTCTGATTAGGTTTAATGCTTCGGTTTCGTCGTGGATAATTAGCTGTTCGGCTAATCTCAAAACGTTGTACACGTCCCACGTGTTGCAGTCTATTTCGTTTTTATTACCTATCTCAAACAAAGCTGACATACATAATTTTAATAGTGATTTTGCCGTCTCTGAAAGTTCTGTGTAATCACTAAATGTTACCCGTGCTTCGCCTTTTTTGTTTAGCGTTACCATTGGTTCTTGGAGGTTTTCCAAATTTAATTCGTTGTACATACTTCTTTGTTTTTAGTTTATTGCTTTGCCAAATTTAATTTTTTCTAATACTTCAAAATCACCATAAGGTATTAACTTATCCGCAAGGTCAATAAGGTTGTATAAATCTATGTAGTTACTTTCGTTGCTGGAGTTACTCTCAATTGCTAATAAAGTATCTTTGCAAGCGTTTAATATTGCTTTGACACTGCAAAATAAATCCATATAACCTGTGAATTTTACAGGGCGTTCACCCTCTTGGGTAAATGCTTTTAACCATTCCTCTTTAAACTCTTTTAGCTGGTTTTTGTCTTGTTCGTTTGCTTGCATACTCTAATTTTTTAGTTTAACGATTTGTAACACTACCAAACCAAAAATAATTAGCTGGTACTTAATTTTTTGCACATTGCAAAAGCTGTCTAACACGATGGTTTTCTTTAAAAAAAATCTTTGCATATTGTTTTAAATTTATTGGTTTAACATTATCATACCTGCACGAACTGAAAAACGTTGCCCGCTTTTGTTTTCTACAATATAAACAGGCTTATGCTCTTCGCTGATTATCTTCAAAGGCTCACCTTTGCGGGCTTTTAAATCTTTGCGCAAATGCCCGTATATATCCTTTTTGGCTATGGCAGTGCCTGTAACTTGTAGCGTGCTCATTGTAATAACTCTTTAATGCGTTCTGTAGCTTGTTTTTGGCGTTCGTGGTACGAACTTAATAACTTTTCAATAGCTTCTAATACTAAGGTTTCTTTTTGCTTGTCACTACCTTTGCCTTTTGCATAATATCGCACAGCGTTATAACTTATATTTGTAGCTTTAGCGACTTCTTTAAATAATCCTTTTGGGTACTTCATATTTGTCGTTTAATTATTGTTATTTTGTCGATGCAAAACTACAAAAATATTTTTTACAAACAACAAAAAAGCGCAAAAAAAAAGACTTAAATTTATTAAGTCTTTGATTTTCAGAAAAATATTTTTTACTCAATTTTATATTTTTCTATAAAATTAGGGTCTGATATAATATTTTTCAACTCTTCTAATTGATATTTTTTTGCTTCTTGTTCCAAATTAATCCCCGCAATCTGGCTTTCTCTTATTATCTCTTTATCCCTTAACACAAAATTTACATACTCTTTTTTTATCTTATCAAAATCTAAAAACCATTCAAAAAGTGTTGTATCATAATAGCCCGTTTTTGCTTCTCTTTTTTCTGCAAATCTACTGTAACAAAAGTCTAAAAATATTGTTCTTTTTCCTCTTTCTGATATATTGTTAAATAAAAATTTGTTCTTTGGAAATCCGTCTAATAACGGGCTATCTTTTAAAATTTCTATTATATAAAACTTATTATCTTCATAATCTTTAAAGTTAAAAATATCGTCTAATTTCTTTTCTAATTCCTTACTTATAATATCATCTACATACCTGAATATAACAGGTATAAATGCAGAAGAATAAAAATTTATATATGAATTTAATAAGTTAAGATTTTGGTTTTTACTTGAATATGAATAAGAATAATCAAAATTTAAAAATTTCTTTGATACAGTATTATTTTCAGTATCTTTTTCAAACTTTTCTACGATTTTGTAAATTAAATTTAGTTCGTAATTTAGCCCCGCCTTTATAATTTTACTATATGTTTTATTATTAAAGTCCTCTTCTGTTACCCTATTAAAAAGCCTTAATATTATAGTTTCTTTCCTTATGGTCATTCTGTTAAAGATAATCATAAAAAAAATAGGGTATGTATCATTTCCTCTTTCGTCCTTTTTTGGTGCTACTCTTGTATTAAGATAATGTTTTACTGTTATTTTTCCCATCGCAAATATATTTTTAAGTAGGGTACAAAGGTACAAAAATTAGTCAAAATTAGTCAAAACGTGTCAAAAAATATTTTTTTTGCGGGCTGGTAGGTTGGTTTGTGGTCTGTATTAGCCCCGTGCCTTGCTGGTTCGTGATTTATTTTATACATTTGCACACTACAAATATTTTCTTTTTCGTATGCAACAAACACGTAAAAACGAACGCAAAAACCGCCTGCAAGAACGTAATATGAAAGTACGTACCCTTTTTAATGAATTAGTTAAAAAATACCCTCAATGGCGTTTAAATGCAGTTATAGATGAGGTTTCGGAAAGGGTGTTTTTGTCGCCCCGTACCATTGAGGCTATTTTATCTAATGAGGGTATTTATAAAGATTGATAATTTTATGTTAGTGTAGTTTTTTATTGTACTTGGGACAAGCATTTTTATAATGTTTGTCCCTTTGCTTTTTCTTGCTGATGCTTGTGTCCTACTTGCTGGTCTCTTTATTTTGCTGCAAAGCCCCTAACACTCTTTTTTGCTTATTAAAGCATCGAAAAAACTGCTGTTTTTTCAAATACCCTGTTCGCTGCTTTTCGTGCCTTGTTGCGGCTGCTTTGCGTTTGGTTCGTGGTGCTGATTTGTATCTTTGTTTGGTATTACTTCCTTACAGGTGCTTGTGGTTTTACATTTTACGCCTATTTTGGTGTAAAATCTGATTATCAATAAAATAGCTATAAATATAACTTTTACTTATAAACTCCTTTAAAATTATAAGAAAAAAGTATTAAACTTTTTTAGTGTTATAAGTTGTTGTAAATCAGTAAAATACGTATTTTGTTACCCTTTTGATACCGAAAAAACTTTAATCATCTTAAATCATTGATACATAGGCAGTTACTTACTAATGCAAAATAATTGTCAATTAGCAACAAACATTTGTCATTTGTCATTAGCTAAGGCGCTACCTGTATAGCTTTCTTTGCATTTGGCTATCTCTTCGGGGGTACCTTTTGCTATTATAGAACCTCCTTTTTCGCCTCCTTCTAAGCCCAAATCTATTATGTAGTCGGCACATTTTATCATCTCTAAGTTGTGCTCAATCACTATTACCGAATGCCCTTTTTCTATCAGTGCTTGTAGCGAGTCTAAGAGCTTGCGTATATCGTGAAAATGCAAGCCTGTCGTAGGTTCGTCAAAGATAAAAAGCACCTTTTCTTTGCTCTCCGATTTTGATAAAAACGAGGCTAATTTTATGCGTTGCGCTTCCCCACCCGATAAGGTAGAAGATGATTGCCCTAAGGTTACGTACCCCAAACCTACATCTTGTAGAGGTTTGAGTTTCTCTGCTATTTTTGTTTGCTTATGAGCAGCAAAGAAAGCCACGGCATCGTCAATAGTAGTGTTCAGCAGGTCATCTATGTTTTTCCCTTCGTAAGTTATTTCTAACACTTCTTTTTTGAAGCGCTTACCGCCACAGGCTTCGCAGGTTAGGTGCACATCTGCCATAAACTGCATTTCTATGGTCACCTCTCCTTCGCCTTTGCACACCTCGCAGCGTCCTCCATCTACGTTGAAAGAAAAATGCTTAGCCGAAAAGTTACGCATCTTAGCCAATTTTTGGTTAGCGTAAAGGTTGCGAATGTCGTCATATACTTTTAGATA
Source organism: Capnocytophaga leadbetteri (assembly GCF_003054025.1). Lineage (GTDB taxonomy): Bacteria > Bacteroidota > Bacteroidia > Flavobacteriales > Flavobacteriaceae > Capnocytophaga > Capnocytophaga leadbetteri. The sequence goes on from NZ_QBKG01000016.1 coordinate 8,081, forward strand.
GGTGATAGGGTTAGAGCGACTCGATTTGCCTATAGGGTTTTGGTCTACAAACTCTACGCTTTGCAGTTGCTTGTATTTGCCTTCTATGCGGGTGAATTGCCCTATTTTTTCGTTGCTGGCATTTAGCTCTTTTTGCATAGCAGGATAGAGCAGCTTCTTTATCAAGGTCGATTTGCCACTACCCGATACTCCTGTTACTACGGTCAGCATATCCAGCGGAAAACTCACATCTATATTTTTCAAGTTGTTCTCGCGGCAACCGATTAAACTGATGTAGTGGGGCGAGGTGCGCCTTTTCTTAGGCGGTTCAATGCTTAAGCGTCCGCTGAGGTATTTCCCTGTTAGAGTATCAGCTTTTAGCAGTTGTTCATAAGTGCCAGCAGCTACTACTTCCCCTCCGTGGGTACCTGCTTCAGGCCCTATGTCTATAATGTAGTCAGCGGCTTTCATTATGTCGGCATCGTGCTCTACTACTATCACCGTATTGCCTAAGTCGCGCAGCGATTTCAGTACTTTTATAAGCCTATGAGTGTCGCGTGGGTGTAGTCCTATACTCGGCTCGTCGAGTATGTACATCGAGCCGACCAAACTACTGCCCAATGAGGTTGCTAAGTTAATACGCTGACTCTCACCTCCCGATAGCGTGTTCGATTTGCGGTTTAGCGTTAAGTACCCCAAACCTACATCGCTTAAGAACTGTAGCCTGCTGTTGATTTCTATCAGTAGCCGTTTAGCTACTTCTTGTTCATAGGGCGAAAGGGTTAATTCTCTAAAAAATGCTTGTAGCTTTTCTATAGAAATTTCTACCAAATCCGAGATGCTTTTTCCTTGTATTTTCACGTAGTTAGCCTCCTTCCGAAGTCGTCTGCCGTGGCAGCTGTGGCAACGTGTTTTTCCGCGATAGCGCGCTAATAATACTCGGTTTTGTATCTTGTAGCTCTTTTCTTCTAATTCTTTAAAAAAGTCTGTCAGCCCTGTGAAGTATTTATTGCCGTCCCATACTAATTGTCGTTGTTCGGCACTGAGTTCATACCAAGGTTTGTGTATCGGGAAGTCGAATTTGTAAGCGTTGTTTACCAACTGGTCGCGAAACCAACTCATTGTTTCGCCGCGCCAAGGGTAGATGGCGTTTTCGTATACCGATAGCCCTGTGTTGGGTACGATAAGGTCTTCGTCGAGCCCTATCGTATCACCATAGCCATCGCATTCGGGACAAGCCCCGTAAGGATTGTTAAAGCTAAAAAGATGCACATTCGGTTCTAAGAAAGTGATACCGTCCATCTCAAAGCGGTTGCTGAAGTGTTTTAGTACTTCCGATTCCACTTCTTGTAGCATACATTCGCCTTTTCCTTCAAAGAAAGCGGTTTCTACAGCATCTGCCAATCGGTGCTGAAAATCCTCGTTGTGCTGCACCACTATCCGGTCGACTACTAACTGAAATTTGCCTAATTTCTTAGGTAGATTGTCTTCCTCTAATCGTATCACTTCTCCTTGGTGCAATATACGCGCATAGCCCTGCTGTAGTAGCAATTTTAGTACTTGTTCTACAGTGCGGTCTTTAGGGATACTAATAGGGGCTAATAGCAGCAGCTTAGTGCCGTCAGGGTAGGCGAGGGCAGTCTCTACCACATCAGTTACAGTGTGTTTTTTCACTTCGTTGCCCGAGATAGGGGAGTAGGTCTTACCGATACGGGCAAAGAGTAATTTTAGGTAGTCGTATATTTCTGTTGAAGTACCTACCGTAGAGCGTGGGTTAGAAGTATTGACTTTTTGCTCAATAGCGATAGCGGGCGCAATCCCGATGATGTTGTCTACTTTAGGTTTGTCAAGTCGTCCTAAAAACTGACGTGCGTATGATGATAGGCTTTCCACATAGCGGCGCTGCCCTTCAGCATAGAGGGTGTCAAAAGCTAAGCTCGATTTGCCAGACCCCGATAGCCCTGTTATTACTACCAATTGGTTGCGAGGGATACCTACCGTTATATCTTTAAGGTTATGTAGTTTGGCTCCTTTTATAAGTATTTCTTTACTCTTCATTGTCATCGTAATGATTCGGGCGACAAAGGTACGGATAATTTGCTAATTCACAATTTATAATTAGTACAAAAAATAAAAGCTCTCCTTACAAAGGAAAGCTTTCATTGGTTTACTATAAACCCGTGTAAAAATATTTACACAAAACAACACAACTAAATCTTATGAAGCGGTCTGGACGGGACTCGAACCCGCGACCCCATGCGTGACAGGCATGTATTCTAACCAGCTGAACTACCAGACCTTTAGTGATGTGCAATTCATTTCTTCATTGCGGTTGCAAAAGTACAACAATTTTTATTACCTGCAAATTTTTCGGCAAAAAAATTACAACTTTTTTTTAATTTTATTTTATTACTGCTGATTATCAGTATTTTATAAATTATATATTTTTAGCGCTACTCGCCGTTTTTAGGTGCAATTCTACCGCTTTACTGTCTGTCAAACTCGCTATATAGCAGGTGATGCCCATCACTTTGTCGTAAATACTGCCTTTTTTCTGATACTTTTCGGGCAATTTTTTTAGCAATAATTTATCAAAAGAGGTCTCTCTTTCGTTTTCGAAGTTGATAATAGCAGTAAAAAAGATGTCTAAAAGATGCTGCAAAATCACATACCCTTGCACTTCTTTCTCTACTACCTCGTCCGATTGGTAGATATGCTCCACACTACAGTCTATTACATCGGTTATTTGGTGGCGGTATTTGCTGAGCCTCAATAGCGATTGGTGGAAGTTGCCGTTTAGTATAGCGTCTTCATTTTCTATAAAAATCTCGGTAGCATCTTGCACTAAAGCACCTATAGCCACAGCTCTCAGATAGGCTATGCGCTCTTCTTTGGTCTGTAGTTTAGCGTATTTGTCGCGGTGTATTCTATCCGATATGATGCCCCCCATATATTCTAAGGCTACCTCTTCGCTGATAAGTCCTAAATTGATACCATCTTCAAAGTCGATAATAGTATAGCATATATCATCGGCGGCCTCTACTAAGAAAGCCAGCGGGTGACGTGCGTATCGCAATTCGCCTTGTTGGCTGTTAGAGATAAGCCCTAAAGTATCGGCTACTTCCTTAAAAAATGCTTTATCACCCTGAAAAAAGCCGTATTTCTTGTCAGCTATATTTTTAGTAGGTTGAATGGGTAGCGATTCTTTAGGATATTTGGTAAAAGCTCCTAGCGTAGCGTAAGTTAGGCGTAACCCTCCTTCAACCCCCAACCGCGATTCGTTTACGATTCTAAAACCATTAGCATTCCCCTCAAAATTACATAGGTCAGCATACTCAGCCTCTGTGAGCAGATGTTTAATAGCAGTGCCTTTTTTAAACTGAAAAAACTCACCTATAGCCTTTTCGCCACTATGTCCAAAGGGTGGATTGCCGATGTCGTGTGCTACCGAAGCGGCTGCGATAATAGCGCCAAAATCGTTGGTTTGGTAGCCTAAATCACGTAGATGAGGGTACTTCGTTAGCAGATGCTTTCCTACGGCACGCCCTAAGCTCCGCCCTACTACCGATACCTCTATACTATGGGTCAGACGTGTGTGTACAAAGCCTGTTTTAGAAAGCGGAATCACCTGTGTTTTGTCTTGCAGACTCCTAAAGGCACTCGAAAAGACCACGCGATCGTAGTCCATATCAAAGCTCAAGCGCGTTTCGTCTTCATTAATACGCAGTCTTGTAGTAGTGTCGCCGTATTTATTAAGCGAAAGTAGTTTTTCCCAAATCATATTTTTTTATTTATAGTTATAGTCTATTAGAATTGGTTTGTGAAAATTGAAGTAAGCTATCCGAAAACTTTTTTCGTGTATATTGACAGTCACATCTCCCCCTTTGAAGGGGGCTGGGGGGATGTTAATAATTAGTAAAGGCTGAATCTATAAAGAATCAGCCCTAATTTTTTAAAAGTCTAACAGACAGTATCTATTAGAAGTATGCGTTAAGAGTTGCAGAAATAACTCCAAAACCATTTGCATTTCCAATGTTAAAGTTTATTCTATTGTTGCTGTCGTTGCTAGCATATTCTAAACCTACACCATAAGTGTATTGAGCACCAAGAGCTACTTTAGGGAAGATAAAGTATTCAACCCCTGCAAAACCTTGTGCACCAATTCCGAATCCGAATTGTTTTTTAGCAGGAGAAACTAAACCTACTAAACCATCTACACCGTAGTAACCTTGTAGGCGGGTAGTACCTTTTCTCCACTCTTTACCATAGCCAGCTACTAAACCAAATTGAGAAGTACCATCAACATCTTTTTGTTTTTCGAAGTTGAAGTTAAAGCTTGCTGTGTAGCGAGTTGCAGTGTTGTCAGTATCAAACTTTTTACCTACAAAAGTAATTACTGAAGCAGTAGAAGAAAATACTCCTTGCCCAAAGTTAAGAACGTTTTGTCCTTCAAAAAGATCTGCAGAACTGTTACGAGTGTTAGCATTAAAAGCATTGCCAATAAAGTCCAAAGCATTACCTGCATTGAATCCAATAGACCAATCTCCTTGTTTTGGAAGATATTGTTCTCCTTTAGAAGATACTAAATTTTGTGCTGATACAGCACCAAAAGCAAAAACTGCTACTAATGATAAAATGATTTTTTTCATCGTAATTATGTTTTTTTAATTATTATAAGGCAAAGGTATACTTTTTTAGCATAACCACCAAATTTTTTCAGTATTTTTTTTCTCTTTTAATAGGCTTTCGCAAACAAAACTCTTTTGTTTGAAGGCTTTCCAGAGTACATACACACACCGCTTTCTTCTTTGGCATCTAAAGGAATACATCTAATAGTAGCCTTAGTTTCTTCTTTTATTTTAGCTTCTGTTTCAGCAGTGCCGTCCCAGTGAGCTGCAAAAAAGCCGCCTTTGGTTTCTAACAGTTCTTTAAACTCTTCGTACGAGTTCACTTCTGTTATGTGGCTGTCGCGGTAGGCTAAAGCTCTTTTGTACAAATTCTCTTGTATTTCCTTCAATAATTGAGCAATGTGTGCTATGATGTCATCTCCGCTTACGGTTTCTTTAGTTAGGGTGTCGCGTCTCGCTACTTCAAAGGTGTTATTTTCTAAATCGCGTTGCCCTACAGCTAAGCGTACAGGTACGCCTTTTAGTTCGTATTCGTGGAACTTAAATCCTGGTGATTGAGTATCGCGGTCGTCAAACTTCACACTAATACCTTGCTTTCTGAGAGCCTCCATTAGCGGACTGATGCGCTCTCTTACGCTTTCTAATTGCGTGGCTCCTTTGTAGATAGGTACAATTACTACCTGTATAGGGGCTAAGTTAGGAGGCAATACCAAGCCGTTGTCATCGCTGTGGGTCATAATTAGGGCACCCATCAGGCGGGTCGATACCCCCCAAGAGCTTGCCCATACGTACTCTTGCTTACCGTCTTTGGTAGCGTATTTCACATCAAAAGCCTTAGCAAAGTTTTGTCCTAAGAAGTGCGAAGTACCGGCTTGTAGGGCTTTGCCGTCTTGCATCATCGCTTCTATACAATAGGTTTCGTCAGCACCAGCAAAACGCTCGGTTTCTGTTTTAAATCCTCTGATTACAGGCACTGCCATAAAGTTTTCTACAAAGTTGGCATATACATTCATCATTCTTTCCGATTCTTCTATAGCCTCTTCTTTAGTAGCGTGGGCAGTGTGTCCTTCTTGCCATAAAAATTCTGCTGTGCGCAGGAATAGGCGCGTGCGCATTTCCCAGCGAACCACGTTTGCCCATTGGTTGATAAGGATAGGTAGGTCGCGGTATGACTGTATCCAGTTTTTGTATGTACTCCAGATGATAGATTCTGAGGTAGGACGCACTATTAGCTCCTCTTCCAATTTTGCTTCAGGGTCTACTATTAGCTTCCCTTTTTCATTAGGGTCAGTTTTTAGTCGGTAGTGGGTTACTACCGCACATTCTTTAGCAAAACCTTCAGCGTTCTTTTCTTCTGCCTCAAAATAGCTTTTAGGTATAAATATAGGGAAATAAGCATTAGTATGCCCTGTTTCTTTAAACATTCTGTCGAGTTCGGCTTGCATTTTTTCCCATATAGCATAGCCGTAAGGCTTAATTACCATACAGCCGCGCACGCCAGAACTCTCTGCCAAATCGGCTTTTACTACCAATTCGTTATACCATTTCGAATAGTCTTCACTTCTTGATGTTAGATTCTTACTCATATATTATTTTGTACTCTTTTTATTAGTTTTTGTTGCTTGCTTCTTCACTGCTTTCTTAGTAGCAGAGGTGCTTTTGTGGTGGTAGTAGTGCAGGCATTCATCTATGTAAAAATCGTGCTGATTTCTAATAAGCCCCGCTACGTTATTGTTAAACCATATTTCAGCCAAGCTGGCTTTCAGGTGTTTAGCTATCTCATTGCTGTTCTTGCTAAAATTTAGGTTGATGCGCCTATTTTTTAAGAATTTAGCAAAGGCCATTAGCATCTCTTTCGGCACTTTATAGTCGGTTATAAAGTATGCCTTATGGGGCTTGCTGTTTAGCGATGGGTGACTGTCTAAATACTCAAACAGAAAGAAATTGGTCAGTCCTGAGCGCAGTACTTCATTTACTAAATAGCTTTCGGGCTTCATATCTATAGGCACATATACATCGGGGTAAATACCGCCACCGCCATATACTACTTTTCCCTTAGGGGTCGTAAATTTCAGCGAGTCAGGCACGGTAGCATTGTCTATCTGAAAGCTGCCTCGCTGGTGTCCCAAACCGTAAGGCTTCTGTATAGACCGCCCTGTAGGGGTGTAATAGCGCGCAGTGGTTAGCCGTACTGCCGACCCATCGGGTAAGGGCATTTCGCTTTGTACTAATCCTTTCCCAAAGGTGCGTCTACCTACTATCACGCCTCGGTCGTTGTCTTGTAGCGCTCCTGCTACTATCTCGCTGGCTGAGGCAGTGTTTTCATTTACCAATATAAACACGGGCTTATCTTCAAATAGCCCCCCTTCAGTAGAGTAGGTCTCTTCTATCTCTTTGCGGTTGTTTTTGGTAAACACTATCATTTTGTTTTTAGGCAAAAACTCATCAGCTATTTGTATGCCTACATTTAAGAAACCCCCGCTATTGTTGCGCAAGTCAAGTATAAGGCTGTTTACCCCTTCTTTTTCAAGAGCTTTAAGGGCGGTCGAAAATTCGTTGTAGGTAGTCTCGGCAAATCGGTTCATTCGTATATACCCCAGCGTATCGTTCACCTTGTAAAAGCAATCTATACTTTTTATAGGTATAAATTTCCGCTCAATAGGAATTCTGAAAATACTGTCTTTGCTCTTTCGGTATATGGTCAGGTCTACCCTCGAGTCCATTTCCCCCTTCAGTATATTCTTTATCTTATCGATGCTTAACCGTTTCTTAAAGAGGGTGTCTTTGTTAGCCATCAGTATGCGGTCGCCAAAACGGATACCTTTCTTCATAGCATCACTTCCTTCTATAGGTCTGATAACGGCTATCGTATCTTTATACATATAGAAACTGATGCCCACCCCTACAAATTTGCCACTCATTGTCTCGGCTACTTCTTGTATATCTGTTTTCGAGATGTAGGTAGAGTGGGGGTCTAACTTTCGCAATATACTATTGATGGTCAGGTCTACTATACTATCGGTATTTACATTATCCACATAATCCTCCTCTATATAGTCTATCAGCCGTCCGAGTTTTACCTTATAAGGGTTTTCGGGCACGGTGTCTATATCGCTGATAGGGAAGGGGAGGGGTGGTGGCGGTTTCGGAATGTAAAAATTAGCTAACTGCCGTCCCAAGATAATCCCTATCGCCAAGGTTATGCCGATAAGTGTGGGGAGTATGTAGAGTTTGTTTTTCATTTAAATGCTATTATTTGCCAAAGGCGGTGATACCTTTTCTGAGCCATTTGTAAAACTCATCAGCATCATCGGTATCGGGGGTATACCCTATAGGGGCTACTAAATTTTCGCCCTCGTGGTTCATCAGCACATAAAAAGGCTGTGTGTTGGCTTTGTATTTCAGAGTCTGAAACTCACTCCATTTCTGACCTATAGTCTTAATGAGTTTGCCTTCTCTTATTTGCGATGGTTTCACTTCACTCTCTGGTAGCGGACGTTTGTCATCTACGTATAGCGAGATAAGTACTACTTCGTTTTTGAGTATATCTAACACCTGTGGCTTAGGCCATACGTTTTGCTCCATACGGCGGCAGTTTACGCACGACCAGCCTGTGAAATCTAATAGTACCGGCTTATTTTGTTGTTTAGCGTAGGCCAATCCTTTCTCATAGTCGTCAAAGGTTATGATATTATGTGGCTTAAATAGGTGGGCTCCTTCAGGTAGCGCGCCTTCTTCTGCCCCAACGGCTCCTTTACCTACTCCATATGGCGATTCGCTGTAGTGTTGTGGGGGCGGGAAAGCGTTGATAAGGTTCAGAGGGGCACCCCATAACCCTGGTATCATATAGATAGTGAAACTTAAAGTCAGCAGCCCCAAAATGAGTCGCCCTACTGATATGCGGTCAGAAGCATCATCGTGTGGCAAACGTATTTTTCCAAATAAGTATAACGAAAGGGCGCCAAATATAGCTATCCAAATAGCGATAAATACTTCGCGTTCTATCCAGTGGTATTGTACCACTAAGTCAGCATTCGATAAGAATTTAAATGCTAAGGCCAATTCCAAAAAGCCCAATACTACTTTCACAGTGTTCATCCAACCACCCGATTTTGGCAGTGATTGCAACCACCCAGGGAAAGCCGCAAATAGTGCAAAAGGCAAGGCTATAGCTAATGAAAAACCAAACATTCCCATAATAGGGGCGATACCCCCTTGCGAGGCTGCTTGTACTAATAAAGAACCTACTATAGGCCCTGTGCACGAGAAAGATACAATGGCTAAGGCCAGTGCCATAAAGAAGATACCTACAAAACCACTGCGGTCGGCTTGGGCATCAATCTTAGTACTCCACGAGCTGGGTAGGGTAATTTCAAAAGCTCCTAAAAATGAGATAGAAAAAACTACTAAAATAAGGAAGAATATAAGGTTAAATAAAAAGCTACTTGAAAATGCGTTTAGCACATCAGCTCCAAAGATAGCAGTTACTACCGTGCCTAATAACACGTAAATCACGATAATAGAAATACCGTAAGTTATCGCATTTCTGATGCCCTTAGCCTTTGTTTTACTTTGTTTAGTAAAGTAGCTCACTGTCATTGGTATCATCGGGAATACGCAAGGGGTCAGTAGAGCTGCAAACCCTGCCAAAAATGATAAAAGGAATATCGTCCAAATACCCTGATTGTGAATAGGGGTAGGGTTTATTGCCTCTGTTTTTGTTTCGCTTACAGTCGTAGCAGGCGCTGCGTTATTGTCTGCTGGCGGATTGTTAAAGGTGAATTGTGGACTAACACCTGCGGGGGCAGCGGCATTATCGGTTAGTTCAAATACCAAATCTACTGTATCTGGGGGCGAGCAGTTGTTGTCATTACAACTCATAAATTCTACACTCCCTTTAATGCTTGTCGCCGCCTTATTAAGCAGTTTTATGTGTTGTTTAAATACCGCTTGGTTGTGGAAATAAGAAATCTCCATATTAAACACCTTGTCGTGCTTCAGTATAGGGGTCGATTCTTCGGTCTTTCCTACAAGCTCAAAGTCAGTATTTTTTTCAAATTCAAAAGTAGTCGGAATAGGTCCATTGGGCGGGATATTCTGTCCATACAGCTTCCAACCAGCCTCTATAGTAGCCTTAGCCACCAAGTAATATTCAGTATCATTGATTTTCTCAACGCTGGTAGACCACTTTACAGGGGTATAAATTTGTGCCTTTGCTATCGCAACAAAAGCAATAAATAGTAATGTAATGAGTTTTTTCATTGGTCGTTCGTTATATTTAAGGGTGCAAAATTACAACAAAATAATGATTTGTACAATTTTTAAAGTTACTTCTATGTAAGGTGTATTTTTCCATTATAAAGCTCGTGTATGAGCTCCCCCTTCGGAGGAGGGGGCAGGTTTCTATTAACCATTATTAATGAGCCTCGCCATATAGAAACCATCGTAACCTGTTTCAAAGTTACTTCGATGTAAAGTTTATTTTTCCATTATAAAGCTCGTGTATCAGCTCCCCCTTCGGAGGGGGCAGGGGGGAGGTTTCTATTAACCATTATTAATGAGCCTCGCCATATAAAAACCGTCATAACCTGTTTTAAAGTTACTTCGATGTAAAGTGTATTTTTCCATTATAAAGCTCGTGTATGAGCTCCCCCTTCGGAGGGGGCAGGGGGGAGGTTTCTATTAACCATTATTAATGAGCCTCGCCATATAAAAACCATCGTAACCTGATTGATGCGCAAAAATCACCTCTTCAGCCTCTAATTTAAAATCCTTGCCAGCTTCCGAAGCTAAGAAAGTCGCTACTTGCTGGTGGTTTTCTGAAGGCAATACCGAGCAAGTCGCATATACCAGTTTACCGTCTTTTTTCAGCAGTTTGCTGTACTGCTGCAATATTTCTTGTTGGGTAGTGCGTATCTGGTCTAAAAACTCAGGTTGCAATTTCCATTTAGCATCAGGGTTGCGGCGCAGTACACCCAAGCCACTACAAGGCGCATCTATCAGCACACGGTCGGCAGTGCCTTGCATACGCTTCAGTTGCTTAGGGTCTATCAGCTTAGTTTCTATGTTGAAAGCTCCATTGCGGCGTGCTCTCCGTTTGAGTTCTTGCAGCTTTTGCTCGTAAATGTCCATCGCTATAATCTGACCTTTGTTTTGCAAGAGAGTTGCCAGATGAAGCGTTTTACCACCAGCTCCAGCACAAGTGTCAATAATGCGTTTTACGTTATTGTCTATTTGCATAAACGGAGCTACCTTCTGCGAAGAGGCATCTTGCACCTCAAACAGACCGTCTTTAAAAGATTGACTTTTGAAGATGTTGCTGCGCTCCACCAATTGCAAAGCATCAGAATACTGCTGTAGCGGATAGCTTTCTACTCCTTCCTCGCGGAGGAGTTGCTGCAGTCTATCACGACTTATTTTCAGAGTATTTACACGCAATACTACGGGGGCTAAACTATTCAGACTGTGTAGTTCATCTGTCCAGAGAGCCTCTCCTAATTCTTGTTCTCCCAAAGCGTCTAACCAGTCAGGCACCGATTCGCGGTATTTGCGTATTTTAGAGAGCTCGTCAAATTTCCCTTTGATGCGTCTAGTAGGGGTATCTTCAAAGTAGTTTCCCCAGTTCGGCAGCGCAACACCTTTCAGGGTAGCCCATACTGCAAAAAGGCGACGTAGGTTATGTATGCTGAAAGGCTCATATACTTCAGCTATTTCCGCATAAAGGCGTTTCCAGCGCACTATATCGTAAATCGTTTCAGCTACAAAAGCTCTATCGCGAGCCCCCCAACGCTTATCTTTTTTCAGCAGTTTTTCTACTACCTTATCGGCATACTGATTTTCGGTAAAAATAAAACCGAGACCCTCAATTACCGCATCCACTAAATTTCTGTGTAATTTCAAAATACTTTTTTTGAATGTTGTTTTATACTAAATTTGAATATTGCTTTTATACTAAAAATGAGACGGTGCTTTTCTCATCACCGTCTCTTAGTTATCTGCCTGTGCGGCTCGCACTCTACTTGTGCGGCTCGCACTTTACCTGTGCAGCTTGCACTAAAAAAGCTGCGCCGTGAAGGTAAACAAGAAGTTACCATAAGTAGATTTTATGTGTGCAGGAGTTGTCAGCACATTCTCATATATTTGGTAGAGGTTCGTTTGTTTAGCCACATCGTACGAAGCATCTAATCTGATACCACCCAAGGTCACACCAGCTCCAAACGAATACCCTGTCAGATCACCTACTACAGCTTCTGCTTTTCTATACGGACTTTGTTCGTATCTATAACCTGCTCGCAAGCTTACAAAGTTAGTACTCTTAGGGTCTTCTTTTACTAATTTAAAAGGTATTCTATACTCGCCCCCTATGCGTAGGGTCGAGGTATCACCCATTTGGTTTTCAAAAGCACTATTATAGCCTTTCATATTATTACTTCTGAATTTCAGATTATCGTAGGCTCTGTAGGTGTAATCAATGCTTAAGATACCTCTTTTCTTTATCAGGTAAGCAGCGCTGGCAGTCCACGCGCTGGGGGTGCGGAACTTGTACTCGCGTTCATACCATATAGGGTCGCCATACCTATTCACCAGTTCTATATCACGGTCATAAGTAGTAGTAGCCACTCCTGTAGTAGCGTAGAGCACTTGGCGCGACTCCTCTTTCATCCTATACCACGTAGGCGATTGGTAACTTACCCCTAAACGAAACTCATCAGTTACTTTGATAATACTTCCTAGCTGTAGCGAAAAGCCTTCACCTGTTGTATTGATGTATTGTTTGTGGTTCGCATAGCGTAGGTAAGGGTTTGAACTTCTAAAATTGTCTTCTTTTACACTATACAACGCCTTTTCGTTGATGTTGTGCGCATTTAAGTTCATTCCTAAGTAAATAAAATCCCCTATTTGCGAAGCAAAGTTGAAATTGTATTTATTCACATAGCCCGAACGCTCTATTTTATAGGTTTGCAAACGCTCCAGATTATCACCACTAAGGTCATATTCTGTATTGTCTGCCGAAAGCGTCTTAGGGTTGATAAGACCAGCCTTCAATCCCAAATAAGCCATCTGGGCAGCATAGCCCTCTCTACGTCCTAAAGTAGCATAATACTCTCCTATCTCTTCCTGCTGGTTTAAATTATATCCTCCTGCAAAAGTACCAAAGCTAAAAGGATTGCCATTATTACCTTTGGTAGCGTAGTCCAAAAAGTAATCGTCTAAGCCCGTAGTATTGTAAGCCGAATAAGAAAACTTGTCATTGTCAAGAGTTTTGCTTAATTGATAATTAAACCCAAAACTCAATTTCTTCACAGTAGGCGATACATCAGGAATAGCAAACACAACCCCGAAATGATTGAAATTAAAATCATTGTTATTTTTCTTATCACTTCGGTCTAAGAAGTTAATATCTCTCTTTTGGCTGTTGTTATTAAGGCTAAACGAAATTTCGCTTGCGTTGAAAATAGCACTCCCTGCCGGATTGATATTTATGGCTGAAGGGTCGCCACCTAAGGCACCAAATGCTCCGCTCATAGCCTTAAAACGGGCGGTACCTGTCAGTTCTTCAGTGCTATAGCGCAAAGCATCAGTATAATTCTGAGCTTGAGTACCCATAGCTGCTAAAGAAAATCCTAAAAATAATATATAATTGATTTTTCTCATTTTTCTTAATATTTTTTAATCGCGATTTGAACTTCTGTATCCTCCACTGCTGCTACTACTGCTGTTAGAAGACCCACTGCTGTAATTGCCGCCAGAGCTGCTGCTATTGCTATAGTTAGAACTTCTACCAGAATAGTTAGAGTTCGATTCGTAGGCTCTTCTGGTCTCATAGCCTGTTGGCGGATTATTGTTATATTGCTGATTTTGGTAAGAAGGTCTACCACTATAGTTGCCGTTATTATTGTAATATCCTTGGCTTTGCGAACGACTATAAGAGCCTCTACCATCTTCATAACGGTTAGCGTTACTTCTGTAGTTGTCATCTCTTATAATAGCACGTCCTCTGCCGCTATAAGACCCTCCATTGCCGTACGAACGACTCGGTTCGTAATAGTAATCTCTTGGGCGGTAATCGTAATAATATCCGTAATAAGGATAGTAGCCTCCGTAAGGATAATATCCATAATAAGGGCTATATCCATAGTAAGGACTGTATCCGTAATAAGGGTAGTAATCATAGTACCCACCGTAGTACGGACGATAACCGTAGTAGCCACTATAGCCCCAATAAGGGTCGTAATAACTACCCCAGCCCCAGCCAAATGACAAGCTCCAGCGAGCTCTATTTCTGTAGTATGAGTCATAGCCGTAATTAGGGTACCAATTATTGTAGCCCCAGCTATTATATCCCCACGGACTGTTGTTGTACACATTCACATTCACTTGCGAAGGGTTGCTACCCCAGCCTCCGTAGGCAGGTGCCCCCGAAGTCGCGTTAGAACGATAGCTATTTACATCAGTGAAATGTGTAAACGAAGTGTCAGGCACTTGGCGGTATTGCTGTGCTTTTTCACCGAAATAATCTTTGTAGCGGTTAGGTGCATACCTATTTTCTACAGGCGTATAAGCAGGTTCTTCTACTATTTCCAAATAGCTAGGTCTTTCAGGTACGGGGTCGTAATATACCCCATCAGCGTAATAATAACCACCACAAGAAAGTAGCGCAAACGATGCCACGAGTAGTAGTAACGCGTGCATCCATCTTTTGTTGATTTGTAAGTTCCTTTTCATATTGTATAAGTTTTTTATAAGTCAAACCAAACTTTTACTATAATTGTATCACAATTTTTATGCCATTTTTTTTGAAGCTATCTTCACTATACACTGAGCGAACGATGAGCGAACGATAAGCGAAGGAAAGTCGGCGAGCTGGCACAGCCGAGTATGTGACGAACGAAAGTCGGCGAGCTGGCGTAGCCTAAATATCCCCTTCATCACTTATCATCAATCTTGTCCCAAAGAAAAGTGCCTTCTCGCCAAAAGTAGCAGCAGCCTCTTCTAAAAGTTGTGGCATTTTCTCTTCTAAAAAAGCTGACAAATTAGCAGCAGAGCTAATCTCGTGATGGATAGCATAATGCCTTTCAGTCGAATCTAATACCCTCATTATTTGTACATTGTCTACTAATGCAGAGGCGTTTACAGCAGGCAGGTAAGAGTGTGCCAACCACTGTTGCCACGCCTCGAAAACTCCTTCGTCAATGACTGCTGTCAAATTATAGATATACATATATTACTTTATTTTTTGCAAAGATAAGAAATATTTCTTAGCTTTGCACTCAAAATAAATAATTTAGACTATGGCAAGTATCCGCGATTTAAAGAAAGATATCAACTATGTTTTAGGTGATATTATTGATGCTGTGTATTTTACAGGCAAAATGCAAACAGAAGAAGGTAAGGCTCTTATAACTGAAATTGTCAATACTTTCGATACTCTAATCGATAAAGTAGCTGATAGAACTGTTGAAAGCAGAGGGGCTCATTTAAAGCAAGTTAGAAGAGAATTTGAAGAAAGAGCAGGAGCATTTATACAAAAGCTAAATCAATTAGCTTAAAAAAATGTTCAAAAAACTTTTGCATATTTACAAAATGGTGTTATTTTTGCACCCGCAAATAAGCAGAGTGCCGGTGTAGCTCAGTTGGCTAGAGCACGTGATTTGTAATCTCGGGGTCGTGGGTTCGACTCCCTCCACCGGCTCAAATAAATAAAAAAGTCCGGAAAGTTTGTCTCAAACTTTCCGGACTTTTTTATTTGTCATTGGTTATTATTTTACTCCTTGCTCATTAGCCCAATTCCAGTATTTTTTAGCACTTTCAGTATGTTGCAAAAAAGTGCGCGAAAATTTGTGGTAACCGTAATTCTCAGGGTCTGCTACAAAAAAGTAGTAGTCGTGTTGTTCAGGTTTTAGCACAGCCTCTATTGATGATAGGTCAGGCATTGCGATAAGTCCTATTGGCAAACCATAATTTTGATAAGTGTTATAAGGGTTTTCTAGACGAGTATGCGTTTCAGTTACTCGTTTTATTACCATATTATAGTCGCCTGTATGGTTTTTCATCGCAAAGATAGCGGTAGGGTCAGCCTGCAATAGCATATTGATATGCAGACGGTTCAGATAAACGCCAGCTATACGAGGGCGTTCGTCTACCTTAGCACTTTCTTTTTGTACTATTGAAGCTAAAATACTCACCTCTATAGGGCTAAGACCTTGTGCTTCAGCTTGTGCTTTGCGTTCTTTTGTCCAATAGCGATGGTATTCTTTCAGCATACGGTCGCGGAACTCCTCAGCAGTAGTATTCCAATAAAATTCATAGGTATTAGGTAAGTACATAGCAAGGGCAGTAGCCTCAGTAAACCCGTTTTCTTTCAGAAAAGTAGGGTCTAAAAAAGCGCGTATTAGGGTAGTGCTATCAGGCTCTATCTGCTCAGCTATACGAGCGGCAAGGTCTTCCAATCGCTCCTGATTATTAAATTTTAGTTTTATAGGGGTATTTCTATTGCGAAGAGTACGTACGATTTCAAGGTTGCTTGCCCCCTTCTTGATGATGTATTTTCCTGCTTTTACGTGTGTGGTATAGCCGCGTTGCTTAGCTACTTGCTCAAAAGCGAGACTACTTTTTAGCAACGGACGTAGTTTGTGCAATACATCACCAAAGTCAGCCCCTGTAGGTATGTATATTACTACTTCTTTTTCACTAAAAGCGGTGTTGCTAGCAAATACAGCGCGATAAATAAAAAATCCTGCTATACTGATAAGGGCTATTACTGCCAATATTATCCATTTTTTCATTGTCTATATATTTGTCTGTTTATATGTTCTATTTTATGTTGAAGTCCCCGAAAACATTAGCGATCCATTTGGGTATTGAGTAAATACCTATTAGGCAGGTTACCATTACGGGGGAGTAGGAATGGGTGAAATAGCTTATCAAAATATGCCATACCAAAAAGAAACTCAATCCTGCAAGGTATAGACTAAGTGCTATTCTTGTAGCTTTTTCACTCTTTCTACACAAAAAAGCAATAAGTGCTACAAAAGCAATTTGCCCTACAGAAGCCCATATAAAATATTCGGGGTGCTCATTAGCTAAATGAGCATTCTCAGCAATTCTGGGGAGTTGCAACCATTGGGGTATCTTATCTACAAAGTCAATATACCATTGCCAGAATGAAATACTCTCTTCTACTTGGTGCAATGCGTGCAGCCCTATTATGGGTAGCCACAAGTGTATGTATTTATTGGTTTTCATATTCTTTAATGGGAGTTCTTTTTTAGAAAGACTTTATTTGACCGCAAAGATACTAAAAAAAGAAAAACCGAAAACTTTATACTATAAAAATATAAAATCTTCGGTTTTATAAAATATTATGAATACAAAAATTCTTATAATATACGCCTATTCCTGACGTGGTTTTTGGTTATTGTTGTGTCCTTTAGGACGGTCATTGCGGTCGCCGCGAGGTTTTCCATTGTAAGGTTTGTCTGACTTAGGTCGGTCTTCTCTCGCTGGGCGGTCAGGACGCTCTTCACGTGGTGGACGAGGCAACAAGGCTTTACGCGATACTCTCGTCTTCTTAGTTTTAGGGTCGATGCCTAGGTATTTTACTTCTATAATATCACCTTCTTTAAGAGCATCTTCTATTTTATCTACTCTGTCCCAAGATACTTCTGAGATGTGGAGTAAAGAGTCTTTACCAGGTACAAACTCTACGAAAGCCCCAAACTCTACTAGACGTACTACTTTCACAGTGTAAGTTTCACCTTCTACAGGTTCAAATTTCACTGCATTTACAGCTTCTATAGCTTCTTGTATACCAGCTTCATCAGTACCTAAGATTTCTACGATACCCAATTCACCTACTTCTTCTACCACAATGGTAGTTTTAGTACGAGCTTGTAGGTCTTGAATGTTCTTACCTCCTGTTCCGATAAATGCTCCGATAAATTCTTTAGGCATATCCATCTTCACAATCTTAGGAGCGTGAGGTTTCACAGTAGGATTAGGTTGTGCTATAGTGTCAGTTATTTTGCCCAAAATGTGCATACGTCCCTCACGTGCTTGGTTAAGGGCTTTTTCGAGGATTTCGTATGAAAGACCTTTTATCTTGATGTCCATTTGGCAAGCGGTGATACCATCAGCAGTACCGGTTACTTTGAAGTCCATATCGCCTAAGTGGTCTTCATCGCCTAAGATGTCTGAAAGTACCGCATAACGATCGCCGTCGCTGATAAGTCCCATAGCAATACCCGATACCGGTTTTACCATTTGTACCCCTGCATCCATTAGTGCCAAAGTACCTGCACACACAGTAGCCATTGATGATGAACCATTAGATTCTAAAATCTCAGATACTACACGTACTGTATACGGACAATCTTCTGGTATCATACGTTTAAGGGCGCGTTGAGCTAAGTTTCCGTGTCCTATCTCGCGGCGTGAAGTACCACGCAAAGGGCGAGCCTCACCGGTTGAGAATGGAGGGAAATTGTAATGTAGGTAGAAGCGCTCTTCGCCTTGTTCTGAAGGTAGGTCGATAACGTTTGCCTCGCGTGAAGTACCTAAGGTAACGGTAGTAAGCGACTGGGTTTCGCCACGTGTAAAGATAGATGAACCGTGGGCTGAAGGCAAATATCCTACTTCGCACCAGATAGGGCGTATTTGGGTAGTATTACGTCCGTCTAAACGAATATTTTCCTCTAAGATAAGGTTACGAACAGCCTCTTTTTCTGCATCCCCAAAATAACGAGTAATAAGAGGAGTTAGCTCTTCCAATTCCTCTTCGGTAAAAAGTGCTAAGCACTCTTCTCTCACCGCATTGAACTTTTCTCCGCGTTCTTGTTTAGTAGTATTTTCTTTAGCAATAGCATAGCATTTTTCATAAGCCAATGGGTATACTTTTGCTTTTACTTCTTCATTTTCTACTTCAGGCTCATAGGTGCGTTTTTCAGTCTTACCTACTTTTTCAGCCAAACGCAATTGTGCTTCGATATGTGGTTTGATAGCCTCGTGAGCAAATTTGATAGCTTCTGCCATATCTTTTTCGCTCACTTCGTCCATTTCACCTTCTACCATCGCTACGAAGTCTTTTGAAGCTCCCACCATAATATCGATGTCTGATGCTTCTAACTGCTCGCGACTAGGGTTTACTATGAATTTGCCATTCACACGTCCTACACGTACTTCAGAGATAGGTCCGTCAAATGGTATATCTGATACTGCCAAACACGCTGAGGCAGCAAGACCTGCTAACGCATCGGGCATTACGTTTTCATCGTGCGAGATAAGTTGTATCATCACCTGTGTTTCAGCGTGATAATCTTTAGGGAAGAGCGGACGCAATACGCGGTCTACCAAGCGCATTGTTAAGATTTCTTGGTCGCTAGGGCGAGCTTCACGTTTGAAAAAGCCCCCAGGGAAACGACCTGCTGCCGCAAACTTCTCACGATAATCTACCGTTAAGGGTAGAAAATCGGTTTCAGGGTTTATATCTCTTGCAGAT
Source organism: Capnocytophaga leadbetteri (assembly GCF_003054025.1). Classification (GTDB taxonomy): domain Bacteria; phylum Bacteroidota; class Bacteroidia; order Flavobacteriales; family Flavobacteriaceae; genus Capnocytophaga; species Capnocytophaga leadbetteri. The sequence goes on from NZ_QBKG01000016.1 coordinate 27,185, forward strand.
ACTACTGTTGCCAATAGCATAGCATTGCCCATTTGCACCACCACAGCACCGTCAGCTTGTTTAGCTAACTTGCCAGTTTCGATAGTAATGGTACGACCATCACCTAAATCGATAATTTCTTTTTTTACTTCTGGTATCATTCAATACTTGTTAATTGATAAGTGAAAATTGTTAATTGAATAGTTGTGTTGTGTGGTTTAAAAAGGCTACCAATGAAAACATTAAGCAAAAGGAGGCACTAAGCCTCCTCTCTTTTTATTTTCTAATGTTAAGCTCTTTGATAATTGCACGATATCTTTCAATATCGGTATTCTTCAAATAGTCTAGCAAACTTCTACGCTTACCTACGAGCTTTACTAACGAACGCTCGGTGTTAAAGTCCTTGCGATTCACTTTTAAGTGCTCTGTAAGGTGGTTGATTCTGAGGGTAAAAAGTGCGATTTGCCCTTCTGCTGAACCTGTGTTGGTTTCTGAACCTGCGTACTTTTTGAAAATTTCCGCTTTTACTTCTTTAGTTAAATACATTCCAATATTAATTTAATGATTATTATGTACAAATATTTTGTGGGTGCAAAAGTATTACCTTTTTTTTAGATATGCAAATTTTAGATGAAATATTATTTTGCCGCCCATTGCACTAACTACTAACTAAACTCTCGTTCGTGACGTTTGCGCTCGTTTTCATCTAAGTAGATTTTGCGCAAGCGCATATTTTTAGGGGTAACCTCTACGTATTCGTCTTTTTGTATGTACTCTAACGCCTCCTCAAGTGAGAATTTGATAGGAGGTGCCAATTTTACTTTTTCGTCAGACCCTGCTGCACGTACGTTAGTAAGCTTTTTAGTCTTAGTTACATTTACTACGATGTCGCCACTGCGTGAGTTTTCGCCTATTACTTGCCCTGTGTAGATATCTTCACCTGGGAAAATAAAGAACTTACCTCTGTCTTGCAGCTTGTCTAAAGAGTAGGGGATAGCGGTACCTTGTTCCATAGAAATAAGCGAGCCGTTGATGCGTCCTGCTATTTCGCCTTTGAAAGGTTGAAACTCTAAGAAACGGTGGTGAATGATAGCCTCGCCAGCAGTAGCCGTAAGCAGTTGGTTGCGCAAACCGATGATGCCACGCGAAGGAATCAAGAATTTGATAATCATTCGTTCTCCTTTAGGCTCCATACTTAGCATCTCGCCTTTGCGAAGTGTTACTAAGTCTACCGCTCTACCACTTACATTTTCGGGTAGGTCTATAGTCAGTTCTTCTACAGGCTCACATTTTACTCCGTCTATTTCTTTGATAATAACTTGTGGCTGACCAATCTGTAGTTCATACCCCTCGCGGCGCATTGTCTCTATAAGTACAGAGAGGTGTAGCACCCCACGTCCGTACACTACAAATTTGTCTGCACTATCAGTAGCCTCTACGCGTAGAGCTAAGTTTTTCTCTAGTTCGCGTTCTAAACGTTCTTTGATGTGGCGTGAAGTTACAAACTTGCCGTCTTTACCAAAGAAAGGAGAGTCGTTGATAGTGAAGAGCATACTCATCGTAGGCTCGTCAATAGCAATGGTAGGTAGCGCTTCAGGATTTTCGTAGTCGGCGATGGTATCACCTATTTCAAAACCTTCTAACCCTGCAATAGCGCAAATGTCGCCTGCTTGTACCTCTTCTACTTTTTTGCGACCTAAACCGTCAAAAGTGTGTAGTTCTTTTATTTTTGATTTTACGATAGAACCATCGCGTTTCACTAATGAGATGTTCATACCCGCTTTGAGTACGCCGCGGTGTAGGCGGCCGATAGCGATACGTCCAGTAAAAGTAGAATAGTCTAATGAAGTGATGAGCATCTGTAGGCTACCTTCTTCTACTTTAGGAGCAGGGATATGTTTTACAACCATATCCAATAGAGGCTCGATGCTGTCGGTTTTTTTGTGCCAATCTTCTGACATCCAGTTTTGTTTGGCTGAACCGTATACCGTAGGGAAGTCTAATTGCCAGTCTTCAGCCCCAAGTTCGAACATAAGGTCGAAAACCGCCTCGTGTACCTCATCGGGGGTACAGTTTTCTTTATCTACTTTATTGATAACTACTATAGGTTTGAGTTTCATCTCTATAGCCTTTTGTAGTACAAAGCGCGTTTGTGGCATAGGCCCCTCAAAAGCATCTACTAATAGTAGTACTCCGTCAGCCATATTCAGCACTCGCTCTACTTCTCCACCAAAATCGGCGTGGCCAGGGGTATCAATAATATTGATTTTGATATCTTTATAAATTACCGAAACATTCTTAGATAAGATGGTGATACCGCGTTCGCGTTCCAAGTCGTTGTTGTCTAAGATAAGTTCTCCCGCATCCTGATTGTCACGGAACAAAGCACAATGGTGCAAGATTTTATCAACAAGGGTAGTTTTTCCGTGGTCAACGTGAGCAATAATTGCTATATTTCTAATAGCGGTCATAGGTGCAAATAGTGTTTTTAAAAAATTGAGGGTGCAAAATTATAAAATAATTAGCAAATGACCAAATTTGCTAATTTACAAATTTTCTCATTCGCTAATGGTTTAGTGTCCGCATTTACAGCCTGCTCCCCCGCCACAGCTGTTTTTCTTTTTAGTAAAAAAAAACTTTTTTACTAAGAAAATTACTGCTGCAGCTACCAATATGTAGGCTATGATTTCTTGTATTTCCATAGTATTATTTAGTAAGTTCAAAAGTAACTATTATCTGACTATTGACTGAGATACTGCCAAGAGCTAAAGTAGTATTGCTAGGGGCAGCCCCTCTTATCATAACACTAGCAGGAGTGTCTCTTAAGCTCGTCTCTCTGATAGTTAGGGCTTTACCGATATTTTGGTCTAAGCTGGTAGCGTAAAGCAGTGCTTTTTTGCGAGCATCATCAATAGCTGCAATGCGTGCCTCTTGTTGTAGTTTAGCTCTTACACTGTCTTCTATGCCGAAAGTTACACTATTTATCTGGTTAACACCTGCTTCGAAGAGTGCATCCATTAAGGTTTCGTATTTTGCCAAGTTGTCCAATTTTATTTTGACAGTTTGCGAAATGCGGTATTGGTAGGTCTTGGTGTTGTAATCGTAATTCTTGTACAACGATACGTAGTCGGTCTGAAAATTCTTCATCGGCACTTCCTCTTTGTTGATAGCCTGAATTACTCTGGCTAACTTCTCTCCATTTTCTTGGCGTAGTAGTTTTGCATCTTTCCCTTCGCCTTCTATACTTACTGATATATTTACAAGGGTAGGAGTCGCCTCGATACTTGCTTCGCCTACTACATTCACAGTAGGAACTACAGACTGTACAACATCTTGTGCCGCCATCTGTGCCATACCCATATAGGATATGAATGAAAATAATAAAATGTAACGCTTCATATTTCTCAATTTATTTACTACTTATTCAGGATACGCGATTCTCACGTGGTAAATATTTGTTAGTTTGCTCTTAAATACCTTCTTAATGGCTTCTATTTCTTTGAATGAAATGTCTGAATTAGCAAACTGATTATCGTCTAACTGTTTTTTGATGATGCGGTCTACAAACTCTCCTAAGGCTTCGTAGGTAGGGTTTTTAAGACTTTTGGTAGCAGCTTCTACCGAGTCTGCCATCATAAGGATAGCCGTTTCTTTAGAGAAAGGAATAGGGCCTGGGTATCTAAAATCTTCCTCTTTTGCATTGGGGTTAGTGTCTAACTCTTTGCGGTAAAAATAATAGGTCAGGCTGCGCCCGTGATGGGTGCGTATAAAGTCGATAAGGCGCTCAGGCAATTTGTGTTTGCGAGCAAGTTCTATCCCGTCAGCTACGTGCTTGATGATTACCTTAGCACTCTGCAAAGGGGTTAGCTGGTCGTGTGGGTTTAGGCTTGTCTTTTGGTTTTCGATAAAGTACAAGGGGTTTTGCATCTTTCCAATATCGTGATACAAAGCTCCAACACGTACTAATAGCGTATTAGCTCCTATTTCGGCAGCAGCAGCTTCGGCTAAATTGGCTACCTGCATAGAGTGCTGGAAGGTACCTGGCGCTTTTTCAGAAAGTTGTCTTAATAGTGACGAATTGGTGTCGGACAACTCTAATAGCGAAACATCGGATACTAACCCAAAAGTGCGCTCGTATATATAGGTGAAAGGCTGTGAAAATAGAATACCTATACCATTGAGAATGAATAGGGTGAGCAGCGAAAGGTCTAAGCCTTTGAGGGTGCCCTCGGTAATAGTATGAAAGGCTATGTAGATAATTAGGTAGGCACCTGTGATGAGGGCTGCTGAAATAAAACTACTCAACCGGTAATGTACATTCTTAGGCGTTAGAATAATAGTCATAGCAGCTATTATCTGTATAAAAACAAACTGAAAGCTGTTAGGCACTATAAAACCTGTGATGAGAATAGTGCAGATAAAGACAAAAAAGACAGTACGCAAATCAAAAAACGACTTGAGTATGAGCACCATCATCGCTACAGGCACTATGTAGATGTATTCTGGCAGGTGTTTTACTACGATACCTACAAATAGTATCATACAGAGCATATTTAGTAGTACCACTACCAATTTTAGGTTGCTCTTATAGATTTTCTTCTCGTAGAGCTTTAGATAGAGAGCCATCACTGCCAATACGATAGCTACCAATACGTAATAGCCCAAAAGCGACCAGTTGTAGTTATTCTGGTTCCAAGTCTGTGTTTCGTACTCGTCTTTTAGCGATTGTAGGGTGTTTAGCTTTTCGCCCTCTACTAATTCGCCTTTGGCTATAATGAGTTTCCCTTTATTTACCCAACCTCTAGTAAAAACGATTTCTTTCAGATTTTGGTCTAACGTTTTCTGAGTGAAATTCTGGTCTACCGTTAGGTTAGGAGTGAGTACATCGAAAAATAAATCGCAGTAGTTTTTTGCGTATTCGTTATAAGGAGATGAGTGGAAATAAGCCTTTACACTCGCGCTGAGGTGTTGCAATGAGAGTATTTGGGCAGTTGGCAGTTCCTCTATTTGGTTGTTATGCCTAATAACGGCTATTTCTGAAGGGCTATTGTCTGGCATTTTTAGTATAATCCCTTTGTGATAGCTTTCTTTTAAGAAAGTTTCGGCCTTTTGTAGCAAAACCTCCTTACGAGCAGCGGGTATATGACTAAAATAGTCGTTTTTCTTCTGTTGAAACTTCTGTAATGCCGATGTAAAGGCTGTTGTATCTTGTCGATAGTACACCGTAGAGTGCTCTGTAATTTGAGCTTCTTCAGCTTTTATCTGTTCAGCCGTTTTCTTTAAAGGAAAATCAAAAGGAGCATAAAGGTTTTCGTGCTGCCATAATTCTCCTTTGCGAAACTCGTATTTGAACTTCGCCTTTTCGGGGAAAACCTGTAGTATCAGTACTAAAGCTACAGCAAAAGCTAAGCCCTTAAATACTACTGACTGTTTTGCAAAGAGTTTGATATTATGTAGTTTCATCGGTTTGATGGCTTTGAGAGGGCAAAGGTAGTAAAAAATACCTACTTCACAATAAACTCTACTCTTTTGTTTGCTTGGTGTTGTTCTTCAGTACAAGGAACTCCGTTTTCACAGCCATTTACGGGCTGTGTTTCTCCATAACCCTTAGCGGTAAGCCGTTCGCGCGAGATACCTTTATCTATTAACCATTGCTCAATAGCTAGGGCTTGAGTATTTGAAAGCGACATATTGTAATCGTCATCGCCTCTACTATCGGTATGCACCCTTATGTCGAGTGCTACCTCAGGATGCTCTTCTAAGAAAGTTACTATTTTTGCTAATTGCACCGAAGCATCATAGCGTATGTTAGTACGACCATAATCAAAATGTATATTGTCAATTTCAAAAACAGAAGCTAAATTGTCCCCTTGGTTTATTGTGCTACTTAACGGAATTAACTGTATAAACTGTTGCATCTCACCAGGTGTTGCAAATATTAAAGGCAATGTAAAAACTTCGTAATTAGGCTTTATTATTTGCAAGTAGCCATTATCAAAAGCAGTACCACTGCTCTTATTGCTCAATACGAAGAATCCAATTTCATCAGTAGTGTCGGTCAGTAGCGTTTGCATACCCTCATCGCAGAGGATAATCTGAGCATCACTGATAATACTGCCGTCAGAGGCGTCAATTACCATACCTATAAATTCTTTCTGAGAGTAGTTATTAGGATTGGCAATCTTAGGAGCGCTAGGCAATAGCTCTGCAAACATACGTTGCGAGGCAGGAAGAAACTGAGCTAATAAATGTTTCGCTTCTTTGTCTTCACCCATATTTTGTAGAGTTTGACTGTAGTGGTACAAATCAATGGGCGAGGGCGTGTAGCCAGTAGTAGTGGTTAGCTTTTCATACCAAGTAAAGGCACGAGGGTATATCTGTGTAGAATAATAATAGTTAGCCAAACGCGTTACTACCTCTTGTGTTTGATACCCTTTCTCGGCAATGGTTTGGTATATTAGGGCAGGGGTTATCCGTATTTGCGAAAAACTTAGCGCCACCGAGCCTATTAATAGGCTGAAGAATACTTTTGTTTTCATACTATTACGAATTTTAAGACTTTTATCGAGACAAATGTACGAAAATAAAGTTGAATAACCAAACTAAAAAACAAAAAAAGTATTACGGTACGGGGTCATACCCACATCCGCCCCAAGGATGGCATCTGGCGATGCGTTTTAGGGCTAACCAGCTTCCTTTAAAAGCACCGTATTTCTTTAGCGCCTCCAGAGCGTATTGCGAACAGGTAGGGGTATAACGACAAGTGGGTGGTTTCAGAGGAGAAACCACCACCTGATAAAATCGTACTAAAAATATAAATAAATATTTCATTAACTGAAGCGCTCTATTACCTCATTGCTTACGCCGGTGCTTGAGAAACCACCATCGTGGTAGAGGTTCTGCATTGTTACTTTGCGGGTAAGGTCAGAGAATAGACTCACGGTATAGTTAGCACAATCTAAAGCCGTAGCGTTGCCTAGTGGCGACATTGCATCAGCATAAGCTATAAAGCCACCAAAACCTTTTACGCCTTGTCCGGCAGTAGTAGGGGTAGGCGATTGTGAGATAGTGTTTACGCGTACTTTTTTGTCTTTGCCAAAGAAATAACCAAAGCTGCGTGCGATAGACTCTAAGTAGGCTTTGTTGTCAGCCATATCATTATAGTCAGGAAAAGTGCGTTGTGCTGCCATATAGGTGAGGGCTACAATACTGCCCCACTCATTCATCGCATCGTTTTTATAGAGTACTTGGCACAACTTGTGAAAAGATAGGGCTGATACATCCCAACCTTTTTCGGTATTTGCGTAGTTAGACTCGGTGTAAGGTATATTCTTGCGCACATTTACCGACATACCGATAGAGTGCAATACGAAGTCTAACTTACCGCCTAATATTTCTACTGATTTGGTAATCAGGTTTTCGAGGTCGTCCATATTAGTAGCATCAGCAGGGATAATTTCAGAGCCTGTTTTTTCGGCTAAGTTTTTTATTTGTCCCATACGCATAGCTACAGGGGCATTGGTAAGCACAAACTTACCACCTTCTTCGTGTACACGCTCAGCGGTCTTCCACGCAATTGAATTTTCGTCTAAGGCACCAAAGATGATACCTCTCTTTCCTTTTAATAAATTGTACATTTTTTTTTAGATATTTGTTAGGTGTTAGTTGTTTTATTTTTCAATATTAAATTAGCTCTTTCAGAAACTGTTCAGGGGTTACTACTGAAATATCATCTACTAAAAAGTCCTTTACATTACGAGTTATGATAATAGGTATACCGTGTTCTTTAGCAGTAAAGTACTGATAACCGTCTTCTATATCTTTAAAATTAGAATATAGCGACTTCTCAATGATATGCTTATCAAAAGGTAGTATCTTTACTATTTTGGCAAATTCTTTCAGTTTGTACTTAGTTTGCTCTTTATTAAATTTTTGTTCTAAAAAGTAAGTAACTGTACCAAAAGAAAGAGCTGAAAAATACAACGTAATCCTTTCTCTATTAGCCATAGTAAAAACAGCTTTAGCAAGATTAAAAAACTTAGGTCTTTCAAATAGCAAATCTAAAGCTATATTGGTGTCAATAAATATCTTCTTCATAATACTTTTCTAATATTCCTCTACATAAATCTCTTTTCCAATCATTTTTATCAGATGTATCTAATTTTTGAAGAAAGTCTTTGGGAGTCCCTAAAATACCACTTAGATTTTCTATTGCAGCTAAAAACTCACTGTCTTTATCAGTCTCAAAATCATTTTGATACGCTAAGTTACCCTCAAGCAGCCCTGCTTGAGGGAGTGTTTCTTCTATGATAGTGTTTGTATTCATAGTTTAGGTATTAGTTATGTTACTAAGAACTAATTTTCAAATTCCTTTAGGGTATTGATAATGATGTTAATACACTCTCTTAATTCTGTTTCGTTCATTACTAATGGAGGCGCAAACCTGATGATATTACCGTGGGTAGGTTTAGCTAATAGTCCATTATCGCGCATCCTTAGGCAGATGTTCCAAGCGGTATCGCTATCTTCAGTATCATTGATAACTACTGCATTCAGCAGTCCTTTGCCGCGTACTAAAGTAGCAACCTTTGAGTTTTTGATATAGTCGCTGAGCTCTTTGCGGAAAATCTCACCCAAACGAGCTGCATTTTCAGCCAATTGTTCGTCTTTTACCACTTGTAGCGCTTCTATAGCAACAGCCGCTGCCAAAGGGTTACCCCCAAAGGTACTGCCGTGTTGCCCTGCTTTTATCACACGCATAATGCGGTCATCGGCAAGTACTGCACTTACAGGATAAACGCCTCCGCTGATAGCTTTGCCAAGTACTAAAATATCGGGCTTAACATTCTCGTGGTCTACTGCCAAACGCTTGCCAGTACGTGCTACGCCTGTTTGTACCTCATCGGCTATAAAAATGGCATTATAACGTTCGCATAAGGTTTTAGCACCACTTAGGTAACCTTCAGAAGGCACATATACTCCCGCTTCGCCTTGTATAGGCTCTACTAAAAAGCCTGCTACGGTAGCCGCATTTCCAGCCAATACTTTTTCTAAGGCTGCTAAGTCGTTATATGGTACTGATACAAAGCCCGGTGTATAAGGTCCGAAGTTAGTACGCGCGTTCTTGTCAGACGAAAAAGAGACTACTGTAGTAGTGCGCCCGTGAAAGTTCTGCTCGCATACGATGATAATAGCAGCACTTTCGGGTACGCCTTTTTGTTCGTAAGCCCATTTGCGGCATATTTTGATAGCTGTTTCTACCGCTTCAGCCCCTGTATTCATAGGAAGGACTTTCTCAAAGCCAAAATATTCAGTAACGTACTTTTCATATACGCCTAATTTGTCATTATAAAAAGCGCGAGAGGTAAGGGTAAGCGTTTGTGCTTGTTCTGTTAGCGCTTTGATGATACGTGGGTGGCAGTGCCCTTGGTTTACAGCAGAATAAGAGGAAAGGAAGTCGAAATAACGTTTTCCTTCCACATCCCACACGTATACGCCTTGCCCTTTGCTAAGCACTACTGGCAGAGGGTGATAGTTATGCGCTCCGTACTGGTCTTCTAGAGCCATAGCTTGTTCTGAGGTTAATGTATTCTTTGTCATATTATTTAATATTTAGTTTTTAGATTTTAGGTTTAGGGGGTTATGCTATCATTACGGCACCTACGGTAGCGTTGCTGGTTTCGTCTATGAGAATAGCGCTGCCCATTGGCGGATTGTCAGCAAAAACATCATATACTAAAGGCGCAGCTGCTTTTATACGTATTTTGGCTATCTCATTGAGTTTTACGCTTTCTACCTCTTCTTCTTGGTCGAGGGTATTGACATCTATCTTATAGGCAATCTCTTTTACTACTACCTTCACCAATCGGCTGCGCTGCTGTAGTAGGTACTTGTTGCCTTCTTTTAAGGCGCGCTTGTCCATCCAGCAGACAATCGCTTCTATCTCTTGACTTTGAGTGGGTTCAGCCTCTTCGCTGGCAAAGTAGTCACCGCGCGAAATGTCGATATCGTCTTTAATGTGCATCACTACAGGCTCGCCAGCCTTAGCTTCGGCTACCTCCTCGCCATTGCGCTCTATTTTGCTTATCTTAGTGCTGATACCTTCGGGTAGTACCACTATTGCATCGCCTTTGCGGTAAGTGCCCGAAATGATTTCGCCTGCATAGCCTCGATAGTCGTGTAGGGCTTCGGTCTGTGGGCGTATAACATATTGCACCTGAAAACGCGGTTCTTTGTAGCTGTTCTGACTGATTTCTATTGTCTCTAAAAAGTCTAAAAGCGAAGTGCCTTTATACCAAGGCATTGCCTCAGTGGTATTCACGATATTATCGCCTACGAAAGCCGAAATAGGGAAGTAATGCACGCTTTTCAGTCCCAAACGTTTGGCAACGGTCTCGTATTCGCGTTTGATGCTTTCAAAAGTATCTTCGGCATAGCCTACCAAGTCCATTTTGTTCACAGCTACTACCACTTCAGGTATGTTGAGCAGTGAGGCAATAATAGAGTGGCGACGTGTTTGTTCGGTTACCCCATTGCGGGCATCGACTAAGATGATGATAAGCTGCGAGTTAGAGGCGCCAGTTATCATATTGCGGGTGTACTGAGTATGACCAGGGGCATCGGCAATGATAAACTTGCGTTTAGGGGTAGCGAAGTAGCGATACGCTACATCTATAGTGATGCCTTGCTCACGTTCAGCACGCAGACCGTCGGTTAGGATAGCGAGGTCTATACCATCATCGTTTTTATTTTTTGATTGTTGTTCAAGGGCTTCTAATTGGTCAGCCAATATGCTTTTGCTGTCGTATAACAGTCTACCGATGAGGGTACTCTTGCCGTCATCTACGTTTCCTGCAGTTATAAATCTTAATATATTCATTATACCTAATTTGTCGATGTCAATTTGTAAATTTGTTGCAAAGGTACAAATAATTAGCGAATAAACAAATTTGTTATCTTCCTCCATCAGAAAATTATTCTATAGCCACTTACCCTATACAAACAATATAGGAAGGATATACTAAGAGCGAACGATAAACGAACTTTTACCGAATAGTAGATGTCCAATAAACTACCCAAAAATAAAAAAATGTACTAATTTCTCCAATAAAAATAGTTTTTTATACAAATTCCCTTTGATGTGTATATAATATAAAAAATGTTAAAAAAAATACTCGCTAAATAAAAAGTTGTATTTTTGCCAAAATTTACCTTTAACTAAGTTATTTCACATATAAAAAAAACTATTTTATTAACTGGAAAAACAAGAGAAATGAACGAGAAAAAAATGTTGAAACACCTATTTAAGTGGGTGACTTTTATCTTATTATCTTTCCCTATTGCAATGTCTGCACAGATAGCTGTTAGTGCATCAGCCGAAAACCCTGTGCACTTCGCTAATACCGACGACTTTTCAGCGGGAATACTAACAATTCAGTTCAATATGCCAGCAGGAAAAACTTCTGCAGAAGTAGAGGTTACGCTCGCTGACGGAATTCAGTACGTAGCAGCTTCAGAAACTATTACGGGTGGTTCTGTTACTCTCAAAGCTGGCTCAACTAACACAAAACCTGTGTTTACAATCTCCTCTACAGGGGGTACGCTTGTAACCTTGCAAATCAAACGAAAGGTTACCAAAGCTGCAATGGCTAAATTGCGAAATGGCGATAACTTCTCCGATGCAGTAAAACTTACCATAGCGGGCAATACCGCTATCGATAATGACAACACCTACAAGTTGCCCATACCTGTATTTACTGTACAAGTACCCTCAAGCCACAATAATGCTTTGGGTACCAGTACTCAAACCTTTACTATCCTCAATGGGGGTGAAGGAAAGGTAAAAGAAATTTATTTTTCTATTGATTACCCCGCTAATGTTACAGGTAATAGGGTTGTCTACAATGGGGCTACCCTCACGCAGGTAGGTACTGTCCCTGCAGGTTTGCCTAATGCAGGCAAACCTCTCTACAAAGCTACCGTACCTGCTGGTCTGCCTAAGAATGGTACTATTACCATTTCCGAAAATTACACCGTAGCTAAGTGCGACCCTAACCGACAAATAAAATACATAGCCTACTGGGGCGCCGATAAAGACAATCTATTTGCCAGCGCTAACAACGCAAAGGCTATTAATATCAATATGGGTACACCTAATATAGTATTAGACACTAACAACCAGAATACTTATTTTGAGTGGCGCGATGGTTTGTGCGGTAATACCGTAGGTACTTTCTATGTTACCTACGAAAATAAAGGTACTCCTAACGGAACTGCCTACAACCTCAATACTTTGCTCTACGAACTACTAAGCTGGAGTAGCGACCGCGAGTTTAAGCCCGCTAATGTCAATATTATTGATAGCAACGGCAATAAAATCCCTCTGCCATTAACAGGTCCTAATAGCTCTGTTTATTCTATAGATTATAGCAATGCTGCTGCTTTGCAAGTTACCGCTTTAGCAGGCAAAAATATAGGTCTTACCGATGAAGACGGCGATGGGTATGCCGATGATATGAAAGTAGGTGCCAAAATAAAAATCTGCTTCGATTGGGTCAAAAACCAAGGTATAAAATGCTTGCAAAAAGGCAAGGGCGCCGAAGCTTTTAGTATTCAGCCTCAAACCCAATTCCAATACGATGATGTCTGCAAAGGTACGCGCATTACCTCTGCTGCTCAAAACGTACGTGATAATACCTTCAGACGCTCTTTCGACAATGTTTCCGATGGATCTAAAATACCTGTTCAGTTAGTACAAAATGTTCCTGTTGAGGGCTATTTCTACGCCGCTATCAACTTCTCTGACTCAAGTATAAGAGAACGCGTGAAAGGAAGTTCAATGACTGTAAACGAACATCGTTTCAGATACCACGTACAGTTACCTCCTGGTGTAGCTCTCAAAAATGTGAAATATCATAAAACCAGAACCTATGGTACAGAGATCTCAAACACACCCCTCAGCAATGTACCTGCTGGTGGAGTGCTAGATTATACTACTAACTCTCGAGATAGAGGCTACATTAGCTATGAAATGGTATTAGAAAACTGTCACGGAACTGGCGGTAATATCACATATAGCCTTTATTATTTAGACAGAATAGGTACTACCAATAACTTCTGCGAAATTCCAGTAGTGTGCGAAACTAAAAATATACCTACAGTTTGCCCTAGCCCTTGCTCGGCTAATGGTCCCGTAATGAACCGCACTTATGTAGAACGCGCCGATAATTCCTATGGGTGGACTGACCATAATATGACTGCCCGCGTAGCACGTGCCGCTGTCTCTGCTATAGACCGCCAACGCGCTCTGTACTTAGACGATATCGAAGTGTTTGCCGAAGGAACGCAAGCCAATATTGCCTCTGATAACCTCTATTACTACGCTGCCGTAACTTCTGAAACTGTATTAGAACCTAAATTTATCAAAGTAACCATAGGAGGTGCTACTACGGTGTTATCAGCTAACGATTCAGGTGTTCTAACCAGAGCAAACGATGCTTCTGGTAACTATTTCCGTTGGAACCTTACCAGTGCTTTGCCTGGTGGCAACCTTGCTGCTAACCAAAACTTCTCTGTAGTGGCTACCTACCAAGTGAAAAGCGGTAATGTAAGCAATGAAGATGGTACTACCCGACAAGCTGGAGACGAATCCTTCTTCTACACCTTAGCTAATAAAAATGATACAGCTATCAATGCCGCAAAAGCACTGCATACCAATGCAAGAGCTTGTGGCACTAAGTTAGTGCCTACTTTCTATGTCGCTGATACCAGAACTATCTTGGCTACTAATAATTATGATATTAGTGGCTGTGAAGAAACAGAGTTAGGCTATAACCTTATATACGCTTCTCGCCGTTTCAATACCGATGGTACTTACTTTACTAACGAGTTCCGTCCAGGCCGCCTTATCAAGAAAATTACTATCAAAATGCCTTTGGCTTATAGTATTACACAGCCTGTTGTTTACGAATATTTGATTAAGGCTCAAAGCAGTAGTGTTGTTAAAAACACTATTAACATTCCTTTAGCCGATTTCCAAGTTACTGAAGAAGGTAACTTCAGAGTCTATACCTATGTGAATAAACCTGAAGGACAAGCAGGTCACTTACCTCCTGGAATGATCGCCGTAAAGAACGAGTATAGTGAGTGGATACGACCAAAAATTCAAGCCTCTTGCAAGGCAAGAGAGAGAAGAACTTTCAACAATAATGATCAGGCTGCAGCGGCTGCAGGCGAAAGAATAGATTCTCATATAGAATTCGAAGATTTCTATTACCATTACCGCGGTACAACAGAAAAACAAGAAGTGACCGATTATCTGTATAACCGCCCTATTCGCTATACCAATAAACCTACAATAGCTATACAATCAGGTGCTTATTCTGTTAAAGCTATACAACGCGAACAGCAATTAGAATTCCAGCTAAAATCAGGCCTTATACCTGCTCCAAATGCGTGGGTATCAGTACCCGATGCTACAGGTATTAGCATTGTCAAATTAGAAGAACTAAGTGGCGCAGGTGGCTCTGTGGTCAATACTTACACTCCTGAAGCATCTCTTGCTAACGAAAAAATGTTCTTCCTAAATCAAACTATCAACAATACAGGTAAATACTTCCGCCTTACCTACGATGTAACAAACTGCAGCTTTAATAAGTTGCCTTTCGAGTTACACGCCGGTTGGAACTGTTCAGGCAACCCTACTAAGGGCTACCGAGAGGCTTGTAGCGACGATAAGAAAAACTTTGAGGTAATAGTTGCTAAAACCTATAAACAGATAACCCCTGCGAGCACTAACCCCGGACAAGGTGGGCATAGCAACACTATCCCAATGTGTACCGCTACTCCTTATAGCTACGTTATCAATAGTGCCGATGAGGGGAATATTTACGATGTGAAATTAGTAGTTACCCAAGGAGCTGGTATTACCTTCTCCGATGTCCAAATAGAGTACCCCCTCAATAGTGGTACTATCTATACCGTAGGTACTGGGGCTAATAAAATTATTTATAGCCAAAATGGTAACAAACATATTTACGACCTGAGTGCTGTCTTGCCTAATGGTGCTTTGAAAGGTACACTTTCAGCTGCTAACGGAAATGAACGTCAGCTAAAACTTACTTTCAAAGTAACTCCCGATTGCGACTTCTCTGCTGGTTCATCTTTCAATATAGAAGTCGATGGTAATAACCTTTGTGGAAAACCAGCCCTTGGTGATAGAAGTAGTGCTATTATTGCAGGTATCAATAATGTAAATATTAATGACTATAAAATAGCTCTAACACCATTCCAAAAAATAAGTGGTAATGGCTCTGCTTGCAGTGCCGGAGTTACTTATCGTACAAGACTTACTATTAATGCTATTACAAACCCTAGTTCTTTCGAAACCGGTGCTAATGGGCGTTTGCGATTCCGTATCCCTCAAGGATATGAGTTACTATGGCTTAACATAACACAACGCAGTGCACAATACAACCCTCCTGCTGTAGTTTGGGCTAATCCTAATCGCCAAACAGCTGAAGAAAGAATGGTAGGAAATGAATATGAAGTCGTAGTCAATATACCTCAAAAAATGAAAAATGCCGATTGGTTTGACTATGACATCCGTATCCGACAAAAAGCTGACGCCCTGTTAGGTTGTGATGACCCTAAAGAACTAAAAGCCTTTGCAACAGGTTCCATCTCTGGGGTAATGTGTGGCGCAACAGCTTGCCCTTCTTTTGTCGTAAGTACTTCGCCCGAACGTACTATAACTGTTGATAACGAACGCCCTTCTCTATCATTTACCGATGTAAAGGTAACTTCTAAAGCCCTAAGTGGAAAAGAAGAACTGAGCATTAAATATAAAATTACCAATGCGGCTACTGCTTCAGCTACTCTTAGCAATAAGCCTGTCGTTGTTAATCTGTACTACGATGTGAATAACAATGGTTTAGTCGATGCAGCCGACACCTTAGTGGCTACTCATACTACAGCTACTCTAAACTTAACTGCAGGAGCTACTTCTGCCGAACAAAGTTTTACACATCTAACCGATGCCTCACAAGTATGTAGGTTATTATTGGTGATTAAAAATGAAAACAACGTATGCCTTTGCGATGATGTTAATAGCACTTTCTTAGCACCTACTCCTATAGAAGGCCTGACCCAAAGTTTTACTACTTGTGAAACTAGTAGCCTTACCCTTGCGTATCCCGCTGCTGCAGCTACCTATACTGGCTATAATTGGACAGCCGTAAGCCCAGCAGATGCTACTAATTACTTGTCTGCTGCCAATGTAGCTACACCTACATTCTTGTATAACGGAGCAAAACTTACTACTACCCTTACAGTTACCTATGCCTTTAAAGTAAGACGCAACTATGGTTGTGAGGCTACCCAAACAGTAACAGTAGTAGTAACCCCTCAAACTATGAACTTTACACCTCCTACTCCTTTAGTGGTGAGCTGTAATAATACTGCAGGTATCAATACTTGGCTTAATAGCGCTACCGCTACCGATAGCTGTGGCAATGTAATGAGTATTACTAATGACTACAACGCTGTAAAACCTGCCGACCCTTGCAACGCTCCTAACGGAGGGGTCGTAACAGTTACTTTTGTAGCAAAAGATCCAAATGGTAATACGCTTACTAAAACAACTACTATTACCTTAGTAAATATAAAAGCTGAAAATGATACCTTTACCGTTACCCACGGCGCAGTAGCAACTACTACTACCGGTACTGTTTTAGATAACGATAAGGTAGGAACTCAAACAGCTACTGTAGGTACTGTGAGCTTGTCGGTAACTATACCTGCTAGCGGAGTAGCAGGCTCGGCAACCCCAACACTTAATAGCAATGGTACGGTAACCGTCCCTGCAGGCACTGCATCAGGCACTTATCAAATCGGTTACAAGATATGCAAAACAGTAGCAGCAGTTACTGTTTGCGATACCGCTACGGCTACTGTAGTGGTAGGCGCAGTACCGATAACAACAGTAGGCGAAGAATATACCGTAACGGGTACTATTACCACCCCAACAACAGTAGGTAATATCCTTACTAATGATGGTATCGGCGGACAAACACCAACGGTAGCGAGTGTAACTATCCATACGGCTACACCTACAAGCGCTACAACGCCACGTATCGACCCAAGTACTGGTAATGTCATTATTCCAACAGGCACGTCAAGCGGTACTTATACTATGACTTACTACTTGTGCGAGCGAGCTAATAGCAGCAATTGTAGCACACCTACAACAGTAACAGTAACCGTAGTAGGGGTAAGCAC
>NZ_QBKG01000017.1 GCF_003054025.1 Capnocytophaga leadbetteri
TACTTAAGCCTTTTTTCTCTATTTCTTCTATGACAGCTCTCTTAAAGCAATCACTGTACCGAACTATCTCTGCTCGCCCTTTTGTCATATTTTTTTCCTATTTTAGTGTAAACCTATTTTAGGATATGACAGAATTTGATGTACTGTATCCCTGAGTTAGCTATGAGTGAAATTCTTTTTATTTTGCCAATTTGCTAAATTGCTGATTAAAATATTTTCCGCTTGTATTTCTGCCAACTGGGCGCTTCTCTATAGGCTTCACTGCAACCTATAGGTACGTATATCACCTCTATACGGTCATCGTTATAGCCAAAGTCGCCTTCTAATACGGGGGGTGTTCTACCTTTAAATATAAGTACTTTAGGACAGTTTTTACCAAAAATATATTCTCCTACAAAAGTCATTTTACTGGGGAAAATAATAGAGTGCAAAAGCACACAATTATCAAAAGCATATCTATTAATAGTAAGAAGATCTAAGGGTAAGATTACTTCTCCCAACTGTTCACAGCTATCAAAGGCATCTCTACCTATTGTTTTTACTTGGCTAAGTTGCTCATCTACAGCCATATTCAAGAACGTAATCTGCTTGTTAAGCCACTGTTGTAGTACGGTGCCGTCTGCATTCAGCGCATAATCAGTAAGAGGAATATAGCTTTCTGCTGTAGAAGTAGCACTCGATTGCGTAGAGAAAGGTTGTGGCTCAGTAGGCGGTATATCTGGCAGAGGAAAGTTAGACGGAGTAGGTTGATGTGCGGTACTAAATGTCTCAGAGAGGGGCGCACGCCCTTTAGGGTCTTCACCATATTGGTTTTTGCCCCTTGTACCATCTACAAATAGTAGAAGAATAGGATTATAAACAGGCAGTATAGCTAACCATCCTGTCTGATCCATATCGTGTAGACGCTTCACACTTTGAGAGAAAAATATCAAAACTAAAAAAACACTAGATATGGTGCTCAACAAATTGAGTTCACCAAATATAGCAAGCAAGGAAGATCTAACGAAGTAACAAAGAATAAGAGTAATAGCAAACTCAGCTCTTCTAATGCGTCCTTCAAATGAAATGAGATTTGCAAACATAATATTATCTAACTAAATAGTTACTTGTTAATAGTTAATTATCAAATGTTTATGGTTTTATTTTCTCTAAGTATTCACACGCCTTAGTATTATAGTTTTTGCACGACTTTTCTACCCAATAAACAGCTCTATTCACTGATCTAGCTACCCCTTTACCGGTGAAATAGCAAAGTCCTAATAGCATCTGTGCTTCTTTATCGCCTTGTTCAGAGGCTTTTTCATACCAATAAACAGCTTTTTCGTACGATTGGTCTACACCCTTGCCCTGAAAATAGCAAGTGCCAAGGTCGCGCTGCGAGTCAATATCCCCTTGCATAGCGGCCCTTTCAAACCATAGCACAGCCAATTCATCAGACTGTTCTACACCTTTACCTCTAAAGTAAGCATAGCCTAATAAACCTTGTGCCTCAGCGTAATCTTGTTCTGCTGCTTTCTGCCACCACTCTACTGCTTTCGCATCCGACTGGGCTACCCCTTGTCCTTTGTAAAAGCAAATGCCATATTTGGTTTGCCCTTCAGCAAGCCCCTGATTAGCAGCTCTTTCAAACCATTCAGCTGCCTTAGCATACGATTGAGTAGTACCTAAGCCTTTGTAGGTGAGAAGCCCCAATTTAGTCTGTGCTTTAGCATTTCCCTTATTAGCGGCACTTTCATACCAAAGTACTGCTTTAGGATAAGATTGGGGTACATTGTTTCCTTTTTCATAGCAAAAAGCTAAGTAAGCTTGTGCATCTATATCGCCTTTGCTTGCTTTGGCTAACAGTGTTTTAATATCATCACGCTGCCCAAATGCACCCGAACAGCACAGCAAGCATAGCAGTAATGCTATCTTTTTCATAGTATTTGTTTTAATTAAACCTCTCTCTTTCAAATTCTTAAAAAAATGTATTCTCAATTATTATTTATTTCTTTCAGGGTGCAAAAATACAATATTTTAATGATTTGACCAATAAAAAATAAACTTTTTTTATGAAAGCCTCAGCTTTATATATGCCTGTTTGAGGATTAGAGTTTCTTTTAATTTCTTGATTTACAGTCTTTTTAGGCAATCCTATTTCTTTTGCAATTCGAGCTTTTTTTAAATTAATTTGTAGATATCCTTCTATTTTGTATCTTTGCCCCAGTGAAATATGACTCATAATTTGTACTTTACATTTTTCAATTTCAACAGCGCAAATATGAGGATTTTTTTTCATTTGGCAAGGAAAAACTATATGATTTTTCCTTGCTTTTTTTGTTTTTAATTTTTGCGCCCATTACGCCTGTCCCAGCCTTCCCACCACTAATATTAACACTTTTTATTAAATATCTTTCAATAATATCTTCAGTATAGATTAAGTATACACTGAATATAGATTAAGTATAGGAAGAGCGAAGAATCATCGTCATCAAATCGATAACAAAACGAGTAAAACATTGCAAATAATACAATTCTCCCCCTCTAATGCATAATTTGCTTTAACATATAGGTTAATTGACAAATTATTACTACTTTTGCAGCGTAAAACAAAATATACATATAATGAAAGATATATCAAAAATATTAAAATCTGATATAAAAATAGAGAATTTAAAACAGGAAAATGGCATTCTGTGCTGTATGAACGACCTTTTTATCAGTGGAGATAATCAAAAATATATGAAAATGTATGATTGGATGTCTTTTTTCTATGATTTTGGAGAAAAATGGATAGGAAAACTCAAATATGGCAACGCTATTGACCGTTTGCGTACTGAATTAATGAGTCGTTTAGAGTGGAAAAATAACATTTCGGTACTTTATGTTTCCATAGGCACAGGGGCTGACTTGCGTTATATACCACAAGAGATAGACCTGAAAACGATAGAACTTATAGGGGCTGACATCTCAATGGGGATGCTCAAAAGATGTAAAAAAGAGTGGCAAAAGAAAACAAATCTTACGCTTGTACAGTGCCCTGCCGAAGAATTACCTTTTGCCGATAATACTTTTGATATTGTTTTTCACAACGGAGGCATCAATTTTTTCAACGACAAAGCTCTTGCTATAAGCGAAATGCTCAGAGTTGCCAAAATAGGAAGCAAACTCCTTATCGCTGACGAAACAGCCGACTTTGTTGAAAGTCAGTACAAAAAAAGCCTCTTCTCCAAATCCTATTTTAAAGACAAAACAGTCGATTTAAACGCTATAGAACAATGTATCCCTACTTCAGTAACTGAAAAGAAAACAGAATTGTTCTGGGATAATAAATTTTATAGTATTACTTTTAGAAAACCTATGTGAGCGTGATGTAACGGAGTATTCTCCCCTTTCAGAGTATAAAAACTAATTATGATAACACAAAAACTAATAGCCTTAGCCGATGCTCCCTATCGCGATTTTACCGCTGGTCTTATCCCTACTGTCGATAAGGCACGTATTATAGGGGTACGCACCCCTGCTATGCGCACGTTGGCTAAAGAATTGCTAAAAAACGAATCTGAAAAAGCAATGGCTTTCTTAGAAGAGTTGCCGCATTATTACTACGAAGAAAACAATTTGCACGCTTTTATAATAGCAGAATTAAAAGATTTTGAGCAAGTAATGAAGTATACCGAACGCTTTTTGCCTTATATCGACAATTGGGCTACTTGCGATACATTTGCGCCTAAAATCTTTCTCAAATACCCTGAAGAAACGCTCGCCTATGTACAAAAATGGTTAGCAAGCGCCGATACTTACACAGTGCGTTATGGTATAGGGATATTGCTATCCAACTATTTAGACGAGCACTTCAATCCTGTACACCTGGAATGGGTTACCGCTATTGAATCTGATGAATATTATATAAATATGATGATAGCGTGGTACTTAGCAACTGCTCTGGCAAAGCAATACGAGGCAACGTTGCCTTACTTAGAAGCAAAAAGACTCGCGCCTTTTGTACAAAATAAGAGTATACAAAAGGCGAGAGAGAGTAAACGTATCACCCCAGAAATAAAGGAGTATTTGCTAACGCTTAAGGTTCAAAAAAGCTAAACACACAGCCACCATATCGCTTAGCTACCACAAAATGGGGTAATTCTGAAAGGTCTGTGCGAGTAGAGTGCTCTATGATAAGCGTACCATTAGGTCTAAGAAGAGCGTTGTCAAATACAAGTTCTGCTATAGCAGCGAACTTTTCTGCGGGGAACTCGTATGGTGGGTCAGCAAATACCACATCAAACTGCTGCGAGGTACGTTTTAGGTATTCATATACATCGGCTTTAAGTGCTGTGATAGGGTAGTCAAGTTCGCGTGCCGTCTTGCTGATAAACTGTACACAGCCACTGTGGCTATCAATCGCTATCACGGCAGGGCACCCCCTACTAGCAAACTCATAGCTTATATTACCCGTACCGGCAAAGAGGTCAAGCACCGAAAGCTCGTCAAAATAATAATCGTTATTAAGGATATTAAACAGTGCCTCCTTAGCAAAGTCGGTAGTAGGGCGTACCGGCAATTTAGCAGGGGCAATGAGTTGTTTTCCTTTGTTCTTTCCTGATATAATTCGCATAGATATAATATATAGGCGACAAAAATAGTAAAAAAACACGAATGTTTGCACATTACAATAAATAATTGTACTTTTGCCAATCAAAAAAATTAAACACTGATGGTTGCTTTAAATTTTATATGGAACTCTAATGAGATTCTTGCTTCTTTTGGTACTTTCCAACTCCGTTACTACAGCTTGATGTTTATTGTAGCGTTTAGCTTGGGTTGGTATCTCACCAAAAAAATATACCTAAACGAAGGCAAGACCGTACAACAACTCGATACTTTGTTTGTCTATACCGCCATAGCTACTTTAGTAGGCGCGCGTTTAGGCGATTGCTTTTTCTATAATTGGGATTATTTCAAAGACCATTTATTAGAAATCTTCTTACCAATCAAAGAGAAACCTGATGGAGGTTGGCAGCTAACGGGCTTTTCAGGCTTAGCGAGTCACGGAGCGGCAGTAGGTATTATCATAGCAATGCTGCTATACGTGCGCAAATATAGAGACATTAAGCTCTCGTGGATATTAGACCGTGTAGTAATTCCTATCACTATAGGCGGAATGTTCGTGCGCTTTGGCAACTTTTTTAACTCTGAAATTAACGGAAAGATAGTAAGCGACCAGTATCCTTTGGGGGTAAAATTCGTGCAAAATGGTATGCTCTCACCTCAGAGAGCTATGGCACTCACCGAGCAAACAGATGCACAAGAGGCGTACAAGCTCATCACCCACGACCCGCGTTTTGCTGAAGTGTTAGCCTCTATCCCCTACCAACACCCAGCCCAACTATACGAGGCATTTGGCTACTTCTGTCTATTTTGGGTACTGTGGTATGTCTATTGGAAAACTGATAAAAAAGAGCAACCTTATTTCATCTTCGGACTTTTCTTAGTACTGCTGTGGAGCATACGTTTTGCTGTAGAGTTCGTAAAGGAGAGTCAAGGAGGTTTTGAAAGCACTTTGGGGCTACTCTCTACCGGACAATGGCTCAGTGTACCGTTTATTATAGCAGGTTTTTATTTATTATTTAGAAAAAAAGTCTCAAAACTTTAATCTATTGCTTTTTGTAATTTGTGTCTAATAACAAATAATGAATATAGAAGCTATCAAAAACAGAAAAGGAGCTCAAAAGGCTGCAGATATTCCTTCCGAAGTACTTTTACTATTAAATACGGGGACTATAGAAACAGTAAACCTTACTGAATGGTTGGCTATAGACCATTCACAGCTGGTAAAATCTGTTTTTCCTACTTTAGGGATTGATAAAAATATCATTGAAGAGTTAGTTTGCCAAATCAATCAGCAAAAGAAACCTTCTACAATGAATACTATTAGGCTCATAGGAGCATTGTTATACGAAAAATATACAAATACTAACCTGTATGAGCCTTTATTTGAGCAACTCAGCAATCACTTATCCGATTCTGTGCGCTGTTATGCTTGCTATTTAGTAGCTTTGCATACCGATATACCCCTGAAAGACAAGTTACACAAATTAAAACCCTTAGTAGCTGATAGCCATTTTGGTGTTCGTGAGATAATCTGGATGGCGTTACGCCCCGAAATGAGCAAGTATTTAGATTTTTCAATCGCTTTTCTCTCTGATTGGGCAGAAAGTGAAGATGAAAATATACGCAGGTTTAGTACAGAAGCCTTGCGTCCGCGGGGTGTTTGGTGTGCCCATATAGAAGCCTTGAAAGAAAAGCCAGAACAGTATTTGCCCATATTAGATAAATTGAAAACTGATAAAGCAAAGTATGTACAAGATAGCGTAGGAAACTGGCTGAACGATGCCAGCAAAACCCGCCCCGATTTTGTAGTAGCACTATGTGAGCGTTGGGAAAGCGAAAGTCCTACCAAAGAAACCAAGTATATTGTAAAAAAAGCACTGAGAACCCTTGCCTCTAAATAACATAAACCTTTTTTACCTACGATAGTACTATAGATATTATGACCACAAACCAATACAATCAACCTATAGGGGAGGCTTTACCTAATTTTTCATTAGGAGAGATGCCTGCTATAAAGGTATTAGAAGGGGTATATTGCCGATTGGAGCACCTCTCTGCAGAAAAACATTTAGACGACTTATCTGAGTTCTATTTAGAAGCTAATACAAATCCTGCAGATTGGACGTATCTATTTCTATCTCCTTTGAAAGATAAAGAGGAGTTACGCACTTTACTCACTAAACAAGAAGCTTCTGCGGACCCTTACTATTTTTCTATTGTTAGCAAGGAAACCGGAAAAGCTATCGGAACGCTTTCGCTAATGCGTATAGAACCCAAATACAGAGTGATAGAAGTAGGTGCTGTTACCTATTCCAATGCCTTAAAACATACACGAATAGCCACTGAGGCGCAGTATCTATTAGCTAAATACGTATTTGAGACCCTCCAATATAGGCGTTACGAATGGAAATGCGATAGCCTTAATATGCCGTCACGCCGTGCTGCTGAGCGCTTAGGGTTCGTCTATGAAGGAATATTCAGGCAAGCAGTTGTTTACAAAGGGCGTTCACGCGATACAGCTTGGTTTTCTATGATTGATAAAGAGTGGGCTCACAACAAACGCTCCTTTGAACGATGGCTTTCTAAGGATAATTTTGACTCTCAAGGCAAACAGAAACAATCCTTACAAACAATTAGGCAATTAGCAAATTAACGCTATTTAATTATTTGTAGGTTTTATAACATTAATTCAAAATTCAAAATTAGTAAAAATGAACTTTTTTAGAAAACACTTTGTAGCAGTAGCTTTAGGCTTGGCAGCTTTAGCAGCTATTGCCTTTATTTTGCCTTATTTTTTAGGCAATAACAATAATAACACACAGCGCGTTATCGAGCTTACCCCTGATGATGTGGTATTCAGAAAAGATGCAGAACTGTCTATCTATAAGAAAGATAGTCTATTGCAGCGTTTAGAGGCACAGTTAGCTCAAACAGAAGATGAGCGCGCTGTAGGACTTATGTACCGCTCTTCTATGGAGGAGCAGCAAGGTATGTGGTTTGTATTCGAAAATGAAGCACCTCGTTCTTTTTATATGAAAAATACGCTAATCCCTTTGGATATTATCTACTTAAACAAAGATAAAAAAGTGGTAAGTATCGCCAAAAATGCACGTCCTAAAGATGAAACCTCACTACCTTCTGAAGCGCCTGCTATGTATGTATTAGAAATCAATGGGGGGTTAGCAGATAAATGGGGTATAGAAAAAGGAGATCGTGTGGAAATTAGCAAATTAGAGAATTAGCAAATCAAGAAATACAATGGAAGAGCGCGTAATATTAGTAGATGAGCAAGACAACGCCATAGGGCTAATGCCTAAGATGGAAGCACACGAAAAGGCTGTGCTACATAGGGCTTTCTCGGTGTTTGTACTCAACCAAAAAGGAGAGATTATGCTGCAACAGCGGGCTGCTGACAAATACCATTCGCCTATGCTATGGACGAATACTTGTTGCAGTCACCCACGCGAGGGAGAAACCACTGTTGAGGCAGGCAAACGCCGACTACAAGAAGAAATGGGTTTTTGTACAGAGCTTACCGATGTAATGAGTTTCATCTATAAAGCCCCATTTGATAACGGACTAACTGAACACGAGCTTGACCATATCTTAATAGGTTATTACGAAGAGCCCCCTATTATCAATCCTGACGAAGTAGCGGCTTGGCGATGGGCTCTGCCTGAAGACATCAGAAAAGATATAGCAGCTCACCCTGAAAAGTATACCGAATGGTTTAAGATTATCTTTGAAAAATACGAAGAGAAATTAGGCAATTAGACAATTTTGACTATATGATAATAAAAAAAGCTGGTTGATGTAAGTATCAACCAGCATTTTTTATTACTTCTTATTCTGATATTTAAAATAGTAAGCTAACATTTTGTAATAAAGTTTAGCAGCTAAGAAAGCCGTAGGCTTAGCTTGCGGACTATCCATCAGCTCTACTATATCAAAAGCTACTACATTGCACTTTTTGAAGACTTTGCGCAATAGCTTAAGGGTAGGATACCACTGCAAGCCCCCTGGTTCAGGTGTACCTGTAGAAGGTGCAATAGCAGGGTCGAAGGCATCTAAATCAATGGTGATGTATACATTGCCTGATACTTTGTCGAGTACATCTTTTATCCAATTAGGATTTTTAGCAATCTCGTGAGCGAAAAACACACGTCCTTTAGGTAAATATTGCTTTTCTTCAGCATCCATTGAGCGGATACCTACTTGCACCAACTTGTGCTTTTGGTTCGCTTCAAACACTGCACAAGCGTGATTAGAAGTAGAACCGTGGTACTCAGGGCGCAAATCAGTATGGGCATCGAGCTGTAGCACTGTTAGCTTTTCATACTTCTCGCCTACCGCACGGATAGACCCTATAGAAACTGAATGTTCTCCCCCAAAAAGAGTAAAGAGCTTGTCCTCGTTTTTGAGGAGTTCTTTCGTCTTTTGATATACTGCTTCGGTCATTGCCTCTGGCGAGCTATTCTCGCTTATTTCGCCTGCCAAATACACCCCATTCAAATAAGGTTCAGTATCAGTTTCAATATCATAAAGTTCCATATTTTCAGAAGCATCTAAGAACAATTCAGGTCCTTTATCAGCCCCTTTACCCCACGTAGAAGTACCGTCATAAGGTACGGTTACGAGCATTACTTTAGCATTCTCGAGTGTAGCGTTTTCTTCTGGAATACCAGCATACGTTCTTTCCATCGTAATTGATTTTTAATAATTTTGCTGCAAATATACATCAAATTCCTCAATTGTCAATTATCAATTGCTATTTGTCTATTATTTTGTACTTTTGCCCCACAAATTTGAAAAAGAGTTATGTACGAAGAAAACAAACCTCAATACCGTATCTTACTACTTATAGCTTTAGCTCACGGACTAAACGACCTTATTCAGGGAATGATACCTTCTATCTACCCTACTCTACAAGCGAAATACGCCCTTACAATGACGCAAATAGGGGTCATCACGCTTTGTTACCAGCTATCAGCTTCTATTTTGCAACCTTTAGTAGGTAATTATACCGACAAACACCCACAACCATACTCGCAAGTATTAGGAATGGCATTCACTACCTTAGGAGCTATTTTTTTATCAATGGCAAGCAGCTATACAACTATCTTGCTTTCAGTAGTCCTGATAGGGGTAGGCTCTTCGGTATTTCACCCTGAATCTTCTCGGGTAGCTTTTTTAGCTTCAGGCGGAAAACGTTCTTTTGCCCAAGCTATTTTTCAATTAGGAGGCAATTTAGGTACAGCTTTCGCCCCCCTATTGGTTATATTATTGGTTTTCAGCAAGAAAGTAATAGATGGACAGCTAATAGAAGAAGCTCATCAAGAGCGATTGATATGGTTTTGCTCATTTTCTATTTTTGCAATGCTTATCCTTATATTAGTAGGCAAATGGCGCAGTATACTGCTAAAACTACTGAAGAAAAAGGCTAAAAAGCCTGTAGTAATGCCTAACCTAACAAGGGCTCAGGTACGCAATTCGATGATTATACTGATGCTTTTGGTATTTTCTAAAAACTTCTATACTGCTGCTATCAATAATTACTTTCAGTTTTATACCATACAGAAGTTTGGTTTTAGCAATGAGCAAGCACAACTTTACCTATTTTATTTCTTGGGAGCAGTAGCGGCGGGCACTCTTATTGGCGGCTTCTTTGGTGACAAAGTAGGGCGCAAGTTCATCATTTGGTTTTCAATATTGGGTACTGCTCCGTTTGCGCTCTGGTTACCTTACGCTGATGCTACTACTACAGGCGTGCTTATAGTGTTGATAGGCTTTATCATCGCTTCAGCTTTTGCCTCTATATTAGTGTATTCGCAGGAGTTATTACCCCACAAAATAGGAATGATTTCTGGCTTTTTTTACGGTTTTGCCTTTGGTATGGGCGGTTTAGCATCGGCACTTCTGGGCAAACTGATAGATTTAACAGATATTTATTTTGTGTATAAAGTATGTTCGTTTTTGCCTCTTATGGGACTTATAGCGTACTTTTTGCCGAACCTTAAAAAATTAAAAAATTAGTATATGAGATTTATTGTTTTATTTTTAGCCTTTGTTATTTGGGCTTGTGAACTACCTAAAAATCAAGCTGTTACTAATAAAGAAAAGGAAGAATGTTTAGCACAAGAAGCTCCTAAACCATCAGTTAGTATAGAAGAAGCAGAACAAAAAGTAATTGACCTACCTTTAATAAAAAAGTTAGGTGATGAAATTGAGAAAATATCTAATGGGAAAAAGGGTGTTTCTTTCATAACAAATGAAGTTACTATTGAAAACACTCCTTTCTTCAAGCTTTATGTAGGATATAATTCAGCAATTAGATTTGAAAATCGTTATATTTTGTATGTGAATAGAACTAATATTGAAGATATTCGCATATTAGAAGCTTCTTCGGGGGAAATAGTGCCTCTTTCTTCTTTAAAAGAGGAGAAATATTCATCTGAAGAAGAAATGTATTGTACCAATCTATTGGCAAAAATAATTAAAAGCTCTAATTTAGACAATCCTTTATACAAAGCTGATAAAGAAAAGTGTTTCTTAAGAATTGACAGAAAGGATAATGAAAATATTTACATAGAAATCTATGTAGAAAATGATATTTCTGACAATGTACAACAGCCAGAGGTAGTAGAAAGGGCTATCACTTGGTTACTTTTTAATACTTCAACTCAAAGATTGTATGATATCACATTAGATATAGAAACTCCTAAAGAGCTCTCTTATGATAAAGGGCTCTTGAAAAATATCAATTTGGACAACCTATGTAAAGAGTAAAAGCTTTTTATTTGACTCTTGAAAGAGTAATGCCATCGCGGATGGGTAATAAGACGGTCTCTACACGGGGGTCGTCTTTTATTTTTTGGTTGTATGCCATTAGCGCTTGGGTATGTTTGTCGTTGTGTTTTACTTCTTCTACTACCTTGCCACTCCACAGCACATTATCGGAAAGGATAATACCACCACGGTTCATTTTTTCTATTACTAAATCAAAATAGTGAGCGTAATTCTGCTTATCGGCATCAATAAAAACAAGGTCGAAAGTAGTATTGAGTGAGGGGATAATATCAGCAGCTTTGCCCAGATGCTGCACTATCTGCCTGCCATAACCACTACGGTCGAAGAACTCGTGCTGTAGGTCAGTCAGCTCTTCTTTGATGTCAATGGTGTGGAGTAACCCCTCAGGATGCAACCCCTCTGCCAAACAGAGGGTAGCATAGCCCGTATAAGTACCTATTTCTAAAATAGTGCGAGGTTGCACCATCTTAGACAATAAACTGAGAAAACGCCCTTGAAAATGTCCGCTAATCATTCGTGGTTGCAGTACGTTAAGATGCGTACGCTTATTGAGTTCTTGTAGCAAAAGTGGCTCATCTTCAGTATGTTGAGCGGCGTAATTTTCTAATTCTTCAGATAAAAAATGCATCAGTAAAATATTTTTTGGCAAAGATAGGGATAATATTGAAAAAAACTGTACCTTTGGAGCGAATTTTAAGGGTTATCGTTCGCTTATCCTTCGCTCATCCTTCGCTGAAGGTTCGCTTGTAAAAATGTAATTAATTTAAAAAAAAATCTTTATGAAAGCACTTATTATTATTGATCTACAAAACGACTTTATGCCTACAGGCGCATTACCTGTACCACAGGGCGACCAAATTATTTCGCACATCAATGCCGAGATGCAAAAAGACTATAGCGTAATAGTAGCTACCCAAGATTGGCACCCCGCCAACCATAAGAGTTTTGCAAGTCAGCACGTGGGTAAAAATCCTTTTGATACAGTAGAACTGAATGGTATAGACCAAATTCTATGGCCTGACCACTGTGTGCAAGGCACTTTTGGGGCTGAATTGCACAAAGACCTTGATACACGACACATATCGGCTATATTCCGCAAAGGAATGAACCCAGAAATTGATAGTTATAGTGCTTTTTTTGACAATAATAAGCTAAACAACACGGGATTGCACGGGTATCTGCAAGATAAAGGCATTAAAGAACTCGTATTTTGTGGTTTAGCAGGTGATTTTTGCGTGGCGTATAGCGCTAACGATGCTAAGGCATTAGGGTATGAAGTAAAAATATTAGAAAACTGTGTAAAATACATTAATAATTAGCAAATTAGAAAATTAGCAAATAGGAAAATTAGGATATTACTAATTATGATAAAGCACATTATATACTTATTATTAGGCTGTGTGTTAGTGGGGTGCGAAACGCCATTCTTTTCGTCTCCTAAAAAGTTTGAAACACCTTTTGAACAGAAGGACGGACTAAAAAACTCTACTTATGAGGAAATAATAGATTATTACAAAGAACTTTCTAAAGAATTCACCTCTATTTCCTTCAAAACTATTGGGCAAACAGACAATGGTATGCCACTGCATTTGGTGATATACAGTGCTGATGGCGAATTCAACCTCAATAAATACCGCGAGGAACGCACTATTATATTCATCAACAATGCTATACACGGCAATGAAACAGATGGGGTAAATGCTACTACTCTGTTATTTAGAAACTTAGCCCAAAACGAAATCAAACTTTCGGGCAATGTAATAGTTGTTACTATACCGGCATATAATATAGGGGGAATGCAAGAAGACAGAAAAGAAAGTGCTACCTACTATGATTTAGATAACGATTTTATAAAAGCTGATGTAGAAAATACGCTCTCGCTATCGAAAGTTCTGCAAGAAATTCAACCTGATATATTGATTGACAATCAGGTGAGTAGGAAAGAAGAATACCGCTATACTGTGAGCTACTCGCCTGCTGAAAAAGAGAAAGTTGGCACTTTCTTAGGAGGATACATTGATGATGTGTTAGTGCCCCGTTTATCAGATTCTTTAACTCAGATGAATTATGTTTCGCTAACCAAAGACAGTGTACAACAACCTTTCAGACGGTTGCTACCCGACCCTGAACTCAGCAAGGCAAGACACGCAGTAGGCTATGCTTCGCTATGGAATTGCATTGGTATTCAGCTTAATACCCATATATTTAAAAGCTATAATAAGCGTGTAGTGGCTAACTACGAAACGATGAAAACGATAGTAGAAATAGCTGATGCTGATAATGCGTATATCAAACAACTGAAAATAAAGCAAGCCCAAGAAAATGCTGCCTTAGTAGCTCCTGAGTATTACATCGTACCCAAAGCGTGGCAAAAGGTGATAGACCGACTGAAAGTACACAATGTAGAAATGAAAGAGGTGGCTAAAGATACGCTAATGAAGGTAGATTACTATCAAATAGACGATTTTAAAACCGTAACAACTCCGTTTGAAGGGCATTACCTACATTACGACACACAAGCGAGCGTACACAAAGATTCGGTACGCGTTTATAAAGGTGATTATATGGTACCTACAGCGCAATTAGCTAAACGATATTTGATAGAGGTATTAACTCCTACAGAGGTTGATTCTTTCTTTAACTGGAACTTTTTTGACAGTGTTTTAGGGAAAGATGTAAAATACCCCATTTTAATGACAAATGACAAACGATAAACTAACAATAAACTAATATGAAACAGTTTTTATCAGACCGCATTAATGCTATGGAAGCCTCTGCTACCCTTGCAATGGCTGCCAAAACGAGAGAACTAAAAGCCGAAGGCAAAGATATTATTGGGCTTAGCTTAGGAGAGCCAGACTTCAACATTCCGGACTTTATCAAAGAAGCAGCGAAAGAGGCTATTGACCAAAACTACAGCAAATATACCCCTGTAGATGGATATTTAGAGCTTAGAGAGGCAATTGCTGCCAAACTGCTACGCGACAACGGACTTAGTTATCGCCCGAACCAAATAGTAGTTTCTACAGGTGCTAAACAATGCTTGGCAAATGCCGCCTTGGCGATGCTCAACCCTGGTGACGAGGTGATTTTCCCCGCTCCGTATTGGGTGAGCTACAAAGAGATAGCAAAACTGGCAGGCGCTACCCCTGTAGAGATATTGGCTACTATAGAAAACGACTTCAAAATAACCCCCGCCCAATTAGAAGCGGCTATCACCGAAAAGACCAAAATGGTGTGGTTTAACTCCCCTTGCAATCCCACCGGTTCGGTGTACAACCAACAAGAATTAGAAGCTCTTGCAAAAGTATTGCGCCAACACCCTAACATTTTTATTCTCTCAGACGAAATATACGAGTACATCAACTTTACCTCTATTCCCCACACTAGTTTTGCCGCTATAGAGGGTATGTATGAGCGAACTATCACCATCAACGGACTCTCTAAAGCCTTTGCTATGACTGGCTGGCGTATAGGTTACTTAGCTGCCCCCGAATGGATAGCCAAAGCCTGCAATAAGGTGCAAGGACAGATAACTAGTGGCACTAATGCTATAGCGCAACGTGCCGCTATCGCAGCCCTAAAAGCTCCTAAGAGTGAAATACAATATATGATAGACGAATTTAAAAAGCGCAGGGATTTGGTATTAGCACTTTTGAGCGAGGTAGAAGGTCTTAAAGTGAATGTACCTGAAGGAGCTTTTTATGTTTTCCCTGATGTATCGTCTTTCTTTGGCAAAACCTTAAGAGGGCGCACTATTCATAATGCAAGCGATTTTTCTTTATATCTGTTAGAAGAAGCAATGGTAGCCACAGTAACGGGTGAGGCTTTTGGCGATGCTAACTGTATACGCATCTCATATGCTGCCTCAGAAAAAGAACTACGTGAAGCCATTAGGCGCATCAAAGAAAGTTTGGCATAAGAAAGTAAATTATATTTTGTTTGCACATTCAATTAAAAGTAGTACCTTTGCGCCGCTAAAACAAGGAATTTTCATCAACAAAGACAAATGTTATGGCAATAACAGAGAGCAAAACTATTAAATACTTAAAATCTTTTTACATAAAAGATTACCTCATCATAGTGTTGGGGCTTATCTCTTATGCGGTAGGTATTACCGGATTTATAATGCCTAGCGAGATAGTAACCGGAGGTTTGGCAGGTATCTGCCTTATTTTGAACTACAAATTAGGGGCTGACTTGGCTATCACTTATTGGATTATCAACTTCTGTTTGTTGGTAATAGGTTTTAAGGCAATGAGTAGGCAATTCACCTACCGTACCCTCATCTCTATTTCTATCTTATCGACCCTAATATGGGCCGGAAAAGAGTACCTAATGCCTTACTTTATAGAACACCCCCCTTTGAGAGACGATTTTTTGAACGTAATAATGGGTGGGCTACTATGCGGTACTGGTTTGGGTCTGGTATATTCGGCTAATGGTAGTACCGGTGGTACTGATATTATAGGCTTTGTTATCACTAAATACTACAGTATCAGCATTGCGCGTATCTTATTAGTGGTAGACGTATGTATAGTGTTATCATCTTACTTCATCTTAGAACACAAAGATAATTCGCTTGAAAAAACCATCTATGGACTTGTGTTGCTACCGATGATGTGGCAAATGGTAGAGATAGTAATAAACGGTGCACGCCAATCGGTACAGCTGTTTATCTTCTCTAAACATTACGATGAGATAGCTACCCACATCAACAGTGAGTTAAAACGCGGTTGCACTATTATTGACGGTATAGGCTGGTACTCTAAATCATCACAAAAAATAGTGATAGTAATAGCTCGCCGTACTGAGGCAACTTCTATTTTCCGTTTGGTACGCACTATAGACCCCTCTGCCTTTGTGACCAAAACTAACGTAATGGGGGTATATGGCAATGGTTTTGATAAGCTGAAATAAAATATTTTTTTTGAGGTTTATAAAAAAGTAGTATATTTGCGCGCTTAAAAAAAGAAACTTATGATACAGAGAATACAAACTGTGTATATGCTTATAGCAGGCGTAGTAGCTGCAATGACTATATTATTTGGTTTAGACTGGCTGCGCACATTGCTATTTGCTATCTCAGCAGTAGTGGCTCTTTACACTATATTCAAATACAAAAAAAGGAACCTTCAGCAATTGCTTAATTGGCTGAATATCGTTATAAATTTTACTTTACTAGGAATATTTGTATATCGAATGCTAAACTCATCTGGAGAAGGTATTATTTCTGAGAAAGGTGTTGGGGTTTTCGTACCCGTGCTTTCTATCGTTTTTTTGTTTTTAGCCAATAAGGCTATTAGGCGGGACGAGAAGCTCGTAAAATCAGCAGACCGATTGCGATAGACCTATAATCTTAGTAGTGTTGTGCGTTGAGAAAATCCTAAGTTTTATTACTTAGGATTTTTTTTATTTAGCAGTTTGCCATTAGCTATGAGAGTGTTAAATTATTGTTAATTTTTTAGTGAGATAGTGAAAAAGTTGTACCTTTGCCCTCGCAATGAAAAAAATAGTTATCAACATATTATTATCAATCCTCATCTTGTTTAGCAATTCAGGATGGGCGGTTACTTTTCATTACTGCCAAGACCAATTAGCATCAGTTTCATTAGACTATGCTTCTGCACTGATAGTAGAAGATGATGATGCTTGTGCTTGTGCTACAATGGACGATTGCTCCGGTGGTGATGAAGATGACAATAGTGATGATAATAAAAAATGTTGTGATAATACTTCAGTTGCCTCTTCGACTTCTGATAGTACTTCGGTAGTAAAAGCATTTAAATTGGAGTTACAATCATTTGTGCTTCCTACCTCTTGTATTCCTTCATCTGTAGAAGAAGTGATAATTTTGACTACTGCTACAAAAAGTAGTCCTACTTCAGCGGTTCGTTTGAACGCGCCCCCACTGTATGCGCTTTACTGCCAGCGTGTGTTTTATGCCTAATAATTTTTCATTTTAAGAGGGTATTCAAAGAGTTCTACTTAATAATACAGATAAGTTTTTTATAACTCAGTGATTATTAACATCCCCCCTACCCCCTTCAAAGGGGGAGATGTGATGGTTAACATACACGAAAAACTTTTCGGATAACCTTCTACAATCCATTTTGATAGATTATTAACGCATAAAGAAAAAAATCAATGTTAAGATATATTTTATTATGGGGATTACTACTCCCTCTGACTGCTTTTGCTCAACAATTTAGCAAAGGAACTGTAGTAGATGAAGCTAATTTGCCTCTTATGGGGGCGGAAGTGTATTGGAATGGTACCCAAATAGGTGTTTCGACCGATGATAATGGTACCTTCACCTTAAAACGCACTGAAAATAGTAATACTTTAGTTATTAGTTATATAGGTTATAAGACAAAAACCGTAAAAGTAACTAACTCGGAAGTTCTACACATACAATTAGAGCCGCAATCGGCTTTGGAAGAAGTAGTTGTAACCCAAAAAAGGGCTAATACTATGAAATCGCAGTGGCAGGTAGCCAACCTACACACTATGAGTAGCGGTGAACTACTAAAAGCTGCGTGCTGCAACCTTTCAGAAAGTTTTTCGACCAATCCGTCGATAGACGTGAATTTCTCTGATGCAGTAACCGGTAACAAACAGATAAAAATGTTAGGACTTACCAGTCCGTATATACTTATGGCTGAAGAGAATATCCCTGCTATGCGAGGAGCTTCGCAAGCCTATGGACTATCATTTGTGCCAGGTACGTGGATTGAGAGCATACAGATAACCAAAGGTGCAGGAAGTGTTATCAATGGTTATGAGAGCATTTCAGGGCAAATAAACTACGAAATAGAAAAGCCTATTAATGCGCGTCCGTTTTTCTTAAACCTATACACTTCAGAAGATAGCCGATACGAGCTGAATGCTCATACCAAAGTAAAACTATCGGACAAATGGGCTACCAGTCTTTTAGCACACGGCAATGTACGTCAGCGCAAAAGCGACCACAACCACGATGGATTTATAGACAACCCTATAGGTAACCAAATAAACCTACTAAACCGTTGGCAATATAGCAATGCCGAAAAGGGGTGGGTGAGCTTTTTGAACCTAAACTATATGAAAGACGAACGCCAAGCAGGGCAAATAGACTACAATCCGCTAACAGACAAAGGAACCACTAATGCGTGGGGTAGTGAAGTGAACTCTGAGCGTTTTACCCTTTCTAATAAAACAGGATATGTATTCCCAGATGCTCCTTATAAAAGTATAGGGCTACAGAACTCATTTCAATCGCATAGGCAAAATTCTTATTTTGGGTTGAATAGCTATGATATACACCAAAAAAGCTGGTATGGCAATCTGATATACAACTCTATCATCGGCAATACTCAACACAAATTTGCTACAGGGCTTAGCGGTACTTATGACGATTACAACGAACAGCTAACCACCTCTGCTCTGGCAGGCGATTTCTCGCGAATAGACCGCTCAGTAGGTGCTTTCTTTGAGTACACTTACGATAATTTGAGCAACTTTAGCTTTGTAGCAGGTATACGTGCTGATAGCCATAACAACTTAGGTAACTTTATCACTCCACGCTTTCACTTGCGCTACAATCCTTGGAAACAAGCTACCTTTAGACTTTCAGCAGGACGAGGCAAACGCGCTGCTAATGTGATAGCTGAAAATCAGCAGTTATTAGCTTCTTCGAGACAGCTACATATTATAGGAGGTGATGGCGGGAAGCTGTACGGTTTAAACCCTGAGATAGCGTGGAACTACGGAGCGAGCTTTTTGCAAGCCTTTAAAATATGGGGCAAAAATGCTGAACTATCAGTAGATTTCTATCGCACTCATTTTGACAATCAGGTAGTGGTAGATTTAGACCACTCGCCTCAGCAAGCCTTGTTTTACAATCTCAATGGCAAGAGTTTTGCTAACTCGTTGCAAGCTGAAGTTAGTATCACGCCTGCGAAAGGTTTAGACTTTAAAGCTGCCTATAAGTACTATGATGTACAAACCCAGTTCACTAAAGGACAGTTAGAAAAAACGCTAACTCCTAAGCATCGCTGGTTTGCTAACATAGCTTATGAAACTGCTGATACCCACGAAAACAACCATTCGCAATGGAAGTTTGACGTAACCTTCAACTGGCTAGGTGAGCAACGATTGCCTACTACGGCTACCAACCCTCTACCCTACCGATTGAGTGATTACGCACCCTCGTTTGCTACACTTAACGCACAGATTACCAGAGTATTTTCTAAAAAATTTGAGGTGTATGTAGGTGGCGAGAACATCACTAACTACAAACAAGCTAACGGCATATTAGCTGCTGATGCTCCTTTTGGCGCATATTTTGATAGTACTATGCAGTACGCTCCTGCTTTTGGACAAATGTACTACGCAGGACTGAGATTTAAACTTTAGTAATTAGTCGCTAGTCGTTAGTCTTTAGTCGTTAGAATGTTGTCGCTTGCTAACGACTAAAGACTAAAGACTAAACACTAACGACTAAAATAAGCAAAAATTTAATTCAACAAATAAAAAAAGAAAAAAATGAAGACACGTATTTTATTATGGGTAGTTTTGAGTTTTTTAGGACTCGCTACTGTTAATGCACAACAGGCTCCTAATAAGAGCAAAAAAGTAACCTTTGCCGTAGGAGGTAATTGCGAACAATGTAAAGCCCGCATAGAAAAAGCCGCTTATAAAGTAAAAGGTGTGAAAAGTGCAAATTGGGACATCAAAAGCGGAAATATGACACTTATCTTTGACGAGCGCAAATGTTCAGAAGAAGATGTACAAAAAGCCATAGCCAAAGTAGGACACGATGCTGGCAAAGAACGCGCTGATGATGAAGTGTACAATAAGCTACACCACTGCTGTTTGTATGAAAGATTACCATAGGCATTAGCGTTTTTCGGTATGAATTTTGCTGTAAGATAAGAGAACACTAAATCATATAAAAAAATGAAAAGAATAACTTATCTTATAATGCTAGGAGTTGCCTTAGTGCTAAGCTCTTGTGCAAGTGTGTATGTAGCAACTGATTACGACCGCCAAGCTGATTTTTCGACCTATAAATCGTTTGCTTTTTTTAAAGAAGGAGTAGATAAAGCACCTATTTCAGACTTAGACAAAAAGCGTATTTTGCGTGCTATAGAAAAAAATCTGACCAGCAAAGGAATGGTAGTATCAGACAACCCTGACTTTTTAGTGAATATCTTTACTCGTGAGCGCGAGAATGTAGATATTTACGACAACAGTCCGTATTATTGGGGCTGGGGTTGGGGCTGGGGACCTTTCTGGGGAGGAGCTACCTATAACGTTAGCAGAAATACAGAAGGCACTCTATACATAGAAATTATAGACGCCCGCAAACACGACTTGGTATGGCAAGGCAAGGGCTCTGGAGCGATACCATACAAATCAGAACAAAAAGAGGAGGCTATTAGCAACTTTGTCAATAAAATATTAGAACAATATCCTCCTAAATAATTTAGAATTTTTGAATTATAAAAAAGGCTGCCAAACTAATATTTTGGCAGCTTTTTTTACATTTAAATATATTTTATGAAAAAAGTAAGTGTACAGCAGTAGGGGCTAATATAGCGGTAAAAATACCGTTGAAAATCATTCCGAGACTTGCGTATACTGCATATTTTTCGCTAAGATTAAAAGCCGCCATAATACCTAAGGCGTGAGAAGCTGTTCCTAAAGAAATACCCTTAGCCATAGGGCTTTTGATGCGAAACCAATTGAGGAATGTAATACCGAAAATATTGCCAAGAAAGCCTGTGGTCATTACTGCCATTACGGTAATAGGCGAAATACCTCCCAGCATACGCGTTACCTCTAATGCAATAGGGGTTGTAACTGACTTAGGAGCTAATGAAATAGCAATATCATTAGAAAGGCCTAACCATTTAGCTACTAAACATACCGTAATTACTCCTACCAAACTACCTGCAAACTGAGAAACTACCAGTGGAATAAGTTGTTTCTTTATCTTTGAGATTTGCAAATACAACGGAACACCTAAAGCTACTATAGATGGTTTCAACCAGAAATCGATATACTGACCGGCTTCTTCGTATTTTTCAGGCGAAATATCAAAAATAATAAGATAAGAAATAAGCACTAAAACTGTGATGAGCACAGGATTTAGGAATACAGAATTGTATTTTTTCTGTAAGAGCAATACCCCATAATAAAGAATAAAAGTTATGGATAAAAGTAATACTTGATTTTCTGCTAAAGACTTCATTATTTTAATTTTTTACGTAGGAATTGATAAACGTGACCTGTAACTATAATCACTACTATAGTACTGATAATAATAGATATAAAGATGGCTAAGAAGTTTTCGCCTATCTGTTTAAAATAAGCCATAATACCGATGCTAGGCGGCACAAAAAACAGTCCTAAATTGGAAATAAGCAAATCGGAAAGGGCTTTAATAGATTGAAGTTTAATCCACCCTAAATGCAAAAAAAGTGTGAGAAAAAGCATCCCTATTATACTGGAAGGGAAAGGGATGTGAGTAAGAGCTACTATAAGTTCGCCCAAGCCCAAACAGCCAAAAACAATTGCAAAATAACGTATTAACATAAACTTTATTGATATAAAAAACGAGGCAAAATTACTACATCTTTTTCAAAGAATATAAAAAACAGTGAAAAATTTGCATTTAATATATTTTGTTTGTACTTTTGCGAGGTTAAATAGAGTAGAAACTATGAGTAACGAATATAATAAATCTATCTTTTCAGAACCTATAAATGATTTAGAAAAAAACGCACAATCAGTGCCTAATTATAATAGTTACGACAATGAAGAACCCCCTAAAGGAGGAGGTATCTTATCTAAAATTATCATAGCTATATTGGCTTTGGCCACTGGAGGCTTAGGGTATTACACTTACCTGTTAAATAAGGATAGACTAGCTACTGAAAACGAATTGAATATACAGAAAAAACAGGTAATGAGCAACCTTGATATGCTGAAAAAAAGCTATGACAAGGCTGTTGCTACTAATAAAGACATAAGTGAAGACCTACTAAAAGCACGTGAGAAAATAACCAAATACATCGACTCGTTGCAAAATATGAAGGTTAATATTTCGGCTTTAGCTCGCTTTAAAAACCAAGCCTTTGCCCTCGCTAAAGAACGAGATTATCTGCTTAGAAAAAATGACTCGCTGACTCGTATCAACAAAGCTATCAGAAAAGATTTAGACAGTGTTTCTGTAAAACTGACCAGCACTTCAGCTAAAGTAGACTCGCTCTCGCAACAAGCTAATAAGCTGAAAAAAGTAGTAGAAGTAGGGGCTGCACTACAGATAGGAAAACTGACAGCTGAAGCAGTAAAAGGCAGTAAAAACAAAATAACAGACAGAGGACGCGCTGCTGAAAAAATAAGAGTATGTTTTACTGTAGGGGCTAACAAAATAGCTAAAACAGGAGGTAAAAACTTCTATATAAAAGTAAGTTCTCCCTCAGGTATCACTTTAGGTGCTAACGACAGTGCTTCAGAAGGTGATAACACAGTGAACTACAGCACTTCTACCCATTTTATCTACGACAGTAAGAGTGTAGATGTATGTGATTTTATAGCTAAAACTTCAAAAGAATTTGAGAAAGGTACTTATAAAATAACTATATACGACGACAAATTAAACGAAGTAGGCAGTACTGATTTAGTGCTAAAATAACAAAATAATATATTACCAATATTTATGAAAACCAAATTATTAACAGTACTATTGTGCTGGGGAGTTTTTCTTTGGGCACAACCACAGGATGTTTCTGTAGTGTTTAAACAACCTGCTAAGCATTTCACAGAGAGTTTACCAATCGGTAATGGTAGATTAGGAGCTATGCTCTTCGGGAAAACAGATACCGACCGCATTGTACTAAATGAGATTTCGTTATGGTCTGGTGGATATCAGGAGGCCGATGACCCTGAAGCTCATACTTATCTGAAAGAAATTCAACAA
The DNA here is from genome assembly GCF_003054025.1 of Capnocytophaga leadbetteri. GTDB lineage: Bacteria > Bacteroidota > Bacteroidia > Flavobacteriales > Flavobacteriaceae > Capnocytophaga > Capnocytophaga leadbetteri. Next base: position 23,369 of record NZ_QBKG01000017.1, read on the forward strand.
TTACTTTTAGAAGGTAAAAACTTAGAAGCACAAGCCCTACTACAGAAACATTTTATCGCACGAGGTAAAGGTTCGTGTCACGGTCAAGGTGCTAACTGCAGTTATGGATGCTATCAGGTATTTGCTGATTTGCTCTTAGATTGGAAAAATCAAACACTTGTGAAAGATTACAAGCGAACACTAAGACTTGATGAAGCTACAGCTATTACTACTTATACACGAGGTGATAACTCTATTGAGCAAGTAGCCTTTGCTGACTTTAAGAATAATCTTTTATGGATAAAAATTACAGGAACTAAACCCTTTGATTTGAATATTTCGCTCTTCAGAAAAGAAAATGCTACTATAAGCTATCAAAATAACCATATTACTCTTACAGGGGTACTACCTGATGACAAAAAGGAAGGCATGCACTTTGCCTCTGCTATAGATGTACAAACTGATGGCAAAGCTGAAAACAAAGAAAAAGCTATAGAGATACAAGCTGCTAAAGAGCTTATACTCAAGATAAGTATGGCTACAAACTACCAATATAAAAATGGAGGGCTTAGTAATGTATCTGTTAAAGAAAAGGCTGAGAGCTATCTACAGCGTTGTACCTCTTCTTTTGAAGCTGCTCTTGCTGAAAGCAAAACTATTTACCAAGGTTTATTCAATAAAAATCGCTGGTATGGCAACGCAAATAGTAATACCTCACACCTAAGTACTTACGAGCGTTTAGAGGGTTTCTACAAAGGTGACAAAGATGCTTTATTACCTATATTATACTACAATTTTGGTAGATATTTGCTTATCTCTTCATCGCGTGAAGGTCTTTTGCCTGCTAACTTACAAGGTTTATGGGCTGAAGAATATCAAACTCCTTGGAATGGAGATTATCACTTGAATATTAATATTCAGATGAATTATTGGTTAGCAGAAGCTACTAACCTATCAGAACTAACAGAACCTCTAAATCGTTTTACGAAAAACTTAGTTCCCAACGGATATAAAACAGCTAAAGCATATTACAATGCTGACGGGTGGGTAGCCCACGTGATTAGCAACCCTTGGTTTTATACTTCACCTGGTGAATCAGCAGTATGGGGCTCTACTCTTACAGGAGGCGCTTGGCTATGCGAACATATTTGGCAACACTACCTATTTACACACGATATAGACTTTCTCAAAGAATATTACCCTGTACTAAAACAAGCTACTGACTTTTTTGAAAGTCTACTTATCAAAGAGCCTAAAAAGGGGTATTGGATTACAGCTCCTTCTAACTCACCCGAAAATGCTTATTTACTACCTTCAAAAGGCAATAAAAAACAAGTTGGAAATACTTGTATAGCACCAACTATGGATATGCAGATAGTACGAGAGCTTTTTAGTAATACTATGCAAGCCGCTACTATTTTGGGGGTAGATAGTGATAAATTCAGCCAATGGACAGATATTATCAAACATACAGCTCCTAATCGTATTGGAAAAAAAGGAGACCTAAATGAATGGTTAGACGATTGGGAAGATGCTGACCCTCATCACCGACATGTATCGCATCTATATGGGCTATATCCTTATGATGAAATAACCCCTTGGGATACTCCTAAATTAGCAAAAGCTGCTGAGAAAACACTACAAATGCGTGGAGATGGTGGTACTGGATGGTCAAGAGCTTGGAAGATAAACTTTTGGGCACGACTACAGGATGGAAATCACGCCTTAGTTTTATTGCGTCAACTACTCCGACCCGTAAGTTCAGAAATAACTACCGGACAAGTAGGTGGCTCTTATGCTAACCTATTCTGTGCACACCCTCCTTTTCAAATAGACGGTAACTTTGGAGGTGCGGCAGGTATAGCCGAAATGCTCTTACAAAGTCACGGGAAGCAAAATGTGATTCGTTTTCTACCAGCACTCCCTTCCCACCCTGATTGGGAAAATGGCGTTATGAAAGGAATGAAAGCTCGCAATAATTTTGAAGTATCTTTCTCTTGGAAACAACACCAATTACAAGAAGCTACTATCACATCATTAGCAGGAGGAAAATGCTACTTATTATTACCTGCAGGTAAAAGTATTTATCACCATAATACAATGCTCATAAAAGGCTCTAAAAAAGCTAAAGTAGTTAGCTTTGATACCTTAAAAGGAGAAAGCTATCAGATTCAGTAATATAATTTATAACCAAAAAATAGGCTGCCTGAAGATTTTTTCAGGCAGCCTATTTTATTTTCTTTTTAGTTAGGCCTCGCAACTACTACAGTTTACAAAATTCATTATCATTTCTTTTGCTACAGACTGACTACGTTGGTAGTAAAGTGACTTAACTCCTAATTTCCACGCTTCAATCATCACTTTATTTACATCTTTAATAGGCATTACAGAAGGAATATTGAGGTTTAAGCTCTGACCTTGATCTATGTAGGCTTGGCGCTGTGCTGCTTGTGAGACAATCTCCATAGGAGAAATCTCTTTAAAAGTCTTAAATACGTTCTTTTCTAGCTGAGTAAGCTCTTGCAAATGCTGTACAGAACCATTATTTAAGCGTATAGAGCGCCATACATCTTCATTATTAAGCCCTTTTTCTTCTAACAATTGTGTGAGATATTTGTTCTTACGCATAAAGTTTCCTTTTGATAAGCCTACCTTATAATAATTGCTTGAATAAGGCTCTATACCTGGTGATACTTGCCCTAATATAGCCGAGCTTGAGGTAGTAGGAGCTATTGCCATAGTAGTCGTATTTCTTCTTCCATAACCTTTTAACAACTCAGGCTCTCCGTAAATATGAGCTAATTCTTTAGTAGCTTTATCAGCTTCTTCACGAATGTGCCTAAAAGTGCGTGCATTAAACTGAGTAGCTTCGAAGCTTTCAAAAGGTATCATATTACGTTGTAAGTACGAATGATAGCCTAATACTCCTAAGCCCAATGCTCTGTGGCGCATCGCAAACTTACGGGCTGCTTGCAGATAATAATTGCCTTTAGTCTTCTCGATAAACTCAGATAACACAGCATCTAAGAAGAAGACTGCTAATTTAACTGCCTTGGTATCTTTCCACTCATCAAAAAGTTCTAAGTTCATAGACGACAAACAGCAGATGAACGATTCTTCTTCGCTAGAAGGTAACATAATCTCACTGCACAAGTTGCTTGAGCGAATGAGCATATCTTTATCTTTATATACTTGTGGACGATTACGGTTTGCATTATCGGTAAACATAATATAAGGCAAACCTTTCTGTTGACGAGACTCGAGTACACGTGCCCAAAGGCGACGTTTCTCCATATCGCCGTCTATCATCTCTTGCATCCAATAATCTGGTACACAAATACCAAAAAAGAGATTTTGGATAGGAAATTCTACATCTTTTATCTGTAGAAATTCTTCTGCATCAGGGTGGTCAATGTCTAAGTAAGCAGCAAAAGCGCCTCGTCTTACTCCACCTTGTGACACTACGTCCATAGCAGAGTCAAAGAGCTTCATAAAGCTTACTGCACCACTCGACTTCCCGTTATCGGTTACCGCTGAACCTCTGCTACGCAACTCACCAAAATAACCAGAAGTACCCCCACCTATTTTGGTTTGCATAATCACCTCGCCCAATTTATGCGTAATTCCTTCTATGCTATCAGGTACGTGTACATTAAAGCAAGAAATAGGTAGGCCGCGTTCAGTACCCATATTAGCCCAAATAGGTGAAGAAAAACTAATCCACCCTTTGGTAATCATTTCTTTGAAAGCAGGCTGTAGCTCAGGCTTGTACAAACGGCGAGCCGCAGCGTGAGTAATACGATCTATCGCCCCCTCTACGCTTTCTCCTTTTAACAAATAGCCTCTGTTGAGTATTTGTTCTGACTCTTCATTGAGCCACCATATATCTTTTTGTTCGTTCATAATTTTCCTTTTTCGGGGTGCAAAGTAACAGCTTTAAATCCGAATTACAAAACATAAACAAAACATAAGTTATCAACAAAGTTTTTAACAATCTGCTAAAAACCTCTCTTTTAAGTTGTAAGATTCAACTTTTAATTATACTTTTGCATTGTTATTCAAATAAGTATGAAAATCATCACTCTCACTACCGATTTTGGGCTGCGCGACTATTCAGTAGGGGCAGTAAAAGGGGCTATTTACACCAAATGCCCTGATGCTCGTATTGTAGATATTTCACACTTAGTTTCTCCGTTTGATATTTTTCAGACTGCTTATATCCTCAAGAATGCTTATAAACACTTCCCTAAAGGTAGCACACACGTTATAGGAGTTGATGCCGAGCGCAATCCTGAAAAAAGACACTTACTAATGTTGCTAAACGGGCATTATTTCATTGGGGCTGACAATGGTATTTTTAACCTATTAGCTGAAGAAAATGAGCCTATACAGCTATTTGAAGTAGCTACTGATATACCTATTACCCTCTTCCCTACCCTAAATGTATTCCCATCAGTAGTTGAAAAAGTCTACAAAGGTCTTTCTCCTGAGCAAATAGGTGTTCCTACTGATAAATACCTAAGAGCTACTCATTTTAATCCAGAAGTTAGTTCTGATGGGACTTTTATCTATGGGGTAATTATTTATATAGACCATTACGGCAATGCTGTAAGCAATATATCTCGTTCTCTCTTTGAACGCATACAACAAAATCGCAAGTTTGAAGTGATTTTTAAGATGTTTTCTTTCCGCAAAATTTACAATCAATATAGTGACATCATCAATTTCAACTGTCCTCCAGAATCGCGAGCTACCCCTGATGGCGAAGGGATGCTACTTTTCAATGACCTTAACTACCTGCAATTCAGTATCTACAAAAGCGACAGACGCTCTGTAGGAGGAGCTTCTTCTCTCTTCGGAATGGACTATTATGACAGGGTATCAGTACATTTCTTGTGAAGTTTAGGAAACTTTTTTTGTTTATTAAGTTTTTTATATTACCTTTGCACCCGATTTTATAGTACAAATTAAGTTTTACTGACAAATGAAAAAAGTAATTACCACAATTATTATTCTTGCCTTAATAGGCTTTATGGCATTCAAACTGTATTCTAACAAACAGAAAAATGCTGAAGAAGTAGCTATTGTTGCCCAAAAAGAAGCACAAGTAGCTGTACGTGCTGCACAAGTAGCTGAAGAAAACATAGCCGACTTATTCTCTGCCAATGGTACTTTTGTAGCTGAACAAGACCTTGATGTATCTTCTGAAGTAGGAGGTCAAATTATCAAAATCTTCGTAAAAGAAGGTGACTTTGTAAGCGCAGGACAGGTTTTGGCTCAAACTAAAGCCGATAGAACCAATGTACAATTAGAAAATGCTAAAGCAGCTTTAGAAACTGCTGAAAGCGATCTTAAACGCTTTGAAAGTGCTTTTAAAACTGGTGGTGTGACCGCTCAACAGTTGGAACAAGTGCGTTTGCAAGTTAAAAATGCAGAAGCTAACTACAATTCAGCTGCTATCATATCGGGCGATACCTCTGTACGCAGCAAAATAAGCGGTATAGTAAGCAGCAAAAAAGTAGAAGAAGGGGCTATGGTAGGAGCGGGTACTCCCCTATTTAACGTTGTGAATATTGACAATCTAAAGTTGAAAATCACTGTTGATGAAAATCAAGTAAGTAAGCTGACATTAGGTCAAACCATTAAAATTAAACCTAGTACTATGACTAATGAGATAGAAGGTAAAATCATTTTTATAGCGCCAAAAGCTGACAGTGCTATGAAATTCCCTGTGGAAATATTAGTAGCCAACAAAGACAGAAAACTAAAAGCAGGTATGTATGCTACAGCTCAATTAGGGTCTGACACTCAATCTTCTACTGCCTTGGTAGTACCCCATTCAGCTTTCGTAGGTAGTGTGAGCCAAAATAAAATATTCAAAATTATCAACGGCAAAAATGCCCAAGGTGAGGATATACTACAAGCACAAGAAATAACCGTGAAGAGCGGTAGAAATTTTGGTAATAAAGTAGAGATTATCAGTGGATTAACTGCAGGCGAAAAGGTAATAATTAGCGGACAGATAAACATTGACAATGGTACACCCGTAAAAATAGTAGAATAAATTCAACACAAAAAACACACTGCAAAAAAGACGGTTCAGTAGCTACTGAACCGTCTTTTTTACGTTAATACTTTGCTAAAATAAAAAAAGACTGTACCTTTGTGGCATAATTAACAAAAATAGACAAAATTATGATACAGAAAATTAAAGATTTTTTCAGTACTGAATATGAACTGAAATTCAAAATGAAATTCTCAATAGGGAGTCTCCTCATTGTATTGTTAGTTATTGGCATAGGATTATGGTTCTTGCTAAACTAGTTTTTCATCACTCAAATACATTAATAAAGTGAAAAAGAAAGAAAAGGTAAACTTTATCATTGATACACTCGAAAATCTTTATCCAGAAATTACTATACCGCTACAGCACAAAGATCCTTACACACTTCTCATTGCGGTATTGCTTTCGGCTCAGACTACTGATGCACGGGTAAACCAAATCACCCCAATACTTTTTGCAAAGGCTGACAACCCATACGATATGGTGCTGCTTTCAGTAGACGAAATCAGAGAAATTATCAAACCTTTGGGACTCGCACCTATGAAATCTAAAGGGATACACGGACTTTCGCAAATACTCATCGACAAATATAATGGCGAAGTACCACAGACTTCCGAAGCCTTAGAAGCACTCCCCTCAGTAGGTCATAAGACTGCCAGCGTGGTGCTCTCTCAGGCTTTTGGCATTCCCACCTTTCCTGTTGATACACACATACACCGACTAATGCACCGTTGGGGACTATCAGACGGCAGTTCAGTAGTGCAAACTGAAAAGGACGCTAAACGCCTTTTCCCTAAGGAAAAATGGAACAAGCTACACGTGCAAATCATCTTATACGGACGCGAATACAGTCCGGCGCGTGGGTGGGATATGGAGAAGGATATAATAACCAAAACAATTATACAATCAAAAAAATGAATTTACAAGAATGTGACGAACTACACTTGTGGCACCCTTACACTCAGCACCAAACAGCTGCCAAGCCACTCGGAATCGTAAAAGGTAAAGATGCCCTACTATGGGGCGAAGATGGCAAAGAATATATCGATGCGATAGCCAGTTGGTGGGTAAACCCTTACGGGCATAGCAACGAACGTTTGGCTCAGGCTGCCTATAAACAGCTTACCCAGTTAGAACACGTACTCTTTGGAGGTTTTACTCATAAACCTGCCGTAGAATTAGCTGAAAAACTGATTAGTATACTGCCTAAGAACCAGCAGAAAGTCTTCTTTTCTGATAATGGATCTACTGCTGTAGAAATTGCTATCAAAATGGCATTACAATACTTCTTCAACAAAGGTGAAAAACGCTTTACAGTTATTGCTTTTGAAGGAGCTTTTCACGGTGATACTTTTGGCGCAATGGCAGCTTCAGGTATTTCTTTCTTTACCGAAGCTTTTCAAGAGCACTTACTGAAAGTAGTGCGTATACCCCTACCACAAAAAGGTAGTAAGGTCTCTGCTGAAGCCCTTAGAAAAGCTATTGCTGAACATCAGCCAGCTGCTTTTATATTTGAAGCCTTAGTGCAAGGAGCTTCGGGTATGCAAATCTATTCGCCTGAAGATTTAGACGAACTACTAAACATAGCACAAGCCAATGGGGTAATTACTATTGCTGATGAGGTAATGACAGGATTCGGACGCACAGGACGCACTTTTGCTTGTGACTACCTTAATCACAAGCCCGACATTATGTGCCTTTCTAAAGCTCTAACAGGCGGTACTATCCCTTTAGCGGTAACGACTGCAACCCAACGTATATTTGATGGATTTTACAGCAATGATATAAATAAAGCTCTTTTCCACGGGCATACCTTTACGGCTAACCCTACTGGTTGCGCTATTGCCTTAGAAGCTATTCGCATTTTAGAAAGTGAAGAGATGCAGCAAAACCTTAAGCGCATCGCTAAACGTCATCAGGCATTTGTAGCACATATTAGTCAGTATGCTTCAGTGGCCAATGCGCGTACTTTAGGAGTTATCTTAGCATTCGACCTTAAAACTACCCAAAATACTGATTATTATGGTTCTTTCCGCAACAGACTTTATAATTTCTTCATTTCTAAAGGAGTTATTTTGCGTCCTGTTGGTAATATTATTTATATATTACCTCCTTATATTATCACTGATGAGCAGTTAGATAGAGTATATGAGGTATTAGAAGAAGCTATACAACTGTTTTCTAATCAATAACAGCTTTGTAGGATATAAAATAAAAAACTCCAAGTAGAGAATATTCTTTACTTGGAGTTTTTTTATGATAATAATAAATTAAATATCAATAGCTTCGCCATAAGCAGCTGCTACCGCTTCTTTAACACCTTCGCTCATTGTTGGGTGAGGGTGTACCGCTTTGATAATTTCGTGACCAGTAGTTTCGAGTTTGCGAGCTACTACTGCTTCAGCAATCATATCGGTTACACCAGCTCCAATCATATGGCAACCTAACCATTCGCCATATTTAGCGTCGAAGATAACTTTGATAAATCCTTCAGTAGTACCTGCTGCGTTTGCTTTACCAGATGCTGTGAATGGGAATTTACCAACTTTTATCTCATAGCCTTTTTCTTTAGCTTGTTTTTCAGTAAGACCTACTGAAGCGATTTCTGGAGTGCAATATGTACAACCAGGAATATTGCCGTAGTTAATAGGCTCTACGTGTAATCCTTTTATCTTTTCAACGCAAAGGATACCTTCAGCTGATGCTACGTGTGCCAATGCTTGACCAGGCACTACGTCGCCAATAGCGTAATAACCAGGTACATTAGTTTGGTAGTACTCATTTACTTGGATTTTATCGCGGTCGGTTTTGATACCTACTGCTTCTAAACCTATGTTTTCGATATTTGTTTTGATACCTACAGCTGAAAGAAGAATATCAGCCTCAAGTACTTCTTCGCCTTTAGCAGTTTTTACAAATGCTTTTACACCTTTGCCTGAAGTATCTACCTTAGTAACCTCAGCTGAAGTCATAATGTTGATACCTGATTTCTTAAGGCTCTTTTCTAATTGTTTAGAGATGTCTTCATCTTCTACAGGTACAATATTAGGCATAAACTCTACGATAGTAACCTCAGTACCCATAGTATTGTAGAAGTGAGCGAACTCAATACCTATAGCACCACTACCTACTACAATCATTTTCTTAGGTTGCTCAGGTAAAGTAAGCGCTTGACGATAGCCTATAATTTTTTTACCGTCTTGAGGAAGCGCAGGCAATTCGCGTGAGCGAGCCCCTGTAGCGATGATGATATGGTCGGCGCTGTATTCGGTTACTTTGCCATCTTTGTCTTTTACATCAACCTTTTTACCCGGTTTGATAGTACCATAACCCATTATCACATCAATTTTGTTCTTTTTCATCAAGAACTGAACCCCTTTGCTCATAGTAGCAGCCACATCGCGGCTACGCTTGATAACTGCTGGGAAATCCTTGTCGAAAGAACCTTCTTTTACTTTGATACCATAGCTTTCAGCGTGCTTAAGATATTCAAACACTTGTGCTGATTTTAGCAAGGCTTTAGTAGGGATACAACCCCAGTTAAGACAGATACCACCAAGGTTTTCTTTTTCAACGATAGCGGTTTTGAAACCTAATTGAGAAGCGCGAATAGCAGTAACATACCCACCAGGACCACTTCCTAATACAATAATGTCGTATTTACTCATTTTTTTTAAAATTTATCAAGTTTGATATTAGGCTACAAAATTACGAATATTTTTTTGAATAAGCATCATTATTTTCCTTTTTTAATTATCCTTCTTTCGTATTAAAGTTATAATTATCTGAAAAATAATTCTTTATGGTATTTATAATTTATAGCTTATAGTTCAAAATCTTCTAATTCAGTACCTAAGAAGCGAATTTTAGCTCCACCTCCTAATTCGGTTAGCCAATAACCATCAACGTTTTTTAGAAGATAATAATTGGTATTAGGTTTTAAGTCTTGACTACACCCCTTTCGATAACCTGGATATATAGCGAGTATTTCAACCTTATCATTTTTGATAAGTCTATATTTTGTGTAATAAATATAATTCTTATCAGCTAAAAGATCAGCAGTTAGAAAACTAAGAGTTGTTATATCATACCCCTTAATAGGGATGAGTTTGGGATCATACTCATTGCTTTCATCATAATAATAGCCTTTATTTTTATCTTTATAAATATTGTACCATATTTTTTGAAAAGTAGTAGCATCTACCCCTTTTTGAGGTGTTTTATCTACATAAATTAGGTTATTGGCTTTGTATAACTCACTATCAAAATATTTTTGCTTTAGAATGCGTTCCCCTTTTAGATAAACGAAATCATAAACAGTAACTTTTCCTTCTTTTAGCAGTTGTACTTCCTTAGAGGTAAGGTTCATAAAAACCTCTTCGGTTGAGCTATTATATATTTGATTTTTGTAGAGTATTCCGCCGGCCTTGTCTTTAAATAAGTTTTTGCCATAAATAGGGGCTTCAGTATAGAAGAAAGGTAACTTTTTATCCCAATTATAGACTCCATTTTTGTCATATTGATAGTAATAAGCATCCTGAAGCTCAGCAAAAGTTGCAGCGTCGTATTGAGGTTTGGGGGTATTATCGCGGTATACCATAGTACCATCGGTAATGAAATTATTAAAGACTCTTACTTTGCTTAAGTTTTTAGTTGCGATAGGTAGTCTAAAGTCTTTACCCTTTGTTTTGTAGGAGTAGTAATCAATATAATAAACATAATTTTGGTCGATGAGATAAGACTCATTTAGAGCTTTGAGGGTAGGAATATGAAAGTAGTTAGGCAATTCAACAAGTTCTTTATCATAGTATAATACATATTGAGAGGTTTTTAGTATTTTTTTAGTAAGCTGTTGTACCCTTTCACCTTTATACATAAGTGGTTGAGATTGGTAAAAGGTGCCATTTTTATCAGAAATATAGTTTTCAGTAGCTAAGTCTTTACGAATAGAAGCAAGGTCGGCATCTGGTACTATCGTTACTTTTCCATTATTAATATAATATAGATGATATTCGTCTTTTAAATAATCATAATAGATATTTTCAAAAGTAGCAGGGCTGCTAATAGCAATCTCTTTGTTGGCTATATAAGCCTTTTGAAGAGTACGCCAAATAGGCACTATTTCCTTTTTATCGATTATTAGGTCTGAACCTATAATCTTAAAAGCATTAGTATCTATAGGGAAAAAATTATTTTGGTAATAGATTCCATTTTTATCAATAGCCATACCATAATCATAGTTTTTTATACTAAAAGTAAGCATATCGGGACACTGCACAAAAAGACTATCTCTGGTTTGGAATATAACATAATCTTTGTTAAAAATAAAGCCCTCTACATATTTGTAACGTACATTCCAATTCTTTTTTACAGTTAGGCTATCTGCCTTAGTAGCATCGGTAACTTTTAAGCCTTCTGCTTGGGCCGAAAGGTTTTGCATAAAGCAAAGAAACAAAAAAAGAATAAGATATTTCATAACTATAGATTTTTAGTAAGCAGTCCGACTACTTTATTATTAGGAAAAAACTCTTTTAAAACTACTTTTAAAACGGTATAAGCGGGAATAGCTACTACCATACCTATGATGCCAAAAAGTGTACCACTAATAAGAGTAATCAAAAAAATCTCTAAAGCAGTTGATTTTACTGAATTTGAAAAAATAATAGGTTGTGAAAATACATTATCAATAAATTGGCCTACAATAAAGCCTATTAGGACATAAATAGTAGTAGGCAAGCTAACAGTCATAAAGTCGTTTTGTAGGTTGCTGCTCATCGTTAGCAATGCCATTAGCACAAAGCTTATCATAGGACCTATATAAGGAATAAGATTAAGCATAGCACAGAGCAACGCTATGATAAAAGCATTTTCTACCCCAAAAATAAGCAATACAATAGTATAAACAACAAAAAGTATAGTGATTTGGAGTATAAGTCCTACAAAATAACGCGATAACAGATTGTTTATCTTGAAAATAGAAGTCTTTAATTTGCGTTTTCGCCTAGGAGAAAAGATAGAAAGTAGGGAAATAAGTATTCTGTCGCCGTCTTTCATAAAGAAAAAAGTGATGAAGAGTACTGAAAAGAAACCTGCTCCAAAATTGCTAATAAAGGAAATAAACGAGTTGAGAAAGTTAGGAATATCAATAAAGTTTAACATCTCTTGTACACCAAAAGAATAGTCTTCTCTTTCTAACCCAACCTTACTAAGAGTTTGATGTATAAGAGCATCAAGATTATCTTTTAGCAAATCAATATTAAGGCTTGATAGGTTCTTGCCTTGTGATATGAGTAAGGGAATAAACATACTGAATACTCCGAGACTGAGCAGTACAAAAAGCAACATAGTAAGTACCACACAGAGAGTTTCACTCTTTATCCTCAGTTTTTTGCGGAAGAAATAAATAAGAGGTTTGCCCATTAGCGTCAGTACTAATGAGACGATAAGATAAACGATAATAGATTGTAGCAAATAAAGGGTATACAGCCCTACTACTACTAAAACAATGATTGCTACGGCACGCAATATGCCATTTGCTATTTCTTTTGAGGTCATTTGTAATAATTTTGAATTATGGATTATAAATTACCATTTGCCTTTACAGCTTTATTCAATAGGTGAAAATCTAATAGTACCATTGCGGTCATTGCCTCGACAATGGGGACGGCACGGGGTACTACGCAGGGGTCGTGCCTGCCTTTGCCTTGTATCTCTACGATGTTGCCCCTGCTATCGAGAGCGGGTTGTGACTGCATAAGGGTTGCTACGGGCTTAAAAGCTACCCGAAAATAAATGTCCATACCATTGCTAATGCCTCCTTGTATGCCCCCTGAATAGTTGGTTTGGGTAGTGCCATCGGGGTTGAAAAGGTCGTTGTGCTGACTGCCTCGCATTGTTGTACCCGCAAAGCCACTGCCATATTCAAAGCCTTTTACGGCATTGATAGAGAGCATCGCCTTACCGAGTTGTGCGTGGAGCTTGTCGAACACAGGTTCGCCCCAACCTACGGGTACCCCTTTTACTACACAGCTTACCACTCCGCCCACCGTATCACCCTCCTTGCGTATGGCTTTGATATAGGCTTCCATTTGTTCGGCTAAAATAGGGTCGGGACAGCGTACGGCATTGGTTTCGGCTATGGCTAAATCAAGATTAGTGTAGGGTTGGGTAAGGGAAAGCTCGCCTACACTCGACACATAAGCGTTGATTTGTATTCCTTTGAGTACCTGTTTGGCAATAGCTCCTGCTACCACACGGCTGACCGTTTCGCGTGCTGATGAGCGTCCGCCCCCGCGAACATCACGAATGCCGTATTTCTGTTGATACACATAATCGGCGTGGCTGGGGCGATATACCTCGGCTATATGGGCATAGTCGGCTGAATGCTGATTTTCGTTTTCAATGATAAAGCCAATGGGCGTGCCGGTAGTTTTACCGTCTAAAATACCCGAAAGGAAGCGTACCTTGTCGCCCTCTTTGCGCTGGGTGACAATAGCTGACTGCCCCGGACGACGGCGGTTGAGTTCGTGCTGTATGGCTTCAAAATCTAAAAGGATATTAGGAGGGCAACCATCGATGATGCCTCCTAATGCCTCGCCGTGCGACTCGCCAAAGGTGGTAAGCCTAAAAAGTGTACCAAAGCTATTGCCTGCCATTTATAAGTCCTTCATTTTAGTTACTAATACTTCTATAAACTTGCTAATGGGCGTTTTGACCATCATCGCCATTACAGGGTTGAAGTCCCCTTTGAAGAGCAGTTGTACTTCGCTTTCCTTATCTGATATTTCAGCAATATTGGCAGTAAGCTGAAAGGGAATTTTGCCATTGGCTTCGCCTAATACTAACTGACTATCGGGGGTGGTGCTTTTCTTTTCTAACGAAATTTCGGGCATTCCCTTAAGAGCAAACACAAAAGATGTATCGCTGAGTTTTTGAAATTTGCTGATGTTGTCGGGCATCAGGCGTTCAAAGGTTTCTACCTTTTCTAAAAGAGCAAAGAGGTCTTTTGCACTTTTGGGGACGATTGTTTTTGGGGTTTCTAAATTCATTGGATAATTTGCCGATTTGGTGCGAGCCGCACGAGCGATTAATTATTTTACTAAAACGGTTTCCCAGCCGTCATACTGGCCATTGGTATCGAGGGCTACATCTATCAAATCCCAAGTGTCGCTATTAATATCATCGACTGTATTTACTTTAGAAAGGATGAGATGATAGTAAGCCTCTTGAGAAGTATCGCCTTCTTCGGGCTCTACCCTACCGCTATCTTCTACCTTATACCCCAAAGCTATTACTTTGCTAAGGGCGCTGTTCATATCCTTTTCTGTATCAAAATACAACCAATGCTCTATGGGGCGTTCTTGGTCGGTATGGTCGCCAGACTCTTCGCAATGGCGGCGCACCGCACTGTTTTTGATGCTTTGGTGTTCGTAGATATTGGGGTAAAGATAGTCGGAATATATCTCCCAATTAGGGTCATCTACGATACGTATTTCAGGTTCGTAATCGGTGATATTTGTGAAAGCCTTTTCGATATTGGCTGCCAATAAAGGAGCCTCTTGTGTATAGTAAAACCAAGTTGTATTGCCCTGATAAGTTACAACTCCAGCTAAAAAATCAGTATCTTTTAGCGAAGGCATTATAATATCTTCAATGTTATAGAGGCGTTCTCTTTCCTCATCGGTAGTAAAACCGTGCTCATCGGGTGCTTTAAGGACAAGGTTTAGCCTTACACATTGGGTATACCCCTCTATAGGGAAGTCTATTTCGCCTATACCTAAATTGATGCGAAACACAGCGGGCTTATCTTCTACTCTACCGATATAGACTGCCCAGTTTTCGGGGATTTCTATTTTTTGCATAGTTATTTTTTTTATACTTAGTTTATTGATAATTTTTATATTGACATCCCCCCTTAACACATACTCGGCTGCACCAGCTCGCCGACTTTCTTTCGCTCATCCTTCGGTGAACCTTCGCTCATCCTTCGGTGGGACAGGTGAGACAAGTGGGACAAGTGAGATGGGGCGATATCATTGGCAAATTGACTAATTGCGCCACGTGTCGGGGCTTTTGCGCCATTCTTTGAGGGTATCGAGTTCGTGTTCGCCAATATAGCCTATTTCTAAGGCTTTGACCAGCAGATGGTCGTAATCGCTGAGGGTGTGGAGGGTGAGCTTTTCAGCGGCAAAATTAGCATTGGCTACCTCAAAATTATAGGAGAAGATAGCTACCATACCTAATACCTCAGCCCCAAAGTCGCGGAGGGCTTTTACAGCATTGAGGCTGCTCATACCGGTGCTGATGAGGTCTTCAATAACAATTACGCGCTGTCCTGCAGTTAGCAATCCCTCTATCTGGTTCTGACGACCATGTTTTTTAGGCTCAGGGCGTACATATACGAAAGGCAACCCCAGCACGTTAGCTACTAACATACCCATACCAATAGCCCCTGTAGCTACCCCTGCTACTACTTCGGCAGTAGGATAATGGCTTTTTATATAGGTAGCCATAGTATTGGCTACATAATTGCGAACCTCTGGAAATGAGAGGATTATGCGGTTGTCGCAATAAATAGGCGATTTCCAGCCACTCGCCCAAGTAAAATAATTTTCAGAATTCAATTTTATTGCGTTAATTTGCAGTAAAAATTCGGCGGTACTTTGTGCCGTAGTGTTATCTAATATCATAATGTTATGAATGAAATATTTTTAGACGATAAGTCGATTATTTTGACAAATGTACAAGAAAATATTGAGAATGAAAAATATTTTCGGTTAAAAGATGTAAGCCTTGATGAAATCATCGAAGCACTAAGCCATAATGAGGTAGAGAGAATATACCTCTATCACCCTAAGGCTGAGAAACTTATGAAGAAATTTAAGCAGCTTATCCCCACTATAAAAGCAGGCGGTGGCATAGTGTATAATCAGGAGGGTAAAGTGCTGCTTATCAAAAGAAATGGCAAGTGGGATTTGCCTAAAGGAAAGAAAGAAAAGGGCGAAAATATTGCTACTTGTGCGCTGCGCGAAGTAGAGGAAGAAACGGGCGTAAAAAAGCTGCTCATACAGCGTTTTAGGACGATTACTTACCATATATTTAAACGCGATGGACACTACTTTCTGAAAGAAACTTATTGGTATGATATGACGACTACTTATAAGAAAAAATTAGTGCCCCAAACGGAAGAGGGTATAGAAAAAGTTTGTTGGAAAGATGAGGCTACCGCTAAAGAATTAGCAAAAAGCTCGTATAAGAATATACAGTTAGTATTTAGTCGCTAGTATTTAGTGGTTAGTCGCTAGTCGTTAGAATGTTAGCCAATTTTAAAGATAAACAAGTTATGAAGCATATTCCTACCACAAAAAAGCATATTGTTCTTAGAGAGCGATACAAGGAAATCACTTTCTGTGTGATGTATGAAAGTGTTAATGGTGGTATTGTAGAGAAGTTTAACCAAGGTTCGCAAAGCAAGACTGAAAAATACAAGAATATTGAGGCTTTAAAAATTTTGGCTAATAATGGCAAACAGTACCGTTTATTACCTGTAATTCAAGATGGGAAGAAGAACCCTGATGCTTTTAATTTGCTGTCTTTAAAATATGTAGATATAAAAGTAGCAGAAAGTACTAATGGTAAAAATGCTATTCAGAGTGCTTTGAAAGAAGCTAATAAGCAGGAGGTTTCAGAAGTTATTATTCATTTTACTCAAGAATTAGAGTCTAACCGAGAAGCTTTTGATATGCTAAAAGCAACATTTAAACAAAAACGTGCAAAAAATATAAAAGCAATCACTTTTATTATGCCTGATAAAAGAGTGTTGCAAGTAAATACAGACCGATTTAAATAACAAGGAGGCAAACTGAATTATTATCAATTTGCCTCCCGGAGGGGTGAAGGCTTATAGAGACCCGAAGTCTCGTCCCGCACCATTCAAAACAACTTTTGCTGTTTTGCGGTGCAAAGATAATACTTTTTATATAAGTATGCAAATTCTATATAAAACTTTTTAAAAATGAAAAACATTATTTCTTTTATTTGTCTTCTTTTAGGAGGCACTACCCTTTGTGCACAAACGCAATATACCGTAAAAGGTTTTGTGCATAATGCTTCGCTTGAAGGTATTGCTAATGTCACCATCAAAGTATTGGATGCGGATACTAATGTGATAGTAAGTGAACCCATTACTGAAAGCAATGGGCTTTTTAGCTTTTCGTCTGCTAAACGCAATTTGCGTATTTATATTGAAAGTACAGGCGATTACTTGTCGTATACCGGTGAACCTTTCTTGCTGAATAAGAACATTGAGTTGCTCTCTATACCTCTTGCTTCTTCCCTTGCTTTGAAAGAGGTAGTGGTAACGACTACAAAAAGGAAGTCCGCCGTGTATATGGAGCAAGGAAAAATAGTGTTTTCGCCAAAAAATAGTCTTACTCATCAGCAGGGTACAGCTCTTGATGCCCTGAAAAGCACTCCTAATGTGGTAGTAGACAATCAAAATCACCTGAGCATTGGCGGAAAAAGCAATGTGTTGGTTCTTATTAATGGCAAACCTACTTATATGCAGCCTGATGATTTGGCAAATTACCTAAAATCTATCCCTATAGCACAAATTAAAAAGACGGAATTGCTGCTCAATCCGCCAGCTGAATACGAAGCGCAAGGAGGGGCTGGAGCAGTGAATATTGTACTCGACAAAAAGACAATAGAAGGGACATTCTTATCGCTGAACAATGGGGTATCGTATTGGTGGAACTTGCGACAAAACACCGAACTACAATTGCAACACGGCGTGAAGAAAGGTATTTTGCATTTGGGGTACAATCACCAATTAGGACACTATGCAATGGATTACGGCAGCGAGCGCGTACAAAACGGACTGCGGTACGAAAGTCCGACAGATGATACTGAGAAGCGCAAGACCATAGCGGGGCATATAGGCTACGACTATTGGCTTGACCAACGGCACTCTTTAGGCGCACAACTGGCTGCTAATACGCTATTTGGAAAGGGAACGACCAGCACCACTACTCGCTTTTTCAACACAGCTAATGTATTGGAAAAAACGCTATCGGGCTATAACGATTACTTTATGCAGAAAGCTAATCGCTATAGCGCTAATGTTTATTATACTTTTAGTCCTTCGGATAACGAGCGCTATCAGTTGGACATTGATTACGCTTTTTTTGATGGAGGCTCTGGCAATAGGCAACCCAACACCTATCGTTCGCCAGCGGGTGCCATACTTTCTCACGAGACTTACCTATCAGAAAACGATAGAAAAATACATATTTTTGCTACTTCTTTCCGTTCAGAATTACCCTTATGGGGCGGTAGCCTTACGGCAGGCGCTAAGTATTCGCAAGTCTTTTCAGACAATAGTTTTCAGTTCTTTAGACAATTGCCTACCTATAACCTCATAGATGTAAACCGCTCGAATGCTTTTGACTTCAAAGAGCGTATTTTTGCCGTGTATGCCCAGTATCATTACCCTATCACCGAACGTTTGAGTGCTGAGGTAGGCCTACGCAATGAAACTACTTTTTCTAAAGGACAGTTATTGCCCGAAAAAGGGAGTGCTTCAACACCCCAAGAACACCGAAAGCACTATACTAACTTCTTCCCTACTCTTAATTTGCAGTACCAATGTAACGATAACCTACAGCTATTTGCAGGCTATAGCACTCGCATCAACCGACCTGAGTACCAAAATCTCAATCCGTTTGAATACCTTTTAGACGAACTATCGTATTGGAAAGGTAATCCGTTTTTATTGCCCGAAAAGATACAAAAAGCTACCTTTTCGGCTTCGTATAAAAAGACTTCTTTTACAATGGCTTATAGTTACTCTACCGATTTTTTTAGCAGTATCAATGAGCCTTTTCAAGCTAATAAAATCATTTCTATCCCTAAGAATATAGGCAAGCAGCACCATTTGCTCTTTTCGCTCTATCAAGAACTGAATTGGGGCAATGGCTATCAGACAACTTTCACTCCTAACCTGAGCTATATAGAGAACAAAGGGGCGGTAATAGAGGGGAGCTCCTTGCACCTACACAGGTGGCAGTACAGTCTGACAATGCAAAATTATTTTCGCTTGCCTTACCAACTGAAAGGAGAGCTTACAGCGGTTTACAATTCGCGTAGGTTGGCGGGTATTAACGAAATAGCGAAGTCTTCTGGCGGAATAGATATTGGTTTGCAACGCCTTTTCTTAAACGACCGCCTTACAGCTACTTTTAGCTTTACTGATATTTTTCACACTCAACGTTGGGATAGCGAGAGCCATTTGCCTAACTTAGACCTATACGCCTATGGTAATAGCGAAAGTCGACAGGTGAAATTGAACCTTACTTACCAATTTGGAAAAGCGAAAGAGGTACATACAAGCGAAGTGGAAGAGGTAGGAAGATTGTAATAATAAATAACTAAAAAATGACAAAAGAAATACTAATAGTAGGAGTTGGTAGCTTTGCCGGTGGAGCCTTGCGCTATATACTCTCGGTATGGCTTAGCAAGTTAGGACGCTTATGGGCATTCCCCATAGGTATTATGGTAATAAATATACTAGGCTGCTTTTTGATAGGGGTATTGTATGGGTACTTCAAAAGCAAAGCCACTACAGACCCTGTATTGCCTTTGCTACTGATGACGGGCGTTTTAGGGGGCTTTACTACTTTCTCTACTTTTTCGTTTGAAACTGTACAGCTATTGCAACAAAACGAATGGCTAAAAGCAGCGCTTTACGTAGTAGGGAGTGTAGGATTAGGGGTTGTGGCTTGCTATTTGGGAATGAGACAATTTGGGAATTAGCAAATTAGGAAATTAGCAAATTAGGAAATTAGCAAATTTGAGGGGGTAGATAGGGGGTAAAAGTTCCTAAATTTTGGTGTTATTTTTAAAATTACTAATTTTTTGGAACTTTTATTTTATTGTAAGGAAAAGTTTAAACAGCTTCAAAGAGAAAAAATTAACAAGTGAGTTTAAACATTCGTTACGCAAGTAAGGAGGAAGTAATTGATAAGGAATGAGCGATACGCTCTTATTATAAAGCTCGCGCCAGCAGGGGAAATTAAAGCTCACAAATAAAAAGAAAAATGTAATAAAATTCAGAACTTTATAACTTTATAAAATCACAATAAAATGTTTAAACTAAATTCTAAAATAGATAATGTAAGAGATTATGTTATCTATAAAGGCAAACCTTATTACATCAACACATCACACGAAATTCAATGTGGTGAAAAAAAACAAATGCTTTATAAAACACCACTAAGCCCGCTTGTTACCTTTAATAATAAGTTCTATTGTAGTGAGTGGGAGAATAATTACAAAATTTTTGATGAAAATTTGGAGTTGGTAGAAGAGGGCGAAGATAAAGTTTTTTTGTATTTATCCAACGATTATTTAGAAACACAATATTCAAATGAATATCTAGAGGATATTACTGCCATTATAGATAAAAATGAAAATCTCATAGTATTAGGAAATATTGACAATTTTTCTATAAGTTTTTTCCAAATGGGTATATATATATATATACAAAAAGAATAAAATATATGATGATGTGATGTCTATCAGAGCTTTTTCTATTCAAGAGAAAGAGCATCTATGGGAGTTTTCTCTTGCTTCATTTGGAAAGTGGAAAAATTCGTGGGATGAAGAAAGATTTTTTGAGGTATATAAACTTATAGGTATATATAACAATATTCTTTGGGCTTTTATAGAGATAGG
>NZ_QBKG01000018.1:0-1896 GCF_003054025.1 Capnocytophaga leadbetteri
TAGCTTTGTACCTCCCATACTTTTACGCCCCAACGGTTGTAGATGCGTACTGTATTATCTGGGTAGGCTTCTATACCTGCTATGTGGAAGTGGTTGTTCTTGTCACTACCATTTACTGATACACCGTTATAAACTATGAGCTTATTAGTTACCTCAATGTTTACAGTAGCTGTTGCACAACCACTAGCATTGCAAAGTGTATATACTAAGCGGTCTGTACCTACAAAGCCTGTATTTGGCGTGTATTCTATAGTACCATCAGGATTTACTACTGCTGTACCATTTTGTGGTGTTGTTACCACATTAGGAGTTGTAGCTCCGTTAGGGGTATCATTCGATAGTACATCAATAGTTACCGGCGTATTGCGAGGTGTTGCTGCACTATCATTAACTGCTACTGGCACTACTGTTGGCGTTGGTGTTGGTGGGGTTGCTGGTATCACTACCACTACTGAGGCTACTCCACAAGCTACTGGAGTATCAATAGTACATACTCGGTAAGTAACTGTATAGCTACCTGATGGAGTATGAGGTGGTACAATTACATCACCAGTTGATGGATCTAAGTAAGGTTCGTAAGCCCCTGGTGGAGGTGGCATTATGCTAATGGTTACGCTACGCACTGATGGGTTAGGTGTACCATTCAACTTATCGTTAGTTAGTACATTGCCTACTGTAGGACTACCAGTATAGGTAAAAGTTTCACCATTTACCTCGATAGTAGGGGTAACGGTAGGAGCTAATACGGTTACTACTAATTTAGTAGTACTGCATAGAGTACCGTTTTTAGCACAGATAGTATACGGTATTTCGTATCTTCCTACAGCGGTATTGGTAGCTACGTGGGCAGTACCATCGGCATTGAGGGTAAAGCCTGCAGGAGCACTGATGTCCCAAGTAAGCGATACATTGCCGGTAGTAGCTGGGTCGCTATCGAGTAGGTCGTTAGCCAATACACTAGTAAGGGTAGTAGCGGTGCCTTTCTCTATATAATATACTCCGTCATAAACAGCTGTAATGCTAAGCGGTGGTACTGGGGTAGCAGCGGTTACCTCTACTATTACTTCAGCTGGTTCGCTACACAAGGTAGGAGTAGCAGTTGCACAAAGGGTATAACTAATAGTGTAAGTACCTACTGCTGTACCTGCTGCTACGGTAATGCTACCATCCGCATTATAAGTAAAGCCGGCTGGAGTAGCTTGCCAGTTGATAGTTACCTCGCTGGCTGCTGGGGTACGACCGTTGAGCTTATCGTTAGCGAGTACGCTGCTGATAGTACCGCCTACAGTAGTACCGAGTAAGTGTCTGCCATCGTTATGAGCCTCTATGCTGTTTACGGTTACTACAGCTGTAGCGGTATCGCATACTGTAGGGCTAGCAAGAGCACAGATAGTATATGGTAACTCATATACACCCACTGGGGTATGTGGTGGCACAATTACCTCGCCCGTACCTGGGTGAATGTAAGGTGTATGTGCTGGCGTTGATGGCGTAGTAATGGTTACACTCTGTACTGCTGGGTTCAGATTACCATTGAGCTTATCATTAGTAAGGATATTGCCCAACGTAGTAGTGCTTGTTGGCACTCCGTTTTGTACAAAGGTATCGCCATTAGCCTCTATAGTTGTTGGCGTTGCTGTTGGCTGAGCTGGTACTACAACTATTATTGTAGCTGTGCTACAGTTGCCTGGATTCAACTTCTCGCAGATTTGATACACTATACTATAAGTACCCGCTGGGGTGTTATTAGGTACCGTAATAGTACCATCGGTAGGGTTCAATGTTGGAGTGTTTGCTCCTGGGGTCTTAGGTGTTGCGCCCGTTACCACTCCTATGCTTACTGTGCTAGTGGTGGTCGTTGCAGTACCGATATGGTCGTTGTCAATCACTGAGCTA
>NZ_QBKG01000018.1:2111-37763 GCF_003054025.1 Capnocytophaga leadbetteri
AGGTGTTGCGCCCGTTACCACTCCTATGCTTACTGTGCTAGTGGTGGTCGTTGCAGTACCGATGTGGTCGTTGTCAATCACTGAGCTAGTGCTTGTGCCCGTGGTTATGGTAAAGGTATCTGGCGTTGCGGTGATCGTTGGTGCTCCCACTACTATAGTAGCGGTAGCAGTATCGCAAACGGTAACTGCTGCTACTGTTTGGCATATCTTATAACCGATTTGATAAGTACCTGATTTTGTTCCGGCAGGGACAGTAACTGTTCCATCGGCATTGAGGGTAGGTGTTGCGCTACCCGTTACGCCTGTTGCTGGAGTAACGACTGTCATACTCACTGTAGCTGCCGTAGCAGTTTGAGTTCCTACCTTATCGTTAGTAAGTACGCTGCTAGCTGTTGTGGTAGCTACTGCGCCGTGAGTAACGGTAAAGGTATCATTTTCGGCTTTTATATTTATTAAGGTAATGGTACGCGTTTGCGTAGTGGTATTACCAAATGGATCTTTTGCTACAAAGCTAATGGTAAGAGTACCGCTTGGCACATTGCAGAAGTCTGCTAGTGCATTATAGGTATTGGTAAGGCTTACGGTACCACAGCTATCGGTAGCGGTAGCGCTATTGAGCCAAGTATTGATATTAGCAGCTGCATTGCGGCAATCAACTACTAAAGGAGCTGGTGCATTAAGTGTAGGCGGGGTAGTATCATTAACCACTAAGGTGATAACTGCTCGACCGCTTTCACAACCTGCTGCTGTTACCTGACTTACATATGCTGTTTGGCTTGTACTATTAACCACTTGAGTGCTGATAGTAGGCGCTGCTGCCAATGGAGTGGTATCGGTAGCGGTAGCATACCAACGTAAGGTATTTCCTGTAGCGGCTGTTACATAACCAGCAAACGAAACGCTGCCTGCTGCTGTTGTAGGACATAAGGCTAGGGTTGCACTGACCGTTGGGGTAGCCACTGTAGGAATATGTACCGTTGTAAGAGCACGAGGAATCTCACAAGTAATGTTTGCTCCGTTTTTAGCTATCTTGGCAACATAGTAATTACCTGCTTGCAAAAGGTCTGTCCTATCTAAAGGCGCTCCTCCTGTGGCTGTAGTGTATATTCTAAGTAGTCTATCACTATCGGTAGGGTCAATAGCATCCCACAAGGTTGCTACTTTGGTACCAGCACAATAGGTGTAAGAGGAAGATACCGTTGGCATAGTGGTTATCTTCACTAAAATAGATTGGCGTGTGCTTTCACATTGTCCGGCTACTTGTGCTGAATAGTAATAAGTAGTATTATCGGTTAGCGCAGTAGTGTTAGCCAGTTCGGCGGCTGCCGTAGCAGTAGCATATACTTTTAAAGTACCTGACACTAAACCGCCTAAGTACGTTTTTAGACTCTGTACTGTATTTCCTGAACATAAGTTCACGGTCGTAGGTGATGGCGTAGCGGTATTAGGAGTTACTAATACGGTTACTGTTTGGGTTGATTCACAACCATTGGTGCGTTTTACCGTTAGGGTATAGGTAACTGTAAGTGGAGCCGTAAGTTTCGTGCCACTATACAAGAACGTAGGTGCTGCTATATTGGCTGCCGACAAGTAGCTTGCTGGTGACCAAGTATAAGCATCATAAGCAGGTGCTGCCGCATTGTAGGCAAAAGTTACTGACTCGGTTTCGCAAGTAGTGAGATTGCTCACTAAACCACTAATATGCGCTGGCGTTGGCAAGGCAAGTTCTTTATTGCCACAGAGACATTTGTTATCCTCGTTGCGGATTGCTAAACGCAAACGACATACTTGAGACTGATCGGCTAAAAAGGTAAAGCTTTGTACCGCTGAAGTCGCATTAGCTGCTAAGCTTTGCGTACTTGTGTGAGTAGCTAAAACCTCGCCACTATCTACCAAACCATTGTTGTTTATATCGTTGTAAAGACTTATTACCAATCGTCCGTTATAAGCAGTTACTCCTGCTGCATTGGCTAACTTGTATTGAACAGTTAGATTTTCTTTATTGACTTGTGGTACGGCCGTTACCTGAACATCGGCAAGGGATATTTCTGAACGGTTGTTTTTGATCACTGCTGTCCTTTCGGGTGAGGTACTCACTACAAGAGCAGGACAAGTAGGTGGTGTGAGTGTAGCACAAGGTATATTGGTTACCTTATCGGTAGTAAGTACTTTCAGACTTCTTTCGACAGCACAATCTACCAAAGTATTGGCTTTTTGTTTAATCTTCAAGAATACATCAAAGTAGTGCGTATCTTTCATTCCCTTAGGTACTACCATCAATATCTCGGTTTCATTTCCTACAACGTTTCTTGATTCGATTGTAGGATTTACCCAATTGACTGTAGCTTGTGGGAAAGCATTTCTGTCTACCGAAATATCACTATTTTGTATATCGTAAGATTGTGGGAAACGTATGTGCAAACGAGCATTATCACCTATCTCAAACGAAGGATTTGCAGGGGTAGCATTTACCGCTACACGCACCTTGTAGGTAGCACCAAGATCGCAAGCATTGGCATTACCACTTATATAATCAATCGTTGATAATAGTACATTATAATTGTTCACACTCGCATTTTGCACTCCTGCGACAATAGCTACAATTTTTGGTCCTACAGCTGGTACTCCACAAAGGTTGTTACCTTCTAGGTCTATATCAAAAGAAGAACCTGAGACAAAGTTACATTCTGGTTGTACATTAAAACGTACTTTGAACTTCTGTTCGTTTTCTATATTAGTGCTTACCGAACCTGGCAATGAACCTTTAGGCAATATATCAGACAGCTGATAGGTTATTTTACCGGTAGCGGTTGCTACTCCTATCTTTTTGCCATCTACTAAGGTTGCTGTGTTGTACACTTTACCTGAGTTTAGTGGATATTCAACCTCTACATCGCTGATGATAATACCTGGCTGCTGGGTAACTATTAAGTTAGCTCCGAAGATATCACCCTCATCGGTACTCTTTACAATGTACTCAAATGGTGTTTGGGTACACATTGGCAAGCTAGCTGGACTGCTGGCTACTTCTATCTCTTTCTTACTTTGAGCTATATTTACAGTGTACTCTAAGGAATTCTCGTCGCAAGCCTCATTAAGACCTCCGGTAGGGTTGCCCTCACAATTCCAGCCCGCATACACTTTAAACTTCATCTGTGGATTACTACAGTTGGTAAGTTTAAATTTCAAGCGATAGTATTTTTGATTTGTGGTACCTACTTGCAAAGTCTGGTTTAAGAAGTACATCTTCTCGCCCGAAATGCTCGTTTCGGGGGTAAGCGTACTAACTACTGAAGTACCCGCTGCATCATTCACCTCTTCTAAGCCCAAAACTTCCATTCCTGTAACATCTGGAATAGATATCCAAGCATTAGGAGCCGTATTGTAACGTGTCTCGATAGAGAAAACTGTTTGTTGCTCACTTCTATCTGCCCTAATAGTAGAGCCTTGACCTTGTGCTCCTAATAATAATTGCGGTTTACCTGAATACTTAATTTCCGCTATTTTTTGTTGATTGCTAGGCAGTGAGGTAGATTTTGACGCATAGTGATAGTAGTAATCCTCATAGTCTACACTAGTTGTTAGCACTTCGCCCGCTGCCGATATTTCAGCACTTGTAGCCTCTCTTCCTGGAGTTATTTCTCTCTTGTAATCTTTAGATTTGCAAGAACCTCGTACTGAAGCACGCAAAAATTCGGAGTAGTCTGTCCATAGCATCCCTGGAGGTAAATAAAGTGCATCGCCTCGCTGAGGATTGGTATAGGTGTACACACGGAAACCACCTTCGGTAGTTTCTACCCATTTATTTAAAGGAATCATAAACCTAGGACGAGCCGCTCCATTCTTAATTTGAGAAGCTTCCGCAATATAGATATATTCGGTACTAAGGATTTTGTAAGCCAAAGGCATTTTAATAACAATCTTCTTGATCAAACGCCCTGGACGATATTCTTCAGTATAAAAACTACTTCCCCCTCCTTGTTGACGACCTGAGTAAATAAGATTGCCCCCTATGTAGTTAGGATAACAACCTGTCAAACCATAAGAGTTACTGCCATACTTCGTAGCTGTATGTGCATAATTAAAAATAGGCACAAAGGTTATTCCACAACGCAACGCGTTAGTATGATAGCCTTGCGGGCTAACGGCGGGATCATTCTTATCGGCTAAGGTATAGAAATAAGAGGCAATACCCGATTGCTCCTCTACGCCATAAGTTTGTACTGTATTCTTTACCTGATAGGTAGCTACTACCGAGAAGGTTTGGTTTTTGCCTAAAGTTCCGGAAGGTAGTGCATCGGTAAGATTCCAACGGTAATAGTTGCCATTGGCATCAGTAACATTTGTTACCACACCTGGGTCGGTAGCAAGTAAAGTCACTTCGTGAGTACCTATTTTTACTTTGATAAACTTAGGATCTAAATCTGCTTGTTTTTTTACAGAAGTATAATAGAATAGGTTATCGGATGCAGCATTAGGCGATTGTTTTCCTTCGGCGAAGAATTCTACATCGTCTAAAGGCAACACTTTACGGCGTTGCTCTGCAGATATATTAGCGCGTTGTACGCGTTGGGTCATAGTAGCATCCGTCCAACCATAAGAGTTATCGGCGCGCTCTACTTTAGCACTAAGTATCTCAGGACCATTTACTGTACAAGGTACTGTACAGCCTAAAGCTATATTTGCATTTTTACAAATTAGAGGCATTTGGAAGAAAGTACCATCTGGGTTTCTATTCATTAGCGAAATGGTATACGGAATAGCCGTAGCATTACCCATTCCGGTACAGTCGGTGAGTTCCATATCAAAAGAGATATGCCCCCACAAGCGCACATTGTCACCCGTTATGCCTGTAGGAGGCGTTTCGGGGGTGGTAAAATCTAGCAATCCACCAGCGGGCACATCAGGAATAGCGACAGTAGGCGCACTCGTATCGGTAAAATTGTCGGTATAATGGAATACTACATTTTTGAGAGCAATACCCGAAGGCAACTGCATATGATAGTTGTAGCGAAGATCATTATTTCTCGAATTGACATCGTTTTGGTAACGTTCGTAAGCTGTTACGGTAGTCATAGCGGGAGCTAAGTAGCCCTTTTCAGGAGCATTTTTAAGCAACTGCACTGGGAAAGCCGTTTTATTCGCAAATCCAAAATTTCGCGCATAGGTATTTGCGTAATCTCTTGTTTCCCCTGTACTACCACAAGCGCTCTCGTACAGATAATAAAAACTAGGGTATACTATATAATTACCACAAGTAACAGGGGCACCTGTAGCTATCAGATCAAAACACAATCTTACCTCGGCACCAGGTTTAAGGTCATCGCGGTAGCCATCGCCATCTTCATCGGTAAGACCAATATCTTTGCCTGTAAGAGCCGCATCGGCCAAAGCAGGCAAATCGTGAAAGTCAAACTTTGTAGTATTATTGTTAATAATAGTTTTTGGTACTGGAATCTTAGTACCATCGGTAGCAATGATATAGAAGTTATCCGGTTTGTAGTATTTAGGATCTTGGATTAACCTATCCATTCGGTTGTCATAGGCTATAGAGCCATCGGTACTTTGGTTCTTGAAAGAAGTATAGAAAGTACCGAGTTTTTGTCCGGCAGCAGCTGTAAGACCTGCGCCGTACTCAAAATATCTTTTACTCCAATCGAAAGTTTGTTTCACAGAAGGAATTTTGTATTCCTTTACATTTATATCTCTACCTACTTTAGTATTTTGGTCAAATAGTTCGGTAGCTGAGAAGCCCCAATAAGGCACGTAGCCAGCCTTTACCTGCTTAGCACATAGAGAACTAGCCACTTTGTAGGTTTCGGTAATAGTTACCAGCTCGTTATTAGCAAAGCCACCCGGTTTGGTAAGGCTGTACAAAGTTTTTCCTGCATTGTGAAAACCAGCAGGTACGGTACCTACTTGCGCTAAAGTGACCCCAGTAGGAGGAGTAAAGCGTACGCTAGTAATACCCGCAGGGTAATCAACAGAGAAGTAGATGGTATGTGTATAGCCTACCCCTGTATTACGTATGCCGAAGGTAGCTGTATTTTCGCCTATTTCGACATTATCAACTCGAGTGACACCTTGTACCGTAACTACTGGAGGCGTTACCCTATACTGGTTAGATTTTTCTTTTTCTTCTGGTTCGCCTACCACTGTTACTTTCACCTCATCGATAAGGTATCTACCTGCCAAAGCATCGGTAGCAGCCTTAGTAAGCTTACGCTTAAGGGTAAAAGCCACTTCGGTGTTAGGCGTACCTACAAGGGTAAACACAGGTTTATTAAGAGGGCTACCTGCCACTTGGGATACCGAAGTAGCATTGGCTCCACCACTTACAGAACCTGCTACATACTCAATACCCGTAGGCAAGGTAACGGTTACCTCGGCTGTACTTTTAGCAGGAGGCAACTTTATCTTAATGGTAAGGGTACCAATTTCAAAGTTGGTGTTGTTAGCAAAATGTACTTCGCTTTGGGCTACCACACTATTGACGGCTAGCTGAGCCTTTGCGCCCCACGACAAGCATAAGAAGGCTATTAGAAGGCCTTTGAATGTCAAGTTTTTTAATAATTGCATAAAAGAATATTTTTGGGTCAATATAAGAAATATTTTATGTTGGGCGGCAAAGGTACAATAAAAAACGACACAGTGTAAAACTTTAACACTATTTTTAGATTTTTTCGGTTTGGGGATTTGGAAGGAATGGGAGGGCTGGGAAGAATGGGAGGGCTGCGCCAGCTCGCCGACTTTTGTTCGCTCATTGTTCGCTTATCCTTCGCTCATCGTTCGGTGAGAGAAGAGTTGCTAAACTTAATTTGTCAATTGACAAATTTGCTAATTGACAAATTATTCGTACATTTGCAACATATTAATAACAATCGTTAATTAAACTATGGCTTTAATAAAATCTATTTCAGGTATTCGCGGTACTATTGGAGGAGTGCCCGACGAAAATCTAACCCCTATTGATGCCGTGAAATTTGCGGCTGCCTATGGCTTCTGGCTTAAAAACCACGTACATAAAACTCGCATAAAAGTGGTAGTGGGGCGCGACGCTCGTCTATCAGGTGAAATGGTGCAAAACCTCGTGCAATATACCCTCATCGGACTGGGTATAGATGTAGTTGATTTGGGACTTAGCACTACACCTACCGTAGAGGTCGCCGTAACAATGGAACAAGCTGACGGGGGTATTATTCTGACGGCAAGTCACAATCCTAAACAATGGAACGCTCTTAAACTTCTTAATAACCAAGGTGAATTTCTTAACGCTCAAGAGGGTGAGGAAATCTTACGCATAGCTGCTGATAACAACGCTGTTTTTGCTGAAGTAGATGCGCTGGGCACTCTCTCGCACAACGATACTTATATACAACGACATATAGACGCAGCACTATCACTATTGCCTTTAGCTACTATAGAGGCAATACGCCAACGCCACTTTAGGGTGGTAGTAGATGCTGTCAATTCTACAGGGGGTATTGCTATCCCTCAACTCTTAGAACGTTTGGGTGCAGAGGTGTTGCCGCTGTACTGCGAACCTAATGGGCACTTCCCTCACAACCCTGAACCGCTAAAAGAACATTTGGGCGACATCTGCGCTGAAGTGGTAGACAAAGAAGCTGACTTTGGTATAGTAGTAGACCCTGATGTAGACCGTTTGGCCTTTATCACTGAAAAAGGTGAAATGTTTGGCGAAGAATATACTTTAGTGGCTTGCGCTGACTATATTTTGAGTAAAAATAAAGGCAATGTGGTATCAAATCTATCCTCATCGCGTGCTTTGCGCGATATAGCCCAAAAACACGGCGTAGAGTACGCTGCCTCTGCCGTAGGTGAGGTGAATGTGGTAGCTAAAATGAAGGAAGTAAACGCTATCATAGGGGGCGAAGGCAATGGGGGAATTATCTTCCCTGAATTGCACTACGGACGTGATGCGCTGGTAGGGGTGGCTCTCTTCTTATCGCTGCTAACTGATAAGAATATAACAGTGAGTGCGCTACGCAAGAGCTATCCGGCTTACTATATGAGTAAGAATAAAATAGAGCTATCAGCTGGTTTGAATCCTGATAAGGTGTTGGCTGCTGTAAAAGAGCGTTATGCCCACGAACCTATCACTACCATAGATGGGGTAAAGATTGACTTTGCTAACAGTTGGGTGCACTTGCGAAAATCAAACACTGAGCCTATTATTCGCATCTATACCGAGGCTAAAAGCCAAGAAGAAGCTGATGCTCTTGCACAACGATTTTTAGAAGAAATGAAGGAATTAGCGAATTAATTGGACGATTTGGCGATTTGGCGATTTGCTGATTGCCCTTGCTAACGACTAACGACTAAAATAATAGCCGTTAGTTGTTAGTCATTAGTCGTTAGAATCTAAAAAGCAATAAATCAACCTGATAAAAATAAAAACAAAATCAATCATTTTATGGAAATTATTTTTCGAGAAGACTGTCTGAAAGAATTATATGAAGAAGGAAAAACTAAACATAAATGGAACTTAATAATCATTATCAATAAAAAAACAATGATATGACCACAAATAAATTAATTCCCTTTATAGCTACTCACCCTGGGGAGGTAATAAAAGACGAAATAGAAGCTCGCAATATCTCTCTACAAACATTTGCCTCTCTTTTGGGAGTGGAATCATCTTACTTAGATGAACTTATCAGTGGCAAAAGAAGTATAACGGTAGATACAGCCTCTCTCTTAGAAAGAGAATTGTGTATACCTGCTTCGTTTTGGCTACATCTACAATCTCAATACAATTTAGACTGTAGAAATATTGAAATAAAGCGCTCTAAAAAACAATATACTATAACAGAACAACCTGTTGAAGAGTATGCTTGTGCAATTTGTTAATTTACTAATTTACTAATTATAATATGAAATATTCATTTACTTTATATGTATTTTTGCTTATGATTATATGTGCAAACGCCCAAACGCTTAGCGAGCGTATCAACGCTAAAAATGTAGTACTGGTAGATGTTCGTACTGCTGAAGAATTTGGAAATGGATCGGCTGAAGGGGCTATCAATATGCCTCTTGAGCAATTAGAACAGCAGTGGAGTGCCCTGAAAAACAAGGAGAACATAGTACTATTCTGTCGCTCAGGAAGACGTTCAGGCAAAGCAGAAGCAATACTAAAAAAACACGGCATCACGGCTGTTAATGGCGGTGGTGTAGCACAAGTCATTGCACTACAAAAAGTGAATTTAGCTGATAAATTGGAGTTTCGCAACGATAAACAGACTACCTATTTTGTAAAAGACGGTAAAAGCGTACGCCAAGTAGCGGTTGCTTTGGGCGAAGGAGCGGTACTGAAAAAACATACTACTGATGTACCTGCTACCCTTATAATGGTAAAAGGAACAGTACGTTTTGTTATCTACGGACAAGAAGTTGTACTCAAAGACCTTGATACCTACCAAATACCTGCTGACGTTGAACACGAAGTAATAGGTGTGGAGAAAGAAAATGTGTTTATCATAACCAAACTATTGGCTGATTAGTTGATTTACCAATTTGTCAATTTGCCAATTGACGATTTTGTAATAAAAAAAGATTGCCAAAGTTTAGAACTTTGGCAATCTTTTTTATTAACTTAATTCATTGAGATATTATCAATCAGCCTAACTCCTTCGGCGTGTACTACTATAAAACCACGATAGTCTTTGCCTTCTTCTTTTTGGGTGATGGGCTGAAGGGTATGCGCATCGGTAATAGTGAAATACTCTAACTGAAAATCGGGTTCGTTAGCAAATACTTGCGTTACCCAGTCCGTTACTTCTGCAGGGCTATGGGTAGCAAAACGCTCTTTGGCTTGCTGTAGGGTTCGATAGATGAAAGTAGCCCGCTGGCGCATAGCCTCAGAAAGTAGTGCATTGCGCGAACTTAGTGCCAAGCCCTCTGCATTGCGCACTATAGGACAAGGTACTACCGTAACTGGTAAGCCTGTTTGTGCTACCATTCGCTCGATAATAAGCAGCTGCTGGTAGTCCTTTTCGCCAAAATACGCTCTATCAGGAGTTACTATCTCAAATAGCTTCTTTACTATAGTCCCCACGCCGTCAAAATGCCCAGGACGTGAGGGGCCTTCCATCACTTTGTCGAGTGTTCCAAAATCGAAATGCTGTGCGGCTGCCTCATCACCATACACATCGGCTACTGAAGGGGCATAAATTAGTATCTCGGGACTGAAATCATATAGCAATTGCGCATCGGCTTGCAAAGTGCGTGGATATTTTTCTAAGTCGGTGGGATTGTTGAACTGAGTGGGGTTTACGAAGATACTTACCACCACTATATCGTTCTCTTCTTTTGCTTTTTTCACTAGTGATAAATGCCCTGCGTGCAAGGCACCCATTGTGGGTACTAACCCTATGGTTTTCCCCTGATTCTTAAGACTTTGCAAGGCGTTATGAAGCGCCTTTTGTTCGTTGTAAATCATCGTTATAAATCTTTTTTGGGTGCAAACTTATATATTTTTTATGGATATGTCCATATTTTTTTGTACTTTTGTGCTTTCTAAGCATTATATCAATTTTTCAATATCCTTTTTATGAGAGATAAAAAAGTACTGTACGTATCATCAGAGGTATTGCCTTATTCGCCTCATAGTGAGTTAGCTAATATGTCGTTTGAAGCACCGAGGATGGTAAATGCTAATGGCGGACAGATACGGATTTTTATGCCAAAATTTGGCAATATCAATGAGAGACGACACCAATTGCACGAAGTGATTCGACTTTCAGGTATCAATATTGTTATCAATGATATAGATGTGCCCCTCATTATCAAAGTAGCCTCTATTCCTAAAGAGCGTATTCAGGTGTATTTTATAGATAATGATGAGTATTTTCATCGCTCTGGCACGCTATTTGACGAACAAAACAATATGTATCCTGATAATGACGAACGCTGTATTTTCTTTGCTAAAGGTATTGTAGAAACCGTAAAGAAACTCAATTGGCTACCCGACATTATCCACATACACGGCTGGGTATCTACCCTTTTACCGCTATACTTGCGAAGCTATTACAAAGATGAGCCTATTTTCTCTGAAAGCAAAATTATCACCTCGGTAACGGACGCTGATTTTGAAGGAACTATAAACACTGATCTTATTAACAAAGTAGCTTTTGACGGAATAAGCAAAAAGACAGTAGACCCGCTTAAAAATCCTACTTATCACAACCTTATGCGCATAGCAGTAAAATACTCTGACGGGGTGATAGTGGTAAGTGAAGAAGATAAAATGCCTGAAGACTTTCGCACCTATCTGAAAAACCTCAGAAAGCCGGTACTCTATAACAGTGATAAAGAGACTTTTCAAGAATCTTATCACCAATTTTATGAAAAAATATTAAAGAAATAAGCTATATAGAATGAAGAACCCTCTTAAAATAGTATTTTTTGCCTCATTGCTCCCTCTTTTTACGGCTTGTTCGGACAATTCGTTTAACGAAATAGACGGAGCTTTATTGAAAGACCCTAATTTTTCTACATCAGTGCTCACGCCTACCTTTACAGTATCGCAAACTACAGCAGAGGCAGTGCAAACTAATGGACTAGGAGGCTACCTTTTAGGTCAGTACACCCAAGCTCCTTTTGGCACCCAATCGGCTACCATAGTAGCACAAGTAGGGCTTTCGTCTGTAAATCCTGTATTTGGGGAGCTATCGCAAGCCAATGAAAACAAAGATAACAAGCAAGAGAATGAAACGGTAACAGAGGCATATCTCTATATTCCATTCTTTAACCCTCTTAGCAGCTTGCAAAAGCCTACCTACACCCAGAATGCTGAATACACTCTGGACTCTATCTACGGCAATAAAGCAGCGCAATTCAAAATAGATGTAAAAGAGCTTAACTATTACTTAAGCGACATAGGGACTAACCTTAACGCTAAAGAGTACTACAGCAACAACAGCGCTATAAATGCTCATATAGGAGCTTCTGTTGCTTCGGCTACTGGTGCTACCTATACCATCGATAATAAAGCTATAGTGCGTTATCAGTTTGACAATCTTCAAACTACGGAGGACGAATCGAAGAAAGTAGAAGATATATTAGCTCCAGGGTTGCGCATTCCGTTGAGTACAAGCTTCTTTCAGAGCAAAATTATCAGTCAAGAAGGAGCTGCTGTGCTCTCTAATCTCAATGACTTTAAGCAATACTTCAAAGGGTTAGTTATCAGCGCTTCAGACTTCAGCAAAGACCTGATGATGATGCTCAATACCTCAGCGGCTAAAATAGAAATAGCCTACAGCTATACTAGTGATAGTAAGGTATTTAAGAAACGATTTGAGCTACCTATAAGTGGCATAACGATGAACCTTTTCAGCCAAAATGGCAGTGCAACGACCGATAGTAGCAAAATTTACCTCAGCGGTGCTTTAGGACACGGGGCTACCCTGAAAATAGCTGATGCTGATATTAATACTATCAAAAACCAAAAGCTAATGATAACCGATGCGAGCATACTACTATACGTAGACCAATCGGTTACCTACCAAAAAGAACCTGAACGTTTGTACATATACAATGCCAATACAGGGGCACCATTAGCTGACTATGGCTACGACCCTACTGCTAACGCGCAAACAGCTGCTTACTCGCACTTAGTACACTTAGTACCTCTACACAAAGTGAACGGCAAAGGGGTATACTATCGCCTGCGCATCACTAATCACTTATTGAACATAGTGAATGGCAATACTACTAATGTACCGCTCGGTATTGCTGTAATTTCAAACGTAAAAAACAGTACTGTAAAGAGTTACCTAACAGGTAGTCAGAAAGGAAAAACTACTGAAAGTGCTGTGGTAACACCTTTAAGCACCGTAATAAAAGAGGTGAAAATAGAAGTAAACTATAGCAAGGTTCGCAATTAAGATTTTTGAAATGGATTTAAGAAGTCAGCTGAAAATGCTTTTTCCTGACCATCAGGAGGAAGAAGTGCCTGAAGAAGTGCGCCCCAATGTGTGGATGCAAGACGAGCCTTTGCTATGTAAGTACGAAAAGCGCAATGGCAAACCAATAACGGTGATAGAAGGCTACAACGGTGCTGACAGCGATTTTAAGATACTCGCCAAAGAACTTAAAACCCAATTGGGCGTAGGAGGAGCGGTGAAAAATGATACTATACTTATACAAGGAGACTACCGCGATAAGATAATGGCTTTGCTGAAAGAAAAAGGATTTAAAGTGAAGCGAGTAGGAGGATAAAAACGATTAAGAATTTAGAATTTATACTTATATGAAATTATTAGAAGGAAAAACAGCTATCATCACAGGTGCCAGCAGAGGTATCGGGCGTGGTATAGCTGAAGTATTTGCGGCACACGGAGCTAATATAGCTTTTTCATACAGTTCATCAGCTAAAGCTGCTAAGGAATTAGAAGAAAAACTAAGCGCACAAGGGGTAAAAGTAAAAGGTTATCAGAGTGATGCCTCTAACTTTGCTCAATCGCAAGAATTTGTTGATGCTGTAGTAGCCGAATTTGGTGGGGTAGATATACTAGTAAACAATGCTGGTATCACTAAAGATAACCTACTGATGCGCATTAGCGAAGAGGACTTTGACAAAGTGATAGAAGTAAACCTTAAATCGGTGTTTAATATGACTAAAGCTGTGCAACGCTTTATGCTTAAACAACGCAAAGGCTCAATTATCAATATGAGTAGCGTAGTAGGTGTAAAAGGAAATGCAGGACAAAGCAACTATGCTGCCTCTAAGGCTGGTATCATAGGCTTTACTAAGTCTATCGCTCTTGAATTAGGCTCGCGCAACATCCGCTGCAATGCTATAGCACCAGGGTTTATAGAAACTGAAATGACTGCTGTATTAGACGAGAAAGTGGTGCAAAGCTGGCGTGATAGTATCCCTCTAAAACGCGGTGGACAACCTGAAGATGTAGCTAATGCTTGTGTGTTTTTAGCCTCTGATATGTCGGCTTACATCACAGGTCAAGTGCTAAATGTAGATGGAGGAATGCTCACATAATTTTGGTTATCTCAAAAAAACTATTTACTTTTGCCGAATGTTAATAAGAAAATATATCATCATCGGGCTGTTGGGCTTTGGTCTTACCTCTTGTGGGGAATACCAAAAAGCCTTAAAATCAACCGATTCGAGTGTGAAATACGCAGAAGCTGAGAAGCAATACAAGGCTAAGAAATACCGAAAAGCTGTAAAACTTTTTGAGCAAATAGCCTCAGAATACTCTGGGAAACCCCAAGGAGAGCGTCTTTATTTTCTGCAGGGCGATGCTTACTATCAAATGAAGCAATATAGCTTGGCTACTTACCCTTTTGAGCGATTGCAGAAGATATACCCTCGCAGCGCTAAGGCTGTAGAAGCAGCTTTCTTAGAGGCTAAATCGCTATATATGCAAGTGCCTACCTATAGCGTAGATCAGACCTACACCTATCAAGCATTAGAAAAGTTGCAGTACTTTATGGATAGGTACAGCGATTCTGACTATGCTAAAGAGGCTAATGAGTTGATTTTAAACCTACTGACTCAGCTACAGAAAAAAGAATTTGAAATAGCTAAGCAGTATGACCTTATCCGTGATTATCAGGCAGCTATGAAGTCATTAGACAACTTCTTGGCTAATAACCCAGGTAGTGTGTTTAGAGAAGAAGCACTCTACACACGGTTGCATTCAGCATACGAGTGGGCCATCAACAGTGTAGAAAGCAAGCAAAAAGAACGCTTAGATACTGCTAAAGAAGCCTATGATACGCTTCTTCGCGCTTTCCCAGAAACGAAATACAAAAAAGAAGCTGATAATATGCTGAAAAAAATCAATACATCATTGAAAAGTTTTACATCTCAAAAATAATTATTCATTATGGATTTTAAAAGAATAGACGCGCCAACAACCACTGTAACGTATAACAAAGCAGCAATAGAAGCCCCTACTAACAATATTTATGAGGCTATTTCTATTATTGCTAAACGTGCTACCCAAATAAATGCCGAAATAAAAAAGGAATTGGTAGAGAAGTTGGAGGCTTTTGCTACTAATAATGACAATCTTGAAGAAATCTTTGAAAACAAAGAACAAATAGAAGTATCTCGCTTCTACGAACGCCTGCCTAAACCACAAGCTATAGCCGTAAAAGAATGGTTAGAAGGGAAAGTATATTTTCGTGAAACAGAATAATAAAAATACTTTTATATTATAGTTTGTTTAATATAGGGCTTTGGGCTGTGAGCTTTTGGGGCTTGCTGTTCGAAGCCTTTTTTACCTAAAACTTTTTAGCTGATGAACATACTCTTAGGTATCACGGGCGGTATCGCTGCTTATAAAGCGCCTCAATTAGTACGGCTATTCGTAAAAAAAGGACATACCGTGAGGGTCATACTTACCGAAAAAGCAAAAGAGTTCGTCACCCCACTGACACTCAGTACCCTATCTAAAAACCCTGTACTTAGCACATTTGCGACTACTGAAGGCGATTGGAACAGCCACGTAGCTTTAGCTGAATGGGCTGACCTTATGCTAATAGCCCCTGCCACAGCTAATACTATTGCTAAAATGGCTTATGGGCAATGCGACAACCTGCTTTTGGCTACTTACCTTTCGGCAAAAGTACCTGTATGGGTTGCTCCTGCTATGGACTTAGATATGTATGCCCACCCTACTGTAACACATAACTTAGCCCAACTGCAATCCTTTGGTTGCCATATTATTGCAGCTGCTTACGGCGAGCTGGCAAGTGGATTAGTAGGACAAGGGCGAATGGCAGAGCCTGAGGATATTGTTAGAGAGATAGAAGATAATTTCAGCACAACACAACCTCTGAAAGGCAAAAAAATACTGATAACAGCAGGTCCTACTTATGAGGCAATAGACCCTGTGCGCTTTGTAGGTAACTTTTCAACAGGCAAAATGGGTATTGCTTTAGCCAATGAGGCAGCCAAGCAAGGAGCAGAAGTGCATTTAGTACTAGGTCCTTCAGCTGAAAAGAATATTAATAGCCATATACATTTGTGCAGAGTGGTAAGTGCTAAACAGATGTATGAGGCTGCTGTAGAGAGGTTTAGCAGTTGCGACATCGCTATACTTGCTGCTGCTGTAGCTGACTATACTCCAGAGGTAGTAGCTCCTGAAAAAATAAAGAAAAAAGGCGATAACTTTAGTCTAAACTTAATCCCTACAGTTGATATATTAGCTTCATTAGGAAAGCTAAAAACTACGCAAAAGCTTATTGGCTTTGCCTTAGAAACAGAGAATGAGATAGAAAACGCACGCACTAAGCTACAAAAGAAGCACTTAGATGGTATAGTGCTTAACTCTTTGCGCGATAAAGGAGCTGGGTTTGGCACTGATACTAACAAAATAACTTTTATTACCCCTGAAAAGCTACAAGAATTCCCTTTAAAAAGCAAAGAAGCTGTGGCTAAAGATATTTTAACAGAATGTATAAACTTATAAAAAAATAAAGCAATGAAAGCATATATCTTTCCTGGTCAAGGAGCACAATTCGTAGGAATGGGGCTCGACCTATACGAAAAATCAGCAGAAGCAAAAGCTCTTTTTGAAGCCGCTAACGGTATATTAGGATTTGCTATTACCAAAGAAATGTTTGCTGGCACTGATGAAGGACTAAAACAAACAAAAGTAACCCAACCTGCTATCTTCTTGCACTCTGTTATCTTAAGCAAGGTATTAGGCAAAGACTTTGCCCCACAGATGGTTGCTGGGCACTCATTAGGTGAGTTCTCTGCCCTAGTAGCTAATGGCACGCTAACTTTTGAAGATGGACTACAATTAGTAGCCAAACGCGCTGCTGCTATGCAAAAAGCTTGCGAACTACAGCCTGGCACTATGGCAGCCGTATTGGGCTTAGAAGATAGTAAAGTAGAAGAGCTATGCGCCTCAGTAGAAGGTATTGTAACCCCTGCTAACTATAACTGCCCAGGTCAGCTAGTAATTTCAGGCGAACTAAAAGCCGTAGAAGCTGCTTGCGAGAAAATGAAAGAAGCAGGAGCTAAGCGCGCACTCATTCTGCCTGTAGGTGGTGCTTTCCACTCTATACTGATGAAGCCTGCTGAAGAAGAATTGGCAGCCGCTATTGAGCAAACACACTTTAGCAAGCCTCTTTGCCCTGTATATCAAAACGTTACTACTACCGCAGTTACCTGCGAAGCCGACATCAAAAAGAACCTTATCAATCAGCTTACTGCACCCGTAAAATGGACACAAAGTGTGCAACAAATGATAGCAGATGGTGCCTCAGCATTTATAGA
The DNA here is from genome assembly GCF_003054025.1 of Capnocytophaga leadbetteri. Lineage (GTDB taxonomy): Bacteria > Bacteroidota > Bacteroidia > Flavobacteriales > Flavobacteriaceae > Capnocytophaga > Capnocytophaga leadbetteri. The sequence continues at coordinate 19,390 of NZ_QBKG01000018.1, forward strand.
AGTAGGTCCAGGTAAAGTACTACAAGGGTTAGTAAAGAAAATTAACAAAGAAGCAGTCGTTTCTTCAGCTGAAGTATGATACAAGTAGAAAATTTACGTAAATCTTTTAATGGCGTAGAGGTGCTCAAAGGTATTTCTACTACATTCGAGAAAGGTAAAACAAACCTCATCATCGGGCAGAGTGGTTCGGGTAAAACCGTATTTCTCAAATCACTATTAGGGCTTTTTATCCCTGATAGTGGTGACATTATCTACGATGGTGTGAAGTACGCCGATATGAAGCGCAAAGAGCAAGTAGCCCTACGCCAAAAAATGGGAATGGTATTCCAAGGCAGTGCCCTCTTCGACTCGATGACTGTACTCGAAAACGTGATGTTCCCTCTAAAAATGTTCTCTAAGCATACCCCTGAAGAAATACGTGAGCGCGCCAATACAGTGCTTAGCCGCGTAAACTTAGTAAATGCAGAGAACAAGCTACCGTCAGAAATCTCTGGTGGTATGCAAAAACGGGTAGCCATTGCTCGCGCTATTGTCAATCATCCTAACTATCTATTCTGCGATGAACCTAACTCTGGTCTCGACCCCAAAACCTCTATCGTAATAGATAACCTGATCCAAGAGATTACTGAAGAGTTTAACATCACTACTGTCATCAACACCCACGATATGAACTCTGTGATGGAAATAGGGGCTAAAATAGTATTCCTTAAAAATGGATACAAAGAATGGGAAGGCTCTAAGGATAATATCTTCCAAACGGATAACGAAGCTGTAACTGACTTTGTCTATTCATCTGAGCTCTTCAAAAAGGTACGAAAAGCCTACTTACAAGAGCATAACAAATAGGATATCAAAAAAAACAAAAAGAGAGACGCTATATTGTAGCGTCTCTCTTTTTTATTATTCACCTTTCTCTTTCACTGGTAAAAAGAAAGCACGAGGTTGGGCTCTAAATGCACGCCACACACAGCCTGCTAAGTGCTTCAATTCTGAGAGAGGTACTTCGCGCGAACGCAAAGCTATCCAAAGCGAGAGCAGAAAGCTCACTATAAAATTGCCAAAACCAATAATACCAATCCCCAATACACACCAAATAATATTCTCAAAACTAATAATAAAATCTACCCCATAAAGTCCATAGGCTAAGTTACCACTGGAAAAGGTAATATGTCGTATGTCAATCGGTAGCTTAAAAAAATCACCAACAACCCAAGCACTCCCCATAAATACCCCAAACCATATATTAGAAACCACAGAAGGCCACTTCTGTTGCATCCAGTTAGCTACACGCTGCATACGTTTCTTACCAAAAAAGCCTTTTAAAAAAGGATGTTCTGAAAGCCTGTAATAAAAATTATTAAAGTTATTTACACTAGCTACATTACCCGCTATAATCCCCGATAAAAACAGAAATACCCCCGCAATACAAGCATGCAAGAACACAGGCGTATGCCAAATATTCAAATCTTCCAATAGGTGATAACTCTTCTTAGCCGCAAAATTATAGCCCAACCACGAACTTACCCCTACTATCAGCAACATCGATACCGGAAACGCCCCAAATACATTCCCTACAAAAGCAATAAACTGCGAGCGAAACAAACGCGTAAAAAGTGCCGTAAAGGCAGAGTATCGCTTATACTTTTCTTTGGTATCATTTACATTGAGGTTTTCCAACGTCTTAGCAATAGTCGATGCCGTCATTGCAGGCTGTTTAGTAGCCAAGGTAGAGCCCGTAAGGTAAATCATCACAAAACCTATAGCATAATTCAAACTGTAATTAAAGGCACGCAAAAAAGCGCTTTGGTCAGGAATCATAGAAAGGAAGAGCTTTATCAAACACATAAAAGCCACTATCACCCCACCCCATAGGGCAGTCTTAAGCATCTTAAAATACTCCCCTTTAGTAGAAGTAATATAGTGTTCTCCTGTCTTACCCGTATAATTAGTGATTTCATAAGTGATATTATACACACTATCGTCTATAAGTTTGCGCACATTGTTCTTTTTAGAATTAGTTTTCACCATATCTAAATAAAAATCAATAGCTTTTTCGCGCATATCACTATCTTTTTGTATAAAAAGATAATTATAAAGCCTTTTTATACGTTTCAGCTGCTGCCGTATAAGCAAAAGTGTCTGGTTTACACTAAAATTAACCCCGTATTTCCCTGCATTAGCATCTGCTTTATTAATAAAATCCTCACACTGACTTACCAATATATTCAGTTGCTTATAGTCTAACTCCTGATCCTGTATATACAAATAAGGTCTATCCTCTTTCGCCAATGTTCGTGCTAAATTGTTCAACTCATCATCAAGAGCTATAAACGGACTATTCAAGTGCGCATATTCAGGCACCATACGCAGTACATCTGTTTGCAAAGCCAGCCCTCCCATACGTTGCGAGAGTATCATTATAGCCAAAAGTATTTGTTGCGAGGTCGTTTTTCCTTCATTCTGATAAAAAGTCTCTACACCCAATATATCCAATAGCTCCTTCCAATTTTCCATAGGTATACGCAAGAGCCACTTAGCATCAGAAGGCTTATAAAAAAGCTGATTTAGCACATACTGTATACTATCTTGCGAAGGCTGGTCAGGTATCAATTGGCGACCTATACGCCGCCTCAACTCTTTAAAAAACGACACACTATTCAGCAGCCCCGCATCAGTAAAAAGAATCACCTTCTTTTTGTTAGCAAATACCATATACAGTTTTTCCCTCAAAAAGGCAATACGTTCAGGGTTGTGCTTAAGTTCATCTATAAGTTCCTGTATATGAATAGATTTATTTTTATTCTTCCGTCTAAAATAGTTGATAAGTTCAAAAACAAAGTCTATAGGCTCATAATTTTCAGAAGTATGTATATAGGCTTCAAAGATTTCGTATATAGAATGTCTTTTACAGTTAATAAGCATAAAAAGTATGTTTTAGAATTATGAGGTGCAAAGATACAAAAAAATAGCAAATAATTGACAAATAAAAAAAGGCCACCTTCCCGGCAGCCTTTTATGTTTTTTATTGTTTTTATTTAATTAAAAGTTATAGCGTACGCCAAAGCTAAAGGTACGACCATCACCAAAGTATACTCTGTTATTTACATCTATACCCTTATAGGTTATACTTCTATCAGTAGCGTGTATATTATCATACGACTCGTTTATATAATAAGTATCTAACAAATTATATACGTGTGCAAAAAGTGAAATACGTTGTTTTTCAGTAAGTTGCCATTTATAAGAAGCCCCTAAGTCGAACAAATGAAAAGCAGGTAATCTCAACGCTCCTTTTTCAGCGGCTTGTTTAGAAGTAAATGAAGAAACGTTCAAATTTGCATATAAGTTATCTACATATCTCCAATCTATATCTATTTTCAGATTATCAATAGGCGATACTATTAATCCTAGGGCAGCAGTCGTCTGAGCTGTTGTTCCTACTTTCACATCTTCTAAGAAAAGTTTTGTTTGAGCAGCGCTTCCTGCAGGTACTTCATTACCTTGCAAGTCTATCGGATTACTGTTTTCGTTGATAAGGGTACCAGTAGCATCTCCTTTATAAAACCAATCCCCTAACGAAAGCATCGCATTTACTTTCAGATATTTATTGATCTTAGCATTAGCTTCTAATTCTACACCTTGGTGTACTTCCTCAATCCCTAAAATATTGGCAAAAGCACGAATTTCGTTTCCTCCTACTGTCAAGTTATTAGGTTTGCGCAAAAAGCGGTCTTTCCAAGAAGTGCGATATAGGTTCAAATTAGCATTAACAAATTCCGATTTAAAACCATACCCTAATTCCATTCCCAATATCTTTTCATTAGTAACCAACGGGTTCAAGAAGTTTTTATAATTAGGATAAACTGAGTCAAAGAAAGGTTGTTTTGAATAATAACCTACATTAGCAAATACATTGTGCTGCTCATTAATATTATAGTTTACACCACCTTTAATATTATAACCTATAATATTTTTAAAACCTGTTTTAGTATCCATAGCAGTTGCCGGATTACCTCTTACTGCCAAAGTACCTGGCTTCATAAAGTTATCCACACGTTGGTAAGATTGTACTGAAGTAGAACCCTGTACAAATGCTGAAAAATGATCATCTGAATACTCAAATTGAGAGAATAATCCAAACCATTTTACCTCTCCATCATTACTATAGCCTATTTGTTCTTCTACCGGAGCTACTTTAGCAAACGGATTAAAAGATATATCTGCAGGCTTTACAGCATTTATAATATTCTGATTACGAGGGGCAGTTACATTTTTATTTGAAGTATCGTAGTACGAATTACCACCTAACAAATCTGTGATTACCTTATGGTGATATCCGTAATAATATCTTGCATCTAACCCCATATTAAATGTGAAGTTTTTGTCAATTTGGTGCTGAAGATTAGTCAAAATTCCATACCAGTCGTGCGAGTTCACTGAACCGCCACGTGCAAAACCTTGTCTTCCTCTAAACTTCTGTCCATTAGGAGCTGTTACTTCTCCCTCTCTATTTATTTCCCCTGGGTGCTGCATTGGGGCTAATCCCTCTACTGTTTCCCCTTTGTTATAGCGTACCACTTTATCAAAGTCTATAAGACCATCTTCAGTACGTACTGACGAAATGTTTACATTCTTCAAAGAATAAGTAGTACCATTAGGAGTAATAGCAGAACCTTGTCCCTCATTGCTTGACCCCATACCTCTACCTACTGAAGCGTAAAGCACCGTACTCAAAGAAGTACTTTCGGTAATATGCCAATCCCAATTCAACATCGCTACAGGCTTGTGATACACATTTCTTCTGGTTGAAAACTCTTCACCATTTAGGTAGCCCCAATCCGAGTTATAACGTCTGTTAGGCTCATCTGCTGTACCTCCATAGCGTTGATAATTTTGTATAGAAGTAGAATAACGTTGATGGTGCCATTGCGGAGCGCCTGTAAACATCAACTGAAAACTGTGTTTTTTAGAAGGCTCATATCCTAACGCAAAATAATAACTATAAGCATCAAAGTTAGTACCATCAGCATACTTACGTCCCCAGTTCTTGCTAAACAACACCGATGCCGACCAGCCTGTGGTACTCTTACCCGTGTTATACGATACCGAACCCTTATATTCACCACTGCTACCATAACTTGCATAGGCAGTACCTCCTTCACTCATATCCGAAGCACGCGTAATAAAGTTAATCGTACCTCCTACTGAAGCAATTGCTATTTTCGAAGCCCCAAGTCCGCGCTGTATTTGCATAGCCGAAGTTACATCCGATAGCCCAGACCAGTTACTAAAATAAACAGTACCACCCTCCATATCATTCACAGGCATACCATTTACCATTACAGCTACGTTTTTACTATCAAAACCTCTCACATTAATATTCGAGTCTCCAAAGCCCCCTCCACTTCTCGAAGCGTATACCGAAGGCGTACGGTTTAGTATCTCAGGTAGTTCACGAGTGCCGAGTTTATCTACTATCTCAGCCGCCTGAATAGTCGATACTGCCACAGGTGTCTTGCGTTCCTTAGCAATATCTATAAGGGTACTCTTAGCAGTTACTACCACTTCCCCAAGCGATTGCTGATCGCTCTCAAGCACCACTCTTAAGTGTGCCTTCCCATTAGTCAGTTTATAAGGCACAGCCTTAGTTACATACCCTAAGTACGACACCTCTATAGTACCCGTATTGGCACTTACCGTTAGGCTGAACTTACCGTCCATATCTGTCGAAACCCCGTGCGCGGTACCTTTTACCAGCACGCCCGCTCCCATCAATGGCACTTTCTCCTCACCATCAATAATTTCGCCCGTTACTACACCGCTTTGTGCATATAACACAGTTGTCAGTAAGAAAATCGCTACGTTTAAAAACCAGTTTTTCATTGTTTTAGTCAAATTAGTTATCCGTTATTTGTCAGCGCAAAGGTACTGCTTTTTTTTATATAACCTACACTTTTCGTAAACTTTTTATAAAAACTTTTTTTCAACGCCTCTCTGCTTTTGAACAGAAATGTTAAAACGAAAAAATATAACATTTTATAACTTCTGAATATCAGATATATACAATAAAATGTTACAAATACAACAAAAATAAAACGTTAAAATTTAACTATTTTTTAAATATAACCTTACCTTTGCACGCTTAAAAAATTATATCATTCTTTACAAAAAGCATATTTTTTCTCTTATCTCATTTTTCTCATTCCTTAACTGAAGGAAAATTGACAGAGTTTATGACGAACGATGAGCGAAGGATGAGCGAAGGATAAGCGAACGATGAGCGAAGGAAAGTCGGCGAGCTGGCGCAGCCGAGTATGTGACGAACAAAAGTCGGTAAGTTAGCACCGAGTATGTAACGAACGATAACCAAAACATTAATACTTAGATATTGTAATGAGTAAAAAGAAACTCTGTACTAAAGCCTTTATATTTGTAGCGATACTGTTTTTCCTCTTTGGCGGACTAACAGTACTCGTTCAATTATTACTTCCTCACCTACGCGATGTATTCGGACTCAACTATACCCGTACGGGTCTGATAGTATTCTTCTTTTTCTTGCCTTATCTATTATTTTCTATTCCCACAGGATGCCTCCTCTCCAAAATAGGCTATCAGCGTGGCATTACCTTAGGCTTAGCCCTGATTGCATTAGGTGCTTTACTTTTTCATCCTGCTGCTGACGAACGCTCTTTCTCTCTTTTTATGGTTGCTATTTTCGTATTAGGTAGCGGAATAACTTTTTTGCAAGTAGCAGTCAATCCGTATGTAGCAGCGCTGGGAAGCGAAACCACTACCCCCAGCCGACTTACGTTCTCACAGGCCTTCAACGCTTTAGGCACAACTTTTGCCCCTATAGCTGCTGCTGTGTATATACTAAAAGATGAGGTAAAAAGTTCAATCGAAATTAATCAGCTCAATTATATAGATAGAAGCTTTTATTTTCAAGCGGAAGCATTAGCTATACAGATTCCCTCTCTTTATATTGCCTTAGGGGCTATCATATTAGCCCTTGTTTTCTCGGTTACCAAACTGCCTTATGTCAATTTAACTACGGAAGAAGATATAAGCAAAGAAAGCTGCTTTTATTTATTAAAAAAGAATTCTGTAGTATTAGGAGCAATAGGAATTTTTGTATATGTAGGGGCTGAAGTAGTTATAGGCAGTTTTGCCGTCAATTATTTTGTAGAAATTAATATAGAAAAAGAAATTTTAGAGAGTCCTACTATGAGTACTTTACTCATTGGTCTTGGCAAAATACTAGGCTCTGACCTTACCTCAGCTGACCCTAAAGCTATTGTGGCTATATTCTTAACTTTCTATTGGGGGAATGCTATGATAGGGCGTTTTATAGGGGCATACCTTACTAAGGTATTTGCGCCTGCCAAAGTACTAATGCTTTCCTCATCAATAGTCATTCTACTCATTCTCATCTCTATTAATGCCGATGGACTGTTATCTATGTGGAGTTTATTATTCATCGGACTGTTCAATTCTATTATGTTCCCTACTATTTTTGCATTGAGTAGTGAAGGGCTTGGAGAGATGAAAACACAAGCGTCTGCTATTCTCTGCACTATGATTGTTGGCGGTGGTTTCATACCACTCCTTTATGGCTTCTTCACCGATTATGTAGGGTTCAGAATGGCTTTCTTTATACTCATACTTTGTTATGGCTATATTCTTTTCTTTGGTTTCTATAAAACAAATGGATAACCTTTCTATTAACAATTAATAAATTTACAATTAACAAAAAAACTTTGCCAAAGGTCTTCTACAACCTTTGGCAAAGTTTTTTAACTATATAACTGAAATTCCTATTTAGTTAATTCTACAAATAGTTCTTCTCCTTCTTTTGCCACTTTTGCTACTTTCTTGCTGGTAAGTCCTTTGATAGCCTTATCCCATTTCTTATTAGAAAGAGCTGCTTGTTCTTTAAGCGCATCAAGTAACAATTTCTCTGAGGTTTTTAGTAGTTCAAAGATTACCTTTTCATCTTCAGATAGCTCTACACCTTTCTTTTCGGGGCGCATTTGCGGGAAGAAAAGCACTTCTTGTATGCTCTCATTATTGGTTAGGAACATAATTAATCTATCCATCCCAATTCCCAAACCAGAGGTAGGTGGCATACCATATTCAAGAGCGCGCAAGAAATCTTGGTCAATAAACATAGCCTCGTCATCTCCTTTTTCTGAGAGTCGCAATTGCTCTTCAAAACGTTCGCGCTGGTCAATAGGGTCATTGAGTTCTGAGTAAGCATTAGCAATCTCCTTACCACATACCATTAACTCAAAACGCTCTGTAAGATCAGGATTATCACGGTGTTCTTTAGTAAGTGGCGACATCTCTTTAGGATAATCAGTGATAAAGGTAGGCTGAATAAAGTTGCCTTCGCACTTCTCTCCAAATATCTCATCTATCAACTTACCTTTGCCCATTGTCTCGTCGACCGCTATACCGATGGAGTGTGCAAAAGCTCTCAATTCTTCTTCTGTTTTCCCTGTAATGTCAAAACCAGTAAACTGCTTAATGGCATCGGTCATCGTTACACGAGGGTAAGGTGCTTTAAAATCAACTGTGTGAGCTCCAAAAGTTGCTTTAGTAGTACCATTTACTGCTATAGCACAATGCTCAAGCAAACGCTCAGTAAAGTCCATCATCCAATGATAATCTTTATAAGCCACATAGATTTCCATTGCAGTAAATTCTGGGTTATGAGTTCTATCCATTCCCTCATTGCGGAAGTTCTTAGAGAACTCATACACACCATCAAAACCTCCTACGATAAGGCGTTTTAGATAAAGCTCATTGGCAATACGCATATAGAGCGGGATGTCCAATGCATTGTGATGAGTGATAAACGGACGCGCACTAGCCCCCCCTGGGATAGCTTGTAGTACAGGTGTCTCTACTTCCAAATAGCCTGCCTCATTAAAAAACTGGCGCATCGCATTGAACAGTTTTGTACGCTTGATAAACACCTCTTTCACTTGAGGGTTCACCACCAAATCTACATAACGCATACGATAGCGCTGCTCAGGGTCGGTAAAGGCATCGTGCACTTTGCCATCAGCATCTACTTTAGGCATAGGCAATGGGCGCAATACTTTAGAAAGAAGAGTAAAGTTCTTAACCATTACTGTCTTTTCACCCATCTTAGTGATGAACAAATACCCTTCTACTCCTATAAAGTCACCTAAGTCAAGAAGTTTTTTGAATATCTCATTATAAAGCGTTTTATCCTCTTCCGGACACATTTCATCGCGGTTGAAGTAAAGCTGTACACTACCTTCACTATCTTGTAGGGTAGCAAATGATGCTTTTCCTTGTACACGTAGCGACATTAATCGCCCAGCAACGATGACTTCCTTGCCCTCCTCATAATGTGTTAGTATGTCCTTAGAGGTAGTATTTACAGGATATAGTGGAGCAGGATAAGGATTTATCCCCAATTCTTTTAATTTGGTTAGTTTTTCTCTACGAATGATTTCTTGTTCTGATAACATCTTTTTAATAATTAATGTTTAATACTACTCCTTATAAACACCCATACTGAGGTATTTATCCATACGCTTCTCTACTAACCTATCAGCGGGGAGTTTTTTAAGTTCTTTATAAGCTGCTAAAATCACTTTGCGCACTGTTACAAACATTGCTTCGCGATCGTGATGTGCCCCTCCTATAGGTTCTTTGATGATTTCATCAATGAGTTTTAGCTTTTTCATATCAGGAGCAGTAAGTTTCAAAGCTTCAGCAGCTTCTTTTTTATACTCCCAGCTACGCCATAAAATAGATGAACAAGATTCTGGCGAAATCACTGAATACCAAGTATTTTCTAGCATATATACCCTATCGCCTATACCTATACCCAAAGCTCCTCCTGAAGCTCCTTCGCCTATAATAAATACAATAGTAGGCACTTTTAATCGCGACATCTCTAAAAGGTTACGAGCAATAGCTTCTCCTTGTCCGCGCTCTTCAGCCTCTATACCTGGGAAAGCACCTGGAGTATCTACAAAACAAACTATCGGAATATTAAACTTCTCAGCTTGCTTCATCAGGCGGAGAGCCTTGCGGTAGCCTTCAGGGTTTGCCATACCAAAATTGCGATACTGACGCGTCTTAGTGTTCACCCCTTTTTGTTGCCCTATAAACAAAAAGCTCTGGTCATCAATCTTACCAAAACCACCTATCATCGCCTTATCGTCTTTTACGGTACGGTCGCCGTGTAGCTCAAGGAAAGTATCTCCTGCTAAGGCTTTGATGTAGTCAAGGGTATAAGGACGGTCGAGGTGACGCGATATTTGCACGCGCTGCCACGCTGTCAGATTACCATAGATATCTTTCTTTACTTGGTTTAGTTTTTTTTCTATTTTCTTGCAAGCATCGCTCATATCCACTTCACTTTCATCACCAATGAGCATACACTTTTGCATTTGTTCTTCTAACTCTTTTATAGGTTGTTCAAAATCTAAATATTCCATAACAATTCGTTATTTGATTTTCAGAGGGCAAAGATACAAACTAATTAGCAAATTAGCAAATTTGTAAATTGGCTAATTTTCCAATTTCCCTATTTCATATTTATAGCGGTATAGCACAGATACTATTTTCCCGTCTTTGCGCGCAGGTTGTAGCACAGGCAGTTGTGCAATAACTCGCTGTACCTCAGCGGTTAAATACTCAGTAGGCAGCTGCATTTTTAACGCTCTCACCACCCCATCAGTACCAATACAAAGCGTTAGCTGAATAACCCCTTTTGCACATATATCGCCTGAAATCTTAAGATGTTCCCTCATAAAATCGTCCATACTCTCTTTGAAGCACTTCCATTGGTATTTGGCAGCCACCTGCGCACATTTGCCACTGAAAGCAGGCGCTTCGCTCACTAATAGGTAGGGTATAGCTTTTTGCACTTCAGGGTCTTGTATACTATCTTGTAGCGATGTTAGGGTCTGTAGTGTTTCTTTTGGGGGCTGATAAGCAAACATTCTACTGCTATCGGTTAGCTCGGCAGTATACGTTTCTTTGTGAAAAATATTGAACAAACTAATCGATACCGAGATAAACGATACCAGCAAAGCACAACCTGCCCCTATTTTATTAGATGATTCCATACAAATTTGCTAATCTACTAATTTTACAAAACGACAATAAGCGCACTTTTTTAAGCGCGCTTATTGTATTATATTTTTAAAGCAAATTAAGATTGTAGTTTAAAGTTGATAGGGTAAGCAAATGTTACTGGGGTAGGTTTACCACGTTGTTTACCTGGGATAAGCTTAGGCAATTTTTCGATGATACGTTTTGCTTCAGCTTCTAATAGTTTATCAGTACCGCGAACCCCCAATACAGTGATAGTACCATCAACATTGATACGGAAACTCACATTCACTTTCCCTTGTATACCCATCTCTAAAGCTGCAGGTGGATAGACGAAGTTTTTGCTCACGTGTTTATCCAAGTTTTCTTTGAAGCATTGAAACTGTCTGTCTTTAGGCTCGTTTTTGCAAGCTTCAAACATCGGTTTATCTTCAATGATAGTAAAAGGTACATCAATAGGAATATCATCTACTGGTTCAGAAGGTTTGATATCCTTTACTTCAGCTACTTTTTCTTCTTTAGTAGTTTCGTTGCTGGCAATTGCTTGCTCTTGGATATTAGCCTTGTTGTCTACCACTTCCACGTCTTGTACTTCAGCAGGAGCTGGTGGTGGCGGTGGTGGCGGTGGGGTATCAGGAGCTTCTACCACGAAGTTTTCTTGATCCTCATCAAGTGCCTTATTTACCTCTGACTGTCGATCGTCTTGCTTAGCTTTGTCATACATTTTAGCTTCAAAGCCCCATAATGAGAGACCTGAAACGATAGCAAAACCAATAGCAAAGAACAATCCACTACTTTTTGCCAAGTCGGCTTTCGGATTTTTTTTAGGTTGCATAATGATTTTCTTTTAAAAGGTTATTAAATTATATTTTAACAATTATCTAAAAAGCTCTTTATATCTTGTCATAAAAAGTAAAGCAACAATTATGCCAAACGTGTTAAACACCATATCCATAGGGTCTGCCGACCGTGTGGTGGTTAACCACCCTTGTAGCAATTCTATCGTGCCTCCTAAGATAAAAGCACTTACAAAAGCCCACAAATTGAGTTTTTTAGCACTTTTGATAGCTTGTGTTTCTTTACCAAAACTTACTATAAACAATACGGTATACCCAAAGTAAAACCCAAAGTGTACTACCTTGTCTAAGTAAGGAATTCGCGGGGCATCAGGCATTTCTTTGCCCGATATAAGGCAGAGGATAAATATTATTAGCACCCATACCCCCCATGCTATAGAGTATTTATACTTAAGCATCGATGAGTTGTCTGTATTCTTCTGCTGTTAGTAGGGTGTCCCACTCTTCAGGGGCACTCATTGCTATCTGTATCATCCAACCTTCGCCATAAGGGTCGGTATTCACCACCTCTGGCTTGCGAATTAGTGGCTCGTTAAAAGCTATCACTTCGCCACTCACCGGCATAAAAAGGTCTGAAACCGTTTTTATAGCTTCTACCGTACCAAAAATAGTATCCTGAGGCAGAGTTTCGCCTACCGTTTCTACTTCTACATATACGATGTCACTCAACTCTCGTTGCGCAAAGTCGGTAATACCTACTGTAGCGGTATTGCCCTCGCGGCGCACCCAAGCGTGGTCTTTAGTATATTTCAAATCAGACGGAAAGTTCATATCGCAAAGGTTTGTTTATTTATAAAAGCGTGCCAAAAGTAGTACATTATTTTGAAACTGCCAAATTTTTCTTAAAAAAGTTTTAATTTATCTACTACACTACGGTCATTTGCCAATCGCTGTATTTTGTTCTGACCACCGAGTTTGCCAAGCGACTTCATATAGCTAGCAAACCCTCCAGCAGGTACTTCAGTAATTTTTAGCGGCTGTAGCACCTTACCCTGTATTAGGTCGTAATAATACATATTTTGCTTTTGTAATGCCTCGTCTATCACTTGCGCAAAACGTTGTATATCAGCAGGTTTTTGTTCAAATTCTACAAACCACTCGTGGTAAGGCAATTGCCCCTCAGTAGGATTGACTTGCGGAGCTACGGTAAACTCAGTAATCCCTGCCCCTGTAGCTTCAAGTGCTTGCTGCATAGCTTCTTCTACCTCTTTGGCTATCACGTGTTCGCCAAAAGCCGAAATAAAATGCTTAATACGCCCTGTTACTACTATACGATAAGGAGCAAGAGAGGTAAACTGTACCGTATCACCTATATTATAGCCCCATAAACCTGCATTGGTAGAGATAATAAGGGCGTAATTCACCCCTAACTGTACCTCTTGTAGAGGCACCCGCTTAGGTTGCTCGCTAAAGAAAGTATCAGCTTCTACAAATTCGTAGAAAATACCCGCATTGAGCAATAAAAGCATTCCTTTTTCGGTCTGACTATCTTGGTAAGCAAAAAAACCTTCGCTGGCAGGGTAGAGCTCTATACTATCTACCTTCCGCCCTATAAGGTGCTCAAACTTTTGTCGATAAGGCTCGTAGTTCACCCCTCCGTAGATAAAAAGATTGAAGTTAGGGAAGAGCTTTCCTACTTTCAGCCCTGAGCGTGTATAGAGTCGCTCGAAGTACATTAACACCCACGAAGGAATACCGCTAATAAGGGTCATATTTTGCGAGAAAGTCTCGGTAACTATAGCTTCTACCTTTGTCTCCCAATCCTCAATACAATTTGTTTTATAAGAGGGCATACGGTTGCGCTGTAAGTAGGCAGGCACGTAATGGGCTACAATCCCTGAGAGTCTACCGGTTTTAATACCGTTTTTTTCACCCAATATCGGACTCCCTTGCAGGAATATCATTTTCCCCTCTACAAAAGCAGCTTTTTTAGTTTCGTGTATATAGCAGAGTATGGCATCGCGGGCTGCCTGTATGTGGAAAGGCATAGAGGCTTTGGTAATAGGTATATACTTTGCCCCACTGGTAGTGCCTGAAGTTTTGGCAAAATAGAGTGGTTTTCCTTTCCATAGCACATTGGGTTCCCCCTCCACTACCCTCTCTATATAAGGGCGCAATGCCTCATAATCGCGTATGGGCACACGGGCTGCAAAATCATCATAGTTTTTAATCTCATCAAAATGATGGTCGCTCCCAAAAGCCGTGTCTTTAGCTTGTGCTATCAGTTGCTCAAATACCCTTTGCTGTGTAGCGATAGGATTTTTTGCCCATCGGTCTATCCTTTTTCTAACAATAGCGGCAAATATTTTTGAAAGATACGATTTTATCATCTTTTTTTTGAATTTTGAGTATGATTCAATTCTTAATTGGATAAAGCCTTTTAAGAGGGCATCGGTTACCACCAAGTTTAATCGGGTTTGCCATTCTGGCATTAGCGAGTACCTCAGGGGCGATATGACAATCTACTGAAGGAAATTTAGCCAAATAATCGGTATGCCAGTCTTCAGCAGGCTGAAATACCCTAAAAGGTTCGCACTCTACCACTATGGGCTGTGTATAATGGGTAGCGAGCTTGCGCAGGGCGTGCTCAGCGGTAATGCGCTGTTGCTCATTCACGTAATAAATGCCCGTGCGGTAATGAGTACCTACATCAGTGCCTTGCTGATTGAGCGAGGTAGGGTCAATAGTAGGAAAAAATAGCGCAAGCAGTTTCTTAAAACTCAGCTGCTGAGGGTCGTAAGTCAGCTTTACAGCCTCAGCATAACCCGTCTCGCCCGTTACCACCTCTTCGTAAGTAGGCTTATTAGTATGTCCGTTTACGTAGCCCGATTGCACGCTTAGTACTCCGCGCACTTGCTTAAAAAAGTGCTCGGTACCCCAAAAGCATCCTCCCGCTAAGTAAATTACTTCGGGCTCTGGTGCTGACTGTATAGGCTGTCTTTTCTTCATCTGTTAGTTATTTTTTTTAAAATGGAACACCGGTATCATCGGTAGGCTCAGGAGTGCCAAAAGCCTGCGAGGGTTGCCCTGTAGGTAGGGGCTCAAAGGCTACCTTATCATTCATCTTCGAACCTAACTCTTGAGTAGCAAAAGGTGTATATCCGTATTCATCTAAATTAGCAAACCTACCCAAATGCCCTTCAAATTTCAAGCGTATATTATCTAACCCCCCATTGCGGTGCTTAGCTACTATAAACTCAGCTTGCCCTGCTGTAGGGGTTTGGGCTTCGTCATCCCATTCGTTAATCTTGTAGTATTCAGGTCGATAGATAAACGAAACGATGTCGGCATCTTGCTCTATAGCTCCAGACTCGCGCAAGTCGGATAGCTGCGGACGCTTATGTCCTGGGCGTGCCTCTACATTACGCGAAAGCTGTGATAGGGCGATAACAGGTATGTCTAACTCTTTAGCTAATGCCTTCAGGTTACGCGAGATAGTAGATATTTCCTGCTCACGGTTGCCTACCCCTTTGCTAGCGCCTGCCGTCATCAGCTGTAGATAGTCGATAACTATAAGCTTGATGCCAAATTGGGTAGAAAGGCGGCGTGCTTTAGCGCGGAGGTCGAATATAGAAATCGAGGGAGTATCGTCTATATACAAAGGAGCTTTTTCGAGATCTTTTACCTTAGTATTCAGCACAAACCACTCGTGTTCTTCGAGTTTTCCGGTACGCAACTTTTCTGACGAAAGTCCTGTTTCAGAAGAAATCAGACGGGTGATAAGCTGTACTGCCGACATCTCGAGCGAAAAGAAAGCTACCGGTATGTTCTGCCCTACGGCTATATTGCGCGCCATCGAAAGGGTAAGGGCTGTTTTACCCATACCAGGGCGTGCGGCTATGATAATAAGGTCGCTAGCTTGCCAGCCTGAGGTCAGTTGGTCGAGCTTAGTAAAGCCAGAGGGCACCCCACTAAAGCCATCGGTTTTATTAGAAAGTTCTTGTATTTTTTTCAGTGCCTTTAGTACCAAATCGCCTGCTGCTTCGCTTGAGCGTTTTAGGTTGCCTTGGGTTACCTCATAGAGCATCTGCTCCGCATTGTCTAATGAGTCGAACACATCGCGGGTATCATCATAAGCGTCTTCTATGATTTTGGCTGATATTTCTATCAGCTTTCGCTTGATAAACTTCTGCAAAACGATGCGGGCGTGAAACTCTACATTGGCAGACGACGATACTCGTTGAGTGAGGTTGATAAGGTAAAACTCACCTCCTGCCGCTTCGAGGTTGCCCGTACGGCGCAACTGCTCGGCTACGGTCAGTAGGTCGATAGCTTCTGATTGGTTGAAAAGCTCAAAGATAGCCTGATAGATAAGCTGGTGTTGTTTTTTGTAAAAAACCTCAGGGTTTAGAATATCTATAACATCATCAACTCCTTTCTTATCAATGAGCATAGCCCCCAAGATAACTTCTTCGAGATTAAGGTCTTGAGGGGGTATTTTGCCGCGCTCGATAGTAGGCTGCGGACGTGAGTTCCGTTGCAAAGACGGGGTATTTTCGAGTATAGGGGTTATATCAGTATCATTCATACGGCAAAGGTAAGAATAATTTGCCAATTAGCAAATTAGGAAATTATTTATCCTTCGCTCATCGTTCGCTCATCGTTCGCTCTTCCTATATCTTGTATAGGTAATAAAAAAGCTCAGGACATAAATCCTGAGCTTTTTTATTATCAAATTAGCTAATTGGCTAATTAATTTTACCTCTTCAAGTATAACCAACCTACCATAGATTGCTGTTGATTGTTCTCATCTACGTATTCAATAACGTAATAGTAAGTACCCTGTGGCAACTTGTCGGCTGCCTCTATCGTTACTCGTCCGTTAGAGATGCCTTTGAATACGTTGCGAACATTATCATAGCTTTGTGCCTCCCATACTTTTACTCCCCAACGGTTGTAAATACGCACCGTATTGTTAGGGTAAGCCTCTATACCTGCTATATGGAAGTGATTGTTCTTATCGCCGCCTACTGATATACCATTGTACACTATTAGCTTATGAGTTACCTCGATGCTCACTGTAGCCGTTGCACAACCATCGGCGTTGCAAAGCTCGTAAACAAAGGTATCAACCCCCTTAAAGCCTGTGTGTGGTGTATACTCTATAGTACCATCAGGATTTACTACTGCTGTACCATTTTGCGGTACTGTTACCACATTAGGAGTTGTAGCTCCGTTAGGGGTGTCATTCGATAGTACATCAATAGTTACCGGCGTATTGCGAGGTGTTGCCGCACTATCATTAACTGCTACTGGCACAACTGTTGGCGTTGGTGTTGGCGTCGGAGGCACTATCACTACTACTGAGGCTGTACTGCATATGCTAACTCCTTTTACACATACATTATAGTTGATAGTGTAAGTGCCTGAAGGCGTATATGGTGGTACCATTACTTCGCCTGTTGATGGATTAATAAATGGTACATTGCCCGTTGTAGGAGTTGAGGTACTGATAGTTACACTATTTACCGATGGGTTTGGCACTCCATTTAATTTGTCATTAGTAAGAATATTGCCTACTAACTGTGTACCCGTATAAGTAAAGGTGTCGCCATTTGCCTCGATAGTAGGCGTTACTACATCGCTCACGACTCTCACTTCGACAAATGAAGTAGCACAAGCTCGATCGCTACCACGAGTAGCACAGATAGTATACGAAACTGTATAGAATCCTACTGCTGTGTTAGACGCTACCGATATAGTACCATCATTATTGAGGGTGAAGCCTGTAGGGGTAGCAGTCGTCCAAGTAAGAGATACTGTTCCTATAGTAACTGGCAATCCTTCGAGGGTATCGTTAGTTAGTACGCTTGTTACCATGCCTCCTATTGTGGTGCGGATAGTTACTGTACCATCAGGATTAGCTACTATATTAATAGGTGCCGTTGGGGTGTTTACCCCTACTACAGTTACCGTTACTGTTGTAGGTGTGCTACAATTGCTGCTGTTAGCTCGCTCGCACAAGTAGTAAGTCATAGTATAAGTACCGCTTGGCGTACCTGTTGGAATAATGACATTACCAGTACTTGGGTCGATACGTGGCGTTGTAGCGCTTGTAGGTGTAGCTGTATGGATAGTTACACTCGCTACCGTTGGTGTTTGTCCGCCGATACCATCATTAGTAAGAATATTGCCTACTGTTGTTGGGGTGGTAATAGTACCCGTTACGGTATATTCTTCGCCTACTGTTATTATCGTTGGCGTTACGGTTGGAGTGCTTACCCCTACTACGGTTACTGTTACTGTTGTAGGTGTGCTACAATTGCTGCTATTAGCTCGCTCGCACAAGTAGTAAGTCATAGTATAAGTGCCGCTTGGCGTGCCTGTTGGAATAATGACATTACCAGTACTTGGGTCGATACGTGGCGTTGTAGCGCTTGTAGGTGTAGCTGTATGGATAGTTACACTCGCTACCGT
>NZ_QBKG01000019.1 GCF_003054025.1 Capnocytophaga leadbetteri
CCTGTAATGAAGCAACAAGCATCACCAACCAAGGACACAAGAACCAAGCATCAGCAAGCAGGAACCTGTAATGAAGCAGGTACTTCGATACAGGTACGTTCGTAGGGTATCATACAAGCAAAAAAATGTAACCCACTGATAATCAATACAAACTCATTTTTTTTCGTTTATACTGAAAATCAACAAGTTACATAAGTGCCTAAAAATCAATATAAACCCAAATTTGGGTTTATATTGAAAATCAGCAAGTTAGATTGGAAAATAAAAAAGCACTCCGAAGAGTGCTAAAAAAAGAAAATCAAACTAAATAATTAGAAATTAACGCTTTGTAGGCTGTTTATCATTGTTTCGTCTATTAAGTGTGTATATATTTGCGTTGTATCTATTTTGCTATGCCCTAAAATCTTTTGTACAACGTATATATTTACCCCCTTACTTAGTAAATATGTAGCGGTTGTGTGTCGTGCGCTGTGAAAAGTAATGTGCTTTTCAATGCCTGCAAGTTCGCAAATTCGTTTAATATATCTGTTTAATGTATCATTTCTTATAAACTTAAAAACTTGCATACTACCAAAAATATAGTTACTTCCTATGATTTTTAGGGGTTTCCCATTAAAAAGTAAGTATATAGGTATCATTAATTTTTCATCAGTTTTTTGCTGCTTTTTTTCTATCCACTTTTGCCCGTTAATAGTTACTATATTAGACGGGCGAAGCGTTATAATATCAGAATAACGTAGCCCCGTATAAACAGAAAATAAAAACAAATCACGGGCATATATTAGTTTTTTGTCTGTTAGTGTTACATTTTCTATTTGTTCAATTTCAGAAGCTAATAAAAACGCCTTATCAGTTTTTTTTACTGTTATTTTGAATTTTCTAAAAGGATATTGATTTATATTCATAAGGTCGGAATTTATAGCCAAATTAACAAACTTACGAACAAGGCGCAAGTGTGTAGCTACACTATTAGCTTTTAAATTTTGTTCAAGCAAATACTTTTCAAAGGATTTTAAAAAATCAAAATCAATATCAGAAAAAGACAAATGTTTATTAAAGTTATTAAGGTGCTTAATAGTTAATAAAAGAGCTTTTTTTGTGCTTTGTTTTACTGTATCTTTTTCAATTTGCAAAGCACACCAAGAGTTAAAAGTATTATTTTTGGAGGAATTTAAAGCATTAGATAGCATTTCCAGATTAATAGCTTTATTATTGTTTATTCGTTCAATTTCATAATTTTCTAATGTACGAAGCATTTCAGATATAAGGGCATTTTGCTGTATAGCATTAGGCGTCCCTTTGATTGTTTTTGTTTTTTCGTGCCATTGTGTAGGTGCTACCTTAATTTTAGTATCAAAGTATTTACGTTTGCCGTTTAAATAGCATTCAATTTGTATGGGTGCCTGTCCGTGTTTATTAAGTTGGTTTTTGCGGTTGAAACGAAGAGTGTATTTTATCTTTTCCATTATATTTTAATTAAATTAGCGGGGCAAAGATAATAAAAAAAATCGGTATCAAACGGGTATCAAAAATTTTGATTAAGATAGTAAAAAACACGTATTATTAACAACCTAAAAGAAAGGCAAAAGGTTTAATTTTGAAATATTTAGCATCAAATTTTGTCAAATACTTGATAATTGACAATTATTTTGTACTTTTGCCGCGAGAATGAATATTATCTAAATTTTTAGAATGATGAATACCATAACAAAAACTAACTTTAAATTTCCCAAACAAAAATCAGTATACAGAGGGAAAGTACGCGATGTGTATCAGCTGAAAGATGATACCCTCATAATGATTGCTACCGACCGTATTTCAGCTTTTGACGTTATCCTTCCTAAAGGGATACCTTACAAAGGACAAATACTCAACCAAATGGCTGTACGCTTCTTAGAGCAAACTGAAGATATAGTACCCAACTGGCTAACTGCCTCGCCCGACCCTAACGTATCTATTGGGCAGGTATGCGAACCCCTAAAAGTGGAAATGGTAATACGTGGCTACTTGGCCGGACACGCTGCTCGTCTGTACAAAAACGGTAAGCGTATGCTATCAGGGGTAGCGCTACCTGAAGGATTGAGAGAGTTTGATATTTTCCCTCAACACCCTATCATCACCCCTGCTACTAAGGCAGAACAAGGACTACACGATGAAGATATATCGCGCGAGGAGATTATCAGAAGAGGTATCGTAAGTGAAGAAGACTATCGCTTAATGGAGAAATATACCTATGCGCTCTTTGCTCGTGGCACCGAAATAGCGTCAAAACACGGACTTATATTAGTAGATACTAAATACGAATTTGGCAAAACTCGCGATGGCGAAATAGTGCTTATAGATGAAATTCACACTCCGGATTCTTCTCGCTACTTCTACAAAGAAGGATATGACGAACGCCAAGAAAAAGGAGAACCCCAAATACAACTATCAAAAGAATTTGTACGCCAGTGGCTTATCTCGCAAGGCTTTCAAGGTGAAAAAGGACAAAAAGTGCCTGAAATGAGTGATGCTTATGTGCAATCGGTTTCAGACCGCTATATAGAGCTCTACGAGAACATAATGGGCGAGAAGTTTATACCAGGTGATACTACCGATATAGAAGGACGTATCTATGAAAATGTAGAGAAATATTTGAAGAGTTAGTTTTTTGAATCACGATATATACATATCATTGGGGAGCAATCTGGGAAACCGGAAAGCATACTTGCAGCAAGCTATTGAAGGAATTGCCATGCGAGTGGGTACTATCGTTGATATTGCCCCTATTTACGAAACACCTTCGTGGGGTTTTGCAGGCGAGGCATTCCTAAATACTTGTTTGTTATGTAAGTCCTTTCTGTCGCCAGAGGAAGTGTTATCGCAATTACTACAGATAGAACACGAGTTAGGAAGAGAGCGCGTACCCAACCAAAAGGGGTATCAATCGCGCACTATTGACCTTGATATACTGTTTTATGACGATAAGGTTATCAATAGTGAACTACTGACAATACCACACCCTCTGCTACACCGACGCAAGTTCGTACTACGCCCTTTAGCAGCCCTCGATGAACAGAAAGTACACCCTATACTACAGAAAACAATAGGTGAACTGCTACGCACTACCGATGACCCATCGCCTGTGCAACGCCTATCTGACCAACTGACATTCCCTGCACAGAAATCACCTTTTCTGAACTATAAATATATAGCTATAGAAGGGAATATAGGCTCTGGGAAGACTACATTGGCAACTAAGATAGCTGAAGACTTTAATGCTAAGCTCATCTTAGAGCAGTTTTCTGACAATCCTTTCTTGCCTAAATTCTACGAAAATCCTAAACAATACGGTTTTACCTTAGAAATGTCGTTCTTAACAGAGCGCTACCAACAGATGCGCGAGCAGCTTGCCCAAATGGATTTATTTAAGGAGTTTGTAGTATCAGATTACGATATATTTAAATCGCTTATTTTTTCTAAAGTTACTCTTAGCGAAGATGAGTTTGTACTATACCGAAAGCTCTTCTACCTACTCTACAACCAAATTATCAAGCCTGATTTGTACGTATTCTTATACCAGAATACTGACCGCCTGATTGAGAACATCAAAAAGCGCGGAAGAGCATATGAACAGAATATATCGCCTGATTATCTGAAGAAAATACATTACGGATATTTAGATTTCATACAGAAGAATACCGCTATCAACTCACTCATTATCGATGTTACTGACCTCGATTTTGTAAAACATTATAACCATTATGAACTTATCATAGAGAAGATAAGAGAGTGTAATTAATTTTATAAAAACATAAGAAAATGTCAGCTGTTAGAAAAGAATACAAACGCGTAACTACCAAATCGGTAGTAGAAATGAAAGCCAATGGCGAGAAGATATCAATGCTTACTGCCTACGATTATACTTTTGCTAAATTATTAGATAGTGCAGGTATTGATGTACTATTAGTAGGCGACTCTGCCAGCAACGTAATGGCAGGACACGAAACTACCCTACCTATCACTTTAGACCAGATGATTTATCACGCTTCTTCTGTGATAAGAGGCGTTACACGTGCTTTGGTAGTAGTAGATTTGCCTTTTGGTACTTATCAGTCTGACCCTAAGAAAGCATTGCGTTCAGCTACTCGCATAATGAAAGAAAGTGGGGCTCACGCTATCAAATTAGAAGGGGGTAAAGAGGAAGCAGAGAGCATCAGACGAATAGTAAATGCTGGCATACCCGTAATGGGACACTTAGGACTCACTCCGCAATCCATACACCAATTTGGTGGGTTTGGTCTGCGCGCAAAAGAAGAAGCTGAAGCTCAAAAACTAAAAGAAGATGCTAAACTATTAGAGCAGTTAGGCTGTTTTGCAATAGTATTAGAGAAAATACCTGCTGCTTTGGCTAAAGAGGTAGCTAAGAGCGTACGAATACCTATCATAGGTATTGGGGCTGGCAATGGTGTTGATGGACAAGTATTAGTAATGCACGATATGCTGGGAATGAGCAATGAGTTTCACCCTAAATTCTTGCGCAAATACGCTAACCTACAAGAAGTTATCAACGAAGCAGTAACCCACTATATAGCCGATGTTAAAAGCGTTGACTTTCCTAATGAAAACGAAAGTTATTAGAATGCCGAAAAATGTTTAGACATCAAGGGAAAAGTCGAACTGCCAAACATAATTTACAAATAGCCGTAGTGCTCTCATTCGTTGCAGGAATGGTGAACGTTACCGGCTTTTTGTTTATGGATAAACTCACCACCAATGTTACTGGGCATTTTGCTTACTTCATCTACGATGTATCTGTAGCCGAGTTTTGGAAAGGGCTTATCTACTTCCTTTATATCTTTGCTTTCTTAGCGGGTTCTTTCTGCTCTGGACTACTGATAGAGTACGCCAATTATCACCGCAAACACAATAAATACCTAGCCCCTACCCTTTTAGAATGCTTTTTGTTATTATTGGTATGGGGGTTAAACACTTTCTCAATAGGTGGTATACCCCAGAATATAACCGCTTGTATACTACTCTTCGCTATGGGGCTACAAAATGCCTTCGTTACCAAAACATCTAATTCGGTAGTGCGTACTACCCATCTAACAGGGCTCTTCACCGACCTTGGTATCGAACTATCGCAACTGCTTTACCTTCATAAAAATCACTATGAAACATATTTGATAGAACTACGCAACCGTATACGGCTGCGGCTATTTATCATTACCTTTTTCTTCTTAGGAGGCTTCTGCGCAGGCTATTTCTACATAGCCCAACAATGGCAACTCTATACTTTACTACTCTCTGTTGCTATCTTATTATTAGGGCTCTTCTATGACGGAATGCGCTTCTTTTACTTTAGAAATAAACGACATTATGAAACTTACAACAAACGCCGAAAACGTAGACGTGCTATACGAAGACAATCACGTAATAGGCATAAACAAGCGCGTGGGTGA
Organism: Capnocytophaga leadbetteri; assembly: GCF_003054025.1. Taxonomy (GTDB): domain Bacteria; phylum Bacteroidota; class Bacteroidia; order Flavobacteriales; family Flavobacteriaceae; genus Capnocytophaga; species Capnocytophaga leadbetteri. The sequence goes on from NZ_QBKG01000019.1 coordinate 5,445, forward strand.
CATTGTGCAGGGCGACAAAACTGGCGATACCCCCCTTAGCGAACATCTAAAGGCTTACCTGAAAAAAAAATACAACAAACCTGGTGAAGCATACCTCGGTGTAGTACATCGGTTAGATCGTCCTACCACTGGGGTAGTTCTTTTTGCTAAAACCTCCAAAGCCCTCAGTAGGCTAAATGCTATGTTTGCCGACAAAGCGCAGGTACAGAAAACCTATTGGGCATTAGTAGATGCAATGCCCCCTACTACTGAAGGCACTCTTACCCACTGGTTAGTGCGCAATGAAAAACAAAACAAATCAGTAGCGCATAATAAAGAAGTGCAGCACAGCAAAAAAGCCGTACTGCACTATAAATTATTGAAGTCTTTTGACCATTATCACCTATTAGAAATAGACCTTATCACAGGTAGGCATCACCAGATAAGAGCCCAATTAGCTGCTATAGGATTGCACATAAAAGGCGACCTAAAATACGGTGCTAAACGCTCTAACCCCGACGGGGGCATCTGTTTGCACGCCTATAAACTCACTTTTGAGCACCCCGTGAAGAAAGAAGTCATCAGTATTGAAGCAGCCCCTAATTGGCAATTAAGCAAATAGCTGATTAGCGATACATTGCTTCTATCTCACGACTATAATTAGCATAAATCACCTTGCGGCGAAGCTTAAGCGTAGGAGTAATCTCATTGCGCTCAATAGAAAAAGCAGTAGGCAGCAGGGTGAATTTTTTTATCTGCTCATAATCAGGTAAATCACTTTGGAACTTCTGCAACTGCTTGCCTATATACTCTATTACTTGACTGTGCTTAATGAGGTCTGCCGTGTTTTTATATTTAATATTGAGGTCTTTGAATGCCTGAGTAAGCATCTCATAATTAGGCACTATCAAAGCTGATACAAACTTCTTGCCATCGGCTATCACCGCTATTTGCTCAATAAGGTTATACTTGCCCACCTTACCTTCTATCAGCTGAGGGGCTATATATTTTCCGTTAGAAGTCTTCATCAACTCTTTAATGCGCTCAGTGATGAAAAGATTGTTATTACCGTCTATTCTACCAGCATCACCCGTACGCAAAAAGCCATCAGGAGTAAAAGCCTTAGCCGTTTCTTCAGGGTTCTTATAATACCCCTTCATCACCATACCTCCTTTTACTAATATCTCATTATCCTCGCCTATGCGCACTTGCACATTGGGCATTAGTGTACCTACTGACTGTAAATTGAAACGATTATCACCCCAACAAGATACAGTAGCCGTAGTTTCGGTCATTCCGTAGCCCAATTTGACATTGATGCCTATCGATTGGAAAAAACGCCCTATACTCGGCTCAAGATTGGCACCTCCGCAAGGCATAAACTTAATACGTCCGCCCAAAACCGCTTTAAGCTTGGTATAGACCATTTTATCAAAAAAGTTATACGCCTTTTTCAATAAAAATGATGGTTTGCGGTTTTGCTCTTTGAGGGTTAATACCCTGCGACCTGTTTTAACAGCCAATTTGAAGAGCATTCGCTTTGCAAAGGACGAAGCATCAGCCTTATCGTGCACGGTAGCGAATATTTTCTCATAAAAGCGCGGCACAGCACACATCAGCGTAGGACGCACCTCAGCAAGGGCTTCGCGCACCAAATTAGTATCTTCTAAATAATAAACCACAATCGCTTTGTAAAGACAGAAGAACGTCCAAGCGCGCTCATATACGTGCGTTAGCGGCAAGAACGACAGCGAAGAATCGGTGTCATCTACCTCAAGCCTTTGCGAGTGACCAAGCATCTGATAAGCCAGATTTTCGTAAGTAAGCATAACCCCCTTAGGCTCGCCCGTAGTACCCGAAGTGTAGATAACCGTAAAAAGGTCAGATAAATCTCTACTATCTATGCGCTGTTGTAACTCCTCATCTAAGGCATTATTATTGCCTAAAGCCAAAAAGTCCGTCCAGTGGATAGAGTATTTTTGTTCTTTTAGCGGTATATGGTCATCAAAAAGGATTATTTTCTGTAGAGAAGGGCATTGGTCGGCTACTTCTAAAGCCTTGAGATATTGTTTTTCATCTCCTACAAAGAGGAATTTTATCTCAGCGTGATTCATCACGTAGAGGGCTTGTTCAGCAGTGTTAGAAGTGTAGATAGGTACGGTTACGGCGCGTATTTGCAAACACGCAAGGTCGGTAAGTGTCCATTGGGGGGTATTCTGAGAGAGGATACCCACCGTTTGCTGTGGGGCAACCCCTTGCTGTAGCAATGCCTTAGAAAGCTGAGTAGTGATGGTGCCCAATTTTTCCCAAGAAATCGGTTGCCAATGAGCGTCAATTTTCCTCATCAGTGCCTCTTTCTTAGGGTACTTCTGAATGTTCTCACGAAAGAGAGAAACATAATGGTAGGCTGTTAAATCCATTTGTTAGTGAATTAATTAGTGGGGCAAAGGTATAAATTATTTATCAATTAGCAAATTATTTAGTTTAATAAGAGGGGCTGGAGTTCGCTTATCCTTCGCTTATCCTTCGTCACATACTCGGCTGTGCCAGCTCGCCGACTTTCCTTCGCTCGTCCTAAAGGGTACGTATATCCAAAGTAAAAGGAAGGTAGGTATAAAAGATTTTTCTTCTTTTATTTGCTTTCTAAAAATTATTCATTACTTTTGTACTCTGAAATCGAAAGCGAACATTCCGCTTCAATCAAGAAACCTATGCGCATAGATAAAGATTTAGATACCTTAATCGACAAAGTAGATAACGTAGTAGATAGACAATACGACTTTATCAAAGAAGTAAAAGGCATCAAAGAAACTATATGGAAAATGAAAGCTGAAATGGCTACAATGCCTACTGCTTCAGAAACCGTAGTTGAACCTATTGTTGAAGAGGCTGCTGCTGAACAACCTATTGTTGAGGAAGTTACTGCTGAACCTATTGTTGAGGAAATTACTACTGAACAACCTATTGTTGAAGAGGTTACTACTGAACAACCTATTGTTGAAGAGACCACAACTGAACCTATTACTGAGGAAGTAGAATCTGTAGCCGAGCCTATAGCTGAAGAGGCTCAGGCGCCTACTGCTCCTGTAGCTGAAGCTGCTCCTACCGCTTCTTTTTATAACAAAAAGGAAAAAGAGCCTGTGTTTGAAAAATCATTTGATGACCTATTAGGAAAGAATAAAAACCGAGATTGGGAGCGCTTTATCGGAGAGAATTTATTTAGCAAAATAGGGATTGGTATTATCCTAATTGGGGTATTTATAGGGGTGAAATATTCTATCGACCACAACCTTATCAGCCCAGCTATGCGCTTAGTTTTGGGTTACCTAACGGGGGTTGCTCTATTTGTAACCGGAGCTGTGCTCAAGAAGAAATACGAGAATTTTAGCGCTGTGTTAGTCAGTGGTGCTATGGCTATTTTCTATTTCGTTACCTTTATAGCGTATTCTGTCTTCGACTTTTTCCCGCAGTCGCTCACCTTTATACTGATGTTCCTCTTTACCGCCTTTACGGTATTGGCATCGCTTAGCTATAATCAGGTGGTGATAGCCCTTATTGGCTTAGTGGGCAGCTATGCTGTGCCTTTCTTGCTGAGCAATAACTCTGGGCGGGTAGATATTCTCTTTGCCTACACGGCTATCATCAATATAGGGGTGCTGGTGCTATCGTTCTACAAGCGGTGGAATTCCTTGCTCATCTCTGCGTTCTTATTCACGTGGGTATTACTGCTTTCGACTTGGGAACTAGCTGATAACGAAGTGTATTTCAGTGCCTTCCTAACCTTTAATTTTGTTACTTTTACTACTTTCTACCTCTCGTTTATAGCACAGAAGCTACACCAAGAGCCCGAACTTAGCACCGTAGATGTGGCGCTGTTCCTTATCAACAGCTTAACATTCTATGGCTTAGGAGCTTGGCTCATCAACAACCATTACCACGACAATACGTGGGTAGCTCTTTTCACCTTGTGCAATGCGTTGTTGCACTTTGGCGTAGCGGCTTATTTCCATCTGAAAAAAGTACCTTCTACGCAACTGAAATATTTGGTGTTAGTATCAGCGCTTTCGTTCGCCACCTTAGTAATCCCTATACAATTTAAAGGTTCGTGGATTACGCTATTCTGGAGTGCTGAAGCGGCTCTATTATTCTGGTTAGGGCGCACCAAAGCCTTGGCAGTGTATGAGCGCATCAGCTACGGGGTATTGGTGTTAGCTACCGGAAGCCTATTAATAGACTGGTATAAAGGTTCTTACAACATCTACCTACTCTCTACTGCCGATTACGTTACTCCGTTTGCCAATTCATTATTTGTAAACGCCCTATTGTATGCGGCTGCCACCTCTTTTATGGCTTATATACATCAGAAAGTGAAAGGCGGAGGAGAGTATGCCAATTCGATTACTTTCTTTTTGAATATATTCTCAGTAGGTTCGCTGTTTTGTACCTTCTTCCGCGAAATTATCGTGTTATGCGATATGCGCATTTTGCAATACCCTAATGCGTTAGACAATGCTATGCTAATGGAAGATTTATCGCTGTTCAAAAATATCTGGCTACTTATCTACTGCTTGCTATTTGCATCGGGCTACAGTATGCTGAACCTCAAATACAACAAACAAAAAACGCTGGCTGAAGTACAAATGGGCATCAATTTTATTCTGGGGGCCTTATTTATGACCATAGGCTTGTACTACTTTAGCGAGTTGCGCGAACGTTATATAAGCGAGGCGGCTAGAGGTTATCAGCTTTCGTTGTGGTTCTTAAACATCAGATATTTGGGTATAATAGCATTTGCTGCTTTGTGTTATACTATCTGGCAATTGCAAAAGTTCCTCAACTTATCGGCAAAATCTAAGCTAAAATTAGAGTTATTGCTACACTTAGTAGCCTTATGGGTAAGCAGCAGTGAGCTATTGCATTGGACGGAATTGTATGAATCGAGCTCTAACTACAAATTAGGACTTACCATACTATGGGGAGCCTATGCGGTACTATTGTTAGTATTAGGGCTTTTCAAAAAGAAGAAATACCTACGTGTTTCGGGTATTGTACTTATCAGTTTTAGTGTGTTGAAATTATTTTTCTACGACATTACCCACTTAGATACGCTGCGCAAAACGATAGTATTCGTATCATTGGGGGTATTGATGCTAATAGCTTCTTTCTTGTACAACAAGTACACCAAAGAAATTGATGAGGATAAAGAGGAAAAACCAGAAGAAGAGCCTTCTGTAGAAGAGAAATCAAACAACTGATAATCAACTTTATAAAAGAAGAAAAAAGTCAGTATTAAAACTTTTATGAAAAGTTTATGATAAAAAAGTATGGCTTTATTAATAAAAAGATTTATCTTTGTGCGATAATAACCAAAATAAAATTTTGCAATGATTAGAGATTATAGAGACATTGAGCTCACCGTAGAACGCCCTACCCCTATTGATAAAGAAGTGGTATGGGATAAATCAAAAGTAATTATCAGTGAAACCGATGTTTATGGGCGCATTACTAACGTAAATGACGTATTTTGCACCGTTTGTGGTTATACAGCTGCTGAAATGATTGGGCAGCCTCATAGCATTATCCGTCACCCTGATATGCCTAAAATCACTTTTAAACTCCTTTGGGATAACCTTAAATTAGGGAATAACTTTGCTGGGGTAGTGAAAAACTTGGCTAAATCAGGAGAGTATTATTGGGTAATCACCGACTTTGAAATGCGTCGCGACAGTGCAGGCAACATCACTCACTACATCGCTCGCCGTAAGTCAGTGCCTAAAGGGGTAATTGATAATTACGTAGCTCCTCTTTACCAAACCCTCGTAAAACTTGAAAAAGTAGGAGGTATGGACTTAAGTGCTCGTTTCTTCAAAAACTATTTGGATAAACAAGGTAAAGACTACATCGACTTTATCATTGATGTGATGAACGAAAACCGCGAAGATGTAGCCTTCCAAGATATACCTATGGCTCCAATGGATTCTAACAAAGTAATATCAGATGACATCGTAACGGTAAGCGATGCTATGAACGAAAAACGCAAGAGTTTCTTTGGCAGATTGTTTTCATAATCAGGCGATGGAACTATAAAATAATAATCATTAAAAAAAAGTAAACAGTATGTCAGATTTTACAAATCCTATCCCTACTATTGAAAGACCTACCCCTATTGACCGCGAAGTACAATGGGACAAGACCAAAACCCTTATTAGCGAAACAGACGTAAAAGGTACTATTACCAATGTAAACGATGTATTCTGCGCTGTAGCTCACTACTCTGCAAGCGAACTTATCGGGCAGCCTCATAACCTTATACGCCACCCCGATATGCCTAAACTTATCTTCAAACTCCTTTGGGATAACTTAAAAGTAGGCAATAACTTCGTAGGTGTGATTAAAAACTTAGCTAAAACAGGTGAATACTACTGGGTAGTAACCGATTTTGAAATGCGCCGCGATGCTATGGGCAACATTACTCACTACATCGGCAGACGTAAATCTGTACCTGAAGCTGCTATCAATAACTATTTGGCTCCTTTTTACGAGTCTCTTTTGAAAATGGAGAAAATAGGAGGCGTTGAACTTAGTAGCCGCTTCTTCAAAAACTATTTGACAAAACAAGGTAAAGACTATATCGACTTTGTGATTAGCATTATGTCTGAGAACCAAAATGCTTTCACAGCAGAAACTGTTAATTCTATTGATAATAGCAATGTAAGTGTTTCTGACAATATCTACCACGTAGATCAATCAATGAACGAAAAACGTAAAAACTTCTTTGAGCGTCTATTCTCATAAAGTTTAATGTTCTTATTTCATAGTTTAAAATCCCTGTATATCTAAATATGCAGGGATTTTTACACAATAATACTTTGCCTATTATATGTTTCTTTTCATCGATTTCACTTTTCACCCTATTATAGAGCTTGTGCTGCCCAATGCTTATATTGCCGAACAGCGCAATGGCTACTGCGTATTTTACAAAAAAGCTTCTGATGAAGTATTGCGCAGTTTGCCCAATTGGGAGCTCTCCTCAGCTGAAAAGGAAGCTCTTTCAATTATCAACAGCCTACAACCTAACGAATTATACCAAAAATACCTGAAAAAAGGTGATACTTTCTCTAAAATATACCAAAACGCACAAACTAAGAAGCATATTCAGGAGCAAATAGAGGATAAAACAGATAAACTACTAATGCTTATCTGTAAGAATGAACTTTTTATCACTACCAATTACACGCATAAAGACGAATTAGTAAAGAAACAAGTCCTCACTACCACTCAGGTACTCGAACCTATATTAGAATTGAAAAAAACAGAAGAGGGCATACGCTACCGACTGCTATTAGACGATGGCAAGCAAACCTTATTGCCCTGCCAGAGCCATATAGAGTTTCTGAACAAGCATCACGCTTGGGTTATCTTAAACAAGAAAGTGGTGAGAATAGCCCATATTAAAACATCGCACCTTACTCCTTTCTTAAACAAAGAAACGACTATTATACCAGAGAGAAGTTTCCCTGAGTATTTTGAGAAATTCCTTAAGAAAATACTTCGCAATGCAAAAGTATTGCCTATAGGCTTTGACATCATCGAGAGGAATGAACTGACTGATACTGCTATAGAAATCTTTTTCGACTTTTTTGCTAATCATTATAAAATACACCTGCTATTTCACTACAATGACTATGCTTTCAGCAGTCATCAGCATAAAACTATACAATCTGACCTACAAATAGATGATAATAAACGTATTTTTATCTATAATTACCGAAGAAATACTACTGAAGAAGCTAAAAAATATGCTATTTTAGAGCAAATGGGCTTTACTAATCAATCAGGAACTTTCTTTTTAGAGAGTACAGACCCTTTTGCTTCGTATTTTCATCTATTGCACCACAGAGAATCGCTCATTGCAGCAGGTTTTAGCTTTCACCCTTTCGTAATAGACGGCGGCAAAGAGGTAACTATAGCTCCGTCAGAACTGATTTTCAACCACACACACACCGAAAATGACTGGTTTGACCTATCCATAAAAGTAAAACAAGGCGATTCTTTATTCGATTTTAAAGATTTAATCAAAAATATCAAAGAAAATAACCCTATATACCCACTCCCCAACGGTAAAATATTCATTATACCCCAAGAATGGTTCAGCAAATTTCAATCTATCGCCAAATATGCTAAGGTACAAAAAGAAAAACTACAGCTTGCTAAGAGTAATTACGCTTTATTAGAGGCTATACCCGAAATAAAACCACAGTCGTTAGTAGAAAAAGTGAGTTACACCCCCTCTGATAAGCTAAAAGCAACGCTACGCCCCTACCAAATAGAGGGTGTTGAGTGGCTACTACAGCACTATCACAACGGGGTAGGCGCTTGCTTGGCTGATGATATGGGGCTCGGGAAAACCCTACAGACAATAGCTCTGTTAGTAAATATACACGACAGCCTACCCGAAAAATCTATTGACAGCAACGACCTATTTTCGGGAGTAGAGGTACAAAAAGAAGCCCTAAAAGTACTCGTTATTTTGCCTTCATCGCTTATTTTCAATTGGTATGACGAAGCTAAGCGCTTTGCCCCTCACCTAAAGTGTACCCAATATGTTGGCACGGGCATAGAGCGCAAGCGAAAAGTAAGGCGACTCACTAATTACGACCTTGTTTTTACCAGTTATCCTATCGTAGAGCGCGACATCAAAGAGCTTCAGCAGCTCGATTTTCGCTATATTATCCTCGATGAAAGTCAGCGTATTAAGAACAAAAACTCTAAGACTTTTAAGGCTATTAACAGTCTGAAAGCCCCCCATCGCATAGCACTGAGTGGTACCCCTATAGAAAATTCCCTGAGCGATTTATGGTCGCAAATGCAGTTTATCAACCCCAATATACTGAAGAGTTACCCTTCTTTTCACAAAAACTACGAGATAGAAATCAGCAAGAAGAAAAACCTTCAGGCATTAGAAGAGCTGAAAACTATCATCAGTCCTTTCTTGCTCAGGCGCACCAAAGAGCAAGTACTCGATGACTTGCCCGAAATGGAAGCCCAAATAATCTATTGCCCTCTTACCGAAGAACAGGCTAAGTGGTACGAGAGCGAAAAATCAAAAGTGCGCAACCAATTGCTACAGATTGCAGCGCCTATCACAGAGTTTAATGCGCTGAATATGCTTACCAAACTCCGACAAATCAGCAATCACCCTATGTTGGCAGATAAGGACAGCCTTATTCCTTCAGGAAAATACGAAGAGGTTGTAAATTGTATGCAAGAGTTGGTACAGGCATCGCACAAAGCTCTTATTTTTAGCAGTTTTGTATCTCACTTAAGCATTTATGAGCAATGGTGTAAAGAAAACGGAGTGAAATACGCTAAACTTACCGGTAGTACCCCTACTGCCGAGCGCAAAAATGAAGTTGAGGCTTTTCAGCAAAACCCCGAGGTCACGTTCTTTTTTATATCGCTTAAAGCAGGCGAGGTAGGGCTCAATCTTACTCAGGCGTCATACGTGCTGCTGTTAGACCCTTGGTGGAATCCGTTTTCTGAAAAACAAGCCATTGCAAGGGCGCACCGCTTAGGACAGAAAAACAAAGTAAACGTGGTGCGCTTCGTCAGCAAAGATACCGTTGAAGAAAAAATCATTCGGCTGCAAAAAGCCAAAACTGACCTTGCTGACGATATTATAGGCGAACAGAATTTTATCAAAGAAGTTATTTCGAATATGAATACTCTTTTGGAATAAATTTTGCAACTTGTTACTTGCTAATTATTATTTATTTATTATCTTTGCAGATTATGAAGCTAAAGTTATTTCGATTACCTAAAAACAAACGTTTTAATTATACCCCTCGCTATTATGAGGGGAAAGAAGAAGGCAACGCTTTCGAGATGGGGTCGCGCATTCGCAAAGACCGCGAAACCGTTTCTAACCATTTTACTGAGCAATGGCGCAGTATCCGCAGCGAAAGTAGGAATAAGAAAAACGCACAATTCAATAAAACTTTCTGGATTGTACTGATTATCTTAGTGCTATTATCACTCTATTTCCTTGATTTCGACCTTTCTATATTCCTGCGGAAATAAAATAAAAAGATTGTCAAACCAAAATAAACGCTCATTATGAAGATAAATAAGTTATTTATATTGCCCGCACTACTCGTAGCAATGAGTGTCTGTGGGCAACCCGCTTTTGATAGATTAGAAGCTAATAATGACATCACTACATTAGTGGTCTCGCAAAAGATGTTTCAGATGCTTTCTAAAATCGATAGTAAGGATGCTGATGCTAAAGAGTTTATGGATATAGCTAATAAACTCAAGAGTATGAAGGTATTCTCTACCGAGAATGCTAAAGCTGCTTCGGTGATGAAAACTGAAGTGCAACAATATGTTAAAAGTGCAGCTCTCTCTGAACTGATGCGCGTAAAAGACAAAAACCAAAACGTGAAGTTCTATACCAAAGGCGGTAAAGATGCTAACAAAGTATCTGAACTGCTAATGGTGGTAGAACCCTCTACAAACACTACGCAAATGGTTATCCTATCGCTTACCGGCGACATCGACCTTAGCAAATTAGGTGTTTTAACTAAGAATATGAACCTTCCACAAGAAATAAAAGATATAAAGTAGTACAGAAATGGCAAGATACGAATTAAAATTACCCTCTATGGGTGAAAGTGTGGCTGAAGCTGTGGTTACCAACTGGCTCAAAAAGGTAGGCGACCCTATTGAAGCCGAAGAAGCTATTGTAGAAGTCGCTACTGACAAAGTAGACTCAGAAGTGCCCAGCGAAGTAAGTGGCATAGTTTCTGAAATCCTCTTCAAAGTAGATGAGGTAGTAAAAATAGGTCAGGTGATGGCTATCATCGAAACCCAAGAGTCAGCAGACGCCTCGGCTCCTCCTCAACAAACTGCTGAAATACTGATGCAAAACATAAGCGATATAAAAGAGACTACCCTTAGCCCTCAAATAGACTTTAGTGGTGCTGAGCGTTTCTACTCTCCTTTGGTGAAGAATATCGCTAAACAAGAAGGTATTAGCTTTGATGAATTAGCCCATATAAAAGGCACCGGACTAAACAATAGGGTAACTAAAGATGATATCCTAGCTTATATAGCCCACAGAACCCAGCCTAAAGCTACTACTGTAGCTCCTACTCCGGCACCCCCTGCAACAGCAACCTCTATTGATCAGAGAAGCTATACTAAGCACGGCGAGGAGCGCATAGAGATGAGCCGTATGGGCAAGATTATAGCTGAGCATATGACTCTTAGCAAGCAAACATCTGCACACGTACAAAGCTTTACTGAAGTAGATGTAACCCGTATATGGCAATGGCGCAACAAGGTGAAGAAAGCATTTGAGGCTAATGAAGGCGAGAAATTTACCTTTACTCCTATCTTTATGGAAGCTGTAGCTAAGGCTCTCATTGACTTCCCGATGATGAATATATCAGTAGAAGGTACCACTATTATTAAGAAGAAAAACATCAATATAGGAATGGCTACTGCCTTACCTGACGGCAACTTAATAGTACCTGTTATCAAAAATGCTGATGAGCTTAACCTAAGAGGTATGGCTAAAATAGTAAACGACCTTGCTAAGCGTGCTCGTGCTAACCAGCTAAAACCTGATGAGGTAAAAGATGGTACTTATACAGTTACTAATATAGGTTCTTTTGGCAACGTTTTTGGCACACCTATTATCAATCAGCCACAAGTTGGTATCTTGGCAATAGGAGCTATACAGAAAGTACCTGCTGTTATAGAAACACCTGAAGGCGATGTAATTGGTATCCGCTATAAAATGATGCTCTCACACAGCTATGACCACCGTGTGGTAAATGGTGCTTTAGGCGGTATGTTCGTACAACGCGTAGCTCAATATCTCGAAAAATGGGATATGAACCGCACCCTTTAAAATAAAGAGAAAACAAAAAAGGCTGTCTTTTAAAAAGACAGCCTTTTTTGTTTTCTCTTATCAAAAAGATACAATTGTTAATCTACATTATCGTGTAGGTACGAATTGTTTTTTCGTATCTGAAACTCTCCTGAAGAGTCCTTCCCTACCGTAGTACGCGATTGGGTATTAACCGAGCCAAATTTGTAGTTATAATCTTGCAAACGATTAGAACGTTTGTTCATCACATCTGAAATTCGCGCATCCATAGGGGTTAGCCTTATTTCAGTTTCTTCATCTTCAAACATTCTCATTTGTACAGGAGCATTATTAGGCTTTACAGGTGCAGCCATCTTCTCTTCTGTATTATATAATACAAACTCATTATTATTCACCGTTTTATCTTCTACAAACGAGGTTGGTTTGGCATCGCGAAAGGTGCGCTCTAACTCAGTATATTCCTCTAAAGTATAACGTATTTCGCCTGCTTCATTCACTATAGGAGCTGAAGTATAACGGTTTTTAGGCTGCGATGGTTGTGGTTCATAATCTTCCTCACGCAATTGGTGTACAATAGGTGCAGCTACTTCAGCAGCAGCATAGACTTTTTGCTGGCGAGGCACTTCTTGCACTACCTCTTCTTTCTTAGGTTTTTCCCACTTAGGAGCTGTTTTATCTACTATTATAAAACTATCTTCTGTAGTTACCAATTCGCAGTCTGTCCAGATATTGAGTAGGTCAGTAAGTGCGGGTTCTTTTTTTACCTCAGGTACTGATGGCACAGGGTAAACCTCTGTAGCATTAATAGCGGCATTGACTACCACCCCTTTAGGCTCTGTTAAATCGCGAGTAACAGTTTGATTATCATCAAGGACGTGTATTACACGGCGTGGCTCAGCATTTACGATTTCTTTTTGCTGCTCTACATCAAAACCTGTAGCTACTACTACTACCGAAATAGCCTCACCTAACGACTCGTCTTCACCAATACCATAGATAAGGTCAGCCATATTGTCGCCTGCTTGCTCCTGAATGTAGTTGTTAATTTCAGTCACTTCGCGCTGAGTAGCCTCTTTAGAGCCGTAAGTAATCAATACCAAGACATTTTTAGCTCCTACTATTTTGTTATCGTTTAGCAGTGGAGAGTTTAATGCCCCTGTTACGGCATCGCTTGCTCTGTTTTCACCCTCACCTATTGCTGAACCCATAATAGCAGTACCTCCGTTTTCGAGTACTGTACGGGCATCACGCAAGTCGATGTTTACCATATAATGCTTACTAATTACCTCAGCCATTCCTTTGGCAGCTTTTAGCAATATCTCATTGGCTTTGCCAAAACTTTCGCTGATAGTCAGTTCGCCATACATTTCGTTTATCTTATTGTTATTGATAACGATAAGCGAATCTACAGAATCGCGGAGTTTCTTAATACCAGCTTGTGCCTGACGACTGCGTTTTAAGCCTTCGAAGTTGAACGGAGTGGTAACGATAGCTACCGTTAATATGCCCATCTCTTTAGCCTTTTTAGCTATGATAGGCACTGCCCCTGTACCGGTACCGCCCCCCATACCCGCTGTGATAAATATCATTTGGGTATTCCCTTCAAGGGCTTTCTGGATGTTGTTTTCACTCTCTATAGCTGCTTTCTCTCCAATTTCAGGATTATTCCCTGCTCCTAACCCCTCGGTAAGTGTCACCCCTAACTGTATTTTGTTAGGAATATTGCTGCTCTCAAGTGCTTGTGCATCAGTGTTGCAAATTAGGTAATCTACCCCATTGATGCCATTATCGTACATAAAATTGACGGCGTTGCCCCCTCCTCCGCCTACTCCAATAACTTTTATATAATTACTGTTATTTTTTGGAAAATTAAATTGGACATCTTGTGTTTGTTCCATTATCTAAATCATAATTATTTGTTCTATACTTCTTCTTCAGTCTCGCCTATGAAATTTTTTATTTTCTTGCTGACTTTTTCCCAAAACCCTTTGCTACTCTTAGGTTCTTCCTCTTCCTCATCATCTTCTTCTATTTTTCGGCTGACCGCAGCAGCTGAGTCGTCTATAATAGTAGCTATTACTTTTTGTGTTTTATTAATTGGCTGTTCTGCAGGGATTTCTGCTCTGTCATCAGCCTCAGTTACTTCTTGTGCTTTAAGCTCTTCTAAACGTTTTTTGAACTGCTCTTCAGCCTGATTTTCTATAGCGTTCATCACCAATCCTATAGCGGTAGCATATATGGGTGACGTAAGCTTAGGATCTGAATTATCAGCTAAATGTTCATCGGGGTAACCTATACGGGTGTCCATACCGGTAATGTATTCTACCAACTGCACTATGTGCTTTAGTTGGCTGCCTCCTCCTGTAAGTACGATACCTGCAAAGAGTTTCTTCTTAGCCTCTTGGTAACCGTAGTTTTCTATCACCTTAAGCACCAAATTGATAATCTCGCTCACACGAGAGTGGATAATCTTTGAAAGGTTTTTAAGGGTTATTTCTTTAGGTTCTTTTCCTTTTATCCCAGGTATAGAAACTATTTCATTATCGCGGTTTTCACCAGGCCAAGCCGACCCATATTGCACTTTTAGCATCTCGGCCTGACGTGCCAAAATACCACAACCATTTTTAATATCGTCTGTGATGATATTCCCTCCTAAAGGTACTACAGCTGTATGTCTGATAATGCCATCTTTGAAGATAGCCACATCGGTAGTACCGCCCCCTATATCGACTAATACTACCCCTGCATCTTTCTCTTCTTCGCTTAACACTGCTTCAGCCGAAGCGATAGGTTCGAGCGTTAGCCCTACAGGTTTTAGATTAGCAGTCTGTATGCAACGGGTGATACCCTTAATAGCATTTACCTGACCGATTACCAAATGAAAAGTAGCGTCTAAACGCTTGCCCATCATACCTATAGGCTCTTTTATTTCGCCTACATTATCTACTTTATAATCTTGTGGAAGGGCGTGAATGATTTTTTCACCAGGAGCCAAAGAAATAGAGAACACTTGCTCTTTCAAGCGTTCTAAGTCTTCAAAATCTATCAGTTTTTCAGGGTCGGTTCTGGTAATATAGTCGCTGTGCGAACGGCTTTTTATGTTTTGCCCCGCAATACCTGCTACTACATTTTCTATATCGAGACCGGTTTTCTCTTTAGCATCTTGAATAGCATTCATAATCGACTGGGTAGCCTGCGCTATGTTATTCACTACTCCCTTATTGATGCCTTCACTCTTAGCCTGACCGTATCCTAAAATTTTTATCTTCCCGTATTCGTTTTTCGTCCCTACCATAGTTACAATCTTGGTAGTACCGATATCTAACCCTACGAAGTATTCCTTATATTTCATTTTTTTACACGTTTCTCTACTTCTTACAGATGTAGTCTCTCTTTTTTTATTTATTTTATAACAATATTCTTAAAGAATTAGGTAGTTTTATGTATAGTGTGTATTTTAGTGTTGTATTAGACGTAGCAAAGATAATAAAAAAATAAAATCTTTCAGTATTTTTTTATCAAGAAGTTATCAACAATTTTATAAACTATTGATTGTCACACAAAAGCAAAAAAAATATTTTTTATTTTTATATGTATCCCTCTTTTTAGCTCCCTTTTTTCGAGAGTCGTATTCGTGCTTTTTCCAAATCATCAGGGGTATCAATCCCTATGGTGGGTATATTTGTTAACGCTAAGCGTATTTTATATCCATTTTCTAAGTAACGTAATTGCTCCAACTTCTCTGTTTCTTCTAAAACAGAAGGGGGCAACTCGGTGAAGCGTTGTAGGGCTGCTTTCCGATAGGCATAGATACCAATGTGCTTGTAATAAGGAGCTCCTACATCAGCACGCTGATAAGGAATTACTGACCTCGAAAAGTAAAGCGCTTCATTCTGGCGATTTACCACTACCTTTACATTATTAGGATTAGCTATCTCTTCAGGGTCGGTGATTACCTCCATTAGGCTCGCTACATCTACAGTCTTATCAACATCTTTAGCGAAAATATCGATTACCTTTTCCAGATTTTCTTTATTGGTGAAAGGCTCATCGCCCTGCACATTCACGATAATATCGACTGGCAGGTCTTGTGAAGCTTCTGCTAAACGGTCGCTACCGCTGTTGTGTTCTTTTTTACTTCTGATAACCCTACCTCCTACTTCGCTGATAGCTTTTTCGATGCGGTCATCGTCAGTTACTACATACACCTCATCAAACAGTTGCGTATCCTTAACGCGCTGGTAAGTATGCACAATCACTGGCTTACCACAGAGGTCTTGCATCAGTTTGGCTGGGAAACGCGTTGCACCATAACGCGCTGGTATCATTGCTATTACTTTCATATTTTTGATTTAACAATTAACCAATAACAAGGGACTATTAAAAAAACAACGTTTTTTTTGAATAGTCCCTTTATATTAATACTTCATTATTCTCCCGCTTGGGGTTTCATCTTAAAATCTTCCATAAACTTAGTGGTGTAATTGCCCGCCAAATAATCGGGGTCATCCATCAACTGCAAATGGAATGGTATCGTGGTCTTTACGCCCTCTACCACAAACTCATCTAACGCACGGCGCATCTTGGCTATCGCCTCTTCGCGCGTTTGTGCTGTGGTGATGAGCTTCGCTATCATAGAGTCGTAGTTAGGCGGAATCACATAACCGCTATACACGTGGGTATCGAGACGCACTCCGTGTCCGCCCGGTGCGTGTAGGGTAGTGATTTTGCCTGGTGAGGGTCTGAAGTCGTTATAAGGGTCTTCAGCATTGATACGACACTCTATAGCGTGTAGTTTAGGGGTGTAGTTCTTACCAGAAATAGGCACTCCTGCAGCTACTAATATTTGTTCTCTAATAAGGTCGTAATCAATTACTTGCTCGGTAATAGGGTGTTCTACTTGTATACGGGTGTTCATCTCCATAAAGTAGAAATTGCGGTCTTTGTCTACCAAAAACTCTACCGTACCAGCTCCTTCGTACTTGATGTACTCGGCTGCTTTTACGGCTGCCTCGCCCATACGCTTGCGAAGGTCTTCGGTCATAAAAGGCGAAGGTGTTTCTTCGGTTAGCTTCTGGTGGCGACGCTGGATAGAGCAGTCGCGCTCTGATAAGTGACAAGCCTTACCGTATTGGTCGCCTACTATCTGAATTTCGATGTGGCGAGGGTCTACGATAAGTTTTTCCATATACATAGCATCGTTGCCAAAGGCAGCTCCGGCTTCTTGCATTGCGCTATCGAGGGCTTTTTCGAGGTCTTCCTCTTTCCACACATCGCGCATACCACGCCCCCCGCCTCCGGCAGTAGCTTTCAGCATCACAGGGTAGCCTATCTCGGCCGCTATTTTCTTAGCGTGCTCGAGCGATTGTACTAATCCGTCAGAACCAGGCACCGTAGGTACGCCCGCCTCTTTCATAGTAGCTTTGGCTGAAGCCTTGTCGC
This sequence comes from Capnocytophaga leadbetteri, assembly GCF_003054025.1. Classification (GTDB taxonomy): domain Bacteria; phylum Bacteroidota; class Bacteroidia; order Flavobacteriales; family Flavobacteriaceae; genus Capnocytophaga; species Capnocytophaga leadbetteri. The sequence continues at coordinate 22,762 of NZ_QBKG01000019.1, forward strand.
CCATACGCTCTATCATTTCAGGTGATGCCCCGATGAATTTGATACCGTGTTCAGCACAAATCTTTGAAAACTTGGCATTTTCTGAAAGAAACCCATATCCTGGGTGGATAGCATCGGCATTGGTGATTTCGGCAGCTGCTATAATATTAGGTATTTTTAAGTATGAATCTTTGCTCGCTGGAGGACCTATACACACGGCTTCGTCAGCAAAACGAACGTGCAAACTATCAGCATCGGCAGTAGAATATACCGCTACCGACTTGATACCCATTTCCCTACAAGTACGTATTACTCGCAAGGCTATCTCTCCGCGGTTAGCTATTAATATTTTTTTAAACATAGTATTCCTTTTTAAAAATAAAGGTTTTGGGTCTCATCTATGATGGGTCTACCAAATATAATGGTTGATCGAACTCTACAGGAGAAGAGTCGTCTACCAATATTTTTACGATTTTACCAGATACTTCTGATTCAATCTCGTTGAAAAGTTTCATCGCTTCGATGATACAGATAACGCTTCCTTTAGAAATAGTTGAACCTACTTCGACAAACAAAGGTTTATCTGGACCAGGGCGGCGATAGAAAGTGCCTATCATCGGTGATTTGATAGTGATATATTTGCTATCTTCACTAGGTGCAGGTTTGTTTTCAGTAGCCTCTGGTGCCGCCACCGGAAGGGTCTGGGTAGGTAGGGGTTGCTGAATAGGCAACTGAGGGAGCTGCTGTGCTACAGGTAGTTGCTGCACATAGACTTGCTCTCTGCCACTCTCATCGGAATTGGTTTTGATAGTGATTTTTACATCCTCCATCTCCAATTTTACCTCACTTGCGCCCGACTTGACAACAAATTTAATTAAGTTTTGAATGTCTCTTAAATCCATACGAATATATGTTTGCTGAATTGTTGTTTATTTTTTTACTTGGGCGCCGTCGTATGCCCATTTTAGGTATATAGCCCCCCAAGTGAAACCACCACCAAAGGCTGCTAATACTATGTTATCGCCTTTTTTGAGCTGTTGCTCGTAGTCATTAAGGGCGAGAATGATAGTAGCTGAAGTGGTATTGCCGTACTTGTGAATGTTTAGCATCACTTTTTCGGCAGGTAGCCCCATACGCTCAGCAGTGGCATCGATGATGCGCTTATTAGCCTGATGCGGGGTAAGCCATTGTACATCATTATTAGTTAGGTTGTTGCGTTTTAGCACCTCTTCAGCCACATCGGCCATACCGGTTACTGCGTATTTGAAAACGGTCTTACCATCTTGAAACACAAAGTGTTGCTTTTCGGCTACTGTTTGAGCGGTGGTAGGACAAAGAGAGCCTCCTGCCTTGATATACAGGTGGTTGCGCCCTATACCATCACTTTTTAGGATTTCGTCTTTCACCCCTAATCCTTCGTAGTTAGGCTCGAAAAGCGCTGCCCCTCCTCCATCGCCAAAGAGGATACAAGTAGCGCGGTCGGTATAATCGATAATAGACGACATTTTGTCGGCACCTACTAACAATACTTTTTTATAACGCCCTGACTCTATGTATTTGGCAGCCACTGACACGCCAAATAAGAAACTTGAGCAAGCTGCTTGTAGGTCGAAAGCAAAGGCATTGGTTGCCCCTATTTGCGAAGCTACATAAGGGCCTGTAAGTGCTACGGGCATATCGGGAGTAGCTGTAGCGAGGATAAGCAGGTCTATCTCTTTAGGGTCTAAACCTTTCTTATTGAGGAGGTCTTTAGCAGCCTCTATAGCCAAGAAAGAGGTACCTTTTTGAGGGTCTTTCAAGATACGGCGTTCTCTGATACCTGTACGAGTGTAAATCCACTCATCATTTGTTTCTACCATTTTCTCGAGCATAGCATTGCTGAGTACATCCTCTGGTACATAGCCACCGATAGCGGTAATGGCAGCAGATATTTTCTCCATTGTAAATGTCAAGTTATTGTTATTCAATTATTGTGTTTTAGTATAGCACACAAATTTGGGGCAAAAATACATAATTATTTTGTTTTATCGCAAAAAAAGTTTAAAAAAATATTGGTTATAGTAAAATTATAATGAAATTCACTCAGTTATAGCTCGCTAATTTTTCGCTTATCCTTCGCTCATCCTATATTGTTCCTATATCGTTTGTATAGGGTAAAAGCGTAAGAGAAAATTTTTCTGCTAATTGGTAAATTTGCTAATTGACAAATTATACACTACCTTTGTGCCCTCATTAATTAGTAAATGAATATCGAATTTAACAGCAACGAAGATTTTAATAAATTAGCTCTGAGCGAATTGCGAAAACGCCTGAAAAAAGTAAAAGAAGGTGGCGGAGCTAAAAACTTAGAAAAACTACACGCTCAAGGTAAACTCTCTGCCCGCGAGCGCATTGACTATTTGTTAGACAAAAACACTCCCTCTATAGAAATCGGTGCTTTTGCCGGCGATGGTATGTATGCCGAACACGGAGGTTGCCCTTCAGCAGGTGTGGTAGTAGTAATAGGCTATGTATCTGGAAAACAGTGCATAATAGTAGCTAATGACGCTACCGTAAAAGCAGGGGCTTGGTTCCCCATTACTGCCAAAAAAAACCTACGCGCCCAAGAAATAGCTATCGAAAACAATTTGCCTATCATCTATTTAGTTGATAGTGCAGGCGTTTTCTTGCCCTTGCAAGATGAGATTTTCCCTGATAAAGAGCATTTTGGACGTATTTTCAGAAATAATGCCCTGATGAGTAGCAAAGGCATCACCCAAATAGCCGTAGTGATGGGTAGCTGTGTGGCGGGAGGTGCTTATCTGCCTATTATGAGCGATGAAGCCTTAATCGTAGATAAAACTGGCTCTATCTTCTTGGCTGGCAGCTACTTAGTAAAAGCTGCTATAGGTGAAAATATCGACAACGAAACATTAGGAGGGGCTACGACTCATTGTGAAATTAGTGGGGTAACCGATTACAAAGCTACTGACGACCGCGATGCCTTAGACCGTGTGCGCCGCACTATGGCAAAACTGGCTGACTACGAAAAGGCTGGCTTTAATCGCTCTGAACCTCACGCCCCTATAAAAGACCCGAACGAAATATACGGTATTCTGCCCAAGCTGCGCAGCGAGCCGTATGATATGAGGGAAATTATCCTACGCTTAGTTGATAATTCAGAATTTGACGAGTATAAAGAGGGCTATGGACAGACGCTCCTCACCGGCTATGCGCGCATAGATGGCTGGGCGGTAGGCATTGTAGCCAATCAACGAAAGGTGGTAAAAAGCAAAAAGGGAGAAATGCAATTTGGAGGGGTTATCTATTCTGATAGTGCTGACAAGGCTACTCGCTTCATTGCTAATTGCAACCAAAAGAAAATTCCGCTTGTATTTCTGCAAGATGTTACCGGTTTTATGGTGGGCTCAAAATCAGAACACGGAGGTATTATAAAAGACGGTGCTAAATTAGTAAATGCAGTTGCTAACTCGGTAGTGCCTAAGTTTACCGTAGTAGTAGGAAACTCTTATGGGGCAGGCAATTACGCTATGTGCGGCAAAGCCTATGACCCTCGCCTTATCGTTTCTTGGCATAGTGGCAATATAGCCGTAATGGGGGGAGCTCAGGCTGCTAAAGTACTCCTACAGATAGAAACTGCTACCCTTAAGAAGAAAGGAGAGGAGATAACCGCTGAAAAAGAAGCGGCACTGTTTAAGCACATCAAAGATAAGTATGATGAGCAGATTTCGCCTTACTATGCAGCTGCCCGTCTATGGACAGATGCTATTATCGACCCTCTACAAACCCGCCAATGGATTTCGATGGGTATAGAAGCGGCGAACCACGCGCCTATAGAAAAACCTTTTAACTTAGGTGTAATACAAGTATAACCCATAATACAACACAAAAAAACTTTGCCAAAGTACTGATTTAGTACTTTGGCAAAGTTTTTTTTGTAATCTACAATATAATTTATTCGAAGTTCATCATCGATAGTTGATAGCTACGCCCTAAGTGTTTGTAAGCTAACTCCGTAACCTCGCGACCACGAGGGGTACGCACTATAAAACCTTGTTGGATAAGGAAAGGCTCATACACCTCTTCTATAGTTTCAGCACTTTCAGAAACAGCAGTAGCAAGAGTTGTAATCCCTACAGGGCCTCCTTTAAACTTATCGATGAGGGTACTGAGTATTCTGTTGTCCATCTCATCTAAGCCGTGTGCATCGACATTTAGGGCTTTGAGTCCAAATCTGGTGATTTCAATATCTATCTTGCCATTACCTTTTATCTGAGCAAAATCGCGGATGCGGCGCAAAAGGGCATTGGCAATACGCGGAGTACCTCTGCTCCTGCTTGCTAACTCGATAGCTGCTTCCATAGAGATGGGCATCTTTAGGATAGAAGCACTGCGCTGTATAATGTCAGCCAAAAGCTCAGTAGAATAATACTGTAGTCGGCTTTGTATACCGAAACGCGCCCGCATAGGGGCTGTGAGCAAACCAGAACGGGTTGTGGCTCCTATCAGTGTAAAAGGGTTTAGATTGATTTGTACCGTACGGGCATTAGGGCCAGACTCTATCATTATATCAATCTTATAGTCTTCCATAGCTGAGTACAGATACTCTTCTACCACTGGACTCAAGCGGTGTATTTCGTCTATAAAAAGTACATCGCGCTCCTGAAGATTTGTGAGCAATCCTGCTAAATCACCAGGTTTATCGAGCACAGGGCCTGAGGTTATCTTAATACCTACCCCGAGCTCATTAGCCAAGATATGAGCCAATGTAGTTTTACCCAAGCCTGGGGGACCGTGAAAAAGGGTATGGTCTAGGGCTTCGTTGCGCATATTAGCGGCTTTTACGAATACTTTAAGATTCTCTAATACCGCTTCTTGTCCCGCAAAATCATCAAAAGACAAAGGGCGCAGGGCTCGCTCAATATCAAGCTCCTGCGCCGAGTAATTTTCTTTATTAGGGTTTAAGTTCTTATTCATTACAAATTTGCTAATGGCTAATTATCTCATATTTCTAAGATTAATAACCTCTTGCTGCGTGAGTCTGCGCCAATGTCCGCGAGGCAAGTCTTTTTTAGTAAGCCCCGCAAATACTACACGGTCAAGTTTATCTACCTGATAGCCCAAGTGTTCAAAGATACGGCGTACGATACGATTTCTACCACTGTGTATCTTTATTCCGATTTCGTTTTTAGGCTTTTGATCTACATAGCTTATTTCATCTACCTGAATAAACCCGTCTTCTAACTCTAAGCCTTGTTCGATAGCTATAAAGTCTTTATACTCAAGCTTGCGGTCAAGGATTACGTGGTATATCTTGCGCACTCCGTGAGTAGGATGAGTTAGCTTTTTAGTCAGCTCTCCATCATTTGTTAGGAGCAGTAACCCTGTAGTAGCTCTATCTAAGCGCCCTACTGGTAAGATGCGCGCATTGGTAGCGTTAGCGACTAAGTCCATTACTGTTTTGCGTCCTTTTTCATCATTGGTAGTAGTGATAAAACCTTTAGGTTTGTTTAGCAAGATGTATTCTTTTTTTTCTGAAGAAAGTAGCTTACCATCAAAACGCACCTCATCTGTAGGCTTCACTCTATAGCCCAAAGTGGTCATTACCTCGCCATTTACAGTTACATTGCCCGCTGAAATATACATATCAGCATTGCGGCGTGAACAGATACCTGCATCAGCTATATATTTGTTTAAGCGTATCTCTGTAGCAGGAGCAGGCGCGTATTCTACTGAAGGGGTATTGCTTTGGTAGTTACCATAAGGCTTTTTGTAAGGTTTTCTATAGCCTTCATTTCTGTTGAAGCGCTCATTTCTACTGAAATTATCATTCCTGTTAAAGCCTTCATTGCGCTTGTATTCATTATTCTTCTTAAATCCGTCATTCTTTCTAAATCCATCATTCTTTTTAAAATCATCATTGCGCTTGTAGCCTTCATTTCGTTTAAAACCTTCCTCACTTCTAAAGTTATCATTTCTTTTAAAGTTAGGGGTATATGATTTTCTGTTTTCTGAGGAAGAGTCGTTTTGGTCTCTATTGCTATTGTTATAGCGATTATTATTGTAGCGATTAGGGGTATAAGCACCTCTCTCGCTTTTTTCAGAATAATTGTTTTTCTTATAATTATTATTTTTTTGTGAGAAGCCATTGTTGCTCTCTCTGTAGTTTCTTTTGTTTTCCATACAAATTAAATCTCTCTATTTTATCTCTTATTTTTATTTTTGTAATACCTCTCGGCTTTTTCTATTTTCTTTATGATAGCGCTTCAGAACCTCCTACTATCTCTATAATCTCACCCGTAATAGTGGCTTGGCGAGCTTTGTTGTAGGTAAGTATCAATTCATTTTTAAGGTCTTGTGCGTTGTCTGTAGCTTTGTGCATAGCCGTCATACGAGCTCCGTGTTCAGCAGCTACTGAATCGCGTAGAGCCTTAAAAAGCTGTGTTTTGAGCGAGCGCGGTATAAGTTGTGTTACTATCTCTTGTTTTGATGGCTCATAAAGGTAGTCAGTAGTAGTCTTCTTATCGGTTACTACAGGCTGTATAGGCAAGAAAGTTTCTTCAGTAAGTATTTGGGTAGCAGCATTTTTAAAGCTGTTATACACCAACACTATCTGATCAAACTCGCCATTAGTATAGCGTGTCATCAGTGTTTCTGCCAATGAAGCAGCATTAGCAAAAGTGAGCTTATCAAAGATGTGATTATTATTATCGAGTACCTTATCGGTCTTTTTAAGCACATCATTCCCTTTTTTGCCAATAGTGTAGTACTGCACCTCCTTATCCTTGTAGGTAGTTTGTGTAAGTTCAATTACTTTTTTTACTACGTTAGCATTAAAGGCACCACAGAGACCTCTGTTAGAGGTAATTGCCACCAATAGCACACGCTTTACGGCACCTTTGCGAGGGTTGTAAACATTCTCGCTTCCTAATGCCGAACTCAAGTGTTCTAATAGCTGCTTGAGCTTGTATGCATAAGGTTTCATCGCTATAATAGCATCTTGCGCCTTTTTTAGCTTAGCTGCCGATACCATTTTCATAGCCCCTGTGATTTGCATCGTTGAGCTTACTGATGAAATCCTGCTTCGTATTTCTTTTAAATTTGCCATCTTATCAATTAACAATTAGCAATTTACCATTGCTGTTAAAAAGGGTATTTCTGATAAACATCTATATCTTCTATCTTCCTTAATGAAGGCGATTTGCTGTGGAATAACTGTGAGGTTAGAATTATAAGGTCTTCTAAATCAAAACCTTGAATAGTACGTCCTAAAAGGAAAGAGATAGTATATTCATGCCAATTTTTGCCTTGTTCTTTTGCAATAGCTGATACTTGATTTAAAACTTCCCACATTTCAGCTTCTGTGAGATACTTACACCAATAGCACCATTTAGCTAAAGAAGCCGCTCTACACAAATCCCAAGCATAAGCCGACTTTACAGCCTCTACCTCTGCTACTTCTATCCCTAACCCTTTAGCTATTTGCTTCTGAATTTTGCTAAGCTCAGGCGAAGTTTCTGTTAGCAAATGCCTAAACTGCAACGAACGTTTCTGTGCCAATAAGTCACCAATAGTTTCCTTTGCTGAAGCCGTATCGGTTATTTCCCACTGCTGGCGTAACCCTGACTGATACCTATCTAACACCTCTTTAGGCATAAGACTTGTAAGGCTCTCACCGCGATAATAAGCCAATATCGCTCCATAAGTAAGCAATCGTTTTTGCTCGTCTGTAAGTGGTTGCTGATTGATGTGTCCTACTTGTCCTTGCAAACGTTTCTTTGCATAGGTTCTAGTTACAAAAATTTGTAGCCCAACTGCTGCTACTATTGCAATAATTATATATATAGGCATAATTGAAATTATTTAATAATGTTATGAATATTTCTGTTTCTATTTAGCATATTTCTCAGCCAATTCTTTAGCTACTTTTTCGAGCGTAGCGGTAATCTCATCGGTTAGTTTACCTGCTTTAAGTTCGTCTAACACATCGCGATGCGATACATTCAAGAACTCTAAGTATTCTCTTTCAAACTCTTTTACTTTGTTTACAGGTACTTGGCGCAACAAGTTTTTAGAACCTGCATAGATAATCGCAATTTGGTTTTCTACCGGATAAGGGTCGCTTTGTGGCTGTTTCAAGATTTCCACATTGCGCTTACCTTTCTCTATCACTCCCATAGTAGCCGCATCAAGGTCAGAACCAAACTTAGCAAAAGCTTCAAGCTCGCGGTATTGCGCTTGGTCTAACTTAAGTGTACCTGCTACTTTCTTCATCGATTTAATCTGTGCCGAACCTCCCACACGCGATACCGAGATACCTACGTTAATAGCCGGACGTACCCCTGAGTTGAAAAGGTCAGACTCCAAGAATATCTGCCCGTCAGTAATCGAAATTACGTTAGTAGGGATATAAGCCGATACGTCTCCTGCTTGTGTTTCGATAATTGGCAAGGCTGTTAACGAACCGCCTCCTTTTACTAAAGGAGCTATACTTTCTGGCAAGTCGTTCATTTGGCGCGCTATGGCATCATCACTAATCACTTTAGCAGCACGCTCTAAGAGGCGAGAGTGCAAGTAGAACACGTCACCAGGGTAAGCCTCACGTCCAGGCGGGCGGCGTAATAGCAATGACACCTCACGGTAAGCTACCGCTTGTTTAGAAAGGTCATCATAGATAATAAGGGCTGGTCTACCTGTATCGCGGAAGTACTCACCTATAGCGGCACCAGCAAAAGGAGCATATACCTGCATTGGCGCTGGGTCTGAAGCGTTAGCTGCTACGATAGTCGTATAAGCTAAAGCCCCTGCATCTTCCAAAGTCTTAGTAATACCTGCTACTGTTGAAGCTTTCTGACCGATAGCCACATAAATACAGTACACTGGTTTACCTGCGTCATAAAACTCTTTTTGATTTAGAATAGTATCTATACACACCGTTGTTTTACCTGTCTGACGGTCACCAATTACCAACTCACGTTGTCCGCGCCCTATTGGTATCATTGCGTCAATCGCTTTAACACCTGTTTGTAGCGGCTCGTTCACCGGCTGACGGAAGATAACCCCAGGAGCTTTACGCTCTAATGGCATTTCGTATAGTTGCCCAGTAAGAGGCCCTTTACCATCGATAGGTTGTCCTAACGTATTAACCACACGCCCTACGATACCCTCACCTACATTGATAGAGGCAATAAGTCCGGTGCGTTTTACAGTATCACCTTCTTTTATATCTGTAGACGGACCTAAAAGGGTGATACCAACGTTATCTTCCTCAAGGTTGAGGACGATACCTTTCAGTCCGTTATCAAATTTTACTAATTCACCGTACTGCGCATTCGATAGCCCGAAGATACGCGCAATACCATCGCCCACTTGCAATACTGTTCCTACTTCTTCTAAGGACGCATTGGCATCAAAGTGTGCTAATTGTTCTTTTAAAATTGCTGAAATTTCAGCGGCTTTAATTTCTGCCATCTTTTTCAGTTTTTAGTTATGAGTCGTTGTCTTTATTCCTTATTATTAACTATTTACACAAACAGTTTCTCTTGAAAATCTTGCTGTAGCTTGTTCAGTTTATAGGCTACACTATCGTTGTACTGAATATCGCCTACGCGCAATATAAACCCTCCTATAATATTGGCATCTACCTTATTTTCAAGGGTGATATTGCTATTATTAGTAAGGCTAATCACCTTTTGTAGCACCTCGCGCTGGGTGCGTTCATCTAAAGGTATCGCAGTGGTAACTACAGCTATTTTGTGGTGCTTATATTCATTGTATTGCCATATAAACTTCTCTGCTATAACCCCAAGCATAGGCAAACGCCTATTAGCTATCAGCAGGTCGAATAGGCGATGCACTTCAGGAGTGATAGAAGTAAATACTCTATTGAGAACCTCCTTTTTAACGATAGTTTTAACGATGGGCGAAATAAGCATCCGCTCCAAATCCTTACTACCTTTCACGGTTTTATCAATCAGCAACATATCTTGATACACTGCCTCCAAAGCGTTCTGCTGTAGAGCGTATTCCAAGAGTGCTTTAGCATATCTATTAGCAGCTCTAAATCCGTACATACCTTTCCTTTAGTTTAAAGTGACACTTTTTAAATAGTCATTGATAAGGGCTGTTTGCCTTTTCTCATCAGAAAGTTCATTCTTCATCACCTTCTGTGCCATTTGTATAGAAAGTGAAGCTACTTGGTCTTTCAGCTGTGCTAAGGCTACTTTCTTTTCGCTCTCTATCACTTGTTTAGCTTGTTTAATGAGCTTTTCGCCTTCGCGATTAGCTTCTTCTTTAGCTTCAGCTACTATTTTATCTTTTATCTCACGTGCCTCTTTTAGCATAGCATCTCTTTCTGCGCGTGCTTCAGCCAGCAATTGTTCGTTATCAGCCTTTAGATTTGCCATTTGCGCACGTGCTTCCTCAGCACTTTCTAAGGCTTTATTGATAGACTCTTCGCGCTGTTTTACTGCTCCCATAATAGGCTTCCAAGCATATTTACCTAAGAGAAAGAGCAATATCAAAAAAATGAGGGTATTCCAAAATAATAAACTTTCAGGATGTGCTAAATTCATTTTATTTAGTTATTAGTCGTTAGTTATTAGTCATTACTAAAACCGCCGTGCAACCAACCGTTACACAACGGTTTTGGGTGTTTTACTTCGCGATAAAAGCTACTACCACCGCAAAAAGGGCAACCCCTTCTATAAGAGCGGCAGCGATAATCATCGCGATTTGGATTTTTGAAGTTACTTCGGGTTGGCGAGCAATACCTTCAACGGCAGATGCTCCAATTTTACCAATACCGATTCCGGCTCCAATGGCTGCTAATCCAGCCCCAATTCCTGCTAAAACCATATATAAAAAATTTAAATAAGTTACTTTATTAAGTATGAATTACTAAGAGTGTTCCTCTTGTACCGCATCGCCTATAAATAGTGCTGATAACAGGGTGAACACGTAGGCTTGCAAAGCCGCTACCAATAGCTCTAACGTACTCATAAACAGTGTAAAAAGTACTGATACAGGCGATATAGCTACCGTACCAAAAATAAATATCAGCGATATCAAGCTAAGTATGATGATGTGCCCTGCCGTCATATTGGCAAACAAACGTATCATCAGTGCAAAAGGTTTAGTAAAGATACTGAGCACCTCAATAGGTATCATTATAGGCAATATCCATACAGGCACCCCTGGTGGCGCAAAAATATGTCTCCAATAGTGTTTATTACCACTAAATACAGTAAGTAGAAGGGTAAAAATAGCTAACATACCTGTAAAAAGTATGTTGTTAGTCATTGTACCTGCAAAAGGGAAGAAAGGGATAAGCCCAAAAAGGTTACCTACCCATATCAAGAAAAACACCGTAAGCAGATAAGGCATATAGCGAGCGTAGTGTTTTTCACCTATATTAGGGATAGCTATATCATCGCGCACAAATAACACTAAAGGTTCTAAGAAAGCCGCAAGCCCTTTAGGCGCTTTGTCGTTCTTCTTATAAGAGCGTGCCACACTAATAAAAAGACATAGCAACAACGCTGAGGCTAAAAGCATCGAAAACACATTTTTAGTGATTGAAAAGTTAAGCGGACGTGCATTCGTCACTTGCCCTTTTTCGTCTAAAGAAACTGTATTTTCAGCATTTGCGTAATAAATATCTTCATGATAACGCACGAACTTCTGTCCACCGCGTTCTACCACTACTTTGCCCTCATTGTCGTGCTCAAAAGCGTTAGACATAAACATCACTAAGCCGTTGTCCGTCCACAGGATAACAGGTAGCGGAATAGCATAGGCGTGATGATTAAAGTCCATCACGTGAAAGTCGTGAGAGTCATTGATGTGCTCATCTACCAATTTATTGATATTAAAAGGTTCTTGTTCCTGATTATCAGCCGAAAAGCCTATGGCAGGAAGTAGAAACAATAAAAATAAAGCGATATATGCGATGTATTTTTTAAGTACCATTGCTATTTATTTTATTCGTGCAAATATAGAAGTTTTTATTTAAGTGACGAAATTTTTAAGAAACTTTTTACAATACTATTTTATAAAGCACTGACAATCAACAAAAACAAAAATCCTATTTTCGTAATTTTTCTTTTAAGACAGTAGTTTTTCCGATTATTAGTTGCATTAAGCCTCTAAAGAATACTGTATACGGAGAGTCCCTTTAGTTTTTCGCGCCCGTTAAGGAAGTGCAACTCCATCAAAAAGTCGAGTTGTACTATATCGCCTCCAAGTCGTTCCACTAACTTTACCACTGCTTCAGCAGTACCTCCTGTAGCGAGTATATCATCGTGTATAAGCACTTTTTCACCTTTAGCGATGGCATCTTCGTGAATTTCAAGTACATCTTGTCCATATTCCAAATCATAGGTTTGCGAAAGCGTTTTGTAGGGCAATTTCCCTTTTTTGCGTACCGGTACAAAGCCAGCACCCAAGCGTTGCGCTAGTAGCATACCGAAGAAAAAGCCACGGCTTTCCATTCCTACCACCTTATCAACTTTCTGACCTTTAAGGTTTTCCACCAATAGGTCGATAACGTACTCTACCCCTTTCACATCCATTAGCAGAGGGGTAATATCTTTAAAAATAATTCCTTCTTTAGGAAAATCTTTAATGTCGCGTATTTTGCTCTGAATATATTCTTTTTTATCCATTTTTTTAGTTATTAATCGTTAGCTATAGGGTTAAACACTTCTGCCATCATACAGCGGGCACTACCGCCGCCACAGGTTTCTATGGTCTCTAAATTGCTGTGAATAATAGGACAATGCTTCTCAATAGTTTGTCGCTGTGCGGCTGTCAGACAGTTGTAGGCAGCGTCACTCATCACCAAATACGACCTGTCAGCCCCTTGCACTTGCAGCATATTGCCCGCGTATTGGTACATCTGTTCTGCAGTGATACTGATAATCTCTTTGTGGTCTTCTTTTAGGTGGTGCAACACATTTTTGCGCTCGCTTTTGTCAGTGATAGTATCCAAACACACCACCGCAAAATCCTCACCCAAAGCCATCATCACATTAGTGTGATAGATAGGCACTTGCTTATTATCAACCTGCTGATAAGCGCTAAATATCACAGGGGTATATTCAAAATCCTCGCAAAACTCAATAAAAAGTTCTTCATCAGCACGAGGCGAGAGCGCACAATAAGCTTTCCGATTTACCCTATCGAGTATCATAGCCCCTGTACCTTCCAAAAACACATTTTCTTTTTCAGCTTCGGTATAGTCATACACATTTTCTATGGCGAAACCCTCAGCTTCCACCCTATCCAAAATATCCTCGCGACGTTCACGACGACGATTTTCAGCAAACATAGGGTATATAGCCACATCACCATTTTGGTGAAAGGTAATCCAGTTGTTAGGAAACACCGAATCAGGAGTATTTTGTTCGTAGATATCATCTACCACTATCACTTTTACCCCTACTATGCGCAGTTTATGCACCAACGCATCAAACTCTTGTTGAGCCTGACGGTTAATTTCCTCATTTTTCAAATCCATTTCCTCTTGGAAATAGTTATTAACCACCGTTTCTTCATTCATACGGAAGCGCACAGGGCGTACCATTAGTACGGTATTGGTAAGTTGTTTTTTCATTATAAATGTTTAATGCGGTCAGCAATCAAAGGCACAAAGGTACAAATAATTTATCAATTAGCAAATTTGCCTATTAGCAGAAATTTTTTATCTCCACATTTACCCTTTACGAACGATACAGAAACGATACAGGAAGAGCTAACGATAAGCGAAGGATAAGCGACCCATTACCGAAATATAAACATCTACTATCCCAGCCCTCTCAGTCCTCCCAGCCTTCCCTCAATCGCCGGTGCGGCTCGCCCTCCCAGCCCTCCCAGCCTTCTCATTCCTCCCACCAGTCCCACAATTCAAAATTCATAATTCCCCTCGCACTATTTAGAGCGCTTTATAGACTTAAAAAACTCTTATCTCTATAGTGAGTAAAAGAAAATAATAAGGTAGTTCTTTTTTATTGTATTGATTGTTAATGAAATAAATTTTTAACAACACATCTGATACATTACCCCTACCTATTGAAAATATTTTTTTCCTTAGAAAAGGATGGAATAGGAGCTACTTTACCTACTTTTTCAAGAGCAAGCCCTTTAATGTCTAACTCATTAAGTATACTTTCTAACTCTTGAGTGCAAAATAATTTTATTTCTGAAGTAGCATCTCTAAATATTATGTTCTTAGATGCTTCTTCATAAAAATACAAATCTTTGTTTCTGTATAATTCCATTCTCTTTAAATGACTTACCCCTTCATTATTTATACCCTTCACTATATTTTGGATATTGATAAAAACAAAATTCCTCTTTACATTGAAGCTGTTTAAACTTTTTCCTATAATAAAATAAAAGTTCCCGAAAATTAGTAATTTTGTGTTTGAGAAAAAAAGAACACCAAAATTCAAGAAC
>NZ_QBKG01000020.1 GCF_003054025.1 Capnocytophaga leadbetteri
AGCTTGCTCATGATATTTAACTTCTTTATATAAATTTGCTATTTTTTCCATTTTTATTCTTTCTTTACAATTTAAAAATGTTAAAATAATTATAGCTAATAAATATACTTTTTTCATAAGTTATAATTTAAATTCATACGAAAATCCTTCGTGGATAAGGTATTTTTGCGGTGTATTACCTTATGTAATGTAGGAAAATTCTTCCCATCATTACTAGGAATTTGAGTTATATTAAAGTCTTTTATTTTTTAGTATTTCGCCACTATCTCTTCAAGGGCTGTTACTATTTCAGCAGCGCTATCTAAGGTTACGAGGCGCTGGCGGTGTTCTTTAAAGTTTGGCAAGCCTTTAAAGTAGTTCGCATAATGCCTACGCATCTCCAATACCCCTTGCCGTTCGCCTTTCCACTCTACCGACCATATTAGGTGATTGCGAGCTGCCGCTACCCTATCGGCTATAGTAGGGGGCGACAAAAGTTCACCGGTAGCAAAATAATGTTTTATCTCTCTAAATATCCAAGGATAGCCAATGGCAGCGCGCCCTATCATTATGCCATCTACCCCGTATTTATTGCGGTATTCTAAGGCTTTCTGCGGACTGTCAATATCGCCATTGCCAAAAATAGGAATGTGTATGCGAGGGTTATTCTTCACTTTGGCTATATAGCTCCAGTCCGAATGCCCTTTGTACATCTGACTGCGAGTGCGAGCGTGAATGGTAAGGGCGCTAATGCCCACATCTTGCAGACGCTCAGCCACTTCTTCTATGTTGATGCTGCTCTCGTCCCAGCCCAAACGCGTTTTTACGGTTACCGGCAGGTCAGTACTGCTCACTACTGCTTTAGTAAGGCGTACCATTAGGTCAATGTCTTTTAGCACCCCTGCTCCGGCACCTTTGCTCACCACTTTTTTTACCGGACAGCCGAAGTTAATATCCACCAAATCCGGACGAACCGTAGCGACTATCTTTGCCGAAAGTGCCATAGCCTCTTCATCACCCCCAAAAATCTGTATACCTACCGGACGCTCATAATCAAAAATATCCAGCTTTTGCCGGCTTTTTATCGCATCGCGAATAAGCCCTTCCGACGAAATAAACTCGCTGTAGAGCATATCAGCCCCGTGTAGCTTGCACAGGCGGCGAAAAGGTGGGTCGCTCACATCCTCCATAGGGGCAAGCAACAAAGGGAACTCCCCTAAATCTATATTTCCTATTTTTACCATTACTAATACAAAAAGTTATTATAAGGGAAGCGAGTAATGTGTATCTCCTTCACCTTCTCATACACTACCTTGCGAAACTCTTCCAGATTTTCTTTGTTAAGGGCTGAAATAAACAGCACATCTTTACCTACTTTCTGCATCCACGTTTGTTTCCACTCTTCAAGGGTGAAGTGCTTAGTAGTGCGTTCGGTCGCAAGGTCGTCTTCAGCTATCACCTCGTGGGTATAGGCGTCTATTTTGTTAAAAACCATAATGGTAGGCTTGTCGGCGCTGTGTATCTCTGCCAATATCTGGTTTACCGACTGTATATGCTCTTCAAAATTAGGGTGCGAAATATCCACCACGTGCAGTAATAGGTCTGCCTCGCGCACCTCGTCCAAAGTACTCTTAAACGATTCTATCAGCTGGGTAGGCAGTTTACGTATAAAGCCTACGGTGTCTGATAGCAAAAAGGGTAAGTTTTCTATCACCACCTTGCGCACGGTAGTATCGAGGGTAGCGAAGAGCTTATTTTCGGCAAACACCTCGCTTTTGCTTATCACATTCATCAGGGTCGATTTGCCCACGTTGGTATAGCCTATGAGGGCTACACGCACCAATGCCCCGCGATTGCTGCGCTGGGTAGCCATCTGTTTGTCAATAGCCGAGAGTTTCTTTTTAAGTAGAGCGATGCGGTCGCGCACGATACGGCGGTCAGTTTCTATTTCAGTCTCACCCGGTCCGCGCATCCCTATCCCGCCTCGTTGGCGTTCGAGGTGCGTCCACAGACCTGTAAGGCGTGGCAATAGGTACTCGTATTGAGCAAGCTCTACCTGCGTACGCGAGTAGCTGGTCTGCGCGCGCTGGGCAAAGATGTCTAAGATAAGCCCTGTGCGGTCTAATATTTTTGCTTTGAGAATGCGTTCTATATTCTTCTGCTGGGCAGGGGTAAGCTCATCGTCAAAGATAACCGTACCCACCTCGTTTTCCTCTACGTACTGCTGTACCTCTTCCATTTTTCCGGTACCGATAAAGGTTTTTGGGTTAGGCACGTCTAACTTTTGGGTAAAGCGTTTCAGTACCTCGCCACCAGCGGTATAAGTCAGAAATTCGAGTTCATCGAGGTATTCTTTTGATTTTTCTTCCGTCTGTAGTTGGTTGATAATACCAATTAAGACTACTTTTTCGTATGTTAAATTTACCTGTTCGAGCACTATTTTTAATTATGAATTGTAAATTATGAATTCTAAAATTACGCTGCAAAGATAGTAATAATTTGCTAATTTGCTAATTTAGCTGACAAATGTCTTATCCTTCGCTTATCCTTCGCTTATCCTTCGCTCATTGTTCGCTCATTGTTCGCTCATTGTTTGTAGATGGGAAGGCTGGAGAGAATGAGAGGTAAATCAAAAAGAAATGTTAATATTTTTTTTGCATCTTTCGTTTTTTATCCCTACATTTGCTGAAATTTTTAGCGTAAGATTATGAATATCTTACCAATACATTCCTAACAGATTAAAACCAAAATGATAAAAAAACTATTCTACGTATATTTATTATTCCCAGCAGTTGCCTTGGCAGGTCTGAGGCAACTGCTTCCTATACCACAAATAGTAACCCCTAACGGACAGCAATACCCGCTTAGTGCCTCTACTCTACTGACCGATATTGCTACGGTACAATTAGTCCCCGATTTGCCCCAAATACCCGTCAATAAAGACGAAGCCTATATATTAGAGGTTACGCGCGATAAGGTGCGCATCACCGCTATTACCGCTTTAGGGGTTTATAGGGCACACCAAACCCTACAGCAGTTAGTGGTACAAAAAGGCAAAAAGCGCTATATCGAAGGCTGTACTATCACCGATTATCCTGCCTTTAGGGTGCGTGGCTTTATGCAAGATGCAGGGCGTAGCTACCTGAGCATACAAGAGCTCAAAACCGAAATAGCACTACTCGCTCAGTATAAGATAAGTGTATTTCATTGGCATCTGACCGAAAATGAAGGTTGGCGACTGCAGAGTCTGCGATATCCACAGCTCAATGCTGCCGAAAACTACGAGCGTATGCCTGCCCAGTACTACACCTTAGCCGAAGCCAAAGAGTTAGTCGAGTTCTGCCGCGAACGTCACGTACTACTCATACCCGAAATTGATATGCCGGGGCATAGCCGTGCGTTCGAGAAGGCTTTTGGCACCTCTATGCAGACCGAAGCAGGCATCAGCATACTCAAAAACCTATTAGACGAGGTCTGCGAAACCTTTAGCGTCCCTTATATACATATAGGTACTGACGAGGTTGCTTTTACTAACCCGCGCTTTATACCCGAAATGGTGCAGTATTTGCGTGACAAGGACAAGAAAGTAATTTCGTGGAACCCCGGTTGGCAGTACCAAGCTGGCCAGATAGATATGACCCAGCTATGGAGTTATCGGGGCAAAGCTCAAAAGGGTATCCCTGCTATAGACTGCCGTTTTCATTACCTAAATCACTACGATGCTTTTGCCGACCTTATTGCTCTGTATAACAGCCGCATACTGAATGTAGAACAAGGTGATGATGACCACGCAGGGGCTATCATCGCTATATGGAATGACCGCTATATAGCGAGTGAACGCGATATTATCGCTCAAAACAACTTCTATCCCGCTGCCTTAGCCTTAGCCGAACGTGCGTGGCGTGGCGGAGGCAATGCTTATTTCGATGGCAATGGTACTATGCTACCCTCTTCGCCCGATGACCCTATATTTCAGCAGTTTGCCGATTTTGAAGCTCGTATGCTCTGGCATAAAGCGCACCACTTCAAACACGTGCCTTTTGCCTATGTAAAACAAACCGATATAGAGTGGGCAATCACCGAACCTTTCGATAATGGGGGCGACCTAAGCAAGGATTTCGACTGGGCTAATGCCCCTACTCGCAAAGTCTATGGGGCTAGTATCTACCTGCGGCACACTTGGGGCGACCTTGTACCAGGGTTCTACCCTCACCCCAAACCCAATAGTACCGCTTATGCTTACACACGCGTGTATAGTCCTAAGAAACAGACTGTTGGCCTCTGGGTAAGTTTTCAGAATTACAGTCGTTCAGAGAAAGACATACCCCCACACATAGGTCACTGGGACTATAAACAGAGTAAAATTTGGCTTAATGGCACAGAAATTGCACCGCCTATATGGCAATCTCAGCACAGCACCCCCTCTAATGAGGTTCCGCTGACGAATGAAAACTTCGAGGTACGCCCTCCACTGAGAGTAACGCTGAACAAAGGCTGGAATCGCGTATTGTTAAAACTACCTGTTGGCAGCTTTAGCACCCCCGAAGTACGATTAGTAAAGTGGCACTTCACTTGTGTATTCGTAACCCCTGACGGCAAAGAAAGAGCCGGCGTTATGAGGATTGGTGATTAATAAATTGAGGTTTTTTGGCTTATAGGTGAACGTATTGTAAAAGAAGAACAACAAGGCAATATTTGTGCTAACTATGGAGAGCAGATTATAGCTCAACTCTCAAAAGAATTAGGCAAAGGATTTAGCGAACGAACTCTTTGGGATTATAAAAAGTTTTATCTTACCTTTCCTAACATCAAAGATTCTGCACACGTGTGTGCACAATTAACGTGGTCTCATATTCGACTGATAATGAGAGTTGAAAGCTCTCAAGCAAGAGATTATTATTTACTCTAAACATCTTTTCGCTACCAAATATATGCCTTATTTACCTACTGAAGAAGAACTTGCTGAGGAGATAGAACACCAAAAACAAATTTTAACTCAAATTACACGTTAGGTAGCTGTCCGCTGCTATATTCACTAAACAGAATGTAAAAAGCAGCTAATATGTAGGTAAAGAATTGTTAGAGTCCTTAAAACAATCATAGAAAATTTTGAATTTAGTAATTGACGAAGGGAATACCCTTATAAAAGTAGCCGTTTACGACAGAGGTAAACAACAGTTTTTCGAGTCGTTTGAGAAAGACAACTTTCAGCAGCAATTCTTAGCGAGAGTTCCGCTACAAGGCTGCACACACGCTATTATCGCTACAGTCGTAGCTGAGGCTGAAGAGCGTTTTAGTTTCCTCTCATCATTAGTAAACCACTGCGTGATGATGAGTGCACAAACACCCGTGCCTTTCATTAACCGGTACGCTACCCCCCACAGCTTAGGCATCGACCGCATCGCCTTAGTAGCAGGCGCGGTGAATCGTTTCCCGCAGCATAATACCCTTATTATTGATGCTGGTACGTGCTTAACTTTCGACTTTGTGAATAAAAAAAATGAATATCTCGGTGGTGCCATAGCCCCAGGCATAGCAATGCGCCTAAAAGCAATGCACCATTTCACCTCTAAACTACCACTGATAAGCGAACAAGATTTTGACAATCAGAAGTTTATAGGCACTAACACCCAAGACTGTATGCTCTCAGGAGTATATAATAATATCGTATGCGAAATAGACGGCGTGATAGCCCAATACACCCAAAAATACCCCGATTTAACAACTATTCTCACAGGTGGAAATCAGATTTATTTGGAGAAAAGAATAAAAAATCGGATATTTGCAGGCTCATTCGTATTGTTGGAGGGCTTAAACGCTATTCTTGAATATCAAAAACAACTATGAACAAAAAGCTAATTACACTTATCATCACCTTATTATCAGTAAGTTACAACGCATTTGCTCAAAAGACTACTGAGTCTCCCTACTCGTTTTACGGAGTAGGCGAACGCAATTTCAATGGTATAGCTGAAGAAAGCGCTATGGGAAATATCGGTGTCTTTGCCGATAGCACAAGGGTAAATATGCAAAATCCTGCTACCCTATCAGAACTAAAATACACAGCTTTTTCAGCAGGGATGACGATGCAATCAAAAAAAATTGTTACAAATAACACAAGTATCAATGCCCGTTCGTCAGCTTTTGATTATTTCACCTTAGGGTTTCCTATTATTGATAGGTTAGGCGTTTCTTTTGGCTTAGTGCCTTACTCATCAGTGGGCTACCAGCTAAAATCAGAAACCTATGGCACTACCTATCAGTATCAGGGCAATGGCAACGTAAACCAATTTTTTGCCTCAGCAGGCTATAAACTTCGCCAAGGACTGAGTTTAGGAGCTACTGTGCGCTATAACTTCGGTACTATACAGATGACCGACATACAACAGTTACGCAATGTAGAGTTCTTTACCCAAGAAGACAGCAAGTCAGTAGTAAAAGGGGCTACTTTCAACCTCGGACTTTATTACGAACACCCTTTACAACACAGATTGCGCCTCTACAGTTCATTAGTGTACACCCCTCAAAGTGTGTTAAAGTCTGACAACGAGCGCAGTATCTCTACCTTAGGCTACGCCTCAGGCTCAAATTCAAATAGAGGAGCACAGCTATCAGTACGCGAGGTGCAACAAGTAAACCTTAGCGCACAAGGTATCAAGCAAACAAATCTAACAATGGGTAGCCAAATAGAAGCTGGTATAGGGATAGGCGAGCAACAAAAATGGTTTGCCGGATTAGAATACACCTATGCTAACACCAGCAAATTTGCTAATCCTTTCCTAACTACCACTAATGTAAGCTACAAAGACAGCTATAAAATAGAAGTAGGTGGATTTTGGATACCTAACTACAACTCATTCACAAGTTACTGGAAAAGAGTAACTTACCGTGCAGGATTTCACTATGAAAACACCGGAGCAGTACTTAACGGACAAGCCCTCACCAACTTTGGCACGTCTTTTGGACTTAGTTTGCCAGTGAAAGGCTTTTCTAACATCACTACCGTATTGGAGTACGGCAAGCGCGGTACCCTAAGTGCGGGATTGCTGAAAGAGAATTATTTCAACCTGAAAATAGGATTCACTTTAAATGATAAGTGGTTCCAAAAAACAAAGTATCAATAAAAACAAACGAAAATGAGAAGAAGAATTTTATTAGCCACTATCGCCGCGAGTTTTTTCTTCGCCGCGAACGTGCAAGCACAAGATTGCAAAAGCAATGATGAACTAAAGCAAAAACTTTCTATATTTAGTGAGTATGCAAAAGCTAGAAATTACAACGAGGCATACCCTGTATGGAAAGAAGTGTACACCCAATGCCCTTCATTGCACTATGCTACTTTTGCCTATGGCGAACGCATATTGCAAGACCGCATCAAAAACAATACTGCAGGACAAAAAGCTCAATCTGTAAAAGAGCTTATTCAGCTATACACCGACTATAATAAGCTATTCCCTACTCGCCTATCAACTACCGATATGCGCATACGCCAAGCGCTACTTATGTTTGACGAAAATGCTGGTAGCGAACAAGAAATATACGACTTGTTAAACAAGGCTTTCACTGAAGACAGAGCTAACTTCAAGAACGAAAAAGCCCTCTATTTGTACTTCTCTGAATTGGTTACCCTACACGAGAAAGGACAAAAAGAACTACAAGAAGTATTCGATGCTTACGATAACGTATCAGAAAAAATACAAGACGAAAAGAATGAGCTTTCTGCTACTATCAACCAGTATTTAGCTCAAGAAGAAGCTGGTACTATCAGCGAAAAAGATAAGAAAACATTAGACGCAAGCCGTAAACGTGTAGACAACTACGAAACTATAGCCGAAAGTGTAGATGCTAAATTAGGGCAGTTAGCCGATTGCCAAAACCTTATTCCATTGTATACTAAGAACTTTGAGGCTAACAAAACTAACGAAGAATGGCTACGTCGTGCTGCTGGAAAAATGTCAGATAAAGACTGTACTAAAGACCCACTATTCGTAAAGATAGTAACTTCACTACACAACGTGAAACCATCAGCTAACTCTGCTTACTACTTAGGGGTTATGAGCGACAAAGAAGGCAACACCTCTAAAGCAATACAGTATTACAATGAGGCTGTAAACCTTGAGACAGATAACTTTAAAAAATCTAAGTTGCTTATCAAAATAGCTTCTAAGCACAGCAAAGCACAAGCTGTAGGTTACGCTCAGAAAGCCTTAACTTACAACCCTTCAAACTCTGATGCTTACCGTATAATGGCACACGCCTACGCAAGCTCTGCTAACGAATGTGGTAGTACTTCTTTTGAGAAGAGAGCCGTATACTGGTTAGCGGCACAAATGGCACGCAAAGGAGGTTTGGAAAGTTTAGCAGCTCGCTATGATGCTCTTGCTCCAAGCAAAGCTGACATCTTCGAGTCTGGCTTAGCTGGCAAAACTATCAGCTTCAAATGCTGGGTAGGACAGTCTGTTACTGTACCAAGATTGTAGTGGTAATAAGCAGATTTGAAAATGAACAAATTTGCAAACGATATATGAAGAAAATAATTACATACAAATTAATGAAAAGTATTGTCATACCTTTGGGTATGGCAATGCTTTTTTCGTGTAGTAATGATATGAAAAATCTTCAGCAACTAAGCGTGCAGAAGAAATTCCCTCAAGGAGAAGCCTACGACTTTAAGTTGGTATATACCGACTCTTCTAAAGTAGTAGCTGTACTGACTAGCCCTCTGAACAAGGATTTTTCAAACCAACAAATGCCCTATTCTGAGTTTCCCGAAGGAGTTAAGGTAGAATTTTACGACCAAGCCCGCCATAAGAATACCGTGCAGGCAAAGTACGGCATCATCTACCCCAGTGCTGATATGGTAGAGCTGCGCGACAGCGTAGTGCTGACTACCTATGATGGCAAAAAACTCAATACAGCACAACTGTTTTGGGACCAAAAAGAAGACTGGATTTTTACCGACAGAGAGTTCACCTTTACCGACACCAAAAAAGGTACTGTTACCAAAGGAATAGGAATGGACTTCGACAAGAAATTTTCAACCGTAAAAGCCCATAAAACTACTGGTATTCTATCTATTGAAGACAAAGACGAATAAAATATGAATGCACGTATCTTTTTTGAATACGCCTATTTGGCAGTTGCCCTTTATTGCGCCTACGAGGCGTATCAGCTGTGGAATGCCGCACAAGGCAAACCTTATATGTATATCATCTTTGCCATAGCCGCAGTAGCAATGTTCTGGCTAAGAAGACAAACCCGACTAAAACAGACAAGAAAATGATTGATTTTATAGGTTATGCTGCCTCCTTTTTTGTTGTTTTGAGCTTTATCATCAAAGACAACTTATTGTATATACGCCTTACCAACCTTGTGGGGTGTATTCTTTTCGTAATATATGGCTATTGCATAATGAGCATTCCGGTGATTCTGCCCAATGCTTTTTTAATAATAGTGCAAATAGTCTATATATGGAGGTCTACCCAAAAAGCTCATAAACAAACATAATTAGGTGCTGATAGTGAGAGTATTAAAAGTATATTTTTGAATTATCTATTAAAAAAATTGTTTTTATTTTAAAAATACACTATCTTTGCGCCAAATATTATAGTATCGCTACTGATGAGTAATATAAGCCAATTAGTGGACTTAATTGAGGCTAAGACCGTATTGCTAAAGAAGAATATCGAGGCACTGAAAGAGGAAAATGAAAGCCTAAAGCAGTGTATAAACGGTCTCCTTGAAGAAAAAAAAGAGTGTGAACACAACCTCTCTGAACTGAAGAAGCAGAATGATGCCCTGAAAGTAGCGAACCGCATATTGGGCAGTAAAGAACATAAAACTGAAACAAAACAGAAAATAAATGCACTCATACGCGAAATCGATGCGTGCATAGCACAACTTTCTAAATAAATGCAATGGACAAGGATTTGCTGAATATCAAACTAATGGTAGCCGATAGGCTCTATCCTCTCTCCATTGACCCCTCAGAAGAGGAAAGTTTTAGATTGGCGGCTAAAAAGATAAATGAAATGATTCAAACCTTCGAGCGGCATTACGACCTGCGCGACAAGCAAGACGCTATAGCTATGTGTACAATAGTGCTGGCGCGACAAGCCTCGCAAGAAAAGCTGAACGAAGACGACAAACAAGAGCAAATAACTAAAAAGCTACAGGATATTTATGCTGTGCTTAATAGTCTTGCTTAAAATAAAAGTTCTTTTACATAAGAAAAACTTACTGCCTATATTGATTAACCTTTCGGTAAACTCAACATTAACATTAAAAAAAAGGGTGAGTTGGAGTGGCTAAAGCGTGCCGCCATTGCGTTGCGGATACTTGCCCCACCCAGTATCCCTAAACCTGTTTCTCAGAGTTTTACGTGAAACAATCTAATCAATATAGGCTTTTTTTATATAATCAATTTTATATCACACACTAAAAGATGGACAGTACAAGTATTATAGTAATCATTGCCGTTTTTATCATTGCGCTATTCGTAGGATTTAGCATAGCAAAAGTTCTTGAGAAGAAGAACGCTTCAAAAATTATTCTCAATGCACAAAGCGAAGCCGATATTCTACTCAAAAATGCTAAAAACGAGGCAGAAAACATCAAAAAAGAAAAAATCTATCAAGCCAAAGAGAAATTCTTAGAACTTAAGTCAGAACACGAAAAAACTATCGCTGCTAAAGACAAGAAAATGGCAGAGGCAGAGAAGCGTATTCGCGATAAGGAATCGCAAGTATCTAACGAGTTAGCCCAAAACAAACGTTTAAAAGACGAACTAGAAACCAAAACACAAGAGGCTGAACACCGCCTGCAAACACTCGACAAAAAGCAGGAGGAAATAGACCGCCTACACAAAAGCCAAGTGCTACAGTTAGAGGTCATTTCAGGACTTTCTGCTGAAGAGGCCAAAAAGCAATTAACCGACTCACTGCGCAGCGAAGCTCAAGCCGATGCAATGGCTTATATACAAAACACTATTGAAGAAGCAAAACTCACTGCACACCAAGAGGCGCGCAAAATTATCATCAATACTATACAACGTATCGGTACTGAAGAGGCGGTAGACAACTGTGTATCGGTATTTAACCTCGAGTCTGATGAAGTAAAAGGCCGTATCATTGGGCGCGAAGGGCGCAACATACGTGCCCTCGAAGCCGCTACTGGGGTAGAGATAATAGTAGACGACACCCCTGAAGCAATTATCCTCTCTTGTTTTGACTCAGTACGCCGCGAGATAGCACGTCTTTCGCTACACAAACTCGTTACCGATGGCCGTATACACCCTGCTCGTATAGAAGAGGTAGTTGAAAAAACTACTAAACAGATAGAAGAAGAAATTGTTGAAATAGGAAAACGCACTGTGATAGACCTCGGTATACACGGATTACACCCTGAATTAGTGAAGTGTGTAGGGCGTATGAAATACCGTTCTTCATACGGACAAAACTTATTACAACACTCTCGCGAAGTAGCTAAACTATGCGGGGTAATGGCTGCAGAATTAGGTCTAAACCCTAAACTTGCCAAACGCGCTGGACTATTACACGACATAGGGAAAGTACCACAAGTAGAAAGTGAAACCCCTCACGCACTACTTGGTATGGAATGGGCTGAGAAATATGGCGAAAAACCAGAAGTATGCAACGCCATAGGGGCACACCACGACGAGATAGAAATGACCTCTCTGCTCTCGCCTATCGTACAAGTATGCGATGCTATTAGTGGAGCACGTCCAGGAGCGCGCCGCCAAGTGCTTGACTCATATATACAACGCTTAAAAGACCTCGAAGACGCAGCCTTCACCTTCCAAGGTGTGAAGAAAGCCTATGCTATACAAGCTGGTAGAGAGTTACGCGTAATAGTAGAAAGCGAAAAAGTAACTGACGATAAAGCAGCAGAACTATCATTCAATCTATCGCAAAAGATACAAACTGATATGACCTACCCAGGACAGGTGAAAGTAACCGTTATCCGCGAAACAAGGGCAGTAAATATCGCCAAGTAATACCCCTTTTATGATACTACAACAATATCTATATCAGATTATTGCTACGGTAATAGCTATCGTAGTATTTGTAGTATTGCGTTATTTGGTAAATTCTATTATTGGAAAATTCGGAAGAAAAGCAGACTTTGGTGAGAGCCGTACTCAATTGGTAAAGAAGTACATCGACTATTTTATCTATGCGTTGGCGGTGCTTACCTTAGTCTCTATATGGGGTATTAAACCAGAGCAAATATTCCTTTTCGTATCGTCTGTACTTACGGTGATAGGTGTGGCATTTTTTGCTCAATGGTCTATATTGAGCAATATCACTGCAGGAATTATAATATTTTTTTCTTCCCCTTTCAGAATAGGTAACACTATTAGATTCGTAGATAAAGAATTCCCTATAGAAGCTAAAATTATAGATATCAGATCTTTCTATACCCTACTAAAAACAGCTAAAGGCGAAGAGATAACCCTACCCAACAATCTCTTGCTGCAAAAAGGAATTATCATCATAACACAACAATCGTAACTACTCTCCTACCTACCTTTTTAAACAAAACTCTAAAACTATTTGATATGTCCTTAACCAAAATGATTAGAAAACTGACCCTTATAGTAATAGCTATACTGATAGCCTCTTTACTATACGCTTTCTTACCTTATCCATCAGAAACTAACAAAGGCCTAGCTCTTTTAGCTTTCGTAGCTATCTTGTGGCTTACTGAAGCTATACACATCACTATTACGGCGCTTTCAATACCCGTAATAGCGATACTATTAGGCTTAGAAACTACTAAATCTGCCCTGCAAGCCTTTGCTAACCCTACTATCTTCTTGTTTTTTGGAGGCTTTGCCATCGCTACAGCACTAAGTGTGCAACAACTCGATAAATACATCGCTTATAAGGTGATAGCCTTAGCTCGAGGCAACTTTATGGTAGCAGTCTTCTTGCTTTTACTAGTTACCGCACTTCTATCAATGGGTATTAGCAATACTGCTACTGCCGCTATGATTATCCCTTTGGCTATCGGGATGCTCAAAAATATAGACTACAAAACTAATAAAGGTACTTATGCCTTTGTAATATTAGGTATAGCCTATAGTGCAAGTATAGGTGGTATGGGCACCTTGGTGGGTAGTCCACCGAATGCTATTGTAGCCTCACAACTTAAAATCAGTTTTTCTGAATGGTTGCAATATGGTATGCCTACTGTATTAGGGTTAATGCCCTTAATGTTGGGTACTATGTACCTCATATTCCGCCCTAAACTAAATATTAAAATAACACCAGAGATAACAACTGAAAAGCTTAATAGCAAGCAGTATATCACTATTCTTATTTTTGCTATCACAGCATTATGCTGGATATTTGGTGACACCCTAAATGTAGAACTGTCTTCTTTATTAGGTATTAGCAAGATAGGTGATTTTGACGCTGTAATAGCTATGATAGCCGCTATAGCTGTATGTATAACCGGAGTGGCTGAATGGAAGCAAATACAAGAAAACACCGATTGGGGAGTACTAATGCTCTTTGGTGGTGGACTCTCTTTAAGCCTTATCCTAACCCAATCAGGGGCAAGTAAGGCATTAGTAGACTCTATTCAGTTTCTGATAGCTGGACAAAGTCATTTTGTGATTGGGCTTTTAGTGGCTACTTTTATTATCTTCCTTACAGAATTTACATCGAATACTGCTAGCGCGGCTCTGTTAGTGCCTATATTTATATCGGTAGCTGAAAGTTTAGGAGTCAATCCTTTAGGGCTTTCGCTCATTATAGGACTGGGTGCCTCTTGCGCCTTTATGCTGCCTGTGGCTACCCCTCCTAATGCTATCGCTTTTGGTACGGGAATGGTAAGCCAACGCGATATGATAAAAGCAGGATTTGTACTCAATATTCTTTCTATTCTCTTTATCTCGATAATAGCTTATTTCTTCTGGGGAGGAATTAATTAACAAAAATACTAATATAAAAATAAAACGGCTGTACTCTATGGAGTACAGCCGTTTTGTTTTTATATTTATTTTATACTACCAGCCTGGGTTTTGTTGCCAGTTGGCTCTGCCTTTCTCGTAAAGGATATCACTTGGAGGAAGCGGCCAAACCATCTTATAATTGGCTGCTGGAATATTCAGTTGATGATATTGGTCAGCGGGATCTGATACTATGGCATTGAGATTCTGAGGAGTACCACGTACTACCCCTAAATTCCAACGTTTGATGTCTGCCATACGGAAGCCCTCGAAAGCAAGCTCGCGGTTGCGCTCATTTTGTATCTCTGCCCAAAGGTCGGTATAGGTGACACTGCCAATGCCACGCGCTGCACGCAACCTATCCAAATAGATTTTAGCATTGGTTTGATCATTGTTTTTATAAGCGGCTTCGGCTGCTATTAAGTATATCTCGGCAATACGAAATACCTTAGGACGGTGCATATAAGTAGACGAAGTGCCCGATGTTTGTTTTAGAAGAGGATTGTCAGGGTATTTATTTACCAAATACAAATCGGTGAAAGTAACACTACCATAATTAGCAAAAAGCTTTTTGATGTAAATAGACTTACGATAATCACTATTATTATACAAATCTACGAAATCTTGGGTAGGTACCGCTCTTGGCAAATACCTTATTTCAAACCTGCGCAATCTATAGTTCCACTCTCTTTGGTAGCCTAAATAAATATCATTAGCCGATGGTAACTCTGCTGTATTACCTACATCGTATTTAGCATAAAGCTGTACAATACTCTCTGCAGTATCATCATCTTTCCATACTTTTTCTAAATCACTACTGCTGGTTACTAAGCTATAACGACTGCCAATAATAGAAGTAGCTGCCGCATAAGCCTCTGCCCATTTGCCCCTATAAAGCAATACTCGCGCTTTGAGTGCTGCCACTGCATCTTTAGTAAACTTCTCTGCCCCTAATGAGCCTGTTACATCGCTAAGACGAGTTTCTGCTTGCGCTATATCAGCTAAAATAAAATCATACGTCTGACCTACTGTACTTCTATTAGGGAAGTTGTTGATAGTAGGGCCGCTTAACAAAGGTAGTCCGTATGCTGAAGCCTCATCAGTAGGGCAATAATGGGTAAGTAGATAAGTGTAATAATAAGCACGTGCTAAATACAATTCGCCTAAATTGTGCTTTATTTGTGCCGAATCGGTGCGGTAATTCTCTTGTGGAATAGCAATGGTAGGAATACCCTCTAAACCTATATTGATGTCTTGTACCGCCTTCCAATAACGCTGCCAAATAGCTGCTGTAGCACCATTATTGACTGTGAATAATGACCAGTTTTGGAAATTGGTAATCGTTTCGTTAGTACCATCTCTTTTGGTCATATTCAAGAAATCAGCTTGCAAATCGGTAGCATACATCGCACTTCCGTATACGTTTGTACGCAAGGTATTATACATACCATTCACCCAAAACTGAGCATCTTGTACCGTTTTGAACGAGTTAGGTTGGCTCAAATCTTCATAAGGCTGTTGATCTAGGCTAAAGCAGCCTGCGAAAAACAAAGGAGCCACTACTAAAGTTACTATTTTATAAATCTTTTTCATTGTTTTGCATTTTTAAAAATTAACATCAACCCCTAAAGTAAACTGACGTGAAGGAGGATAGCCCCCTGATGATATTGGATTAGTGTATTCAGGGTCTGCCCCCTCATATTTGGTAAGCGTAAAGATATTGCGAGCTGTAGCATATAAGCGTACCCCTTCAAAGAATTTTATCTGCTTGATAACCTCTTTAGGGAGGCTGTAGCTAAGGGTAATATTCTTTAGACGCATAAACGATGCATCTTGTATCATACGCGCATCAGATGGATTTACAAATGTTGTAGTGTTTATCTTAGGGTGACGAGTATTATCACCTGGGTTTTTCCAATAATCCAAAATCTTTCTGCTTAGGTTGTGATCGCCAAACTGGTCAGGATTTTCGGTATACTTCATATCGTAATTCCATTTGTATCTTTCTAACGAAAAAGAGAATGCCATATCGAGCGAGAATGTTTTATAGCTTACATTCCAACCAAAACCACCATTGATAGGCGCTTGCATTTTCTTGCCTGTAGTCTGTCCTAATTTACTAGAATCATAACTATTTGACACCCTATTATCATCGGTTACTTGCTCCATACGATCGTCACCTGGTATATAGTACTCCATTTGTCCGGTATCAGGATTTACCCCTTTAGGGATAACCGCAGCCCACTCGAGCGCACGCCCTAACTTATAGCCTATTTCAGAAGAAGGAATCACATTAGAGGTCTTGTTACCAAAAAGGGCGGTTACTTCTTGTTTGTTATAGTTTACGTTGAAGTAAGGACGCACTGTTAGGTCTTGATTTTTACTTCTGTAAACTACTGACGAGAAAGTAAAGTCGACACCACGATTGCGCATTCCCCCTGCATTGTCATAGAATTGAACTTGCCCAGTGGTACTATTGAGGTCGCGGCTAGAAATCATATCATAGGTTTCGCGGTCGTAGTACTCGATGTTGAAAGAAGTACCTCTATCTATCACCAAGTTTAGCCCTACAGTAGTTTTGCGTTGTTCTTCCCAACGCAAGTCAGGATTCCCTAATTTACCTACGGTATAAGCTGTTTTGCTTTGGTAGAAATTGTCAGGCTTTACAGTGGTGATGTGGTTATAGCCCCCTAAAGCGTTTCCTGAAAGCCCTGTACTGAAGCGCAAATTAAGGTCTGAAAGCCATTTCACCTCTTTTAAGAAGTTCTCTTGTTTTAGCTTCCACATCGCACCTATCGCCCAGAAATTACCATAATGATTGTTCTTACCAAAGGCTGATGAACCATCGCGGCGCATTGATAAATCTACAAAATAACGGGTATTGTAAGAGTACTCTAACCTTCCGAAGTAAGAGTTGAAAGTACTTACTGACTTTTGGTCTTCTATTCTTTTATTTTTACTACCGTGACGGAGCATTGTAAGTCCTTCAGCAGGCTGACCATAAGTAACCACATCTAATTGTTTGGAGCTGTTTTCGACAGACTCTTGCCCCAATAACACATTGAAACTGTGTTTTTTAGCTTCACCTAACAAAAAGCGGTACTCTAATGTATTAGTAAGCGTTTTGCGAAGTGTGCGGTTGTTAGACACAAAAGTATAAGGGTTGGGATCGTCGTAGAACTTATAGTCTATAAACGATGGCAATTCTCTTTGTTCTGATTCGCCATAGCCGTATTGTACCCCTCCTTGTGTTTTGAATATGAGGTTTTTAATAGGCTCTATGGTAACGAACCCTGATGGCAAGAAGTCATCGTTGAAGGACTCGGTAGGGTGTGTTTCGGCATAGTAGTCGGGGTGATAGAAACCAGCTGAACGGCTGGTGATACCAGGGATATAGTTCTTGCGTCTGCCATCTTCGTAAGTAGGACTGTAAAGCGGCAAAGCTATCACCTTAGGCATATTGAGAGAAGAGCCGCCTTCGCGCTCAGTATGTCCGGCAGCGAATGAGAAACCTACTTTTAACCAATTTGTGATTTGGGTATTGATACTACCATTGACGGTATAACGGCGGTAATCGCTGCGAGGTGAAGTTGAACCCTCTTGGCTGAAGTGCCCAAATGATAGGTAATAAGAGCTATTATTAGTACCTCCAGAGATAGAGACATCGGTACGAATCAACGGCACGAAATCTCTGAAGAAAACCTTATCCCAACGGGTATTGTAAGGGTTCTCGGCTAAGATTTTATCTGCTGACTGTCTGGCAACATCCTTGCTTGAGCTGAACTTTCCGGCAGCCAAGTTTACCGCTTCGGGATTTTTTTCTATCCAGAAGTCCATATACTCGCGAGGGGTCATCATATCATCGAAGAACTTACGGCTAGCGTTAGTAAGTGCTGTGAAACCGAGTTGGTGACTGATAGTAACATTAGTACGCTCGTTATTACGACCTTTTTTGGTGGTGATGAGTATGACCCCATTGGCAGCACGTGCCCCATAGATAGAGGTTGAAGCAGCGTCTTTGAGCACCGTAATACTCTCGATGTCATTAGGGTTGAACCTGCTCATTACATTAGAGCCAACCGCTATTCCGTCCATTATATAAAGGGGTTCTTGGGTTCTTTCGCCACGTAGCGCCCCTTGGAAGTTGTTATAACCGTGGATAAGGATATCGCTATTGCTACCAGGGCGACCCGAATCGCTGGTAACGACTACCCCTGCTAAGCGGCCTTGTAGTGCATCGGATACGCTGGCTACAGGAGCAGCACTTACGTCCTTGCCCTGCACTTGCGCTACTTGCGCTACCGTACGGCTGGCGAGCTTAGGAGCCCCATAGCCTGTAACTACCATTTCTTCGAGCTCTTGTACGTCGTCTTTCATCACTACATCGAGCTTTTTGGTATTTGCCGTTACTTTCTTCTGTACGGTTTTCATTCCGAGAAACGTAAAGTCGAGCACATCGCCTACGTTGGCATTGAGGGTGTACTTACCGTCGGTGTCGGTAGTGGCTCCTCGCTGAGTGCCTTTAATCATAATAAACACACCTAAGAGAGGCGTGCCAGCTTCATCTTTCACTGTACCTGAAAGCTGCACATTTTGAGCCGATACGGAAAATATCGCCAAAAAGAAGAAGCCCCAAGTGAATAACTGTTTTAATTTCCTCATTTTGATTTTTATTATTACAAGGTGGCAAAGGTATTATTTTATTTATTAAAATGCAAGGAAGAGAAAAAAATATCTCACTAAAACATTTTTTTGTTATAAAATTATCAAGTGGGGGATTTGGCAAAAGCAGTGTTTTTTTCTGGCTTTAGGGCGATTAGTAGACGTTTATACTTCGGTGAGCGTTCGCTTATTGTTCGCTCTTGCTGTATCGTTCGTATAGTGTTTGTATAGGGCAAGTGTATTTAGAAAATTTTTCTGGGAGGGGTGGAACTGGTGGGAGGGCTGGGAAGGCTGGGAGGATTGAGAGGGCTGGGGCGAGTGTGGGACGGGTGGAGACCTATTTTCTCAAATTATATCTTATTGATTGTGAAATAGTTGAAAGATTATACACAAAATAAATGTTAAAAAATTTGTGTATTTTATGTTTTTATTGTAATTATGCACCCTAAAATATAGAAAAGATAAGAAGCGTTAGCTTTTGTTCTGTTATCTGAAAACTGGAAATTTTCATTGCGACACAGTACAAAAGGGTAATGCTCATCGCCTTTATAGGCGTGAGTGAAACCTATTTGTGTTGCAAGGTGATTCCAGTACCTCAGATGACAAAGAGTGTTACTCACGCTTTTTTATTTCTACTATTTTATACATTTACGAAAAGGCGTTAGCTTTGTTCTGTTATCTGAAAACTGGAAACTTTCGATAGCAACACAGAATAGGTTAGCCTATAGCGCAAAGGGAGTACTTGCAAAAAAGTGCTTTCCTTTGCCCTATGCGACTTCTTCTAAAGAATAGAACTTCTCCTTTTTATGTATATTGTAAACTATTTTAAATAATTATACTAATGAGAAAAATGTTTTTTATAGCAGCAGTTATGTGCGCTATGCTTACCACTGTAAGTTGTAAGAAAGAAATAGAAACTATTATTGAACGAGTAGAAGTTCAAAAAGGTAACTTAATACTTTCAGGCATTGGAGCTCCTGATGCTTCTTTAGGAAATGTGGGAGATTATTATCTAGATCTTTTCAACTCTTATCTCTATGGTGCTAAAACAGCACAAGGTTGGGGACTTCCTATCAGCTTAAAAGGTATACAAGGTGATAAGGGTGACAAAGGTGATACTGGAGCTACTGGACAGAAAGGGGACAAGGGTGACAAAGGTGATACTGGAGCTACTGGAGCCACTGGACAGAAAGGAGATAAGGGTGACAAAGGTGACACTGGAGCTACTGGAGCCACTGGACAGAAAGGAGACAAGGGTGACAAAGGGGACACTGGAGCTACTGGACAGAAAGGTGATAAGGGCGAAAAAGGCGACAAAGGTGATACTGGAGCCACTGGACAGAAAGGTGATAAGGGCGAAAAAGGCGACAAAGGTGATACTGGAGCTACTGGACAGAAAGGTGATAAGGGCGAAAAAGGCGACAAAGGTGATACTGGAGCCACTGGACAGAAAGGAGACAAGGGTGACAAAGGGGACACTGGAGCTAATGGACAGAAAGGTGATAAGGGCGAAAAAGGCGATAAAGGTGACACTGGAGCCAATGGACAGAAAGGTGATAAGGGCGAAAAAGGCGATAAAGGTGACACTGGAGCTAATGGACAGAAAGGTGATAAAGGCGATAAAGGTGATACTGGAGCTAATGGACAGAAAGGAGAACAAGGGATACCTGGACAGAACGGCTCTAAAATCTACGCTGGAAAAGGAATGCCTACCTCTAATATAGGAAATATAGGAGATTGGTATATTGACAGTGAAAATAAACGTTTTTATGGACCTAAAGGAAACGGAGGCTGGAGTAATGAATATATAGATTTGAAAAACGAATCTTATATTATGCCTCCTTCTGTTCCTTTAAAGAAAGAGGATTTTGGAACTTATCCTGGATTAAAAGGTAATAATTGGGCTCTTAGTTATGTAGATATGAATGCTTATGAGTGGCTAAAAACAGTTGGAAGTATTGAAAAAAGAGGATTTAGAGATTTTTACTATTTGAAAACTTTTATTTTTTCAGATAATGTACATACTATAAAAGATGAAGCTTTTTTTCAATGTCATGGATTGGAAAATATTATTTTCCCAAAAAATCTTCAAACTATTGGTAAAGAAGCTTTTTATAGCTGTACAAACTTAAGATCTGTTATATTACCTGATACAGTAACTGAAATAGGGCTTAATGCGTTTGCTTTTTGTGGCAATTTAAAGACTGTTAAATTGTCCGAAAATATGACTCAATTAAAAAATAATATTTTTGTAAATTGTTACTCTTTAAAAAGTATAACCATTCCTAAAAAGATAGCTCATATGGGTATTGGTAATTTTTATGGATGTTCTTCACTAAAAACTATTACATTTGAAAGAACTGATCCCCCTACATATGAAACTAATTGGCCTTTAAGAGATGTAGATAACCTAGAAACTATTTATGTTCCTAGAGAGAGTGTTGAAAAGTACAAAAATAGTTCTGGTTTTAGAATTTACAAGGATAAAATTAAAGCACTTCCGTAAAACTTAACTGTCTAACCAATGTAAGTTCATTACACTGAACTTACATTACTAAAAATAATTAACAAATGAAAGTAATTTTAATTCAAGGTGCTGAAAACACTGGTAAAACTACATTGTGCAACCAGATAGATGAGTGGTTGCAAAGAGAATTATTGAGAGAAAAAGGAATAAATCTTAGAATAGAAATGACAAAACATTTCTCTAAGAAAAATGACTTTTTTGCTGTATATGACATATACACAAATAAAGATGAAGAAAAAACTGATTCTTTTAAGGCAAGAATTTTCATTAACTCAGGTTCTGAAGAAAAATGTATTATTCCTTTTGGAAGATTTTATAAAAATGAGAATAAAGAATACTATAAAAACAATCACCAACCAGATCTTCTTATTACTGCTATTAGACCTTCAAAAACTCTATACAAAAAAACAATAAAAGCTTTAAATTTGGATAATTTAGAGGAGTTAAATTTATCATCTATAAGCTGTTCATACAAAGAAGATATTTTTAAAAAAAATCTACTAATTCAATTAGAAAAAACACCACTTGAGCTTATAAAAGAAAAAATTAGAGAACTTTTTTAAACAAAGAAGACCCCCCGTTGTGTGAAAATACAGTGGGGGTTTTCTTTTGTGCTATTCTGGCTATAAGCTTAAAGGGTGTTTGTATAGTGGGAAATTTTTCTGGGAGGGGTGAGAAGGCTGGGAGGATTGGGAGGGCTGGGGCGATTGTGGGACGGGTGGGAGTGCGAGCCAAAGCCAGCGAATGCATGGAGCTGGGTATGTGGGGGCGATTATAGGACAGGAAGGACAGGTGTCTTACTAGTAAAGGCTGGCTAAAAAAGGGGGTAGGGTTGTAACTTCAAAAAATAGTCGTATATTTGTAGCCTGATTAACCATTTTTAGTGTTGTAGACTAATGAAAAAAGTACTCTCTTTTGCCGCTATGTGGGTGGCTCTATCAATACACGCTCAGCAGCAACCAGTGGATTATATCAATCCGCTTATTGGAACCTCTAACTTCGGGGCTACTCACCCTGGGGCTATCGCACCTCGCGGTATGCTTAGCATCTCTCCGTTTAACGTGGCTTTCGATACTACTGGCGTGAAAGCTCCGCTTGAAAAAGATAGCCGTTGGCTATCCAACCCCTATGTGAATGAAAACAACTTCTTCACCGGACTTACCCACGTGAACCTCAGCGGTGTAGGTTGTCCTGAACTCGGGGTAATTATCGCTATGCCTACTACTGGTAAATTGGAGGTAAACCACCTAAAATACGGCTCGACCTACCAAAATGAGGTGGCTAAAGCTGGTTATTACAGCAACTTCCTTACTAAATATAACATCAAAACTGAAGCTACCGCCACTACAAGGGCTGGTATTACTCGCTATCACTTCCCGAAAGGTGATGCTAACCTACTTATCAACCTCGGGCTTGGACTCACCAACGAAAAAGGTGCAATGCTGAAATTCGTATCGCCTACCGAGGTGGAAGGTATGCGTATGGTAGGGACTTTCTGCTATAACAGTCCGGAGCTGGCTTATCCGGTGTATTTCGTAGCTAAAGTGAACAAAGTTGCCCCCTCATACGGGGTATGGCATACCCCTGAAAAACACCAAGGGGTGGAAGCCCAATGGATGTGGTACAACGGCGATACTCGCCTAAAAGAACAATTTGCCCGCGAGGTAGTAGGCGATAGTATAGGGGCATATTTCCGTTATAAATTCGACAAAGAAGAGGTGGTGGAACTAAAAGTGGGCATCTCGTACGTGAGCATAGCTGACGCTCGTGAAAACCTTGAGAAAGAGATAGGCAACCGCACTTTCGACGAGGTGTACACTGCTGCCCGCCAAACGTGGAACGATGCCCTACGCGCTACCGTAGAAGGGGGTACTGATGACCAAAAAACGATATTCTACACGGCTCTGTATCACGCACTTATTCACCCCAATCTTCTCAATGATGTGAATGGCGATTACCCTGAGAGCAAGACCAACAAAATAGGCAAAAACAACGAGCGTTATACGGTATTCTCGCTTTGGGATACTTATAGGAATTACCACCAATTGCTGACCCTACTCTACCCCGAACAGCAATTGCAAATGGTGCGCACGATGCTCGATATTTATAAAGAAAGCGGTTGGCTGCCTAAATGGGAACTTAATTCCACAGAAACCTTTACAATGGTAGGCGACCCTGCCAGCATAGTATTAGCGGATACTTATTTGCGCGGTCTGACTGATTTTGACATACAAACTGCCTACGAGGCGATGCTAAAAGGAGCTAATACGCTTGAAAACAACCCTATACGCCCAGGGGTGAAAGAGTATTGGCAATTAGGTTACCTAAGCGTAGATGGGGGTGTGAAAGGGCCTGTATCTACCACTCAAGAGTACAACGCTGCTGACTTTGCTATTGCGCAAATAGCTAAGAAGTTAGGCAAAAAAGCTGATTACGAGAAGTTTAATCAACAGGCTTATTCGTATAGAAAGCTATTTGACAAAGAAACTCATTTATTGCGTCCGCGCCACGCTGATGGCAAATGGTATGCGCCTTTCAACCCTGAAAGTGGGGCTAACTTTGAAGAGAACGTAGGCTACATAGAAGGTAATGCGTGGCAGTACGTGTATATGGTAACCCACGATGTAAAAGGAATGATTAAGCTAATGGGCGGTGAAAAGCCTTTTGAAAAGCAACTTGACCATATTTTTGACAGCAAGCAGTACGATATGGCGAACGAACCTGATATTGCTTATCCGTATCTCTACAACTTCCTTAAAGGCAAAGAGTGGAAGACCCAACAGAAAGTAGACCAGCTTATCAATGAGTATTTTCAAAACAAACCTGCGGGACTGCCAGGGAATGAGGATACAGGGGTGATGTCGGCTTGGCTTATCTATGGTATGGCAGGTTTTTATCCTATTACTCCTGCTGAGCCTAACTATACCTTTACCTCGCCTAAGTTTACTAAAATCACCCTTAAACGCAATCCGAAGTATTATCCTGCTGGTGATTTGGTAATAGAAAGTAACGCTTCGCCTGAGAATATTTACATTAAGAATATTTACATCGATAACAAGCCTTATAAATCGTATTTTATCAGTCACGAGGCGCTGAAGAATGCGAAGAAAATACGGTTTGAGCTGACTAATTAGTCAATTTGACGATTTGACGATTTGACGATTTGACGATTTGACGATTTGGCGATTAACATCCCCCCCTTGCACATACTCCGCTGCGCCAGCTCGCGGACTTCCTTCAAAGGGGGAGATACTTAACATCCCCCCAGCCCCCTTCGAAGGGGGAGATGTGACGGTCAATAGGATGGGGAGAGGTGACGGTTAGCAGGATGGAGAGAGATGACGATTTGTAAACTTAACATCCCCCCAGCCCCCTTCAAAGGGGGAGATGTGACGGTCAGTAGGATGGAAAGATGTGACGGTCAGCAGGACGGGAAGATGGGATGGTCAGTAGGACGAGGAGAGGTGACGATTTGACAATTAACATCCCCCCTTGCACATACTCCGCTGCGCCAGCTCGCGGACTTCCTTCAAAGGGGGAGATGTGACGGTCAGCAGGACGGGAAGATGTGACGGTCAGTAGGACGGGAAGATTTGACGGTTAGCATACACGAAAAACTTTTGGGAGAGCCTTGTACAAATTAATAAATTAGCAAATCAATAAAATGAGTATAATTACAGATTTTACTAACAGACGAATATATTTTTGGCGTGGATACTACTTTGGGAAAGAGGGTATTTGGTGTCGGGATTTTGATAAAGAAAAAGCATTTTG
Source organism: Capnocytophaga leadbetteri (assembly GCF_003054025.1). Lineage (GTDB taxonomy): Bacteria > Bacteroidota > Bacteroidia > Flavobacteriales > Flavobacteriaceae > Capnocytophaga > Capnocytophaga leadbetteri. The sequence goes on from NZ_QBKG01000020.1 coordinate 24,921, forward strand.
TGTGCTAAAAGATTCTTTATACAAGGATTATATGGTTAGGGCTATAGCTGATAACGGAAAAACCATAGCTGTTTCTCGCAGTATTGGCACTAATGAACCATTACTTATGGTTGATGTTGATAAAAAAACTATAACAAATACCATTTATAATCATACTTTTATCTATCCCTCTCTTGATAGAGAAGGTAGCAAAGTGTTTTCAGTAACTGAAAGCGATATTTATAAGAATATTTATGGGAACCCTTTTTGTGTAGATGCCGAAACGGGTAAAGTAATAGCTACTCTCGACGAAAAAACACAATGGGGTAACACTGCTTATCATCCTGCGAGTAATTCGGTGTATTTTAGTGCTTTCAGACAGCCTAATCTGTACAAATTCAACTTTGATACACTTATGTTTTCAGCCATACCTACTGATAAAAAAATACGTATATCTGATTGTAAAGTAGCTTGCGACAACAAAGGTTACTACTATTTAGGCAGTAACATCTTAGTGTATATGAACAATGAGGACGAGGAAGTTTGGTGTATCAATTTTAAAGAAAAAGAAAAACTTAGTGGCAAAACACTTTTTTCAATATGTCTTTCTGATCATCCTGATTACATAGCGGTTTATTTGTTAGATGGCAATTGGTTGTTCATCGTCAATCGCAATGATTTTTCATACAAAAAATACAAATTAGGAAGAGTAGGGTTTAGTGAGTTTTTCAACAATTCATTGCTATTTATATATAAAAATGACAACTTTAGCACACTCAATTTAGAAACATTAGAAGAGAAGCCTTTTTTACCCACCACTGGCGCAAGCCTATAACTCGTGCTAAACAAATTAGCAAATTAGGGAATTAGCAAATTTGACAATTTGGCGATTAACATACTCCGCTGCGCCAGCTCGCGGACTTCCTTCAAAGGGGGAGATGTGACGGTCAGTAGGACGGGGAGAGGTGACGATTTGGCGATTAGCATCCCCCCAGCCCCCTTCAAAGGGGGAGATGGGATGGTCAGCAGGATGGGAAGAGGTGACGGTCAGCAGGACGGGGAGATGGGATGGTCAGCAGGATGGGGAGAGGTGACGGTTAGCATACACGAAAAACTTTGGGGAGAGCCTCGAAGAAATTTTAACCTTTAACAAATTAGCAAATATGAAAATATTCAAATTAGTCTTGCTGTTGTGTGGCTTTACGGGGTTGGCACAACCTAAATACTTTATCTTTGAAGAAAAGGGTAAGTTAGGATTGGTAGATTTGCAGGGGAAAACAGTGTTAGCCCCTACTTTTAATTCTATAAAAGAAAAACAACCATACATCATTGCTTGTAAGCAAGCAAAAGGCTGTTCGGTATATAACGAAAATTTACAGCCCATTCTTAAAGGGACTTATAACTCTATAAGATTTGGGTGTGAAGGTCAGTTTATTGTTGAGAAGAATGGAAAGTATGGGGTGGTTTCTGAAAAAGGTACTATAATACTCCCCTTAAAATATTCATTTATAAACTCTAACAAAAATGGCTATACAGTAACTCTTAATGATAAAACAGGTCTTTTTAACTCTGAAGGAAAAGAAGTTATTCCTATAAGCTATCGCTGGATTTACACCGATGAGATAGATGACAATATTCCTATTGTAGCAAAATTGAATGGCAAAGAGGGATATATCAATACTAAAAATGAATGGGTGATACCTGCTACCTACAGAGATGCTTTCGCTTTTCGACAAGGTTTGGCTAAAGTAAGGGAAGTGAGAGATTACATATATATCAACCTTAAAGGAGAACCTGTTATTCAAGATTTTGATGCCAATGTGATTGAACCTTCTGACAATACTTACATAGTAGGGGTACGTAAGGAATGTAAGTATATGGTCTATGATTTGAATGGTAATTTGTTAGACACCTACAATTTTTTAAGAAACAATAGGAGTGATGATGCTATTTTCGCAGTTAAAAAAGGTGGTAAATGGGGCTATATAGATGGCTATGGCAAGGTAATAATTCCGTTAGAATATAAAGAAGTCGGTAATTTTAGCGAAGGCTTGGCTGCTGTACGCAAAGATGGTAAATGGGGGTATATCAACCTAAAAAATGAGGTAGTGATTCCGATTGAGTTTACTAATAGAGGGGTAAGCTCCTTTAAAAATGGGGTTGCTAAATACTATACTGATAGCGGTATAGGTCTTATCAATATGAAAGGAGAAATAATAGCTGAACCTAAATATAATAGTATAGAATACGTAAGAGAGAACGTTGCTATAGTACTTTTTGATGATTATTACTATCTATACGATTTTGTAAAAGAAAAGAAACTAAAACGCCTTGAAGAAATAAGAATTGAAGAAGCTCTTATGGCTGATGAACCAAGATGTAACTAATTGACAAATGGCTAGAAAACTTCATTTAATAATTGCCCTAATAGCGGGGGTATTCATATTGCTGGGAGCTCTTACAGGGGCTATCTTAGCAGGTGAATCGGTGTATAACCAAACGTTGCCTTACAAAAGTGCAGAGTTTGAAAAGGCGACTCTTGCCCAAACCATTGTCGCCCTAAAAGAGAAGAAGATAGATGCCCTCAAGCTAACAATAGACCGCAATCACTTTGTGCAAGTAGAGACATCGGAGGGTAAAAAACTATTTATACACCCGCAATCGGGCGTGGTAATGGAGGGAGATTATAAGCCTTCGAAGTTTATACAGTTCGTTAAAACCTTGCACCGCTCGCTCTATATGGGCAAAACAGGACGGGTAATAATGGGAATCACGGCGTTGTGCTTTGCAATAATAGCCTTATCGGGTATATGGCTGATTGTACGCAAACAGCAACGCTGGCGCTACTTCTTTAGAAAACTGCCCGAAGGAGAGGGTTTTCTAGCTCATTACCATTCGGCTATAGGGCGCTGGATGCTGGTATTTATCTTTGTCATTTGCCTTACGGGTGTGTATATGACGCTGGAAACCATAGGAATTGTACCTAAATTTAAACCTCAACACGAGTACGATGCCTCTACCCTATCGGAAGAACCCGCAAGAGCTTACACTGATTTTGAGGTCTTCAACGTACCCCTGTCTGAAGTGCGTTCGGTAGAGTTTCCTGCTTTTGAAGATGTTGAAGAGGTGTATAAGATAGATTTTATCAATAAAAATGTGATTGTTAATCAGTTTACAGGTGAGATTATCAGCACCTCGACCTCTCCTTTTAAAGGGTTGGCTTACTTAGTGCGCACCCTACACATAGGCAAAGGGCATTATATTTGGGCTACTCTGCTATTTATCAGCTGTTTGGCTATACTATTTTTTATCTATTCGGGTTTTGCTATCACGCTGAAAAGGCGCAAAAAGAGCGTAAATCCGTTTGCTAAAGAAGTGTGTGAATACATAGTGTTAGTAGGTACTGAGGGTGGTAGCACTCGCGAGTTTGCACGCGCTGTACACGATGACCTGCTAAGGCAAGGCAAACGCTCTTATATAGCTGATATGAACGATTTTGGCAACTATCCGCAATTAGAACAATTGCTTATTTTTGCGAGTACTTACGGCGATGGCGATGCCCCTATGACGGGGACTCGTTTTGCTGAGCTTTGGAAGAAACACCCTATAGTGCAGAGTTTTGGCTATACGGTGGTCGGGTTTGGGTCGCTTTCGTATCCTGAGTTTTGCCGATTTGCCAAAGAGGTAGATGTACTCTTAGCCAAAGAGCCACAAGCCAAGGCGATGACGCCGCTGCACACCATAAGCGACCAGTCGGTAGACGCCTTTAGGCAGTGGGCAGAAAAGTGGAGTGCTACCCAAGACCTCAACCTGCGTTTGCCGTCAGACTTCCTGACTCGTAAAAAGCGCAAACGCGCTGAATTTGCCGTAGTAGAGAGAACGCCTGTGATGGACGATGATATTTTCTTAGTACGCCTAAAACCGCTTAAGAATGTGGCTTTTGAATCGGGTGACCTATTGGGCATTACTCCTGCTGATGGTCGTGAACGTTTGTACTCTATAGCCAAGTATCGCGAAGAAATATGGCTAAGCGTTAAGCTGGTTGCGCAAGGGGTGGTATCGAACTTGCTAAACGACCTGCCTATAGGCGAAACATTGCGTGCTGTGATAGAGCCTAATCCGAATTTTCATTTTCCTAAAAAAGCACCCCAAGTGGTATGTATCGCCAATGGAGCCGGTATGGCGCCTTTCCTTGGAATGATAGAGGAGAATACCGACAAAAAGCCTCTTACCTTAGTATGGGGTTGTAGGCGTGAAGCCTCTTTAGAGTTGTATCGCCCTTATATAGACCCTTATATAGAAGAAGGAAAAATCAGTACCTACTGGCAGGCCGTTTCGCGAGAAGGAGACAAGTTTTACGTGCAGGACATCATTCACCGCGAAGGTTCGTTTTTTGCTAACTTGTTAGCCGAAGGAGGGGTAGTGATGATTTGCGGTTCGATGGCGATGCTTAAAGCCGTAAAGGAAACTTTGGAAGAGGTCTGTCATTTCCATCTGCGCAAACCCTTGAGTTACTTTGAGAACAATGGACAAATAAAAACAGATTGTTATTAATGACCACACATTCTTTATACATAGAAATAACACGCTCGGTAGAAGAGGCAAAACTTTTCTTTGAGGCGCATAGTCTTTCGTCACTCCCCGTGTGCGAAGAGGGCCTATTAGTAGGCGTGCTAAGCAAAAATACTATCGCAGAAGAGTCTGATGAGGCTCTTATCAGCGAGTACCGCTACGCTTTTGACCATTACAGCGTGTCGGTAAGCACCTCGTGGGATGCGGTAATGGAGGCTTTTGCGGCGCATCGGACAGATATGCTGCCGGTAGTAGATGAAGTACAGCACCTGATGGGCTGCTATCAGCTTCGCGACTTTGTACTGCAACTGGCTGAAACCCCTTTTATAAAAGAAACAGGGCGTGTGCTTATCTTAGAAAAAGACGCCCACAGCTATTCATTTGCCGAAATAGCCCAGATAGTGGAAAGTAACCACAGTCAGCTTTTAGGGTTATACATTTCTAACTATCACGAAGATACGGTACTGATAACCGTAAAACTGATAACCGATGCCCTCTCGGAAGTGCTACAGACTTTTAGGCGTTACGGCTATGGTATCCTCTCAGAAAAAGAAGATGACCTCTATCGCGAAGAACTGAAAAATATAGCTAACTATTTCGATAAATATATCAACTTATAATTGGCAAATTTGCTAATTAATAATTGTTTTGTACTTTTGTACTCTGAAATGGTTAAATCAAAGAAGCTAATGCACAAAAATATACCTTATAAAAAGTATGCGGTAGCGTGTCTGCTCTTTCTGGGCACAGGGCTTTCGCGTGTGCTAGAGGGATGTGTGTGGATAGGCGAAAAACTGTACCTCCTGTTGCGCTATTGCCTCAAAACCCTTTGGATAGCCGCTGTAGCCGCTATAGTACTCATACCTTTTGGTATCTACTCATTGCGCGGCACTTCGCGAAAATCTTACCTGAAATGGGGAGGCATCATTATAGGTAGCGGCTTGGGTTGCCTACTGCTACTGATACTACTCATCTACTTTGGGGCTTTTGGCAAACTGCCTACCAAACAGGAACTTAAAGAGCTTCGACAAGCCGAAGCCAGCCTTATCTACGACGATAACAACGTTTGCATAGGTAAGTTTTTTATCTTCGACCGTACGCGTATAGAATACAAAGACTTTCCCCCTTACCTTATCAACGCCCTTATAGCTACTGAAGATGAGCGTTTTTACGACCATAGCGGCATAGATACTAAGAGTCTTTTTAGGGTTTTCTTTAAAACACTCTTGCTGCAAGATGATTCTTCAGGAGGAGGTAGTACCCTAACGATGCAATTGGCTAAAAACCTCTTTGGGCGCGGGGAACGCTATGGCAAACTGACGATGCCTGTACACAAAATAAAAGAGATGATTATCGCAAGGCGCATAGAGAGCGTTTATACCAAAGAAGAAATTATCACCCTCTACCTAAACACTGTGCCTTTTAGCGATAATACCTACGGCATAGAGAGTGCCTCGTATCGCTTTTTTAACAAACCTGCTAAGGAGCTGACCCTTAACGAAGCTGCTACCCTAATAGGCACCCTAAAGGCGAATAACAACTACAACCCTCGTCTGTACCCCCAACGCAGTGAGGAGCGTCGGAATACGGTATTGGCTAAAATGAAAAAAAACGGCTATCTGACAGATGAAGACTTTGCTGCACAAACTAAAGATAACCTGAAAATAAACTACAACACTATAGTAAGTGAAGGCGTTGCCCCCTATTTGCGCGAGCAAATACGCTTACAACTGCCCGAACTGCTGAAAAATATCACAAAAGAAGACGGCACTCCTTACAACATCTACAGAGATGGACTTCGCATCTACACAACTATCGACTATACGATGCAAGAATACGCCGAAACGGCTGTAAAGAAGCACTTAGCCCGCCTACAAAAAGAATTTGAGCAGGCTTATGGCAAAAAAGCGCCTTGGAACTTAGACAGCGATTGGTTTAAGCAGGAGGTAAAACGACTACCTATCTATAAAGAACTGAAAGCTAAAAACCTAACTGAAGAGGAGATATGGAAGCAGCTGAGCGAAAAGAAAAATATGGAATTGTCGTTTTACGAAGAAGACAAGGTACAGCAGCACAGCACCCTCGATAGTCTTTCGCACTATATACGCTTGCTAAACACGGGGTTCGTAAGTGTAAACCCTCAGACAGGCGCTGTAAAGACCTATGTAGGAGGTGTTGATTTTGAGCATTTTAAATACGACCATGTACTACAAAGCAAGCGGCAGGTGGGGTCGATATTTAAGCCTATCGTCTATGCTACTGCCTTAGAAATGGGAATGCCTGTATGTTCGCACTTCTCGCCACGCGCTCTTACCTATGCTGATGAGAAGTATTGGACACCTCGCAACTCGTCAGCTACAGACGATGACCCCAGCACTTATTATTCGATAGGCAAGGCGCTGAAAGAATCGTTGAACACTATAGCTGTGCAGACTCTCTTCTACGCAGGACTGCAAAATGTTATCCAAAAAGCCTATAAGATGGGAGTGAAGACCCCTCTGCCCCAAGTACCCTCAATAGCCTTAGGTTCAGCAGAACTACCGGTTATAGAAATGGCGAAAGTATTTACTACCTTTGCTAATAAAGGAGTGCCTTCGCAACCTTATTTCATAGAAAAAATAGTAGATAAAAAAGGGAAAGTGATATGGCAGCACAAGCCTGCTAAACAAGAGGCTGCCATCAGTGAGACTACAGCCCAAAAGATGATACAGCTGATGCGTGCGACCGTAAATGAGGGTACCGCTGCCCGTATGCGTGGACAGTACGGGCTTACCAACGATTTGGCAGGTAAGACTGGTACTACCCAAGACAACAAAGACGGTTGGTTCGCCGGAATGTTGCCTAACTTGGTGATGATTAGCTGGGTGGGTAATGACCAGCAAATAGGCTTCCGCAGTACCCGTATAGGACAAGGAGCTAACTCGGCTTTGCCTATAGCTGCTCTATTTATACAACAGCTGAACCGCAATCGCCAGTTCAATTCGCTTACAAAAGCTACTTTTGAAGTGAGTGATGAGGTACGCAGTGAGGTATTAGAATGCGAGTCGGTAGTACGCGAGGGCTTTATAGACCGCCTGTTAAGTGCTCCGCCCAAAGATACTATATACGCTGGTGATGTACATTATCGCCTGTATGAGCGCAAGGGTAAGCTGCACGATATAGACAATGATGACGATGAGATTTCGATAGACGATGTGATGAACCCTAACACCCAAAGTGCTACCCAACAAAAAGAAGAACCCGAAAAGAAAAAGGGCTTTTTTAGTAGAATTTTTAGGTAATAATATAACTAATGACTGATTAATGACCAATATAATGAGAAGAAATTTAATTTTAGTATGGTGCTTGTTGGCACTAGCGTATGTAAACGCACAACCGAAGAAATTTATGGTAAGAACCGTAGCTTTTTATAACGTAGAAAACCTTTTTGATACCATCAATGACCCACATAAGTTTGATGACGACCGTACCCCTAATGGGGCTGACCGTTGGACTTCAAAAGTATATAACGACCACGTACAAAAGATAGCAAAGGTACTCTCAGAAATCGGTGCTGATGTTACTCATCACGCTCCGGATATAATAGGCGTTGCCGAGATAGAAAACGATGCGGTACTAACCGACCTTATCAATACACCTTACCTGAAAAAATATAATTATGGTATTGTGCATTACGAATCGCCTGATGCACGTGGGGTAGATGTGGCTCTTCTGTACAAACAAGGAGTTTTTAAGCCTTCATCGTCTAAAGCACACCCTCTATACCTGACCAAAGAAGACGGTAAACCCCTCTACACTCGTGACCAGCTATTAGTTAGTGGAGATTTAGATGGCGAAGAAGTACACTTTATCGTAAATCACTGGCCTTCACGCTTAGGAGGAGAGGCTAAAAGTCGCCCTATGCGCGAAAAAGCTGCCGCTCTTAATAAACAGATTATTGATTCGCTGCTAAAGATAAATCCTAATGCTAAGATAATGTCGATGGGCGACTTTAATGACGACCCTATTAACTCCGGATTTAAAAATATACTTAAAACTAAAGATAAAAAAGAAGATGTTAAGCCCGGTGAGCTCTTCAACCCTATGGAGGCAATGCTTAAGAAAGGAATGGGGACTCTCGCCTACCAAGATGGTTGGAATCTCTTTGACCAAATATATTTCACTTACGACCTACTAAAAGAAGACAAGAGCAGTTACCGCTATTGGAAAGCCGGTATTTTCAACCGTCCTTATTTGGCAAACCCTAAAGGACGCTACAAAGGATATCCTTTCCGCAGTATGGCAAACGGCAACTACACTTGGGGCTATTCAGACCACTTCCCTGTATATATATACCTGATTAGAGAGATAAAAAACAAATAACTTTAACTATGACTAACTATTTTTCATCAGACTTTACCCTCGGCATACTCGGTGGAGGACAGCTTGGCAAGATGCTCTTAACCGAAACTCGCAAATTTGATATTGCCACTAAAGTACTCGACCCCTCTGCTGAAGCGCCCTGCCGCATTGGTAGTAATACCTTTGTGCAAGGTAGCCTGACCGACTTTGATACCGTCTATCAGTTCGGCAAAGATGTGCAAGTACTCACTATAGAAATTGAGAATGTAAACGTTGATGCCCTTGAAAAGCTGCAAGCTGAAGGGGTGCAAGTATACCCTAGTCCGCAGACTATTCGGCAGATACAAAACAAGGCTGTGCAAAAGCAATTTTATGCCGCTAATGGTATTCCTACGGCTCCCTTTAGTGTATTTGAGTCTCTTACCGATTTACGTACAGCTGCTGAAGCAGGCACGCTAAAATTGCCTTTTGTATGGAAGTCTGCACGTTTTGGCTATGATGGTAATGGTGTGAAGATAGTACGCCAGCTTACCGACCTTAATGGCTTGCCTGATGGACAATGTATAGCTGAAAACTTAGTACCTTTTGCTAAAGAATTAGCGGTAATAGTAGCAAGAAGCAGTCAAGGAGAGGTATGTACTTATCCGGTGGTAGAAATGGAGTTTCACCCTGAAGCTAATCAGGTAGAATACGTTATTTGTCCCGCTCGTATAGATGATGCTGTTGCCCAGAAAGCAAGAGCCATAGCAGTGCAAGTAGCAGAGGCTTTTGAAGTAGTAGGGCTTTTGGCTGTTGAACTTTTTCAAACAGCAGACGATGAGATATTAGTAAATGAAGTGGCTCCACGCCCACACAACTCTGGTCATTACAGCATAGAGGCTGCTTATACTAATCAGTTTGAACAACACTTGCGAGCTATCTTAGGGCTTCCATTAGGAAGTACCCAAAGCAAAGTAGCTGGTGTAATGGTAAATCTTGTAGGAGCTGAAGGCGAGCAAGGAGAGGTTGTCTATGAAAATATAGCACAGATATTAGCAATGGAGGGGGTAACTCCGCATATTTATGGCAAAAAAGAAACGCGCCCCTTCCGAAAGATGGGACACGTTACAATTGTAAACCCTGAGGTCGCACAAGCTCGCGCTATAGCAGAACAAGTTAAGCGCACCATTCGGGTGATTGCTCTTAAAAAGTAGCTTGTTAATCTCGTTTTAGCTGAAATCTGATATAAGTGATAGGTTTGCCTTGCTCTAAATAAAACTGCTCGTAGAAAGTCTTGATTTCGGTAACTTCTGTAGGTACCCCATCACTATTGTAGATATTATGGTTAGCATACAGCACCTTATGTCCGGCTCCGTGTAGCAGCCCGAGAGTATAGCCGTGCATAAATTCGCTGTCAGTTTTCAGATGTATATAGCCTTCTGGTTTTAGAATATGCTGATAACGGGCTAAGAAATCAGCATTTGTTAGCCGATGTTTAGTGCGTTTGTATTTTATCTGAGGATCGGGGAAAGTAATCCATATTTCGCTCACCTCTTCAGGCGCAAAACATTGTTCTATGAGTTCTATTTGGGTGCGAAGAAAAGCTACGTTGGCTATTTGCTGATCTATAGCGGTCTTAGCTCCCCTCCAAAAGCGCGCTCCTTTGATATCAATACCTATAAAATTCTTTTCGGAGTGACGCTTAGCTAAGCCTACTGAATATTCGCCTTTACCACAGCCTAATTCTAAAACAATAGGGTTATCATTCTTAAAATACAACTCATTCCACTTCCCTTTATAAGCAAAAGTATTGGTTAAAAGCTCCTCTCGCGAAGGCTGTATAACATTAGCAAAAGTCTTGTTTTCTTCAAAACGTTTAAGTTTATTCTTACTTCCCATATATTATCTATTTTATTGGGCGCAAAGATACATAATAATTAGTAATTTATTATCTTTGCCCCATTAAACATCACGGCGTTCGCATTTAAAAATAACTTAGTATCTTTGCTGTCAAAAAGATATTATGGATAGTTGTTTTACAGAATCATTTAAAGATTTAGAAGAT
>NZ_QBKG01000021.1 GCF_003054025.1 Capnocytophaga leadbetteri
TAGTGGATACTCATCTATACTGATGTAGTAAAGGAGTTCTTGCTTACAATACTTAACTTAAAAAATGAAAAACATAAATTAAACTGACAAAATAAATGTAAACCGTTTTTAGGACGTGACACAATCCTCCCAGCCTTCCCAATCCTCCTCAGCCCTCCCACCCGTCTCACTTGTCTCACTCGTCTCACCTGTCCCAGCCCTCCCAATCTTCTCAGCCCTCTCAGAAAAAATTTCTTTTATAGCATCTCTTTACTTTAGATATAGGAAGGATACAGGATCACCGAAGGATTACCGAAAGATGAGCGAAGTACAAACGTCTAATCACCGCCTAAAAACCAGAAAAATATCCTACTCCAGTCCTATTCATAATCTGTTTCAAATTTCTTATTCCTCCCAGCCTTCTTAGCCTTCCCATTCCTCCCATTAATCAAAAAAATATCTTGTTATTGCTGAAAAAACTAACGACTAAAGCCTAAAACCTAATAATTAACGATAAAAAAGTTATTTTATTATCTATTGATAATGAGTGAATTATAATTTTTCTTCAAAAAAATATGAAAAAAAGTTGCTGAAAAATTTGCAGAATATAAAAATCGTAGTACCTTTGCAACCGCAAAAGAGACAAAAAAGGAGTTCATAAAAATAAAGGAGAGGTGCCGGAGTGGTAACGGAGCAGATTGCTAATCTGTCGGCGGGTAACCGTCGCCTGGGTTCGAGTCCCAGTCTCTCCGCATCTTTTTAGCAAAGACTGATAAATTCGGGGCGTAGCGTAGTCCGGTCATCGCGCCTGGTTTGGGACCAGGAGGTCGCAGGTTCGAATCCTGCCGCCCCGACAACAATAAAATATTTCATTAATGTTCCCTTGTGAGTTGCATTATTGAAATATTTTTTTTGGGAAATGGTCACGTAGCTCAGCTGGATAGAGCATCTGCCTTCTAAGCAGACGGTCACAGGTTCGAATCCTGTCGTGATCACGAGAATTTGTTTCATTTTGTATTAAAATTTATGTTCGAAATAACGCAGGGCAAAAGCTCTGCGTTATTTTGTTTTAACCCAAATTCTACATCACATATCGGCTGCTATATTTATATTTCAAAATTATTTCATATCTTTGCCCTGCGCGGCACAATATTTGTATAAAGCAAAATACTGAAAAATTAATTAATATATGGAACAAAGAACTGCTGTTGATATCAGTAAAATAAACGAAAAAATCGAGAGGGAAAGCGCCTTTATCGATATACTTACTGCCGAAATGAATAAGGTTATCATTGGGCAAAAACATATGGTCAATGCCTTGCTTATCGGCTTGTTAGGCAAAGGCCATATCCTTTTAGAGGGGGTACCTGGGCTGGCTAAAACCCTCTCTATCAATACGCTGGCTAAGTCAGTGCACGGCTCGTTTAGTCGTATACAGTTCACCCCCGACTTGCTACCTGCCGATGTCATTGGTACAATGACCTACAACATCAAGCAAAATGAGTTTTCTATCAAAAAAGGACCTATCTTTGCTAACTTTGTGTTGGCTGACGAGATAAACCGTGCTCCTGCTAAGGTACAATCAGCTTTGCTCGAGGCTATGCAAGAACGCCAAGTAACCATAGGCGACTCTACTTTTAAGCTTGATACTCCTTTTATGGTTATGGCTACCCAAAACCCAGTAGAGCAAGAGGGTACTTATCCGCTACCTGAGGCGCAAGTAGACCGTTTTATGCTAAAAACAGTAATTGACTACCCTAAAATAGACGAAGAACAGCAGATTATGCGCGACAATCTAAGCAATAGCTATGCGGTAGTAAACCAAACAGTGAGTTTAGAGCAGATTACTAACGCACAAGCAGCTGTTAGAGAGGTATATATGGACGAGAAGATAGAAAAATATATTTTGGACATCATCTTTGCCACCCGTTATCCTGAAAAATATGGTTTAGCAGACCTTAAGCCGCTTATCAGCTTTGGAGCTTCGCCACGTGGTAGTATCAACCTTGCTATGGCAGCTAAGTGCTATGCTTTTATCAAGCGTCGTGGTTATGTCATTCCTGAAGATGTACGTGCCGTAGTATTCGATGTGCTTCGCCATCGTATAGGTATTACTTACGAAGCTGAGGCTGAGAATATTACCTCTGTAGAGATGGTACATAAAATCGTAAATACGATTGAAGTACCTTAGTAATTAGCCAATTTGCCATTAAAATGGTAATCATCACTTTTTTGATTGACAGTATAGATTTTGGATACAAAAGAATTATTAAAAAAAGTACGCAAGATAGAGATTAAAACGCGAAAACTCTCCGATAATATTTTCGGAGGGGAGTACCACTCTACTTTCAAAGGGCGCGGTATGACCTTTAGCGAGGTACGTCCGTACCAGTTTGGCGATGATATTCGTATGATAGACTGGAACGTTACGGCACGCTATAATGAGCCTTTCGTGAAAGTATTTGAAGAGGAACGCGAACTGACCCTTATGCTAATGGTAGATGTGAGTGGTAGCGAACTTTTTGGTACACAACAGCAGTTTAAGAGCGAAATTATCACCGAAATAGCAGCTACCTTAGCGTTTTCGGCATTGCAAAACAATGATAAAACAGGTTTGATACTCTTTTCAGACCAGATAGAGTTGTTTATTCCGCCCAAAAAAGGCAAATCTCACGTGCTGCGCATCATCAGAGAGCTTATAGAGTTCGAACCTAAGAGTTTTAAAACCAATATAGGCGAGGCTTTGCAGTTCCTCAGCAGGGTGATGAAGAAAAAAGCTATTGTATTTATGCTTTCTGACTTTATTGATAAGGGGTATGAGAAACCTATACAGATAGCGGCTAAAAAGCACGATATTACCGGCATTCGCATCTATGACCAAAAGGAAACAGAGTTGCCTAACTTGGGCTATATAATGGTGAAAGATGCCGAAACGGGAGGTCTGATGCGGGTAAATACAGCTTCTTCGGCAGTGCGCAAAGAGTATGCGCAGCAGTACCGCGAGACGGTGAGTTACTTTGAGGGACTTTGGCAGAAATCAGGAGCTGGGGTAGTAAATTGTCGTAATGACGAGGGTTATACGCAAAAACTATTAGGCTACTTCAAAAGGCGATGAGATAATTAGCAAATTAGTAAAGAAGATGAAGCGATTATTGTATTATACGTTTTTATTAGCTTTCCCAATGCTTTACGCCCAAGAGGTGAAGGTGGAAACTAATACGAAAAACATCAAAATAGGGGAACAAATACAGTATAAAGTGTCGGTAGAAACGCCTGCCGATACACCGGTGTCTTTTCCTGAGGGACAGACATTTGCTCCTTTGGAAATGGTGAAAACTCGTGCAGCTGATACGTTGCGCGATGGCGGGAAGTACCGATTGGTAAAGGAGTACTACCTTACCCAGTTTGACGAGGGAAAGTACACCATTCCGTCTCAGAAAATACGCATCAATAATAAGGATTATTTTACCGATTCGCTATTGGTAGAGGTGCACACCGTGGCTATTGATACCCTCAAACAGCCCCTCTACGACATTAAGCCTATACAAGAGGTTAAGAAACCTTTTACCTCGTATGGGTGGATACTTACAATTATTGCTGCAGTGTTATTGCTGTTGATAGTAGCTTTTGTTTATTTTGTGTTTATTCGCAAAAAGAAATTTCCTTTCTTGCAAACACAGAAAAAACTACCTCCTTTCGACCGTGCTATTCAAGATTTGAAAGAGCTACAAAACTCTAAATACCTGATACAATCGCAACATAAAGAATACTATACTCGTCTGACTGATATAGTGAAAGCCTACTTAGAAGAGGAGGTACATATACTTGCAAAAGAGAGTACTACTGATGAGTTATTGACGAAAATAAATCTACTACAAGAAAAAGGCAAACTAAACCTTAACCAAGAGACGATTACTAACCTCAAAAGGGTATTGCAGACTGCCGATTTGGTGAAATTTGCTAAGAATAAACCCTCTGATGACAATGCTGAATACGACCGCGAGACCATCGAAAATGTAGTGATTAAAACCCAAGAAGCTATTCCGCTTGAACCTACTGACGAACAGGCTATCAATGAAGCATGGCAGAAAGCATTAGCTCTCAAAAGGCAAAAACGAAAGAAACTCCTTATAAGAGTAGGGGTGGGGATACTTCTTTTCTTCTTGCTCGGGGGAGTAGGATTGTATTTTGGCTATCGTACCCTTAAAAATTGGTTGTTTAATCCGTATGTGGCAGAGCTAAACGAAGGCAAATGGGTAACTAGTGATTATGGTTATCCTATTACCGAGCTTACTACTCCAAAAGTGCTAATGCGCAAGCAGATAGTAGATATTACTGGCTTCAAACCTATTATTCACAGTCAGAGTACTTTCTATTTTGGTAGCCTCAACTCTGAGCTGTATATAATGACTAATATTATCACTTTTGTAAAGGAAACCGGAGGTAATAGTAGTGAGCGCGGTGATGGCAATATCTCTTTAGACCCGCAGTTGGTTAATGAGATAGTATTGGCACAGCTCGATAAGGCGGGGGCTAAGAATATCACCACCTTGCAAGAGGAATACACAACCCCTGCAGGTGTAAAAGGAATGAAAGTATTTGGTGAAATGACACTACCTGATAAAAACGGCAACCTTTTCAAAGCAAATTATGAGCTTTATAGCTTTACTGAAAATGGTGCCTTACAGCAGTTGCTCATTACCTATATAAATGATTTTAATGCAAAGGCTATTGCTAAGAGAGTAGTAAACTCAATTGCATTTAAAACAGAATAACCACCTAAAATCGTTAATCAGATGTTTAAAAATATTGTATTTGCCAATCCTGAGTTTTTCTGGCTGCTATTGCTTTTGCCACTAATGCTGTTGTGGTATTGGTTTTGGAATAAGAAATCACAAGCTAATGTTACTTTTTCGACTACCATAGCTTTCAAGAAGAAGAAGAAGAGTTGGAGCGATGCTCTTTACCACTTGCTTTTTGTGCTGCGTATGATAGCCATTGCGCTGATAGTAGTAGCGCTTGCTCGTCCACAGACACACTCAGAGAATGCTAAGACCAAAATAACAGACGGTATTGATATAGTAATGGCGATTGACGTATCGGCTAGTATGTTGTCGCAAGACCTGAAGCCCAACCGCTTTGAGGCACTGAAGAAGGTAGCCTCGCAGTTTGTGAAAGACCGTCCTAATGACCGTATAGGTTTGGTAATTTACGCAGGTGAAAGCTATACCAAAACCCCTGTTACTACTGACAAATCGATTATATTAAATGCCCTTTCTGAAATCACTTATGGGCAGATAGAAGACGGTACTGCTATAGGTATGGGCTTGGCTACAGCTGTAAACCGACTTAAAGAAAGCAAGGCTAAGAGTAGGGTAATTATTCTCTTAACTGATGGGGTGAACAATACCGGTTTTATAGACCCACAAACAGCAGCCGAGTTAGCAGCAGAATACGGCATCAAAGTGTATACGGTGGGGATAGGTACTAACGGAATGGCACTATCGCCTTACGCCCTGAATGCCGATGGCAGCATCATATACCGTATGCAGCAGGTAGATATAGACGAGCCGCTGATGAAGAAGATAGCCCAAGTGACTAAAGGGCGTTATTTCCGCGCTACTAACAACCAGAAGCTGCAACAGATTTATGACGAGATTAACCAGATGGAAACTACTAAGATAGAAGAATTTAAATATACCGAAGTAGATGAGAAATTCAGATGGTGGGTGCTTGTAGCAGGCTTCTTACTACTATTAGAGTTTGTTTTGAAACACACTTTACTTAGAAATGATATTTAAAAAAAAGAGACTGTCAGAAATCAACTGACAGTCTCTTTTTTTATTAGCAAATTGGTAAATCAATTATAACAAGTGCTTTTGTGCGCGGTAAGAAGAGCGTACCAAAGCACCACTTTCTACGTGGCGGAATCCTAAACTCATACCTATTTCTTTATACTTAGCAAATTGCTCAGGAGTAATAAAGGCTCTAACAGGCAAGTGTCGTTTAGAGGGTTGTAGATACTGCCCAATAGTTACGATATCTACTTTAGCCTCTTTTAGGTCGTGTAAAGTTTCAATTACTTCTTCTTCTTTTTCGCCTAATCCTAACATAATACCCGATTTGGTACGATTAGCACCATTCTCTTTCAAATATTTTAATACTCCCAGACTGCGGTCGTATTTAGCTTGGATACGCACTTCGCGAGTGAGGCGGCGTACGGTTTCCATATTGTGCGAGATAATCTCGGGGGCAGCCTCTAATATACGGTTGAGATTGCGTTCTACTCCTTGAAAATCAGGGATAAGCGTTTCCATAGTAGTGTTAGGGTTCATACGGCGTACAGCTCTTACCGTTTCAGCCCAAATGATACTACCCATATCTTTTAGGTCATCGCGGTCTACTGAGGTAAGTACTGCGTGCGAGATATTCATCAGTTTGATAGAACGAGCCACCTTTTCAGGTTCTTCCCAGTCGAGGCTTTCAGGTCTACCCGTTTTCACTCCGCAGAATCCACAAGAGCGGGTACATATATTGCCGAGAATCATAAAAGTAGCGGTACCTTCGCCCCAGCACTCGCCCATATTAGGGCAACTGCCAGAGGTACAGATAGTGTGTAGGTTATATTTATCAACTACATTGCGCAGTTCAGTATATTTTTTGCCGGTGGGCAGCTTTACCCGAATCCATTTGGGTTTAGCTTGAGGAAATGCTTCAGTGGCTACAATGGGCTCTGAAGCAACAGTTTCTACATTCATTGTATTCTTGAAAATCTATAATTTTATTACAAAAGTAGTACTTTTTTGTCAATTGACAAAATTTTAATTACCAGAGGTCGATTAAATTTCGGTCATTCTTCGCTTATCCTTCGCTCATCCTATACGTGAGGTACACAGTATTCGTATTTAACTTTAGGTACATTTAAATCTCGCATAGTGCCATAGAGTTAAATGCAAATGCTGTGAATAATTTTTGCTTATTTCTGTATAAATCACTAACTTT
This sequence comes from Capnocytophaga leadbetteri, assembly GCF_003054025.1. Taxonomy (GTDB): domain Bacteria; phylum Bacteroidota; class Bacteroidia; order Flavobacteriales; family Flavobacteriaceae; genus Capnocytophaga; species Capnocytophaga leadbetteri. The sequence continues at coordinate 6,982 of NZ_QBKG01000021.1, forward strand.
GCGACTCCTGATTATAGTAATCGATGAACAGAAAAAAAATAACTAAAGATATGGTGCGGGCTTCAGTGGCAGAGTATCTTACCTTTGTGACAGCTACAGGTGAGAGTAATATACAGTAATTGTCTTTATATAGTTTTTGTAAGGCAAGGTCATATCTATAAGTTCATCTGCTAATGATTTAGCCTGTGTAGTTTGAAATAAATTAAAGGATGAGAGAAAAATATATTGAAAAAACTTAAAAAAATTTTAATATCTCAAAAAACTAACGTACTTTTGTAGCGTTATTATTACCGATTAAAATTATTAATTAAATACAAACAAAATGAGTTACAGAATTGAAAAAGACACTTTAGGCGAAGTGAAAGTCCCTGCAGATAAATATTGGGGGGCACAAACAGAGCGTTCTCGCAACAATTTCAAAATTGGTGCTCCTGCCTCTATGCCAAAAGAAATCATTCGTGGTTTCGCTTACCTCAAAAAAGCAGCTGCTTATGCCAATTTTGATTTAGGTGTGCTTTCTGCTGAAAAACGCGATGCTATTGCTCAAGTATGCGACGAAATCCTTGCAGGCAAACTCGATGACCAATTCCCATTGGTTATCTGGCAAACAGGTTCTGGTACGCAGTCTAATATGAACGTAAATGAGGTGATTGCTAACCGTGCTCAAGTGCTTGCTGGCAAACAGATAGGCGAGGGCGACCCTGTGTTAAAAGCTAATGATGATGTAAATAAATCGCAATCGTCTAACGACACTTTCCCTACAGGTATGCATATTGCTTGCTACAAAATGGTGGTAGAGAAAACGCTTCCTGGGGTTCAGAAATTGCGTGATACCCTTGCGGCTAAAGCTGAAGCTTTCAAAGATGTAGTTAAGATAGGTCGTACGCACCTTATGGACGCTACTCCTCTTACGCTTGGTCAAGAAATCTCTGGTTATGTGGCCCAACTCGACCACGCCATCAAAGCGATTAAGAATACACTCGCACACCTTTCAGAACTTGCTTTAGGTGGTACAGCTGTAGGTACAGGGCTTAACACTCCTAAAGGCTATGATGTAAAAGTAGCGGAGTATATTGCTAAATTTACCGGTCTACCTTTTGTTACAGCTCCTAATAAATTCGAAGCTTTAGCCTCTCACGATGCGATAGTAGAGAGCCACGGAGCTTTAAAACAGTTAGCAGTAGCACTTAATAAGATAGCTAATGATATTCGTATGATGGCTTCAGGCCCTCGTTCAGGTATAGGCGAAATTCTTATTCCTGAAAACGAACCGGGTAGCTCTATTATGCCAGGAAAAGTAAATCCTACTCAATGCGAGGCTATGACTATGGTAGCAGCTCAAGTAATGGGTAATGATGTAGCTATCACTGTAGGGGGAACACAAGGACATTACGAACTCAATGTATTCAAACCGTTAATGGCTTCTAACTTCCTAAAATCAGCAGAGCTTTTAGGTGATGTATGTGTGTCATTCGAAGAGCATTGTGCAAGTGGAATTGAGCCTAACTATAAACGCATCAAAGAGTTGGTAGATAATTCACTAATGTTAGTTACAGCGCTTAATACTAAGATAGGTTACTACAAAGCTGCCGAGATAGCTCAAACAGCACACCGCAATGGCACTACTCTTAAAGAAGAAGCAGTACGTTTAGGTTATGTTACCCCAGAAGATTTCGATAAATGGGTACGCCCAGAAGATATGGTAGGTAGTCTTAAATAATTATCAAGTAAAATATAAATTGCTAAATGTTAAAAAAATAAAAATATTTTAGCAAAAATTTGCATGATATTGTGTAAAAATATACCTTTGTACCCTAATTAGAGCTGTTAAACTATCAACAGGGAGAAACTGAAAATCCATAAGAGTAGGAAACATAACAAATAAAAATGTATTTTTTATGAAAAAATTATTCGTTGCAGCAGCTTTAGCTACTGCCCTAACAAGCTGCTCTCTTACATTACCAGTAGCAGCTACTAGCAATCCAGTTGGTAAAAAAGTAGGAACTGCTACCGCTACTGGTTATCTTGGTGTATTGTTCTTTGGAGCTGATGCAAGTATCCAAAAAGCAGCTAAAAATGCTGGTATCACTAAAATTTCAACAGTAGATATCAAACACACAAGCATTCTTGGTATCGTGGTTTCTTATGAAACTATTGTAACTGGTGAGTAGTTTTTTTTAATTTAAAAGAAGAAAAAGAACTATCTTGAGATATTTTAGATAGTTCTTTTCTTCTTTTTTTAATGTTATCTTATGAAAAAACGTTTTTTATTACTTAGTTTACTACTAATCTCTTTATCTATTAGTCTTAATAGTTGTTTAGGAGTAAAACCTGCAACTTCAGGAGGAGGTAAAAAGTACTTTGAGAGCTATTATGTAGGCGATGAGGGTAATCAATATTTTATAAAACCTTTAGCCTTAGTAAGTGAATACGAAGAAGCTAAAGCTACATTAGATATTAGCTTCAGAAGCAAAGAAAGTTTGCAAGGTACAGCACAGATGAATTTTAGCGTGTATATGCCAGAGGCTATACATAGTTTAAAAAGTGTTTATTTGTATGTTAATAATACAAGTTTTGAGCTGTCTGATGTCAAATTGTTATTCGTAGAAAGAGAGAAAAATAGCTTTCAGTCGCGTTTTTCCACTACTATTCCTGCAGAAAAATTGAAGTCTATATTTAATACTTCTGATTGGCAATTAGTCATAATAAAAGAAAAAGGTAAGACCTATAAATTTGATACAGCCTCTTCATCTAAAAAGAGAATAGAAGCAATAAATTCTAATTTGTTTACTATTTTTAAATAACTAAACCATTAAGAAATGAAACCAACTTTTTTGATACTATTAGCATTATTGTTTACTAACAGCTGGGGACAAGCTATTACCTCTCAACGCCCTAATATAGTAGTCTTTATAGTAGATGATATGGGCTGGGAAGACACTTCTTTGCCTTTCTGGGATACGCGTGTACCTAATAATGATACTTACCATACCCCTAATATGGAGCGCTTAGCAGCTAAAGGCATACAGCTCACACAAGGCTATGCTTCTTCTATATGTTCCCCCAGTAGGGTAAGCCTAATGACGGGTAGCAATCCAGCTCGCCATCGTGTAACCAATTGGACGCTTCACTACAATACCCCTACTGATGTAGAAGACCCTATTATTACTCCTCCTGAGTGGAATGTCAATGGCATTTCGCCTGTACCTAATATTCCTCGCACTTATTACGCTCGTACTCTTCCGCAGTTGCTCAAAGACGTAGGCTACTATACTATTTGTATAGGCAAAGCGCATTTTGGGGCTACCCAAACGTTAGGGGCTGATCCGCTGAACTTAGGTTTTGAGAAGAATATAGCAGGACACGCTGGCGGAGGGCCTGCCAGTTACTCTGGGCTTACTAATTTTGGCAATCGTACAGACGGCAAACCATCATCTCCTTTTGCTATCCCCGACCTACAAAAGTATTGGGGAAAAGATATTTCTGTTACCGAAGCTCTTACCCTCGAGGCTCTTGCTACCTTAGACAGTCGTCCTAAAGACCGTCCGTTTTTTCTCTATCTTTCGCATTATGCGGTACATATTCCTATAGAAGAAGACAAACGTTTTATTGATGCTTATAAGCATTTAGACCCTATAGAGGCGCGCTATGCCTCTATGGTAGCAGCTATGGATAAAAGCCTCGGCGATGTGTTAGACTACCTCGAAGCACATCAGTTAATTGATAATACTTTTATCTTATTTCTCTCTGATAATGGCGGACTTAGTGCTGTAGCGCGAGGAGGTAAGCCTAACACACATAACTATCCGCTACAAGCAGGCAAAGGTTCTGCTTATGAGGGGGGCGTACGTATCCCTATGATAGCAGCTTGGCACGGACATATACCTGCTGGTACGCGTACTTCGCAACCCGTTATTATCGAAGATGTTTTTCCGACTTTGTTGAGTGTTGCTCAACTAAAGCATTACCGCTACCAAGTGCCTCAAGTAGTAGATGGTAAGAGCTTTTTGCCTTTGCTCGAAGGGAAAAAAGTAGGTGGGAAGCCCCGTCCCCTTTATTGGCATTGCCCTAACAATTGGTATACAGTAGAAGGTTATGGTTACGGAGCTTCGAGTGCCATACGCTTAGGCGATTGGAAATTAGTGTATATGTACAAAACAGGGCAAAAAGAACTCTTTAACCTCGAAGATGATATAGGAGAGCAGTACAATTTGGATACAGAATACCCGCGCAAGACACAAGAGCTCACAAAAAAACTGCGCCATTACCTTAAGCGAGTAAAAGCGCAGTTACCTATTAATAAAAAAACGGGGAAACCTATTGAGTTAAATTAAGGATTTTCAATGAGGGTAGGTTGGTCAGTTAGCTTAGCTCCTTCTAAAATAAAATCGGTAAGGCGTTGTAGATAGATACTTATTTGAGGGTCTGTAACGTTGAAGAGCATCACGATAACTACCTGTTCATTAGGGTATACTGATAGCCAACCAAAACCACCTACTCCCATACCGGTATGTCCAAAATAGTCGCGTCCATTCCAGTCACGTTGGTTTTGCCAACCTATACCGTAGTTTATCTCTACATCATCAGTAGTACATTGTTTTTTGAGCATCTCATTTTCTACTGCTTGCGATAAGAAGCTGTGTCGCTCTATGGCAGTACCCATTTTAGCAATATCGTGAGAGGTAGAAAGGAAGCCTCCGCCTGCTAATTTGAAGTAGTTGTTCACTTCAGTAGCTTTGTCTAATCCCTTTTTAGTACGGGTGTACGGAGTAGCTTCATCAGTAATAATTTTACCTCTGTCAGGAAAGGTGCGCCACATATTCAGTGGTTTAAAAACCTCATCTTTAGCTATATCTTCAAACTTCTTGTTTAGGCACTTCTCAATAGCTAATGAAATAAGATTAATACCATAACTGCTGTATAAAAACTTAGTGCCTGGTGCCGATTGTAGTATGTCATCTTTAAATAGGTCTATTCCTTCTTCTATAGAGTATTTCTTGTTGAGGGTATATTCATTTGCTTTGTAAGAGCGAATACCTGCCAAATGTCCAGCAAGCTGTTTAATAGTGAAGTCAAACGGTTTGGGCGGGAAGTTAGGTACGTATTCATACAGCGAAAGATTCCAGTCAAATTTCTTTTGCTCTTGTAGGCGTGCCAATAATACTCCAGTGATAGCTTTGCTCATACTAGCTACGCGAAAGATAGTTTTTTGCGGGTCTACAGGTGTTTTTTTGCTAATATCGGCATAGCCATACCCTCCTTGCCAAATAATTTTCCCTTGTTTAGTAACCGTGACTGATGCCCCTGGTATAATTTCCTCTTGAATAAGGTAGTACAATATCTTTTCAGCTTCAGTCTTAGCCTCTTCAAACGAGGTAACTTCAGAAGGATTCTTTTTAAAAACCTCTGTATCAGATAGTTTCCTTTGCCCGAAAAGAGTATTAAAGAAAGAGATAATAGTAGAAAACACGATAATGGTTGTTAGTTTTTTCATTTGTAATGAGTTGTTTTTTTTCAGGGCGCAAAGATAGTAATTATGAGCGGAAAAAAGATGAAGATAATGTAATAAAATACAAAAAAGCTGTTAGAAAATTCTCTAACAGCTTTTTTTATATATAAAAACAAAAATAAAGTCTATTTACTCATTATCTCTTTTACTTTTTCACCTATTTTAGCAGGTGAATCCACTACGTGTACACCACACTCTCTAAGAATGCGTTTTTTAGCTTCAGCAGTGTCTTCAGCACCTCCTACTATAGCTCCAGCGTGCCCCATAGTGCGCCCTTTAGGAGCGGTTTCACCAGCAATAAAGCTCACTACAGGTTTTTTGTTGCCATTAGCTTTTATCCAACGAGCAGCTTCAGGTTCTAACTGACCACCTATTTCGCCTATCATCACTATACAGTGGGTTTCAGGGTCATTCATTAGTAGTTCAACAGCTTCTTTAGTAGTGGTACCAATAATAGGGTCACCGCCGATACCTATAGCGGTAGTGATACCCAAGCCCTGACGTACTATTTGGTCAGCAGCTTCATAAGTAAGAGTACCCGATTTAGAAACAATGCCCACGTGTCCTTTTTTGAAGATAAAACCGGGCATAATACCTACCTTAGCTTCTTCAGGAGTGATAACTCCAGGGCAGTTAGGCCCTATAAGCCTACAGTCGCGATTTTTGATGTAAGCAGCCACTTTCACCATATCGGCAACAGGAATACCTTCAGTGATGGTAATAATCACTTTAATGCCAGCTTCTGCTGCTTCCATAATGGCATCTGCAGCAAATGCAGGCGGTACGAAGATGATAGAAACATCAGCTCCTGTGGCTTTTACAGCGTCGGCTACGGTGTTAAATACGGGTTTTCCTAAGTGTGTTTGTCCACCTTTGTTAGGGGTAATACCGCCTACTACATTCGTGCCGTAAGCAATCATTTGCTCAGCGTGAAAAGTACCTTCACTTCCGGTGAAGCCTTGTACAATCACCTTTGAATTTTTATTCACTAATACACTCATTGCGATAAACTTTTAGTTTTTAGTTGAAGCAAAGATAAGTATTTTATTTGAGCCGTACAATTTTTATTCGATAAAATAAATAACTTTTCGTAATTGCTATTTCTTATGTGGTTGTTTATCAGCGAGTTATTAAAAAACGAAAAGAAACTTTTTTATGCGATAAGTAGAAGAAAATTGCTAATTACCTAATTATTTGTACTTTTGCCGCGTTTTTAAATACAAGCAAAAAATGCAAATAGAAGTATTAAAATCTAAAATACATCGAGTAAAAGTAACAGGTGCTGATTTAGATTACATCGGTAGCATCACTATAGACGAGGCACTTTTAGAAGCTGCTGGAATGATAGAAGGCGAAAAGGTCTCGATAGTAAATGTCAATAACGGTGAGCGCTTAGATACTTACATTATCAAAGGGAAACGCCATTCGGGGGCTATAGTGCTCAATGGGCCTGCGGCTCGCAAAGTACAACGAGGCGATATAATAATTATCATTTCGTATGCCCTAATGGATTTTGAAGAGGCTAAAACCTTTAAACCTTCTGTTATTTTCCCTAATGAACAAACGAATCTCTTGGAATGAAAAAAACGCTTAAACTTACCCTCCCATTACTCGTGGGAGGTTTTTTGTGTTGGTACGCCTACCAACAGTTTACTGAAGAGCAATTTGCTGAGATAAAGAAAACCTTTCTTTCAGCAGATTATTTTTATATTATTTTGTCAGTCTTTTTAGGCTTTTTAGCCGATATGTCGCGGGCTGTGCGTTGGGAGTTTTTATTGCGCCCTATGGGATACCGCACCTCCCTATTACACCGCGCTATGGCAGTGTTTATGGGCTATTTGGTAAATGTTACAATTCCGCGTTCCGGAGAGGTATCACGAGCTCTGCTTGTCAGTAATTATGACGGAGTGCCTTTCGAGAAGTCCTTTGGCACCATTATCTCAGAGCGTGTTATCGACCTGCTACTGCTCACAGCATTTACCGGAGTTGCATTTGTGCTACAGTTCGATGTAATTAGCAGCTTTATATTGTCTAAAATTCCTTTTCAGAAACTATTGTGGATAGCTCTCATTGGCGGAGTGTCGTTTGTAGTATTTTTATATTTAGTTTATACTTCTGAAAGAAAACTGTTTGTAAAGGTAAAAGGCTTTTTAAGTGGTATAAAAGAAGGCGTACTTTCAGTGATGAAAATACGCCATAAAACCTTGTTTTTATTGCATACCCTCTTCATATGGGCTATGTATTTCCTGATGTTTTACATTCCTTTCTTTGCTTTGCCCGAAACGGCTACCATCAGTCTGGCTAATGTGCTTACAGCTTTTGTAGTGGGTAGCTTTGCAATGACATTCACCAATGCAGGTTTTGGCTCATATCCTTTCTTCATAGCTGAGGTGCTTTTCCTCTTTGGGGTGGCAACACCTGTAGGCACCGCTTTCGGTTGGATAGTATGGACGTCTCAATTTGCTATGACACTTCTTCTGGGAGGTCTGTCGTTTGCTTTGCTCCCTTTGATAAAAGAAAATAAAAGCAAGTGATAAACCACGTTATCCAGAACAGATAAAAACCTGCGTGAAAACTAAACTTCATCACCTTATGAGCCGTAGTGGTAAAATCTATATAAGTCAGATAAGCCCCTACGGCTCCTATTATTATTAATAGTACAGCCAACAAACGGGCAAACCCTACGCTTACTTTAGCTCTAAAGGTTTGTAAGAAAAGCAAGAGCACAAACTGTACAATAAATAGAATAAGAGCAGTTTTCCACCAAGTTTTAAATACGGCATACTGACTGTAAAATGTGCTAACGCCTATCTTTCCAATAAAAGACATTTTAGAGATGAGTATGCCCGAAACGAGGCTTAATAAGGCTTGTATTAATGTAAGGATACTAAGATTTTTCATAACTTATTTTTTTATAATCTTCCAACCTGTTTTTTCGTTGTATTTTAGTTTAAACTTCTGAGTAATAAATGAAGCATTGGGGTAAGGGTCTTTACCAAAATAGTAGAAAGGCGTTTTTTCTTTATCTAAAATAACGGTGCAAACAGATACATTTTCTGTACTTTTCTCCAAGGTTACTTTCTTATCATTAAATTTGTAGATAATTGTTTTTACTTCGGCGTTGTTTTTATTTTGCTTTACCAAATAAGGCAAAGCCTCTTTCGTAAGTGCGGGGGTAATAATATGTACACTGTCTTTAGAAAACCACTTTTTGCGCACTTTTTCATCATTAATTTCAATAAATCCTTCATCTGTTAGCCTTTGAATAGCCTCAATGAGTTCTTGGTCTGAGCTGTTGCTTAGTTTTTGCTTGTTGGTATTGAATTTACCTGTTTCGTATAGCGGATTTTCTTCTAAGTAATCGGTGATAAGGTCGGTTACATCGCTGTTGTCCAATTTATTACTTTGGTTACAGCTGGCGAGTGTTAATAAACCAAAAGTCGCTAATAAAAAATATTTCTTCATTGTTTTATAGTGTTAATTATTATTTATTAATAGTTATTTCTTAGCTGAACCACCCATCGCGGTCTAAGCTGCGGTACTGAATAGCTTCACCAATATGGTGGGGTTGCACTTCTTCTGTTTTCTCTAAGTCGGCTATGGTACGCGCTACCTTCAGAATGCGGTTGTAGGCACGAGCAGAAAGGTTAAGGCGTGTCATAGCATTTTTCAGGAGTTTCAGAGATTCCTCGCTTACCTTACAGAATTTTTGAATCTGTTTGGTATTCATTTGGGCATTATAGTGTATGTGCTCATACTCTTTGAAACGTTCAGTCTGTATATTGCGCGCTTCTATCACTCGTTTGCGTATTTCGCTGCTACTTTCCGCTTTTCTCTCATCAGAAAGTTTCTCAAAAGGCACCGGATTTACCTCTATATGTATATCGATACGGTCTAACAGCGGCCCTGATATTTTGCTCATATAGCGTTGCATTTCAGCAGGCGAGGAGCTCATCGGGGCATCAGGGTCGTTAAAATAACCACTGGGGCTCGGATTCATACTGGCCACTAACATAAACGACGCAGGATAAGTGATAGAAAATTTAGCCCTTGATATCGTCACCTCTCGGTCTTCTAAAGGCTGACGCATCACTTCTAACACAGCTCTTTTAAATTCTGGCAGTTCGTCAAGGAAAAGCACACCATTATGGGCTAATGATATCTCACCTGGTTGTGGATAAGTACCGCCTCCCACTAAGGCAACATCTGAAATGGTGTGATGCGGACTGCGGAAAGGTCTATGACTCATCAGCCCGCTGTCTTTGATGCGACCCACTACGCTGTGTATTTTGGTAGTTTCGAGGGCTTCGTGTAGCGTCATAGGAGGGAGAATACTGGGCAGCCGTTTGGCAAGCATTGTTTTCCCCGACCCAGGAGGCCCTATAAGAATGATATTGTGTCCTCCAGCCGCCGCTATTTCCATACAGCGTTTTACAGTTTCTTGTCCTTTAACATCAGCAAAATCAAATTCAGGAAACTCTAAGTTCTTATAAAATTCCTTGCGTGTATCTACTATGGTGCGCTCTAACTGTCTTTCGCCATTGAAAAACGCTATTACGTCTTTGATGTTTTCCACTCCATACACCTCCAATTGGTCTACGATAGCAGCTTCTTTAGCGTTTTGAGCAGGCAAAATAAAGCCTTTAAACCCCTCTTTACGCGCTTGAATGGCGATGGGTAGGGCACCTTTTATAGGTTGAAGTCCTCCGTCTAAAGAGAGTTCACCCATAATGATGTATTTATCTAAATCATCGGCTTGTATTTGCTCGTTAGCAGCCAGAATACCAATAGCAAAACTAAGGTCATAGGCAGAGCCTTCTTTTCGCATATCGGCAGGAGCCATATTGATAGTGATTTTCCTTCCAGGTATCTTATAGCCGTTATTTTGTAGAGCCGCAGCGATGCGATAGTTACTTTCTTTGATAGCCACATCGGGCAACCCTACAAGGTAATAGCCCACCCCTTTATCAATATAGACTTCAATAGTAATGGTCGTTGCTTCTACTCCAAAAACGGCACTTCCGTAAATTTTTACTAACATATTTTTCGGTTGATTTTTTTGATATGGCAAAGATAATAAAATAATGACAAATGACAAATCATAAAAGCAGAAATTTTTTCTGTAGCCATTTACCCTATACAAACGATATAGGAACAATACAGGAAGAGCGAAGGAAAGTCGGCGAGCTAGTGCAGCCGAGTATGTGACGAACATTTAGGTAGCGAAAAATAAACGGCTAATAATCGTTGTCAAAATAGAAAAATATTCTTACCACGGTTCAGTTAGCCATTAATCACTCCTTTAAGTCGAACCAATTTGTATGTTTGACCTATTAGAAAGTTGAGAGATATAAGGGTGAAAAAGAAGTATGTATAATGTTGATAATCATTTATTTGTAGGTAATTTATAAGATTTAATGAATAAAAAGTGTTATAAAAATTTGGTAGAATAAAAAAAAGTAGTACATTTGCACCCGCAAAACAGAAAGAATAATAGGTTTTGAATATAATTGGCGAGGTAGCTCAGGTGGTTAGAGCGTTGGATTCATAACCCAAAGGTCACGGGTTCAAATCCCGTCTTCGCTACAAGAGAGGCGTAATTAGTTTGATAATGAACTAATTACGCTTATTTTATTAAAATAACTGGGTCTGATTTGGGGCAAAATTAGAAACTCTTTTACAGCATTCACATTTAATCTTTTTCATTATGTTGATTCCTAATACATTCAATGTTAAGGCAGAAGCCGATATTTTAGTCGATATTCATTCTGAACAAGCTCTTGTTGAGGCACTGCGTATGTATCCTAATCCGTTTGTTTTAGGCGGGGGGAGTAATATGCTTATTACTCAGAAAATCTCTCAGCCTGTGCTGCATATCCTACTCAAAGGGATAGAAGTGCAAGAGGAAACAGATGATTATGTGTGGATTAAGGCAGCTGCAGGCGAAAACTGGCATCAGTTTGTGCAATATACCTTAGAAAGAGGCTATGGGGGACTTGAAAACCTCTCCCTTATTTATGGCAATGTGGGTACTACTCCCGTGCAGAATATAGGGGCATATGGGGTCGAGATTAAAGATGTGATGACGAGCTGCGAGGCGATAGATGTGCGCACCCTACAAAAACGCGTCTTTAGCAATGCTGATTGTTGTTTTGGCTATCGCGAGTCCATTTTCAAAGGTGAGGAGAAAGGTCATTATATCATCACGGCGGTTACTTTCAAACTTACTAAGCGCAACCATTTGCTACACACCCAATACGGAGCAATAGAAGAGGTGCTACGCGAGCGACACATAACCACACCTACCCCTCAGCAGCTTTCTGAAGTAGTGATAGCTATCAGGCAGCGCAAATTACCTAATCCGGCAGAAGTGGGTAACTGTGGAAGTTTCTTCAAAAATCCTATATTGCCGAAGGAGAAGTATATAGAGCTGCAACAGCAGTATCCGCAAATACCATCGTATAAAGTAGATGACCTCAATGTAAAAGTGCCTGCTGGTTGGCTTATCGATACTTGCGGACTAAAAGGTTATCGAGTAGGCGATGCGGGCGTACATACCCAGCAAGCATTAGTATTAGTCAATTACGGAAAGGCTACAGGCAAAGAAATATTAGCCGTAGCGCATTATGTGAAAGACCAAGTATTTGAAAAATTCGGTGTTGCGTTAGAATTTGAGGTAAATATCTTCTGAAGATAATAAAAAAATTACTATCTTTGCCCTTTATTAACAGCTAAACGGAATATCGCCCTATGCAAATATCAATAGTAATACCACTTCTCAATGAAGAAGAGTCATTGGCAGAGCTTTATCAATGGCTTATTAAGGTGCTGACGCTCAATAGATTTTCGTATGAAATTATCTTTGTCGATGATGGCAGTACCGATGGTTCTTGGCGAGTGATTATGCAGTTGGCTGAAAAAGATGCACAAGTACGGGGTATTCGCTTTTTGCGTAACTATGGCAAATCGCAAGCCTTGCACGCAGGTTTTAAGGCTGCAGAAGGCGAGGTGGTCATTACAATGGACGCTGACCTACAAGATAGTCCTGATGAAATTCCTGCCTTGTACGAAATGATAACTAAGGATAATTATGACTTGGTGTCAGGTTGGAAGAAGAAGCGCTACGATTCGGTGCTTGCAAAGAATCTTCCTTCAAAGTTGTTCAATTGGGCAGCACGAAAAACTTCTGGACTTACCCTACACGACTTTAATTGCGGACTGAAAGCCTACAAGAAAGACGTGATAAAAAATGTAGAGGTATCGGGCGAAATGCACCGCTATATACCGGTATTGGCAAAGAATGCGGGCTTCAATAGTATTACTGAGAAGGTGGTGCAACATCAAGCACGCAAATACGGAGTTACCAAGTTTGGTATGAGCCGATTTATCAATGGTTTTTTAGATCTTATTACCATTAGCTTTTTGTCTCATTTTGGCAAGCGACCTATGCACTTTTTTGGGGCATTAGGGGTGCTGATGTTTTTTATAGGGTTTCTATTTTCAGCTTATTTGGGTATTGATAAACTGTTTATCAACCCTAACGGAAGACTTATAGCTGACCGCCCTCAGTTTTATCTGGCTCTAACCACGATGCTTATCGGCACTCAGTTCTTTATTGCAGGTTTTTTGGGCGAGATTATCTTAAAGACCAAGAATAATGAAGAACGCTATAAGATTAGCGAATTAGTAAATGGAAAAAATAGCAAATAATATAATAGCGATGAAACATCAATTAAAAATATTTAATTCCTTAACAGGAGAAAAAGAGGTCTTTGTACCTTTGCACGAAAATAATGTGGGTATGTACGTGTGCGGCCCTACCGTGTATAGCAATGTACACTTGGGTAATGTGCGTACCTTTATGTCGTTTGACTTTATTTATCGTACCCTTAAGTTTTTAGGTTACAAGGTGCGTTATGTGCGCAACATTACCGATGCAGGTCACCTAACAGATGATGGCGATGTAAATAACGACCGGTTCGTGAAGCAATCGCGCTTAGAGAAGCTTGAGCCTATGGAGATAGTACAGAAGTATACGGTTGATTTTCATAAAGTATTAGAGATTTTCAATCTTTTGCCACCAACTATCGAGCCTACCGCTACAGGGCATATTTTAGAGCAAATACAGCTTACCGAAAAACTGCTGAAAGATGGTTTTGCTTACGAAAGCAATGGGTCTGTCTACTTTGATGTGTTAGAATACAATAAGCGTGGCTTAAATTATGGCGAGCTTTCACGCAGAAATATAGAAGAACTTTTTGCTAATACCCGCGATTTAGATGGTCAAGGAGAGAAACGCAATCCACAAGATTTTGCACTGTGGAAAAAAGCCTCTCCCGCTCATATAATGCGTTGGGCTTCTCCTTGGGGCGATGGTTTCCCTGGTTGGCACCTCGAATGTACGGTGATGAGCACCAAATATCTCGGCAATCAGTTCGATATACACGGAGGCGGAATGGACTTGAAGTTTCCACACCACGAATGCGAGATAGCACAAGGTAAGGCAGGGCACGGTGAAAGTCCCGTACGTTATTGGATGCACGCTAATATGCTGACAATGAATGGGCAACGTATGAGTAAATCAACAGGTAACTATATACTTCCGATGCAGCTTATTACGGGCAATAACACTTTCTTCGAGAAACCTTTTGCTCCAGCAGTGATACGTTTTTGCTTTATGCAGGCACATTATCGCAGTGTGCTTGATATTTCAAATGAAGCTATGCTCGCTGCCGAAAAAGGCTTTAACAGACTTATGGAAGCGATGAAAATACTAAATGAGCTAACTACTGAAGTTATACATCCTACTGCCCTACCTATAACAGAGTGGAAACAAAAATGCTATGAGGCTCTTTTAGATGACTTCAATTCGCCTATTCTCATTGCACATCTCTTCGAAGCTGTTAAATGGGTATTCCAATTGAAAAACGGAGAAGAAAAAATATCTGTAGAGGAGCTTAATGAGCTGAAAATGCTGATGAATGCTTTTGTTTTTGATGTTTTAGGTTTGCAGGCAGAACAATTGGCAGCAGATAATAACGATAAATTAGATGGAGTACTACAGTTGCTTATTGATATGCGAATGGAAGCCCGTGCTAATAAAGATTGGGCACTATCTGACAAAATACGCGATGCGCTTTTGCCTCTCGGCATACAGCTAAAAGACGGTAAAGACGGTACAAGTTATATTATCAATTAAAATGATTTTTTTGTAGTAATAAGATTGCTAATTGCTGATTATTTACTACTTTTGCAATATCAAATTTAGATTTTAAAAAGAAATGAGTAAAGGACCTATTTCTCAGTTTATTGAGAAAAACTTTTTACACTTCAATGCAGCAGCTCTTGTTGATGCTGCTAAGGGGTATGAAACTCACCTAACAGAGGGAGGAAAAATGCTTGTAGCCCTTGCAGGTGCTATGAGTACAGCCGAATTAGGCATTTCGCTTGCCGAGATGATTCGCGCAGGGAAAGTAGATATTATTTCTTGTACAGGGGCTAACCTCGAGGAAGATGTGATGAACCTTGTAGCGCACTCGCACTACAAACGTGTGCCTCACTACCGCGACCTTACGCCTCAACAAGAATGGGAGTTATTAGAAGGGCATTACAATCGTGTAACCGATACTTGTATACCTGAAGAAGAGGCTTTCAGACGTTTGCAAAAGCACTTAGAAGATGTATGGCATGCTGCCGAAAGCAAGGGCGAACGCTACTTCCCACACGAATACCTATATCAAGTAGTGAAATCAGGGGTGTTAGAGCAATATTACGAAATAGACCCTAAAAACTCTTGGATATTGGCAGCTGCCGAAAGAAATCTGCCTATCATATGTCCAGGTTGGGAAGATTCTACTACCGGTAATATTTTTGCTGCCAACGTAATAAAAGGCAATTTAAAAGCTTCAACAGTAAAGACAGGTATCGAGTATATGATTTACCTAACTGAGTGGTACAGAGCTAATTCAGGCGGTAAAGGCGTAGGTTTCTTTCAGATAGGGGGTGGTATAGCCGGCGATTTTCCTATTTGTGTAGTACCTATGATGTATCAAGATTTGGAATGGGAAGATGTTCCTTTCTGGTCATATTTCTGCCAGATTTCAGACTCAACTACTAGTTATGGTTCTTATTCAGGGGCAGTGCCTAATGAGAAGATAACTTGGGGTAAATTGGCGGTAGATACACCTAAGTATATAGTAGAATCAGATGCTACCATAGTAGCACCACTTATTTTTGCCTATCTATTAGGAAAATAGTTCTTGCATAAAAGTAGAAAAGGCTGCTAAAACAATGATTTTTAGCAGCCTTTTTTGTTTTTAAGGTCTTATGTAAAAGCCCTCTTTACCTTGTTCTTTTCGTACGAACACATAGACCTGCACATATACATCAACATAAGCTGTTACCCTTTCATCTGCTATAAGTTGTTGCCATAAGGGCTCTTTTTCTTTCTGATGAATGTTATTGATTACTAAAATACTATCGTTGTGCAATAGAGATAAATAATCTCTCAAATCGGCATTCTCATTAGGGTGATTGACAAAAATAAGGTCAAAAGTATTGCGACTGCTTGAGGTACTAATACAGCAGCAGTTGTCGATATTAGAAAGATTTTTTATAGAAGTATCGTCTGTAAGTATATGATAGGCACTAAAGTAACGAATGATTTTTAATAGCAAACGCACTTGTAGATTAGACAAGGTAGCAGAAGAGTGTTTTAATTCTTTTTTAGGTATTAGTTGTTTGTTATATAAACATTTAGTAACAAAGTTGTACACAAAAGGAGAGTGTACACCGTGCTGGTTAGTAGATTTGAGTAAGAATTGAAGGTAAGAAAATAATGCCAACATATATCTGTTTTTTAGGAGCCAAAGGTACATTTATAATATGAGAAACGCAAAATATTAGAAAAATAATTTGCATAGTAAAAATATAAATTGTATATTTGCCTGCTATGAAAGAGATACTTGCAAAATATTTGCCTGAAAATGCAGTAACTCCTTGTTTTGAACTGATTAAAGCAAATAAAATATATTTGAAAATAGTAAATGAGCGAAAAACAAGGCATGGGGATTATAGGCAACTTCCAGACGGGCAACATCTCATAACAATGAATGCTACTGCTAATAAATATCGTTTTTTGATTACTTTTATACACGAAGTAGCCCACTTGTTGGCGTTTGAAAAATATGGTAAGTTAATAAAACCTCACGGAATAGAATGGAAATATACTTTCCAACAGCTGATGAAGCCTTTTATTATACCTGAAATATTTCCTCAGCAGTTACTCAGTGTGCTGCTCCGACATTTTCTTAACCCTATGTCGAGCAGTGATATAGACCCTGTTTTAGCTATTGCACTCAAGCAGTATGATAGTGGCGAAACAGTAAATTTTATCTATCAGTTGCCTATAGGAAGCACTTTTAGAATAAAAGATGGACGTGTGTTCAGAAAAGGGCAACGCCGTGTGAAATGTTATGATTGTATAGAGTTAAGTACGGGGAAGAAATATATTTTTCAACCTCATGCTGAAGTAGAACTAATAAAAAATTAATTAACAAATAATACTATGGCAAATGTCACCAATATGGTAAATAATTATTATGCAGTGATAATGGCAGGAGGGGTTGGCTCACGCTTTTGGCCTGTGAGTACTACTGAATATCCTAAACAATTCCACGATATGCTGGGTACAGGGCAGACACTTTTGCAACGTACTTATGCGCGTTTTCAGAAGTTTATTCCTCAAGAGAATATACTAATACTCACTAATGAAAGATACAAAAGTATAGTAGAGGAACAAATACCTAATATATTGCCTCGAAACCTTGTGTTAGAGCCTTGTATGCGCAATACGGCCCCCTGTATATTATATGCAGCGATGAAAATAAACAAACGCAATCCGCAGGGTGTAATGATTGTAGCCCCTAGTGATGCGTGGATAGAAGATGAAAAAGCCTTTATGCATGATGTGATTTCTTGTTTTAATGCTGCACAACGTGCTGATAATATACTTACATTGGGTATAGTGCCTACTTTCCCTAATACAGGCTATGGTTATATACAATATGAAAAAAACGAAGAGGTAGCTATCAAAAAAGTGAGTCAGTTTCGAGAAAAACCTGATTATGCTACTGCTAAAGAGTTTCTTAAGCAAGGCAATTTCTTGTGGAATGCTGGTATTTTTATATGGACAGCCGATACAGTGCTAACTGCCTATAAAAAATATCAACCAGAGATGTATGAGCTATTTACAAGAGGCGAAAATGTATATAATACAGAAGATGAGGTAGATTTTATCGCTAGTGCATATGGGTTGGCTGAAAATATATCAGTAGATTACGCTATTCTAGAACCTTCCACTAATATTTATGTGCTACCAGCTCATTTCGATTGGAATGATTTGGGCACTTGGGGCTCTTTGTATGAAAAAACTTTAAAAGATGAACAAAAAAATGCAGTTATCAATGCGCAAACCCTACTCAGAGATGCTGAAAATAATATTGTTCGTACTGAAAGTTCAAAATATGTAATAATTGACGGACTAAAAGATTACATCATTGTAGACAGAGAGGATGTTTTGCTTATTTATCCTAAGGCTAAAGAGCAAAATATTAAAGAGGTAGTGACAGAAGTAAAAAATAAATGGGGCATACATTAAAGAAGTTTCTCATTAAGAAAAAAGGCTATGTGTCAGTGTCTTTAGAGAGTATTGACACTTTACATTTTATTTTATATGCGACAGTGAACGGCAAAAGTGGTCGATTTATTTTAGATACAGGAGCTTCTAATACATGTATAGGCGAGAATTGGGCTGATTATTTCGAGTTGATAGCTGAAAGGTCTGAAATAAGAGCGACAGGCGCAGGGACTGACACACTCAAAACGCAAACTTCAGTTGGCAATTCCCTGCAGATAGGCGATGTAATTATTAAGAAACAACCTTTATTGATTTTTGATTTATCACACATCAATAGGGCTCTTGCCGAGTTTGGAGCAGAACCTGTACAAGGAATTATAGGTGCTGATATACTATTAAAGAAAAAAGCTGTGATTGACTATGCTCAATCACAGCTTTACTTACAACGTCGCTAATAGAAATAAGATAGGTTATAACTTATTTCTCAGTTCGTTAACTGTTAGTACAGTATGGCAGGCCACTATGGCAGCTGTTTCAGTACGCAGGCGAGTATCACCTAATGAAATAGGGCGGAAACCTTGTGCGATAGCCGTACTAATCTCTTCATCAGAGAAGTCTCCTTCAGGACCTATAAGTATCGTAATCCGCTCACTCAATGGGGTGAGAGCCTGTGAAAGCAATATTTTTTCATTCTCTTGACAGTGTGCTATATATTTATCCGATGTATCTGTCATCATTTGTTTAAAAAAGGCAGCTGATGTTATAGGAGGATTAAGCGTAGGTAGGTAGCACTGCAAGGACTGTTTCATAGCAGAAAGAATGATTTTTTCAAAACGTTCTAACTTCAATGATGTACGTTCAGAATGTTGGCAGATGATAGGGGTAATTTCGTCGATACCTATTTCAGTAGCTTTTTCTAAGAACCATTCGTAGCGCTCGTTCATTTTAGTAGGAGCTACAACTAAATGCAGGTGATAAGGACGATGTATCTGCTCTTGGCATTTCAGTATACTAACCTCACATTGTTTTGGCGAAGCAAAGCTAAGCTGTCCCTCAAAAAGGAATCCTCTACCATTAGTGATATGAAGAGTATCGCCTTGTTTTTTGCGCAAGACTTTTGCTATATGCTGGCTTTCTTCTTTGTCGAAAAAGCAATTAGAGGTATTTTTATCAATGTTTGGGTGATAGAATAACTGCATATCTTTTATGATTAATATAGTGAATATAAGACTTTTGTCGGGGCAAAGATAATACAAAATAAAAAAAAGTACGTTTTTTATTTTGTAATTATAAAAAATGCCTTACATTAGCCGCCGAAAAAGATAATATTAATTATGAAGCGAATTATAGTTGATTACAATAAACTTACCAATGAAATCTTATCAATGTTGGTAGAGAAGTATCCTGAAGGATATACTGATGCAGATGTTATTCGTTTTAAAAACGCTAAAAACGAAACAGTTGACGCCTTAGAAGTACGCACTGAAGATACTATTTATTTAGTGAAGGTGAGTACACGTTTGGCAGATACTATGGAAAATTTTGATGAGGATGATGACTTTATGAATAATGAAGAAGACGAAATAGGAGTCAGTTCTTTAGATATTCCTGATGATTCATCTTTAGATGATGATTAACCCTTAGATAGAAAAAGTATGATTACGGCACATATTCCTTACCAAGAAATACGATTCTTCTCAAAACTCATCACCGATTATCTAGGTGAAGAGGAAAAGGTACGTTCTTTTTATAACAATTTTCCTGAATTATTTCAGTTTAGAAAACAGATAGATGAAAAAGAATTTTATTTTTCAGCTGATACTCGTGCCGTATTAGTAAAAAGCCTAAAAGCACAATATGCCGAGGTGAAAACATCGCCTAAAGTATTAAGAAATATAGAGCTTTTAGCTAAGAAAAACACTTTTACTATTACTACAGGGCATCAGTTAAGTTTATTTACGGGGCATCTGTACTTCATTTTCAAAATTATTTCGGTTATCAATACTGCTAAAAGACTTTCAGAGTTTTATACCGATTTTCACTTTGTGCCCATTTATTGGATGGCAACTGAAGACCACGATTTTGAGGAAATAAATCATTTTCATTTAAATAATAGAACAATTTGTTGGAATAGTGAGCAGACAGGAGCTACTGGTAACTTTGCTACTGATACTCTTGATGCTGTTTTTCAAACTTTTGATAAAGCAATAGGCTTGGGTAAAAATGCAGAAGAGTTAAAGGCTCTGTTCCGCGATAGCTATTTGAAGCATCATAATTTGGCCGAAGCTACCCGCTATTTAGTAAATGCACTTTTTGAAGAATACGGAGTAGTAGTGATTGATGGTAATGATAAAGATTTGAAACAATTGTTTGTTCCTTATATTAAGGAAGATTTGTTCAATCACACAGCACAAAAAGAAGTAGAAAAAACGATAGCAGACCTGCAAGTGTTAGATGCGGCTTATCCTATACAAGTCAATCCGCGCGAGATAAATATGTTTTATCTAACTGAAGGAGGTAGAAATAGGATAGTGCGTACCTCTGAAGGCTTTGAAGTGTTAAATACTGATATAAAATTTACTGAAACCTCTATTTTAGAAGAGTTGAATAGTAACCCTGAACGTTTTTCTCCTAATGTGATATTGCGCCCTTTGTATCAGGAGGTAATACTACCTAATTTGGCTTATATCGGAGGAGGTGGAGAAATAGCGTATTGGTTAGAGCTAAAACGATTTTTCAATAAGCAAAAAGTGCCTTTTCCTATGCTGATGCTGCGTAACTCAGCTATGTTGGTTTCAAAAAGGCAGTATGAGAGAATAGAAAAACTAAAAGTTCATCCTGTTGATTTGTTTTTAAAACCAGAGGAACTAAAGAATCTAAAGGTACAGCAGCTAAGTGAGTTTCCTATAGATTTTTCTGCTCAAAAAGCTGTTTTACTTCAGCAATTCGCAGATTTGCACCTATTGGCAAAAAAAACAGATATCACCTTTGAAAATGCAGTGAAAGCACAAGAAGTACGGCAATTAAAAGGTTTAGATAAGCTTGAGAAAAGACTTTTAAAGGCTCAAAAACGCAAATTCTCAGAGGAATTAGAGCGTGTTATTCATTTACAAAGTGAGCTTTTCCCGAATGGAATATTACAAGAACGCTTTTCTAACTTTAGTGATTTTTATCTTCTTAAAGGTAAAACACTTATTTCTGAGTTAGTATCAGATTTCAACCCTTTTGATTATCGTTTTGTAATAGTAGTGATAGATTAATTTATATCTTAGATAAAGACAATGGCAGCGCATAATGATTTTGGCAAAGAAGGTGAGAGAGAAGCTGTAGATTTTCTGATAAAAGAAGGGCATACTATCTTGGAGTGTAACTTTAGGTATGGCCACGCAGAGATTGATATTATCTCACAAAAAGGTAATATTTTGCACATTGTAGAGGTAAAGACCCGTAGTTCAACCGCATACGGTGAGCCTGAATCGTTTGTAGATCAACGAAAAATAGACCTATTGGTCAAATCAGCTAACTATTATGTACGACGAAAAGATTTAGATGTAGAGGTACAGTTTGATATTATTTCGATAGTAAAAAATAGCGTAGAATACAATATTAATTATATAGAGGATGCTTTTTATCCTTTTTGAAAAGTGTTAAAATAGACACAAAAATTCTTCCTTGTTTGCTAAATAGATTTTTTTTGATACCTTTGTAACAATTTTATAAATCAGACTATTATGAAAACCGTGGCAGCTTCAGTAGAGCATTATATTAAAACCAAACCATTCTTGCAGACAGCCCTTTCGCAGGGTATTATTAACCTTACTTCGTTGGCACGAATTATTCGGAAGGAGATTCAAGAAGAAAATAGTAATCGCGAGGTACGAAATGGTGCTATAGTGATGGCACTTAAGCGATTATCAGTAGATATGGAGTTTAGGTCTACCCATCGTATTGTGAAGGTGCTCAAGAATATAGGTGATATAACTGTGCGTTCAAATCTAACAGACTACACTTATTTAGCTTCGCAAACCCTAATGAACTGCCAAGCAGAGCTAATGAGCAGAATGCAAGATAGAGAAATATTTTATGCTACTACACGTGGGATAAACGAAACCAGCCTTATTATCAGTAATACGATGGAAAAGTTGGTAGAAGATATTTTTAGAAAAGAACGCTGTTTGTACAAATTTCCTGAATTGGGGTCAATAAGTGTGAAGTTGCCTGAAGAAAATGTGTCTGTGCCAGGTATTTATTACTTCATTTTTCAGCGTTTAGCATGGGAGGGTGTTACTTTAAATGAGGTAATTTCTACGACTAATGAATTTACAATAGTGATGCCAGAAGAACACGTAAATGTAGCTTTTAGAGTGATTAAAGATTTAAAATTATTATAGAAAAAAATGGTTAGAGTAAGGTTTGCCCCAAGTCCTACAGGGGCATTGCATATTGGAGGCGTACGTACGGCTCTGTTTAATTATTTATTTGCTAAAAAACACGGTGGTGATTTCTTGCTTCGAATAGAAGATACCGACCAAAATAGGTATGTAGAGGGGGCTGAACAATATATTATTAATTCGCTGAACTGGTTAGGACTTACTTATGATGAAGGAGTAGGAAAAGAAGGAAAACACGCTCCTTACCGCCAAAGTGAGCGTAAGCCTCTATATAAACAATACGCTGATACCCTGATAAATAATGGTTGGGCGTACTATGCTTTTGATACGGCTGAAGCCCTTGAGAAAGCACGTCAAGAATGTGAAGAAAAAGGAGATACTTTTATATATAATTGGGCTACTCGTAATACTTTAGAAAACTCGTTGTCACTAACTTCTGAAGAGGTACAACAACGATTAACACGAGGCGATGCTTATGTAGTTCGTTTTAAGATGCCTGAAAAAGAGATACTTAAAATGAGTGATATGATACGTGGCGAAGTGACGATAGATACTAGCACTTTAGATGATAAGGTACTCTTTAAAAGTGATGGTATGCCTACTTACCACTTAGCTAATATAGTAGATGATCACCTAATGGAAATTACCCACGTCATAAGAGGAGAAGAATGGTTACCCTCTATGCCATTACACTTATTGTTATACCGTGCTTTTGGTTGGCAAGCTCCTGCTTTTGCTCATTTACCTCTTATTCTTAAGCCTGTAGGTAATGGTAAGTTGAGTAAGCGTGATGGTATTAAACTTGGTTTCCCTGTTTTTCCAATGGATTGGACAGAAAATGGCGAAACACTAAAAGGTTTTAGTGGAGAAGGCTATTTTCCTGAAGCTCTCATTAATTTCTTAGCACTTCTAGGATGGAATCCAGGGAATGATGAAGAGATTTTTAGTATGGAAGAACTCATACAGCTGTTTGACTTGGAGAAAGTACACAAGGCAGGAGCTCGCTTCGACCCTGAGAAAATAAAATGGTTTAATCACCAATATCTACAAAAGAAATCTGATGCTGAATTAGCAGCAGCTTTTCAGAAGGAATTAATAGCTAAAGGCATAGAAGTAGCTTCTACCAAAGTAGAAAAGATAGTTTCTCTCATTAAAGAGCGCGCTACTTTTGTGGCAGATTTTTGGGAACTTAGTAAATTTTTCTTTGAAGCTCCAAAAAAATATGATGAAAAGGCTGTGAAGAAACAATGGAAAGAAAACACCCCTACCATAGTGAGAGAAGTTATAGAAGTGTTGCAAAACACCTCAGACTTTAATTCTGTAGCTTTAGAGGAAGCTGTTAAAAACTATATGGAAACCAAACAGTTAGGTTTTGGACAAGTGATGCCTCCTCTGCGATTAGCATTGGTAGGCGAACTAAAAGGCCCTCACGTGTTTGATATTATAGAACTTATTGGCAAAGAAGAAACTCTACGTCGTTTAGATACTATTCTTTCTTTTATAAAATAAAATAAATATTATTTGTATATTAGAAAATTATTCTTACCTTTGCCTCGTTAAATAGAATAAAGAACAAAAATGAAATTAGCTATTTATATGATGACGATGTGTTGCACCCTACAAAAAGGCAGTGCCTTGTTGATCATTTCTTAGAATAGTGATATTTTTATAAGAATTATTAACATACCCCACTGCTTTAAAAGTTAGTGGGGTTTATTTTTTTAGATATGACAAAAGTGAATTGTGCTGATAGTTTTATAGAAGCTCTCTATAAAGAAAGCCAAACGCTCCAACATCACGTGAGCAAACAGAATATTACTACTTTTGTAGAAGAACTATTTCAATTCTTGTTTTTGATAGATGAACGAACTTGTTTATCTAAGGCTAATATAGAGGCATGCTATCACAACTTGAAATACGATTTTATTACTATAGTAGATGATTTTATAGTGGAAGAATATCAAAAGCAGCAAGTGGGTGATTATTACGACTGTATTTTGCCTGATATATATAATAAACTTAAAGAAGATGCTCAGTATTTTATAGAAAGCGACCCTGCAGCAGCTTCGCTACGCGAGGTGCAAATTACTTATCCTGGTTTCTTTGCTATAATGGTGTACCGCATTGCTCACGAACTATGGCAACGACATATACCACTTTTGCCACGTATACTTACTGAATACGCTCATAGCAAAACAGGTATTGATATTCACCCTGGAGCACAGATAGGAGTACCTTTTATGATAGACCACGGTACAGGTACCGTAATAGGAGAAACAACTGTAATAGGCGACTATGTAAAGATATATCAAAGTGTAACCTTAGGGGCTTTATCAGTATCAGTAGAGAAAGCACACACTAAGCGTCACCCTACTATAGGCGACAATGTGGTGATTTACTCAGGGGCTACTATTTTGGGTGGTGAAACTGTTATAGGGCACGATAGCATTATAGGGGGTAATGTATGGCTAACCTGCAGTATAGAGCCTTTTACTAAGGTTTTTCATAAAGGACAGATAATAGTGAAAGACAATGAAGTGTATGAAGAACCAATTAATTTTGTGATTTAATAATTTTAATATTTTATATAATGGCGTACAAAAATGTTTTAGAACTTATCGGGCATACACCCGAAGTGAAAATCAACAGATTGTTTGGCGAAAAAGCCAACGTATTTATTAAATTGGAGCGTTTGAACCCCGGTGGGAGTATCAAAGACCGTATCGCACTCGCAATGATAGAAGATGCTGAAGCTAAAGGTATCCTTAAAAAAGATACCGTAATAGTTGAGCCTACCTCAGGCAATACAGGGGTGGGATTGGCACTTGTAGCAGCAGTAAAAGGCTATAAGCTGATAGTAGTAATGCCAGAATCGATGAGTATAGAACGTCGTAGATTAGTGGCTGCTTACGGAGCTGAAGTGGTGCTTACTCCTAAAGAAAAAGGTACTGGCGGAGCAGTAGCTAAAGCACTTGAGCTTGCGGCTGAACACCCTAACTATTGGGTGCCTCAGCAGTTCCAAAATCCTGCAAATCCTGCGGTACACGAAGCTACAACAGCACAAGAAATCTTACAATCATTCCCAGAAGGGTTTGACTATTTTATAACAGGAGTAGGTACAGGAGGTCACATCTCTGGAATATCAAAAGTACTTAAGCAACACTTCCCTAACCTTAAAACAGTAGCTGTAGAACCTGACCAATCAGCGGTGCTAAGTGGAGGTAAACCAGGTCCTCACGCCTTGCAAGGCTTAGGAACAGGCTTTATACCTAATAACTATAATCCTGCGGTAGTAGATGAAGTTATTGCTATCTCAAAAGAAGAAGCATACGACTATGCGCGCCGTCTTGCTAAACAAGAAGGTATTTTGGCAGGTATTTCTACAGGGGCAGCCTTAGCAGCAGTAGCCAAAGTGCTTGAAAAACATCCTAATGCTCGTATCCTAACCGTAAACTATGATACCGGTGAACGCTACTGGTCTGTAGAAGGACTTTATTAGTGCATAGCCTTTGGCTATTAGTTATAAAAAAACAGTTGGATATTTTCCAACTGCTTTTTTTATGGCTAATCACTAATGATTTAATATTGAAGCTGTTTAAACTTTTTCCTATAATAAAATAAAAGTTCCCGAAAATTAGTAATTTTGTGTTTGAGAAAAAAAGAACACCAAAATTCAAGAAC
>NZ_QBKG01000022.1 GCF_003054025.1 Capnocytophaga leadbetteri
TAGTGGATACTCATCTATACTGATGTAGTAAAGGAGTTCTTGCTTACAATACTTAACTTAAAAAATGAAAAACATAAATTAAACTGACAAAATAAATGTAAACCGTTTTTAGGACGTGACAAATGTCAAAAAAATCCTACAATTGTCTATTAACAAAAATTCACTACTTTTGCACCCTGTTATGGCTAAGGCTTACCTGTAGCCCTTAATATCATCATTACCTTGAATACAAAAACACTCGAAGACTTAGAGTTCCCCACGGTACTCAACCAAATAGCAGCTCTTTGCCTTACCGAACTCGGTAAGAAATACGCGTTGCGCATCAAACCTTTTACCGAAAAAGAAAATCTGCTGATGGCACTTCAGCAGGTGAATGAGTATCTCTCTTCATTAGAGAATAACAACGCTATCCCCTCACACTATTGCGAACCTATATCTGCTGAAATTAAACTATTAAAAGTAGAAAATGCAGTGCTCGAAACCAGTGGTATCAGTCGCATACACCGAATAAGCGAGGTAGTTAATACGCAAATAGCCTTCTTTAGGCACTTTGCGATGCTCTACCCTACACTATTTGCTACGGCTGATAGTGTAGAATACACCACTGAAATCACTACTGCTATCGAGAAAGTACTCGATAAGTACGGCGAGATAAAGAGTGAGGCTTCTCCTGCATTGGCAAATATTCGGCGCGAACTGAGCATGATAAAAGGCAAGATAAACGAGAGCTTCGGTCGTGCGCTTGCCGAGTACAACACAGCTGACTATTTAGACGACATACGCGAAACGGTGGTCGATAATCGCCGTGTATTGGCAGTAAAAGCTATGTACCGCCGCAAGGTGCAAGGCACAGTGTTGGGCAGCTCCAAAACGGGCAGTATAGTGTATATAGAGCCTCGCCAGACGGAGCTCTATTCGCGCGAGCTTTCTAACCTGCTCTATGATGAGCGCGAAGAGATACAGCGTATATTGCGCGAACTCACCGCTTTCTTAAGTGAGTTTAGAGAGCTGCTAAAGGACTATCAGCGCTATATCACAGCCATCGACCTTATTTATGCCAAAGCTAAGTACGCCCACCAAATGCACGCTCTTTTGCCCCATATAACCGAAGAGCGCACGCTCTCTCTGCGCGAGGCATATCACCCTCTTCTCTACCTTAGTAATGCGCGCAAAGGGGCTACTACCTATCCGCAGACCATCGAACTGACGGATGACAACCGCATTATTGTAATATCCGGACCTAATGCGGGGGGTAAGAGTATCACCCTAAAAACCATCGGACTGCTACAGCTGATGCTGCAAAGCGGTATGTTAGTGCCTGTACACCATCGTTCGCAAATGTGCCTCTTTGAGCATATTCTTACTGATATAGGTGATAATCAGTCAATTGAAAACCATCTGAGTACCTATAGTTACCGCCTAAAAAATATGAATTATTTCCTAAGGAAATGTAATGACCGCACCCTCTTTCTGATAGACGAGTTTGGTACTGGTAGCGACCCTGAGCTGGGAGGGGCTTTGGCAGAGACTTTCTTAGAAGAGTTTTACCACCGCAAAGCCTTTGGGGTTATCACCACTCACTATACTAATCTGAAGATACTTGCCGACGAATTGCCTCACGCCTCTAATGCCAATATGCTTTTCAACGACAAGACGTTAGAACCTATCTATAAGCTGATTATTGGCGAAGCGGGTAGCTCCTTCACTTTTGAGGTAGCACAGAAAAATGGCATACCTTTCAGCCTTATCAACCGAGCTAAGAAAAAGATTGAAAAAGGAAAAGTGCGCTTTGATGCCACCATAGCCAAACTGCAAAAAGAGCGCAGCAAAATGGAAAAGACGACCGAAACGCTAAAAGACGAGGAGATAAAAGCGCGCGAAGAGGCGAAACGATTAGAAGAGCTAAACGACAAGATAAAGAGCAAACTCATCAACTACCAAGAGCTGTACGACCAAAGTCAGCGTATGATAACCTTAGGATCACGGGTAGACCAATTGGCGGAGCGTTACTTTTACGATGGCAAACGCCGTCCGCTCATAGCCGAGATACTGCGTTTGATAGAGACAGAAAACGCTAAGCGCAAACAGCTGAGTAAGGAAGAGCGCAGCCAGAAAAAAGAAGAAAAGAAAGCTACTACCGAAGAGGTACATCAGCAAATGGAGGCTATCCGCCAACAGCGCAAGGAAGAGAAGAAAGAGCGCATAGCACAAGAACGAGCTGCTAAAGAGAAGTTACAACGCGCTCTGGCTCTTGGTGACCGTGTGCGTATAAAAGACGGGCGCAGTGTAGGTACTATCGACAAAATAGAAAAAGGAAAAGCTGTCATCAATTACGGTGCCTTTACCACCACTGTAGCTTTAGATGAACTCGAATTAGTACAAAAAATGAAGTAAGTCCCTATTTTTCACCCGTTACTACCCAATAGTCGCGGGTGATTTCTTTACCGTTTTTGGTAGTTAATACTTCCCTAAAAGACTTTTGACTGATAGCTGTAAAACCTGCTTTAGCGAGTATATCGGCTATCTGTTCGGGGGTATAGAACTGAAATCCCTCTTTGGCAAAAGGGGCTTTCTCTCCTACTGCCTTGTCGATAAACGTTAGTGCAACCAATCCTTGTGGGGCAAGCCTCTGATAGATAGTGGCACAATAGCGTGCTAAGTCATCGATAAAATAGATAGTATTAACCGAAAAACACAACTGAAAAGGTTGTTCAGTTATAGGCAATGCTTCAGCAGTTACTTGGCAAAAAGTAGCGCGCCCCTCCTGCACCCATTGGTGGTTATAAGCCGTAGCTTCGGCTACCATAGCCGCCGAGAGTTCACCTCCTACATATTGTAGTTGCGGTACTTTCTCTAGCAAATAAGGCAGGTGTTTGCCATTGCCGAAGCCTATTTCAAGCACTTGCATACCGGCTTTTAAAGGCAGACAATCAATAGTGGTATAAATCATTTGGCTATTAGAAGAGAAAAGATAGTCGCCTACCGCTTGTGCTTTTTCTCCTTCTGGGCAGCGCAATAATTGCCCTAAAACGCGCATATCATCTACAGGAGGGTTCATTGCTTTCAATTAGATTTTCAATTAGTTAGCGTGCAAATGTACGATTTTTTTATCAAATAGTTTGCACAGTTGCGCAAAACAGCGTACTTTTACCCTTTCAAAAGTAAACATTATTATCAAATAGTATTATGAAGATATTAGTATGCATCAGTAGTGTTCCGGACACTACTTCCAAAATAAATTTCACCCCTGATAATTGCAAATTCGACCCGACAGGTGTACAGTTCATTATTAATCCAAATGATGAATTTTGCTTGACTAAGGCTATATTGCTCAAAGAAAAATTGGGGGCGACCATCACCCTCATCAATGTAGGGACAGCCGAGACAGAACCTATATTGCGCAAGGCTTATGCCATAG
This sequence comes from Capnocytophaga leadbetteri, assembly GCF_003054025.1. Lineage (GTDB taxonomy): Bacteria > Bacteroidota > Bacteroidia > Flavobacteriales > Flavobacteriaceae > Capnocytophaga > Capnocytophaga leadbetteri. Next base: position 3,419 of record NZ_QBKG01000022.1, read on the forward strand.
GCGCTGATGATATTATCCGCATAGATGCTATTCCTACCGATGCCCTTATGGTAGCTACTGAAATAGCCAAAGTAGCCAAAGAGGGTGCATACGACCTTATCATCTGTGGCAAAGAGTCCTTAGACTACAACGGCGGAATGGTAGGCGGCTACTTAGCTGCCCTGCTCGACCTCCCTTTCATCAATAAATGTATAGGCTTAGAAATCGAAGGCAATAGCGTAACAGCAGCCCGCGAGGTTGAAGGCGGCAAAGAGCTACTTTCGGCATCGCTGCCACTGGTAATCGCTGGGCAAAAGGGACTTACCCAAGAGAAAGACCTACGCATACCCAATATGCGCAACCTAATGGCAGCGCGTACTAAAGCCATCGATGTACGAACTGTTGAAGGAACAGGCAAAGGAACGACTATTATTGGCTTTGAAAAGATGCCTGCTAAACAACCAGTAAAGATGATAGCTGCCGATGATTTAGACACGCTCATCAATCTGCTTGAGAATGAAGCTAAAGTAATCTAACTTATTAACCTCTAAAAAAGTAAAAAAATGTCCATTCTAATATATATTGATGCTGAAAACGGAAAAGTAAAGAAATCAGCCTACGAGGTAGCTACCTATGCACGTAGCCTTGCTACCGCACAAAATGTACCTTTAGTAGCCCTTGCAGTAAATGTAGAAAACCCTGAAAAACTGGGTACTTATGGGGTAGATAAGGTCTTGACGCTAAACGATGAAAAATTGCAACACTTTTCTGCTAAAGCGGTAGCCCACGCACTACAGCAGGCAGCAGCACAAGAAGATGCTAAGGTAGTAGTGCTCAGTGCCTCATCGCAGGCTAAACATATAGCCCCTCTATTGGCTATCTATCTAAAAGCTGACTACGCTGCCAACGTAATTTCGTTGCCCGAAAACGGCAGTACTTTTAGCGTAAAGAGCCACGTATTTTCTAATAAAGCTATCGCTATCCAGCAACTTTCTACTCCTGTAAAACTATTGAGCATTGCCCCCAATGCTTTCGGGGTAAAAGAAAATCCTACCAATGCAGTTGTAACGCCTTTCGTGCCTACTCTTGCTGATACTGATTTCGATGTACAAGTAACGGCTGTCGAAAAAGGCACTGATAAAGTGTCGTTAGACGAGGCTGCTATAGTAGTATCGGGCGGACGCGGATTAAAGGGGGCTGAGAATTGGGGTATCATCGAGGAACTTGCCGAAGTACTCGGGGCTGCAACAGCTTGCTCTAAGCCGGTAGCTGATATGGGTTGGCGTCCCCACGCTGAACACGTAGGACAAACTGGAAAACCTATAGCCCCTAACCTCTATATAGCTATTGGCATTTCAGGAGCTATACAGCACTTAGCAGGCGTAAACGGTTCTAAAATCAAATTGGTAATCAATAACGACCCTGAAGCTCCTTTCTTTAAGGCTGCCGACTACGGAGTAGTAGGCGATGCTTTCAGTGTAGTGCCCGAACTTATCAAAAAGCTAAAAGCACGACAATAATATGAATACACACGATATTGAAACAACTCGTAAGTGGCTACAACAGCAGCCTGTAATAAGCATTATACCCCACAAAAATCCTGATGGCGATGCTATCGGAAGTTGTTTGGGGTTATGCCTCTACCTAAGGCAGCTTAAGCTAAATGCTACAGTGGTGTCGCCTAATGATTTCCCTGAGTTTTTAAAATGGCTACCTGCGGTTGATGATATTATCATATACGACAATGACCAAGAGAGGGCAAAAGCTCAAATAGAGGCTTCTACGCTTATTTTTACGCTTGATTTCAATTCGCTAAAGCGCGCTGATAGTCTTAGCGGACTATTAGAAAAGCAAACAGCAGCTACCTTTGTGATGATAGACCACCACCAAGCACCAGAAGACTACCCGCAAGTAACTTTCTCTGACCCGAGTGCGAGTTCTACCTGCGAAATGGTATATAGATTTATAGAAGCAATAGGCGATAAAGCTCTTATAAATAGTGATATAGCTACCTGCCTATACACAGGGCTAATGACCGATACTGGCAATTTTAAATACCCTACTACTACCAGCGATACGCTCAGAATTGGGGCATTCTTAATAGACCAAGGGGCTAACAATAGCCAGATAAACAGTCTGGTATTCGACACCAATTCGTACAATAAGCTACAGTTGCTAAGCGTAGCCTTAAGAAACTTGGTGTATCTAGAAGAGTGGAATACTGCCTATATCACCCTGACTTCTGAAGAGTTACAACAGCACAACCACCAAAAGGGCGATACCGAAGGCTTTGTAAACTACGGACTGACAATAAAAAACACCCGTCTGGCAGTGATTTTTATTCAAGAGGGTGATTACGTAAAAATGTCATTGCGTTCTAAAGGCACTACCGATGTAAATCGTTTTGCACGCGAGCATTTCAACGGTGGTGGACACATCAATGCGGCAGGCGGCAGATATGACGGCACTATAGATGAAGCAGTAACCTACTTCAGAAGTGTACTCCCTGATTTCATACAAAAGAACAGTTAATAAAACGATGAATATACTAAAAAAAATAGGCCTCCTAAGTGCCCTTGGCATAGTTTTGGTAGGTTGTGCTGACCGACAAGCACGCCACCCTGTGAGTAAGAAGACCAGCACTTTCTTAAAAGAATCGGCTGTAAAGAACAAAGCCCTCTTAGCAAAAGAGCAAGCGCTGATAGACGATATCGTCAAAAAGGACACGCTGCATACTTTCTTAGACTCTCAGCACGGCTTTAAGTTTTACTACCTACACCAAAACCCTGAAGCTGATTACACAGCACAGTTTGGCGATATAGTAACTTATGACTATAGCCTGTCAGACCTAAATGGCAATGAGCTGTACCAAGAAAAACCTGATGGCGAATACCGCTATCACGTAGATAAAGAAGAGGTTTTCCAAGGCTTGCGCTCAGCTCTCAAACTATTAAAAGAGAAAGAAAGCGGGGTGTTCTTTTTCCCGTCGAGTGTGGCGTATGGCTATCGAGGCGATAAAGATAAAATAAGCTATAACCAGCCTATTATAGCCAAAATAGAGGTTTTTAAAATAGAGAAGAACCCAGAGAAGGTATTACCTCGCCCTGAATAAGTAATTTTATTTAAATAAGTATATATGAGACAAATGAATTTAATCGCATTGCTATCGGCAATGTTTGTATTCTTTAGTTGCAATTCGCAAAAGAAAGCCTATAAAGATTTAGGCGATGGTCTTTTTGCTGACATCGAAACTACTAAAGGACATATTGTGGTAAAACTAAACTACAAAGAAGTACCTACTACGGTAGCTAACTTTGTAACCTTAGCCGAAGGTAAAAACAATTTCGTAAAAGTAGAATACAAAGGAAAACCTTTCTACAATGGTACTATTTTCCACCGTGTGATAGATGGTTTTATGATACAAGGTGGTGACCCTACCGGCACTGGTATGGGCGATCCTGGTTACCGCTTCGAAGATGAATTTGTACCCTCACTTAGGCACAACAAAAAAGGGATTTTATCAATGGCAAACTCTGGCCCTAACACCAATGGCAGCCAGTTCTTCATCACTCAAGTACCTACCCCACACTTAGACGGCAGACACACAGTATTTGGCGAAACAGTAAAAGGTGAAGAGGTGATAGATGCTATTGCTAAAGCTCCAAGAAATGGTCAAGACCGCCCTAATGAAGACATCAAAATAAAGAATATCACTATTGTTGCCAACGGAAAAGACGCTGAAAAGTTTGATGCTGTAAAGGTATTCGACAGCTACTTCAAAAGTGTAGCTGAAAGAGAAAAAGAAAAAGAAGAGCGTGTAAAACGTGCTTCTGCTAAGTTTTTAGAAGAAATAAAAGTGCAAGAACCTCAAGCTAAAGTACTGCCTTCTGGAGTAAAAATCTTTACTATAAACAATGGCGAAGGTAAACAACCTAAGCAAACCGAATTTGCAATGGTAAACTATGCAGGTTATTTGCGCAACGGAGCTCTTTTTGACTCTAACATCAAAGAAGTAGAAGAAAGTTATGGCAAATACCAAGCTATGCGCGAGCAACAAAACGGTTATCAACCTATTCCTTTCCCTTATACTCCTTCAGCTCAATTGATACCTGGGTTCAAAGAAGCTCTTCTCACTATGAAAGTAGGCGATAAGATACGCGTATTTATCCCAGCAACTTTAGGATATGGCGAAGCAGGAGCAGGTGATGTTATCCCACCTAATAGCGATTTGATTTTTGATATAGAAATCACTGGCACTATGGCAGCACCTAAAATGAATTAAAAATTTTAGATAATTAGTAAATAAAGAGACGATGCTTTTGAGCATCGTCTCTTTATTTTTAGGGGTATACAGGGCTTAAATCAGTGGTTTCATAAGGAGGCTGGTCTTTTAAGAAAACACGTGCAGTAAGATTGCCTTTTAGTTCTATTTGGTTATCAGTAATTCGCAGCCAACTGCCTTCTCGCAAACCTATTACGGGTATATCGTTAAACTTATGAAACTCTCTAATGCGGGTTTCACGGGTTTCGCCCTTGTGCTTGCTATGAGGGTCAGGGTCTAAATAATGTGGATTAAGATTAAAAGGTACCACCCCTAGCGTCTGAAAAGAAGGGGGGTAGATAATGGGCATATCGTTAGTGGTCTGCATCGTCTGTCCGGCTATATTACTACCTGCGCTAGTACCCATATAAGGTGTCCCTCCAGCTACCACCTCGCGCAAAATAGACATCAAACCGAGTTCGTACAAGCGTGTAACGAGCAAAAAAGTATTGCCTCCACCTGTAAAGATAGCTTTTGCTTGCACTAATGCTGCTTCAGGGTCGGCAAAGGTATGTAGCCCCACTACCCTCTTCTGTATCTTTTCAAAGCCTTGCTGTGCAATAGCGGTATATTCATCGTGAGTGATACCACTGGGGCGTGCATAAGGTATAAAGAGAATTTCATCAATTCCTGCAAAAAAGTCAGTAAGCTCTTCTTGTAAATAAGACAGATAGGTACCTCCATAAACAGTAGAGGTACTGGCTAATAAAAGTCTTTTCATTAGTATAATACGTTTTTAGGTTATCAGTGGCAAAGATAAAAAATAATTGCCAATTGATAATTATTTTTTATCTTTGCCTAAAATTAAGTAAGTAATGAAAAAGACATACAATACAGATTTATTGCAAACTGTCGTTTTGCGCAATGCTAACGGTATGGAAGTGAGTGTGATGAACTTTGGGGGCATCATTAACTCTATAAAAGTACCTGTAAAAGGTAAAAAAGTAGAATGTGTATTAGGGTTTGATACCTTTGAAGAATACATAAGCGATCGTTATAGGGCTGAATACCCCTATCTGGGTGCCGTAATAGGGCGTAATGCAGGGCGCATCAAGTATGGGAAAGCCTATATAGACGGCAAAGAGGTACAAGTAAACTGCAATCTGGGCGAAAACCAAATACACGGAGGCGTTACAGGATTTGATAGTGTATTTTGGGAAGTAATAGCGCAAGAAAAAGGCGAGAATCCTTCTGTAACTCTGCAATATATTAGTAAAGACGGCGAAGAGGGCTACCCAGGTGAAGTAGTAGTACGTGTAACCTACACTCTCACCGAAGACAATAAACTGCGTATAGACTACCAAGGCACTACCGATGCCCCTACAATCTTAAATCTTACCCAGCATACATACTTCAACCTAAATGAAAATAACACTGATATTCTGGGCAATACGCTGCAAATAACCGCTGATAGATATGTACCTTTAGAAGAAGGCTTTTTCACCCCTACAGGCGAACGACCTTCTGTAGCAGGCTCACCTTTAGACTACCGTAAGGGTCAAAAAGTATATGCACATACCGACAACTCTTTTGTGCGCGAAATAGATACTGAAAAAATAATGGCTACCCTAACCAACAGCGAGGGCAGCTTAACGATGACGGTACGCACTAATCACCCAGTGCTACACATATACGCAGGTTATTACCTGCCCCCATTAGAGGTAGCTCATCGCAAGACTATAGGACAAAGCAGAGGTATCTGTTTTGAAGCACAAGGCTATGCCGATGCTACTAAACACCCTCATTTTGATAGTGTAATACTCAGACCTGAAGAAAAGTACGAATACTTTACTGAATTTCAGTTTCTAAGTAATGATTAGAAAAAGAATACCAATAACAAGTAACACAAAAAGTGAATGAAAAAGATTTATTTTATATTGTTTTTAGGGCTACTCTTATCGTGTACCCAAACTCATAAAAACGCACCGTTACAACCTGTAAAAGTAACAGTACCTGCTGAACTACAAGCCTATTACCAAGGAGTTGATTTTAACAAAACAGGAAAAGCCTTATATGATGAGTTGGCTACCCTTACTATCGCTAAGCACACAAACTTCTTAAGTTATAAAGACCGCCATAAATACCTATACAAGGCAGATGCTAGCAAAAAAAATCCTGAAAATGTAGTATTGGTCTACACAGGGGAAGAGCGATTTTGGCAAGAATATGAAGGAAATAAACGTTATTCACCAACTACGTTCAACACCGAGCATATTTACCCAAAATCAAAAATTGTTACTCAGGCGGTTACTGACCTACATCACTTAAGAGTGTGCGACAAAAGCGTAAATTCAAGACGAGGCAATCACCCTTTTACTGAAGGGAAAGGAGAGGCTAAACTGATAGGAAGTGCTTGGTACCCAGGTGATGAATGGAAAGGCGATGTAGCACGAATGGTTTTATATCTAAACCTACGCTATAATGAAGAACTGAATAGTGATATTAGCACCGGTGGACTTGAAATGTTATTAAAATGGAATGATGAAGACCCTGTTTCTGACCTTGAACAACAGCGCAATAATGTGATACAAGCAGCACAAGGCAATAGAAATCCTTTTATTGACTTTCCTCAGTTAGTCCGCCCTGCTTACCAACACTGATATGGCTATGGAAAGCTCTGAACTAATACTAAAAAAATATTGGGGGTTTGACAGTTTTCGTCCACCACAAAAAACAGTTATTGAATCAGTTTTAAAAGGGAATGACACATTGGCACTAATGCCTACAGGAGGAGGAAAATCAATAACTTTTCAGGTACCTGCTATGCTTAAAGAAGGTATTTGCATAGTAGTATCGCCCCTAATAGCCCTAATGACTGACCAAGTAAATGCGCTGAAAAATAAGGGTATTAATGCTATTTCATTAGGCGGTAGTCTGCCTTATCGCGAGTTGGAACGCTTGCTAAACAATGCCTTGTACTCGGGGTGCAAATTCTTATACCTATCACCCGAACGGCTACAGCAAGAAATAGTACAAAATTTCCTAAAGGTGATGAACATAAACCTTTTGGTTATTGATGAAGCACACTGTGTATCGCATTGGGGCAAAGATTTTCGTCCGGCTTATTTCAAATGCCAATGGTTAAAAGAGCAGTTTCCTACAGTGCCCCTATTAGCCCTTACAGCTTCGGCTACTCCTAAGGTGCAGCAAGATATTTTAAAGTTGCTATCCATTGAAAAGGCTACAATAGTAAGCACTTCACTGGCGCGCCCCAATATTAGCTATAAAGTATTCAAAGAGGACGACAAACACCATCTTTTGCTTCAGATACTGAAGAAAAACGAAGGCAGTGTTATCATATACACCCGAAGTAGAAATGGCGCAGACTTTTTGGCTTCCTTACTCGTCTCACAAGGATTTACTGCTACCTTCTTTCACGGAGGACTGACTTCTGAAGAGAAAAACAAACGACTAAAACTGTGGTTAGAGAATGAAATACGTATAATGGTGGCTACTAATGCCTTTGGTATGGGAATTGATAAGCCCAATGTGCGAATGGTTATTCACTGGAATATCCCCCTAACCCTAGAAGATTACTTTCAGGAAGCAGGACGAGCAGGACGCGATGGCAAAGCGGCATCGGCTATAATGATTTACAACGAAACAGACATTGAGACTGCTGAAAAGCTAATGGGTGATTATCTGATAGATATTCCTTTCTTGAAATTAGTTTATGCTAAGCTCAACAGTTATTTCAAAATAGCGATAGGCGAAGGTACTAATGAAACTTATGGTTTTATGTTTCCTGACTTTTGTATGCAGTATGAACTCCCTACCCTAAAAACCTACAACGCTTTGCAGGCATTAGATAGGTTTTCAGTAATTTCGCTTAGTCAGCAATTCAATAACAAAGTAAGTTTTCAGCTTACGGCCACTATTTCAACCCTGATAGAGTATGACCACACCCACAGGCACTTAAGTGCGACTCTTTTTTATTTGGCACGTACTTATCCACTGATTTACAGTCAGCCAGTAGTTTTAGATACTGCTAAAATAACCGAATACACTGACTTGAATTACTATCAGCTCATTGATTATCTTGAGCAAATAGATCGAGATGGTATGGGGGTTCTAAAGAACGAACAATCAGATGTACAAATAACCTTCAATCTGCCTAGAGATGAAGACCGCACTATCAATAGTATCGGTAAAAACATCAAAGAATACAACCATACTAAATTAGCCCTACAGCAAGAAGTATATAGGTATTTAAACAACGAAAAAAAATGTCGAAGCCAGCAATTGCTTGAGTATTTCGGAGAGAAAACCACTCACCCCTGCGGTATTTGCTCTAACTGTATTGCTCACCATAAGCCTAAAAAAATAGACAAAAAACAAGTGAGAGAAGAACTATGGAAGCTACTGAAAAAAGCTCCTATTCGTCCTTCAGATATACTTATAAAAATGCCTTATACTAAAGAGGTTATCAATCCTATTTTAGAGGAATGGCTAATAACAGAAAAAATAGAATTTACTGTGCGCAATGAACTTTTTGTAAAATAAAATATTTCAGAAAAATCTTTTGTTATATCATTTTTTTTACTACCTTTGCGCAGATGTATAGATGAGGCAAGAAAATTGGAATAATTTTTGCAATCAATAAAAGATTTTTTTTAATACAAGAGGAGATTTATAAATTATGAACGACAACTTTTCACCAAGAGTCAAAAGGATATTCACATACAGCAAAGAGGAAGCAGTGCGGCTGGGGCAATCTAGCGTAGGCACTGAGCACTTTGTGTTGGCAATGATACAAGAAGGTGAAGGTAAAGCGATAGAAATACTACAAAGTCTGCATACTGATATGGACAGACTACGGCAGCATATCCACACCCTCACTTCGGCAAGAGGGTTAAATCCTCCTAATTTTAATGCCATTCACTTCACAGTGCAGGCAGAAAGAGCTATGCAAGCTACTTACTTAGAAGCAAAGCGTTCGCAAACGGAAACTATAAATACAGGGCATTTATTATTAAGCATTTTGCGCAATGAGAATGACCCTACTACAAGGGTATTTAATAAGTTAGGAGTAACTTACGACAGTGTAAAAGCTAAGTTTCAACCTATACGTGAAGACAATTTTCAAATAAATGTTCCCACCCCTACAGCTACTACTACTTTTACTCCGCCTACAAACGAAGTAGAAGAATACGAGCGCGACTATAGGCTTCCGCACGAAGGGCGTCCTTTCAGAAGCCCACAGAACCCCAACGCCCCCTTAGGGCAACGCAAACTAACAGTACTCGACAATTTTGGAAAAGACCTAACCTTATTAGCAGAACAGGGTTTATTAGACCCTGTAGTGGGAAGAGAAAAAGAAATAGAACGGGTATCACAAATATTAGGAAGACGCAAGAAAAATAATCCTTTGCTAATAGGAGAACCAGGAGTAGGAAAGAGTGCTATAGCCGAAGGATTGGCATTGCGTATCGTGCAGCGAAAAGTGGCACGAGTATTGTATAACAAAAGAGTGGTTACCCTCGATCTAGCATCATTAGTAGCGGGCACTAAATACAGAGGACAGTTCGAAGAACGGCTAAAAGCCATAATGAACGAGCTAGAAAAAAACCGTGATATTATCTTATTTATTGATGAGATACATACCTTAGTGGGTGCTGGTAGCGGCACTGGTAGCTTAGATGCCTCAAATATGTTTAAACCTGCCCTTGCACGTGGCGAAATTCAATGTATTGGCGCTACTACTCTTGATGAGTACCGTCAATCTATAGAGAAAGATGGGGCATTAGAGCGTCGTTTTCAGAAGATATTGGTAGAACCTACTAATATAGACGAGACTATACAAATACTTAAAAATATAAAAGGAAAATACGAAGAACATCACAATGTAATCTATAGTGATGAGGCTTTAGAGGCTTGTGTAAAGCTCACGAACCGTTATCTAACTGATAGATATTTACCCGACAAGGCTATTGATGCTCTTGACGAGGCAGGATCGAGAATACACATTACACAGCTCAAAATTCCAAAATATATATTGGAAGTAGAAGAACAGTTAGAAAAAGCTACCAGAGCTAAAAATGATGCTGTGTCTCGCCAACAATTTGAAGAAGCTGCCCACTTACGCGATAACGAAAAACGAATAGAACATTCGTTACTTGAGTTAAACCGAAAATGGGATCAAGACTCTAAGCTACACCGTGATGTAATAACTGAAGAGCACATTGCTGATGTTGTTTCGATGATGAGCGGTATACCTGTGAGCCGTATCGCACAAACCGAGATGAACAAACTTGCTGAGCTTTCAGCCATTATGAAATCAAAAATCATCGGACAAGACGAAGCAGTAGAAAAGGTAGTTAAAGCGATTAAGCGCAACCGTACAGGACTGAAAGACCCTAATAAACCAATTGGGTCATTTATATTCTTAGGGCAAACAGGGGTAGGTAAAACCCAATTGGCTAAAGTATTGGCTAAAGAGTTATTTGACTCTGAAGATACAATGGTTCGCATAGATATGAGCGAGTATATGGAAAAATTCTCAACTACACGCCTCATCGGAGCCCCTCCTGGTTATATCGGCTATGAAGAGGGTGGACAGCTTACAGAAAAAGTGCGACGCAAGCCTTATTCAGTAGTACTCTTAGATGAGATAGAAAAGGCACATCCTGATGTATTCAATATGCTACTGCAAGTATTAGATGATGGTTTCTTAACCGACAGCTTAGGCAGAAAAATTGATTTCAGAAATACTATCATCATAATGACTTCTAACATTGGTGCGCGCCAAGTAAAAGAGTTCGGACAAGGAGTAGGCTTTGGCACTTCAGCCAGAATGGCTCAATCAGAAGCTAATGAGAAGTCAATAGTAGAGAATGCTCTCAAAAAAGTATTTGCACCTGAGTTCTTAAATCGTATTGATGATGTGATTACTTTTAATCCGCTTAGCAAAGAAAATATCTTTAAGATTATTGATATTGAGCTATCTAAGCTCTACTCACGCATCAAAGATTTAGGATATGAGGTACAATTAAGCGAAAAAGCTAAGAACTTTATAGCTGAAAAAGGGTATGATAAGCAGTACGGAGCACGACCTCTAAAACGCGCTATTCAAAAGTATGTAGAAGACATTTTAGCAGAAGAAATCGTCTCTAATCACATACAGCAAGGAGATAGTATCCACTTTGATTTAGATACAAAGGGAGAAACTCTTATGATAAAACAAAAAGAAAAAGTATTCATTTAAACTTATGTAATTATGCACATTTTAAGACTTTTAAGCCTATTTATACTATTATTTAGTTTATCATCTTTCACCGAAAGTACAGATATAAAAGAAAATATAGCAACTAAAGCAACTGCTACAGTAGCAACAACCTTAACAAACAAAGGAAATCCTAAGAAAAAGACTTACTCTCCTCCTAAAAAGAAGAACAGTAAGACTGTTGCTAGTAAAAAAAATAATAAAATGGCTCAAAAGCGCAAAGTAGCTGTACGGCATAATGCTAAAAGAAAAACTGTAGCTTCTGCTAAAAGAAGGAAAGCCACCAAAAAGACTATTGCCCCTACTCAATATGCTGAGAACACAACTAAAGCAGAAGATATACAAGATGATTTAGAAGATGAAGAACTTTTAGAAGAGGAAGAAGAGAACGAAAGTATAGATATTGCACTCACAGCTTTATCAGAAAGCAAAGCCGATACTCAACAACAAAAGATACTTTTAGATACTGCTTTTTCTTACTTAGGTACTCCCTATCGACACGGAGGTATCACACGCAAAGGAATGGACTGCTCTGGCTTTGTAAGTACAGCTTTTAAATCTATAGAAATACCTCTTTCTCGTTCATCACAAGAGATGGCTACACAAGGAAAGAAAATCAAGTTATCAAACGTAAAAGTAGGAGATTTGCTTTTCTTTAAAACTTTAAGAAAAAATAGAATATCACACGTAGGTTTAGTTGTTGATGTTGATGGTGGAGAAGTTAAATTTATCCATGCTTCCTCTAAAAGAGGAGTCGTTATTTCTTCACTTAGTGATGCTTACTATAAGAAAGCTTTCCGTATTGCAAAACGAGTGATGTGAGATTTGTAAATCTTTTCATATTAACAATATTATTAGGAATAATAGGGGGTATCACTATTACTAACATAGTGTTACCCTCTTTTTTTATAGCTCTATGCATCTGTTGCTCTACAATTGTAACTTTAGGTATTCACCAATTTCTATTTACAAAGAGATACTACTTCAGGCACGGACTTATGTTGCATACCTTTCTTACTTCGGTAAGTATTGGTATATTTATAGTAGCTCTACGTTCTCCTATTGCCGATCAACAACACTATACTCAGGTACTCTCTCCTAATCAATACTATCTATTACAGGCCCACGTGATAGAACAAACTGCTAAAACAGACTTTGGCACTACTTTTAAAATCAAAATAATATCTGCAGACCATCAGAAAGTAAATGGTGAGATGCTTTGTTTTTTCTCTTCCAAAATTAGCACTGACATTATAAAAGCTATAGAGCCTAATAATGAATTAGTTTTCATAGCAGAGTGCAAACCTATAAATCCTCCTAAAAATCCTTATCAGTTTGATTATAAGACGTATATGGAGCGGAAAGGCATCTATTGGCGTGCTTATGTACAATCAGTAGGACATATTGAAAAAAATAATAAGCACAGAGATATAAAAAGTTATATAGAATATTTACGCAACTATTTAGCTACTACTATAGATAAACATTTTAATAATGAAAGTGCCTCTGTGCTAAAAACGCTTTTATTAGGAAAACGCAATGATTTAGATGAAGAACTCTATCAAAACTATGTAGATGCTGGCGCAGTACATATCTTAGCTATTTCAGGTCTACACGTAGGTATTATCACCTCTATATTACTCTTCTTCTTACAAAAAATACCTAATACGCTCTTATCTTACCGACTTACCCGCTACCTAATCTTATCAATAGGTTTATGGGCTTTTGCACTAATAGCAGGCGGTTCTCCCTCTGTATTACGAGCTACTCTGATGTTCAATCTCATTGGTTTCTCTCTTCTTATTCGAGACAAAGGAGGGCGGTTTGATTCACTTATGCTCTCTATGCTTTTCTTATTGCTTATCAATCCTTCCTACCTATATGATGTAGGCTTTCAGCTCAGTTATGCTGCTGTATTCTCTATATTAACCTTTTACCCAATTGCTCTACGCTGGTGGTTTCCAGAAAATAAATATGTAAGATATATATGGTCATTGGTAGCAGTAGGTTTTACAGCTCAAATAGTAGTAATACCTATCAGTTTATACTACTTTCATCAATTTTCTATCTTATTCTTTATTGCTAATTTAGTGGTAGTACCATTATTGCAACCCATTCTCATTCTCGGTATTCTCTGCTTACTATTAGCTTCTACAGTGGGGTTACCTAATATTGTAGCACTCATTACAGAAAAGCTAATATGGCTTATGAACGCATTAATACGACTCATTGCCGAACAAGAGTTCTTTATCATTCGCAACATACAGTTCAACACGCTTACGCTGATTGCCTCTTTGTTAATTGTTATAACCATCATCTGGTGGCGACACTACCAACACCAAAGAGCTGTAAAAGCTATCTTAATAAGTATCATTATCATGCAAATAGTGCTCTTTTATAACAAATACCAACTATCCACTACCCAAGAGATGCTCATCTTTAGCAAATACAAAGAAAAAGTTATTGCTATTAGGCAGGGACAGCAACTAAAAGTCTTTCAAAACGATACTCTCTCACTAAATCCTATGCTGAAGAACTATATCAAACAAAGAGGTATTACCGATATTTCATTACAAAAAATACCTTACCTACTACACTTTAAAGAAAAAAACTACTTGCTTATGGATAGTTTGGGCATATACCCTACCTCTAAGCTAGTAGTTATTGATAGTGTTATCTTTGTGCAACAAACTCCTAAGATTAACTTAGATAGAATGAAGCAAGATTTATCTCTTCGTTATTAAAGAAAGTAAAATATACAGCAAAATAATAATAGGTACTGCTATCACTTTCAGTATAGCTATCAGCAATACACTAATAGCTAAAAATATATACTTCACAGCATTATTCTTAAAGTAATAATCCTTAAATTTCAGTGCAAATAAAGGCAAATTAGCATTTAGCAGATAACTACTCATTATAGTTATTACTAATAATACCCAAGTACTATGCAATAACGCTACCGTACTAGTATTTTGTATTACTGCTAATGAAATAATAAACAATGTATTTGCAGGTGTTGGAAGCCCTATAAAGCCTGTTGTCTGCCGTGTATCTATATTGAAGTTAGCTAAACGATAAGCCGAAGCCAATGTAATAAAAAAACCTACATAAGGCAAATATACTACCCAAGTATTAGCACTCTCCATCATATCACTCAGCTGTAGCATTTGATACATAGCTATACCAGGTACTACTCCCGAGGTTACCATATCTGCCAATGAGTCTAACTGCAGTCCTATTTCTGATTTTACCTTTAGTAAGCGAGCAAAAAAGCCATCAAAAAAATCAAAAAAGATACCTAAAAGCACCCATCCTCCAGCTACGTATACATTCCCTCCTGCAGCATATATCACTGCTATACAGCCGCATAGCAGATTGCACAAAGTAATAATATTAGGAATATGTCTCTTCATCTGTTATTTGCAATCAGCGTCTAAATAATCGGGCAAGTAAGTTCTATCTTTTTTAGCATCGCAGTCAGGATAGGTTACGACACCATAAGGATCACGCTCTATTTCATCTATTGATTTTTTACCATCGTGGTCGTGGTCTGCTCGGCGAGTAGCAATAAGGCGTACTGTAAAGATAAGAGGCGAGTAAGCAGGTATTTTCGATTGTGTATTGCTAAAATACCCTAATCCAGAAGGAATAAAGAATACTCCTATACCTCCATCAGTAGGAGCATTTAATGTACCATCAGTATTATTTGACAGTTTATTATCAGCAGACGATTTCAGCAGGGCAACTCCTTCTCTAAAACCTTTAATAGTACCTGCAGGTCGTTGTGTAACTATATTACCAATCAAGTCCATCCAATAAGAGAGTGACTGAGTTTCAGTCTTGTCAAATACACTCAGGTCAAGTAGCTGTCCTTTGTAATTTACATATACCGAATCGGCTATAGTAGTAGTCGTGCCCACTCCTTCCTGTAGTATCATATAATAAAGCGTATGGCGCACTCTTTGGCTATTAGCATCATATACATCTAACTCCAAACGTTTTAAGTTGCTATTATTAAAAATAGCATCTGCTGTATTGCTGGTAGTTGTAAAAACTACAGTTTCCGAAATGGTCGCAGTAGGCGAAAAAGTATAGCTATGGGTCTTAAGGAATTTCTCTATTGCTGCATTGTTTTCATTTCTCACTTCGGTTACATCGCGCGGAGGGGTAGCTGTTTTGCTATCATTTTTCTTACAAGATACTGCAAAGAGTAGCCCTATCATACTGATACTGAATATAAATTTCTTTATCATATAAAAATATTGTCTTAATTTGAGGGCGCAAGATACAAAATTATTTCTTATTTTTGCGCCTATTATAATTTTAAATTTTCTGTAAAATATGCGAATTGATAAATATCTATGGTGCGTTCGTTATTACAAAACGCGTAATATCGCCACCGAAGCCTGCAAAAAAGGACATATCCGAATCAATGGTGAAACGGTAAAACCTTCAAGAGAAGTTTATAAAAACGACTCTATCACAGTGCGTAAAAACCAAATCAACTACCAATTAGAGGTACTCGATATACCCGAAAGCCGCGTAGGAGCTAAGTTAGTAAATCTCTACCGACAAGATAATACGCCTCCTGAGGCTTTTGAGCAAGCCGAACTACAGCAACTGGCTCAAGATTACTATCGCGAGAAAGGAGAGGGCCGACCTACCAAAAAAGATAGACGTGCTATTGACAACCTTCTAAACGACTTTCAAGAAGATATCGATGACGAATTGCTATAAGCCCTATGGCTTATAGCAATTTTGGATATTTATGCGGATTCGCTTCGTGCATTATGCTGTATATCTTCTCAATAATACTATCGGCGTTAGGCTTAGAAAAGTAATCACCATCAGTAGCATACGCCGGACGGTGATTGCCTGCAGCTAAGGTTTGCGGTGCACTATCTAAGTACTGATAAGCGTTTTGTTCTTCTACTATCTTCTGCAAAATGTATGCCGAAGTAGCCCCTGGCATATCTTCATCTACTACCAATAATCTGTTGGTCTTCTGTATACTCTTCACTATGTCGTGTCGCAAGTCAAAAGGTGCTAACGACTGTACATCTATAATTTCTATCTCTATACCAAGTGCTGATAACTCATCTGCTACCTCTGTAATGATGCGTAGGGTCGAACCATACGATACTACAGTCAGGTCTTTACCCTCACGAAGAGTTTCCACTACCCCTATAGGAGTAGTAAACTCGGTGAGGTTAGTTGGCATAGCTTCCTTCAGACGATAACCGTTCAAGCACTCTACCACTACCGCAGGCTGATTGCTTTGCAATAAGGTATTATAGAAGCCTGCTGCTTTGGTCATATTCCTTGGGGTTAGGATACAAACCCCGCGTAAGGCGTGCAATAGTATTCCCATTGGTGAACCTGCGTGCCAAATACCCTCTAAACGGTGTCCGCGCGTTCTAATAATTAGCGGAGCTGATTGTCGCCCAAAGGTGCGGTAATGCAGCGATGCTAAGTCATCACTTAAGGTTTGTAGTCCGTAGAGTATATAGTCTAAGTACTGTATTTCAGCTATAGGGCGCAAGCCACGCATTGCCATACCTATCCCCTGCCCTACTATGGTTGCTTCACGTATCCCTGTATCCGATACTTTGGTCACTCCGTGTTTCTTCTGCAATCCTTCTAATCCTTGGTTTACATCTCCTATATTACCAACATCTTCCCCGAATATCAATAAGTTAGAATACTTAGTCAGAAGAGCGTCAAAGTTATCTCTTACTACTATACGGGCATCTACCAGCTCAGCATCAGGGTTATACACAGGGGCTACCTCACTAACATTTAGCGCGCTATGGGCACTCTCTGTATAAAGGTATTTACTGTATTTAGGTTCGTTTGTTGCTAAATAATCATTTATCCAAGTGCGAAGAGCTCCTACCTCACGCTGTTCTTTCACCCATTGTCTGAGGGCTTTGCGCGCAGTGTTGAGTATTACTTTTCGCAAGAGCGTAGGGGCTGCAGCCAGAGACGCTGCGTATTCATTATTAGGCTCTATTTGGTTGAGTAAAGCTATCAATTGCTGCCTTTCAGCTTCCATTGGCTTAATATAGGCTTCCCACGCTTTCTTCCTACCGTCTTTTACTCGTTTCTTAGCCTGTTGTTCTATAGTTGCTAACTCTTCTTCAGTAGCATACCCCGATGCCAAAATCCACTCACGCATTTTACTGATACAGTCGAACTCTTTTTCCCATTCTAAGCGTTCAGCACTCTTATAGCGTTCGTGAGAACCTGAGGTTGAGTGTCCTTGGGGCTGAGTTAGTTCGCGCACGTGTACCAATACCGGTACGTGTTGCTCACGTGCTACGGCAGCTGCTTTCTGATATGCCTCATATAGAGCAGGATAATCCCAACCATTTACCACCATTAGCTCTATACCTGCGTGCTTATCATCGCGTACAAAGCCTTTCATCACTTCAGAAATGCTTTCTTTGGTTGTGTGATATTCCTTCGGTACCGAAATACCATATTCATCATCCCATACCGACATTACCATCGGCACTTGCATCACCCCTGCAGCATTGAGGGTCTCAAAAAAATGCCCTTCACTGGTACTAGCGTTGCCTATAGTACCCCAAGCTACCTCATTGCCGTGGTCTGAAAATCCTTCAGCTGCAGCGTTAGGTAGCGCACGATATACCTTCGAAGCCTGAGCCAAGCCCAATAGGCGTGGCATCTGCCCTGCTGTACACGAAATATCACTACTGCTGTTCTTTTGTTTCAATAGGTTTTTCCATTCGCCATTTTCATCAAGGCTATGGGTGGTAAAGTGTCCCCCCATCTGCCTACCTGCACTAGTTGGGTCAGCTTCTATATCAGCGTGTGCATAAAGTCCCGCAAAAAAATGTTCAACAGTATGCACCCCTATAGCCATCATAAAAGTCTGGTCGCGATAGTAACCACTGCGAAAATCACCTTCTCTGAAAGCACGTGCCATAGCCACTTGTGGTACTTCTTTGCCATCGCCAAAAATACCAAATTTAGCCTTACCTGTAAGTACTTCTTTCCTACCCATCAAGCTGCATTCGCGACTGATAAGGGCAATACTATAATCTTCTAAAATATCCTCTTTTTTCATTAGTTCTTCTCTTTAATAGTTTGAAAAAATAATAAAGTGGTTTGCTTTACTCTTCAAAAAAGCAATGGGCAAATGTATTACTTTTTTTATGAATAAACAAGTTAATTAGCATTTTTATTTTTATCTTTGTGCGCTGATAACAAAAAAACAGAAGTAGAACTATGAAAATCATTTGTGTAGGAAAAAACTATACCGACCATATCAAAGAGTTTGACGGAGTGATACCCAAAGAAATGGTACTCTTTATGAAGCCCGACACGGCACTTCACAACCTCGAAATACCGTATTATATACCAGATTTTACGCATAACCTGCACCACGAAATAGAGGTTGTACTCAAAATCAATCAGAATGGCAAGTGTATTGCTGAAAAATACGCCCATAAGTATTATGACGAAATTGCCTTAGGTATCGATTTCACAGCGCGCGACCTACAGCAAACACTCAGAGAGGAAAGCCTTTCGTGGGAAAAAGCAAAGGCTTTTGATGGCTCAGCCATCGTGGGTACCTTCGTGCCTAAAACTGAATTACCTGACCTTAGGCATCTGAGCTTTCGCTTAGAAAATAATGGCAAAACCGTACAAGCAGGCAATACCGAAAATATGCTTTGGCACTTCAGCCAGATTATAGCCGAAGCATCTCGCTATTTTACTCTCCGCAAAGGCGACCTTATCTTCACCGGTACCCCAAAAGGTGTAGCCCAAGTACAAGCAGGCGATACCTTAGAAGCCTTTTTAGAAGAGAATTCTAACTTCAAAATGAAAATCCGTTAATAAATACAAAATATAAAAGACGAAAAACGGCACTCACCGTTTTTCGTCTTTTGTATTTAAATTTTCGTCTTTAGCTTAGTCTCTTCTCGACATTAATATTCTGAGTATATACCAGAAAAGAAGCATTATCGAAGAGAATAGCTGTAGAGCTGCTGCCACATATTGGTCAGTGCTATAAGCGTTTTTAATATTATAGGTTTCGTAGAGTATACCTCCTGCAGCCAAAGCTACCATAGCTACTGAAAACCAAAGTCCTAAGTCAAAACCAAAGATAGCTCCTGCTACTATAAGTCCTAAAGCCACAAAACCTCCTACCACTAATATAGTGCGTAGGAAAGAGAAATCAACGCGAGTAAGGAATACCACTGCGGTAAGTCCTCCAAAAAGAGCTAACGTGATAATCCCTGCTTGCGATAGAATAGCTGTACCGGTATAAAGCAGCGCAATCTTAATAATAGGCAAAAAGATAATAGCTTCTAAAAGCACATAAATACCCAAGCCCATATATTGAGTGCTTTTATCTTGTGCTTGTGTCCATTTATTAGCCAAGATAGAGCCCAACCAAAAGCCCCCTAAGATAAATAGCCATACAAACTTACCTCTGATCATCGAAAAGATAAGTTCTTCAGGTATAAGGTTTTGCAAGGCAGCTTCTACCCCTATAAAAGCTAAAAGGGCTAAGGCTACGTGGGTATAAGTCTTGCGGTAGAACTCAGCTTGTGCATCAGTAGCTGCATAGTTCACTATCTGTGGATTTTGGTAATTGGTGTTGTAATTGTTGTTATAACTCATAATATAATTATTTTAAAAGCATTTTTCATTCTATTATATCAAAAACTTTGCCAAAGGCTTAATGAAGGGGAATAACACGGGGAAGTGTTAGGGAAATACCTTTGGCAAAGTCAAAAAATATAGTGTTTCAGTTATGAAAACAAACTACTAAAGTGTATTTACGTTGTTAAGGTCTTCGAAAGCTTTTTTCAAACGAGCCACGAATGTTTTTTCACCTTCGCGTAGCCATACACGTGGGTCGTAATACTTCTTATTAGGAGCTTCAGGACCTTCAGGGTTACCTATTTGTCCTTGTAGGTAAGCCGCTTTAGCCTTCATATAGTCACGAATACCCTCAGTGAAAGCGTATTGTAGGTCAGTATCTATATTCATTTTCACCACACCGTATGATATAGCTTCACGTATTTCTTCAAGGGTTGAACCAGAACCTCCGTGGAATACAAGGTCAAGAGAGTTATGAGACAAGTTGTATTTTTTAGAAACGTAGTCTTGAGAGTCTCTTAAAATTTTTGGAGTTAATTTTACGTTTCCTGGTTTGTACACCCCGTGAACGTTACCAAAAGCAGCTGCAATAGTAAATTGTGGACTTACTTTGCTAAGTTCTTCGTAAGCATAAGCTACGTCTTCAGGTTGTGTAAAGAGTTTGTGCGATTCTACGCCAGAGTTGTCTACTCCATCTTCTTCACCACCAGTCATACCAAGTTCTATTTCAAGAGTCATATCCATTTTGCTCATACGGTCTAAGTAGCGTTTGCAAATTTCGATATTTTCTTTAATAGGCTCTTCTGATAGGTCAATCATATGCGAACTGAAGAGAGGTTTGCCAGTTTCTTTGAAGTGTTTTTCTGAAGCGTCAAGCATACCGTCAAGCCAAGGAAGCAATTTCTTAGCGCAGTGGTCAGTATGCAAAATGATAGAAGCACCATAAGCTTCAGCCAATAAATGCACGTGTTTAGCTCCTGATACAGCTCCTAATATAGAGGCGCGTTGTCCGTCATTAGAGATGCTTTTACCAGCCATAAACTGAGCACCACCGTTAGAAAACTGAATAATCATAGGGGCATTAACAGCTACTGCTGTTTCTAAAGCCGCGTTGATAGAGTTAGAGCTAATCACATTGGCTGCAGGAAGTGCAAAACCTTTTTCTTTGGCGTATTTAAATACTTCTTGTACTTCTTTACCAAGAATAACGCCTTTTTTAATGTTATGTGCCATTTCTTTATATAAATAATTTAATTTCAATCGTCAACGAGACCTTCTTCATATTTTGACCGCAAAGGTAAAAACAAAAAAACAAATAAACAAATTATTTCTTATTTTATTTAAAGAGAGGCTTGTTCCTGTATCGTTCCTGTATCGTTCCTGTATCGTTCCTATATCGTTTGTATATCTATTAAAAGGTAGAACAAGTTAGATAAATTAGAAGCTTATAGAATGTTTACTTATAAAGTATTAATCTATTAACCATCGCTGAAAAAAAATCTATTTATTTCTTGTCAATTAATAATTGTTTCGTATCTTTGCCACCAATACTGTAAAACACTAAAATAGTTAATTTTATATAAAAGATGAACAAGTCAGTTTATATTATTGCTGCCAATGCCCACAGTGGTAAGTCAGTAGTAACGCTGGGGGTATTGCAGATGATTATGCGCAATACTGCCAAGGTGGGGTACTTCCGCCCTATCATCGAAAGTAAATCTAAAAAAGATACTTTCATCGAAACCGTTTTAGAGCACTTTAAGCTTGATATGAGTTATGATGAAGCGTATGCTTATACTCGCCAAGAGGTTATTGCTCTTAAAAACGAAGGCAATATAGGCGAAGTGTACGACACCATCATCAAAAAATACAAAGCCTTAGAAAGCAAATTCGACTTTGTATTGGTTGATAGCTCAAGCGCTGTAGATGATAGCTACTTCGATGTAAACTTCAACGCCTCTGTAGCGCAAAGCCTTAACATCCATGCATTAGTTGTACTCAAAGACAACTTCACTTCAGAAGACGAACTTGCCAACCAAGTACAAGCCGCTCTAAACAATTTTATAGAAAAAGATGTACGCGTTCTTAGCGTGTTTGTAAATAAGGCTACTAACGCTACTGCAGCTACTATCAGCCGTTTAGAACAACGTTTCAAAGACACTACCTTTACTATCATTCCGCGCAAAGAAGAGCTTTCTCGCCCTACTATCCGCGAGATAGCCAATGCCCTAAAAGCTGAATTCCTTTACAAAGGCGATAATATTGATGTTACTACCAAACATACTATGGTAGGAGCTATGCAGCTGTCTAACTATTTGGCTAAACTACACGAAGATACTCTTGCTATACTTCCTATCGACCGTATCGACCTTATTGCAGGCTCTTTGGTAGCCAACTATTCTAACTTCTCTAACATCAAAGGGGTAGTACTTTACGGCGACCTAACTCTTAACCCTTCAATGAGTAAGATTTTTGATGGTATCCAAAAAAATATTCCTATAATGGTAGCTAAAACTGATACTTTCGAAACGGCTAACATCATCGGTAATACTCAAGCTCACATTTACCCCGAAAATACTGAAAAGGTAAAAATGCTTCTTCAGTTATTCGACGAAAATGTAGATGCCGACAAGCTAAACAGCAGCATTGCTTCTTTCAAATCAGAAACTATTACCCCTCGTATGTTCCAATATAATATGGTGCAAAAAGCACGTGCCGGACAAAAACGCATCGTGCTCCCTGAGGGTACTGACGACCGTATTCTTACTGCGGCTTCTCAATTGGCTGAAGACGAATTGGTTTACCTCACTATCTTGGGCGAACCTGAAGCTATCAAAACCCGTGCTAAGAACATTTTGGGCTTAAAATGGAACGAAGAACGCATAAACATCATCAATCCTGCTGAAAGTGATAAATACGAAGCCTACGCTGAAAAACTATACGAATTGCGCAAAAGCAAAGGTCTTGAACTTTCACAAGCTAAAGACCTAATGCTCGATGCCTCTTACTTCGGTACAATGATGGTATTCTTAGGTGATGCTGACGGTATGGTATCAGGAGCCGTAAACACTACAGCCCACACTATTCGTCCGTCATTGCAATTCGTAAAAACTAAACCTGGGGTAAACACCGTTTCATCAGTATTCTTTATGCTCTTACACGACCGTGTATTAGTATACGGCGACTGTGCGGTAGTGCCTAACCCTACTGCTGAGCAATTGGCTGACATCGCTATCAGCTCTGCCGATTCTGCTATCGCTTTCGGTATCGAGCCTAAGGTAGCCCTACTTTCTTATTCTTCTGGTAACTCTGGTAGTGGTGCTGATGTAGATAAGGTACGTGAAGCAACAGCTCTTGTAAAAGAACGCCGCCCTGACCTACTCGTAGAAGGACCTATACAGTATGACGCTGCCGTAGATCCTAAAGTAGGTAAACAAAAAATGCCTAATTCACTTGTAGCAGGACAAGCCAATGTACTTATTTTCCCAGACCTCAATACTGGTAACAACACCTATAAAGCTGTACAGCGCGAAACTGGTGGTTTAGCTATAGGCCCTATGCTACAAGGATTGAAGAAACCTGTAAACGACCTAAGTCGTGGGGCTCTCATCCCTGATATTTACAACACTGTACTTATCACTGCTATACAATCTGAATTTTAATATTTAGTTATTATTAGTCTTTAGTCGTTAGAATAGAGTTACTTACTAGCGACTAAAGACTAACAACTAAAGACTAACGAAACACTAAGAACTAAAATGGAAATATTAATCATTAATTCAGGGAGTTCATCTCTCAAATATCAACTAATTGATTCTAAAACAGGAGAATCAAAAGCTAAAGGTATCGTAGACCGTATTAATATAGACGGTAGCTACGTGAAATATGTAGCTGTGAAAAACGGCAAAGAGGTTGAAGTAAAAAAAGAGCAACCTATCCCTACTCACGAGGTAGGTATGAACTTAGTTGCAGACCTTCTTACTGACCCCGAAGTAGGCGTTATCGAAAACCCTAGCGACATCAAAGGGGTAGGACACCGCGTAGTACACGGAGGTGAGAAGTTTGTACAACCTACCGTAATTACTGATGAGGTAGTAGCCGAAATCAAACGCCTCATTCCTCTTTCACCTTTGCACAACCCTGGTCACTTAGAAGGCATACGTGTAGCTCAAAAACTTTTTGACAAAGCTACCCACGTAGCAGTGTTTGATACCGCTTTCCACCAAACAATGCCAGCTAAAGCATTCCGCTATGCTATTCCTAACGAGTACTACGAAAAATACGGATTGCGTGCTTACGGATTCCATGGCACCAGCCATAAATATGTAGATGCTCAAGCGCGTAAATACCTCAATAATCCGCACATCAAAAACATCACCATTCACTTAGGAAATGGAGCAAGTATGGCGGCTGTAAATGAGGAAGGTAAATGCGTAGATACTTCTATGGGGCTTACCCCTCTCGACGGACTTATTATGGGTACACGTACCGGACAAATAGACGCCTCTGTAGCGTTCTTCTTGGGGCAAGAGTTAGGTATGAACTATGAAGAAGTAAAAACGTTATTTAACAAGAAGAGTGGTATGCTTGGGCTTACAGGTCATTCTGATGCTCGCGATGTAGCAGCACTATACCACAAAGGCGATGCTAATGCTGCCCTTTGCTACGAGATGTACGGCTACCGTATTCAGAAGTTTATAGGGGCTTACACCGCTGCTCTTAATGGTTTAGACAGCATTGTATTTACTGCAGGTTTAGGCGAAAACGATACGCTTACTCGTTCATTTGCTTGCAAACACTTAGATTTCTTTGGCATCAAACTCGATGAAAAGAAGAACGAAGAGCTCAATCACCCTACCAAACCAGTAGAGATACAAGCTGCTGACAGTCGTGTAAAGATTCTCATCATCCCTACTAATGAAGAATTGCAAATAGTAAATGAGATTGTAGATTTAGTAAAATAACTCTTAAAAATTACTTTTTTAGTAACTTTGCCAAAGGAATTATTACCTTTGGCAAAGTTTTTTTATGCAATATATATTGTAATTCAAAAATAATATTTAATTTTGCACGCGGGTAGTAACGTACTATCGCTGAACTATAAAATAATTTAATTGCTAAAACCTTAGTTGTCTAAAATGAACATCTTATTTTTAAGTTATTTTCACTCTGCACGTACTCATTCCTTGCAAAGTAAGTTCAAGGCTAAAAGCCTTTCACCTCTGCGTATTTGAACCAGATTGATTATTTGTTTCCTTTTAAATTTAATAACTAATAATTAACAAGTATACTGAGTTCAAATGAAAAATAAATATATCGACCTAATTGACCAAACCTATTACTTCCCTCAAGATGAATTTACCTTAGATGGCGATGAACTTCGCTTTCACAATATCGACCTAATGGAGTTAGTTCGCCAATATGGTGCCCCTCTGAAATTTATGTACTTACCAAAGATTTCAGAGAACATACAGCGTGCTAAAAAGTGGTTCGAAAAAGCCATCAAAAAACATAAATACAAAGGTGAGTATAACTATTGCTATTGCACTAAAAGTTCACATTTCAAACACGTGATGGTAGAGGCGCTAAAGAATGATATTCATATGGAAACCTCTTCAGCTTTCGATATCAATATCATCAATAACCTTATCAGCGAAGGACTCATCAATAAAGAAAGTCACATACTCTGCAATGGTTTCAAACGCGATGCCTACATTGATGGTATTGCAGACCTTATCAATCGCGGGTATCACAACTGTATCCCAATTATTGATAATTACGAAGAAATCAATCTGTTTGAAGAGAAAATAAAAGACAAATACAGCATCGGTATTCGCATTGCTTCAGAAGAAGACCCTCGCTCTGAGTTTTATACCAGTCGTTTGGGTATTGGCTATAAAAATATACTTCCTTTCTACAATCGCGAAATTAAAGACAATCCTAAAGTGCGGCTAAAAATGTTGCACTTCTTTATCAATACAGGTATCAAAGACAATGCCTATTATTGGAATGAGTTGCTGAAGTGTCTACGCGTATATATACAGCTTAAAAAAGTTGCTCCAGAACTTGATAGCCTCAATATTGGCGGCGGGTTCCCTATCAAAAGTTCGTTAGCTTTTGAGTACGATTACGCCTATATGGTAGATGAAATTATTCGCCAAATAAAAATCACTTGCGACCAAGAGAAAGTACCGGTACCTAATATCTTTACTGAGTTCGGAAGTTTCACAGTAGGTGAGGCAGGAGGAGCTATCTATGAGATTATGTACCAAAAGCAACAAAATGACCGGGAAAAATGGGATATGATTAACTCGTCATTCATCACTACCCTACCCGACTCTTGGGCAATAAACAAGCGCTTTGTATTATTACCTATCAACCGTTGGAATGATGAGTACGAACGCGTATTATTAGGTGGTCTTACCTGCGATGGCGATGACTATTACAACAGCGAACAGAATATGAACGCCATCTACCTACCTAAGTATAACAAAAACAAACCACTATACATTGGTTTCTTCAATACCGGAGCTTATCAAGATAGTATAGGTGGGGTTGGTGGACTACAACACTGCCTTATACCGCAGCCTAAAATAGTGCTTATCGATAAAGATAAAGACGGTAAAATTACCTCTCGCCTCTTTATGGAGCAACAAAAAGCTGAGGATATGCTGAAGATATTGGGCTACTAATGAAGTATATAGCATTATTCCTTTTATCAATAGGGGTACTACAAGCGCAAGATACAGAGAAGAGTCGCCATTACCAAATGTGGTTAAAGCCTTCGCTGAGTATCAATTACCTTTCGGTAGATGTAGAAGATAGTCCTCGTAATGAGATTTTGGGCAACAAATCGGTGTTGCCCAACTATCCCCTAACAGCTGGTATAGGCTTAGGCATTTATAACACCTATATAAGCATTGATTACGCTAAAAGTATAATGCCTCTACGCAATGAACATACTTATGGCAAAACCCAGTATTTTGACTTTCAGCTTCACTCTTTCTTCAGTGAAAAGTATCTGTTAGACCTCTATTACCAAAGTTATAAAGGTTTTTACTATCGACATAAGGGGAAAGTTCAGCTATTAGAGGATACCCGCATACAGCAAGTTGGGGCTGAAATGCTATACTTTACAAATTGGGAAGAAAAATCATTGAAGAATATATTTGCTTCTGATGGCAGTTTGCTTACTCCATCTTTTAGTTGGTATTTAGGCGGAGGAGCTTACTACCATAAGGTGATAATGCCACTCATTACCCCTGAGAAAAACGATACTTTCAGACATATACAAGCTGGTATAAGTGGAGGGGCAGTAAGTACAATTGAATTGTATCCTCACCTTACCCTGCGAATGCTAATGGGGTTAGGCTTTTACCTCGGTGGCGATGCTGATCGTTTAAGCCAAATGAAAGTAAATAATTACTTTAACTACCGCGTAGATGGAGGTATAAGCTATAGCAGAGCTCGCTGGACAGCAGACTTTTCTATACTGCATAATAATAAACGTCTTTTCTTCAAAGATAACGAATTATTAGGTATCAATACAAGTACTTTCAAAATAAGTTATATAAGGCAATTCGGCATCAAATCAGGTTATAACAATAAAGTAACAAGACTTTTGGGTATGTAACCCTTTATTACAATTTTCTAATAGTGTCACGTCCTAAAAATGGTTTACAGTTATTTTGTCAGTTTAATTTATGTTTTTCATTTTTTAAGTTAAGTATTGTAAGCAAGAACTCCTTTACTACATCAGTATAGATGAGTATCCACTA
>NZ_QBKG01000023.1 GCF_003054025.1 Capnocytophaga leadbetteri
ACATACAAAGGTTCCAAAACAAAGAAACGTGCTGAAGCCCTCTATGAACCAGAGTATAGAGAAAAACTTTTAAAACTTTAAATGCGAACGCCGTGATTAAACATTAATTCTTAGTATTATGACAGAAGCCCAAACACTCCGACACATCATTACCACTCGCAAGAGTATATTCCCTCCTGAATATAGTGATGCATCTATAGCCAAAGAAGTATTAGAAGAGATTATCAGCTCTGCTGACTATGCTCCTAACCACAAACGCACCAAACCTTGGCGCCTAAAAGCTCATAGAGGTACTGATAAAGCCCTTTTAGGAGAAGAATTAGTACGATTGTACAAAGAAAATGTACCTGCTGAGAACTTCTCTGAGCGAAAAATGAATGAAATAGCTCAAAAAGTAGCTAAATCAGATACAATAGTAACTATTAGCATTTGTTTTAGTGGTAAAGTGCCCGAGTGGGAAGAAATAGCTGCGACAGCGATGGCTGTACAAAATATGTACCTCACCTGCACTGTCCACGGCGTAGGTTGCTATTGGGGTACCCCCGGCTTTATGTTTCAGATGAAAGATTTCTTACAATTAGAAGAAAATGAACGCTGCTACGGATTTTTCTTTATGGGAATGAAGAAGTAGAAGTAATAATACAAAACGAGCACCGGTCTAAAAAGGCTTACCTTTTTAGACCGGTGCTCGTTTTTATATTTCGTTTTGTCCTATCCTGAGTAAGTATGTACACTCATTTGAGCAGTAGGTAGGTAGTTCACGCCAAACCAACATACCAACAAAAGGATAAACGCTATCCCTACAATTACGAAGCTTTGTAGTGGTTTACGCTCATTGTGATTGTACTTGTGATGCAAATATACCAAGTAGCCCAACCAAGTGATGAAAGCCCACGTTTCTTTAGGGTCCCACGTCCAATAGTGTCCCCACGCTTCTTTTGCCCATAGCGCTCCGAAGAGCAACCCAAAGGTTAAGAATACATAACCCACCTTTATAAGCTGGTCTATCACAGCAAATATGCTGCTAGTTTCTTGTCCTTTTTTATATCGATAGATGCCATAAAAAGCTGTAAGCGATGCCATACCTAACATAGCATAGGCAAAGATATATACGATTACGTGCGGTATAAACCATACACTTTGCAGTGCTGGCATTAATGCTTTGTTCATCGTATCAGGGTGCGTATAAGTGAGCACTATAAATACGATACCCATTACAGCCGAGTAGCTAAGCATCCATTTTTGTCGATAGAGCAAGTAGATAGCGTAGCCTATGAGCCCCATAAAAAGTGAGTACCATATGCGTGTTTCTGCTAAAGTGCGCAATGGTGGACGCTCTAAGTTTTTCCAAAGTGCTATAATAAAGCCTCCTACTATAAGGGTCGCTCCTAAGTGAGTAGCTATACTCGCTACCCTTAGAGCTTTGTTTTTACTGTAAATAAGGCTACCTCCTAATAGCCAAAGTGCTACCGAGAGATAGGTTACTATGTCAAAATGATGCCACATTTCTTTTAATTATGAATTTAGAATTATGAATTTACAATTACCTCTTTCTTCCCTTTCACTTGGAACAAGAAAGCTATACCACCAGCAATAAGCAAAAATATACCTGTATAAACTACTGGTAACCAAGGGTCTGAGATAAGCTCTACCACACTGAGTTCAGACCAACGTCCTGCGCGTTCATCGTAACTCACTTGATAAATACGCCAACCTCCTACACTGATAGGATGGTTTACCTCTATGCGTTCTTCGCGTATCTCATCTTTCTTATCTTTCTGAAATACTAACACTTGCGACTGAAACTTACGTGCTTCAGGGGGGGCCATCACTAATGTATGATCTTTATCTAAGTCGATAGCACGAGGCGAAAACTGAAAGTTACCAGCTGATATCCAGTCCGTTTTCTTCTTGTGGGTGCGCAAGTCTTCTACCGTCACTTGGGCAGCGTTAGTAGCTCCCCACATAGTGTGGTTTATATAAGTGCTATCTGTATCGGGTATTGCCTTTTCAAGGTATTTATGAAGAGTAACTTTCCAATGTAGAAGAGTCATACTCTCTCCTTCTTTTTCAAGCATAAAGCCTTGTGGTTTCTCTACAGGCAGTGCTGAACCAGTAGTATCTATCACAAATAGTTTATTAGGATAAATATCTATGCTAAACTCTTTAAGCTCTAAAGCCAAAGGCAGTTGCACCATTTTGTTCTCTTCAGTAAAGGCGCGCCACTCTGCTTTGTCTTTGTAGAGATTCATTTTTAGTCGTACGATATCTCCCTGACCGAGTACACCTGCAAACATCACCAACCATAGGCCAAAGTGATTGAGCAAAAACGGAATATTCTTGCTCTCGTATACCAAAGAGCGTTTGAGTATCGCAAACCAAAGGTTCATAAGGGCTAATACAAATATAAGACCAAAATACCACGTCTTAGTCAGGTCATTTAAGCCTAATTTACCTAAAACACCTTGCATTTCTTCAGGTTTTACATTGATACTTCCAAGCCCGATAGTCAGTAGACCTAAAACGGCTACAATCACAATAGCAAACGGAGCTGATGAAAATCTACTTACGAAAGACGACTTTCTAAAAATAAAGAATACGAGCGTGGTAATCACTACAAAAGTGAACCCTGCGATGATATTATCAGGAAAGCTAAACCAGCTTTTGCTGAGGCTCCCGACAGTAAGTTGTAAAATAAGCCCTATTATAAGGGATATACACGCTACTAAGGTAGCGAATGGGTATTGCTTCATAAAAACTAAAAAATAATAATATAATAAAGACAAACTTTGCCAAAGTCTCGCAGGCTTTTCGTCCCACGACCTTTGGCAAAGTCTATATTATTGACTGTTATTGCCTAATGCGGCGTGCACTATTTTTGTGATACTAAGCGTCCTGCTTTTTTAGCTTCTTCTATCCATTTAGGCACTATAGTTTCTAAGAATTTTTTCTTAGCAGCTTCTTCTTTTGGTATATCCAAACCAATTTCTTTTTGGGCTTTAGCTTTAGTGCTGATATCAGGCATTACGAAAGCTGTTTTGATATTTAGTTTTTCTTTAAGCACATCTAAATTATTTTCAGCTTGATAAGCATAGATAAGACCATCGCTAAGGAGGCGTTCAGATTCGATAGGAGCGTGGAAAGCGGCACCGTGTGAAGAGTGTACCATATCCCAACGCCATTGTGATTTGCGGATAAGTGCCAAAGTAGGTTTCATTTGTTCTTCGTTAGCACCGTTATCCCACAAGAATTTAGCTTTGAAGTGTACTTTTGCTAATTGTTTTTCGAGTTTCATACGCATACCATATACAGCATCTTGGCGATCGTATACGTTTTTCACCAATTCTTCTTCACTTTGGCGGTGACAAGTTTGGCAACTCGCTGATACATTGCGTAGTGGGCTGCTGATATGGTGGTCAGAGAATTTCACAGCACCATCAGTTTTGTATGGCATATGGCAATCGGCACAAGAAACGCCGCGTTGTCCGTGAATACCGAGTTGAGAAAGTTCATAGTCGGGGTGTTGTGCTTTAAGGATAGGAGTACGGCTAAGTGAGTGTACATAGTCAGTCCAACCTTCTGCATCGTAGTACTCTTCCATCTTTTCAATAGTCATACCTTTATCCCAAGGGAAAGTAAGGTGTTTTTTATCACCTTTGAAGTAGTACTCTACGTGGCATTGTGCACATACTAACGAACGCATTTCTTGGTGTGTAGCATTGTTAATATCTTTTCCTTGACGTTCAAAAGCCTCAACAAGAGCTGGTTGGTGAACTTCAAGCTTCATTGTTTTAGTATTGTGGCAAGTAGCACAACCGATAGGGTTTACTATCTCGTTACCCCATTTATCCCAAGGAGCACTATAGTAATTGTCTAATCCTACTTTTTTCATTAGGCGAGGCACATCAGGGCTTTTACAAGTCCAGCAAGTACCAGGCTGAGGAGAGTGGGTAGAATCGGTAGGCGCACCTGTACGAAGGATTTTTGTTACGTCTTCAATAGCGTGCATATGCCCGCGAGGCGCGTTGTACTCTTTAGAGAAGGCATAACCAGCCCAAAGCACGACCATTTCGGGGCGCAAAGCGAGCAAATCATCATCTTGACTGCTCATATACTTAGAGCGGAATGTAGTGTCAGCAGTTGCTTTCCAAGAGTCGTACTGACGTGGGTAGAACGGTGCGAACAGCTCGTTCTTACACTCCTGATCTGGGAGGTTATTACCGCCTTTTGCGATAAACTCAGCCTCTTGTGATCTATTCATTATTGAATTAGCCAATAGTCCTAATAAGAAGGTCACTATTGCCAATATACCTGCAATTAACCAATGTTTCTTTTTCATCGCTGTATAAATTATATTTCGTTTTTTTTAATTATTACTTTTTTTACTTTTAGCGGCCATTTCTTGTAGCCAATCAGGAACGTTAGCGCCCATATCATCAATAATAGGCACGGGCGAGTTAGGAGCAGCGTTCAGCCCGCGTACGCGGCTATGCGGCACTTCGCGGTGGCATTCCCAGCAGAGCTTGCCATTGCCAGCGTGTGCCATTGGGGCAGTTACCTTGCCTATCTGCACCTCACTTACAAGGGTGCTGTGGCAGCGAATACAGTTCTCTTGCACTACTTTTTGTCCTGGTGAGTGCATCTTGATAACCTGTGGCTCCATTCGGAAGGTAAACATCGTAGCGTGGCGCAAACCGTCATTAGCTTTGAAATAATACTTACGGAAGACATTGTCGTGCGGTACGTGGCAGTCGTTGCACACGGTATTACGTCCGTGCGATGAGTGCAACCACGTAGCATACTCAGGCTCCATAATATGACAGTTCACACACGCCTTTGGATCGTCAGATAGATAGGAATGTGCTTTAGATAGGTAGAATATATACCCCGCAAGACCTATCAAGATACCTACCAAGGAAGGTATCAGAAAACGAAACCATCGTTTGTTTTTTGTTTGAGTGTCTTTATCAGTTGTCGCCATTATATAATAAATAAGGTATTTCGTGTCTTTTCGTTGCAAATATACCCCGCTTTCCTTTCATTACAAAATAAAAAACGAAAAATAGCGAAATTTATTATTATTCTAAGTAAGAAAAGGAATTAACCTATTAAAAATAAGCCAATTAGCAAATTATAAAATTCACTAATTGGCTTATCTGCTAATTTGCTAATGAGCAAAATCAGTCTTTATTTACCAAAAATAGAAAGTTCAGCTAAACAGAAATACTTAGAGCCTGCGTAGGTTTGTGTAACATCAAATCGTAGTATCTTATAAGCCGCACTAGCTTCTATCACTCCTGATGTATAGATAGTTGCAGCCCCTGCAGGCAATCCACTGCTTATAGTTGTAATTTCGGTGAAATTAGTGCCGTCATTAGAGCCTAATATCTTTATTACTTTAGGCTTACCATTAGGATGGTTCCGATTAGTATATTGGAAAGAAAATTTGCGAATAGGGTTAGCTAAAGTTACCGAAAAATTATGAGCATCATCAGTAGGGTGCACACTCCAAGCGGTATGAAAATAAGTAGCCGGATTGCCGTCTATCATATTAGCAATAGGCCCTTCACTTGGCTCTTGTGCATTAGTAGCCAACATCTCTTTTGTTAGGTGTATCTTATTAATCACCGTTCTTAGCATAAAGTCATTAGTAGGTTTGGCTACTCCTTCTTTACTTATGTGACTGATTTTTAGCGGTAGATTATAGTTACCCAATAAGTCTGCCTTTACCGTTACCCGTAGGGCAGAGCTGCGTTTAGACCCTTTGCTAAAGGTTATTTTTCCACCATTTTCTATCGTATACTGTCCTGCAGGTAGTAGGTTACTACCTGTGCTAGTAGCTACAGTACATTCAAAATCCCACGGACTAGCAAAAGGTAGGGTAAAGAAGATTTCTTGAGTAGCTTCTCCCCCATTTACGGCTATTTCTTTCTCCGATACCTCATAATCTACTGAAGGTTTTAGCAATATGGGTCTAAGCAAAAAGTAATTCTTCTCAGTATTTATCTTAGAGGTCGCACTCTTTATCTGAATGGGTACCACATAGGCAGCGGGGTTCTCAGCGGTACTCAGAAAAGTTTTGATAGCATCGTTGTTCAGTACAACACTTCCTTTCTGATACATATTGTCTGCTCCAAACTGAAACTGAGTAGTCGACAAACTATAAAGCTCAGCAGGTAATATCTTGTTAGTCGAATAGCCTAACGCCGTCATTTGTGCTTCTGTCATAACTTCTGTTTCAGCCGAAGTAACAGCTTGAGGGTTTTTGCCGGCTTTCATCACTGTAAACTCAAAAGTACCTTTCTCATTCACATCAGTATAAAGAGTCACTTCTTGGCTACCATTTTCTTTGATAAGTAGCACACTATTGTATTCGGCAGGAATAAGGTCGTACTTCTCGCAGCCCATAAGGCTCAGTACACCTATTGCGGCTATGTATTTGGTTATCTTATTCATAATTATATACTTTTTAGTTATTAGTAACCAGGTGCTTGTACCATTTGTGGGTTTTTATACACCTCACGGTCAAATACTGGTAGTAGATACATACGGTTGTTCCATTGAAAAGGTTGTTTCACAGGGGTTACCGTATTAAATTCTTCAAAGGTAGGATTTTCTTTTCCATAAGCACTCAAGCCCATACGAGTGCCCGCAGCCATTGTTTGAGGGGCTATCAGCCAACGGCGAATGTCGTAATAACGGTGTCCTTCACCCCATAGCTCTATAAAGCGCTCATTGCGTACCCAGTCGGTCATACTCATAGTGCTAAGGTCAGCAGTAGTGAGGTTAGGTACCCCTGCACGTATGCGTATAATATTGAGGTGCTCTATCGCTTGCGCATCTTCACCCAAGGCAGCTTCGCATTCTGCTAAGTTTAGGTATAACTCTGCCAAACGGATAAGACAACGAGGTTTATTTTCATAGTTCCAACCTCCATTTTTATTACAGTTCAGCTTAGGCATAATACCTTTTTGGGTGAAATAGCCGGTTACATTGTTATCACGTTGATATTTCACAGGGTTATAACCTTGTTTGTCTGCATTGCGCAATTCAATGTGTAAAGGTCTTCCGTCCGCTAACTTGCTGCCGTAATCACCATCATCAAAGGCAAACCAAGCATAAAAACGAGGTTCGCGATTTACATTTAGCTTGATAATACCAGGGCGACCGCTAATGTTAGCACTTTTATACCAATCCGATTCTGGGGCAAAACTACCATCGTGGGCAGGACGTTTACCATTTTTGGTATAAAAATATTGTATAGAGGTATTAAGTACTGGCGATACCCCACTGTAATACCCAAAGTTTTCACCATTTGATTTGGTGATGATGTGGTGTGGTAATACTCCATATGGCCAGTCTCCTTGAGGAGCTACCCCCCAGATAATTTCGTGGTTACCTTCTGAATAGCGAGTGTTAGTAAGGTAGCGCATTAGCATTACCTTCTTTAGGAAAGCTTTCCCTTCGGCAGTATTTTTATTCACACCTGGCACAAAAGGCAACTCTAAGTCTTCGCGAACATAAGCTTCTTCGTTTGTATAAAGGGCATTACCTCCTTCCGAAGTAGCAAAACTGATAGCTTCTTCGCAAGCTTGTTTAGCTCTCACCCATTTTTGTGGGTCATAGGTATAACTTACTAAAGCTTTGCCATAACCAGGGGTTTCAAAATTAGTGTTTTGCCAGTTAGGGAAAGGGAAACCACCATTCCACAGAGGGGATGCTGCATATACTAATAGCCGTGCTTTAAGAGCTTTTGCCATAGTTGATGTAGCACGCCCCCACTTTTGGCTACTGCGTTTAGCGGGTAGGTCTACCGCAGCTTCGTCAAACTTATTAACAATCCAATTTACTACATAGTCAAAATGTGAACGACCAGGATATTCTTTTTCATTAGCGTCCATATCTATATAATGATCATTGATAGGACAAGGCCCATAGATAATCAGAGTCATCATATGATAGTAAGCTAATAAGAATTTCGCTTCTGCTTTCCATTCTTTTATCTCTTCGGCGCTTACTTCGCGGGCTTTGTCTATCTCGCTCAAAAAGAGATGTATTTGCCCAATACTGCGGTAATAACCTCCCCAGCGCCATTCTGCACTGTTTGAAGCCTCATTTAGGTTGTAGTTCATCTTGCTCGCAGGAGTTTCTGACCATAGGGGTGGCAATACATACTCATCTGACACCGACTCTATAGTTTGATAACTATAAGGATTATACACAGTAGCATAGCACGAATACAAGAATTTGATAGAGGCATCATAACTCTTAGTGGCATCAGGAAGACTCGCTTGTTCAGGAGGTACTACATCCAAGTAGTCGCCACAACTTACGCTACTCATTGCTATAGTCGTAACGAGCGATAGCTGTAAGAATCTATTTTTTAAAGTATTTAAAACTTTCATACGATTACTGTTTTTATAGTGAAACGATTAGAAATGAAGTTGGAATCCCAAGCTATATACTTGTTGTAGCGGATAAGAATTCCAATTGAGTTCAGGATCCCATTGTTTAAATTTGCTAAACACGGCTAAGTTATTACCGGCTACATACACACGTCCTTGTTTGAAAGTGTAGCCCAATGATAGTTGTTTAAATCGCAAGTAGCTACCATCACGTAGCCAATAAGTACTTGGTTTAGCATTGTTGGCTGTTTCTGTGTCTTGCAACCCCAAACGTGGGTAGGTAGCGTTAGGGTCAGGGTTCGCTTCTGTCCAACGACTGTCAGCTATATACTGAAATACGTGACGGTCATTACGTCCAAAAGGTGAGTTGAGTCCTGTCATTATATTGCGTTTAGCTGCTCCGGTAAAGAATACCCCAAGGTCAAACTTCTTATAGTTAAGAGTAAAACCAAAACCGTATTGTATACGTGGCATATTACCATATTCTGAAATCATAGTGCGGTCGTTATCGTCTATCACTCCATCACCGTTCAAATCACGGTATTTTATATCACCAGGCATCACGGTACTTCCTAAGTTTTGGCGCGGACTGTTGTCTATTTCTTCTTGCGATTTAAACAAGCCTTCAGCTATAAAACCTGCGTGATAGCTAAGCGGCCAGCCTGTTTCTCCTCGCCAAGGGTATTTAAACTTCACATCATCGCGGTCTATGTATTTGTTTTGGGTGTAGGTGAAGTTTCCTCTCACTGAGGCGTGCAAATCTTTAGTAATCTTTCGGTTGTAGTTAGCACTAAACTCAAAGCCCCAGTTGTCTACTTTCCCTTTGTTAGTCCAAGGTTTAGCACCTGCATACCCTAATGATTCAGGGAAGGCTTCGCGTTTTAGCAAGATGTCATAACGTTTGTCATAGAAGTATTCAGCGGTGATATCTACTCCTAAAATCTTCATATCTGCCCCAATATTAAATTTCTTTACCTTTTCCCAAGTAGCATTGCGTACGGCATAATTCACTACTCGAGGCCCTTTGTAGGTAGTATTGAGGTCTTCACCAGTTGTATAACCGTAGTCTTTATGGTCAAATTCTACCTTAGTGATGTACAAGAAGTGTTCTGCCCCTGCGTTAAGCCCTGTACCGTCTTCACCTATCAGCCCATAAGAAGAACGTACTTTAAAGAATGGTACTATCCCTTTAATAGGTTTGAAAAAGCTTTCTTCACTAATAATCCAACCTGCTGATACTGCTGGAAAGAACTCAAAGCGTTTTCCTTTCTCAAGACGTTCAGTACCTGTATACCCAAAGTTACCTTCTAACAGATAGCGAGAATCATAGTTATAAGTCAGACGTCCAGAGTACCCTTGGTTGCGGTGAGGAAGCACATCGCTCTTAAATTCGCGTTGGGTGTAAAGTCCCATCGCATCAAAAGAGTGTTTACCTACTTTGCGTGAGTATTGCATATTGGCTTGCAAAAAGAAAGTTTGGTCTCCCTCTTTAGCTATGCTAGACTGACTGATATACTCGGTACCTGTGTTAAGCTTTTCTAACTCATAAGTTTTGTCAGCAGGGTTATAGGTGCCCGATTTTATACGGTAAGTATAAGGGTTGATAGAGCGGTTATACGAGTTGCGTGCCCAGTTCTTAAAGTTTATAAGTATAGAGCCTCTAAGTCCTTTGGTGATAAACTCAAAATCCTGATCTAACTTAAGCGAAGTGTTAAGGGTGTTTTCGCGTTGCTCTTTAAACGATCTAAGCATAGTAGCATAAAGGTTTTCTTTATAGCTATTACCAGTAATTACCGAACTACCGTAGCGTATGTGGGTATCACCTGGTTGGGCAGGAAACGTAAGCGGGAAGTTAATAGGGTTAGCATTAAGCATACCCGCAAATAGGTCTGCTGTATTGTAGTTACCTCCAGTATGTTGGCGTATTTGGGCGTTCATACGTAGGTCTATCTTAGTAGTAGGTGTAAGTTTGTAAGTGATATTGTTCTGAAAGTTGTATGCCCATCGGCTGATAGCATTATTCCAAGAATACACTTTTTTAGTTTTTATTAATCCATCATCGTGGTTGGCTTGTATACTCATATAGTAGGTGGTTTTATCACCCCCTCCTTGCATATTAAGGTTTACGCGTTGGGTAAGTGCCATATCGCGGAAAAGGGTCTTTTTCCAATCCACATCAGGATAAGCATAAGGGTCTACCTTATTGCGGGTATTGTCTATCATCTGTTGGGTGTACTTAGTAGAGCCAGCAGGGTTACGGGTCAAAAGGGCTTCGTTGTAGAGCTCCATCCAAGTAGCCCCGTCTACGAAGTTAGGGAAGTTCACCGGCACGTTGAATGACTGTTCATAGGTAACCCCTACTTTAGTCTTTTCGCGGTGTTGCCCGTTTTTGGTTTTTACAATCATTACCCCATTAGCACCACGCGAACCGTAGATAGCTGTAGCCGATGCGTCTTTAAGCACTGAAAAGCTTTCGATAGTTTCAGCAGGAATATTGTTGAGGTCTTCTGCTGAAATCTCAATGTCGTCTAAGATAATCAGCGGACGGGTTCTACCTCCAAAGGTACTAATACCTCGGATATAAAACTCTGATACACTACCAGGTTCTCCTGTTCCCGAAAGCGAGAATACCCCCGCTAATTGTCCGGCTAAGGCTGAAGTAAGAGAAGAAGAAGGCATTTTTACCTCAACACCTTTCATACTAGCTACAGCACCACTTAGGGTTACTTTCTTCTGAACATACCCCCCTGCGGTTACTACTACTTCATCAAGCTGTTCGTTTTCTGAGGTAAGCTTTACATCTATAATACCTTGTTTGCCTACGGTTATCTCTTTGTCTTTATAACCGATGTAGGAAAACTTTAGCACATCTTTAGTGCCTTGCACCTCGATGCTGTAATGACCGTCAAGGTCAGTAGATACCCCTTTAGTGGGGTTGTTTTTGATGATGACACTAGCGCCTGCTAAAGGGCCTGTTTCATCAGAAACTGTTCCGGTAATAATACGTTTTGGCTTAGGCTGTTGTGCATAGCTTTCACCGAGGCCAAAACCTATTAACAGAAACAAACAACATAAAATTCTTTGTAACATACATTAATTGGCTTTGTGATAACGGGTTAAGTTATCGGGTTAATGAATACTTTGATACGAAATTTTCGGCAAATATATAGAAGACTTACAAAACAAAAAAAAAAAAACGTAAGTTTTTTGTGATATTTTTAACAAAGACAGCGTTTTGTTAATTATATATTAAGAAGTCTTTAAGATAAATATTTGAAGTACAATAGGTTAATTAGCTAACCCGATAAGATTATTGCCAAAGAAAAAATAAGCCAATTAACAAATTCTCTCATTTGCTAATTGGCTTATTTCTTCTAATTGACTAATCGTTTAATTCTTTCGTATTACACTTAGTGTTTGTTGGGTGATACCCAATAGCGAGGCTATATGCCCTAAAGGCGCACGCATTAGTATCTGGGGGTATTTCTTCAGCAGCAACTCATACCGCTCTTGGGCGGTCTGAAACTTAATCGTGTACAGCTGCTCTCTAAGGGTTTGTATGGCCGAGACTAACAGCAATCGCATCAGCCGTTCCAGCTCCTGATGCTCATTTACCACACGCTCTACCTCTCTAAAGTCGGCTTCCCATACCACACAATCCTCCAATGCCTCTAATTGAATGGGGGTGGGACTGTCGAAATAAATATTCTCTACCGGAAAATAAAACATTTGCTCCATAAAAAAAGAATGGGTAATGTCCTTTTTCTTTTTCTCGTAGAAAGTGCGTAGCAGTCCCTGTTCCACATAGTACAGCCGTCCCTCATTGCTACCTGCTTTTTGCAGCGTTTGATACTTTTTGTAGTGCTTTTGCTCAAAAAGCCTTTCTACCAAAGGCGCAA
The DNA here is from genome assembly GCF_003054025.1 of Capnocytophaga leadbetteri. GTDB lineage: Bacteria > Bacteroidota > Bacteroidia > Flavobacteriales > Flavobacteriaceae > Capnocytophaga > Capnocytophaga leadbetteri. The sequence continues at coordinate 12,305 of NZ_QBKG01000023.1, forward strand.
GCACTTCGGGGGTGATAAGGGTCTCTTGGCAAATGTACTCTGTCGGACTCATAGGTACTTATTGCATATTTTTAGCCTCAATGCTTAGGGTAGCGTGGGGCACCGCCATCAAGCGACGTTTGTCTATCAGTTTACCTGTTACGCGACAGATACCATAAGTCTTATTCTCAATGCGGACAAGCGCATTCTTAAGATCGCGAATAAACTTCTCTTGTCTAATAGCCAATGCCGTGTTCTCCTCTTTGCTCGTTACCTTCGAGCCTTCTTCAAAAGCCTTAAAGGTAGGCGATGTGTCGTCAGTACCATTAGTAGCGCTGTTCATATACGAACTGCGAATAAGTTCTAAGTCTGTCTGAGCCTTTTTTATTTTCTCTTCTATAATCGCTTTAAATTCTTCTAATTCTTTGTCAGAATAGCGCACTCTTATATTTTCTTCCATAATATTCTGAGTATTTAGTTATTAATTCATTTTTTCAAGGGTGTAAAAATACAACTATTTTTGTAACTACCAAAAATAATTCCACATTTTTTACTCTTCAAGAGCTATTTCTCGCTGCAATGTCCATACCTCTACTTCTTGTATCTTGCGGTAGTCCGTTTGCCGAAAAGCGTGTCGGGTATAAAAATGCACATTCATAGCCGTATTGGTCACCAAGCGCAATTGGGTAGCCCCGCGTTGGGCTATAAAAGGCACTATACCTTGGTCTATAAACCTACCGCCTACCTTTTTGCTTTGCCATTCGGGGCTCACCACCAAACTCTCTAAGTACCACGTCCCTTCAGGCGCATTGTTTTTCGCCTGCTCGCTGCTTTGGTCAAGGAAAGGCAAAAAATGCTTCGTAGGTTTCGCGTATTGCCATAGGGCAAAAGCACCCGAGCGCAAGTAGTCCCATAAGCCGATGTGGGTTTTACCCAAATGCTGCATCACAGCCGCCGCTACAGGGGTACCTTCGTGCTCCGCCAGCAGACAGTACCCTTCGCGAATATTACTCATCGCCTGTACGTAGTGCAATTTGTTCAGATAATCAATATACTGACTATCCGAAAAGAAAAACCGATTTAGCACAGCGCGATACATATTATAATTGGCAAACGCATCGGTAAGAAGGTGAGCTACACATCTGGCATCAGCAGCCGTAGCCTGTCTGAAATGTAATTGCATAAATAATTGTTTTTTACCTCAATAGAGGGGCAAATATACAAAACTTTACTGAAACTTCAAAAAAAATCACACTCCCAAAAAACATCAATACACTAATTATTAATAAGTTAGCTTTTTCACTTAAATTTTTTCTTAAAAAAATACACTTAAAAATTTGGAGATTAAAAAAATAGCTGTACCTTTGCACCGCAAAAATGCAAAAAGATTGGTCTATGGTGTAATGGTAACACAGCAGATTTTGGTTCTGTTATTCTAGGTTCGAGTCCTAGTAGACCAACAAAAAAAGCTCTTCAGGTTTAAACTTGAAGAGCTTTTTTTATGTCTAATAGCGAAAGCTGCCTACTACTAAAAAAATTAACTTTCTAAACTACAAACTTCTCCTTTTGCTATAGATTCTGAACTGTAGAAATAAACTTTCCCCTCTTCTGAAGTTGCCTCTATAAGATATTGTGCCCCTTGGAAGTAGTGTTGCTGTACAGTAACCTGCCAGTCAGAGTGGGTACAGATGTGTATCTGATGAGGCTTCAATAGCTTACCTTTATGCCAACTTACCTCGCCAAAGAGCGAAGCAGTGTAATAATCAGTATCTTGCGCATATACGGTCAGCGTATCACCAAAATGCAATAACTCCCCGCCTTTCATTATAAGAGTTTTATCAGCAAATGAAAGAGCCTCTTTACCATCGTGGGTAGCCACTACGCAACTGATGCCGCGCTCCTTAAGGTAAGCAAAAAGCGTGCGCTGCAATTCGTTCTTCCTAAAATTATCTATCTGACTAAAAGGCTCATCTAAGAGCAACAGCTGGGGTTCTTGAGCCAGTGCCATAGCAAGGGCTACGCGCTGTTTTTCTCCCCCACTAAGGTCTAAGGCTTTGCGCTGAGCAAAATCCTGCATACCCACTAAACTGAGGAGTTCTGCCACGCGTTCTTTCTTGTAATCAAGATCGAGATTCGACACAAATTTACCGACATTTTCAGCCACAGTGTGATAAGGACCTAAACCAAAATCTTGGGCTAAATACTTCATCGCAGCATAACCGGGTACTAACTGACGCGAAGGCCCCCATACGCGGTTTTCGCAGAAGTATATACTCCCCTGCACATCTATAAGCCCATAGATAGCTTTCAGCAGCGTACTCTTCCCGCAGCCACTTTCGCCCATCACTGCCAAATGCTCACCCTGAGGCAACACAAACGATATATCTTTCAAAATCGACTGCCCACCATCATAAGCGTATGAAATATGATCAAGTTTTAGCATTAATTATTTTTCAATTTTAAACATTTGCGTGAAGTCCGACCAATTTTTAATTTCAAAAGCTCTGATATCTCTTACTGATTTTCTAAACCAAGATATGGCATCAAGAGCATTCATAGCTTTGGTTACTACATATAGATTATCTTCATTAGTCACATACACACTGCCTTGAATCCAGTAGAACCCACAGTCTGCTAACGTCTTACGAATCTCTCCATAGGCAGAGTGATAAGGCGACCCATAGTGTTTTTCTAAATCTGAAATAACCATATCAAAGGTAATAGCAAACATATCAATTCAGCTTTTTAAATAAGTATTCTTTGTCAAAAAACTCTCCTAATTCTTTGGTTTTAGCTGTAATAACAAATCCTACAAAAGGATTATCTTCAATATCTACTACTACTCCTTTTAACCATTCTTTTTCATTGGTAACCTGCGGAGCTATCAATACCTCTTCTCCTACTTTAAACAAAGGAATATGTGTCGTTTTATTAATTGCTTCCATATCCTATCAATTTAATAAGCACTCTTAAACTGCTCTAAGAAGCGCAAATCATTTTCGTAAAACATACGTATATCACCTACTTGGTACAGTAGCATCGCAATGCGCTCTATCCCCATACCAAAGGCAAAACCACTATAAGTATCGCTATCTATACCGCAGTTTTTCAATACGTTAGGGTCTGTCATTCCGCAGCCCATTATCTCAAGCCAACCAGTACCTTTAGTGATACGATAATCCACCTCATTGTTCAGTCCCCAATAAATATCTACCTCAGCACTTGGCTCGGTAAAGGGGAAATACGACGGACGTAAGCGTATGCGCGACTTGCCAAACATCTCTTTGGTGAAGTATAGCAAAGTCTGCTTAAGGTCAGCAAACGATACGTCTTTATCTATATAAAGCCCTTCTACTTGGTGAAAAAGACAGTGCGAACGCGCCGAGATAGCCTCGTTGCGGAACACCCTACCTGGCGAAATCGTGCGTATAGGCGGCTGATGCCCTTCCATATAGCGTATTTGCACCGAACTGGTGTGGGTTCTAAGCAGTATATCCGGATTCGTTTGTATAAAGAAAGTGTCCTGCATATCCCTAGCTGGGTGATATTCAGGCAAGTTTAGGGCTGTAAAGTTGTGCCAATCATCTTCTATTTCAGGCCCGTCCGACACATCAAAGCCTATGTTAGCAAAGATGGTCAGTATTTCGTTTTTCACTAACGAAATAGGGTGACGTGCCCCTAGGGGAGTAGGATATGCCGGACGGGTAAGGTCTGAATACACCCCTTTGCGCTCCTCTTTTTGCTCTAAAAGGTCGCGTATTTCTTGTATTTTAGTTTCTGTTTTTTGTTTGAGTTCATTAAGTACCTGCCCAAAAGATTTCTTTTCGGCAGCAGGCACTTCTTTAAAAGCGGCAAAAAACTCATTCAGCACCCCTTTTTTGCCGAGGTATTGAATGCGCAATTGCTCAAGTTCTTCTTTAGTCTGAACTTTAAAGTCCTCAATCTTAGCGATATGCTCTTTTATTTTATCAATTATCATAACTGCAATGCAAGTTCTTTTCTTTTTTCTAAATGGCAAAAATACTATAAAAATATGTAAGTGCCAAATTTGTTTTTTTGATTTTTTTTAATTTACCAAATTGGCAAATTGGCAAATCGACTAATTATTTATTTTGTATCCCCGCCACTTTTCTATGCACGCCTGCATATCGGCAGGCAGTTCACTGTCAAAGCGCAGGTACTCACCGCTCACAGGGTGTTCAAAACCCAAGGTCTTGGCGTGCAAGGCTTGGCGCGGCAATACGCTAAAACAGTTGTCTACAAATTGTTTATATTTGGCAAAGGTCGTCCCTTTCAGTACCTTGTCGCCTCCGTAGCGCTCATCGTTAAAGAGCGTATGCCCTATATGCTTCATATGCACCCGTATCTGGTGGGTGCGCCCTGTTTCTAATCTGCACGACACAAGGGTCACATACCCAAAACGCTCCAACACTTTGTAGTGCGTCACCGCCTCTTTGCCGTGCGACCCATCAACAAAAACATCCATCTGTAGCCTATCTTTCAGATGCCGCCCTATATGCCCGCGCACCGTACCCTCATCAGCTTCCACATTGCCCCACACAAGGGCTATATATTCGCGTTCAGTAGTCTTGTAAAAAAACTGCCGCGTCAAGTGCAGCATAGCCTCTTCGGTCTTAGCGATAACCAGCAGTCCGCTAGTATCTTTATCGATGCGATGCACCAACCCAGGACGGTTACTGCTGTTGTTAGGCAGGTTCTCAAAGTGATAGACCAGCGCATTAATAAGGGTACCGCTGTAGTTGCCGTGCCCAGGATGTACTACCATACCCGCCGGCTTGTTTACCACCAGCAGACTATCGTCTTCATACACTATTTGCAGAGGTATATTTTCGGGTATCAACAAATCCTCGTGAGGCGGATGTGCAAAATACACCTTCACCTCATCGTTAGCTTTCACGCGATGATTAGATTTCACCGGCTGACCGTTCACGAATATATTCCCTTGTTTAGCCGCCTGTTGCACCTTATTGCGGGTAGCGTTTTCCACGAAGTTCATCAAAAACTTATCCACGCGCAGCGGTTCCTGACCTTTCCCTGCCTTAAACGAGTAGTGCTCATACATCGAGGGGTTTTCCTCTTCGTCTAACTCGTCTAATTCGTCTATATCATCTATATTTTCTAATTCGTCTATATTTTTCATATTTTTATTTCCAACATCCCCCTATCCCCCCTTCAAAAGGGGGAACTCTTACCCGAACATCATACTTTGATTTGCGTGTATGCTAACCATCACATCTGCCCGTGTTGTTGACCATCACATCTCCCCATCCTGCTGACCATCACATCTCCCCCTTTGAAGGAAGTCCGCGAGCTGGCGCAGCGGAGTATGTGCAAGGGGGGATGTAATCAACTCATCGCCAAATCGTCAAATCGACTCATCGACTCATCATCTAATTCCCCATCAACTCCTCAATAGGAATTTCTGCAGGAATAGAGTCTCTCGCCTCCATACCATTACCACAGATAAGGTCAATGCGCGACGTTTTCACCAACTTATCCCCAGGTAGTACCGGTTTGCCCTGATATTGCATTTCCAGCACCATATCCTTACCGATATCATCTACATAAGTAACAGTACCGATAGCCAATCCTACCGATTGTAAGGTAGCCTCAGCGCTGCGTCGTGTTACCTGAATCACCTTGGGTACGGTCACTTTATGATAGCCCGAAGGGTTGAGGGTCAGATAGATTTTGCGGTTTTTCTTCACCCGCTCGTTAGGTTCGGGACTCTGACTTATCACGGCGAAAGGCGCATACGTAGGGTCGTATTCGGTAGAGTCGATTACCTCATAGCGCAATTGCTGTTCATCTAAGAGTATTTGCACTTGCGAGAGCGTTTTTTTGGTCAGGTTAGGCACTACTATAAACTTGCCGTGGTCAGTATAAAAGTTGAGCAATTGCAAGGAGCACCATATCAATATACCCCCAGCAATCACTGCCAACACCAACTGCCAAAACAGTGTAAGTCCTGTTTTTTTCAAAATTTCTTTGATATTCATTTTTCTTAATGATTAATTTCTTACTTCTTCTTTTTCGATAATGCCAAAAACAAGCGTTTGTGCCAGCGATAAGCACACGCTAAACATCATCCCGCCCCAGAAGCCGTGCACCACGAAACCACTCACTACCTCGCCGGCTAAAAGAATGATAACCGCATTAATTACCAGCAAGAAAAGCCCCAAGGTAACAACGGTGATAGGAATAGAAATAATGGTGAGAATAGGGCGCACCATCACATTGAGCACCGATAGCACAAAAGCCACTAAGATAGCCGAAAAAAAGTTCTCTATTTGAGCCCCTACATTAAGGTATCCCAACAAAAAAATAAGGATAGCACTTACAAAAATACCTATTAAATATTGTCGCATAAAAAATTGATTGTTTTTTGATAAAATTGAGTAGGATTTTGGGCGTGAAGCCAATGCCCCGCTTGGCTAATCGTATCGATAATTGCGTGCGGAAAGTGTGTGTATATCAAGGCTTCATCTTCAGGCATCACATACTCCGAAAACTCACCTTTCAAAAAGAGCGTCTTACCCTCATATACGTTGCTGTCGGGCAGTTCAGCCCCTATTTCGCTTTCGTTCTCTATCAGGGCAGGCAGGTTCAGGCGCAAGCCCAAGCGGTCTTTGCTCTCCCAATACAGGTTTTTAAGCAAAAACTGACGTACCCCTGGCTCGCTAACGTAAGGGGTAAGCGCTTTATCAGCTTCAGCGCGTGAGTGTATCTGGTCGAAATCCAACGAAGCCAACCCCTGCAATATCTGCTGATGATGAGGCGGAAAGAATTTAGGCGACATATCGGCTACTATTAGCGAAAGCACCTTATCAGGGTATTCCGTAGCAAAGAGCATAGCCGTTTTGCCACCCATAGAGTGTCCCATCAGGTGGAAAGCCTTCAGGTGGTGTCCTTCGGCATACGCCAATAGGTCAGCTACCATAAGCGAGTAGTTAAAGTCGGGCGAGTGAAAGCTATGTCCGTGGTTGCGTTGGTCTATCAGATGCACTTCATAGCCAGCTTCGGCATATCGCAAGCCTAAGCTACGCCAATTGTCCGACATACCTAAGAAGCCGTGCAATATCACAAAAGGAGTCCCCCCCTCGCCTATTATTTGAGAATGCAGCATTTTTTAATAATTATGTTTTTTCAATTATAATTTTCAAGCGACAAAGATACGAAATAATTACAAATTACAAATGATAAACCACAAAAACAGAAAAATTGCACTTACTACTAGAACTTACAAGGAATGGGAGGGCTGTGGGCGGTAATTATAAGGTCATCCTTCGGTGTTCCTATAGTGTTTGTATAGGGTAGGTAAAATAGTTCTTATTAAAAGTTTTTTTCTTTCTCTTGTTTGGAGTAGCTGTTTTTATTGGAGTTTGTTTATGGTTTAAAATTTGTGTATCAATTTCTACCTTGATATTTTGACTTTCTAACAACAGCTGCAAGTCTTTTATTCTTTCGAGAAGGGCAGTTTCTGTTTTTTTTCTGGATTTAACACTATAAGAAGGCGAAGAGCCTTTACTTTTGCTTACAATACGCATTTTCCCCGAGATGTTTTTCTCTTTATGGATTGTAAAGACTACTTTTTGAATATCTGTAATAAGATAGCGTTTCCCTACCAAATTGTTGATTCTCAAATAATTTTCATCTAATAGGAAAGGGTCTATGGTTATATTGTATCGCCTAAATATAAAGCGGATGATATAGCTTAAGCTTGTTAGTATAATAAGCAACAATACGGCAAAGTAGCGATCCCAAAAAGAAACCGTACTAGTTTTGGCTTTTGCTAAAACCTCATACTCTTCAGACGAAAGGGCTTTTTGTTTGATTATGTTTTTAAATTCAGCAGGAGAGGTATTCTTAAGCAAGCATATTTCAGTAGAGTAGCCTGTTTTTCCTTTAAATCTTCTCCCTCTAGCTATGTGAGTTCTCGGTCTAAAAAACAATATATTTTTTTCATTGTAAAAATAGCCATTATCCTCTTTTTTATATCCTTTAAAAGGATTGCTATCCATTGCTTTTTTGGCTTCTTTTTCCTCTAAATCATAATAATAAACGCCGTTTTCATTGGTAAAAAACAAATGATCGGTATAACTGTTATCACTTATCAGCAAATGATAGGGAGCCTCGTTGGGCATAAAAGGCTTTCCGTCGATAAATACTTTGCCCCCATTGAGGTGATAGAGATACTCAAAATAGCCGTGATTAGAGAAGATATCGGTAACAAGGTCATCGGTAAAAGTTTCATCTAATAGATGGTTTTTGTAAAACACGTGTTTTCCGTCAGAAAAATAGCAAGAAAAGCTTATTTTTTTGGAATTTTTATCACGTTCTCTCAATTCGAAAATAGGGAAGATAGTATCTTTGGCACCATCTATTTTTTCGCCTTGGTAATAGAAATAGGTGCCATCGGTAGAGACGTAAGGTGAAGAGTTGAGCGCGGAGAACTTTTGTCCGTTAGAACCGACTTGCTTTATAGGGGGGTAGTCATTAGTGCCAGCTTTAAAGTCAGGGCGAGAGGCACAAAAGTAAGTGTCTTTTCCATCGGTAAAAAGGTCATTGCCTATAGGGGTAATAGGCGGCTGTAAGGGGACGATTTGGTTGTTATGGAAAACGTGTGCTTTATCCCATCCTATTCGTTGGATTCGCAGACTTTCGGGGAATACTTGAAAAGTAGCCGCATCGGCTTCAGGTACAGGTATATAACCTTTGCCTATTATTCGGGTATATATTTTTCCTTGGTATTTATAAAAAAAGGAATCCTCTAAATAATATAGGTAAGCATGCGAGGAGAAGTGCTCATCTACTTGATAGTTATCCTTAAATATTATATAAAAAGAAGTAACAACGAAAACGAAGAGACAGGCTATCACTATACGCAAAAAACTTATCATATTTAGCCGCTTTTTGCCTTGTTGTTCTTTTAATAATTTATCCATTAGTATTTTTGTAGTTTATGCAAAGGTAATAATAATTTATAAATAAATTGTATCTTTGCACCTTAAAAATCATATTATTATGGAATTGCAAGTAGGGAAGAACTATCGGGTGATAAAAGATATTTTCAACTTTAAAGAAGGCGAAGTTTGGCTGTTAGCAGATGAAGGATACCAAATTTACTATGGTGAATACAATTTTGTATTTGTTAATGCGGAAAAATCTTGTAGACATATAGTATTACGTAATGCTTCCGATGAAGATATGGAAATATACTGCCATTTAGATAGGTATTTTGAGGAAACAGGAAAGTATCATATTCAAAACCCCCAAAGATGAAGAAAAGATTTTTGATAGTAGCCCTATTTGCGCTATTTTTAGGAGGTATTGCCGTAGCACAATCTCAAGAGCAAGCCTCAACCCTTACCGAGCTACAAGCCGACAAAGAAAAACTGGAAGCCAAGCTCGCCAAAACCCTTAAAACGCAAGCTGAAGCTAAAGATTTTTTAGCAGGCAAGCACAAAGATGCCTTTTTTGCTTTCAATAAGAACATCAGCAAAAAGCAAAGAAAGATAGCCAAAATGGTACTGCGAGGCACCAAACGGCAAGAAAAACAAATTAAAAAGGATTTGAAGAGGCTTAATAAACGCATTGAGAAAATTAGTAAATTAGAGGATTAGCCAATTTGTAGATTTGGTTGATGGGAGGAATGGGAAGGCTATGAAGGCTGAGAGGGCTGGAAGAGGAATGAGATAATCATATTTTCAAGTTTATAAAAATCCCCGCTTATAGGACAACCTATAAGCGGGGATTTTTTCATTTTGCTAATTGTTAGCGGCTAATGACTACCCATTGTCCGGTGGTGCGGGTGTTGTAGCGGTTGTTGTACATCGCTTCGGCATAAGTGCCTGGTAGATAGTATCTACCTGCATACGATGCGTTTAACTTCAGCTTTATCACCTTAGTTTCGTTGGCTCTGAGTGATAAATAGAAGTTGGCACGGTCATCGCGGAAATCGGCGTAGTCTATATACTCGTTATCATCAGCTCCGTAATCGGTGAAACGGGTGTTGATAATCTCAAACCCTGAAGGGATAAGCTGTGTAAGAGCGACGTTATCTACCCGCTCGTTGGTGAGGTTGCGCACCTCTATAGAGGCGGTTAGCTCGGTGCTTTGGCGTAGGGTGCTGACATCTATCGTTTGTCCCTTATTATTATGGAAAACTGTTTTGATAGAAAGTCCGTTTTGCATAGCTAACTCTTGTCCCACAGGTAACACTCCGCTGCTAATTAGGCGTACATAAAGCGTTTGCTTTGAGTTGTTTTTCACCTGTACAGGCGTTTGTCCTTTGGCGTTGAGGGTTACTTGTACCATTGGTTCGCTTGAGCTTACTTTTTCGGTCTTGCCATTTACGGTATAGGTAGCCTCGAAGCTCTTACCACTCTTATTTACTGCTACGTATTTCGCCATAGCATAAAGCGAATAAGCAGTGGTTTGGGTGCTGAGCCAATCGTTAGAAGATAGTTTTTCGGCTATCTCGACCGCCCAACGAGCGGCATCGGTTTTTCTGCCTATCAGTAGGGCTGTTTCCATTGCCATTGCCTTGTTGCGCCATACGGAACCATAGTAATAATCGCTGTCCTCATCTATAGCAGTAGTGAGGAAGAGTTTTTCGGCTGTCTGTTTCTGACCAATAAGAGCATAAGCCGCTGCTAAAGTGCGTTTGGCATTTTCGCTTATATCTTTGAGTTCGCGTAGGCGGTTCATAGCTCCTTTATTAGCACTACCGGCTAAAGCCAAAGTATAGAGGCGGTAGGCTTGCGCGAAATCATTGCCATATTCGGGTTCGTATCGCCATTGGCGCGCTTCAGTATTCTGGTAGTCTAACCACTTCTGTTTGCTGCCTGAAGGTAATACATAGCCTTTTTTCTCGGCTTCGATATAAAAATGACCAATGTATGAGGTAACCCAATTATCGGCATAACGACCGCCTTTCCAATAGCTGAAGCCACCGTTAGCCAATTGGTTTTCGTGTAGCTTGCTAATAGCCGCTTTGACATTCTTGCTCACTTCGTCGGCTTTGTCTTTGCTAAGCGTTATAAAGTCGGCTAAGAACAATTGAGGGAAAGCCCCTGAGGTAACTTGCTCGCCACAACCGTGAGGATAGCTGATGAGGTAGCCCAAACGCTGGTGTAGGTTCACCCCTGGGAAGCTAGAAATCTCGAGAACTGTTTTATTCTTTTCGCCCAAGGCTGCTGTGTTGAGGGTCTGTGCTTGTCCGCCAGTAAGTACTGCATTTTGTACCGCATAGGTAAGCGGATTAGGGTTGTAAACGCCCATTTCGACCTCGTAAGTAGCTTTTTCTTTGCCAGAAGTGGCGGTTATTTTGACCTTGCCTACCCCTTGTTGGGCAGCTTCGAGTTCAAAATAAGCCATTTGCTCTCCGTTTTTGGTAAAGTTAAGCGACTGCTGGCTGCTGCCAACCACCTTGAACTGTCCGTTAGTGCTAACGCTTAGGCTTACGTTGCGCACGTGGTTTTCCATAGCAAATACAGTTACCGGCAATACTACTTTTTCGCCTGGTACTGCTTTGCGTGGCAATGAACCTAAAAGCGATAATGGGCTAGTAACTGGTATGTCTTTCTTCTCGGCACTACCATAGGCGTTGTTCTTGACATCAGAGGCTACGACCATTACACGAGCAGAGCCCATATAGTTAGGAATGGCTACTGAGTGGGTATTGCTGCTGCCTTTCTTGAGTTCGAAAGGGCCTTTGAAGATAACAAACGGTTTGAACCTATTGGCTTTTTGGGCTTCGCTACCGCCCAAATCTTCGTCGCCCCCTATACTGAATGCTTGATTGATAGTACCCCCATAAGCGCCTATCACATCATTATACACGTCCCACGTTTTTACGCCCAAGGCGATTTTAGAGAAGAACGCATTCCAAGGATTAGGAGTGCGGAAGCGGGTGAGGTTTAGCAAGCCGTCTTCAACAATGGCTAATGTATAGTGCATTGGTTTGCCTGTTTTCTCGCTTACCTTTATATTCACTTTTTGGTTAGGGGTGAACTTGTCAGGAGCTTGTATTACAGGAGTTAATATGGTATTAGGGTCTACTACCTTTATAGGTGCTACCCCATAGAGGCGTATAGGGGCATCGTTGGCAGTTTGGTTATGCGGCTGCAAGAGGGTAACGTATAGGTATACGTTAGGGGTCATCTTGCTAGTGATAGGTAGGGTAAAGTTGGTTTCTTTGTCGGTTGTTTCTACCCAATGCGTTTCGAGCACATCACTGCCATTTTCTACTGATACGAGGGCACGTCCGCCTTTATCAGAAGGGAATGAAAGAGTCGCTTTTTCGCCTACACTATACTCTTTTTTGTTAGTACCTAAGGTTAGCATAATGGCTTCGCTACCTTCGCCGCCGCGAGACTTGCCGCTCCAGCTACCCCAATCGAAATAGACGGTAGTACCACAACAGTGACCGCTTTGCTCATCGGTGAGTAGGACAAAATATCTGCCCCAATTATCGTCAGAGATGTTGAGGTTAAACTGCGCCTTGCCCTGTGCATTGGTTATTAGGCGATGTTGCTCGTACAAAGCATTGCTACTGCTGCTGTTGTAAGTAGAGATGTTTTGGTTAGAGGCGTCCCACCACCAATTCCAACCTACTTTATAGACAGCTACGGTAACCTCTTTGCCTTTTAGCGGTTTGCCGTTTTCGTCTAACACTATGGTTTCGAAAGTATGGTCTTGCTCGGTGTCATAATAGTCGTATTTGTTTACGGCAGGGAGGTGTAGCCCCACGTACTCGCTATAAGGCGAATACATAGCCGAGCATACATCGGTACTAAAGTCGCCACCACTTTCGTTGGCTTGGGTTAGGAAGTTCACCTTCAGCATACCAGGGGCTTGCATTTGGTTAGGCTTGAAGAAGAAAGACGCATAGCCATCGGCATCGGTACGCCCTTCGTATAGGTTGAACTCTTCGCCCTCGAAATCGTAGGCTTTGTTATTGAAAAGGTATTTTTCATAGCCTTTGAAAGCTGTTTCGGTAGGGTAGAACTTCGCTTTTACGCTTACCCCTGTATTGCCCGCTGGGCTACCGTGTAGCCAAAGCACCTGTAGCTGCGCATTGCTACCATTGGCACTGATGCGCTTGCCACTGAGGTTGTTTTCTATCTTTAGGCGGTTAGGCTTGATGGTTTCTACCTTTATCAGTTTGCTAAACTGAGAAGCCCCAGCAGAGATGAGGACATTCCAACCTCCGGTAGGGGCATCGGCAGCTGTTTTGAGTCCGAATACGTATAGGTTGTTTTCTTTAGCGCCTTGCATCTGTTCGGCAATTACCTTGCCATAAGGGTCGCTAAAGCGCAACTTGATAGGTAGTTTTTCGGGGTTCTTCTGAGCGAAATCGTTAAGCACAAAGCTGAGGTGTATGCTATCGCCAGGACGGTATACGCCGCGCTCGGTGTAGATAAAGCCATTTAAGCCCTTTTGTAGCTTAATACCATCGACATCGTAATTGCTGAGCGATAGAGGAGCGCCCTCGTCTAACTTCACGTAGGTAGTAAATTTGTCTTTCTTCACCTTAGCAAAGTACGCACGGCTGCTGAGTTCTAAAACTGCCAATCCTTGTTTGTCGGTTTTGGCCTCTTGTATTTTCTGCTGCTGATAGGTGTACACCTCTATGATAGCCCCTGATACGGGTTCGGTAGAAAGCAGGTTGTTCACCGCAAAGACATAGCTGTTGTTCTGTCCTTTTTTCACTATAACGCCAAGGTCGGTAGAAAGCACATTGGTAACCGCCTTTTTGTTATAATAATACTCCTCATCGCAAGGGTTTTCGCTATAGCCCCAATAGTCCTCATCGTCATCGTAATAATACTCGTTGTAGTTTACATCATCGTCATTAAGCGATTTTTGTTCGTATGAGAGGTCTAAAGGCTCAGTATTTTGTCCTTCGCAGGCGTAGAGCGAATAGTTTTTCTTCATACCTATTTCGACCCTATAGATAGCGCCAGGTTCGGGAGTGATGAGGCTGGCGAGGTCTAAGGCGTAGGTGTTCCAATCGTGTAGGGAATTGCGTACATCGTGGTCTAAAGCGATGACCTTGCGCGCAATAGGTTTGCCCACACGGCGCAGGCTGCCATCGGTGCTGCCCAAGCTATTGTCTTGCAAAAATTGCAAGATATTATTTTCATAAATACGCGATACCTTTACGTGTACTGCACGCAGATTGATAGCCTGAAAGTTGATTTTGAGGTTAGCCGAGCTAGGTAGCAAGGTACCACTGCGCACCAAGCGTACTTGAGGGTTGAGCGGTGGGAAAGTGATAGGTATATAGCGGTCTTTTGCCAAACGCTGACCATAGATGTTCTTCACCCCTTGCATTACATTGACAGTGAAGTCAGAAGCGGTGCTTACCTCTTCGCGCATTACCTTAAGCACGTTGCCATTTACGCTGTATTTTTGGCTAACGCCGCTAAGGGTTACCAATCCTTCGAAATCTTGGTTTTTATCTAAAGGGTCGGAGAAGTTTACGCTGAATACGCGGTTAGCTGAATTCTCGTCGATGCGTACATTCACCACCTCGAAGACTCCTTTTTTAGGCAGGTTGAAGCTAAAAGGCAGTAAGTTCTCTTTTTTGACCCCTGAAGCGTCCCACTTTACCTCTAGAGTTTGTTCTTTATCGGTGCGAGGGAGGCTGTCGAACACTATCGCAAAGCGGTTAGACATCTGGTTAGACTGGAATTTTACCGACACCTTTTTGCCGCCCACAGTAGCCGAAAGGAGCTCTTTAGCCTCGTTATAAGTAAGCTGGTCGTTAGCGAGCAACTCGGCATTGAGGAAGTAGAGGTCTGGGCTGTAGGACTGTAGGTCGCCTTTTTGGATACGGAAAGCCTGCTCGAAAGTTTTGAGCGTGAAGTTGAACGCCTCGAGGGCTTTGTCATTGACCTCGAAGAGTTTTTTTAGGTGAAAAGACACTTGGTATTTGGTGTCTTGCTTAAGAGGCTCGTTAGGGATAAAAACTACCTCAGTAGGGGTAGCGCATACTACCTTACCCTTGACGCTAGGGGAGATGCTGAAGAGGTCGAGGCTCTCGATTTTGTCCATCTTGTCTTGCGCAATGGGTTGGTTTAGCAGGATTTTTACCTCGGAATGGGCTGATACCAAGCCAGAGGTGTAGCCTGAGATATAGGCTTTGAACAGCATAGGGTCGCTGTTGAAATTAGCATTTTTCTTACACGCAAAGAGGGTAAGTAATGCTACTAATAATAAACTAATTCTTTTCATATAATTATAATTTTTTTTTGAATGATATACTACAGGTGATTTTGGCGGTAAAGGTACGAATGATTTTGGTAATTAACAAGTTTTTTAACATTCTTTTTTGTAACCTCGCCCTGACTCTTTTATAACCTTTTTATAACCTGCCCTTAACTTTCTTATGATCTTTTTATAACCTCCCCCTAACCCCCTCCAAAGGGGGAAGTGTGATGGTCAGTATACACGAGCGTTAGAGAAGAAAAGGATACACGAAAAAAAACTGCTTGAAGGAAGATTGTTAGCTGTTTATACTTTGGTAAGAGTTCGCTAATCCTTCGCTAATCCTTCGCTGTTCCTGTATTGTTTGTATAGGATAAGTGTATTTAGAAAAATTTTCTGTAGCTGTGGAGATACAATATCTTGATAATATAACTAAAAAAAATTATCTTTGCAGCCGTAATGGTGGGGGTGAGAATTTTGAATTTTGAATTCTGAATTTTGAATTGGGCACAAGCTGCAAGCTCGCACCAGCGGGGGGCTGTTAGTATTGTCTCTATTGAAAGAAAGGGAACTATCTCAGATAAAGAATTAGGAGAGCGAATAGCTTCGACAAGAAAGGAATGGAATAATTGTTCTAAATTGTAATGTTATGTCATTTGAAGAAGAAGTAGTAAAATCTTTAGATTCAACAAAAGAATTAAATTCTTTTCAACCAATGAGAGATATGGTTGCTTTAGCAAGGGGTAAGAATATTTCTGATAAAGAAATTAAGTCTAAACTGCTAAGTTTGTTTGTCAAGTATTATGAAGAAGGGGAGAATAACAATGAAGAATCTCGTGATAGAGCTGATAAAATAGCAGATTTATTAGATGAAATGGATTATAATCGTGTTTAAAAAATCCCCGGTAATGTATCAAATGTGTTGTTAAATTTTTATCACTTTAAAAATCAACATAATACAAAAGAATTGTCCTGCTATTTTTCTTTATACACCATAGAGATAAGCGTTTTTTAAGCCTATAAAGCGCTCTAAATAGTGCGAGGGGGATTATAAATTTTGGGACAAGTGGGACAGGTGGGAGGATTGAGAAGGCTGGGAGGATTGGGAGGGCTGGGACAGGTGAGACGAGTGGGACGGGGAGAGAATTATGAATTTTGAATTGGGCACAAGCTGCAAGCTTGCGCCAGCGGGGGGGAGTAAAACACTTGCATAAATATATAAAGTATGAATCAGATTTATTTTATGGTGCCTAATACTAAGGCAAAAGGAACCCCCATTTATTTAGATGGGATTTTACACACACGATTTATTCCGAAGGAAGAATACAAAGGCTCTACACTTCCTCCTGTGCTTACCAGAGATAGTTGGCGTATAGGATGGATGAACTTGACTGAGCTCCCTGAAAAACTTTATCTTATCAATAAGCATAGGCTATTAGATTTTGATTATTGTGATACATCAAATGGGTTTATCATTTCAGAGAAATTTAAAGAGATTATGGACAAACATAATCCTATGAAGTACCTTTTCACTCCCGTTGTGATGCTTAACAGAGACGGAGAGGTAAACTCTCAGAAGAGTTATTACTTTATTACAATCCAAGAAGATGTACAAGCTATTGATTTTGATAAATCAAAATTCATAGAGGTTAGACCACCAGACATAGAAGTAGGGGAAAGATTCCCAAAAGCTAAAATAAAAGAAGCTATAAAAATAGTTCTTAATAAAAAACTATTAGGGACAAAACCTATTTTCTATATTTATCAGTCATTTTTTGATGCTCTTCTTTATTGTAATGAAGAGTTTAAAAATAGTGTAGAGGCTCAAAAAATAAAGACAATTGAATTTCATCCAATTAAAGAAGTAGTTGAATATTTAAATAAAACATATAATTTGAAACTTTCTAATACTGAATTTATCATTGAATAATAAGGTGAATTATAGACTAAGTTATTTTGAGAATGTGTAATTTAGGTAATGTATCAGATGTGTTGTTAAAATTTTATTTCATTAAAAATCAATACAATACAAAAGAACTGACCTACTATTTTTCTTTACTTACCATAGAGATAAGCGTTTTTTAAGCCTATAATGTGCTCTAAATAGTGCGAGGGGGATTATGAATTGTGGGACAAGTGGGACAGGTGGGAGGATTGAGAAGGCTGGGAGGATTGGGACGAGTGGGACAGGAAGAGAATTTTGAATTCTGAATTTTGAATTGGGCACAAGCTACAAGCTTGCGCCAGCGGGGGTAATATATCATACTAACTCCGAAGAATAAAGAGATCATTATACAAAGATTTTTGAAGAAGCAGGAATTACTAATTTTCAATTTAAAATAACAAAATAATATGAATGACTATGTAAAAATATCAGGTTTTGAAAAGATTGAAGGTGTAGAAATACTATATTTACAAAAAACAGAGAAGTATGATTTTTTCAAAATAGTAAATGCACAAAAGCCTTTATTAGCGACAAAAGGGGGAGTCGTTGAAGATGGCTGTTTCATAATAACACCTGAAGGAGATATGTTTTTCTCTGTCCAATATCATATGGATATAGAAGGATGGCGAAACCAACTAAAAAGAAGTGCTGAATTATTACATATATTGGTAGGCTGGATTGATAAGGAGTCTTTTATTCTATCAGATGGACGTTCTTACCTTCTAAGAGAGTGTAAGGTAACAACTGATTTTAAAAATCACCATAAAGGGTAATGTATCAGATATGTTGTTGAAATTCCAACAACTTACTAATCAGTAAAATACAAAAGAACTGCCCTACTATTTCTCTTTACTTGCCATAGCGAGAAGAGTTTTTTAAGCCTATAATGTGCTCTAAATAGTGCGAAGGGAATTGTGAGTTGTGGGACAAGTGAGACGGGTGGGAGGATTGAGACAGGTGGGAGGATTGAGACAGGTGGGAGGATTGAGACAGGTGGGAGGATTGAGACAGGTGGGACGAGTGAGACAAGTGGGACTTGTCATATCCTAAAATAGGTTTACACTAAAAAAAGGAAAAAATATGACAAAAGGGCGAGCAGAGATAGTTCGGTACAGTGATTGCTTTAAGAGAGCTGTCATAGAAGAAATAGAGAAAAAAGGCTTAAGTA
>NZ_QBKG01000024.1 GCF_003054025.1 Capnocytophaga leadbetteri
TACTTAAGCCTTTTTTCTCTATTTCTTCTATGACAGCTCTCTTAAAGCAATCACTGTACCGAACTATCTCTGCTCGCCCTTTTGTCATATTTTTTCCTTTTTTTAGTGTAAACCTATTTTAGGATATGACAACTCTTTTGCAATATACCCCTAAAAAAGCCTCTGTTGAATTAGTACGAGACCTATTTGTTTTTAGTTGCTTTACAGGTTTTTCGTATATTGACATCAAGCAGCTCAAAAAAAGTCACTTACAATCATTCTTTGACGGCAACAAATGGCTTATCAAACGTCGTCAGAAATCCGATGTGCCCTGTAATGTACGTCTGTTAGATATAGCCGAGAAAATTATTGAAAAGTATGAGGGTACGACTCGTACAGAGGCACTATTTCCTACACCCTCCAATGCTAATTGCAACCTCCTGATTAAAAAGATGATGAAAGATTGTAACATCATTCGTGAAAAACCTATCTCCTTTCACTGGGCACGCCATACCTTTGGTACTCTGTTCTTAACAGAAGGGGTTCCCTTGGAAAGTGTTAGCAAGATGATGGGACATAAGAATATCAAAACTACCCAGATTTATGCTAAAATCACCAATGAGAAAATCAGCAAGGATATGGAAATTGCTGCCGAACGATTAAAGAATTTAAAGATAGGATAACTAACAAATTTCTTCTTAGAATTAAAATCCATTGATAACATCTCAAAAAGAGATGTGTCAATGGATTTTTTTGTTGCCTTACAAAAAGCTATCTCACAAAGATAAGAGTGTTATTAAGACTTACCTATTTTCCCTATTTTAAACACTTAAGGCACGTAATGGCGGTTCGTTGTTCGAGTGCAAAGGTATTTCTGTGTTCTTAACGCTTCTTGCAAGGTCAAGCCCGATGGGTTTTCAAAAAAATCTCCAGCCCTTGTCCGTTGTCCTGCGGGTAGTATTTTTTTGAAAAACCTTGCAGAAGCTAAACACAGACCTTTTATGGCACTCGAAACGAAACCAGCTCATTCCGACCTTTAAGCGAATAAAAAAATGTCAAATATGAGAAAAATGCCGCTTCTTACAGATTGTTTTTTGAAACGAATACCGCTTTTCCTCCCATTGTCGAATAAAAATTTCAAACTATGTAGCTACCTAATTACGTTTTTACCTTTGTACATACTTGCTTGCTTTGATGCGTGAATGCAAAGTAATATACAAATATACATATAGCTTTACATAGAATTGTAAATAACTTTGTAAGTAAGTGATTAAATATATTGCTAATATGCCCTAAATCACTTTATGAGCTTGTAGTATTTATCTCCTTTTCTTATGGTTAATTAAAATTCGACCTTTAGGGAGAATTTTCTGTTCACCCGAACAGAGCAAGTTGTGTTTTGAGGCACGCATTAGGCGTTTAGGCACTCAAAACAACTTGCCCTTGCAGGGGCTTAAAACGCACTCCGAAGTCGTGGTTTTTTACTAACACTCAATTTATATGACCTTACAGAAAACAATTCATAAATACCTTACAGGTAGAAACACAAAGATAAAACCTGCTTTTTTTAATATGTTTTTTGAGATATAATGGAAAAAATTAATGCTATTTTATCGATGGTTGTTTCTAATGGACAAAATTAATACTATTTTTTAGATTAATATTTGTCTATGCCAAGAATATGTTTTATCTTTGTTGAATCTGTATAAACGGAAATAGGCTCTGCTGGGGAGTAACCTATCAGGGATAATACAGATGTTATACAAAATGTTAACATGAGGACGCTTGTAACAAGACTCCCTCTTTTTATTAATATTTTGGCAGCCCTATACCTTAAAAAAAATCATCAATAAATTTCTTTTTTCTACTCAAAGACAGTCCATTATGATTCCTAATTTTATTTTTTTAAGCCTGCAAAATGTCCATCAATGACATTAGTTATATTAGGCATATTTAGCTTATTATTGTCATACCAAGAGAAGAACTAAGGGAAGTCGTTTTTTAAACTTCTATAAGCATTTCTAAGCTTTTTATAGACGTAGAATGTCTTGTTGATCAAAGAGTTAGCATTTCTTCCATTAAGAAAATCTTTCCATTTATTATACTATAATCCTAAAGCTCTTTCAAAAGATTCTTTGTCTGTTTTGGTAAGTAAGTCTATAACTTTCATCAGTTCTTGTCCTGCTTGAAGTTTAGGTTTCTTAGTCAAATACCTAACAACAATTTGTTTTTGGAGAAATTGACACATTTGTACAGGAATGTTTTCAAAAGATTGCAAAAACCACTTTCTACCATCACAAACGAAAGCCATTATCTCAAAACATTTATCTTTAAGTTCTTGAATACCTTGTTTATACAAAGCATTTGTTTGATTTTTCACATAGTACTTCAAAAGTTTTTCCTTTGTTATAGTATCTTTAAAAAGCATAACTCCAAAGTTTCTTTCCCAGTAAGTTATATTTATTAAAACAATAACTTTACGAGGTGTTTTAGCCTGTATTTTAACCGAATAATCATCTTACTTCCTTTTGATTGTTTTAGCGGAACATTCATATTTTTAGGCTAATTGAGTATACGTTTGTTTGCCTCTGACATACTCTTCCCAAAGTTGCTCTTCATCTAAATTTACTTGTCGTTTAGATAGAAATTACTTCGCACAAGCATAACATTTGTAGCGTTGAACCCCTTTTACTTTAACGTGAGTTCGATATAACGAAAGTTTCCTCGGATTTTCAAGGATTTCACAGATTTTCTATGTTTGTATAATTGTACTGTTGCGATTTACACAGATTTTTATAAGACCAAAAATCTTATTTATCCTTAGGAATTACAGAGGTACACTTAGTTGTTGTATCTTTCTCTCCGTGAAAATCTGTGGAATCTGTGGGAGAAGAAATATAATTCTGCTTACATCAAACTCGTGTTACCTTAAGATGTTTGTAAAGTTCTAAGTTTTCATGTTACCAAAAACTGTATGTAGTTTTAACTGTATTTCTCGAAATGTCTATTATTTTCAAAATAGGCGTAATGGACAAAAAGGTTGCTTTAAAGTTGCATAAACCCTTATTTTATCTACCTTTGTAAGCATTTGAAAATATGAATAAAAAAATTGCTTTTACTGCGGTAGTAAAATAACCAAGAAAAATGGGAAGAAAAATGGAGTTCAACGTTATAAATGCTATGCTTGTAATAAAGTTTTTGTAGTTAAAAGGCAACTAATTTTAGACCAAGAGCAACTTTGGAAAGAGTATGTCCAAGGTAAGCAAACGTACGCTCAGTTAGCTGAAAAGTATAGTTGTTCAATAAAAACAATTAAAAGGAAGCTGGATGCTTATTCAGTCAAAATAGAGGCTAAAACAGCCCGAAAAGTAATTGTTTTAATGGATAACTTACTGGGGAAGAGCTTTTGGAGTTATGCTTTTTAAGGATAATATAACAAAAGAAAATCTCCTAAAATATTATGTAAAGAATGAGACAAATTCCTTGTATATACGTGGCGTTCAAGAGCTTAAAAATAAAGGTTTTGAAATAGTAGCTATCGTTTGTGATGGTAGAAAGGGCTTGTTACAATCTTTTGAAGGTGTTCCTGTGCAAATGTGTCAGTTTCATCAAAAACAGATTGTTGTTAGGTATTTGACAATGAAACCCAAACTTCAAGCTGGTCAAGAACTGATGAAAATTGTAGATTTTTTGACTAATACCGATAAAGAATCTTTTGAAGGAGCTTTAGGATTATGGTATGAAAAATGGAAAGACTTTCTTAATGAAAGAAGTGTTAATCCATTGACAAACAAGACCTTTTACACTCATAAAAGGTTGAGAAGTGCTTATAGAAGTTTGAAGAATAATTTACCTTGGCTTTTTACTTGGTATGATCACTTTGAATTAGAAATACCTAATACTACTAATGCTATTGATGGACACTTTGCAGATTTAAAAAATAAACTGAGAAATCATAATGGTTTATCATTAGATAGAAAAAAGAAGTTTATTGATGGGTTTTTAAAGGCATAGGAGCTGCCAAAATATTAATAAAAGAGGGTGCCTTATCACAAGCACCCTCATATTAACATTTTGTATAGCATCTGTATTATCCCTGATAGGTTGCTCCCCAGCAGAGCCTATTTCCGTTTATACAGATGAGGCAAAGGTAATACTTCTTTTATCTATCTCCAAATGTTCAAGATAAAAAACAGCAACCTTTTTGTCCATTAGAAACAAACATCTAAAAAATAGCAACCTTTTTGTCCATTATACCTCAAAATAAGTTAAAGTATTTATTTCTTGGATACAATCTCTCTCCTGATATCTTAATTGAAATCTATTTTTTCAATCATTTAATATTTTGAATGATTCGCAAAAAGTTCTGCTTTATTGTATTTTTTACAAAATCCTTTGATTCTCCCCATATATCAGATAGATAAGAATACGTATCTATTAAATTTCCATTAGTATAAGGAAAATCCGTTTCTGTCAGTATTAGCTCCCTAGGAATCTTAGATATTATTTTTCTCCCATTTCCAGATGAAGACATCGCAGAATTAATGGAGAAGAAATAACCATACTCTACAATTCTTTCTATGATATTAATAGGTCCAGAATACCAGTGGAAAATTGCATTTCTA
This sequence comes from Capnocytophaga leadbetteri, assembly GCF_003054025.1. Lineage (GTDB taxonomy): Bacteria > Bacteroidota > Bacteroidia > Flavobacteriales > Flavobacteriaceae > Capnocytophaga > Capnocytophaga leadbetteri. Next base: position 4,605 of record NZ_QBKG01000024.1, read on the forward strand.
ATTCTATTCTTGATAAGCATTTCTAATGTCTCTTTCTCTGCTCGTCGGGAGTGTAAGCTTAAAATCTTATTTTTTGATTTTACACAATCTAAAACAAACTCAAAACTTTTAATCTGAATTTCCTTTGTTGCAAATCCTTCTCTTGAGAAATCTAATCCAACTTCTCCTATATATGATGTCATATCAAGATATTGTTTGAACTTCGAGTACTCTTTCTCATGTTCTGTTGCTCTCAATGGATGCAAGCCTAATGCAAGCCGAATATACCTATACTGTCTTACATGATTTACACCCATTTGAAAATGGCTTGGCAAATTTGTCATTCCAATCGTTATAATTTGCCTTTTCTCATTTTCCGAAATATATTTTTCGGGATTTTTTGCCATGTCAAAATGGCAGTGAACATCTATCATTGAATACCTAATTTATTTTTAATCTCAACACTTCCTTTATCCCGAATCCAATCTATAATTTGGCTTCGGGTTCTAAAGACTACACTTGCGTACTGTTCTACTTTATTTAATGGTAAAGTTCCATTTATCAAAAGATTCTTTTCAATATCCTCAATTGAGAGAGGATTTCTCATATAGTCAAGAAAAGCAGGGACATCAGGTAGTTTCTCCAAAGGATACTTTTGGGGATTAAAAAGATTCGTACCCACTACTTCATCATCTACCCCTATTCTATGCAAAGCAACTCTTCTATATATACAAGGCATGCATATGCCGCAATGATTCGTTCCTGTCATCACATCGCGGATATCTTTACGTGTTCCCCGTTTAGCACAAGAACAAGATTTTTTATATGTGGCTCTTAATATATCATTGTCTATACATTCTTCTAACATTTCCCCTTTCGTTTTCATTTCATACTCGTTTTTTATAAGGTGATTTAATCCTAACTTCGAAATGAAATCAATAACTTTTATCAGATAATACGGATGAGCTGTTCTAGTACTGCAACTACTCCTTCTCGAGGGTGTTAGAGGATGATTTAAAGAAATAGTTCCATTTTCTGGGATCAGAATTTCTATTCCATCTTCAATTGATGATGCTACAAAAACTGCTTGACAAAGGAATAAGAATGACCTACTTCTCAATGTTGTTTCAGTATTTATCTTATTCCCATTTATATCATATCCTTCTAAGTCTACTCTTGTTTGCAGTAAATGATAATGCGAGTATTTCTTGTACAGGATTTTATGAATTTTATCTTGGTCGGATTTGGCGCCCTTGAATGTTGCATCATAATGAGAAACAAGCACCATCCTATCTTTGGACTTTGCTAATTGATCTATTACACCAATTAAGGAATCAAGTCCTCCAGAAAATAAACTTATTCTCTTATGAGATTTACGATAGTCATTTGAATAAACCTTTTTTGTATTTACAAATAGGGACGTTACATCTCGTTGTATAAATGATATTTGCCAATAATCTCCTGTTAAAAAAGACAGAAGTTGTTCTAATTCATTCTTACCTCCGTTGAATAAATCTAGTGATTCAACAGGAAATTCAACTTCAATTTCACGAGACCATCCATTGACTGAAAAACTCTTTCTTGGCAGAAGAATATCAATTCCATAAACAAAACAGCCTATTAAAAAAACATCAAATCCGATTCCGTTTTTCTTCCTCGTAAATTCATATAGATTCTGAAAATCAACATTCAATAGAACCTGAATATCTTCATTCTCTTCATTTTTATATCCAAGTTTTATTTCCGAAAACTTGCCTTTTCGAGCTTTTGGTATAGTAATATTAACTTTCATAATTCTCAAATGCTTTAAGTGTATCTTCAAAAATATTCTTTACCAGCTCATCACCTTCTTTATCAGCCCAACTAATCTTACTAACATTTCGTTTTCGAGCAATATTCTTCACCTTTTCAACAAGGTATTTTTTTAGCTGAATATAAAAGTTTGATGTTGCTGCTTTTCCTTTTTCTTCAATGAGTTTCTCGTAAAAATCAATAGATAGATGTTCATAAATATAATAAGCATAATACTTTATCAAAAGTTCCTCGATACCATATTCTTCTATCTTTTCCTCAAAATTCTTCGCTAATTCTTCGAAATCTTTTGCTTCGCTACCTATTTCTTCAAGCAATTGTCTTTCGGCAGCTTTAGCAGCAGTTTCATCTAACGAGGATGCAACGCCAGCACAATACTCCAACAAATAATTTATAGCTTCATTTGGCTTAGTGCTATCAGTTACATCAAAACCAATACCTGATAGAGCAGGCCTAAATCCTTTAGTTTTTACGTCGCTTAAAAAGCCTCCTAATTTTTGTGCTGTTCTTATACCCGCTCGACCTCCGATTTTGGATTTTCCTCTCCCTCCAAAATTTGAGCCTCCTAAAAACTTCGCAAAATTAGAAGTAACATTACTTAAACTATTAATGGAAATAGTTCCTGTTTCGCATGCTCTCGTCACACTACCGCTTAGTTGTGACCAATTGGGATGACCTTTAGCCCCTTCATAAGATTTCGATGTTCCCATTATATTTTTCCTTTTTGTTTAATTTTTACAAATTGGTTGAATTCTGAATGAGTTCCTGTAAACTCCTTTAAAGATTCAATTACCGCAGGTGGTAATTTCCTTCCTGCACTTGTAAGAGCTTCAACATAAACAGGTTTACAGTCAAATCCCGCTCTTAATGCGATATTAAATAGTTCATAATACCTGTTTTTATCAGGCTCTGTAATTATTCGTTGTTTCAACAGACTGAAGAATGCACTTTGATAATTTCCATTCAAAACCTTTAGTTCTTCATTAAGGATTTTAATAGTTAATTTTTCTGCCATACCATCTGGCTCTAACTTTGTCATCAATGATTTAACCACTGGCGGAACTAATAGGTTACTTTGCATGGATGACAATTTATCTCTTGAAATCCAATAATAGTCCCGAAGGTCAATTTTAGAAAGCAATGGTTCACTACTCATCCAATTAACAATTTTGGGTTTGTTCCATTCTTTTAAATCGTCCGTGAAAGTTAATTGTACATCGCTTTTCTTACAGCAAATTTCTTCTAGTTTTTCTAATTGAGTAGCAATACCTTGATTGGATATTTGCCAACTGTATAATATTTCAAAAAGTTTTGGTTCTGCGTATTCCAAAATCATTAGTTTGGCTAATATATCATCTCTGAAATCTTTTATATGAGCAACTGTAGCTAATTTCTTTCTTAGCATAAACGTATTTAGGAAACGCTTAATTTGCCGAGGGTTTCCGTATAAACTTTCCGAAATAATAGGCGATAACTTTGCAATTAGCGAAACATTCTGTTCCAATCTTTCTGTTTTACTTGCATCTCCTACAGCATCTTTGACCTTAGCAAAATCAAATACAGAATACCTTTCTTCCTCTCTGAACTTCTTAAATGCTTCCAACACTTTATTAAAGTCATCTGCTGACACCAAGTCATTTTCACAAAAAAGTAATGTAATATATGTTTCTACTTCGGAATCGGATAGTTTAGGTAGGCTGTAAGGAATTTGAATCAATTTCTCAAGATAGTCATTCACAATCCTATCATTTGTGTTCTCGGCATTTGTGTCAACAATCTTATCCTTATATCTGTATTCAATCGCATGCCTAACAATTCTTGGGTCTGCTCCTATTACAAATGCGGTATTCTTTACATTCAGAAATAATTTTATAGCTTCTAAATTATCAATTATTCGATCTGGAAGACATCTGTCGAGGTCGTCAATAATGATAACAAGTTTTTTAATTTTGGATTTTTTTAATAATTCCTCAAAATCATCTCGAAATTTGCGTACTACATCGAACATATCAGTATTCTCAGGTTCCTTTACAAATTGTTTCAGAAAACTTTCCGTATCATGTTTTTGTATTCTTTCTATTAATTCTTTTGGTTTTTTTGCCGCTTCTTTTAAACTGTTTACTAGTTCAGTAATAATGCTTAAACCTCCCGTCATATAAGCAGCGGCAGCGGGTAATCCAATATTTTTTATTCCAAATCCAATAACTCTCATCCAATTAACAGATTTCGATAGTTTTTTTATATCATCTTTTATTTCTTCACCAAACTTTTTACTGTCTTCAAATTCTTTCAATATTGTCTCGAGCAAAGCAGCTTTTGCATCATCATATCCTTCAAAAACCCATCCATTGAAGTAGAGGCATACTGTATTAGGTTCTTTTTCTACTTCCTTTTTAATAATTTCTAAAATACTTGATTTTCCGCTTCCCCAATCTCCAAAAAGACCAATAGTAAGAGGTAACATTTTTTCGTCTTTTATGAGTTCTTTTATCAAGTTGGCATGTACATCGAAACCTAAAAAGTCTTTATCTGTAATATTATCTGTCCACATATTAATTGAATTATATATTTCCTTTTAGTATTAATTAACGTGAGTTCGATACAAGAAAAGTAACTTTTTTCTTGCAAGAAAGAGGTGTTTTGATAATTTTATGCATTTAAAATCAAAAAGATTGATTAAAAGGGTTCCCTCATAATATCAAATTACAAAATTACTGAAATTTTCTTTGTAATAAATGAATGTTGCAAGAATTTTAATGAGATTGTATTCATCATATACCATTAAGCAAAATCACTGGTGTTTATCAATAAAATGTTAATGTTAAAAATTAAATTCTAATTGTATATTTTTGATAATTTCTTGTTTCTTACAAGGTGTAAAAAGCTCCATAATAGAGGTACTCACAAATGAGGAATTTCCTATTATACGCATTGTGTCAATTATAGTTCCTTTAAGTTTTAAGTCGTTTTTGATGATATTTATTAGACAATAAGTGATAATAGCTATATGAATCTGGATTCTAACAGCGTTTTCAGATGTTCCCCAAAAGGTTTTTAACTTGAGATATTGCTTTATCCATTTAAAAAATAGTTCAACTTGCCACCTATTCTTATACAATAAAGCTATTTCATTAGCTTTTAGATAGAAATTGTTTGTATAATAAACAAAAGTTCTTTTAAGTTCTAGTGCATAATAAACAATTCGCCTAAGTTCAGAGGGGTAATTATTCTTATTCCTATTTACTGTAAACCTAATTGTTTGATCACACAAGATGTTATCATCATTTTCAAGAAGGTCTTCTCCTGAGATAATTTCATAATCAGGTAAGCCTTTCTCTCAAATAATAAAGAAAGCATTTGTTAAATTTATTTTATAAAGCCTATTTAGATCAAAATAGCCACGATCAAACACATAACATGCCAAAGGCTCAATTTCTATAAAATCCATTCCCTTGGTATCGTGAACATTAGCGTTTGTAATTCTATAGAATGTAGGTATCTTAGTAGCTAAATCAATTTGTATATGGATTTTTATTCCTGATTTAGTGCTTCTAAAATTAGCCCATTCAAAGACAGACATACATAGATCAATGGTTGTAGAATCTATAGCATAGAATTTTCCATGCAAGCAAAAGTCTTTAAAAGAGAGCTTTTTTTGAGCTATATCTATCATATAGAAAGCATATTGCTCAAATATTTTTACATCTCTAACCTTATTTGCAATAGAAAAGGTCTTTAAATCTATAAGATTTTTTCTAAGACCTAAATGATAAGACATCTTAGAATTAGCATTGATAGTACCAACAAGTTCTCTAAGGCTAGCGTAGCCCATAAGTTGTCCAAGAATTAGGGCTAACATCTGGTTCCAGTGAGAAAATTTCCAATTTTTAGTTCTATCATCATATTTAGAAACTAATCTATTAAAAAATCTTTGGGGCAAAAACGATGTTACTTGTGAAAAAACATATTGAGGTGTCTATTTAGTTACATACTAATTGACTTTGGGAAACGGGAGAACGCTCAACAATTCTTTTCATTAATTTGTTAAAGATAGTCTCTTTGCTCTGTGAGCGATTAATTCTAAAACTGTATTCCGCTAAATATCGGTCTATGTTAAATTCTGATACCCAAGAATATATACCTCGTATCCAAGACTTTACTTGATGTATTACCTTATGTAATGTAGGAAAATTCTTCCCATTATTACTAGGAATTTGAGTTATATCAAAGTCTTTTATAGGTTTATATCCTTTCCATTCGTCAGTAGTAACTTGTGCTGTTTTACTAATGTGTTTGTCAAATATTGTTCGTAATGATTTTGAGGAAAAATCAGGTATTTTTAGTGCGTAAAAGCGCTTTACTTTACCTCGGTCAGTAAGTTCTATTGCACAAAGAACTTTCTTTTTTTTGTGTCGTAACTTCTACCTTGTTTTCCTTCCTCTTTTCCTCCTATGGTAAATTCATCAACCTGCACTCTATCATTCATTTTGTGCGATTCACTGGATTTCATAGCTTCTCGGACTTTTTGTATAAAATAATGTGCAGTCTGACGACTAATTTCATAACGACGAGCAACTTGTGAGGCTGATAACCCTTTAGTTGTAGTTGTCATTTCAAAACATATAAAAAATGCTTTACGTAACCCAAATTTTAGTCTATGAAATAGTGTTCCAGCAGTAGGACTTTCCGTATCTCCACAGATATTACAAGTACGTGAAAAATCTTTTCTGACTTGGTATTTTTTATGACCACATTTGCGACAGCAATATCCATCTTCCCACTTTAAAGAAGCTAGATATTCTTCGCAATCTAAGTCTGTTTTAAAGCGTTCAGTAAACTCTAAGAGGCTTTGACCTTTAAATAATTCCATAACACATTAATTTTCAGAGCGCAAATATATGAAATTATTTCGACACCTCAATAAATAAATTGAGGTGTCTATAAAATAATTTCTATTTTTCCATCAGCAAATTTGGTTGTTTTGTAACTATTTTTCTTCTCCTGTATGGAAGAACTTTTTTATCTCTAAAATCAGAGCTACAAATAAATTCTTCTTTTTCATTAGGTTTAGATATTCTCCAGTCCTTTTTAGTAGGACGAGAATATATCACTTGGAATATCAGCTACAGAAAAACAGATTTGTGGAGTTCCATTAGCAGTATATAATATATTTCTTCTCCTTCAAATATATCTATCCAATCCTACTGCAACAGCTGCTATAGTCTTTCCTTTATATTTAAAATCCAGCAATATAAACAACGATGTTTATAAGCCCTAATTTTTGAATTTCTTCTTTATCAGTGTTTGATATAGACTTTATCTGAAAAGTAAAAAAATCTAAAGATTAGTTTGTGTTTGAAGAAAAGAAAACTAGAATCCAGAATTTTGTGCAAAGATACAATAAATAAATGGATTATTCATTTTTTCAAATTTTTGCAAAGGTAGATAAAATAATGGATTATCCAACTTTTCAGCGTTAATTTTGTCCATTACACCCAAAATTTAGAAGTATCTAAGCTCTGCCTACCACAATATTTATTGTTTGTTATGTATTCCTTTATTTATGGTTTTAAAGGTACTAGAATTTTCTCACTTATACAAATATTTGTGATACAAATGCTGCTTTCTGAATCAAAAGAGAGATTGTGTGGTTCCTATTCCCAGAGTTTTCTGATCATATTCTTTATAGAAGGATTATCTAATTTCATACTTAGTGGTTTAGATAAATCTTCATTACCAGCAATATGTAGAGGATGATTGTAAACAATTCCCAATAGAAAATAAGTTTCCGGTATAGATATACCATGTTTTTGAGCTTCATGCAGCTTTTCATTCGTACCGTGTGTGGATAAAAATAGGATTCTATGTTCTTCTTGCAATTTGAAATATACGAGTTCTTCTACTCTTCTTCGAATAGCAAAGCAAACAGCTAAGGGATCATACTTGTCTTCAGGTTGCAACAAATACGTTCTAAGTTCTCGATTAATCTTTTTCACAAAGGCCTCTGGAACCCCCCAGTCTTTATTAAGGCCCAAGCTTTCAAACTCTTCAGAGAAATCTACATCATTGCTATTGTCTGAAAAGTGAAAGTAATGGATATCTAGGATATCTTTAACACTTGTTTCTTCTCGCTTCTCAACCAACTTCGCCATCTTATCGCTAACTCGAGCATTAACCTGTTTTAGATAAACAACATTTAGGCGTGAATCATTAAAGCAAAAATGTTTCAAATAATTTGGATCCAAATGAGTCAGTAATATAGGGAAAATTATTCTTTTAGATTTTTTGAAAGAATCAATTAATGTTGATATATAATATTGAAAGGCTACCACATTAGCATCATCAAGGTAATCAAAGAATTCATCAATGACTAATATGCAGTTACGTTCTACCTGATATTCGCACTCTATTAGCTTTGCAATAAATACCATAATATCCCTCTGACCACTAGAAATCATATGAGCTTCTGGCCATTCAACTATCAGAGAACGATTCTTTTCTTTAGAGACGATTTTAAATCTATCTGAAAATGGATTAATCTCTTTTAGGGTGTTATCCAAGTTTCTCTTTTTAGCAATATACTCGGCGTATCGTAGGGCTTTTTTATAATTAGTACCCATCGCTAATTTAACGGTAATAAACTGCCATGCAGAAAGGTAAGCATCAACATCATCAAGTGCCAATTCCTCCTTAATAAATGCAGATATAGCATGGAATTCAGGACATAACCCTGCAAACATAGAGTTTGCTACAATATAATTCTTGATTTCTATTGCAGTTTTTGTATGTGAATTATTAATAACTGCTAATATACTGGATATAGATTTTTCATATGGTTTAAGCTCAAATATATGTGTATTAACCATTTTCTCTACTTTGTTCAAAAAAGTATAATTAGAATATAACATTGATATATCCATAAGAATCTTATTACTAGCTCCAAATGCTCTTTTCATATTAGCCAACTTATAATCAAAGTACACATCTTTCGGTATAGTCTTTATTACTATGGTTGGCTCAATGTTCATAGAAGCCCTAGCTGTTACAACTTTTCCGAATCTCTGGGCTTTAGCGGTAGGTAACAGCGGATTAGTAACAACATGAATTGAAAAAAAATCTCGGATTGTATTGCTATCCTTGTCTGCAAAAATAGTTTGCCCTGTACTTAAAGACAAAACTACTGAAGGATCACCATTCTTAGGAATTGGCTCTACTTCTGGTTTTAATTCTATTTTATTTGCCACTAGAGTTTTAAAGGCTACAGCTAAAGAACTTTTACCAAAACCATTAGGAGCAACAAGAATATTAGGACGATTTGGGTGTATATTTTGATTTATAGTCAAATTCCCAATTCCTTTTATATTATTGATTTCAATTTTTGAAATAACCATTTTTCTTAAATTCAAGTATTAAAAGTGATTTTTAAGCTGTTCCTAAATCATAATAGGTTACTTTTCCCCTGTATTAATCGCTTCCGTATAAATTTCTTAAGGGCTTTTTAAATCATATTCTAATCCTGCATTACCTTGTTATACAATGTCTCATAGTTTTTGACTACTCCAAACTTAAGTTTGCTATCAGAGATAGAGGCAAAGTGACGACTAGCACACTCTATTTTAGCATGCTCGACAGCTCGGAGCTGGGTGATATCTTCTGAGCCCTTAGTCTCTGCTACGAAGTAGATATGCTTCACTTCTCCTTCTCGGAACACAATTGCCCAGTCGGGATTATACTTGCCTACAGGCGTATTGATGTAGAAGCCACGTGGTAGCTTGGTATAAACCTCGACTGCATCCTGCTGCTCTAACTGCTCAGCAAAATGTTTTTCTACACCTTGACTATCCACGATAACGAGGTCGTAAAGCGATTTTTCACTCTGTATGGCATCGATGCCGATACGTCCACGGAGTTCTTGCTCTGAGAATATACTTACATCGTATTCCTGATTCATCTTATGGTAAGTGATATGTTCTATCACCGCAATGGCTTTCTGCTCATTGATGATATTGCTGGCACGAATGATGAACTCCTCGGGGTTCTTGCGATACATTCCAAAAGTCTCGGACTTGATGCCTGTAAGTATAGCGGCTATCGTACTGCGTTTCAATCCTGTACGCTGCACCAACTCCCCAACAAGGTCGTAGCGCACTCCGCTTGCCACCGCTTCGTTTACCTTTACATTTTGTGTTGTGCCTACTTGCATAGCACGCCCCTCTTCAAGTTCCTCCTTTGAGTTAATATTTGCCAGTGTGCCAGCTGTGATGGCAATATGTATCTCTGTAACATGAAGCGACTCATTTAGACCGGTAATGGCTTTTAGAATTAATCCTTCTGTCTCAAAGTCTACCTCATAGTAGGTCTTGCTATTGATGCGTTTCCATAAGTCTTGAAACTCCTTCTTGGCAAATCGCTCAGCCTGAAACTTAGCTGTTTCTTTTCCTCGCCCATTATCCACTTTGAATACTTCTGGACTAAATACCTTATCCAATTCCTTGATGATGGCATCTTGTTCTCCTTGCCATTCGTCAAGTTGTATTGTACCAGCCTTTTTATCCTCGAAGTACTTCTCCGTTAGCTTCTGTTTTTTAACATAGCCTGCCGAGATAAGTTCTTCCATAATAGTAGCAGCCTGAGATTCACTAATTTTCTGCTTTTCTCCATTGGCTTTGACAATAGTTTTACCGGTAAATAATGCTGCTGTAACCAACACCGCACGAGAGGTAATACTCTCAGCAAGTTCCTTTTGCAACGCCTCAGAGAAATCTTTATAACTCTCACTGGCTACAACTGTGAGTATATTTGTGTCATATACACCCTCTCCCAATAGGTCGCTATCTTGACGCTCTCCCTGCTGATTAACACATAGGCGCATGCCACGCCCGACCTCTTGACGTTTCTTTACCTCGCTATCACTCTGCTTGAGTGCACAGATTTGGAATACATTGGGATTGTCCCAACCTTCCTTTAGAGCGGAGTGGGAGAAGATAAAGCGTGTAGGTTCGGCAAACGAGAGCAAACGCTCTTTATCTCGCATAATTAGCTGATAGGCATCCGTATCGCCCGATGCTGTTTCTCCACGCTTCACGGTCGAGTCAATCATCTTTCCTTTTCTATCTTGAGAGAAATAGCCAGCGTGGGTGTCTGTTGCAGCAATTTTATTAAGATATTGTTTATAATCCTCGTCCATAAAGAGGTCTTGTATCATTTCATTGTAAACAGAACTGTACTCTTCCTCAAAAATTTCTGCCCAACGTCCCTTGCGTGTCTCGCCTCCTGCTTCATAGATACGGTATTTTTCTACTGCATCGATGAAGAATAGGCTCAATACTTTGATTCCCTGCTTATAGAGCTGTTGCTCACGTTCAAAATGTTTTTGTATTGTAGTTCGAATTTGTATACGACGAAGTATATCCTCGGTAATGGCTCCTATTGCCTGCCCTTCATAGACTTCTTGTCCGCTACTTAGGCGAATGCAGCCTTTTGCCCCATCAATTCGTTCTATGATATAGCCATTTCGGTAAGCCTCAAGGTCTCCACTCTCTGCATAAAGATCAAACCCTTCATCCACTAAACGTGTGGCGGTACGTAAGCCTACCTTGGTTGTAGCATCAAAGCTAATACGAGCGCGAGGTGCTTCACCTTTCTTCTTAGAAAGTACGATACTATCAAGATAAAGATAGCCATTGGTAGCTGTTGTTCCCACTTGCTCTACCCCCATCACCTCAATTTTTTTGACAAGGCGTTTATTGAAAGCATCAATAGCATCAAGACGATATATTTGGTTGTAGATATCGTCCTTGCGGTGTGTAGCACTATAAAGAAGCGAAAACAGAGGGTTGAACTGCTGGAGTCCTTGACGTGTTTTGTTCTTCTTATCCGCTCCAAGTACGCTTTGCGGTTCGTCGATGATAAGAATAGGGCGTGTCTGGCCAATTACATCGATCGGCTTGCGCCAAGCAAAATCTTCTAACTTCATTGTAATGCGTCGGGCATCTGACCCTGTAGCATTGAAGGCTTGGGTATTGATGACCATCACATGTATCTTTGAATCGGAAGCAAACTGATCAATCGCGGTGAGCCGTGCACTGTCATAGACAAAGTGCTGCATACGCTCGCCATACTCTTCCGCAAAATGATCGCCCATTGTCTCAAGACTCTTGATCACCCCTTCACGAATAGCTACACTGGGTACAACTATGATAAATTTTGTCCATCCATAGTGCTTATATAGTTCGTACATTGTCTTGATGTAGGTATAGGTTTTACCCGTACCTGTCTCCATCTCTATGCTGAGTGCTAGTGTGTTGTTAGCATCACGAAGCACTCGGTCGATGGGTTGTAAGTCTTGACTTATTTGTACTTGACGGATATTTTGGGTTAGCAGATCATCGCTGAGTACAAGGTCGTGGTTGCGAAAACCTTGTATTTCCAAATCCAGTACGCCCTTACCCACGTCCATACGATAAGCAAAAGCATCTTGCAGTGGCTGCCCACGAAAAACCTCTACAACAGCTCGTGCTGCGTCTTGCTGGAAGCCTTGATGTTTGTATTGTAATCTCATTGCTTATTGTTATTTAGATGACATGAATACGTTTGTAAGCTTCGTCGTCGCTCCAACCGCAAAGTTGCTTGAACTGTTCGTAGATGTTGAGCTTATCGGCATCGGTAGCAAAACAAGACTCTCGAAAGATGACGCGCAGTGGCTTCATTTCGGCAATATGGCGGATAGCTTCGAGGTTTATTTCCCTATCAAAGCAAGCTACAAGAGCTCCTTCGTTCACGATGTGCAGATGCTTCCCTGCTACTTCCTCCTTGCGAAGCGGATAGCTAAGTTCCACGCCCCAATCGACCATACAACCGAAGAGCAAGTCCAGTTCTGTGCGATCGTACTTCACACTATCTACTTGAGTGAAGAGGTTTTCTTGCTTTAATCCAGCAGGCTCGAAATATGCATCTTCCATATTCGACGAGTCTACACGTAATACGCGAAAGCCCGTATCCAAGTCTTTGCTTTCATTCCCTGCAGTCTCCTTAATCTTCTTACCAGCCCTGCGGATACGTTCCTTGCCTATCTCGCAAATGGTGTTGTAACCCGCCTTGCGTGCTTCGCTTCCCTCTGGAGTTGCCTCGGGCAACTGCACCATAATGTACTTACGCTTACCACCATCTTCAGCATTCAATTGCATAACAGCGTGGGCGGTTGTGGCTGAGCCAGAAAAGAAGTCGAGGATGAGGGAGTCTTTGTCAAAGAAGGTAGACGCATTAACTATAGCCTTAATATAATTGGTCGGCTTAGAATAGTCAAATATCCTTTTCCATTGTAACAACCTTTCAAGTTCTTCGTAGGCGTCTTCATTAGTCCCTTTAATTTCAACTCCATTTATAACACTTCCTAGTCCTTTAAAACAATCTTCTTCATATACTCGATAAGCCCTAACTTGCATATTAATGGTGTTTATAACAAAAGTACTTCCTTGAGAAATCTGTTTGTCAAGCATTGACTGAGACCAAATAAAGGGGGCTAGTAACCTAAACTCGTTAACAATTTGCCCATTTAATACATTTATATCATTCAGAAGAGTTACCGGGTTGATATCATTGCCATATGTACCTGCATTATAGAGACCATCTTTAAGTTTAGTTTTTACTACATTTGCAGGGAAATGTAATTCTCCTATTTTGTTCGTTCTTTTTATAATTGGTTGAGATTCATTAGAATCTGGAACTCCACCAAATAGTCCTTTATTAGCAACCTTATCTTTACTATAAACTAAAAGGTATTCAGTTAAGCTAATTATTCCTTTAGAAAGAAAACTTCCCTTCCTCTTTTTAAGCCAAGTTATTTGCCCTATAAAGTTCCCCGATCCAAACACCTCATCGCATATCTTTCTCAGATGGTGCACCTCATTATCATCAATAGAAATAAAGATAACGCCATCATTAGCGAGCAGGGTGCGTCCTACCAGCAGACGGCTATACATCATAGAGCACCAATCAGAGTGGTAACGAGGGTTGGAATCGAGGTTTCGGCGTAGGCGGTTGCCTTCCTCATCAAGATTGCCCATAGCCTCATCCATTTCTTCCCCACTCATAGCGAAGTCGTCTTGGTAAACAAAGTCGTTCCCTGTGTTGTAGGGCGGATCTATATAAATCATCTTCACCTTACCCAAGTAAGCACGCTGGAGGAGCTTTAGCACCTCAAGGTTATCTCCCTCTATGTACAGGTTCTCCGTCGTGTCCCAGTCCACACTGTCCTCCACAAAGGGGCGCAACGTCTGGCGTGTAGGCTCAGCCGCTGCTCGCTTTGCCGCCTGCTTGCCCACCCATTGAAAGCCAAAGCTCTCCTCATCAGCATCAGCAATGGCATCGCCCAGTAGCTCACGGAGCACATCAAAATTTACCTTCTGTGTCAGCTCGCCATCTGCCCCACGTACCTCAGTGAATGCTGAGGGAGCTATTTGTTTTAGTGCCTCAAGCGTAAACTCGCTATGTGATGCTGAGGTCAGGGTTTGTTTCTTTATTTCCATATTGTTTTATTCCTTTATTCTTTCGTTTCTAAGTACTTTTTTCTTTGATTAATCTGGCTACGTAGCTGCATCTGCTTGCCTAATGACTTTTCCTTATCTATTCTTCGCTCCAGCTGTTCAATTTCCTTGAGTATCTGTTCTTTTTCTTGTTTGTTTTGAATCCGCTCGTCTAATGTTTGCTCTGTATTGAGAGAAATGTCGCCAATAGTAACGACCAAATGTTCCCATAGCGCATCAAAATTAAGTCCGCTGAGGGGGATACGAAGTTCGTCCTTTACATTCCAGCCACTGGTATGTAGTCCTTCGTGAATGATAGCAAGTTGAGCCTGCTGCTGGTAACATAACACAAAAAGCATACACTGGGGAATAAGCCGTACTAACAGCTTTATGCTATCCGGATGATAGTCCTTTGTCTTAAGACTGACGGAGAGTACATAGATATCTTTCACTTCTTTTCCAGCAGCTACGGCAGGAAGCGTATCCTGTGCTAAGCGTGCAATGATGTCTATACGGGCTATATCCGCATCTATACGCTGTCGCTGAGCTGTAGGCAAAGCGAATTTCTCAAAGATAGCCTTCTTTGGAATCTGCTTGCTTAGCAATGTGCTGTTGGGTAGTGCGTACATAGGTTTTTTGGACAAGTTTTGGACATTTATAACTTATTGTATATTAACAACTTGTAAGTATTCTTACTTGCAAAATTACTCATTTTTGCTTTCCTTTTTGGACAAATCTTGGACATTTTGTTTTTGTTGTTGCATTGCCTTGAGACCTATACCAACTGCCTCTATCACTATTTTCTGTTTCTCAAAATACTGAGGGCTAATTACATAGTAAGTTCCAGAGCCTTTCCCAAGTCTTAGTAAATCATTAGTCTTTACTAATTGCTCAATCATAGCCTTTACCTGACGTCTGGTCATATGATTCTGAAGTATCGTTTCAAAATCTTTCATTTTAGCTTGATTAAAGGTAGCAAAGTGTGAAAGTATTACAGGCCATGCTTGATCTACTGTCCAGTTTGTTTGTCGAGTGTATTCTCCTTCTTTACCAGCAAACTCGTAATAGCTCTTGGATAATACATAATATATGCCATTGGTTTTCCCTCTTTTCTCTATCATTCCTCTTTTTAGTAAAGACTCTATCAACAAGGGCTCTATATTAGCATGTTTATTTTCTTTGATCTGATTCAAAGCCAAGATTTCAAAAACAGATAGTTGTTCTTCTTCAGGCAACTCTCTTTGTTCAGACTCAATGAACTGAGCAAAAGCCACATCTTTGACA
The DNA here is from genome assembly GCF_003054025.1 of Capnocytophaga leadbetteri. GTDB lineage: Bacteria > Bacteroidota > Bacteroidia > Flavobacteriales > Flavobacteriaceae > Capnocytophaga > Capnocytophaga leadbetteri. The sequence goes on from NZ_QBKG01000024.1 coordinate 20,204, forward strand.
ACAGATGATAGATGTAGTTCAACCCTAAATTCATCGCTATGAGAATAATCAGGTTTTTCCTTACCCTCTGAAAGCATATTTCTGAATATTTTATCAACGCCTTGTCCTGATCTCTCTACAACTCCCGTTTTAGATAGGACATCTGCCAAGAGTCTATTTCGTGGAGTGCTTTGTACTCGTAGTAAGTTTTCTTGAGTTACTCCCAAGGGTAAGCCACCCATATTCTTTACAACCAGCTTGTCTTGGTATTGTAATATAAATGTCTCACTTGTACGTCTATAATCACGATGAGCTACAGCGTTATTGATTGCCTCACGGATCACTTCTTCATTAAAAAATGGGATATTAAAGATATATGAGCCCTCATTGACATCAATTTTATCATTTCTGAGGTTAACATCATGCCAAAGCTGATCTATCATTATATAGAAAGGTTTCAGATACTCTATTCGATTATTATAAGGAATAAGGCTTTCTGTTTTTCTATACTCCAGCACAATGCGACTTTGAGGAAGAAAACGTTCTAAAGATTCTTCTTTACCACATAATATTAAGGCTGCATAACTTATCTTACCATTAAGCACTAGATGTAGATCACTTAACACTTGTTCATTAGGTAGAGAAATAAAGGAGGTATTTTTCTGTTTTGTAGCATATTTCCTCTTTAGTATATCTATAGCCTCCTCTGATAGATCTTCTAGAGTTGCTTCTTTGCAGATCTCAGCAGAAAAATCAGACTCTTGTTCCAACCAAATACTTCGAAGCATCTCGTCAGACATAGGGCGTAGTTCTTCACCAACCCTCATCAGAGCGACATCTTCGAACTTAAACACTTTACCTATAGGTCGGGCAGGAACATCTATGACTAAAACACGTCCTTTCTTCTCTACTTCATCCTCATATAACTCATAAACATCTGGTCGAATTCCTATATCTTTATAGATTTTACTTTCTAATTCTCCTATAGCATATATACTTTGATTCGTACCCACTACTTTATGAGGATATTTGTCCTCCATACCAAGTACAAGTGTACCTCCACCTTCGTTACAAAAAGCAACGACATAACCAAGAATACATCTTCTTTTTTCAGAAGTTTTAGTTTTATCACCACCGTTATAGGATACATTCCCATATTCAGCTTTTTTGAATTCCACTTTATCTTCAGATTCTCTAGAATTCTTTAGTCCTGCAATAGTCCATCTATTTTTCATATATAGCACCTAATCTATTTATCTTACAACGAAAAAACAAATGAGTTCGAAGTCGTCCAATCCTTTAATCTCTTTGCTAAACAAGTCTCCTGATGCCCCTTCTAGAAAGCTCAGCACATCACTCTGCTCTTTGACAGTAATGATACTTTGGATAGATTCCCCCAACAATCGTGAGTAGGTATCCATACGGCGCCCATCGGCGGTCTCTCGATTAAAAGCTTTACACAAATCTGTATAAGGAGAAGATTGACCACGACAAGATTGTCTGAGACGATCTAACATCTTTTTAGGCTGTAGATGATTGACCACGACTTCTCCATCCATAGAGATATAGACCATGTAAAAGGGGTGTAATTGATTTTTGCGGTCAATGTTTACCCCTGAGTTTCTATTCTTGAGTATGTAGACTACCCCAGGCGGTAAAGAATCTGTACTACGAACAACCGCATGTAAGCCAAAACGCGTTTGCTCTAAACTACCATGTTTCTTAACATAGTCCAGCAAGTCAAGACGGAATTCGTTCAGACCAAGGTCAAGAATAGAGATACCTGTGCTCATTTCTTCAAGGTCTACAACCTCCGTTTGTAGGCGCTCAAGCTGTTTACGGCGATATTCCAAGTCTCCTTTCTCTTCGTTGGAGAGCAGGTTATCATCGCCTGTTGAGGTCATTACCGATACCTTCATTCGGTTTTCAACTCTTGCTTTGAGGTTGATGTATTCATCCAACTGTATGTCAGGCCAGTAATTGACCATCTGGATACAAGCATTGTGTGAACCTATACGGTCTATACGTCCAAAACGCTGAATAATTCGTACGGGATTCCAATGGATATCATAGTTGATTAGATAGTCACAATCTTGCAAGTTTTGCCCCTCAGAGATACAGTCGGTGGCAATAAGCAAGTCGATCTCACCGGCAACATCAGGCAAAAGAGTTTCCTTATCCTTAGAACGAGGCGAAAACAGTGTGAGGGCTGTGTTGAAAGTCATCTTGTGGCGCTGTGGTAACTTCAGCGTGCTACGAGCATCGATACCTCCCGTAATCAAAACACTGTGTAAGCTATGCCGCTCTTGAATAGTCTTTGCTAAAGCATCATATAGATATTCTGCTGTATCGGAGAAAGCTGTGAAGACAATAATTTTCTTATTGCCAGCATTGATGGGTTGTGCTATTTTCTGCTCGATATCCGATAGCAGGTGCTGGAGTTTGGCATCTTGCTCAGGTGTGATACTTTCGGTTTTTTCGAGCAAAAATAGGAGAAGACGTAAATCGGCTAAGAGGTAGTTCTTCCAGCCAAGATAGTCCATGTCGCGCAGGTCAATAGAGGTTTTTCCTCCACCAATGAGTAATTCATCGTTGAGATCGTCAATATCAAAGTACTCATCAAAATTATGTTCTCCTACAGAAATAGCCTCGCCACCTTCTACTTGCTCAATCTTCTCTAAAGTGGAAGCAAGTAGTGCTACGAGGCGCTCTAAGGTGAGACGAAAAGAATGAATAGAACTCTCCAATCGTTTGAGCATATTGATACACATAAGACGGCGGATACCTAATTCTCGTCCCGAACGTGTTAAACCACTGACATTGCCTTCGTCATCTATCGTAATGTATTTGTCCATTCGGCTTTTGAGTATAAAGTCCGAAGGTGTATAAATCGCTAGATTCAAATCTGACAGATGAGAATAGATTTGGTTATAGTCGATAAGGTCTTGACCCAATGTGAGTTGAGGACGACGCGATTGTACAGGGAGACGCTCGGGGAAGGAGCCTATCTCTGTCATATCATAGTATTGCTCAATGTGTCTGCGAGAGCGAGCAATGGTCACGCTATCTAGTACCTCAAAGAAATCAAAGCTAAGTGATTCAAGCAAAGCCTCTGTGGTGCGTTCTGCTTCGGGGAGTTTGCACCAACGATTGTACTCCAATTGTCCTTGACGAAAGATATCATCAATAGAGTTTTCTGTGTTTAGGAGTTTATCGAATGATTCCACATCGCCTTCATAGGCCAACTGTAATTGATTCTTGAGATCATTAAATCGGTTATTTACTGGCGTTGCAGAAAGCATCAAGACTTTAGTTTTAACCCCATCACGAATCACATCATCAAGAAGGCGAAGATAGCGGTTTTTTCGAGGATTGAGATCATCTTCGTCCGTTGATATTTTTCCTCCATTTCTAAAATTGTGACTCTCATCAATTACGACAAGATCATAATTTCCCCAGTTTATTTTTTCAAGGTCTATACCATTGCTCAAGCCTTGACTTCTACCCAAATCTGTATGGTATAGCACATCATAACGTAAACGATCGGCAGCCAAAGGATTATTCTTGTAATTACTGCGGTAGGTAATCCAGTTATCATAGAGTTTTTTAGGACAAAGAACTAGGACAGACTTGTTACGCAATTCATAATACTTAATGACACTAATAGCTGTAAAGGTCTTACCCAATCCCACACTATCGGCCAAGATACAGCCATTGTATTTCTCTAATTTATTGATAATTCCAAGAGAGGCATCTTGCTGAAACTTGTAGAGCTTTTTCCATACAGCGGTTTCTTTGAACCCCGTGGCCTCATTGGGCAGTACGTCTTCTGAAATATCATCTAAAAATTCACGGAAGATATTGAAGAGGGTGATAAAATAGAGCAGTTCGGGGGGATTTTCTTTGTATACACTCGAAATGCTTTCTATGACTTCGTTGGTTACATCTTGCAACCGATTCTTATCGTTCCAGAGTTGTTCAAATAATTGTGTATAGTGTTCGCTAAAGGGAGATTCCGCTTTTTGTATCATTGTATAGGCGTTGTCACCTCGTTCTACTCCAAGTTCTACAGTAGTGAATCCAGTTAGCGGCATATAAGAGCAGTTATCCACTACACCAAAACCCATCATATTCTCTCTTGTACAATTTGACTTAAATTGGACTTTCTTGCGAATCCATTCAGCACACTCACGAGCAATTGCCTTCTGAGTTAATTCATTGCGAAGGAGGATCTCAAATTCACTTCCCGTAAGGCTTCGCTCTCTATTTAGACGTGGAATATAAAACTCTCTCTGTTCTTTGTTTGTCTTATCAGTAATGAAGGTTGGAGATGTAAAAATAAAACGTAACTCTTCAATATTCTCAAGTTCTTTTCGGAGTTCTTGATAGGCATAAATAGAAAAACAAGAAGCCGCAATAGACATACGACTATTCGTGGTAAGCGTAGAACGTAAATCCTCCGCAAAAGTTTTGTGTATATTATCAATAAGCTCCATAATTCCTATTTTGTAGAGACTAATATAAGGAGATTTCCCCTTTTTGATAGTTGTTTATAAGTAAAATTTCCCAAAAAATAGTGATTTTAGATTTGAGAAAGACACTAAAAATTAGGAATTTCGGGCAAATATACGATAAATAAATGGATTATTCTCTCCTTAAGTGTAGGAAAAAGAGTAGATAAAACAAATTATAATTTAATTTTAATATATTTAATTGATATTCAATTTATTGAAAATATAAAATACGATAAAGAGAACTTCCAATTAAGGACTATTTTAAAAAAGATTTCATATCAAAATGTACATTATTCCTTTGATGGACTAAAATAGTAACCTTCTACAAATAAGACTCAATACATTAAAGCATTATATCACTTGTATTCAGTTAGATGCTACTCATACACGTTGTTGAGGGAAAAGAAAATTCTGCAGGTTATAAAGAAAGATAATAATATTTTTTTGGGCATAAATATAGAAAAGCTGTAGTTGTAAAAATACTATTGAAGATTCTAAAACTACACAATCAAGCACATTCACTGATTAAATAGTATTATAGCTAAGTTTCAATATTTTTTTAACTTCCCTTAGTTGAACTTCAAAACAACTTTTAGTAAATCTTAAACGATTTTAAATATAGGGCAAAACTACAAAAGTTTTTTTACTCTCACAAAGGCTTAGGCAGGTTTTTTATTTTTTGTAGTAATTCTACTACATAGATAGGTAGTACATTGACATATTACCAGCCCCACACAAACGTGCGTTGCAAAGGTAATTTTTTTGGTTATATTGTCAAGATGTTGTACCTTTGCACCTAGAAGTTATTGAGAAAATAGGTATAATCAAATGAAATAAGAACTATTACTAAACCATTACCTAATCTTCTTGTAATTCCTGTATCTTCTTTATTTTGAAAGAATTACAAAAGTAGTTTCAATTTTATATAAAAAATTAAGGTACAAGCAGAATTGTTACCTTATAAGATTATCAATAAACGTGTTTAAACTTTTTTGAGGAACTTGGAGATAAACCCTAATAAAAGCATTCCAATCCAAGTTACATCAAGATACTCGTATCTCATTATCAA
>NZ_QBKG01000025.1 GCF_003054025.1 Capnocytophaga leadbetteri
TCTTACCATTCCGAACAGAGCAGTTAAACCTTTTAGCGCAGATGGTACTACGCAAGTGGGAGAGTATGTCGCCGCCTTCTTATAAAAAGAGCAATCTAAATAGTTAGATTGCTCTTTTTTTATTTTAAAAAACTGAGCGATACCACATTAAACAAAATGTCAAAGAACACGTTTTTTAGGCTGCAAAATTGCAGCTATTTTTATTCTTAAGCAAATAGTTGTCGTATGATGGAACAAGGTTGTAAACTTAGAAAAGGTTAATACTCTTTTGAATAAAGGTCGTACACCTTATAAATTTTCAAAATCAATTAAATGAAAGGTAAATAATGCATCATAATAATAGTATTAAAAAAAGCGATTTTCTATCTAGAGAAAATCGCTTTTTTATATATTTCTTCCTATAGGTCAGCAGTGCTTTTGGCTTTTAGAAACTTATCAATAGTAGTATAACGATAAACTCCCATTGTATAAGCATTTCCTCTTCCTTTTCCTTCGTGTATGATATTAAATTGAGGAAGTTCTTTCTTTCCAATATCTTCTGGAGTAACTTTTTTTAAGAGATAAAATTTGCGTCTGTCTCCTCTATAGGCACTCTCTCGCTCTCTAAGGTATTGAGCTACTTTTTCATTGTTTTTTGCTTCTTCGTTTAGATCTGTACTTTCTTTTACATTTTCTATTTTAAAGAGGCTTTTGATTGCTTTTTTATGATAGAAAGCTAAATAACCACTTTCTTTGCTACTTCTTTCATTTTGGCAAGCATAGAAGAGATATTTTTCAGCAATATTTTCACCAAAACCGCCAGCAGCGATTTGTACCCTATTTTCAGGATTATCAAGTAAATTAAATTCTTCAAGCAGCTTTTCAAACTCAGTAATAAGAAAAGATAGTATTTCTGATTCTGGTCTTATTATTTCATTCTTGAGAATTTCATTTACTTGTTTCCAATTGATCCAAAAGAGTCGCTCTACATCATTAGCTTTTTCTTCTAATTTATAGGGCTTTCTACTGTCGGAAGTTATGTAGATAATGTAAGTCCTAGGGTGTAATTGGGCATTTTTAATGAGTCCATTAAGTTGTTTTTCATCAACTTTGTTATTTCCTATTTTACTTTCAATGAATATTCTAAAAGAGAAGTCACATTCTAACAAACCATCATAAATATTATTTTCCTCACCTATTTGAGTAGTAATACTAATTTCTTTTGAAGGAAATTCAACTTCTTCAATACTTCCTATAAAGTCGGAAATGAACTCTGTGCCTCCTACTTTTAGAATTTGTAAAAGGGCAGCAGTTACTCTATTTTCATTTTGGGAGTAACTACCAAAAATTGAATGATTTTCTATTTTGCTCATATTATAGTTTTTTTATTTCTTCAATTAACATTTGTTCAGAAGTATTAAAATCACCATCGGAATTAGCGATTCTTTCTAATGTTTTTATCACTTCTTGTTTAGTTTCTTCACTGCTAAATGCTACATCCTTATTAGTTAATTTTGGTAAGGTTTTAGCATTCATCAGTTTAAAAAACTCTTTTTTCTCTAAATTAGTGAAGTTAGCCAAAGAAGTAATTTTTGATGATAAAAATTGCTTTTCTTCCTCAGCAATCACACCGTCGGCTTTTATGAGGTATATCATTAACTTGATTTCTTTTCGTTTGTCTTCTTTCTTTTTATAAGCTTCGGTGTTAAACCATTTAGAAAAAGTATTACTGATATACTTAAAGGCGCTTTTTATATCAAGCGAGACCTTTTCAGCATTAGTAGGCATTACCAATTCAGGATTGTCCCAAAAATCAATAATAATAAGTTTATGTATTTCGTTGGTTAAGAAATGTTTGTACTCTATTTCTACTATAGGAATTACTTGATAGTTGATGTATGCTTTTAGCAGAAGAGGATAGTTTACTTCTGAAAGTTTTGAGTTTTCCTCGTGTTTAATTAACAAAGTTTTGCTAATACTGTCAGTAAGTTTTTTTATTGAGCCATTAATATTCTCATAAATCAGCTCATTTTGGCTTTTTAGCGATACGTGTTTATGAATAGCTTCTCTTTTTACAACAGTAGTAGTACTTCCTATTTCTGTAGGTAAGTCAGATTTGTGATTACTTATTTTGGTAGTTAAGTACTTTATTTGTGCTATACGTCCAGCAGTATGACAACGAGGGCAATCAATCATACCTCTTCTATGAGGGTCGCCATAACAATGTTCACAAGTAATAATGCCATCACCTCCACATTTATCACATCTTACTTTACCAGAGCACTTACATTTAGAACAAGGAATCTCGCCATTTCCTGCACATCTACTACACTGTTCTCTTATTGTATAAGGTTTCCCATTTCTATACTCAGTTTTTTCTGTTCGTCCTTTTCCATCGCATCTTGAGCAATGATTTTTTCCACTACCATTACATCTTGGGCAAGCTACTTCTCCACTTCCGTTGCATTTGTTGCATTTCCATTCGTGTCGCCCTTTACATTCTTTATCTTTACAAGTAACGTATTTATACCCATTGCAATCGGGGCAAGCTTCGCTGAAAGTTTGTTTAGGAAAATAGAATATAGGTTGTTTTTGGGCAAAATTATCTCCTTCCATATAGAAGGGGAATGAAGAAAAGTCTAAGGGAATATTCACTGTCTGTTCTTCAAATTTTGCGTGTTCAAGTTTTTTGAAACTCTTAAGAAGAGATTCATCTTTAACAATAGCTTGCTCTTGAAAGCGTTCGGCTCCGTCTGTAAAAACACGAAACTGATTTTCGTATTTTTCAGCTAAAGGGAAAATAAGTGTGTTAAACTTCCTTTCAGCTTTTGTGTATTCCAGCTGAGAGGCATAGTAGTCTTTTCTTTTTACGATAGCATTGTCATCAATAAGCATTTTAGAATACTCATTTGGGTAACGATTTTTTAAAAGAAGTTTAATGTCTTTTGCATTAATTTCTTTTAGTTGGTTTTGGGCTTTGCTTAATAAATTCATAATTTATTTTGTTAAGATAATTAATAATGCCTACTCTATATGGTTTTCGGCTTCCCCAATGTTTTACAAAAATAGTTTGCGGGCATCCCGTTTTGCTTAGCTCGAAGCCCGACCAAAGGCATAGTGTAAAGCAAAAGGAACGCCCGCATACGCGAACGCTTCCGTCTTTACTTTCTATACACTATTGAAAAATTGGTCGTATTTCGAGCTTAGAAAATAAAAGCGAAACGCTACTAATATGTTTATTTTGTGTTTATCTGGTTTTTACTATAAAATATGTTTTATGAGTTTCTGCCAGCAAATATACAAAATTAAATGATAGATGCGTCCTTTTGCCTTGTTTTTTTAGTTAAGAGCTAAGAATGCTTTGTTTATACGTAATGATATATAACTCTTTTTCAAGTTTTTCAGCTTTTTTGATACTATCTTTAGTACCTTTTGATTGTCCGTCCCAGAAGGCAAAAACTACTTCGGCATTTTCGATGATTTGAGTATTGCGTACAAGGGTAGCTCCGCGTCCGTACTTTTGGTAATCGGGTTTGAAAATGAGGAGAGGAATGCCCATCTCGGCAGCAAATTGTGCAGCGAGAGTGTCGGCTCCTTTAGCACCACCCGATACGATATTTTCAGGTTTTTCGTGCGCATCAATATATGCTAAAATACTTTCTTTCAGTAGGGTGTAATCATTAAAATCACGTCCCCCAACAATGGCTATATTCATATAAATCGTTATTTGTTGGGGCAAAAGTCGATAGCAGGAGCGACAAAAACTGTCGCTCTAAGAAAAAAGTTTGTATATTTGCAAAAAATAATGAAATGAAGAAGTTTTTAAGACATCGTTTTATCGTAGAGCGCCTGCGTATGAAGCCTCATTCGTATGAAGATTTGATAAGAGCTTTAGAAAAAAGTGAGGAATATTGCGATGTTGAGCCTTTTACTGATCGTACTTTTCTCCGTGACAAACAAGATATTGAGAAAATCTACCACATAAGAATTGAATATAACAACTCTCTTAAAGCCTACGAAATCACAGAAGATAACGACCTCTATGCTCAAAATCTATTAGAAGCGTTTGATGTATTTAGAGCCTTGCAGAATTACGGCAATCTTTCTGAGGTTATTCAGTTTGAAAAGCGATTGCCTGCCGGTACCGAATATCTGTCGCCCCTGCTTAGGGCTATTAAAGAAAAGCGACAAGTAAAGCTACACTATTATAAGTTTTGGGACAGAAGTTCACAAACCCAAGAGCGTACTATCGAGCCCTATTTGCTGAAAGAAGCCCAAAGGCGTTGGTATGTATTGGCGTGGGATGTGGAAAAATCAGCCTTGCGGGTCTTTGGCTTAGATAGAATTAAGCGCTTAGACGATGAGCGCGGAGTGAAGTTTCAGCATCCTGTGCCTAAGGATGTAGAACATTATTTTGACGATAGTTTTGGGGCTTGGGTAGATAACGAGCGTACGCAAGCCGAAGAGGTAGTACTCGTCTTTAGAAAGTTGCCTGCCGATACCGTTTTTATACCCAATCCAGCAAAATATCTCGAAGCTATGCCTTTGCACTCTTCGCAACAGATACTAAAAGAGGAAGAGGAGGCAATAGTATTGCGATTGCGTATTAAAATCACTCCCGATTTTATTAAGGAACTACTCTCATACGGCAAACAAGTAGAGGTACTCACCCCCGCCCATCTGCAAGAAGAACTGACAGCCAAACAAAAATAACAGTCAATAAAAAAGCGACTCTCTTAAAGTAAGGAAGTCGCTTTTTTTGTGTCATTTTGTTAGCCTAAAAAGGTAGATCATCTTCTTCTATAGGAGCTGCCGCTGGTGGCGTAGCTGCTTGCGGAGGCACTTGGAAAGACTGCTGTGGTTGCCCTAATGGCTGCCCTTGGGGCATCGACTGAAAAGGCTGAGCAGGAGCCTGCTGATATTGCGGTGGTGCTTGCTGGTACTGAGGTTGTGCGTATCCCTGAGGCGGATAGGCAGGCTGTCCGTACCCTTGTGGAGGGTATTGAGCATAGCCTTGTGGCGGATAAGCAGGTTGTCCATACCCTTGAGGAGCCGCCTGTGCCGCTGCCATAGCGTCTTGTATGCGCCATCCTTGCAAGTTCACTATATATTTAGTTTCCCCTTGAGGGTTTACCCATTCGCGTCCTCTTACGTTGAAGCTGATGAGCACCACTTGTCCTTCGTGGAAGTTATCCAGTAGGCTACATTTCTCTTGTACAAAATCGAATGGTATGTACTGAGGGTACTGATCTTCAGTCATAATTACCACATCGCGGCGTTGAAAGCCGTTCTGACCTACTGTTTGAACAGGTCCTATTTTTATGATTTTACCTTGAATTTCCATATTTGCCATATTTTGGTCTTACATTTTAAATTTCTTGTCGGCAAAAGTACAACATAATTTGCGAATTAGCAAATTTACAAATTACCAAATACGCTTATCTGTAGTACTCTTTTAGTTTTTGGGGTTACCCTAAAGCGGTGGTCTAAGCGCTTGCCCACCACCCATACTATACGGTCGCCGCTGCACAATAACCATTGCTGCTGACGCGCTATCTGACTGTATTTTTCGTCTATAAAATACTTGCTCAACTTCTTAGCACTGCCCAAGCCTATAGGGTAAAATACATCGCCCTCGAGTTTGTGTCGCAATGCTAATGGGAACTCTAATTTATCAGCATCTACACTGATAGTATTAGGGGCTTCCGATATGGCAGCGGTAGGGGGCACCTCTTCAAATACCAAACGTATAGGGGTTGTAACCTCGCGCACGCCTTCTGCTATCACAAAAGGCGTTTCCTCCTCGCCCTCTATTGGCAACAGCCATACCCATTCTTTGTCCTTTATCAGTTGGTGAGAGGGCGAACTGAGCATCTTGCCCGCTTCCGCCGTAAATAAAAGCTGCTGCAAGTCCTTTACATTGTTAAAACCGTAGGGATAGAAGAGCCTATGCAACACCAAAGGCAGTTCAGGCACTTGCAGTAGGGGAGAGGGGCTAATGCGAATAGGTTCCCCCTGAAAACACTCACTTCTTATCTTATCGATATAATAATCGATAAAACGAGCAGATTGGTGCAAATATTCTTGCGTTTGATTAAAATTTTCTAAGTAATTAGGGTGTACGTAGCGCAATTGAGGTATAATTTCGTGCCTAATAACGTTGCGCACGTACTTATTCGAAGCGTTCGAACTATCCTCACGCCAACTCAGCTGCTTTGCTTGGGCGTACTGGTATATTTGCTGACGCGAAAACGAAAGTAACGGACGTATCAGCTTGCCATTTTGCTCAGGAATACCCAAAAGACCGTCTAAACCGCTGCCACGCGATAGGTTAATCAAGAAAGTCTCAAGGTTGTCGTTAGCGTGGTGGGCGGTGGCTATATAGGTGCAGTCATAAGTCTGTGCCATACGGTCAAACCATTCATAGCGAAGCTCGCGGGCAGCCAATTGGGTGTTGAGCTGATGCTCTTTGGCGTAAGTGTGGGTGTCGAAGCGCTCTACCAACAGCTGTACTCCTAAGCGCTCGGCAAAGCTGCGCACAAAAGCCTCATCGCCATCGCTTTCTTCTCCGCGCAAGCTAAAATTGCAGTGGGCGAGTATCACTTCAGCACCGTGACTGTAGAGCAGGTGGGCGAGCACCACACTGTCGATGCCCCCGCTGATAGCCACCAACACACGCTGGTGCTTCAGCGCTTCTAAAAGGTTCGTTTTCATCGGTATATAGGGTTAAACTATCCCAAAGCGGGCAATCGTATTGAGCTTGCCTATCAGGCTTTTAGTTACCGTATGGGTATAAGTCTTTTTGCGGTATTGGCTTACGGGCTGTATGCCTATAAGGCTGTTGGTGATAAATAGCTCATCGGCTTTTTGCAGTTCAAAAGGCGAAATAGAGGTCTCCTCTACCTGATAATCGCCTGTTTTTTGCAGCGATTTTATCAGCATCTTGCGGGTAATGCCGTTTACAGCACCATCGGTTAGGGCAGGCGTCTTTAGTGTGTTGCCATTTACTAAAAAAATATTGCCGTCCAGCGCCCCTGCAATGTTCTTTTGGCTGTTGAGCAGTATGCAGTTCTGATAGTCGTTTTCTTGGGCGAAAATACTGCCCAAAACGTTCACTATCCGGTTAGTGTGCTTAATGTTAGCCAACAAATCGGGTTGTATATAAAAATCTTTAAAAAGCTCAACCTCGTACGGCTCTTCGTTTAGCACGTAGAAAGCGCTGCTTAGGGGCTGTGTTTCAATAAGATATTCTATGTCGTTATTAGTAGGGGTATAAGTGTTGCCGCTCTTTCTAAATATGCTGATGCGTACCCTTACGGGCTGACTTTCAAGGGCATTGCTGCGGATAGTTTTTAGTATTTCCTCTTCAATGTATTCCATCGAAAAAGACATGGGTATATTCATACGCAGCACGCGCATGCCTGCCATTAGGCGCAGGTAGTGTTCTTCCCAAAACAACAACTGCTGATAGCTGTACTTGCTCACATCGGTTACGGCATCGCCGTAGGCAAAGGCGCGGTTGTGCAGCGCAAGTATATTGCCCTCTGCACCGATAAGCGCGCCGTTATAGTTTATATTCATTTATTTTTAAAAGTGATTTATTTTTAGTAAGGGTGTTTTTAGCCGCCAATACGCGCTTTTAGGTCAGCAATTTGCAGCCGCCACATCTGTTTTGCCTCTTCTATCTCATCAGGATAGGCAAAATCGACGATAACCAGCGATACTTCTTGGGTAAGTTCATCTACATTGATACGAATTTCGAAGAAAGTATTCGCAGGGTCGTCATCTACCCAATGAAAACGTATGTATTCGTCTAACTTAGTGCGTATTAAGATAGCTTTTTCGGGCGATTTATTCCAGAAAAACAGATATACATCGGCATCAGCGCGTACATCGTCAGCGTACCACGAAGCCAATCCTGCCGGAGTGGATATGTACTGGTAAAGCAACTGCGGAGAGGCATTAATGCCCACTTCCAATTGGTATTTTTCTTTCGTATTCATATCGGTAGGGGGTTAGGGGCTTTAGTGGGCGCAATATACAACATTTTTTTTAATTAGCATCAATCCCGCTACTTTATCTCCTTTAGTTTTTTAATAACTTCTTCAGTATTAGCGCGTTGGGTGTAGTCAGCATTAACAAAAGCATATACTATTACCCCCTTTTGGTTAATGATATAAGTAGCAGGCATTGGCAATTGGTTCAAATGATTACCATTGTAAGCCGATAGTCCAAAACCTTTTTCATACCTAACTGCAGTGTTCTCATCTAAGGTGAAAACTAATCCGTAACGGCTGGCAACCTCGTTATTAAGGTCTGTTAGTATTTCAAATGTTAACTGATGTTTTTCTTTGGTCGATAAGCTGTAGTCAGGAAGCTCAGGGGTTAAGGCTACAAAGGTAGCACCTTGCGCTTTTATTTCGGGCAAAACTTCTTGCCAGCCTTGTAGCGCCCTATTACAATACGGACACCAACCTCCGCGATACCAAGTTAGCACCACATTCCCATTTTTCAGTAGCGTAGAGAGTTTAACTTTTTTGCCTAAGGCATTTTTAAGGGTGAATTGAGGGGCTTTATCACCCACTTTTAGCGCTTTAGAAGCGTCTTGCCCATAAATAGGCGCTACTGCCAATAAGACAGCAAATAATAGTGTTTTGAACGTTTTCATTAGTTAAATAAAATTAAAATTTCCTTAAAATAGTATCAAAAATTATACCATTTGCCTTCGTCTGCCAGCAATAATAATAGCGATACAGAAACGATATAGGAATGATATAGGAACAGCGAACGATGAGCGAACGATGAGCGAACGATGAGCGAACGATAAGCGAACCGTTACCGAAGTGGAAGCAGCTAAAAAAAATATCTTTTTTAATGCTGCTAATTTGTTAAAAATATCTTATTTTTGCACGCTATTTATGAATTGAAAAATGAAGAAATATCATACCAAAACCTTCCTTTTTGCACTATTATTAATCCTCCTCATTTGCGCAGGGGCGGTGGTCTTCTTCTTTACTCATAAAGAGGACTATACTTCTGTAGAAGCTGTTGATACTGTGGGGCATAACAGCTATGTGGGGGCTGCTTCCTGCCGAGAATGTCACCCCAATGAGCACCACCAATGGCAGCTATCCGACCACTTCAAAGCGATGCAAATCGCTAATGATAGCACCGTATTAGGCGACTTCAACACTTCGTATACCGCCGATGGCATCACCTCGCGTTTCTTTAAGCGAGATGGCAAATTCTTTATCAATACCCAAAACGAAAAAGGCGACTACCAAGACTACGAGGTACTGTATACCTTTGGCTATTATCCTCTGCAACAATATATTACCGACTTCCCTAACGGCAAAAAACAAGTCTTTCGGCAGAGTTGGGACAGCCGCAAGCACCAATGGTTTCACCAATACGCGGGCGAGGTAATTCCGCCTGATGATTATCTGCATTGGACGCAAGCAGGGCAGAATTGGAATCTGATGTGCGCCTCTTGTCACAGCACTAACTTACAGAAAAACCTCGACCCTTATTCTGATTCTTACCATACTACTTACAGTGAACTGACAGTGGGCTGCGAGTCTTGTCACGGAGCTGCTGGCGCACACGTACAGAGCAAGGGCAAAGCGCCTTTAGTGCCGATGCAGCAACAAGGGCAGGAGCTCACCGCCTGTATGCCTTGCCACACAAGGCGCGGCGAGGTAAGTCAGCATCACGGTTTTTCGGCTGAAGTGATGGACAACTACATACCCGAAGTGCCTGTAACCGACCTGTATTTTGCTGATGGGCAGGTGATGGGCGAGAACTACAAATATTCGTCTTTTCTGCAGAGCAAAATGTATCAGCAGGGGGTACGCTGCACCTCTTGCCATTCGCCCCACACAGGCAAGCTAAAAGCCGAAGGCAGCAAGGTGTGCTTGCAGTGCCACACGCCTAACTATGCCACCACAGCCCACACTTTTCACAAGGGCAACGATGCCGAAACCGACTGCCGCGTGTGCCATATGCCTACCCGCACCTATATGGGCAACGATGTGCGCCACGACCATAATTTCTATGTGCCACGCCCCGACCTCAGTGCTAAGTACGGCACGCCTAATGCCTGCAACGCTTGTCATAACGATAAGACTGCCCAATGGGCTGCCAAAGCAGTGGTGCAGTGGTATGGCAAAGAGCGGAAGCCTCATTTTGCCGAAAACCTCATTATCGGCAGTAAGCAGACTGCTGAGAGTCTGCCGCGACTGCAATCGCTATTGCAAACCCCTAACATCCCCGATATTATACGGGCGGCAGCCTTGCATTACTTAGGGGGGCAACCTTCAGAAGCGCGCTTTCCGCTGATAGTCAGAGAGCTGACGGCTGCCGATGCCCAAACGCGTTATCGGGCGGTGATAGCCCTAAGCGAGTACCCTCTATCGCGCTACGATGCTCAGTTGCTACCGCTGCTGACCGATAAGGCGAAGGCGGTGCGTATGGTAGTTGCCAATGTGATACTTACCCAAAAAGGCTGGGACAATGCGCGCGCTATGAGTCCGCATTTCGAAAAAGCCCATCAGGAGTACCGCGATTTTGTACTCTCGCAAGCTGATTTCCCGTTAGGAAGTGCTACGGCAGGCGACTATTTTGTGAAGATAAACCAGCCCGTTGAGGCTATTCGCTTCTATGAGCGCGCGCTTCAGAAAGACAAAAATCTGAACTATCTACGGCTGAACCTCGCTACCCTATACAATGGCGAGGGGCAAAACGACAAGGCAGCAGCTGTACTGCATACCGCCTTGCAATACGAGCCCAAAAATGCTGAAATATACTACTTTTTAGCCCTGCTATACAGCGAAGAAAAGCAATACACGGAAGCTAAAAACGCCTTTGAAAAAGCGATGCAACTCGGTATGAAAGACGAAAACATACAGCGAAATTATAGAAATTTATTGCAGCTATTGGTTGGTATAAAAAAATAGCTTATATTTGCCGTGCGAAACAGAAAAAACACGAAAAAAAATGAATAAAAAATTAATGACCCTTGGAGCCCTTGCTACCCTTTTAGCAGCTCCTAACTATCTTGCAGCTCAAGAAGCAGACGAGATGGCACCTAAAAACAGTATTGATATCACTGCGCAGATACGTCCGCGTTTTGAGTACCGCAATGGGGCTTATCTGCCTTTGGGAGATGGCGATGCACCTGCTATTTTGGTGAACAACCGTACTCGTTTGAATTTTGAGTACAATAACGCTGACCGTCTAAAAGTGTACGTGTCATTGCAAAACGTGAACATTTGGGGGCAAGCACCTCAAATACAATTTATTGATAGAACCGGAGGAATGTCAGTATTCGAAGCGTATGCGGCATTCCCATTGGCTGAGCAAGTAAACATCAAATTAGGACGCCAAGTGATAGCCCTTGATGATGACCGTATTTTTGGTTCTCTCGATTGGCACCCAGCAGGTCGTAGCCACGATGCTGTAAATATCAACTGGGCACCTAACGAAGATTTTACCCTACGCAGCTTTATAGCTTATAACCAGTCGGCTGCATCTCCACTAAATGTAAACTTCCCTAAAGGACAGTATTTTAGCGGAGGACAACCCTACCAACACTTAGAAGCGCTACACGCTCACTACCGCATCGCTCCTACCCAACAGCTTTCATTCTTATTTGCTAACTTAGGCTATAAGGTTGATGCTGCTAAGGCTAACAATATGCAAACTTTTGGGGCGCACTACGCAGGCAAGAGCGATGAGGTAACCTATGGCGCTACTGCTTACCTACAAACCGGCAAAAACGCTGTAGGTGTTAGCAAAAGTGCTTATATGTTTGCGCTTAATGCAGGATACCGTTTCTCTCCTATCTTTGCTCTTACAGCGGGTCTTGATTACCTAAGCGGTAATGCAACTGATGATACTTCAGGCAAAGACAAGGCTTTCGACCCTTTCAGCGGTACTAACCACAAGTTCTACGGCTTTATGGATTACTATTTTGTAGGAGCTCCTGGTTCTAACAATGCTCCTGCACAAGGATTGCTAAATCCTTACCTTACTGCTAATGTTCGTACAGGCGAAAAGAGCAACCTAAGTGCTACTTACCACTTCTTTGCTCCTGCGGCTAAATACCAAGTAGGTACTAAAAAACACAGCAGCTATGGTAGCGAAATAGACTTAGTGTACAGCTTGAAAGTACAACCTTTCGTAGGACTACAATTAGGCTACTCTACCTATTTTGTTAATGACGGTACTAAAGCGCTTAAAGGTACACCTAACCCACGTGCTTACCAAGACTGGTTATGGTGCAGCCTAAACATCAATCCTAAGATTTTCTCTGCTAAATTCTAATTAGAGATAAAAGACGAAAGACGAAATACAAACGTCTTTCGTCTTTTGTATTTCGTCTCCTTGTCTTTTGTATTTATGAAGAAATTTACTATCAGCTTATTCTTATTGCTACTTATAGTAGTTGCTGGGGTATACCTCTTGGGCTACGGCTATCTCTTCAAAGCCGTAAGGGTAGTGTATGCCACAGGGCATAGCACTACTTTTTTAGATGATTATACTTATTTTGATAATCGCACTATCAGCCCCAGTACTACCCCGCAAGCGTGGGCGCTCGCCGCAGACTATAATCAAGTGGCTGAAACCCCCGAACTGCAAAACGCTCATCAGAAATATGGCACAGTAGCCTTCCTCATCATCAAAGGTGATAGTATATGGCACGAACGCTATTTTGATAACTACAACTCTCAGAGCAAGAGTAACTCTTTTTCAATGGCGAAAAGCTATGTGTCGGCACTTTTGGGCAGGGCTATAACCGATGGTTACATAAAAAGTCTAGACCAGCCAGTAAGCGACTTTTTTCCGCAGTACAAAGAAGGCTTGGCAGCTAAGCTAACAGTAGGCGACCTATCGTCTATGGCATCAGGTCTTGATTGGGACGAGGCTTATTATGACCCTTTTTCTATCACCACCCGTGCTTATTTTGACGAGCATTTTCGCGAAAAGATGCTACAGCTAAAGATTACCTCTGAGCCGGGGAAGGCTTTTAAGTACCTCAGTGGTAACACCTTTCTGTTAGGGATGGTAATAGAGAAGGCTACAGGCAAAACCCTTAGTGAGTATCTTGCGCAAGCGCTTTGGCAACCTATGGGGTGTGAGGGTGAGGCACTTTGGCAGTTAGACAGTGAAGAAAGTGGACTGGAGAAGGCTTATTGTTGTATAGCTTCTAATGCCCGCGATTTTGCTCGTTTGGGCAAGCTCTACCGCGACCACGGCGAGTGGAATGGCAAACAGCTATTAGATAGTGCATTTGTAGCTAAATCGGTACAACCCCGCTTTGCTGACCACCCTGAGTACGGCTATGGCTGGTGGTTGTTAGATTACAAGGGCATTCACTTCTTTATGATGCGCGGACATTTGGGGCAATACGTTATTGTCAATCCAACTGATAAGGTTATCATAGTGCGTTTAGGGCATAGTCTTTCAGATGAAGCCCCTGAAGGCAGTACATTTCCATCTGATATTTACACCTATATCGATGAAGCGTACAAAATGATTAATGGGAATTCATAATTTATAATTCAAAATTAGAAGAAGGTGCTCCATAAAATAAACCTCGAAGATATACTTTTTTTAGATATTGAAACAGTTCCTCAGTACCCTGATTACAGTTGTGTACCGGCAGCTGCACAAGCCTTATGGGAAGAAAAAACGCAATACCTGCGCAAGGAAGAGTACACTGCTGAAGAATATTATAATCGTGCAGGTATATGGGCTGAGTTTGGTAAGATAGTATGTATATCGGTAGGTTATTTTTCTTTCCGACACGAGCAACGTACCTTTAGGGTAACCTCATTTACAGGAGAAGAAGACACTCTATTACGTGATTTTGTGCGTTTGGTAGAAGAACATTTTTCTCGCCCTAACAAGCTTTTTTGTGCTCATAATGGCAAGGAGTTTGATTTTCCTTATCTCTCACGGCGTATGATTATCAATGGTATTCGTATTCCAAATAAATTGCAACTCTTTGGCAAAAAGCCTTGGGAGGTACCCCACCTAGATACCCTTGATCTCTGGAAGTTCGGCGATTATAAGCATTACACTTCTTTGTCTCTCTTAGCTAATACATTAGGTATTCCTTCACCTAAAGATGATATTAATGGCAGTCAAGTACGCGATGTATTTTATGAAGAATATGATATACACCGCATTGCTACTTATTGCGAGAAAGATACTATAACGGTAGCCCAAATACTATTACGCCTGCGTTACGAACCGTTCTTAACAGACGATGAAATACTCATTATTCCGCGCTAATACTACTTATTAGTATTTGCTTGCTTATTTTAGATAGGTAGGTTCAAAATAAGCAATATCTTCAAAATCAGCGGCTTTATACTTCTCTATAGCAAAAGGAATCATATCTTTAGCCTCTGGGAAAGCTCCTGATATAAATGTAGCATTAGGATGTTGGCAGATAGTAGCAAACTTAGTACTACCATCGCCTAGAAATGTTACTTTACCCTTATACAAATACTCTTTATAGCTGTCTGCATCAAGAATTTTAGCTTCAGTAGGAGATACAAAACGATATTCGCTATCAAATACAGCACTATAAACCTCCATACGGCGCGCATCGAGCATAGGAATAATGCAATCAGCCTGTGCTACTTGGTGCGCAAGGATTTGCAAAGTAGG
This sequence comes from Capnocytophaga leadbetteri, assembly GCF_003054025.1. GTDB lineage: Bacteria > Bacteroidota > Bacteroidia > Flavobacteriales > Flavobacteriaceae > Capnocytophaga > Capnocytophaga leadbetteri. The sequence continues at coordinate 14,659 of NZ_QBKG01000025.1, forward strand.
AATACCTATGAGAGGCTTGCCAAGAGCAAAGCACAATCCTTTGGCAGTAGCTACTCCTATGCGCAAACCCGTATAAGAGCCTGCGCCTGCACTTACGGCTATAGCATCGAGGGAAGAAAGCGGTACCCCTGCTGTAGTCATCACAGTTTCAATAAACAAATGTAGATTTTCAGAGTGCGTGAAGTGTCCTGCATTCTGAGCTTTAGTAGCTAAAATTGTGTCATTATCAGTAAGGGCAACTGAGCAGTTCACCCCTGATGTTTCTATATGAAGTAATTTCATTATCTGTTGCCTATTATCTATTCCCCGATAAAACGAGTACTATTTCCCCTTTGATATTTTTGTCCTTATAATACTCTAATAACTCTTGTAGTGTACCGCGCTGGGTCTCCTCGTGCAGTTTGGTAAGTTCTCGTGAGATACTTGCTTGACGATCTGCCCCAAAAGTAGTGATAAAATCGGTGAGGGTTTTAAGTAATTTATGAGGAGAGACGTAAAAAATCATCGTTTTAGTTTCTTGTGCGAGGAGTTGTAAACGTGTTTGACGCCCTTTTTTATCGGGTAAAAAACCTTCAAAAGTAAAACGATCATTAGGTAAGCCACTGCTTACTAAAGCGGGCACAAAGGCAGTCGCCCCAGGTAGGCACTCTACAGCTATCCCCTCGGCTATACAAACCCTTGCAAGTAAAAATCCAGGGTCGGAAATAGCAGGTGTACCAGCATCAGTGATAAGCCCTACCGTAGTACCCCCTTTGATACGTTGTACCCAAGCATCTACCACCTTGTGTTCATTGAACAGGTGGTAGCTTTGCATTGGGGTGTGAATATCATAGTGCTTTAGCAGTTTGCTGCTAGTGCGAGTATCTTCGGCCAAGATGACCTCTACCTCTTTGAGCAAACGTAGCGCACGTAGAGTTATATCTTCTAAATTGCCGATAGGAGTCGGGATAAGATACAATTTGCTCATTATTCAAAACGGCGTAAGATAAGGTGTAGGAAGCGTTCTTCGTACTCTTCTTTGCCTTTCCAATAATTATAAGTAGGTTTTACTTGTTGTTGAATATACTGTGCAGCCTCTTCTAATGAGTGGAGTTGGTTTAACTGTTGTAGCACACGGTTATACTCGCTTTCACTTCCGAAGAAAAGTTTTTGAATGAAAGCTAACTTATCGTTTAGCCCTATTTGTATTTCTTTGCTGAAGCGGTCGTTGAGCGACTGTGCGGGTTTTATCTCCTCAGTATGGTCTTTTTTGTCAAAAGCTGTAGCCTTTGATTTTGCTAAAAACTCTTCAAGCGAAGGTGTTTGACGGAGTATTTGTTGCTCTTCTGTTAGGTGCTGCTGCTGAATAAAGTTTTCTGGCTGTGCTGACTGTACCGGCTGAGCTACGGGTGCTTGTGCAGCTGCTGTAGGTTGCGCTACCTGATGCGGGTGCAGACGCTCAGCTGTTAGCACTTGTTCTACTACTGAAGTAGGTGCTTGCTCAGGTGCAGCTGCGTGTATTGGCTCGTGTACAGTCTCTACTTGTTGCGGACGAGGAGGTACTATAGGTTGATCTATTGATACAGCCCAGTCAGGAGTAGAAGCCTCGCGCAATGGTTGCTGTGTATTAATAGTAGTAGGAGGAGTTATGTTCTCTACTGGCTGAGTCACTGCTTGTGCTACTGGAGCGGCTTGCACCGGAGCAGCTACTGTTGTTTGTGCAGGTGCTACTTCTGATGCAGGGGTTGCTGCAGGAGCTGGAGTAGCTACAGGAGCAGAAACTGGTGCGGCTACTTCTGCAGGCGGATCATCAGGAAGAGTGTAAGAATGCCAATCGTTCCAATCTTGATATAAAGAGGTAAGATCTTCATCAGAAGTATTGGTTACTGGTTGAGCCATTGCGGGTTCAGTTATTGTAGCTTCAGGGGAAGCAAACTGTGTCATCTCTACAACCGAATCTGTTGTGGTATCTGGAACTTCAGCAGGAGCAGGTTCTGCTACTACTTCAATAGGAGCCGGTGCGGTCTCTACAGGAGGAGTTGCAAAGTGAATAGGCTCAGCAGGTTCTGGTTCAGCTGCTGGAGTTGGTTCTACAGGAGGAGTTGCAAAGTGAATAGGCTCAGCAGGTTCTGGTTCAGCTGCTGGAGTTGGTTCTGCAGGAGTAGTAGTAAAGTGAACAGGCTCAGCAGGTGCTTGCTCTGGTGTTGGTTCAGGAGTAGGCTCAGCAACCTTCTCGGCTATTGGTTCAGCAGCAGCCTGAACGGGTGCTGGTTCCATAGCTACAAAAGCAGGTTTTTCAGCCGGCGTTTCTTCTATCAAAGGCTGCTCAAGAGGTTGTAACTCTTTGAAAGCTACATCAATATTGAAGATGTTTTCCTGTTCATCAATAAAATTAGCAACCTTTCGCAAGGTATAAGTCATACGCTGCTCTGAGGTTCTTAGCATTTGGTAGTATTTTTCGACAAAGCCCAATATAGTGATTTTCTCAGAAATCTTATGCGCTTTTTGGCTAAGCTCGCTGAGATTTAATCGCCCTTGATAGGCTATAATTTCGGTGGCTAAATCAACTAATTCTTGCTCTAATGTTTCTTTCATAGCAAATGGAGTTTATGATGAGGCAAAGATACAATTTTTTTGGTAATCTCTTACTTATTTTTCTAAAAAACTTTCTTATTCTTTTTATAGCTCTCTTTTCTTTTTGTGCTTCAGTAGTTTAGCTGTACTTTTCTCTAATACTTTCAAACTCTCTAAATAAGATTGTTCTACAGGCGATAACGTTTTCGCTTCGTAAGTTCGGTATTCTTGTGTTGCTTTTTGTATAGCTTGCTCGTGGCTAATATTTCCGGCTCCTTTTAGTACTCCTTTGCCATAATTGGCTGAAAATTTGTCTAATTCCTCTATCCAATCTTTCATATACATTGGTACCTGCATTTCTGCTTTGAGTTCTGCTAAATCAAAAAAAGCAGAAACAAGGCGGTTTAAGCGGAATAACTCCTCTTCTGTAAGATAATTCTTGGCGATTTTAGCTTCATTAAGCGTAGGCAATGCTCCTTTGAAAGTAGTTAGTCCCATAAAATCTTTGCTACTATCAGCTCTGTGATAAATCAGTTCTGCTGAAGTTTGTTCGCTGCTGGCATAATGAAGTTTGTTCTGTACTACTTTGAAAAAGGCAATGGTGGTTTCACTTTTAGGATCGTAGTCTAAACTGGTAGCATACAAATCGAGTACTTGACGGTATAAAGCCTTTTCACTAGAACGAATATCTCTAATTCTATTAAGCAGCTCTTTCCAATAGTTGCCCCCTGCATTACCTTTCAGCCGCTCATCATCCATTGTAAAACCCTTTATAACATATTCTTTAAGCCTTTCGGTAGCCCATTGTCTAAAACGCGTTCCTTGTACTGACCTAACGCGATAGCCTACTGAAATAACTACATCTAAATTGTAGTGTTTTACTTCTCTTTCTTGAGTTTTACTCTCTATTGCACCATGCTTAGAGGTTTGTCGGAAACTCCGACAGACCACTTTTTCATCTAATTCTCCTTCCTCAAAAATGTGAGAAATGTGTTCCGTTATAGTACTACGCCCTTTTCCAAATAAAGTAGCCATTTGTTCTTGCGTAAGCCATACGGTTTCGTTTTCAATCTTTACATCTATTTGTACTGAACCATCTTCACGTTGATAAAGTATGATTTCTCCTTTTTCTGCTTCCATTTTTTTAATTTGCGCAAAAAGACCTCAGCTCTCTTATTGAGGGCTAAAGTCTTCTTATTTTATTAGGTGTCTCTTTATGCAGCTTTCTGTGTGGCTTACTTTACTGAGGCTTCGTAAATACCCTCAATGGTTTCTGCTAACATTTGGTTGAATTCTGTATCTGTTTGCTGAGCAGAAAGTCCTTGAGTGAGAGCACGAGAGAAACTAGCGATTACTCCTTTGTTCTTAGCCAGAATTTCATTAGCTTTTTCGCGAGGATAGCCCCCTGAAAGGGCTACTACACGTACGACACGAGGATGCTTAGTAAATTCTTTATAGAAATTATCAATAGTAGGTAATGAGAGTTTGAGCATCACATCGGAGGTGTCGCGCAAACGATCTAAATGCTTCCTGATTTCATCGCGTAGGATAGCCTCAGCTCTTGATTTATCAGGAATGGTAATGTCTACTTCTGGCTCAATAATCGGAACAAGCCCTGCATCGATAATGACTTGTGCTACCTCAAACTGTTGGGCTACTACTTGTGCAATACCTTTGGGAGAGGCCTCTTTGATTACTGAACGCATCTTAGTACCGAAAATATGTCGCTCGTTAGCACGCTTTAGTAGGTCTGGTAGTCCGTCGATTGGCTTCATCAGTTGTACCCCATCGCTATCGATGTCTAAGAGTCCTTTATCTACTTTGAGGAAAGGAATAATATGTTTTTCTTCCCAAAGATAATCAGCCGTGTATTTACCGTCGATAAGGTTATCCATTGTCTGTTCGAAGAGGATAGCCCCAAGTATTTTTTCACTATTGAAAGCAGGACTTTTGATGATACGAGTGCGCATTTGGTGAATAAGAGCAAACATTTCAGCATCGTTAGTATACTGACTTTCGTCTATCCCATAGAGCTTTAATGCTTTAGGAGTGCTCCCCCCACTTTGGTCGAGTGCCGCAATAAAGCCCTTTCCATTTTTCATTTGTTCAAGTTGTTCTTTTTTCATTGTAAAAACCTTTATTTAATGCCACAAAGGTACAACATATTTTTCTAAAAAACAAATGTACTTGTAGGTAATTCATCTTCATTTACCAAATTGGCATCAGTGACGGGGCTCCACGCATAGCGTACCGACTTGGGGATACGGACTTGCTCGCAACTTACTTTCACCTCATCGCCTACTATCTCGGCAGTGGCAGGGTAGAAAATACCATTGCCATCAGAAAGCTCGAAGCCACGTATGGGCTTATTGTCGGAAGTGTGCAAGCCTTTGGCGTAATTGAAGCTGACAAAGGCAGCTCCTTCGGCAAAATGTACCGAACGCAAAAGAGGTCCTGAGGGGGTAATATGCTGTTTATTGTATGTTCGATTTAGTGCCCAACGCGCTAAACGCTCGCCTATAGGCTGCTTGTTTTTAGGGTGTACATCGGTAGGGTGACCGTAGTCGTAAGACACTGCCATACCGCTATAGGGCACCTCGGAGAGCAGACGGCGTTGCGAATCGCGGAACCAACCCCAAGAAGGGCGGTTGATGCTAGACAATTGCACATAGTAAAACGGCAATTTAGGATTTTGAAACGTTTCGCGCCAACTTTTTGCCAATAGCTTAAATAACTTAGAATGAGCATCTTTATTATGGGCATTCGACTCTCCTTGATACCAAATCACTCCTTTGATAGGGAAGTCTTTTAGCGGCAATATTGCTGCCTCGTATAGATATGCAGGCTCATAGGGGTGGCGCTGTAGTTTGTCCGTACTCTTTTTGATATTCTGAGAGGCACGCTCGCGTACCCATTGCATTATAAAATCGTTATTACGCCAATCGTATAATATACGAGGGAAATCGTTTTCAAGAGTGTTTCTGCCTACCCACGCTTCAGTAGGAGAGCCTCCTACAGCATTGCAAATCAGTCCGATAGGCATATCTAAATCTTTTTGTAGCCATTTGCTGAAATAATAGCCTACGGCTGAAAACTCGGCTGCGGTTTTGGGTGTACATTCTTGCCACTGTGTATCGCGATAGTACTGTAGGTGGTTGAGCGAATCGAGGACTGTGGCATTCCACTCTACCGCATCGGTACGCCAGCGGGCTTTCATATCGTAGAAACGTATGTTAGGATTAGTGGCTCGTGGTATATCAGTAGCTCCGGTAGTGGTTTGTTTGAGCATAAACTCCATATTTGATTGCCCTGAACAGAGCCATACCTCGCCAGCTACCACATTTTTGAGTATGCGTTTCTGCTTGCCAGCTACTATGCTAAGCGTATAGACTTCTTTGGCTTTCAGCGGGTCTAAAACTACTTGCCAATTGCCATTTTCGTCGGCTACAGCGCTGTATTTCTGTTTGCCTATACTCACCATTACCTTAGTGCCTGTATTGGCGGTACCTTTTATCGGTAATGGCTGTCCGTGCTGTAGCACCATATTATCGGTGTAAATAGCAGGCAATTGCAGTCCGCCGTAATCGCCGGTGATAGCACTGTATACTACCTTAGCCAAGAGAGCAGCTCCTTCGGCATTAGGGTGTAGCCCATCGGGGAGCAATTGTGGATAAGAGTAAAGAGGTGCGTGAAAATCTATCAGTTGGGCTTGCGCCTCGCGGGCTACCATACGAATAGCCTCTTGAATCTCGGCGTGCCAATCGCGGGTGCCTGACTCGAAGCGAGGGTGGCGATGTGAAATAGGACTCATCTGCGCCAAAAGGATACGCGCCTGAGGATTGACTTCCTTGAAAGAAGCGATAAGCTGTAGATAGTCGTTTACAAAATCATCGCGGTAGTTAGGCCAGTTGCGAGGGTCGGTATCGTTGATACCTAAATGGATAACCACTATATCGGCAGCAAAAGCAAGCGCTTGTTTATATTCATCTTGCTGAGTGTAGGGGCGATGCCCTTTATTGAGCAAGGTAGCCCCTGATTTGCCAAAGTTGCCAACTAAATAAGCTTTGCCTAAAGCGCGCTGCAATACCGCAGGATAGGCATCTTGGGTTCTGTTTTCGAGCAAATAACCATAGGTGATGCTATTGCCTACACAGGCCACTTTGGTCAGTTTTTTTTGAGCTCCTGCCCCCAATGAGAGTAGCAGCAGCATTGTCAATAATATTTTTTTCATTCTGATATGGTTTTTCTGTTGTTATAGTCCACCGATGCGCACTAAACTACCCAATACAACCATTGTAACCCCCAAGAGTGTTACACAGATGATGTGCACTGCCATTTCAGGTAGTTTTTTCATATTGCCCTTGCGCAGCTGAGGTAGTACGCGTGTTTGTGCCGAGATGGCAAAACACACAGAAGTAAGCAAACAAAGGAGTTTTAGGGAAACTACTTTTTCTATTGAAAAATCGAAGTGCAGCCAAGTGCTGAAACTTACTCCGTAGTCGTATGCCATTAGTATACCCGTGATAACCAACACTAAGAGCGATGGCATTCCGATAGGCTCGTATGTTTTCTCGAAATTACCTATATAGCTAAAATCGTTGTGCTTAAGCGCTTTAGGGAGGTAGCCTATAGCCAACACTAAGTGTCCGCCTACCCATATAGTAGCCGCCACTAAATGCAAAATTAAAAGGATATGATGTGTGTACATAGTTTTGTTGTTAGTCGTTAGTCATTAGTCATTAATAGCTACTTATTATTAAAAGTATTCATTGTAATAGCAAGCCCTGCTAAGCCATATGAAAGTACTGCCTCGGCACATTTAGCTACGTGCTCAGGGAGCAGCGCTTGTTCTTCGGGCGTCCACTCGCCTAATACGTAGTCTATCTGTTTACCAGACTCGAAATTACTACTGATACCGAAGCGCAAACGGGCGTACTCTTGGGTACCTAACTGATACTGAATATCTTTAAGTCCGTTATGACCGCCATCACTACCTTTCCCTTTGATGCGCAAGGTACCAAATTTTATATTGAGGTCATCGCAGACTACTAATAGATTTTCAGCCGTCAAACGTTCTTTTTCGAGCCAATAGCGTACTGCTTTGCCACTGAGATTCATATAAGTAGAGGGTTTCAGCAGTATAAATGTACGCCCTTTCACTTTTATCTCGGCGAGGTCGCCCAGCTTTTGAGTGGTGAAAGAAGCATTATGGTCTTTAGCCAGCTTATCGGCTACTAAAAAACCGATGTTGTGGCGCGTATTAGCATATTCAGCCCCTATATTGCCGAGGCAAGCAATTAGATATTTTTTCATAGCTGCAAAGGTAATAATAATTTGCTAAATAGGCAATTTGTTTGCGTTTTTAAACCGCTGGTTCGCCGTAGAGGTCGTAATCGGTGGCATCTATGATTTTTACTTCTACAAAATCGCCTATTTTTACGTAGTGTTTTTTGGCATCGATAAGTACCTCATTATCGACATCGGGAGAGTCGTACTCGGTACGCCCTACAAAGTAATTGCCCTCTTTGCGGTCGATGAGACAACGGAAGGTCTTGCCTATCTTCTGTTGGTTGAGTTCCCACGATATTTGTGACTGTATTTCCATTATCTCATTGGCACGTGCAAGTTTTACCTCTTCGGGTACGTCGTCTTCAAGCTGGTAGGCAGTGGTATTCTCTTCGTGACTGTAAGTGAAGCAACCTAAACGGTCAAAACGCATTTCTTTCACAAAAGATTTGAGCGCTTCGAAGTCGGCTTGGGTTTCGCCTGGGTAACCGACTATCAGGGTGGTGCGTATGGCCATTTCGGGCATCGCCTCGCGGAATTTCTTCAGCAGTTTTGTGGTTTTCTCTTGGGTAGTACCACGCTTCATACTCGCCAAAATAGGGTCGGAGATGTGTTGCAAGGGAATATCCAAATAATTGCAAATTTTGGGCTCTTCTTTCATCACCTCAATGACGTCCATAGGGAAGCCTGTAGGGAAGGCGTAGTGTATGCGTATCCACTCGATGCCTTCGACTTTTACGAGGGCGCGAAGCAGGTCGGCAAGGGCGCGTTTTTTGTAGAGGTCGAGACCGTAGTAAGTGATGTCTTGAGCGATGAGTATCAGCTCTTTGACGCCTTTGGCAGCGAGCTTTTCGGCTTCGGTGACAAGCGCCTCGATAGGGGTGGAAATGTGAGTGCCCCGCATCAGTGGGATAGCACAAAAGCTACAAGGGCGGTCGCAGCCCTCAGATATTTTGAGATAAGCGTAATTTTTAGGGGTAGTGGTGAGGCGTTCGCCTATGAGTTCGTGCTTATAGTCCGCCCCCAGCACTTTTAGTAGGGCAGGGAGTTCGCTAGTGCCGAAATACTGGTCGACATCGGGTATTTCTTTTTCTAAATCGGGTTTGTAGCGCTCTGAAAGGCAGCCCATCACGAAGACCTTGTCGATTAGGCCTGCTTCTTTCTGCTGAACATACTCTAAAATAGTGTTGATGCTCTCTTCTTTGGCGTTATTGATAAAGCCACAAGTGTTGATAACCACGATATTACCCTCCTGCTCGTGAACTACATTTTTGCCGCCAGCTTTGAGCTGCCCCATAAGGACTTCGCTGTCGTATACGTTTTTAGAGCAACCGAGGGTTACTACGTTTATAGTATTTTTCTTTATACTTCTTGTTCGCATTTGTTGTTAGTTTCAAGCGACAAAGATACGAAATAATTACGAACTACAAATGATAAACCACAAAAACAGAAAAATACACCCACTCGTCCCACCTGTCCCACAATCGCCCCCACATACCCAGCTCCATGCATTCGCTGGCTTTGGCTCGCACTCCCAGCCTTCTCAATCCTCCCAGCCTTCTCAACCCTCCCACCTGTCCCACCTGTCCCACCTGTCCCACAATTCAAAATTCAAAATTCATAATTTGCCAATTTCCTTTGCACTATTTAGAGCGCATTATAGGCTAAAAAACGCTTATCTCTATGGTGGGTAAAGAAAAATAAGGTTTTAGTCATTTTGTATTATGTTGATTATTAGATTATTGTAATTTTAACACACATCTGATACATTACCCACATTACTATTTCTACATATTATCAATAAAGAAGAATCATTAATTGTGATTTCTTCTAACTTGTTATCTAATTCAAAAGAATAAGGGGCTTCAAAGAAAAAAGCCATATTTTCATAAATAGAATTAGGTATATAAAAGAAATTTTCATCATCATCATATTGAGCTGTAGGATAGGCATCCATAAACTCTCTTAAAGTACTCCCTATTCCTATATTTTTGATTTTCCCTAAAAATTTATTATAGAAAGATATTTGAGCTATTTTATTGTACAATAAATTAATTTTTATGATGATACTATCCATAAAAATAACAATTAGAAAATGTTCATCTAATTGAAAAACAACATTTCCTTGTTCATATTCATCTCTTAATAATTTTTCAAATGAAACTATAGAATTTCCTAAGTAAACTCCCTTAAGTCCATTAAACTGAATAGGTAATTTCAATATACTCATTTTTTATCACAACTATTATTTTCCCATTTCCCTTGATTATTAAATATCCCTTTATTTCCTTCTTTATCATAGTAGGTAGTCTTTTTTTCCCCCGCTGGCGCAAGCTTGCAGCTTGTGCCCAATTCACAATTCAGAATTCAAAATTCTCTCCCTGTCCCACAATCGCCCGTGCGGCTCGCACTCCCAGCCTTCTCAACCCTCCCACCTGTCTCACCTGTCTCACCAGTTGTCACGTCCTAAAAACGGTTTACATTTATTTTGTCAGTTTAATTTATGTTTTTCATTTTTTAAGTTAAGTATTGTAAGCAAGAACTCCTTTACTACATCAGTATAGATGAGTATCCACTA
>NZ_QBKG01000026.1 GCF_003054025.1 Capnocytophaga leadbetteri
CCTATCTCTATAAAAGCCCAAAGAATATTGTTATATATACCTATAAGTTTATATACCTCAAAAAATCTTTCTTCATCCCACGAATTTTTCCACTTCCCAAGTGAAGCAAGAGAAAACTCCCATAAATGCTCTTTCTTTTGAATAGAAAAGGCTCTGATAGACATTACATCATCGTATATTTTATCCTTTTTGTATATATATATATATATATACCCATTTGGAAAAAACTTATAGAAAATTTATCAATATTTCCCAATACCATAAGATTCCCTTCTCTATCCAAAAGAGCTGTAATGAATATTTTTTGTTGTTCATCTAAAAAATAAGTTTCTAAAAACTCTTTAGATAAATACAAAAAAGCTTTGTCTTTTCCTTCTTCTATTAACTCTAAATTTTCGTCGAAGATTTTATAATTATTCTCCCACTCACTACAATAGAATTTACCATTAAAAGTAGCAAGCGGACTTAGTGGCGTTTTGTAAAGCATTTGTTTTTTTTCGCCACATTGAATTTCATCTGATGTATTGATGTAATAAGGTTTGCCTTTATAGATAACATAATCTCTTACATTATCTATTTTAGAAATTAATTTAAACATTTTATTGCGATTTTATTGCATTTTGCTAAAAGTATAAGGACTTTTATAGGGTGCTAAAATAGTCATTTCTCCGAAAAAATACAATAGCTTAGATGTTATTCTTCTCTTTCAAAAATATGCAAAGTATGATTACTATCTAAGATATACACCTTATTTTCTGAGACTTTTAAATCTCTAAGGCGAGTAAAACTATCATCTCTTTCCACTACTGCAATAGGCTCTGAAATATAGATAATTTCCTTGGTATTGATGTCTAAAATGCCAAATTGTAATTCTTTGTCATTATAAAAATACAATAAATCTCCTTGTAGACTTGTATTCCCACTAACTCCATATTTTTTTAGGTTCATTTTCTCCATTTTATCCCGCATACCATATAGCATAGGAGTTATTTTTTCTTTATTGAGGTCTATTTCAAAAAATCTGTCAGCTATTAAACCGATAATTATTCCTTTTTTTTCATCCAAAATAAATTTTGCACGATAAAAAATGTAAAACTCTTCACTATCTACATAACTATCGACTTTGCCTAATAAATTCCCCTTGGGTATCCCTAGAATATGATGTTTCAACTCCCCAGTTTGAATATCTAAACCAATAAATCCACCTCTTTCTATATAAACCCAAAGAATATTATTATATATTCCTACAAATTGTTCTACTTCATAGTCAAATTCTTCATCTGTATTGTAATCTTTACCTTTACCAAGAGAAGAAAGAGGAAACTCCCAAAGGAACTGACCTGTATATATTTCTATCCCTTGTATTGTATTTTTGTTCTTAAAAAATAGTTTCTCTTTCCATTCCAAAAATTTAAATATTCTAGAATTTAGTATGTAGTGAAATTCATTGTTTATTATATTAAGAATAGCTGTTTTTTTATCTTTACTAACTAATAAGAAAGAATCAGAAATAACTTTTTTAATAAAGATATCTTTTAGAAATCTTGTCTCTTTTTCCATTATCAAATAGGTATTTCCATAGATATCAGGAATGTAAAAATAAGGTTCTTTATAATTTAAGAATTGTAAAGATAGAGGACAATTCAGAATAGAATGCCCTTTTTCATCTATAACTTCTTTCCCATTGCTAAAATATAGTTTATCATCTACAACAAGAAAGTTATCTACATTACTAATATATTGTACTTCTTTCATATTATGGTGTCTTTATAATAAGTTCAACAATATCACTAATCTTTTCACTCGTTAAGTCTGATATATTATCTATATCCAAGCTTTCACTAAGATTTTTGTTTTTTTATATAAATTGCTTTTTCTTTAGATGACAGTGTGTCCCTACAAGGAATATCCTGTATATAAATTGTGTAAATAGTGTCTTTTTCCATATCATATATAGGAGTAATAACTATTTGATTAGTTTCAAACATTGTTTCAAAATGCTCTATAAGTTGTTTCTCTACATCTGTTCGTTCTAAAGCATTAGGAGTTGTTAACCAATACACAATGAATAGACCATACCTCACAAGTATAAAAAACTCCTACTAGTATAATACTTAAAAGAATAAATATAGTTGTTTTATATTTCATTTTATAGAAGTTGTTGCCCTGTATTCGTTTTCTCTGTACAATATATTTTTCACTTTCAGCAAAGGTAGTATTTTTTTCTCAATCGCCAAATTTTTAATTAAGACACGCCCATTACACCCGTCCCACTCGTCCCACCCGTCTCACATCTCTGCCCGTGCGGCTCGCACTCCCACCCGTCCCACTCGTCTCACATCTCTGCCCGTGCGGCTCGCACTCCCAGCCCTCCCACCACTAACATTAACACTTTTTATTAAATATCTTTCAATAATATCTTCAGTATAGATTGGATATACACTGAATACAGATTGAGTATAGGAAGAGCGAAGAATCATCGTTATCAAATCGATAACAAAATGAGCAAATCATTGCGAATAATGCAATTCTCCCCCTCTAATGCGTAATTTGCATTAATATATAATTATTACTACTTTTGCACCGAAAAACTTATTACCTTTGCCACCATCAGCAATTCACTAAAATTAATGTACACATTATCCATATACCTCGTTAGGGCAATCCTCCCTATTGTGGCGCTTTTCAGCAAGAAAATACGCCTGTTCGTCAGCGGACGCAAATCCGTATGGGCTACCCTCAGCACTGAGCTCGACCCCCAAGCCCGCTACGTATGGATACATACCGCCTCTTTAGGCGAGTTCGAACAAGGCTTGCCCGTTATCAAAGCCCTCCGCAAGCAGGGCTATAAGGTGCTGGTTACCTTTTTTTCGCCTTCGGGCTATGAGGTGCGCAAAAACACCCCCGATGCCGATATCGTAGTCTATTTACCTTTAGATACACCCGCCAATGCCCGCCGTTTCGTGCAAATGGTGCAACCTGCTATGGCTGTTTTTGTCAAATACGAGTTTTGGTGGCACTATTTGTCGCAACTTCGCAAGGCAAATGTACCAACTTACCTCCTTTCGGGCATATTCCGACCCAGTCAAGCCTTTTTTAAGCCTTATGGAGGCTTTATGCGCCGTTGTTTGCACTGCTTCACTCACTTTTTTGTCCAAAACGATTTGTCTAAGCAACTGCTGAACGGCTTAGGCTTTACCAATGTTACGGTAGGGGGCGATACCCGCTTCGACCGTGTCGCCGAGATTGTAACCCGCGATAACCACCTCGATTTTGTAGAGCAGTTCAAAGGCGATGCCCTCTGTGTGGTGTTTGGCAGTTCGTGGCCTGCTGATGAAGAGGTGTATTTGTTGTACCTCAATAGCTGTAAGGGCAAGGTGAAGTTCATTATAGCGCCCCATAATATCCATCCTGATGAGATAGCCGTTTTAAAGCACAACAAACAGAAGTTAGACCGCAAAGTAGCGCTTTTCTCCGAGAAAGACACACTTAACTTAGCCGATTACGAGGTGCTTATCATCGATACCATTGGCATTCTCACTAAGGTATACAGTTATGCCGATATAGCCTATGTAGGTGGCGGTATGGGCAGTACAGGCTTGCACAATGTTTTAGAGCCTGCTGTCTTTGGCATTCCGGTTCTCATTGGCAAGAATTACAACAAGTTCAACGAAGCCAAAGAGTTAGTTGCTTTAGGCGGAGTGCTTTCTATTAGCAGCCCCGAGCAGTTTGCCACAGCTATGGATAGCCTAATAAATTCACCGGACAAACGCGCTGCTATCGGAGCCATCAACAGCCGTTACATAACAGAAAAACAAGGCGCCACTAAAGCCTTTTTATCAGTCTGCCAATAATTATTTTTGCAAATGAAAGCTTTATTACAGACCATAATGCTTTTAGCGGTTGCGCCGCTTTGGGGGCAGTTTTCGGGCTATGCGCTTAGGCAAGAGCTCAAAGGCGTGCAGCCCAACTCTTGGCAGCGACTGGTCTTGCCTGCTGCCGCTTTCGACCGCTATTTACCCCACATCCACGGCGATTCCTTCACCCCAAGAGGGAAGGACATTCGTATTTTCGGCATTTCCGAGCGCGACACTATCGAGGTGCCTTTTGTATGGGGCGATAGTACCCTTACCTTGCAGTCCATCAATTTCAACTACCGCTCCGATGCCAAACGGCAGACCTCTCACCTCAGTTTTTTATTGCCTAATAGCCTAAAAGTAAACGAATTGCAGATAGAGGTATTGCCTGTATTCAAAGGCGAACGAGAGGTACAACTAACTATGTGCGAGGGGCTTACCCTCCTCAACCCCCACTGCGACCGCCCCAAGACGCTTTATCAAGGCAAACTGATGCCGCAGTTGGTCAATACGTTAGCTTTCGAGCCTGTTTATTTGCACAAAGCAGAACTCCTCATCGACGACAGTGGCAAATCACCCCTTATCATCAGCAAAGTAAGCGTGAAGAGTTATACTTATGCGGTGTATATACGCTTTGCAGGTGCCCAATACACCTATTATCTTGCTTACGGAGGCTTTGGCGAAGACCCTAAAACCTACGATTTGCCAGAACGCGTACCCTCAAAAGTATCTTCAGAGGTCACTTTGGGCGAAAAAGAGGTACTTTTTAAGATACCTTTTGCGCCTCCAACCCCCGATGAGACCTCAGTTTCAGCAAAGATACGCAAGAAATACGAATACAGAGGACGAAGTTTTGGTGCTTTCCTGATATGGGTAACTATAATAATGATAGGTTCTCTTATAATTACTGCTTTCAAGGCACTTTTTCGCAAGAAAAAATAGATTTTAATTGGCTATTGCTAATTCCCTAATTATTCTTATTTTTGCCTCTTGAAAACTTATGAATATTAATTATGTACACAATTCCTTACATCGAATCCGATGAGTTTTTCTATTTAGATGTATTCCTAAAATTGCTGTTAGGATTGTTAGCGCTTGCACTGATTATCAATAAGTCAGGCAAGGGCAATTTAGCCCCCACTTCAGCTATGGATCAGGTACAAAACTATGTGTTGGGGGGTATTATTGGGGGTGTTATTTACAGTCCTTCTGTTAGTATTTTTCAGTTTGCTGTCGTTTTGTTTATTTGGGCATTTCTAATCTTTGGGTTGCGCCAGCTCAAAACTAAGAATCACGCTTTTAGGCGCTTTATAGACGGAGCTCCAGTAATTGTTATCAATCGTGGAAAGATAAATATAGAAGCTTGCAAGAAAGCCAAAATTACAGCGCACGAACTTGCTTTCAAACTGCGCAGAGAAGGGGTATACTACATCAGAGAGGTGAAGAGGGCAGTACTCGAGCAAAATGGCGAACTTATTATTGTATTAGTAGGCGAAGAGAACCCTAAATACCCTATCATTACCGATGGAATTATCCAGAAAAGTGTACTTGAAGATGTAGATAAAAACGAAGAATGGTTGCTCGAAGAGTTACAAAAAGCAGGCTATAACAGCCCTGCTGAGGTATTTTTAGCCGAATACGAAAACGGCTCTATAAAGGTCATACCTTACGCAAACTAAAGCATCACAGCTAATCTGCGTATTTTGCTTATTAGCATTGCTTTTAAGTTGCTTTTCCTGAAGAAATAACACATAAGATTTGTAGATTTTTTGACAACAAAAAGAGGCTTTGGCAGATAATACTGTCAAAGCCCTTTTGTTGTTTAATAGTGTCGCTACATACGGCTTCTTTCTTCTTCCGAAGCGTTTTGTCCTTTATACTTGCTTTGGGTAGCGTTGAAATTATAGCTTATCCCTATTTTGATACTATAGTTGCTGTAGTTGTTAGTAGCGCGACTTACTACATAAGGGTTGCGGAACTCCGTATGGTTGTTTAACTGGTTGAAAGCGTCCATTACACCTCCATATACGGTAAGCGATTGATTGAAAAACATACGTGCTACAACTAAGTGCACCCCACTGCGCGGTTCGTTCATATAATACTCTCTAACAGTGCCCCTGCTGGCGTAGTTGAGTAGGGCTAATACCATCCAGTTGTCGCTTAGTGCTATTTGGTTCATCATTTCTACTGAAAAAGAAGGCTCATTAGTAGGTAGTACCCCGCTTACAAAAGGTTTGAGATACGTAAGCGTAAGTTTAGGCATCCACTTGCCTATCTGAGTTTGAGCGTTGAGCACACATCTAAGAGTGTTATAATCAGCGTAGTTGCGAAGGGTTTTCTCTATCACATTGGGGTCTGTAGCCGAAAGCCCATAATCATCGTGAATGGCCTTGTGAAAATGACTATATGTTACCGCAGCCGAAAGAGGTCCGTAGGTAGCTAGTGCATTCCACTCATCAGTAAGCTGAGGAACAACAAGAGGGTTCCCTCTATTGTATAAGAAAGGCGCACTATAAGCACTATAGTCGCTGAGTTCATAGAATGCAGGACGACGTATCTTGAGGGTATAGCTAAAGGTGAGTTGGGTTTTATCCCAAGGGAAAGCTACTGATACATTAGGCAACCAATCGCGGTAGGTTTGGCTCTTTACATTGCTTTTCTGTCCGTTTTCGTAATACCCAAAATCGGCGTACTCATAGCGTGTGCCGAGCTTTAGGCTTACTTTCCCGAAAGGATATGAGAAACTAACAAATCCTGCTGAACGGCTCTCAGTATTCTTGATGTCGGTAGTGGTAAGCACATTGTCTTGGTAGTATTCGGTACGGTGCAAATTGCCAAGTTCAGCCCCATAGTTGAGAGTTCCTTTGCCTAACTGTTGTAAGAAAGTTGTCTTAAGTCCCCACCAGTCAGAAGCCGCATCTTGGTGAGTACGCACGTGGCGCACTGATGAAGTAAGGAGGTTGTGCTCATCGATATTAGAAGTGTTGTCTGAGCGTTGCCCTATATAATCTACATCGGTTTGGAGTTTTAGCTTAGAGGTAAGTTTGCCTTCGTAATAAGCATTCACACCCAAGTCTTTATTTTTGTTAAAACGGTCATATTTATTGAGCCCTTTAGCTGTAAGCAAGTTATTTTTGAAAGTGGCAGTCTCTTGGGTGCTAAACCTATGCCCTACCCAAGGTTCTATACTCCTTCTCACACTCATACCTATTGAGTGTTTGTCTGAAATCTCGTGTGCTATTCCTATTTTAACGTTTATCCCTTTGGCATTGCTTTCGTTGGTTTCATCACTCATCACGCGCCACTCATTACTTTGAGTATGCACTTGCAAATCCTGATAGGTGTCAGCATTTTTCTTATTGAAGTTGTTGAAATTGCCTATAGTTGCGAAGCAGTCTGTCTTGCCTTTTCGATAGTTGAAGTTGAGCCAATTGGTTATCATAGCTCCTTTTTTTAAGAAATATTCTTCATTTTCGACAGAACCACTAAGTCCATCGCCTTGTTTTTTCTTCAGTTTAATATATATCACAGCTCCTACGGTATTGTCGTGCTCGGCACCCGGTTGGGTTTCGAGTTCTATGCTTTCGATGTCTTTAGGGGCAAGGTGATAGACCTCATCGAGGTTGCGCACACGGCGGTTGTTGATATAGAAGATAGGGTTGCCCTTGCCAAAGACCTCAAAGCCCCCGCCAGTGTACGAGGTGCTCACCCCAGGTAGGAAGTTGATAAGCATCTCAGCACGGGGCATCTTTTGTAAGGACGATTGTGCTACATTGGTGCTGATGCGCGTGCCTTTCTGCTCGATGATTGGTCGGCGGGCGGTTAGCACTACCTCGCCTAACTGATTGGTAGCAGGGGTAAGCTCTATAATTCCCAACTGCGATTGTGAGGGGGTAAGTACCTTTGGCTCGTACTCCAAATGGGTGATTTTAATAATGATTTTCTTATTCTCTGCCGTGTTAGGCAATTCAAAAACGCCTTTAGCATCGGAGATAGCCCCTTTAACGAGAGTAGAATCGGGGAGGGTAATAAGAATGATATTGGCAGCACTTATTGGTTTTTGGTCAGTGTTTACAAGGATGCCTTTGAAAGAAGATTGTGCAAAGACACTGGCGGTTGCTGCTAATAGCAGTGATAGGATAATTTTTTTCATTGGTTTTGTTAATCTTGATTTTCGCTTATATAAACGAAATATTTTTTAAAAGGTTGGAATTTTTTTCTGGGAGGTTTTAGATGTTTATTTTTTGGTGATTGTTCGGTGATCGTCTAGTGATCCTTCGGTCTTCCTGTATCCTTCGTATATCTGAAGTAAAGGGACAAAAAAAGAGGCTACCCTTTTTCGGATAGCCTCTTTTAATAAAAACTATAAGGTAAAAGTAAAAACTCTAATTCTTGAATACTAAATCATTAGCATCTTCGCATTTTATCTGTTTACTGCCATTATAAACGTCAAAAGTACCTTTTACTTCTATTTTTTGTCCCGCTGTTTTAAGTTTATTTTTTGCTTCAGCTGATAGTTTCTTATATACGCTAGACACTATAAACACTTGTATTTTAGTGTTATCAGAAAGGTGTATATAGGTGTTTTTTGCTTCTGGTGTAAGCGTACCTTTTAGGAGTACTCTTTTGTCTTTGTTAGCATCAAAGTCGGCTACGGTTGCAGTGGCGGCATCGAGGGTGGTAATCTGAGGGACTGTAGCGGGTGCTTTGATAAACTCTATATCGCTCTCTTTGCTATATACAATTTCTTTTACCACAGTGCCGTTTTTGAGTGGGTAATCGGTAAATACTCCGGTTACAGCTATTTCATAGCCTGCCATCAGCAATTTGTCTTTAGCTGCTTGAGAGAGCGTAACTTCGCGAGGAGCATAGACTTGTATTTCGGTACCGTCTTTGAATGTAATGTAAGTACGATTACTCTTAACGGTTATTACGCCGTGTAACTTAACGCGTTTGCCTACTACATAGTCGGCTACGGTTGCAGTAGCGGCATCGAGAGCTACTACGGTAGCTGTTTGAGTACTTGTTTGGGTAGAGGTGGTGGTAGCACTACTTACTACTTTGATATCAGCATAATTGCTTATCATAAACTGCCAAGAGGTATTGAATTTAGATAGTACCCCTGTAATATCAAGAGTTCCTGCAGGGACTTTTTCGTCTTTGAACTTAGCATAGCTGCTGGTTCTGAAGTCTATAGTCTTACCATTGGCATCGGTAAGTTTGTAGTTAGTAGCTCCGCCTAAATCTTTGTTTTTGTCGTACATCGTTTTGCCAACTACTTCATTAGGAAAATGTACGCCTTTGAGGGTGATAAGCTGTCCTGCATTAGCATTATTTTTAACTGCGTCTATAGAGGTAACTTCTTTAGCAAGCGAAGCAAGGGTTTTACGCTCTCCACCCATATCGTATAGATGGGTTTTGTAAATAGCTTCGGCCATAGAACCTACACTTTCGCGACCTGATTTTTCGTTTTTATAAATCTTATAACCTACTTCAGTAATGGCATTATTAAGCTGAGTAGTAAGTCCTTTGAGGCGAAGTTGTACCTTAGCGCCAATAGGGAATTCGGTGTAGATACCGCTCTTATCGAGTGCTACTGAAAGGGCTTGGGTTTTATCTTCGTTTTGGATGTAGATTTTCTTGTAGAAATTACCTCCTTCATCACTTGAAATTACATACCCTTCGATAGCTTCATCGGCACTGTAAGTTTTTATAGAAGCGGTAGTTCTACTAGCAACATCAGAAAAGCTCACTACCTTGCCAGCAAAGGCTGGTAGCACTTTCTTGTTGTTGGGCAATTCGTAATCATCGTCTTTTACACACGACATTACAGTACATAGCGAAATAAACGCTATAGCTGTGTTTTTTAATACATTTAGTTTCATATTGTTCGATTTTTTTAATACATTAATTATTTAGAGACTGATAGCTAAGTTTGCCATATAGGTACGGCCGTATCCTACAAAATAGCGGTTGCCGAATGAAGGAACCCCGTGAGCATTGTCTTGCAACATTTTGCCATAGTTAGCGGTACGCGATTGCTCAAAGCCACCAGACAAGAATTGGGTATCGAATAGGTTGTTAATGCTTAGCATCGCACTAATATACACCTTCTTAACACGCCAAGACTTTCCTCCCACTAAATTCACTAAGAAAACATCGTCTAAACGCTCTTGCTTGAGGAGTTGGCGAGCCTTATCGTAGTCGATATTGGTAAATGACTGACGGGTATTGGGGTCGATGAAGAACTGTGAGGTGCGATTGAGCGCCGAAAGCGACACATAGTTTTTAGCCAATAGATTAGCTGTGGCACTTACCCACCAATAGTTATTGCTGCGGTACTCTAACCCTACTGAATATGCTTGCTGAGGGCCACTTGGTACGTGGTAATTCTTCAATTTCACCTCATCATAAGCAATTCCCTGAGGAATATCATCAGACGAAATATATAATTTTGGATTATTAACATAAGTGTATTGCCCTAAAGCAACAGCTGCTGAAAGTTTGAGTGTAGGAAGTAATTGCGCTTCAGCCCCCCATTCTAAACCAAAATGACGTTTCTTTATGCCATCAATCGTTTGGGCTACAAAACCGTTGCTTATTTCATCAGTAAGAGCTGTTTCGGTGTAGAAGAAGTTGGTTTCTGAGGTATTTTCTATCTCGGTAATATATCCTGTAAGGCGAGATTTGAGGTAAGGCAAACGCAAAATATAGTTAGCATCGGCAGTATAAGCTACCTCATTCTTTATATTAGGCAATAGTCGGTTAGAATTGCGTACGTTTACGAAAATATTGCGTACTGATTGAGGCGTATTGAAGTAAGCGGTATTAAACTGCAATAAGTGTCTGCCAGTAAGAGCATACGTAAATCCTGCCTTAGTGCTCATACCTTTTTGCACCTGTAGAGCACCTTTGCCATACGAATCGGGGTACACAGGGTAATAGAAATTGCCTTCGCGTTGTACATCAGTATAATGATAACGAGCCGCCACGAAAACTTCTGCTTTTTTGAAGGTAAACTCAAGCTGACTAAAGGCTTCTACTACGTTGCTATTAAGCGCATAAGAGTAGTTCCACTTGTCGCCTTGCTGCTTCTTTCTGTCAGCCTCAAGACTGTTATACGGCTGACTCTCGAAATAATCGTAGTTCATAAAATAGTTACCCCCTAATAAATCGTCTACTAAAGCGTAGTTGTCAGAAGCTATTCTGCGGTACACTAAGCCTGAGGTACTCTTAATATTCTCATACACAGGGGTAGAAAAGTTTACATTAGTAGTAAAGGTACGCTCGCGGTTTACATCATTGCTTACGATGAAAGCACTACGCCCATCGGTAGCATTGCGGTTGGCAGCGTATAGGTCAGCCCAATTCAGCTGAGGATTGTTCAAGAAGTAATTCTTTTGGAGCTCTGCCATTGCCTCGTCAGAAGGTTGTTGATTTAGATAATAGCTAGGCATTTTTTTGTAGTAATTAGGCTCTGGGTTCTGTGCATTACCATAGCTAATACGGGTATTGCCTATCTCGCCAAACTGATAACCTAAGTCTACATTTAGACGCGTATCGTCCTTCTGATAGTTATACGAAAGCACAAAAATAGGTTCGGAGATAATACGGTTGCGAGAGTTTCTTTTATCGCCTTGCTGGTCGCCCCAATAAGGATTATAGCGATACCCCATTAGGTCGATTGCCTCGCGTGTAAGAGGTGAAGTTTTACCTCTTTTTATAGGAGAAAACATCCCTACTAAGTTGAAGTTGTGATAATTATTAAGTTGGTATTCAATAGCTCCTGAAAAAGCATAGGCATTGTAGAGCGTACCATCTACCCAGCTACCATTGGCAGCCCAACGGCGAGAAGCTGAAAGGGTATAAGCTAAGCCATTGCGCTGTAGCCCAGAACTATAAGTAGCCATTAGCCTACCTACATAGCTACGGTTGCTTAGTGAAGAAGAAAAGCGCAACCCTGGTCGGTTGAGAGACGGACGTATATGAATGTAGGTAGAGCCTGCAAGTCCGCCAAAGGTATAGTCAGATTTAGCTATGCCATTAGAAAGTTCTTGATTGCGAGTAATATCATTAAGTCCGCCCCAGTTAGCCCACTGAGCTCGTCCGTTTTCTAACCGGTTCATCGGAATACCATTGATAAGCACATTCACATCCTTAGAATCATAGCCACGTGGTTTGAAGAAAACCGAACTAAAATCAAAAGCAGCACGGCGCATAAAGACATCTTGCGAACTCTGCAAAAGTCCTGACATAGCATCGGCTTGGCTCTCGTCATCTTCTAGTTCGTTTTCTGAAATAACCGCTAACTGCTCTGCTTCTTGAGCATAGTCAGGCGAAAGGGCGTAGGGGTCGAGAAGCTGACGGCGCTCTTTCTCAATCATTACTACCTCTTCGCGGGTAGTATAGCCATTAAGCGAGAAGAAAAGGAGAAAGTCGCCCTGTGGAAGTTGCAACACATACCTACCTTTGCTATCAGTTTCAGCATAACGGCGAGGAGAGTTCACGCGTACTTTCACACCCTGTAAAGGCTTTTTAGTTATCTCATCAATTACTGTTCCTTCAACTTTCACCTGAGAAAAAGCAGTAATAGAGCACAATAAAAGCACATAAAAATACAATTTCTTTAACATAACACTATGAGGTTAATTTCTTAATTTATGTAGCAAAGGTATATAAATAATAATAAACCACCAAAATAAAATGTTAAAAAAAACTGATGAAGCCGTGAGTCTCATCAGTTTATAATTTTGTTATGGAGAATTTTATCTTAAATAATTGTCGTACATCAGCTTTACACCTTGCTCTAACTCAATAGTATGTCGCCATCCTAACTGATGCAATTTATTAGGGTTAGTAAGTTTTTTCATAGTGCCATCAGGCTTAGTACTATCAAATACAATCATACCTTTATAGCCTACGGTTTGCTTAATAAGCTCTGAAAGGGCTTTTATAGAAAGGTCTTTACCTGTACCTATATTGATATGCGTATTGCGAACCTCTTTAGCTCCTACGGGATAAGTATCTTTGAAGTCGATGCGCTCCATCACAAACACACAGGCATCAGCCATATCTTCACTCCACAAAAACTCACGCAAGGGAGTACCTGTACCCCATAGGGTTACTGCTTCAGCCGTAATACCATATTTTGATAAGACTGCCTTTATCTCCTCTTGACTATTTTCTCCGCTTACCCCTTCTACCGGACGTCTATTAAGATCTGTCTTTATAGCCTCCCAATCATTCTGAAGTAAAGCATTTGCCAGATGTATTTTTCTAACCATTGCTGGAAGCACGTGTGAATTTTCTAAATGAAAATTATCATTAGGACCGTATAGGTTAGTAGGCATCACAGCTATAAAATTAGTGCCATACTGTAGATTATAGCTTTCGCACATCTTTATACCTGCAATTTTAGCAATAGCATAAGGCTCATTAGTATACTCTAAAGTCGAAGTTAGCAAGCAATCTTCAGGCATTGGCTGAGGTGCTTCTTTTGGATAAATACAAGTGCTACCTAAGAAAAGCAGTTTCTTTACCTTATTTTTATAGGCTTCGTGAATTACATTATTCTGAATCATCAAGTTCTCATAAATGAAATCAGCACGATAGGTGTTATTTGCCATAATCCCTCCAACCTTAGCCGCTGCTAAAAACACATATTCAGGTTGTTCTTTAGCAAAAAACTCAGCTACCGCTTGTGTATTGCGCAAGTCGAGTTCGGAACTGGTTCTGCCAATAAGGTTTGTATAGCCTTTTTGTGAAAGGTTTTTCCATATAGCTGAACCAACTAACCCATTATGCCCAGCTACATATATTTTAGCGTGTTTTTCCATCCTTACTCAAAATAATTCATTACTTTAAATCCTCCTTCTTTAAGGTAAGCATCGCGTTTGAAGAGTTTAAGGTCAGAACGCATCATATCTTCTATAAGTCCTTTTAGGTCATATTCAGGTTTCCAACCTAAAACTGTTTGCGACTTGGTAGGGTCACCAATAAGCAAATCTACTTCTGTAGGACGGAAGTACTGAGGGTCTACTAATACTACTTCAGCTTTGTTAGCAATCTTAGCTTCTATAGCTGCTAAGTACTTTTCGCCTACTTTTTCAGCAAAAATAGCCTTGTCTACTGCAACTATATACCCTTTTTCATCTACCCCTTGACCTTTAAAGTCAATAGTCAGCCCGATTTCTTGTCCCGCCATTTTGATAAAATCGCGGATAGCAGTAGTGATACCTGTAGCTATAACATAGTCGCTAGGGGTGTCTTGCTGCAAAATGAGGTACATCGCCTTGATATAATCTTTAGCATGCCCCCAATCGCGTTGCGAACTTAAGTTACCCATATAGAATCTTTCTTGCATACCCAAAGCTACTCTGCTAAGAGCACGGGTTACTTTTCGGGTTACAAAAGTCTCGCCGCGGATAGGTGATTCGTGGTTGAATAAGATCCCATTAGAAGCGTGCATTTTATAAGCCTCGCGATAATTCACCGTAATCCAATAAGCATAAAGTTTAGCTACGGCATAAGGCGAACGCGGATAGAAAGGAGTCTTTTCGCTCTGAGGCACTTGCTGTACTAAACCGTAAAGTTCTGAAGTAGAGGCCTGATAAATACGAGTTTTATCAGTAAGCCCTAATAAACGTACCGCCTCAAGAATACGAAGTGTACCCAATCCATCAGCATTACCTACGTATTCAGGTGTTTGAAAACTCACGTGTACGTGACTCATTGCAGCAAGATTGTAAATCTCATCAGGCTGTACCTCTTGAATAAGACGGGTGATATTCATACTATCGGTAAGGTCGCCATAATGCAAAATGAGATTTCTATTCTCTAAATGAGGATCTTGGTAAAGATGATCAATACGATCGGTGTTAAACAATGAAGAACGGCGCTTCATACCGTGTACTTCATAACCTTTTTTTAGCAGGTATTCAGCGAGATACGCGCCATCCTGACCTGTAATTCCTGTGATAAGTGCTTTTTTTGTCATTGCTTGCTTATTTTTATAAAAAATGATCGGAGTATAATTTGTTTTTTAGCGGTAACCAAATGAGTCCTTTCTAAATTATACCTCCTTCTATATTGTTGGAGTTCTGCTATTTTATAATTTGTTCTTATTGAGATAAAGAGTATAGAGAGCAGTATTGAAAAACCTATAACTATTATAAACCAAGCGTATGAAAACCATTTATGGTTTGTAAGTCGTTGATCTTCTATGATTTGTACTATATGAGTATCTGTAAGAGATTCTTCTTTAGCCATCTCTATAAGTTTCTTATGCCAAGCTGAAACAAGAACTTTGTCATTCCAACGTATATGCCATAACTCATACCAACGAAAATGATAGCTCTCTACTGTTTTTGCCAAATGCATACGCAGATTCATCCCCTATCTTACAATTACATAATAGAATGTACAAAATAGGGCTACTGCTGTTGCAAATAAAGGTATACTAACAGTAGTATGAGCCACATAATAGAATACAGAAGAAACTACTGTGATAGGAAGCAACAATACATTATCTATACCTCTTTTCTCTTTTTGTAAGTATTCTTCTCCTTTTAGTACATTTTTCTGATAGAATCTTCTGTTTTTTAAAATGTTCTTAGACATTAGTCAACTTCTTTTTGAATATTTATAATTAGCTTTGATGGGGCAAAGGTAGTGATTATTTTTTGAAAAGTTATAACGATTAGAAAAAATCATGTACTCTTAGATAAAAGTTCTATTTTCCAAAGAAAAGTCTATTTATATATTTATTCTTAGAAATAAGTTTCTGAACAAAAAGACTTCCCATTAGAGCTATAAATGATAGAAGAACTACCTTTAGATAAAGATTTATTGAGTTAGCTTCGAAAAGTATAGAATGAAATAAATATAAAAAATAATAATGTATTGCGTAAATTTCTAGTGTAATAGGAGCTATATATAAAATGAGTTTAATCCACTTTCTTTGAAAAGAAAATAGATTAAAAATATAATAAAAGGATAGAATGCCTGAAATAGGAATAAGGTATCTAAAAAATAAATAAAGAACGCTTTTAGACCATGTCGGAAAAGAATAGCTTTCCATAAATGTAAAAGAAGAGCCAAAATGCCAAAAAGGTACAGTGAAAGAGAAAATAAGAATACTAATAACACCCCAAGAATGGCGATAAGGGGTAAATAAACTTTCATGTTTATGGAAAATATAACCAAAAGAGAAAAAAACAATATGCCAAAGCATTAATGATATTCCTAAATATCTTCCATAAGGAGTAAAATGTATAATAGCTAAACATATAGTTATTAGAAACATTACTATTTCTTCATATTTCTTACTTATGGTAAAGGAAATTTGTAGGAAAGCACATAAAAAGAAAAGTACCCATAAAAACCATAATCCTTTATCTGGATTTGCTAATAGATCAATAAGAGAAATTATGTCTTTATGAAAAATAAAGGCGTAAATATCAGATATTATCCACCATACAAAGAAAGGAATGATAAGAGTTTTAAAACGTTTTTTCAGATTTATATACTTTTCTCCTTGAGGTTTAAAACATACATAGCCACTTAAAAACATAAATAAAGGCATGTGAAATGCATATATAAATTTAAATAGAGGGTTCTCTAAATCATCATTAGTTAAAGTCTGAATAGAATGCCCTACAACAACAAGTACGATAGCAAAACCTTTCAAAAGATCTATATGAATATTTCTCATTTTAATAAATTTGTTAGTTCTTTGATATACTGTTATTTTTTATAGGTTGAAAAAATATCAATTTAGAATTTTATTAGAAAACGTGTTTAAACTTTTTTGAGGAACTTGGAGATAAACCCTAATAAAAGCATTCCAATCCAAGTTACATCAAGATACTCGTATCTCATTATCAA
>NZ_QBKG01000027.1 GCF_003054025.1 Capnocytophaga leadbetteri
TAGTTGATACTCATCTATACTGATGTAGTAAAGGAGTTCTTGCTTACAATACTTAACTTAAAAAATGAAAAACATAAATTAAACTGACAAAATAAATGTAAACCGTTTTTAGGACGTGACAAGTTTCTACTTCCTCTCTGAGCAAATAGCCTCTGTCCTTTTCCTCCATAGAGCTTATGTAATTCTTAAAAGGATTGCGATAGATAATTCCTTTATCTATGGCTATTTCTACCATTTTACAAAGGGGCATCATATAAACCCATATTGTGTTGTGAGTAAGACTTTTATTAACTCTAAGATAGAAATCAAAATCGTTGATAAAGTCTTCTGTAAGCTCTTTGAAAGAAATATCACTTCTACGGTATTTGTACTGGATAAACTCGCTCAAATGAGTATATACATTCTCATATTTGTTAAGAGTGCTGTAACTTCTAACACCTTTTTCTACCATCAAGGCAAAGTCCTCTTTGAACTTCTCATAGACTTTTAGCAAGGAATCTTCCATTACTCCTATACCTAGAAAAGTAGCTTTTAGCTTCTGAGCTGTAACCACTCCCTCGTACTTCATCAGTTCCTCGTAATGAGTAATGATACGTGAGCGAATTTCTTCCAGCTTTCGGTTGAGTTGGGTAGCTTCTTCTGTTTTACCTGTTACCCTGCCATATTTCAAATCCCATTTCTGTGGAAGGATTTCAAGTTTGGTACTAAACTGAGCTACCTGATTGTCAATGGTAATACGCCCCATAATAGCAACCTTACCGTTCTTCTTTGGGGCATTCTTTTTAAGGTAGAACAATACCTTAAAGGTTGAGTGTTTTACTTTTTTCATACTCTAATTTTTTAATTTGTGAAAGTACTTTTTATCAAGTTACTGTACAATATGAAAAAAGGTGTAAAACACTGAAATATAACCTATTAACAAAAAATATTTTTCAAGGTATTAGGTAACGATTTAGAAACCTATTTTTGAAAAAACCTATCTAAAACATCTAAGACTCTGTCTTCTCTTATCTTCCTGTCAAAAAATTAATCCTCTTTGTATGAGCTAATTACATTATTTTTTGTAGTTTTGCATTTTAAATTATATTTTTTGCAAAAAAGCATTGCTTTTTCTTTCTCCATTACTAAGAAAGCTCCGTGTACACGAGCGTCAAAACCATCCTTTTTCCCTTTGTTGTCGAAATTTTTATAAACTTCTCCTTCTAATTCCTCCCAAGAATCTATTAAGGATTGTCCTTTAAAAGTAATAAACTTTGAGGTACCTCCTATTGTCTTAAAAGATTTGTAGGAAAAATCATTAATTAATTGATATATGTTCATATTTACCATATTACGTTATTAAACAATAAATCATTTCTAATATTCTCTAATTCTGCCCGAACGTACACTTCTCGCAGAAACTCATTATCTCCACCTTTTTTCTCTGCTGTTTCCAATCTATTAGCAACATTTCTAAAATATTCATTTGTATGAATTTCTCGATGATAAGCCCCCGCTGGCGCAAGCTTGCAGCTTGTGCCCAATTCAGAATTCACAATTCTCTCCCCGTCCCACTTGTCGCACCCGTCCTCCCAATTCAAAATTCTCTCCCTGTCCCACAATCGCCGGTGCGGCTCGCCCTCCCAGCCCTCTCAGCCTTCTCATTCCTCCCACCAGTCCCACAATTCATAATTCAAAATTCATAATTCCCCTCGCGCTATTTAGAGCGCATTATAGGCTAAAAAACGCTTATCTCTATGGTGGGTAAAGAAAAATAAGGTTTTAGTCTTTTTGTATTTCACTTAGTTAAGTTGTTGTGCTTTTAACAACACATCTGATACATTGCCACCTCACCCTACTTTTTCTGTATAACAAATCTATCTTTTGTTCCTGTACTTAGAATTTTGATATTATTTAAGTCTACAACATATAACATTTCCTCAAAATTTCTTGTTTTAGGCGGAATAGAACTTGATAAGTCGCAGTCTTCGAAACTAACAAAATCACCAAAAACAGCCTCTGAAAAATCTACATTTTCTAAAACTGTTCTTTCTCTCTTTCTATTGTTATATATACCATTAAATGTAACATCCTCCAACTTTCCAATAAATTTACAATTACGAAAAGAAGAGTCGTTAAAATTTATATTTTTCAACTTACACTTATCAAAAATACAGTTGTCAAAAAATGGATACTCAAAATGTTGTCCTTGAAAATTACATTTTTGAAATGAACAGTTTTTCAATATTCCTCCATCTACACCAATAGGTATATTTCTCATATCAGCACTAATGAATTGGCAATTTATAAAATCACATCCCCATAAACCAATATGATTAAAATTACTTTTAAAAAATAAGCAGTCTTGAAAAATACAACTTTCAAAAGCTGTGTTCTCAAAAACAGTGTTTGAGAAGTCAAAATCATCAAAATTTTGCTTACTGAATTTTGTAAAAGTACTCCAAGATTTTTCTTTATAATTAATATTTTTCATAACATTTATTCTAAGGTCACCAATAAACACCTTCCCCCCCGCTGTCGCAAGCTTGCAGCTTGTGCCCAATTCATAGTTCATAATTCAAAATTCATAATTCCCCTCGCACTATTTAGAGCGCATTATAGGCTAAAAAACGCTTATCTCTATAGTGAGTAAAAAAATAATAAGGTAGTTCTTTTTTATTGTATTGATTATTAATCTATTGAAATTTTAAAAACACATCTGATACATTACCCATTACCCAAATTACTCTTTTGTATAGAAAGACAATATATCACCATAATTATATATGTTACTTATGCGTTCTATAACTATATTTTTATTAGGAAATTTATATTTAAAATAAATATCCCAAGAAAATTGTATAAATTCACCTATATTTTTAAACAATTTATCATCAATAACATCAGTACAATGAGCAAATAAATCATATAAGTATATTTTATTTATCTCAGATTCTATTTCTTTACTATTGTTATATCTCTTCTTGAGACTCTCATAAAGAAAATAATTATAGTTTTCCTTTAGTAAAATAGAGTTCTCAATTTCTATAGTCTCAGGAAATAGTAATTTACCTATGATTAAAATATCATCAGGATGAATATTGAAACTTATATATTGGTATAAGTCAATGTTATCTTTTTTAGACCATTTATTTTTCCATTTTATGTATTTACCTATTTCTTCTAAATTCATATGTTAAATATTTTGAGGAATTTCTTCTGTTGTTACTAGTCATAACTAGTTATATTATTTTGGGTATCCGCTCTAAATAGTATTCCATTACGAAGACCTTTTTCTAAAGAAAATCTTCCACTAACTTGTGTTGCATTTTCCAATTGCTATAAGAAAAAAGTTCCTCCCCCGTCCTCCCAATTCAAAATTCAGAATTCAAAATTCTCTCCCAGTCCCACAATCGCCGGTGCGGCTCGCCCTCCCAGCCTTCTCATTCCTCCCACCAGTCCCACAATTCATAATTCAAAATTCATAATTCCCCTCGCACTATTTAGAGCACTTTATAGGCTTTAAAAATGCTTATCTCTATGGTGGGTAAAGAAAAATAGTAGGGCAGTTCTTTTGTATTATTTTGATTAGCAAGTTGTTGTGATTTTAACAACACATCTAGAATATTACCCATTGTTCAAATTATTAAAGTACTTTTCCAGCATTGTAATGTTGTCATATTTTTGAGTACGATCTGTGTAAGCAAACCACTTATCAGCTAAATCATCAAATAATCGTTTACCTAAGTTTGTTAAATCACTTTCTTTGATGACTGTGTCAATGTTTAAATTACCTTCTTCATCAAAAGGATTTTTATGTAAGAGCCCTTTTTTATAGCTAAGTTGAAGCAAGTTGCTACAAGCAATAAGTGTATTGTCCTTATCAACTTGTCTTATATATGCTTCTGCTAGTCTCCTTACATTCAATAATACTATATCTTTCATATTTTATTTATTTATTTCATTCTAATTATTTGTGTTGGTACTTGTGATACATCAATAAGATTACCATTTTTATCTTTTACAAAGATACAAATAATTTACCAATTAGCAACCCGTGTTGCCAGAAATTTTTTCTTTTTCACCTACCCTATACAAACGATACAGGAACAATATAGGAACGATATAGGAAGAGCGAACGATAACCGAAAAATAATCGTCTAATAACCGACCTAAAAACAGAAAAATATGCTACCTTACATTAAAGTATATTGTGCTATTATGATGCTCGTGTATGGGCTCCCCCTTTGAAGGGGGGTAGGGAGGATGTTTATGTATACATTTAACAATCAGTATTTTATGATAAAATATCTCCTTAGTAATGTTTAGTTATGAATTCTAAGGTATACAAACCTTTATTTACCAAATTTGCTAATTGGCAAATTATTTGTACTTTTGCCTTATAAAAAATTGAAACGTTATGCCATATACAATTACCCTCAATAATGATAGTCCGCAAGCTTTAGCTTTTGTAGAGTTTGCCAAAAACTTTGATTTTCTAAAGGTTACTAAGAAAAGAGAAACGCAAAAGGCTCTTGCAAAGCCTGAAATAGATGACTTAGAAGAAGATGAATACGGTATTCCTATCAAATACCGCGATGAGATTATGGCTCTTTCTAAAAAAGTGAATAAGGCTGTTGCTAAGCGTTGGGAAGCCGCTATTGCTAAAAGAGAACAAGAGCAAAAATTATGATATATGTGTTACAACACAACAATTAGAAGAAAAAATATATAAAAAGAGTACCTGATGTTGAAATTAGGGCTCTCAAAATTTGCTAATCACCAAACTTGCTAATTTGCTAATTATTTGTATCTTTGCCGCAAAATTACATTCCGTATTATATACCCTATTAGTAATATGAAGCAACATCTAACTATCACTATACTACTCTTTTTCAGCTTCTTATCTGCGCAAGCACAAGTAACCAATACTACTCAAAATACTTCATCTACTCAGTCCGAAACTACTGTCAAAAACGGTATCGGGCGCATTGGCTTGCAGCAACCTAAGAGCATCGTGCAGCAGTATACTTATAATCCTGCCTTAGACCGCTATGTCTATACCCAAAAATTAGGTAAGTACGACCTTGCGACCCCTATGTTCCTCACTGTCAAGGAATACGAAGACTTAGTGATGCGCGAGCGTATGAGTGCCTACTATCGCGATAAGTTAGACGTATTAGGCGATACCCAAAGCGATACTACCCAAAAGAAAAAAGCCCAACGCGACTTGCTACCCGACCTATATGTCAATTCTGATTTCTTTGAAAGCATTTTCGGAGGGCGCAATATAGAGTTTACCCCTACCGGAAGCGTGGGGGTCGATTTTGGTTTGCGCTATACCCGCAACGATAACCCTGCTGTCAGTCCGCGCTACCGCAGTTCGTTTGGTTTGGACTTCGAGCAGCGCATCAGCTTAGGGCTTACCGGCAAGATAGGTACTCGTCTGAACCTCAATGCCCAGTATGATACCCAAGCCTCATTCGATTTTCAGAACGTATTCAAACTAGAATACGCTCCTGATGAAGATGATATACTACAGAAAGTAGAGCTCGGTAATATCTCTATGCCTATTTCTAACTCGCTTATTACCGGTTCGCAAAGTCTTTTCGGGGTGAAAACACAACTCAAGTTTGGGCGTACCACTATCACAGGGGTTTTCTCTGAACAGAAGTCAGAGCGCAAAACCCTTACGGCACAAGGGGGCGGTACTATTACCGAATTTGAGTTTTCGGCTTTAGACTACGACGAAAATCGAAACTACTTCTTGGCGCATTTCTTCCGCGACCAATACGATAGAGCTTTAGAAAATTATCCGTTTATCAATAGCAAAGTACAGATTACCCGCTTAGAGGTGTGGGTAACCAACCGCAATAGCCGTATGGGCAACATACGCAACATTTTGGCAGTACAAGACTTAGGCGAACCCCGAATGGATAGAACGCGCCTGTACGACAAGGCAGGCCCTGCATTCTACAATAGCACTACTAACAATATGCCTGCCAACCGCGCCAATAAGTACGACCCTACGCAGATAGGTACTGCCAATTCGGTACTTACTAATGCTATCCGCGATGTGGCAACCGTGCAACAGGGTTTTGGTACGAACCAATCGTATGTCAGTCAGGGGTATGACTATGCCGTAATAGAGAATGCTCGCAAGCTCGAAGAAGGGGTTGATTATAAGGTAGATACCAAGCTGGGCTTCATCTCGCTCAGCACAGCCCTCAGTGCCGATGAGGTGCTGGCGGTAGCTTACCAATATACCTACGGCAGCCAAGTGTACCAAGTGGGCGAGTTTGCTAACGATGGTATTTCGGCTACTACTAATAACAGCTTTTACGGAGGCAATAACGCTATTACCAATAACCTATTGGTGCTGAAGATGCTTAAGAGCAACCGCCTGAATGTGAAAGACCCTATTTGGGATTTGATGATGAAAAACGTCTATTCGGTGGGTACAGCACAATTGTCAGCTGAAGATTTTCGTATGAATATCTTCTATTCTAACCCTTCGCCTGTCAATTATATAGATAAAGTAGATAATGTAGGCTGGCCAACAGGCTTAGAAGACCGCATACTACTGAATCTTTTCAACTTCGACCGTCTCAATAAGTACAACGACCCACAACCAGGGGGCGATGGCTTCTTCGACTTTTTACCAGGGATTACCGTTGATGAGCAGTACGGCAAAATATTCTTTACCAAAGTAGAACCTTTTGGTAACTTCTTGCATACCACTTTAGGGGGGGGGACTTATAATGACCCTGCCACCTATAACAATAACCAGAAGAAGTATGTCTATACTTCGCTGTATAAAAATACCAAGACCAAAGCCCAAATGGACGGCGAGAAAAACAAGTTCGTGATGAAAGGGCGCTACAAAGCCTCAAGCAGGCGCGGTATTTCGTTGGGGGCTTTCAACGTACCACGAGGTTCGGTTAGGGTAACAGCCGGTGGACGTCTATTAGTAGAGGGACTCGACTATTTGGTGGATTACCAATCGGGTACGGTAGAGATAATTAACCCCAGTTTAGAGGCTAGCAATATGCCTATACAGGTGTCAATGGAGAATAACCTCATTTTTGGCGGACAAACCACCCGATTTATGGGGGTAAATGTAGAGCATAAGTTCAGCGATAAGTTCATACTAAACGGGGCTATCGTAAATCTGCGCGAACGACCCTTTACGCAGAAAACCAGCTATGGACAAGAGAATGTAAATAACACTATTTTTGGCTTAGCCGGTACTTATTCTACCGAAATGCCATTCCTTACCCGCTGGGTAAATCGCATTCCTACTATCAAGAGTGATGCGCCTTCTAACCTTTCGTTGCGAGGTGAGTTCGCTTACCTGTTGGCAAGCACTCCTAAGGCAGACGATTTTGATGGTGAAACCACCGTGTACTTAGACGATTTTGAGGCAGCACAAAGCACTATTGATATGCGTTCGCCTTTGGCGTGGAAGTTAGCCAGTACGCCTTTAGAGTTTGGCGCAGCAGGGGGCAGGAATAACAGTTCGGTGCCGCAAACCCTATACGGCAATACTCCTGACGATGCCGATAACCTAAAGAATGGCTATGGGCGTGCTAAAATGGCATGGTATACCATAGACCCTGTGTTCTACTCTACTCAGAAACCATCGACCATCAGCAGTAACGAAATATCAAAGAACAGCACCCGCCGTATTTTTATAGAAGAGATATTCCCTCAGCAGCAGTTGGCACAAGGGCAATCGTTAGTGCAGGCTACCCTCGACTTAGCCTATTATCCTAACGCCAAAGGGGCTTATAATAACGACCCTAACTTCGCCACTAAAACCAAAGACGAAAAATGGGGGGGTATAATGCGCGGTATGAGCTATTCTGATTTTCAAGAAAGCAATATCGAGTTTTTGCAATTCTGGGTGATGGACCCTTATTACTCAGGCGAATACAGCGGTACCGGTGAATTGGTGTTCAACTTAGGAAACATCTCAGAAGACGTGCTAAAAGACGGACGTAAGCAATACGAAAACGGATTGCCAGGGCTTTCGTCTACCTCTAGCATCAATACCTCTACTTGGGGCAAAGTGCCTGCAGCCCAATCGTTAGTATATGCTTTTGATGAAAGTTCGTCTAACCGCAGGCTGCAAGATATAGGTTTAGATGGTCTGAATGATGCCGATGAAGCCCGAATATATAGCAACAACATAGCGACTTCGCCTAACGACCCTGCGATGGATAACTACGAGTATTTCTTGGCGCGCAGTGGGGGCATCTTAAACCGCTATTACAATTACAACGGTACACAAGGCAACTCGCCAGTATCAGTGTCTGACAACGACAGAGGTTCTACTACCGTGCCTGATAATGAAGATATCAACGGCGACTTCACGATGAATACCACCAATAACTACTTAGAGTATAGGGTGCGTATCAAACCTAATATCAGCACTGCTGACCCTTATGTAAATGATATTCGCACCGTATCGGTAGAAGCGCCTAACGGACAAAGGGTGGCTACTCGCTGGATACAGTTCAAAATACCGATTGAGAGCGGAGCTATGTGGCGCGAAGGCTATACCTTCCCGCTAAATAGCAATGATAAGATGGACATCATCAACTCGATGACCCATATGCGTATGTACCTAACGGGCTTCCCTCAAGAGATGCTCTTGCGTTTTGCTACCCTCGATTTGGTGCGCGGTGACTGGCGTTATTACAACTATACCCTTAGCACCGACCAAGATGACCCTTCAGACGATGGCACTAAGGTAGAAATCAACTCAGTAAACCTAATTGAAAACGAAACCCGTCAGCCTATACCTTATCGTATGCCACCAGGGGTAAACCGCGAGCGTATCAATACTAACAATACTTTAGTAGAGCAGAACGAACAAGCCCTATCGTACATAGTAGATAATCTCGAAAATAAAGATAGTAGGGCGGTGTATAAGGCGTTGCGCTTTGACCTGCGGCAGTATAAGTATATCAAGATGTTTGTACACGCCGAAGCCTATAAGAATAAGCCTCTGCACGACAATCAGGCGGTAGCCTTTATAAGGCTCGGTACCGACTTTAGCGATAACTACTATCAGGTAGAAATACCACTGAAGGTTACCCAACCGGGTAGCTCGTCAGAGTACACTATATGGCCTAAAGAAAACCAGTTCTCTATACCGATGGAAGTGCTTACCAAGCTCAAAGCTATAAGCATCAGAAACCAAACCCTCGATAGGGTAACTTATTATGACGGCAATTACAATGTAGTGAGCGAAAATGCCCCTTACCACGCTGGCGAAAACCGCTATGTGATAAAGGGAAATCCGTCATTGGGTAGCGTACGCGCTATGATGGTAGGTATTAAGAACGTATCGGGCAATAATGGATTGAGTGGTGAGTTCTGGTTTAACGAATTGCGTGTAGCTGAACTCGAAAACCACGGTGGTTGGGCAGCTATAGGCTCCCTCGATGCAAATGCCTCTGAACTGCTGAACATATCGGCTACAGGGCGTATGCACACCGTAGGCTTTGGTTCGGTAGACCAAACCCCTAAACAACGGGCGTTAGAGAGCACCCAAGAGTACGATGTGATGATGAATGTAAATGCGGGTAAGCTGTTGCCGCCTAAGTGGAATATGCAAATACCGGTAGGCTTAAGTCACTCGCAAAAACGCTCTACTCCAGAGTATGACCCCGTGTATCAGGATATTAAGCTGAAAGACCGTTTAGACGTAGCCCAAAGCAGCTCGGAGCGTGACGTCATAAGAGAGCAGGCTGAAGACTTTACCCTAAGACGAGGCATTAACTTGATAGGGGTGAAGAAGAACCTATCGGAAGGACAAAAGCCACGTGTGTACAACATAGAAAACTTTACGTTTAACTACGCTTATAACGAGAAGAACCACCGCGACTATGAACTTAAGTATGAAGATGAGCAGCAGGTACGCGCTGGCTTTATGTATAACTACGCCTTTAAGCCTACTGCGTTCGAGCCTTTTAAGAAGGTAACCAAATTCAAAGGCAAAAAGTATTGGCAATGGCTTAGTGATGTTAATCTGAACTTATTGCCTACTAGCGTAATGTTTACAGCCGATGTAAACCGCTCATTTACTAAGCAGTTATTCCGCGATGTGTACTTTGAGGGCGTTAATACCAGTTTGCAGAAAGCACTGCCAGAGCTACAACAGCGCAACTACTTGATGAACCATCAGTACGCTATCAATTATAACCTTACTAAGTCGCTGAAGTTTAGTTTTAATGCTACTAATAATAGCGTTATCCGCAATTACTATACTTATGATGCTTTCGGAGATATTTCGGGCGTGAATAAAGAAAAATCATTGTGGAGTGATTTCTGGGATATGGGTACCCCTGACCACTTCTTCTCTAAATTCCAATTGAATTACGACTTGCCATTTAGCAAGTTCCCTTTCTTTGAGTTTATGAGGGCTAACTATACTTATTCAGGTGATTTCGACTATCAGCGCGGTTCGCAAACGCTGCTACAGTTGGCACATCAGGATATTAACACCCTGCAAAATGGCAATACCCACAACCTAACAGCCAACTTTACTTTCGAACAACTCTATCGCTATTTAGGAGTGAAACCTACTCCGCGAGGTGAGAAGACAAGTGTAGGAAAATCGCTGATGACAATGCTTAAAACCGCTGGGGTAAATTATTCGGTTACCAATGCGCGCACTATACCTGGTTATACCCAGCAAATAGGCTTCCTCGGTACGCTCAAACCATCAGCAGGCTTTATGTTTGGCGACCAAACTGACTTGCGCTACGAGATGGCTAAGAAAGGTTACCTAACAGAGTTCGCTGATTTCAACGACCAATATATCAGTTCTAAAGAAAAGCAACTTATCATTACCGCTAACTTGCAACCTATACCCGATTTGCAAATCAACCTAAAAGCAAATAGGCAATACACTGAGAACTACACCGAAACTTTCGAGGTGCGCAACTTTGTGTATAACAAATTGGTAGGCAATCAGGTAGGAAGTTTTAATATCTCTACTAACTTATTGGCTTCAAGTTTTAATAAGATAGACGAATACAATTCGGCAGCCTTTGATAAGTTTAAAAACAACCGTCTAACCATAGCGCGCCGTTTGGCAGATGCTCGAGGGCTTAACCCTGCCAATGTAGATGCTGAGGGCTATCCGGTGGGCTATAGCAAGAAGAGCCAAGCGGTGATGATACCTGCCTTTGTAGCGGCTTATTCGGGTAGTAGCGCCAGCGGTGTATCGCTCGATGCTTTCAAGAGTATTCCTATTCCTGAGTGGAATGTGCGCTATACAGGGCTGATGAGGGTTGATTTCATCAAGAGTGTTTTCAAACGCTTCTCATTAGCACACGGCTATCGCGCGAGCTATTCGCTTAGTGAGTTCCGTACTAATTTAGAGTACGAGCCTGCTAACCCTAATAAGACCAACGTAGCAGGTGATTTCCTCAATGATAAATTGTACTCGACTGTTACCCTTGCTGAGCAGTTCAACCCACTGCTACGTGCTGATATGGAGCTTAAGAACTCTATGAGCTTATTGGCAGAGTTCAACCGCGACCGTACTATCTCTATCAGTCTCGATAATGATTATCTGACCGAGATACTCAAGCGCGAATACAAATTCGGTATGGGCTACCGTTTCAAAAACTTGGCATTTGTTACCCAATTGGCAGGTACACCTACTACCGTAAAAAGCGATTTGGTGCTCAAAGGTACGCTGTCTTACCTAAGAGAGTTCACTGTGATACGCAATATGGAGATATTTAATAACCAAGTGACTGCAGGACAGACCTCGTGGATAGGTAACTTTAGTGCTGAATATGCACTAAGTCGCAATTTGTTAGCGTCTTACTACTTGCAGTACAATTTTTCGAAATCGGCTATTTCTACCTCCTTCCCGATGACAACTTTCAGAACAGGCGTATCAGTGAAGTATACCTTTCAATAAATAGCCCAATAAGCTAATTTACACCCTTATAAATTGGATACCTACAAAACCATAGCAGCCCCTGTAGAAGAGGTGATATTTAAGGAGAAGAGCAGCAAGTTTTTAGGCTATGCTTTTCCCGTCACTTCTGAAGAGGAGATAAAAGCGCACCTCGAGGCGGTCAAGAAGGCACACTTCTCGGCACGCCATTGGTGCTATGCGTGGCAACTGGGCTATGGTAGGCATTTGCGTTATCGTGCGAATGACGATGGCGAGCCTAATAACACGGCGGGCATACCTATCTATGGGCAAATACAATCGTTTGAGCTTACTAATGTACTAGTGATAGTAGTGCGCTATTTCGGGGGTATCAAATTGGGAGTAGGCGGACTGGTGCAAGCCTATAAAACGACTGCCCAACTTACCCTGCAAGAAACAGAAATAGAGGAAAAGCTCATCACTGAAGAATTGGTAATTAACTTTGACTATCCGTTGATGAACAAAGTGATGCGCGTAGTAAAAGAGCAAAACCTGACGGTTACTGCCCAACACCTCACCGAAAGTTGTGAGCTACATCTGGCTATCCGCCAAAGCGATTACGCTAAAATTGAAGAGATTTTTAATAACCTTTACGGAGTGATGATCAAGCAATTAGATACTTAGCAAATTATGAATGTAGCCCTTAGTAGTTTTGGAATGAGTGGGCGTGTATTTCACGCACCTTTTATAGCGCAACACCCACACCTGCACCTTTATGCAGTGGTAGAGCGTCATCGCGAGGACTCGCGTACGCTTTATCCGGATAGTGTATTATACCGCTCGGTAGAAGAGATGCTACAAGACCCTAAAATAGAGGTAGTAGTAGTCAATACCCCTGTGCAGACGCATTATCAGTACGCTAAAGATGCCCTTTTGGCAGGTAAACACGTATTAGTAGAAAAGCCTTTTACCCTTATTGCTGAAGAGACGCAAGACCTCGACCTTTTGGCAAGAGAAAAAGGCAAACTGCTGACTGTCTACCAAAATAGGCGTTATGACGGTGATTATCTAAAAGTAAAAGAGGTAATAGAAAGTGGGGTATTGGGCGAGCTGAAAGAAGTAGAAATACGCTTCGACCGTTTTCGTACCGAGATTAGCAGTAAAGCCCATAAAGAAACAGCTGAGCGTGGCGGAGGGGCTCTCTATGACCTAGGGGCGCACCTCATAGACCAAGCCCTACAGCTTTTTGGGCAGCCTAAGGCTATATATGCTGATAAGGGTTATCTGCGCCCTCATACTCAAGCTGATGATTATTTTGAATTGCTCTTCTTTTACGACCAACAATTGCGGGTGCGCCTCAAATCGACTACTTATGCTCTAGAACGCCAATGGGAATATACCCTACACGGCACTCGCGGCTCTTTCTTACAGCAGCGTTTCGACGGACAAGAAGCTGCCCTTGTAGCCGGAGCCATACCCACCGCTACCCCTTGGATGCCTAAAATAGAGCAGCCTAATGGGATACTTCACACCCTCGAAAGCCGTACCCTTACTACCGCTCAGCACGGCAATTACTGGCAGTTTTACGAAGATTTCTATCAAGCTCTTATAGGCAAGAAAGAGAACCCCGTACCCGCTGCCCAAGCCGTAGCAACGATGGAGATGATTTGCCAATTTGTCGATTTGCCAATTTGTCGATTTGCCAATTTGTCGATTTGACGATGAGCTGATCGATTTGCCAATTTGCCGATGAGATGATTGACAAATTGGCAAATTGACTAATTGACAAATTATAATCTTCCTTGTAAAAACTTCTTTACTTTTTTAGTATCATAGCCTTTGCCCGACTCTAAATCCTCACTTTTTTGGGTGAAGAGCACTTCTCCTTTGGCATTGAGAATCAAGAATGCAGGATAACCAAACTGCGCACCAGGGTTGCCGTATTTGGCAAAAGCCTTTTCGTTTTTGTTTTCAGGTGAAAAATTGAGGTGATAAAACACGTATTTCTTGTCTAAAATAGTCTTTAACTCAGGGTTAGTGGTTACTAAATGGTTGAAGCGCAAGCACCAAATACACCAATTGCCCCCAATCTGTACGAGCACCTTTTTGCGTTCCTTTTTAGCTTGTTTTAGCAATTCGCTGATGCGCTTATCGCCGTCTTCTTCAGGGTGATAAGGCTGCTCATAGCCCGCGCGCTCTTTGTTAGTTTCTTCACTACTTTGCGCCCAAGCTGTCATTCCGCCCCAGCAAAGCAGGGCTATAAAAATAAGGTTCTTCATAAAAACACAATTTATTTGATATTGCAAAGATACAAAATTCATACCACAAAGTGCTACAAAGTGCCGTTTTTCATTTGCAATAAAGTCTTTTGCAGGCTATCTAAAAGTTTTTTCTTATCTTTTTCTTGTGCTGCTTGCACGGCTTTTTCTTCTGTTTTTATGGCTTCGTCTTTCTGGTTGGTAGCGTATAGTAAGCAGGCGTAAGTATCGAGGTAATAAGGGTCATTCTCTCTGAAATCGCAGATAGCCTCCATCCAGCGTGTGGCTTTAGAGAGTAAGGCAGCATCATTGCGACGCGTTTCGAAGATATAATAAGCAATAGTGTTAGCCTGATTTGTCCATACATTGCCATAAGAATACCAATCGGAATAATACCCATTCTTAGGAAATACCTTGTTGATACCTTGCACAAAATTGCCTTTCCCCTGCGCGATAACTCCCTCTATATAAGGTATGTAATAATCAATAGCCGCTTGCTTATCTCGGTCTAACAAATAGTATATATAACCCAGTGCCGAAGTCATCTTTTTAGCGACTGCCTCTTCGTAAATAGGTCTAATCTCTTCAAGAGGTAGTACTTTTTCTTTTTCTAAGTCATTAATGGCCTCTTGCACAGTCGAGTCGTATAGCTCTATTTTCTTTTTAGAGCTGATATTCACGTCTTTATCAATAGCTTGGTTGTAGGCTTCAATGGCTTGGCTGAACTTCATCAGGTAGGCAATGGTTTGTAGCTTGTCTTTAGTAGCGACTTTTTTATCCTCTATCAGATAATTCTGGTAGTTATCAAGGTTTCTGACGGTCATTCTGGCAAATAAGGGGTCTAAAACTGTATCGTTTTGATGACTTGCAGCTACTCTACGCCATTGGTAAGTCAGTTGGGCGGGGGTGGTTTTCAGTTGGT
Source organism: Capnocytophaga leadbetteri (assembly GCF_003054025.1). Lineage (GTDB taxonomy): Bacteria > Bacteroidota > Bacteroidia > Flavobacteriales > Flavobacteriaceae > Capnocytophaga > Capnocytophaga leadbetteri. The sequence goes on from NZ_QBKG01000027.1 coordinate 15,065, forward strand.
AAATAAGTTTTTTATTTTTGAAGTCGAGTGCGTAATACTCTTGCTCAAATTTTTTGCGATCGGTAAGCAAATATAAGCTCAAATCATAGTTTTTGAGGTAGGTGTAAAAGAGCGCTTCCACTTCTTTTATAGGAGCCTGAGGGTTAGCAAATAGCTGGTCGATGTGGCGCGCTACTATGATGCTGTTGAAAAGAGTAGGTGCCGTATTTTTTCCGAAGAAATCATCGCGCTGGGCTTCGGCTATGGTACTTTCTTGATAGTAAAGCACGTGTCCCTCGTAATCTACAAAAATCACTTGGTTTTTATCAGTGGCAATACCGTGTTTTTTCAGCCACTGCTCATCGTCTTTAGAAGTGGTATAAAACTGATAAGTAAAAGGTAGTTTATCGCTTTTCTCTATCTTGTAAGATAGTTTTAGCAACTCAAACTCTTTGTCGGCTTTGGGGTTCTGCGGTTGGTGAAGGATAGCGAGCAACTGCTGAGTGGGTTTTACGCGTTGTATTGCTTTTTCAACATTCTTGCTATCGCTCACTACTAAGGTGGCGTTTATCTTTGCTTCCTCTTCCTCCTCTTTATAGTCTTCGAGTATATCGTCATAATCATCCATTATACAACCCAGTTTCCTATTCGTTTTAAGTCCTTTAAAAGCCAGATGTTCCCAGTTCTTTACACGCGTTATCTCGTTGGGGTAGAGGGGGTAGGGATGAGCTTCTGGTATATATCAGGGCTTTTATTGCCTGTTTCCATAAGTGATAGCTCGCCTGTTGAAGCCTCATATACTCCTATAAATTCATTCCTTAAAGCACTGTTCTCTCCCAAGAAAACAACTTCTAAGGCATTGGTATTTTTGCCTATATAAAAAGTGTTGATGGTTACCTTGTCGTTATTTTCGCGGTATTCGGCAGCAAAGCTGTTTACCAAATAGAGCTTTTCGGTACGCGGAATTTCGATATGAAGGGTATCATTAGCGAACTGGTCTTTCACCTCCTTATACAGATGCAGATAAGTGACGCCCCCTTGTTCGTTTTCGTAGCCTACATAAATAAACGGGGTGGAAGCCTCCCAAATCATTCCTTTGGAGCGTATGAATGAGAGTTGCAGCTGCTGGGAGTTGCCCTGCTGTTTGTGTAGCATAAAAGAGCGGTCAGCGTTTAGTATCACGAGGTTGCCATCGCGTCTGTAGCTACCTGAGTATTTTATCACATCGAAAGTATTATCAGCATTGAGCCGAATACTTTCTCTTTCTCTATCGTTTTTATAAATCCCGATAAGGCTATCGACTTGAGCATAGCCTGCGCTGGCTAAGAGGGTGAAAAGTAGGAGGAGGCTTTTCATAGAACACTTTTTTTGCTTAATAAGAGTACAAAATTCATACCAATTATGGGAGTTGGGAGTGCGAGCCGCACCGGCGATTGAGGGAAGGCTGGGAGGATTGAGAGGGCTGGGAAGAGTAGATGTTTATATTTCGGTAATGGGTCGCTTATCCTTCGCTCTTCCTGTATCGTTTGTATAGGGTAGGTGAAAAAGAAAAAAATTCTGTTCACGGCGTTCGCATTTAAAAATAACTTAGTATCTTTGCTGTCAAAAAGATATTATGGATAGTTGTTTTACAGAATCATTTAAAGATTTAGAAGAT
>NZ_QBKG01000028.1 GCF_003054025.1 Capnocytophaga leadbetteri
ATCTTCTAAATCTTTAAATGATTCTGTAAAACAACTATCCATAATATCTTTTTGACAGCAAAGATACTAAGTTATTTTTAAATGCGAACGCCGTGCAATTAGCATTATTAATAAGTGCTTTATTTATGCGTTTTATTAAGCCTGCCCCCTCGTATATAAAGCCGGTGTAAAGCTGTATGAGTGAGGCTCCTGCAGCGAGTTTTTCTAAAGCATCTTCCTCACTAAAGATACCTCCTACCCCAATGATAGGAAATGTGCCCCCACTCTTCTCGTGCAAGAAGCGTATCACTTCAGTAGAGCGTTGTTTTAGAGGTTTTCCACTAAGTCCGCCTGTTTCTTGTTGGTTAGCCGATATGAGGTGCTCGCGTGTAATGGTAGTATTGGTAGCAATTACCCCTGCTATATGCGTTTGTTGTACTATCTCTATAATGTCTAACAGCTGGTCGTCAGTTAAATCGGGAGCTATTTTTAGCAAGATAGGTTTCTGTTTAGCTTTCTGATTGTTAGCTGTTTGCAGGGTGGTGAGCAATGCCTTTAGCGGTTCTTTTTCTTGCAAGGTACGCAAATTGGGAGTGTTAGGCGAACTCACATTGACCACGAAATAATCAACATAATTAAACAGCGCTTCAAAACACGCCATATAGTCGTCTACAGCCTGCTCATTAGGAGTGATTTTATTCTTGCCTATATTGCCGCCTATCAGCACATTAGTATTCTTTTTAAGTCTTTCTACCGCAGCTGCTACTCCTTCATTATTAAAGCCCATACGGTTGATAATCGCTTGGTCTTCTATAAGACGAAAAAGGCGTTTGGGTGGGTTGCCCGATTGTGGTTTGGGGGTGATGGTACCAATCTCTATAAAACCAAACCCCATATTGGATAGTTCTTTGTATAGTTTGGCATCTTTATCTAAGCCCGCTGCTAAGCCCACCGGATTTTTAAAGTGTAAGCCAAAGACTTCTCGATGCAGTGCAGGATGTTCTACCTGATAGATAGCGCGAATGAGAGCTGGCACACCAGGTAAGCGATGTATCCACTTCAGATAATTGAATGTAAAATGGTGAGCCCTTTCGGGGTCGAGCTTGAAAAGCAACGGACGGATAAGAGATTTGTACATAACACTAAAAAAAGAAGGTCAAAGATAAGCCAGAGCCCTCCTTAACCTCCTAAAATAATTTTAATTTTTAAAACACTTAAATACTATAGCGAGTGGGGAGAACAGGATTCGAACCTGTGAAGGTAAAACCAGCAGATTTACAGTCTGCCCTCGTTGGCCGCTTGAGTATCTCCCCTTTGTTTGGAAACGGGTGCAAAGGTATAGCTTTTTTTTTATATTGCAAATTTTTAATAAACTTTTTTCTTTAAAATTATATTTTATAGATATTTATTTTTCGATAAGGGTTCGGTAATCCTTCGGTGATCCTATAGTGTGTGTATATCTAGTGTGTGTATATCTAAAGTAAAGGGAAAGTACAGAAGAAATTTTTTCTTTTTTTACCTTTACCGTTATGATATTATTATCAAAACTATTATCTTTGCACCCAAAACAGTATTATGAACTTTAGTGTTACCCCTATTGGCTATCTTGAAACACCTTTTGAGACTGTGGCTCATATGCCTATACAGCCTTCGGTAATTGCTTCTTCGCAAGGAAAAGCTGTATTATACGATGAATTTGCTACGGGTCTTAAAGATCTGGATGGCTTTTCGCATATTATTCTCTTATTTTTATTGCACAAAATAGAGGGTTATCAGCTAGAGGTAGTGCCTTTTATGGACGATGTGCCTCACGGAGTATTTGCTACTCGTTCGCCTAAACGCCCCAACCGCATAGGTATGTCGATTGTAACGTTGGAGCGTATTGAGGGTAATGTTATTCACTTTAAAGGAGTGGATATGCTCAACAGAAGTCCGCTATTAGACATTAAGCCTTATTATTCTTATTTTGATAACCGCCAGAACGTTCGTAATGGTTGGTTGGAAGGCAAGATACTAACCGCTGAAAGACTAAAATCGGACAATAGATTTGAAAATTAATGACAAGTAGCAAGCAATATGAAAATAAATAAACGCAATATGTGGCTAATAGGGCTATTGATAGGGCTAATCGTACTATGCTTGTTGTCATTAAGCGTAGGTAGGTATCCTCTACCTATAAGCGATATTCTCGCTTTTGTTTTTAGACAAAAGGTTGTTGATGAGCATACAGCCTTGCTGCTTACGGATGTGCGCTTGCCTCGTGTTGCTGCGGCTCTTTTGGTAGGAGGAGCGTTATCGGTATCGGGGGTAGCTTATCAAGGAATGTTTAAAAACCCGCTTATCAGTCCGGATATATTAGGTGTGAGTTCAGGGGCAGGCTTTGGAGCGGCTTTGGCAATACTGCTTTCGTGGAGTATGTTAGGAATACAACTATCGGCTTTTGCCTTTGGATTGGCCGCTGTACTCATAGCTTTGGCATTGAGCAAACGCATCAGCGGAGTACACAGTCAGGCATTGGTATTGTTGCTTTCGGGCATCATCACTGGAGCTATGTTTGGAGCGTTTATATCGCTTACTAAATACATAGCCGATGCGGAATATAAATTGCCTGACATTACCTTTTGGCTGATGGGCAGTCTAACGAATGTAACCGCTACCCAAGTGCTCACCATTGCTCCTATCGTGCTATTGGCAGTACTACCACTTTACTTTTCGTCTTGGCGACTGAATGTGCTTTCGTTTGGCGAAGATGAAGCCCACTCTATGGGCGTGCAGGTACAGCGGTTGCGCTTGGTGATCATACTCTCGGCTACACTACTCACCGCTACAGTGGTCTCTATCACAGGGTTAATAGGCTGGATAGGGTTAGTAGTGCCCCATATAGCACGTTTTATCATAGGGTCGGACAATCGGTATTTGCTACTCGCTGCCTTTATGTTGGGCAGTAGTTTTCTTATCATTATAGACCTGCTATCGCGTACGTTATCGGCACTCGAAATTCCTTTGGGTATCATTGCCTCTATCATAGGAGCCCCTATCTTTTTCTTTGTTCTAAAATCAGTTAAAAGCAAGCAAAGTGTATGGGAATAACAGTGCGTAATTTATCAGTAGGCTACCAAAATCCTTTGCTTACAGGCGTGCATTTCACCTTACAAAAGGGAGAAATACTATGTGTTTTGGGCAGAAATGGGTCGGGTAAAACCACTTTATTTAAAACCCTTTTGGGGCTGCTACCCAAGCACGCAGGCGAGATACTTATTGACGATGTGCCTCTTGATTCTCAAAACCCTAAACACCTCGCACAAAAAATAGCTTATATACCCCAAGCGAGGAAGATAGATTTTGCGTTTACCGCTTTTGAGGTAGTGCTTTTTGGGCGTACCCCTCACCTGCCCTACTTTAGATTTCCTACAGAAAAAGACAAAGCCATAGCTACTGAAATGATGCAACAGATAGGTATATGGCACCTAAAAGATAAGGCTTTCTCGCAGATGAGCGGGGGCGAACAACAACTTACTATCATAGCAAGAGCCCTCACCCAGCAGCCCACCTATATAGTTATGGACGAGCCCACCTCGGCACTTGATTTTGGCAACCAACTGAAAGTGCTGCAACAGGTGAAAGCCCTACAAAGTCAGGATATAGGTATTATCCTTTCGACCCATAATCCTGACCACGTTTTCCTCTGTGATTCGAAAGTGGCAGTAGTGAAAGACCATACTATAGCTGCGCTTGGCACTCCTGATGAAGTGATGACCGAGACATTGCTAAAAGACCTCTATGAGGTAGAAATAAAGATTATTAATCAAAAAAACAGAAAAATATGTTTCCCGTTGTAATAATTGGTATGGGACCTGGCAACCCTGAGCTGCTGACCTTAGCGGCTAAAAATGCTCTGGAAGAAGCAGATGTTATCCTCTTTGATTGTATGCCTGATGATACATTGCTGAAGACCTTTCAGTTTAAAGGTGAAATTATAGCCATTGACAAGAAAATCGACCCTACCGCTATGGTAGACACTATGGAAAAACACTACCGTGCAGGCAAAAAAGTATGTAGGCTAAAACCTGGTGATGCATTGATGTTTAACGGAGGTGGCAAAGAAGTACGTGCGCTAAAAGCTAAAGGTATAGACTTTCGTATGATACCCGGTATTACGGCTTCGTGTGCTGCGGCTAATATCTTTGCAGTACCCATTACCGAAATGGACGAGAGCGATGTGTCGGTAAACTTCGTGTATCACGATAACGAGACAAACCATAGTCTGCTAAAGGATTTGGCTGGCATACTGAAATACGGTAGCACCATACACATTTACTTTGCTAATACCGACTGTATAGGGCAAATTGTTGAAATTATTACCTCAGTAGGAGTAACACTTGATATGCCCGTAGTGGTGGCCTCGCGTATTTCGGCAAAGGACGAGACCTCAGTAAAGACTACTTTGGGCAAGGTAGAAGCTACTTTGCGCTCTTTGGATATGAAGCGACCTATGCTGTTTATAGTAGGTAAATACGTAGAGATACTCTCAAAAAAGCAGATTATTCCTTTTTTAATGACAAGTGAGCATTAACATTTTTATTACATTATGTTTGTATATTCATAACGGTTTTGTATCTTTGCACCATGAAAGGAGCTTGTATAAGCTCTCTTTTTTAGATAACGTTATGCAATATATTACATAACACATTAATAATTAACCATTAATAATGAAACGTTTAGTATTTACATTTGCTTTGCTTTCAGCAACTTTACAAGCACAGGAAAAAGTAAAAGACTCGGTAGCTGAAAAGCATTACGACTTGCAAGAGGTTACTATTTTAGGACAGCCTACCCAAAAGAGTTTATCAATACCTACCCAAAAATTACGTATTGCCGACCTACAGCACTACAACAAAACCAATGTGGTAGAAGCTCTCAACTTATTATCAGGTGTAAGTATCGCCCAGTCGGGTGGACGCAACGAAACGAACATACGCCTTAGAGGGATGGACAGCAGACGTACTCCTGTGTATTACGACGGGGTGCCTATCTATGTACCTTATGATGGCAACTTTGATTTAGGGCGTTTTCTTACCTATGACATCGGCAGTATTTCGGTAGAAAAAGGTTTAGTATCAGTAAAATACGGTGCTAATGCTATGGGGGGTGCTGTAAATATAGTATCGCGTAGCCCTCAAAAAGAATTAGATATCAATGGTACTTCAGGCGTTGGTTTTGCTGATGGTGCAGGCGTAAACTCTTACTTCACAGGGCTAAACGTAGGCACTCGTAAAGATAAATATTACGCTATGGTATCGGGGTCGTTTAACAAACGTGAAAACTTTGTACTTTCTAAAGACTTTGAGCCTACTCGTACCCAACCCGAATACATACGCCGACATGCTGAAACTTTTGATAAGAAAATAAGAGCCAAAATAGGCTATACCCCTAACGAAACCGACGAATATACCTTAGGTATGGTAACTCAACAGGCACATAAAGATATATCGCCTAATGTAAATGGGGGTATCTTTAGAGACTACCCTATCTACAACAAAAACATTCTGTATCTGAAGAGCAAAACCCTTATTGCTCCTAAGATCTTTGCTAACTTCACTGGTTATTACGACACCTATTACAACCAGATGAACGCTTATGATAACGATAAGTACCAAACTATAAACAACGGCTTCTCGTCTATTTACGATGATTACTCATTAGGAGGTATCCTCACTTTTAGCACTGAGTATTTCAAGTATAACGCACTTAGCCTTAGCATAAACGAAAAGTACAATCACCATAAAGAGCACGACCGCGAGATAGCTGCTAATCCTTCGATAGGGCAACGCTTTAAAGCGGGTAGTCCTGTACAAAATATGAAAGACAATGTGCTATATATAGGGCTTGAAGACGTGATAACCTTTAACAAATACTTTAGTGCTGTAGTGGGAGCCGCTTATAACCAACAGCAGAACATCATAGCTGAAAAATACGGTGCACGCACAAGAGGGGGTACCCCAGAGCTATACGCTTTTGACAAAGGTAGCGATCACGCTTTCGACTACAAAGCAGGTATAGTGATTTCAGCAGTTGATAATCATAATATTACTATTTTTATAGCTAAGCGCTCTCGTTTTGCTTCACAAAAAGAACGCTATTCTGAACGTTTAGGAGCTGCAATCCCTAATCCTGACCTAAAATCGGAATATGCAAGAGTGTACGACCTTACTTATACAGGCAGAATACTCAATAATAAATTGCAATATGAGGTATCTGGCTTTATCAATGAGGTAAAAGACGCTATTTATGCCAAGCCTGTAGAGATTAGAGCGGGCGTACTAAGAAGTCAGAATATCAACATTGCTAACGCTACCTACAGAGGGGTAGAAGCGGCTCTAAGCTATAGTCCTAATCAATACTTAACTGTAGGCGGACATTACAGTTTTATAGAGATGAAAGACCAAAGTGATGATAATGACGAGAAGTTTACTGATATACCTGCTTTCAAATTAGTAGGCTTTGCAACCTTTAGTATTCCACAGCTAAAAACAGCCTTACACCTGAATACTGAAACAAGTGCTAAACGCGATTTGGGTACAGATAGAAGGGGTAACCCTATAGGCTACGCCCCTGAATATACAGTCCTAAATGCTAAACTAAGTGTAATGCTATACAAAGGCCTCGAAGCAAACTTTGGTGTAAATAACCTATTCGACCGCAATTATTACCTAACTATAGGATACCCTCAAGAGGGGCGTAACTTCATCACAGGCTTATCTTATAACTTTTAAAATTTTTGTTTTTACTCTTAATAGAAATGCTTTGGTAGCAGTCTATCAAAGCATTTTTTATTATATTTGCAGCGTTTTTCAATTTTTTATACTTCCACTATGAGAAATTATGTATATCTTTTTATTGCTATCTTACTAATGATAGGGTGCGATAATACCCCTAAAAAACAAACAGAAAATACTTCTGCTGAAAAAGTAACTCTTACTGATATGGCAGGACGCAAAGTGCTAGTACCTAAAAGCATTAGCAAGGCTTTTATAGACCGCTCCTCAGTGCATTTAATCTATGCGCTCGATACGCTACTACCTGTAAATAGGGTGTTTAACTACAACGATTCCGAAAAGAAGTACCTAAAAAAAGGTTTTTACGAAGGAAAACCCTACGTAACAGGTACGCCTATTGAAGAGATTATCAAGCTACAGCCTGAGGTGATACTGCTAACGGTATCGCTACAAACAGAAGCCGAACGAGCTAAAGAAATAGAGCGAGCTGACATACTTCAGCAGAAAACAAAGATACCCGTAGTGCTATTTAGCGGCGATTTTGAGCAGTATACCCAAGCGCTTACCCTCTTAGGGACGCTCTTGCACAAGGAGAAAGAAGTTCAAGAACTCAATGCTTTCATAGAAAAATACTGCTATAGCATTCCTAAAGTAGTAGCTACTATACCCGAAGCCAAACGCAAGACTATCTACTATGCCGAAGGAATGAACGGATTGCAAACCGAACCGCCTACCTCATTGCACAGCTATCTTATCAACTATACAGGGGGTAAGAACATTGCTGAAGTAGAGTTACTCCCTGGCAAAGGCAAGACGAATGTATCTATCGAGCAAATATACCGCTGGAATCCTGATATGATATTGGTATGGTCGGGTAATTTTGACGATTTGTACAGCTATAAGGCTATCCGCCAAGAGAAGATATGGCAACAACTGCGCGCCGTAAAGGAAAACCAAGTATACCAAGTGCCTTGGCGTCCTTTTGGCTGGATAGACCGCCCACCGGGGTTAGGACGTGTTATGGGTAGCATATGGTTAGCAAGCCTAACTTACCCCGAGTATTTCAAAGGTGATATCGTACCTATTACCCAAGAGTTTTTTAAGAAGTTTTACCACTACGAGATGGATTATATAGAAACAAGAGACATCATAGGGGCTCAACCTGATATAACAAACAAATAACAATGATAACAATTAAAGTATTCGGAAAACTGACAGAAGTATTAGGTACTGATACCTATACTACTGCTTTCACTAAAAAAACAGTAGCTGAGCTCAAAGCCCAGCTACATACAGCGTTTCCTGCACTTAGCAGTATGACCTATTTTATAATTATCAACAACCAAAAAGCAAGCGATGAGGCAATCATACCCCCTAATGCCGAATTGGCTTTACTCCCTCCCTATTCCGGAGGATAATGATAACTAACCATCAAAAATTGACAAATCTATACTATAGGTTTGTCATTTTTTTTTTGCCGCATACTTAGCACAAAAGTTATGGTATAGAGTATACCTGCTATACCCCACCCTATTTTACCCGATGTACTATTACTGCTTATAATTAGGTACCCTATTACCACTAATAATACTATTAAGATAACTTTTCTATTTCTCATAAGCCTTTCGTATTTCGCAATTCGTCTCTCTACTCGTGCCTTGCGCCTTTAAGTACTTTAAAGATATGCAATACCGCAGGGAATATAGCCTCCATCGACTCGGCAGCTCCTTTGGTTGAACCTGGCAAGGCAAGCACTAAGCTATTACCTATGGTACCGACTACACTGCGCGAAAGCATAGCATAAGGGGTACGGTCTTGTCCGTAGCTGCGAATGGTCTCAGCTATTCCCTCTATTTCTTTATCTAATAACGGACGTACAGCTTCAGGAGTAACATCACGAGGAGATAAGCCAGTACCTCCTGTGATAAGTACTAAAGAGGTACCTGCACTTACAGCCTCTTTCACACGTCTCTGTATATCAGCTACTTCATCGGGTATAATAGTGTAAGTAGCTGGAATAACATATCGTTCTAAATGTGCTATAATTGCCTTGCCTGCTTTATCTTCTTTCTTGCCCGCAAAAATACTATCAGAACATACTATTACCGATGCCGTAAGCCCTTCGGCTGCTTCTTTGTAGTCTGTTTTACCTCCTTTCTTCTCTACTAAACGGATATTGCGTATTTCTATGCCTTTGTCAATAGGTTTTAACATATCGTAAAGAGTAAGGGCTACTACCGAAGCCGCGTGCATTGCCTCTACCTCTACCCCTGTTTTGTAGATAGTGTGCACCTCTACAAAAATATGTATCTCTAATTCTTTTACCTCAAAGCTAATATGTGTATATTCAATAGGTAGCGGGTGGCAGTCAGGTATCATATCGCTGGTGCGTTTAGCAGCAAACAGTCCTGCTGTCTTGCTCATCTCGAATACATTCCCTTTGGGTACTTGATTGTTTTTAATAGCTGCAATAGTGCTTTCGGCACTTACGGCTACTACTGCGGTAGCGATAGCTTGGCGCAGGGTATTGCTTTTATGCGTAATATTAACCACTTTATTTTTTATTAATTGTTAGTTTTCCATTGATATGTTCCATCTCCAAAGAGTTCTTTGCCAAAGATAGGTACTTCTTTTTTGATACGGTCTACCATTTCATCACAAGCTTGTATGGCTGCCTTCCGATGAGGGGCTGAGGTGAAGACGAAAAAGCAAAGTTCGCCTGCCTTTATCTCGCCCAACGAATGGTAGATATGCGCACACGATAGTTGGTATTTTGTGATGATATATTCGCGTATTTCAGCTACTTTTTCGTTTGCCATATCCTCATAAGCGGTAAAGAGGATAGCACTTACCGTTTTGCCCTCAATCTGGTCAGCACGTACCTGTCCTAAGAAGATACTATGTCCGCCTATTTGCGTCTTTACCTGATGTTTAGCTATGCTTTCTGCCACCAACGCAGCAGGTATAGCTCCTTGTTTAAAGATGTTTTTCATATTATATAGGGTTTTATGGTTACACATTAACTAAAGGCGAAAAGCCTTGTTTAAAACTCTTTAGGTCTTTGTCAGCCAATACTTCTTTAGCAAAATTCAGGGCTTTCATACTGCGCACACCTGCTACACATACAAAGCAGATATGGTCATACGCCTTTAGTTGTTCCCATTGGGTAGGCAGTACCGAGAGCGGTAATGATAAAGCCGTGTATCGGTCTATTTTTGGCTGTTCATCCTCTTCGCGCACATCTACCAAAACGGCTTTTTCTTGGGTTAAGAAAGCGTCAAGAGCTTCAACTGTGGTGAGTTCGTCTCCTACAGGTTGGTGACAGAAGGCGGGATAGTTAAATTGTTGTACTTCTTCAGCAGTAGAGGGAGCTTTTTTGTCCGTCATATTGTATTTTATTTTAGTAAGTTGATAATTCTGAGTATTAAACAGCAATAAAGTATGAATAAGTGCGTTATCGAGGTCGCCTATAAGGAGTTTCACCACTTCATTTGCCTGAAAATGGGCTATCATCGACGAAATAGTGGGCAGAATACCCGCCTCATTACAAGTAGGCACTTCATTAGGCTGTGGCGCTACGGGGAAAAGGTCGCGGTAAGAGGTCGTATAGCCGTCTTTTTCAACATTGAAAACGCTCACCTGCCCCTCATAATGATACAACGCTCCATACACCAAGGGCTTGCGAGCGATAGCACAAGCATCAGAGAGCAGGTAGCGCACACTAAAGTTATCTGTGCCATCAACCACCACATCATAATCGGCTATAGTGCTAAACACATTGTCAGCTGTCAGGGCATAAGGGTAAGCGTGCAGTACCGTCTGAGTGTTGCGCGCTCGCAAACGCGCTACAGCGGCATCGGTTTTAAGCATCCCTACGCAAGCCTCGTCAAAAAGAAATTGGCGGTGCAGGTTATGGGCTTCTACTTTGTCAAAATCAACTAAGCCCAGCGTGCCCACGCCTACTGACGAGAGCAACTGTAGTAGCGGACAGCCTAAACCGCCCACTCCTACTACTAACACCTTGCTTTCCAGCAACTTCTGTTGGTTATCAGCTCCAAAAAGCTGTATCTGTCGGGTATAACGCATAGTTCGTTACAAATTGATAGCACAAAGGTAAATATTTTTTTCCAAATAAACAAATTTCATTCGTCTAAACTATATAAGTTTTTTTAGCTATTTCATAATTTATATTAAAAATTCCGCAATTATACCTTGAGTATAGGAAGGATATACAATGAATATAGGAAGGATATAGGAATTGTCATATCCTAAAATAGGTTTACACTAAAAAAAGGAAAAAATATGACAAAAGGGCGAGCAGAGATAGTTCGGTACAGTGATTGCTTTAAGAGAGCTGTCATAGAAGAAATAGAGAAAAAAGGCTTAAGTA
>NZ_QBKG01000029.1 GCF_003054025.1 Capnocytophaga leadbetteri
GATTTAAGGTGGTTATAGTCAAAGGTCTCACCTCTTACCATTCCGAACAGAGCAGTTAAACCTTTTAGCGCAGATGGTACTACGCAAGTGGGAGAGTATGTCGCCGCCTTCTTATAAAAAGAGCAATCTAATTATTTAGATTGCTCTTTTTTTGTTGTGAATTTTAAATTGATAAGCAAATATGAGAGTAGTAATTCAAAAAGTAACACAGGCTTCAGTAAGTATAGAAAATCAAACAGTGGCCTCTATAGATAAAGGCTTACTTGTGTTAGTAGGTATAGAAGATGGCGATACGAATGAAGATATAGCATGGCTATCGTCTAAAATAGTCAATTTGCGCGTTTTTGACGATGATAATGGGGTAATGAATCTCTCGGTAAAAGAAGTGGATGGAGAGGTGCTTATTGTGTCGCAATTTACCTTGCACGCTTCTACTAAAAAAGGCAATCGTCCTAGTTATATAAAGGCTGCCCGTCCAGAGGTAGCCATACCTATTTACGAAGCCTTTATAAAGCAAGTAGAAACTCTGTTAGGCAAAAGAGTGCCTACAGGGCAATTTGGTGCGATGATGCAGGTCAGTCTTTGCAATGATGGACCGGTTACTATTCTTATAGATACAAAAAATAAGGAATAAAAAAGCCCCGAAGATAGTCGAGGCACTAAATGTTTTCACAACGGAATAATCCTTATTGTGAATTGCTTTCAAATTCTGCGACAAAGGTAAGTATAATATTTCTTATCTGCAAATTTTTCTTAAATTATTTTTTATTTCTCACTTCTTTTCGTTATCTTTGCCTCACCAAAATATAAAAAGAATGAAACGTATATTAGGATTAGATTTGGGCTCTAACTCTATTGGTTGGGCTCTTGTACAACAGAATTTTGAAAATAAACAAGGACAAATTATGGCTGCTGGCAGTAGGATTATCCCTATGGATCAGAGCATATTAGGCGATTTTGAGAAAGGAAATACAGTTTCTCAAACTGCCGAAAGAACTGCTTATCGCAGTACACGTCGCCTGCGAGAACGGCATTTACTTCGCCGTGAGCGACTTCATAGAGTACTTCACATATTAGGCTTTTTGCCTCCTCACTACGATTCACAAATAGATTTCAGCAAAAGATATGGTAAGTTTATAGATGATGCTGAACCCAAAATAGCTTATAACAAAGGGAATTTTATTTTTATGGATAGTTTTAATGAGATGATTGAGGATTTCAGAGAACATCAACCTCAGTTATTCTACAAGAAATCTAATGGCGAAGAGAGTAAAATCCCTTATGATTGGACAATTTATTACCTGCGCAAAAAAGCACTTTCGCAAAAGATTACCCAACAAGAATTAGCTTGGCTTATACTTCACTTCAATCAAAAAAGAGGGTACTACCAGTTGCGTGGTGAAGAAGAAATTGAAAATCCTAATAAAGAAATTGCTTTTCACTCTTTGAAAGTTGTAGAGGTAGAGGCTGAGACTCTTAATAAAAAAGGTGAGATTTGGTATACAATCCGTTTGGAAAATGCTTGGATATACCGTCGTACGAGTAAAATTCCATTGGACGACTGGAGGGGAAAAACGCGTGATTTCATTGTTACTACCGATCTTAATGATGATGGCACGGTAAAAGTAGACAAAGAGGGTAAAGAAAAACGTTCTTTCAGAGCTCCTGACGAAAACGACTGGAATTTGCTCAAAAAGAAAACAGAACACGATATTGATTTTTCTGGGAAAACTGTAGGGGCTTATATCTACGACCATTTGTTACAAAACCCTAATCAGAAGATAAAAGGAAAATTAGTTCGTACTATTGAACGAAAATACTATAAAGATGAATTAAAGGCTATTTTAACCCAACAAATAGCGCTTCAACCAGAATTGTTCACCGAAAACTTATTAGCGGACTGTATAAGAGAATTATACCGAAAAAATGAGACGCAACAGCAAATCCTATTATCAAAAGATTTCCTTCATTTGTTTGTAGAAGATATCATTTTCTACCAACGTCCGTTGCGTAGTCAAAAATCTACTATAGCCAATTGCGCATTAGAAAAGCGTTCGTATATAGATAAGGAAACTAATGAGCGCAAAGAAGCTCCTATAAAAGTATGTGCTAAATCTAATCCTTACTACCAAGAGTTTAGAGTGCTGCAATGGCTACAAAACTTGAGAATTTACGAAATAGAAACTGACCGTGAAGTAACTCCTGAGTTTATTGAAACAGCAGAAGACTATGAGGCTCTGTTTAACTTCTTGATATCTCAAAAAGAAATAGATAATGAAGGCTTACTAAAATACTTTTTACTTGCAAAAAATCCTCAAATTAAAGACAAAGCTGCTAAAAGTGAACTTAAAAAGTGGCTCACTATTTATCGATGGAACTATGTCTATGATAGGGCAGACAACTCCTCCAAAAAATACCCTATGAATGAAACGGGCTATGACCTTCAGCGGTATTTGCAGAAAGTAGAAGGACTCTCCGCTAATTTTCTAACTTTTGATACAGCATATCAATTGTGGCATTTGTTATATTCGGTAAAGGACAAAGTTGAATTTGAAAAAGCATTAAAGAAATTTGCTAATAAAAATAAATTAGACGAAACATCGTTCGTAGAAAGTTTTAAAAACTTCAAACCCTATTCTAATGAGTATGGTAGTTTTTCTGAAAAAGCAATTAAAAAATTACTCCCTTTGATGCGATTTGGCAATCATTGGAATTTCAAGAATATTGATGTATCTACTCAAAAACGTATAGACGACCTTATTAACGGGGAGGCAAATGACGAAATCCGTACTATCATTAGAGAAAAAGCAGAGAAATTTCAGCTAAATAACGAAATCAGCTTTCAAGGCTTACCGCTTTGGCTAGCTCAGTATGTAGTCTATAATCGTCACGCAGAAGCTACTAATATAGAAAAATGGACTTCAGTGAGTGATTTAGAAGCATATTTAGAAGATTTCAAACAGCATTCACTTAGGAACCCTATAGTAGAGCAAGTAGTTACTGAAACTTTACGTGTAGTTAAGGATATTTGGCAACAATACGGCGAGGGACAAGCGAATTTCTTTAATGAAATACATATAGAACTCGGTAGAGAACTTAAAAACACTGCTGAAGAAAGATATAGAGCCTCTAAACAGAATCAGGAAAATGAAAATACCAACCTACGCATTAAGAAATTGCTTGCCGAATTAAAAGAAGATGCAAGCATACAGAATGTGCGTCCGTATTCGCTTGTACAGCACGACCTTCTTAAAATCTATGAAGAAGGGGTCTTTAGTAGTACAGACGAAATAGACGAAGATATTCAAAAAATTCGCAAAAAAGCTGAACCTAATAAAACAGAATTACAACGCTATAAACTATGGTTGGAACAAAAATATAGGTCTCCTTATACAGGAGAGGTGATTTCACTTACAAAACTATTTACTGAGGAGTATGAAATAGAACATATTATTCCGCAAAGCCGTTATTACGATGATAGTTTATCCAATAAGGTAATATGCGAATCAGCTGTAAATAAGCTAAAAACAAATCAATTAGGATTGGAATTTATCCAGAATCACCACGGTGAGAAAGTGCGTATAGCGGGTAATAAAGAAGTTACTATCTTCACAGAAGAACAGTACAAAGAGTTCGTGAAGAAATACTATGCCAACAATTTAGCTAAACAACAAAAGCTCCTTTTGAATGACATACCTGAAAAAATGGTGGCTCGTCAAATGAATGATACTCGTTATATCAGTAAGTATATTTCAGAGATACTTTCTAAGATAGTGCGTTCAGATGAAAAAGATGAGGGCGTAAATTCTAAAAATGTAATACCTTGTACAGGTAAAATTACTACTGCCCTCAAACAAGATTGGGGACTTAATGATGTATGGAATGAGCTTATTCTTCCTCGTTTTGAGCGAATGAA
Organism: Capnocytophaga leadbetteri; assembly: GCF_003054025.1. Lineage (GTDB taxonomy): Bacteria > Bacteroidota > Bacteroidia > Flavobacteriales > Flavobacteriaceae > Capnocytophaga > Capnocytophaga leadbetteri. The sequence continues at coordinate 3,917 of NZ_QBKG01000029.1, forward strand.
CCAGCTTACACAAACACAGCTTTTTACCTCATATAACGACAGACTTCAAAAAAATCTCCCTACTGTTCCAATAGAATACAGCCAAGGTTTCCAAAAGAAACGCATAGATCACCGTCATCACGCTATGGATGCCTTAGTGATTGCTTGTGTTACGAGAGAGCATATCAATTATATGAATAACCAACACGCATTGGATAAGAGTAAGGATAAAAAAGAAAAACAACAATCTCGCATAGACCTTCGCACTATCCTCTGTGAGAAAAAGAATAATAACTGGCAGTTCAAGAAACCTTGGAATACTTTCACTCAAGAAGCCAAAGAAGCCCTCGAACATATAGTAGTGAGTTTTAAACAAAACCTAAGAGTGATTAATAAGGCTACCAACTATTATGAAAAATGGGAAGAGAAAAATGGTATACTTGTAAAAAAGAAAGTAAAACAAGAGGGAACTAATTGGGCTATCAGAAAGCCTTTACATAAAGAAACTGTTTCAGGTAAAATTATTTTGGATAGAAAAATAGGTAAAGATAAAATACTTACAGCTACCCGAAAAGCAGTAGATATAACCTTTACAGAAAAGATTATCAGTAGTATTACCGATACAGGTATCCAAAAAATATTGCTCAACTATTTGAAATATAAAGGAAGCCCCGAAGTAGCTTTTTCAGCAGAAGGATTAGAAGAACTCGACAAAAATATTGCCCAATACAACGATGGCAAGAAACATCAGCCCATTTATAAAGTCCGTATTTTTGAAGAAGGAAGTAAATTTTCGCTGGGAGAAACAGGCGCTAAAACTACTAAATATGTAGAAGCAGCCAAAGGGACAAATCTTTTTTTTGGAGTATATCAAGGCAAAGGGAAACGCACTTATGCAACGATCCCTCTCAACGAAGTAATTGAACGACAAAAACAAGGACTTCCTTCTGTTCCCGAGCGCAATGAAAAAGGAGAACTATTGTTGTTTAGCCTTTCGCCTAACGATTTAGTGTATGTGCCTATAGAAGGAGAAATCATAGAGACAATAGATTTCAATAACCTCATCAAAGAACAGAAAGAAAGAATTTATAAAACAGTGAGTTTTACAGGAAACGAATGTCATTTTGTAAAATCTACTATAGCTTCTCTCATAAAATCCTATGATGCTAAATCTAAGATAGGAGAATTAGGAAGTTTAAATAAGTTAGAGGTTACTATTAGCGGAGATAGTAGAATAAAAGAAGTCTGTATCAAACTGAAAGTAGACCGCCTAGGAAACATTACCAAAGCATAGAACTCTTTTTAAGAATATGAAAGAGAAAACCTCCTCTTCTGCCTTATGAGCAAAGGCAAAAGAGGAGGTTTTTCAGTACTGTTTTTCAGTAAAACGATACTAAAACCTTTAAAAGATTGAGGTTGTTATCAATCACAAAACTACAAAATTTGAAAGCAATTCACAACGGAGTTTCAGAAAGTAGTAGAAAATCAAATGTTGTTATCAATCACAAAATTACAAAATTTGAGAGCAATTCACAACATTACGACCTTACTAATGCTCAATGGCTTGGATGTTATCAATCACAAAACTACAAAATTTGAAAGCAATTCACAACCGTACCGCTTGTTGATAAAGAAGAATTGTGGTTGTTATCAATCACAAAACTACAAAATTTGAAAGCAATTCACAACGCAGTAAGTCCTCGATATTCTTGGCGGTAAGTTGTTATCAATTACAAAACTACAAAATTTGAAAGCAATTCACAACCCTGCCGATAGGGTAGAGGTACGTCCCGAGGTTGTTATTAGTCACAAAACTATAAAATTTGAAAGCAATTCACAACCCTGCCGATAGGGTAGAGGTACGCCCCGAGGTTGTTATCAGTCACAAAACTATAAAATTTGAAAGCAATTCACAACATGAACTCCTCAAAAACCACGAAGAGGTTAGTTGTTATCAATCACAAAACTACAAAATTTGAAAGCAATTCACAACCGTAATGTACTTTGATATGCTCTTTGTACGGTTGTTATCAATCACAAAATTACAAAATTTGAAAGCAATTCATAACGGATATGCGCATTAATGGTGAAAAGGTGCTGTTGTTATCAATCACAAAACTACAAAATTTGAAAGCGATTCACAACGAAAATGCGTACCCTCTTGGACTTTCTGCTGTTGTTATCAATCACAAAACTACAAAATTTGAAAGCAATTCACAATGGGTTTCGACATTGTGAATATCGGAGAAAAGTTGTTATCAATCGCAAAACTACAAAATTTGAAAAGCAATTCACAACAGTAACGTTTCGATAGCACCCAGTATCATAGTTGTTATCAATCACAAAATTTAAAAGCAATTCACAACAGTACTCAATAGCTTGTAGTATGCCGTCTTGTTGTTATCAATCACAAAATTACAAAATTTGAAAGCAATTCACAACTAAGTTCGCCTACTTCCTCGTGTGTTTTGGTTGTTATCAATCACAAAACTACAAAATTTGAAAGCAATTCACAACGCTTCAGTTCGTGTGCTTTATCGGCAGTATGATGTTATCAATCACAAAATTACAAAATTTGAAAGCAATTCACAACTTCCTAAATTCCAACCACAATACCAGGACGGTTGTTATCAATCACAAAATTACAAAATTTGAAAGCAATTCACAACCTTCTCCTCTTAATCGTTGATTTTCAATCTGTTGTTATCAATCACAAAACTATAAAATTTGAGAGCAATTCACAACACAATTTGCTTTGTAAGCAGCTCGGTAGGGGTTGTTATCAATCACAAAAGTACAAAATTTGAAAGCAATTCACAACTCACCCCAAAAGACAACGCCACCAAGTTCGGTTGTTATCAATCACAAAACTACAAAATGTGAAAGCAATTCACAACAGTTTTGCGCCAGGGCATTGATAAACTGAAGTTGTTATCAATCACAAAACTACAAAATTTGAAAGCAATTCACAACTTTCCTGCAAGTAGGCCTCAAAGGCTTGCGTTGTTATCAATCACAAAACCACGGCGTTCGCATTTAAAGTTTTAAAAGTTTTTCTCTATACTCTGGTTCATAGAGGGCTTCAGCACGTTTCTTTGTTTTGGAACCTTTGTATGT
>NZ_QBKG01000030.1 GCF_003054025.1 Capnocytophaga leadbetteri
AACCACTTCCACATAGCAGGTATAGAAGCCTACCCAGATAATACAGTACGCATCTACAACCGTTGGGGCGTAAAAGTATGGGAGGTACAAAGCTATGATAACGTTCGCAACGTATTTAAAGGCATCTCTAACGGACGAGTAACGATAGAGGCAGCCGACAAGTTGCCACAAGGCACTTACTATTATGTCATCGAATACGTAGATGAGAACAATCAAAAACAAACAATGGTAGGTTGGTTATACTTGAAGAAAGACTAACCGATGAAATGAGCAAATAAGATAATTTGCCAATGATAAAAGAAGCTCAGGATTTAATATCCTGAGCTTTTTTTTATTACTTAACACAGCTATTCAGAGCGAACAATGAGCGAAGGATAAGCGAACAATGAGCGAACGAAAGTCGGCGAGTCTCCCATTCTTCCCAGCCTTCTCATTCCTCCCAAATCGCCAAATTTCCAAACCGAAAAATCTAAAAATAGTGTTAAAGTTTTACACTGTATCGTTTTTTATTGTATTTTTGCGCCTTGGATATAATTTATCCTTTGTTTTGATGAAAAAAATATTTTTTTATGCAATTACTAAAAAACGTATTTAAAGGGCTTTTAATTGCCTTGCTGAGTGTATTAGCAAATAGTGCTTATGCACAAACTTGCGATATCAATACGCAAAAATCTTTAGAGCAAACCCACGTAGCTTACTATACAGAAGTTACACAAGGGGATGATGCTATTTTTACCATCCGTTATCCTTTGGTAGGCACCACCTATACCTTTTCGGATAACTTAGGAACTACTTATTCCATTACCTATACTTCAGGTACAGAAGAGTTTATCTACATCAATACTGGGGCTGTGAATGCCGAACGTAGATTCTCTCTCAAAGCCCAAAATGGAGCTTGTACCTATCAATCTGGTTTTGATTATAAGGTTACACCTGTTACTACTCTTAAACTCGCTACTAGCGTAGAACACGAGTGGTGTGGTAATGGAGGGGCTATCCGTTTTACCCTTATAGGTACAGGCGCTAATAATAACAATTATAATTTCTATTATAAGAAAAGCAATGTGCCTACTTATGACACTACTACTTCATTATCTCTTACTGGAGTTACTTCCTTAGCTGCAGGTAAATACGACCTTTTAGCACGACCTAAATCAGGTACAGGCGATATAGAGGTTAAGAATATCGAAATCAAAAAAGATCTTAAAGATATTGATTATACCTTATCAAAAATCCCTGCTACTTGTGCTTCAGCAGGTATAGGTATAAAAGTAGATATAAAAGTAGATCAATGGGGTAACCACTCTGCTAACTATCCTGTCTACTATACCTTACAAGATGCTACAGGGAATGATATACCAGGCAAAATAAAACAAACTGCCAACACTTTTACGGGTCTCACCCCTGGCACTTACAGAGTGAAAGTAGAAAATTTTTGTGGAGCAAGCCCTACTCCTAAAAGCATTACTATAGCTTCATCCAATCTTACCTTTACAAATTTATGGGGGTATCCACGTCCTAAAGAGTTTAATTGTGATTATGTTGAGTTTGACTCTGTTCTCCTTTATGGTACCAGTCTTACAGAGGCTTACACTTCCGATACTTTCCCTTATCCGCTTACAGTAAAGTATGTGATTACAGCTCCTTCAGGTGCAGTGTATACGCCTACTTATACCATTAATAATAAAAGTGACTTTTATTTATATCTACCTGTTGGAACAAGAGATGATCTAGGAGTAGAGAACGGCTTTAGAGAGCACCGTATTCCTAAAGAGTATGGAGAGTGGAAGATAGCAGCTGAAGTAGAGATGTGCGGTACCACTACCGCTATCCCTGCTGTAACGGCTACTCTTTATAATCCTATAGAAAACGCTTATGTTGCGCCAGTTCCCGATGAGAACTCAAGTGATACTTGTTTTAAAAAAGTACTACTTACCCTTGGTCATAAGTACATAAGAGACAATTCACCTATACTAAATACTTATTTGGTGCTTGAACAAGCTCCTACAACCTTTAACTATACGGGAGCGGGCTTCTACCAAATACCGGCAACCCATCCTAATCCTTTACTTAGAGGTAAATTTGTAAAGAAAATAAAATACAATCCTCAAGCTTATCAAACAGTAGTAGCCTCTGATTATACAAACTTAGGCGATACTTTCCAATTCCGTTTGGTAGATGATGAGTGCGATACTAATCGCAGCAATCTAATGGATGCTTTTACGATTACTACTCCTCCTGCACCAAAGCCTACAAATGTAGCTGTCAGAAATGTAGCTAGTTGTAAGGATGCTACGGCTACCAATGCGCCTTATGCATCTATGCATATACAAAGATATGTAGGAGCTGATCTTGATAAAATAGAAGTTATAGAATACAATGGAAATACCACGGGCACTATACCTGGTACATCTCTTTCTTTGCCTTATACTCTAACAGCTTCTGATCGTGCTAACAATGATAACTGGTACTTGCGTGATCTTCCCCCCGGTAATTATAAGGTGAGAGTAACCAATGTGTGTGGGGGTGTAAATGTTATTTCTAAGGACCTTTCAGGGCAAACCTATTCATTTTCCTTTGCTCCTGGATGTGAACCTATTGTGCAAGGGCGCATTGATTTAGCCCCTACTGACGACTGGCGCTATACTGAGTCAAGCTTTGTAATACAACAATTCAACGAAGCTACTCAAACTTGGAACCAATGGGCTTATTCAGGACTTGGTTTTAATCAAAATATTAACCGCAAGGTTACCGATGAGTATTTAACTAGAAAAGGAAAGTTTCGAGTGGTGCGCCGCATATCAAACTTAGATAATACGTTTGAATGTATGCAAGTGATTGCTGAAAAAGATTTCGGAGGTGATCTTGAAGAACCTGATGTTATAGGGGTAGGTTGTGTTGGAAATAAATTCCATGTAGTGGTAATTCCCAAAGGGGGTACAGGTCCTTTTACCTATAGGCTTGTACATAAAATCCCTGCAGGAAGTACCACCCCCGATACCTCTGTAGCGCGTACGCAAGCCGGAGATAACTTTTTCCTCGATTTGGATGGTACGAACCTCAATACCGCTTATAAGTTTACGGTAACCGATGCCTGCCCAAGTACAAAAGATAGAGAACTTACACTTAGTAATATTCGCCTTCCTAAAATTAAGGCACAAAAAGAATACTACTGTGTAGGTCAATCAGCAGTACTCAAAATGGATGATTTAGGCCCTAATATCACTATTGAGTGGTATCGTTCCGACAATATGACGAGAGTTTTGGCTACGGGCCATACTCTTAGTATTCCTACCCTTACCCCCGATGACTTTACTCATCAGTACAAGGTGGATATTAAGATAGCAGGACAGCCAGCAGCAGCCACTTGTATCACTAATGCTATTAGTGCTTATCAGTTCCAGCAAATTACCACTTATCCTTCATATACCGCTCCTACTGGGGTAAATACATCTAAATGTATGGAAGGTAATGGGGCTATGTATTTCGATTTGAATACACTCTTTACAGGGACTACTCCTATTACAGGTGGTGTTACTACTACTATTGAAGAAGCTTCAGGAGTAATAGCAGTGCCTGCCAGCGGTATAATTAATATCAATCTATCAGAGGTGATGGGAACTCATACCTTCCTCTATAAAATACTTAGTCCTTGTGGAGAACTCATCACCCAAGCTACCGCTAAGCTAACAGTAGCACGTGCTTTCAAACCTGCCGTAAAGACTACTATCAAAGTATGTAATCCATCTGTAACTTTGAATGAAGTAAAACAACTTATTAATGAAGGCTCTCCAGAGGTGGTAGCTAAGCAACCTATATTCCATTGGTATAGTTCGCTCTCTGATGCGCAAGCGCAAACTTCAGAAATAGCAGCTACGACCTCCATCAATACCCCTAATGGTAGTTCGCAAGATTATTACTTGCGCTTTACAAAAAATAATTATTGTACTGAAACTATATACAAAATTACCATAGTAGGTGAAACAAGTGTGACAGCTAAAACGCTCACCAATACAGCCTGTCAGATTACCACAGTTGCTGACCTTAAAGCTTTGGTAGACCCTGCCGATACAGCCAATGTACTTATCTATAAAAATGGGGGTACTGTAGCTTTGGCTGATGAAACAATAATAGAAGATAATGTGGGTTATACGTATGCCAAAAATGTTTATCGTTGTGTGACTTCACCAGCACCGCTGAACTTCAATTTTACTCCTCGCACTGCTGCTAAAAACGAGAGAATAGAGGTATGTACTTTTATAGGCTATTACGGAGGTTTGCATACTAAAGTAAAAGATATTAAAGATGCCTTACAAGTGCTCTATCCAAATGCTACGATAACTGTTTTAGGTAGCTCTTCAGGAAACTGGTATGTACAAACAAACCCTAATTCTGATGTGTCAATTACTGGCTATTCAGGATTTAAAATACAAGAAGCTGGTAAGTGTGAGTCCTTGCCTTATGTGGTGCGCCTTGCTCAAAACGATATTACTCCTGTACAAGCTCAGTCTATTACCACTTGCGAGGAGATTATGGCTGGTGAATTAGCAGACCAATTGCAAGCTACCTATGGCTATACAAATGTAGAAATAATAGCTGGTAGGTCTACTGCTCCTTTGGTAAGAACCGCTTTAGTAGATTGGAACACAGCTCTTTACTTTACTGCTGAAGCAACTGGTAAATGCCGTAGCCCTAAAGTGCCTTTAACGCTTATTAAAGATCCTAATGTTACTACCGCTACCGCAAAAACTTTCGAGGTGTGTATGACCGCAGGAAATACTCCACGCGTGTCTGACCTTAAAGACGCTATTGGCGGTACTGTCAAGATATTTATACGCAATGGTGCTCAATGGCAGTTGCAAGCTGATAACGCACAGGTAAACCCTTCTAGCGCTTATTTCTATACCTTGCAAGCTCCAGGTAAATGCCCTAGTATTAAAACACCGCTTATCGTGAGCTTGCATACTAAGCCTGCTAACGCCCCTATGGTAAGCCCTACGGTTACACTTTGTCCTACCGCAGTAAGCAATGTGGTGAGCTTAGATGCCTATGTTACAGCTTTGCCTGCTCATACCTTGCGTTGGTATCCTACCGCTACGGCTACAGCCTATACCACTACTGCTCCTACTATCAATACACAGGTAACTACTAAAACTACCCTAGAAGCCTATGTGGTACAAGTGAATGCTAATGGTTGTGAAAGCCCACGTGCAGTAGTAACCATAACTGTAGATGATACTACAACCCCTACTCTTACCACTCCTGCTCCTTTAGTAGTCGATTGTAAAAATGCTGCTGCAAGCATCACTACTTGGCTTAATAGTGCTACAGCTACCGATAGTTGTGGCGCAGTAAATCTAACTAATAATTACAACGCAGTAAAACCTGCCGACCTATGTAATAATAGTGGGGTAGTAACTGTTACCTTTACTGCTACTGATTTGTTTGGTAAAACTGTTACCCAAACAAGTACTATTACTTTGGTGCATATAGAGGCTAATACCGATACCTTCACTATCACCAATGGCGCTAATGGCGGTACTACTACCCTTACTATATTTGATAACGACAAAGTAGGAACTCAAACTGCTACACCTGCTACAGTAAGTATGACTGTGGTTACCCCTGCTACGGGGGGTGCAGGTAGTGGAATACCTACCCTAAATAGCAATGGTACTATTACAGTACCAGCAGGTACAGCCTCAGGAACTTATACTATTGTCTATAAGATTTGTACAAATGTAGCTACTCTTACAATTTGTGATACTGCTACCACTACAATTGTAGTAGGCGCTCCTGCAATCCAAGCTAATGGCGACACCTTCACAATCACCAATGGTGCTAATGGCGGTACAACTAGCAGTGTATTGACTAAC
>NZ_QBKG01000031.1:1943-5070 GCF_003054025.1 Capnocytophaga leadbetteri
AGCGGGGAATTAGCTCAGCTGGCTAGAGCACCTGCCTTGCACGCAGGGGGTCAAGGGTTCGAATCCCTTATTCTCCACAACAAGTTCCCCCTTGGGAGAGGGTTAGGGTGAGGTAACTCCTTCGAAATAGTACATTGACATATTGGGATAAAAAGCATAAGAGATCAATAATAGATTATTGATAATCTAACGAAGAAATATTAAAAAGAATCAAAGAGAACGAGGTATTCTATTGATAAATATCAATAGGAACTACAAGCGCGAAAAGTTATGTAAGGGCGTATGGGGGATGCCTAGGCTCTCAGAGGCGAAGAAGGACGTGATAAGCTGCGAAAAGTTGCGGGGATTGGCACATACGAATTGATCCGCAAATATCCGAATGGGGCAACCCAGTACATTGAAGATGTACTACACCGCAAAGGTGGGCAAACCTGCTGAACTGAAACATCTTAGTAGGCAGAGGAGAAGAAAACAAAAGTGATTCCCAGAGTAGTGGCGAGCGAAATGGGAGCAGCCCAAACCCATATTGTTACGGCAATATGGGGGTAGTAGGACCCAGATATAGGTTGTAAAGCTGGATTAGAAGTGTTTGGAAAGACACACCATAGAGAGTGAAAGTCTCGTATAGGCACAGTTTTATAAATCTTATGGGTATCCTGAGTAGGTCGGGGCACGTGGAACCTTGACTGAATCTGCCGGGACCATCCGGTAAGGCTAAATACTCCTGAGAGACCGATAGTGAACCAGTACCGTGAGGGAAAGGTGAAAAGAACCGTGAATAACGGAGTGAAATAGACCCTGAAACCATACGCTTACAAGCGGTCGGAGCAGCATTAGCTGTGACGGCGTGCCTTTTGCATAATGAGCCTACGAGTTACTGTTACCAGCGAGGATAAGTATTTCAGATACGAATCCGTAGCGAAAGCGAGTCTGAATAGGGCGCTAATAGTTGGTAGTAGTAGACGCGAAACCTGGTGATCTACCCTTGGGCAGGTTGAAGCGCTGGTAACACAGCGTGGAGGACCGAACTGGTTGTCGTTGAAAAGACTTCGGATGACCTGAGGGTAGGGGTGAAAGGCCAATCAAACTGGGAAATAGCTCGTACTCCCCGAAATGCATTTAGGTGCAGCGTTGATGCGAGTTTAATAGAGGTAGAGCTACTGATTGGATGCGGGGGTTTCATCGCCTACCAATTCCTGACAAACTCCGAATGCTATTAAATGCTCATCAGCAGTGAGGGTATGGGTGCTAAGGTCCATATCCTAAAGGGAAAGAACCCGGACCATCAGCTAAGGTCCCCAAATATATGCTAAGTTGACCAAACGCGGTCTGACTGCACTGACAGCTAGGATGTTGGCTTGGAAGCAGCCATACATTTAAAGAGTGCGTAACAGCTCACTAGTCGAGCGGTTGGGCATGGATAATAAACGGGCATAAGCATATTACCGAAGCTATGGGGTTATTACTAAAGTAATATACCGGTAGGGGAGCATTCTATTGGCGTGGAAGCTAAAGGCGTGAGCCATAGTGGAGCCTGATAGAAAAGAAAATGTAGGCATAAGTAACGATAAGGCAGGCGAGAAACCTGCCCGCCGAAAGATCAAGGTTTCCTCAGCTATGCTAATCAGCTGAGGGTTAGTCGGGGACTAACGCGAACCCGAGTAGGGGTAGTGGATGTACAATAGGTTAATATTCCTATACCATTAGTCTGTTAAAAGTGACGGAATGAGATAACTACCGCGTACTGACGGAATAGTACGTTTAAGGAGTTGTTATGACTTCGAAAGTACGCTGAGGCTTCGGCTGAGGTGAGTGTGGTGACAACGTTTCCAAGAAAAGCGAAGGCTAATGCCCGTACCGTAAACCGACACAGGTGATTGGGATGAGAATTCTAAGGCGCTCGAGAGATTCATGGCTAAGGAACTAGGCAAAATAGACCTGTAACTTAGGGAGAAAGGTCGCCTATCATAAGATAGGCCGCAGTGAAAAGGTCCAAGCGACTGTTTATCAAAAACACAGGACTCTGCAAAATCGAAAGATGAAGTATAGGGTCTGACACCTGCCCGGTGCTGGAAGGTTAAGAGGAGAGCTTAGCAGCAATGCGAAGGTTTGAATTGAAGCCCCAGTAAACGGCGGCCGTAACTATAACGGTCCTAAGGTAGCGAAATTCCTTGTCGGGTAAGTTCCGACCTGCACGAATGGTGTAACGATTTGGACACTGTCTCGGCCATGAGCTCGGTGAAATTGTAGTATCGGTGAAGATGCCGATTACCCGCAGTGGGACGAAAAGACCCTGTGCACCTTTACTATATCTTCGTATTGGTCTTGGATAAGTGATGCGTAGGATAGGTGGGAGACTAAGAAGCGGCTATTCCGGTAGTTGTGGAGTCATTGTTGAAATACCACCCTTTGCTTATCTGAGGTCTAACTTTGCACAAGGCAAAGGACAATTCGTGGAGGGTAGTTTGACTGGGGTGGTCGCCTCCAAAAGCGTAACGGAGGCTTCTAAAGGTTCCCTCAGCACGCTTGGTAACCGTGCGTAGAGTGCAATGGCATAAGGGAGCTTGACTGAGAGACTCACAAGTCGATCAGGTACGAAAGTAGAGCATAGTGATCCGGTGGTTCCGTATGGAAGGGCCATCGCTCAAAGGATAAAAGGTACGCCGGGGATAACAGGCTGATCTCCCCCAAGAGCTCACATCGACGGGGGGGTTTGGCACCTCGATGTCGGCTCGTCACATCCTGGGGCTGGAGAAGGTCCCAAGGGTTGGGCTGTTCGCCCATTAAAGTGGCACGCGAGCTGGGTTCAGAACGTCGTGAGACAGTTCGGTCTCTATCTACTGTGGGCGTTAGAAATTTGCGTGGATCTGACTCTAGTACGAGAGGACCGAGTTGGACGCACCGCTGGTGTATCTGTTGTCTTGCCAAGGGCATAGCAGAGTAGCTAAGTGCGGATGGGATAAGTGCTGAAAGCATATAAGTACGAAACCCGCCACAAGATGAGATTTCTTTTAAGGGTCGTGGGAGATGACCACGTTGATAGGTTACAGGTGTAACGGTGGTAACATCATAGCCGAGTAATACTAATAACCCGTAGACTTTTCGCGCAGCATTCTTTTTAAGGGAA
>NZ_QBKG01000032.1 GCF_003054025.1 Capnocytophaga leadbetteri
ACATACAAAGGTTCCAAAACAAAGAAACGTGCTGAAGCCCTCTATGAACCAGAGTATAGAGAAAAACTTTTAAAACTTTAAATGCGAACGCCGTGATAAAATTACTATCTTTGCGCATTATTACCTAATATAATAACCAATGTCATTATCGTATTTACAACCTGTCGAAGCATCTTTTACCTTAGATGATTACAAGCCTCAGCAAGTGGGCTTTCAGATACAAAAACACTTGTATTCCATAGGGTTACCCGACCTTAGCGATGTCAAAATCGCCTTCTTTTGTATTGAGAAAAACCGCCAATCATTTAGCAATTTTCGCCGCCATCTTTACTCTCTTTTCGTAGGCAATTGGTACTTCAGTATTGCCGATTTAGGCAATCTTCCTGCAGGCGAAACGGACGAAGATACGCATTTTGCTATCCGCGAAATTGTGGCCGAATTGGTCAAAAAAGGCGTCCTTCCTTTAGTTATAGGGGGTGAACAGCAGTTTACCTATTCGCTTTATCGTGCTTTTGATAGCCTCGAGCAAATGGTAAATCTTGTAAGCGTCGATGCCAAGTTCGATTTTGGAAATGAAGAAGAGCTTTTTATCGAAAGTTCTTATATGAGCCGCCTAATTTCTGAGCCGCCTGTCAATCTCCTCGACTTTACTAATTTGGGCTATCAGTCTTATTATGTAGCCCAAGAAGAACTCGATTTGCTCGAGAAAATGTGCTTCGAAGCCTATCGTTTAGGCAATGTAGTCAATGACCTGAAGTGTATAGAGCCTGCTATGCGCGATGCCGATATAGTAAGTATTGATATGACCAGTGTACAGGCTAAAGATATGAATGCACCGGGTAATGTAAATGGTTTTTCTAACCGCGAAATCTGTGCCATTACGCGCTATGCCGGTATCAGTAGCAATGTGCAAGTAACAGGCATTTTCAATGTGCCTAATACCGATTTAGCTAACCAACTGATGGCTGAAATGGTTTGGTATTTTTATGAAGGCTTCAATTTCCGTATCAAAGAGTTACCAGTGATTAATGACGAAAATTATACTAAATATATAGTGCCTATTGAAGATGTACAGATAGAGTTCTTCAAAAGCACACAGACCGAACGTTGGTGGATGAAACCTGGTAGCGATAAGTACTCAGGGCCTCAAAACCACGTCCCATCAGGACTTATTCCTTGCTTACCTCAAGACTACGAAGAAGCCATCCGAGGTACTATCCCCGAACGTTGGTGGCGCTCCTACCGAAAATCTATCTAATTTGCCAATTTGCCAATTTGTCAATGAGCCAATTATCAAATCGTCAAATCGTCAAATCGTCAAATTGACAAATCGGCAAATTGTCTAATCGCCTAATTGTCCAATCGTTCAGTTAGCTCAAACCATCGTTCAGTCTTTTCCTCTAAGGCTACAAGGGTCTCTTGTAGAGCAACTGATTGACTTTGTATCTCATCATTAGTAAGATTTCCCTCAGCAAAGGCAGCTTCTATAGCTGTCTTTTTTTCTTCTAATTGGGCTATTTCCTTCTCTAACCGGTTGTATTCCTTTTGTTCGTTGAATGACAGTCCTTTGTTAGCATCTTTGCGCCAAGTATTTTTGGTAGCCTCTTTTTTAGGAGCGTCATCTGCTGGCGGAGTGCTCTCTTCATACACGCGATAATCGGTATAGTTACCAGGGAAATCCTCTACTTCACCTTGCCCTCTGAATACAAAAAGGTGGTCTACTATCTTATCCATAAAATAGCGGTCGTGCGATACTACCACCAAGCACCCTGGGTAGTCCAATAAGAAATCTTCTAACACGTTTAGCGTTACAATATCAAGGTCATTAGTAGGCTCATCTAATATCAGAAAGTTCGGATTTTGTATCAGTACTGTACAGAGGTACAAGCGTTTAAGCTCCCCACCACTGAGTTTTTCTACATAGTCGTATTGCTTTTTGCGGTCGAAGAGAAAACGCTCCAACAGTTGCCCTGCCGATAGGGTACGACCTTTCAGTAGCGGTATGTAATCGCCGTATTTTTGTATTACTTCTATTACTTTTTGCCCTTGCAATACCTCTATACCTTCCTGCGTATAATAGCCGAATTTGATAGTGTCTCCTACTATTATCTTGCCGCTATCAGAGGTTAGAGCCCCTGTCAGTAGGTTCAAAAAAGTAGACTTACCGGTTCCGTTTTTACCGATGATACCCACCCGTTCCCCTCTTAGGAAGTTGTAACTGAATTTATCGAGTATCGTTAGCTTATCAAACGACTTGCATACGTTGTGAAACTCTACCGTTTTGCTACCCAATCGCTCCATATTGATTTCCAGCTGCACAGTGTGTTCCTTGCGTCTTTTGTGGGCTTGTTCTTTTATCTTGTAAAAATCGTCAATCCTCGATTTCGATTTGGTTGTGCGTGCTTTAGGTTGGCGGCGCATCCAGTCTAATTCTTTCACGTATAGGTTCTTAGCCTTTTCTACCGAAGCCTGTTCTTGTGCCAATCGCTGTTCTTTCTTTTCTAAGAAGTAAGAATAATTACCTTTATAGCTGAACAATTCGCCTCCGTCAAGTTCTAATATTTCGTTGCATACACGCTCCAAGAAATAGCGGTCGTGAGTAACGATAAAGAGCGTCAAATTTTCTTTGGCAAAATACTGTTCCAGCCACTCTATCATCTCAAGGTCTAAGTGGTTGGTAGGCTCATCTAAAATAAGCAAGTCAGGCTTGCTAATAAGCACATTAGCTAAAGCAAGACGCTTTTTCTGCCCACCTGATAAGTTCTTCACTTTTAGACTAAGGTTGTCCAATTTCAGCCTAAAAAGAATTTGTTTATATTGCGTCTCAAAGTCCCAAGCGTTGTGTAACTCCATTTGCTCAAAAGCCTTTTGGTATGCTACTTCGTTTTCAGGGTGCTCCAAAGCGTGTTCGTATGCTTGAATAAGACGCAAAATAGGATTATCAGCAGCAAAAATAGTCTCTTCTACGGTTAGTTCTTCATCAAAATACGGATTTTGCGACAAAAAACCGATATGTATTCCTTTTCTAAACGCCACCTGACCGCTATCGGGTAAGTCTTTACCTGCCATAATATTCAGAAGAGTCGTCTTTCCTGTGCCATTTTTAGCAATAAAGGCAATCTTTTGGTCTTTATTGATGCCAAAAGAAATATTTTCGAGTATAACTCGTTCCCCAAAAGCCTTAGATATATTTTCTACTGATAATAAATTCATTATATTATTTTTATCTTAAATTATGTTGAAACAACAGACTGTCTACAAAGTTTTTCGTGTATGCTTGCCTGTCACATTTCCCCCTTTTGAAGGGGGCTAGGGGGATGTTAATAATCAACAAGCAGGCCGCAAAAATAAGCAAAAAAACGCTAAGAGCAATTTTTTTATTATCTTTGCCCACATACAAAAGACAAGAAACCTATGAAAATCTATATCAACGGAGCCTCCTGCCTAAGTGCCCAACCTACTTTTCCTACTCCTTCATTCGACGATTTTTTGCCAGCCCAGCCCGATGAGGTGCTTTATGCGCAAGAACCTTCTTATAAGGATTATATAGCCCCCAATGCTAGCAGACGAATGGCTAAAGGGGTGAAAATGAGCATTGCTACTGCTACTGAAGCTCTCCGCGAAGCCCATATTACCACGCCCGAAGCTATAATAGTAGGTACGGGTATGGGCTGTGTTCAAGACTCCGAAAAGTTCCTCAAAGCGATGCTCGATAACCACGAGCAACATCTTACCCCTACAGCTTTTATACAATCTACCCACAATACCGTAGCCGGACAACTCGCTTTGCATTGGCAGTGCCACAGCTATAATACAACTTATGTTAACGGAGCTATCTCGTTTGAGTCTGCCCTGTTAGATGCCATAATGCAGTTAGAACAACAGCTGATAACCAATGCCTTAGTAGGAGGGGTCGACGAACACGCTCCCTTTTTTCTACAAACGCAACAATTGGTAAAAAGCAACCTGATGGGCGAGGGGGCAGCTTTCTTTGCTCTTTCCGCTATTCCTGCGGAATATACTTATGCCGAGCTCGTAGATATTAGTCTTCGCAATGAAGTTACACCTGACGAACTCTCCTCTTGGGTAACTGACTTTTTGCAGCGTCACACTCTTAGCATAAACGATATAGATATTATTTTCACTGGCGACCCTACTCCGCTACCTTGGCAATGTCCTATATTGTCTTATAAAAATCTTTGTGGCGAATATTTTACAGCCTCAGCTTTTGGCTTGTGGTATGCCTATCACTATCTAAAAGGAGGTAAAGCCTGCCGCATACTACTTATTAATTCTTATAACAATAAAGATTTCAGTTTGGTATTAATAGAAAAATTTTCTGTATAGACTTACCCTATACGTTGGATATAGGAATGATATAGGAAGAGCGAAGGAAAGTCGGCGAGCTGGCGCAGCCGAGTATGTGACGAATAATTAGCGAAAAATAAGTATCCAATAATGGTTAAAGAAATAGAAAAATATACTTTTTTTACTCATTTCCTGCTAATCAATGTAAGAAAAATTGATTATTTAAAAAAAAGGTGTAACTTTGCATCGTTTTTATAGTATGTATAATTATAGTAACTAACTAAGAATCAATTGTAAAGAATACAAAACTACAGTTTCATTATGACTAAAAAAGCCTTATTTTCACTACTTACAACCTTATTTTGTACAGTAGTTTTAGCACAACAAGAGTCGCAGTACACACAGTATATGTATAACACTATGCTGTTCAATCCTGGTTACACTGGCTCACGCGAAGTAGGAAGTTTCTTTGGTATGTTTCGTACCCAATGGGTAGGCATTAAAGGGGCACCTACTAATGGTAGCATTAGCTATCACCAACCAATGGAAAGCCTTCGTAATGTAGGTTTAGGGGGGAGTATTTTTCGCGAGAGTATAGGGCCTCAAAACCAAACAGCTTTA
>NZ_QBKG01000033.1 GCF_003054025.1 Capnocytophaga leadbetteri
TTCCATATAGCAGGTATAGAGGCTTACCCTAACAATACGGTGCGTATTTACAACCGTTGGGGAGTAAAAGTATGGGAGGCACAAAGCTATGATAACGTTCGCAACGTATTTAAAGGCATCTCTAACGGACGAGTAACGATAGAGGCAGCCGACAAGTTGCCGCAAGGCACTTACTATTATGTCATCGAATACGTAGATGAGAACAATCAACAGCAATCTATGGTAGGTTGGTTATACTTGAAGAAAGACTAACCGATGAAATGAGCAAATAAGATAATTTGCCAATGATAAAAAAAGCTCAGGGTATTACATCCTGAGCTTTTTTTATTACCTATACAAGATACAGGATAAGCGAACGATGAGCGAAGGATAAGCGAACAATGAGCGAACGAAAGTTGGCGAGTCTCCCATTCTTCCCATTCTTCCCAGCCTTCTCATTCCTCCCAAATCGCCAAATCCCCAACCCGAAAAAATCTAAAAATAGTGTTAAAGTTTTACACCGTATTACTTTTTATTGTAACTTTGCCTTCTGGATTACTATAATCCTTTTATTTATTAATGAAATAAATCTTTTATGCAATTACTAAATTCCCAAACATTCAAAGGGCTTCTAATAGCCTTCTTATGCTTATCGTGGGGAGCAAAAGCACAAGTAGCTGTCAATAGCGCAGTAGCCCAAAGCGAAGTGCATTTTGCTAACAATACCAATTTTGAAATTGGTACCCTTACCATTAAGATTAAGTTACCTACTACTAAAAATACAGCTGAGGTAACCGTTACCTTGCCTACTGGTATTGAGTATGTAGCAGGCTCTGTAAGTGGTGGAGCCAATGCTACTTCGGTATCCCAAGTGGCAGGTAGCCCTCTTAATAAACCTGTGTTTACCCTTGTAGGTACGCCTAACACCGAAGTGGCTTTTACCCTTAAGCGTAAGCTTACTAAGGCTGCTACCGATGCTTTGGCAGGTAGATACCTTACCGATAGAGTAAAAGCGACAGTAACAGGCGAAACCCCTGACGAGAAAGATTCTAATCAGTATAGAGTTACGCCTCCAGTAGTTACCGTGCAAGACGTTGTAGGAGTTGATGGCGCCTCATTAGGCGAAAATACAGCTACCTTTGGTATTCGTAATACAGGGGTAGGCTATGCGCATACCATTTACTTCTCTGTAGATTACCCAGCAAATGTTACTAACGTACGCTTTACCCCTCCTACAGGGGTAACCTTAACTCACGTGGGTAATGTACCTGCTGGCTTCCCCGATGCAGGTAAGCCTTTGTATAGCCTTACCAAAACAGGTGGATTTGCTAATAATGAGCTGGTAACTATTACCGAAACCTATAAGATAGCCCCTGCTCTTTGCGGTAAACAAACTAAAATAGGCTATGTCCCTTATTGGGGCTTTTCGGCTACCAACCTATTTGCCCAAAATACTAAGGTGGATAGAGATATAAAAGTACGTACTTATACTCCTTCAGTAAAGCAAACCCAAGACGGAAATAAAAGATATTTTGTCGAAGGCGCAGGTCTTACGGCTGCTACCGGACAAAAACTCGGTACATTCTATACCGCCTTCAAGAACGAAAGTACTGATGCTACGGCTTATAACAACCGACTTAATAATCTGTATCAAATTTTAACATTCTTCAAACCTGATAACTTTTATATCATTGCTACCGATGGTACTAAGATTCCGGTACCTTCAACTTTTATCAATAATGTAAACTCTACAGGTTTTGATTTTCGCAATCTGCCCGCTTTAGCCGATGCGGCTCTTACAGGCAAAGATATTGGTTTTACCGATGAAGACGCTGATGGTTTCCGCGACGACCTAAAACCTGGTGCCGAGGTAAGAATATGTTTTGATTTGGTTGCTACGGGTACTCCATTCACTTGTAATCCTTATATCTTATCTATAAATCCTTCCTTTTATTATCATTATGAAAGTGCTTGTGGAGAAACAATAGAACTAAGAGATAATCCATATGTTTATACGCGCTATTTTGGACGAGTAAATAAAACGGCTTTCCCCGCTCAGTTGCTTAAAAATGCTCCTGAGAAAGGGCGTATAGCTCCTAATATGAATTCGGTAGGAGTTGTAGAGCGCTTTCAAGGAGATGCAAGTGCTAGAAATAATGATATCCGTTACCGCTACTATATGCAGTTGCCTTCGGGTATTGCTCTCAAAAATGTAGTGTTCTATTACGCTAGAGAAGTTGGCGATACTTCTGTTCCCTCTGTTGCTATTGGCAATATACCAGCTGGTGGGTTGTTAGATTTTACTACCCCCGAAACGCCTCCCGCAGGCATAACGGGTGACAATGCGCGTTTATGGGGATATATCTCTTTTGATATCGAGCTTACTGACTGTACAGGCTTGAGCAATGCTACCTCTATTGATTACAAAGTGTTTGTAATGAACAGAAACCAAGGAGGTACTACTTTTACCCCCATACCTATACTTTGCGAAAGTGTAAATGTGGCATTAGGTTGTACCGTACCGTGTGGAGTAAATGGTCCTGAGATGCTCAGTACCAAAGTAGAACGCGCCGATAACTCTTATGGTTGGACGGATGCTACTATGACCCAACGCGTACAGCGCGCTAATATATCCGCTGAACAACGCCGTAAAGTATTGCATTTAGACGATATAGAGTTCTTCGCCGAAGGAAAACAATCGCCTAATGCTACAGCCGATAACCTATTCTATTACACAGCTGTAGAAAAACGCGTGAACTTAGACCCTAAATTTATCAAATTAAAAATAGGTACTCACGAAGTTACTCTGCAAGCTACTGACCCTGGAGTGGTAACACGCGCTACCAATGCTAATGGTAATTACTACCGTTGGAATCTTACCGATGCACTGCCTTCGGGCATTTTAGCCGCAGGGCAAACCTTCTCGGTAGTAGCTACCTATCAGGTAAATAATCCGTCAAATAGTAGTTCTTCAGAAGAACAGTCGGGTAAGACTTCTTATTTCTATACCTTAGCCGATAAGAATGATCCCGCCGTTAGCCCGCAAGGGTATCATACTAACGCATTGCGCTGTGGTTTAGACCTGATACCAGTTTTCACTTTTGCTAATACAACCATAGCTTATGGTATGAATGGCTTTGGGGTGACAGCTTGTACCCCTAGCAATATTGGAGGAAGGTTTATCCATTTTGGTCGTGCTCAAAATAATGGTAGTAACCTTTATACTGAAGAATATCGCCCAGGAATCTTAATGAGAAAGATTGTCCTAAAAATACCTTTGTCTTATAAAATTGTAGCCAATCCTGAATATTTCTATACCGCTAATATTGCAGATACTAAGAAATATAGCGATCAACAGTCTTCGGTTATTATCCCGTTAGCTAATTGGGTAGAATCTACCGAAGGGAACAACCGCGTATATACCTATCTAAATCCTGTTAATAGAACAGATCCTTACCATTTACCCGCAGGGATTGTAGCAACAACCTATAGCCAATGGCTGCGTGTTAAGGTGCAAGCCTCTTGTAACTCTAAAGAATTTACAGGTACTGATGCTGCTAAAAGAGCTGCGGCTATTGCTGCAGGCGAAATTGGTTCTTACGTGGTAGACTGTGAAGACTATTACTATCATTACGCCGATAGTCCTACCCCATTAGTTGTCGAAAAAACTAACTTTAGTGTTATGAATATGACTTCTAAGCCTCAATTATTATTGTTGGCAAGAGGTCAAGGCTCTACTATTAGGGCAGATAGAAGTGAGCAACAAACAGTTTTCTCTATCGAGACACGCAACAGTGCAGCTCCTAATGCTTGGATATCTATTCCTGATGTTACAGGTATGGAAGTATTAGGTTTAGAAGAGGTGAATGATGCCTTGGCTACTACTGTACTACATACCTTTACTCCGGTAACAAGTATTTCAGGAGAGAAGATGTTTTTCTTAAATAAAACATTACCAGTAGGTGCTGCAAATCAAAAATACTACCGATTAAAATTTAAACTTACCAACTGTAGTAATCCTCAGATGAAGTTTAAAGTGTATGCGGGCTGGAATTGTGAGGGCAACCCTACCGGAGGTCTTAATGAGGCTTGCGACGAGAATTCCTTAGAGTACAC
>NZ_QBKG01000034.1 GCF_003054025.1 Capnocytophaga leadbetteri
CACGTATTTACATATTTGACCGCTATGGCAGACGTTTAGCGAACTTAGCACCGGGAGAAGGCTGGGACGGACAATATGATGGACGTTCGATGCCAGCGGGCGATTATTGGTACATTATAGAGATCAATGATCAGTTGTACGACAAACGTCAGTTCTACGGCAACTTCACTTTGTATCGATAATTAATAATAGTAATACAATTAAACAAATGACAAAAGCCAGCAGTTAACTGCTGGCTTTTGTCGGTTTAAGCGGAGGATAGTTACTTTGCTAATGTTTTAATTTTAACAATACTTTAACGTTATGTAGTTAGTTGATAATGAACTATATAAAAAGTTTTTTTAGCGTAAATAGTAGAGAGGGGATATTGTAGTTTTGGTAGGTAGAAAAAAAAATAGTACTTTTGTGCATTAAATGTATGAGTAATTTATACGCGTACACGCATAGTGTACTACCATAAGCTTGAAAATAAAAAACAATGAAAAAGTTTCTTACAGCAATTCTATTTTTGATGTTGGTTACAGTGGGCTATGCCCAGTGTATTAATGTAGAGATTACCCCTATTAAAGGGAACTGCTACACTGACAACCAAATAAAGGTGACAGCTAAAGATATGTCGCCTTTTCCTTCTATCTGTTTGCCCTCAAGCGGTAAGTTTACAGTGCAGATAAAGGGTGATGGGGTAAACCAGATGGTGCGTATGACACCTAACCCTGTGCCTACTCCTGGAGCACCCGCCGAATACACTTTCTACAATATAAAGATG
Source organism: Capnocytophaga leadbetteri (assembly GCF_003054025.1). Lineage (GTDB taxonomy): Bacteria > Bacteroidota > Bacteroidia > Flavobacteriales > Flavobacteriaceae > Capnocytophaga > Capnocytophaga leadbetteri. The sequence continues at coordinate 767 of NZ_QBKG01000034.1, forward strand.
GGCAAATACACCATCATAGTTCGCGATGAGGTAACAGGTGCTTTCGAAGAAAATGAAGTAGAAGTTGAGTCTAACTATAAGTTGATGAATGTCACCAATATAGAAGCTTTAGCTCCTTCTTGCGACCAGCCTAATACAGGAGGTATAAAATTCCGTATTCCTAATGGAGGAATAGGCCCTTTTGAGGTAACTGTTTTAGATATGAGTAGAAACGTTATCATACCTATGCAGGTGCTTCCCCGCCCTACAGGCTCTAATTATATAGAAATACGAGGCGATAATTCGCATCCTCTACCTAAGGGGAAAGTGTTTATCTTAGAGATAAAAGACCAAACTAATATAGGTCCCCAGTGCGGCCATACTCTTCGTTATCCTAGTTTAGAAATACCTTCACAAAGTAAATATGTAGTAGCTTGTCTCAATATTAAAACTTATAGCAGACACTATAACAAAAGTAGTGAAAATTGCGGTAAGTTTAATTTTGATATACGCTTAGTACGCCCTGAAGATAATCAGTGGATATATTACAATATAGAAGATATGCAAGCCTTTAGGGAGTTTTTTAAACGTCCTGGTACAGCGGTGGTACGCTTTCTTAACTCAAGCAAACCTGCTATTGATATGTCTTCTACTTTTTATGATTATGGCTATAGAGTAGATAGTTTTGTTTTTGAAAAAGGCGATGAGATAGAAATGACTATCAAAGGCCCTAAGAATACAATCGTAGAACGTTATAAATTTAATACTGAATTAGACTTCCCTACAGGAAGAATATGCAATAGTATTTTTACTAATGCCCGCGATAACTCTTATAACCGTTCTGATTGGAGAGAGCTTACTTGTGGTTCTTATACCTTAACAACCAATAAGTATCTATCAGCTTATTATAATATTCCTAGTACACAATCTCGTTATGCTAAAGATCTTAATAATGCTCAGAACTTATTGTTGTATGTAGGAGGGTGGACTAATGGTTATTCAAATCTTAAACTTCAAAGAAAAGTAGGAAGTACTTGGGTTGATGAGACAGGCTATCCTACTAGCAGTAATACTCCTACAGTACCAGGTGCAACCTATCGATTTGTCTATAAAACAGTACCACCAGGATGTCCCTCTGGTGCTTCTTGCGAGTTTGTAATAGATTATCCTCCTTTCACTATTCCTCCTCAGCCTTCTCATAATTTTTCTTTAGAAAATATATGGAAGTACACACAGATAGGCTATGGAGTGTACGAAGGTACAGGGGCTTTCCGTATCTATCATCATAGTGCTAATGTATATTACCCTATCAAATATACTGTGATGCCGGCTGATGGTACCAAAACAATTACCTATCAAGCTAAAATAGCTTTTATGGATACCTTTACCCGTACCATTACTTTTCCTATAGAATATAGTTCTGATAGAACTAATTGTAGCTATCAGGGTAGTGCATACTTCAATCTTACTAACTTGCCAGCAGGCAACTATATAGTAGTAGCCTCTACTTGTGGGCAAACTAGTACACGTACCATTACCTTACCTGGTATGCCTCCTTATAAGCCTCAATTTACATATGTTAAAGATTGCGATGTGATGAAAATTACTTATAATATAGGTAATCAGATACATCAAGATCCTGGCATATCTGTATACTTAGATAAATATCAAGAAGACCAATGGGGAAATGCGAGTTGGCAATCGGTAAAATCTACAAGTGGTCATTCAGGCACTTTCCCTAACTTATCAGCAGGAAAATATAGGGTAAGAACTTCAGGATATTATTACAATGCTTATCTACCAAGTGGTTACGTACCTTTGGGTACTAACAATACTCATAGTATTAGTAGATATGATGTGTGCGACCCTGGCTTGCCTACTGAAAGCTATTCGTCTCCTCTTAAAAGCAAAGAGATTGATATCACTGCTCTCAGAAAACTTACACCTATTATTAACCCTGTAGTATGTGCTGAAGGTTCTAGTACAGGTAAGATAGCAGTAGATATTACCGGTGAAGAGGTCTTCTTCCCTGTTACTTATTATCTCAATCGTTTAAATAGTGCTACTGATACCGGAACAGGGGTAACTATAGCCAGCAAAACCTATCAGCTTACTGATAATAAATATTACCACTTATTCGAAAACGTACCTAATGGCTACTATAAGGTAATTGTAAGTCACCGTTGCGAAGATGTGCCTCAAAATTTTGACCTCAATCTAAGCGCGGCCTTCGATCCTTTCCTTACAATCGACCGCCCAGTACCTTTCTGTAAAGGTAACCAAGCGAGGGTAGGTATTTCTGTCTCTGAGAATATATTTGATATTAAATGGTATAAGGCAGACAAAGATGGTAATAAACTCTCCTCAGCTCCTTATAAGGTAGGACAAACTTTTTGGGATCCTATTTACGATACTACTTACTATATAGCAGAATATAGTCTCCGACCAGGTTTGGGTTGTACTAATAATACAATCTATACCAAAACGGCTACGGTAGTTATGCCTCCTATTGATGAACCTCCTTTACCAAGGAAACCTTGTCCAAACGATATTGTTCAAACAGCAGACCCTGGGCAATGTTCTAAAATAGTGCGTTGGCGCGAACCAGAATATTTCCCTACTTGTCACGGTGCAATTACTACTACACGCACCCACGCTCCTGGTGATAGATTCTCTATAGGTACTCATACCGTTACCTATACTTTTACTGATGTATCAGGCAACACAAATTCTTGTACATTTTTTATAACGAT
>NZ_QBKG01000035.1 GCF_003054025.1 Capnocytophaga leadbetteri
GGGGTCTTAGGTGTTGCGCCCGTTACCACTCCTATGCTTACTGTGCTAGTGGTGGTCGTTGCAGTACCGATATGGTCGTTGTCAATCACTGAGCTAGTGCTTGTACCTGTGCTAATAGTAAAGGTATCTGGTGTTGCGGTGATCGTTGGGGTGGCTACTGTTACCACTGCTGTTGAAGTAGCGCAGTTGCCTGGGTTCAACTTCTCGCAGATTTGATACACTATACTATAAGTACCTGCTGGGGTGTTATTAGGTACCGTAATAGTACCATCAGTCGTGTTCAGACTTGGCGTGTTTGCCCCTGGGGTCTTAGGTGTTGCGCCCGTTACCACTCCTATGGTTACTGTGCTAGTGGTAGTGGTTGAAGTACCGATATGGTCGTTGTCAATCACTGAGCTAGTGCTTGTACCCGTGGTTATGGTAAAGGTATCTGGTGTTGCGGTGATCGTTGGGGTGGCTACTGTTACCACTGCTGTTGAGGTAGCGCAGTTGCCTGGATTCAACTTCTCGCAGATTTGATACACTATACTATAAGTACCCGCTGGGGTGTTATTAGGTACGGTGATTGTACCATCGGTAGGGTTCAATGTTGGAGTGTTTGCTCCTGGGGTCTTAGGTGTTGCGCCCGTTACCACTCCTATGCTTACTGTGCTGGTGGTGGTCGTTGCAGTGCCTATATGGTCGTTGTCAATCACTGAGCTGGTGCTTGTACCTGTGGTTAGGGTAAAGGTATCTGGCGTTGCGGTGATCGTTGGGGTGGCTACTGTTACCACTGCTGTTGAGGTAGCGCAGTTGCCTGGGTTCAACTTCTCGCAGATTTGATACACTATACTATAAGTACCCGCTGGGGTGTTATTAGGTACCGTAATAGTACCATCAGTCGTGTTTAGACTTGGCGTATTTGCCCCTGGGGTCTTAGGTGTTGCGCCCGTTACCACTCCTATGCTTACTGTGCTAGTGGTAGTGGTTGAAGTGCCGATATGGTCGTTGTCAATCACTGAGCTAGTGCTTGTGCCTGTGGTTATGGTAAAGGTATCTGGCGTTGCGGTGATCGTTGGGGTGGCTACTGTTACCACTGCTGTTGAGGTAGCGCAGTTGCCTGGATTCAACTTCTCGCAAATTTGATACACTATACTATAAGTACCCGCTGGGGTGTTATTAGGTACGGTGATTGTACCATCAGTCGTGTTCAGACTTGGCGTATTTGCCCCTGGGGTCTTAGGTGTTGCGCCCGTTACCACTCCTATGCTTACTGTGCTGGTGGTGGTCGTTGCAGTACCGATATGGTCGTTGGCAATCACTGAGCTAGTGCTTGTACCCGTGGTTATGGTAAAGGTATCTGGCGTTGCGGTGATCGTTGGGGTGGCTACTGTTACCACTGCTGTTGAGGTAGCACAGTTGCCTGGGTTCAACTTCTCGCAAA
>NZ_QBKG01000036.1 GCF_003054025.1 Capnocytophaga leadbetteri
TAGTGGATACTCATCTATACTGATGTAGTAAAGGAGTTCTTGCTTACAATACTTAACTTAAAAAATGAAAAACATAAATTAAACTGACAAAATAAATGTAAACCGTTTTTAGGACGTGACAGCCTTCTCATACTTCTCATACCTCCCATCTGCCTCACACTTGTATCGTGTTAATAGTTAGCCTTATATTTTTAACAACACATCTGATACATTACCCTCTATCTTTTTAAGAATACTCTCATTTTAGCATATTTAGCTTCTAACACTTCCATTAACAAACTTAAAATCTCCTTTACAGCTATATCCTCAGTTTTGTGATACTTTTGCCTCATATACTTACAAGTTGTTTCAGTGCCTTCATATTCCCCCCACTGGTGCGAGCTTGTAGCTCGTACCTAGTATTCTTAGAGCTTCCAGCTCTGTTATATTCTTAAGCACAAGCTAGAAGCTTGCGCTAGCGGTAATTAACATTTTTCCGCCATCTTTTAGGTGCGCTACATAGCCTTTAGAAGCGTCCACCAAAGATGCTGCATTGAAATGCAGATAATATTTTTCGATAAATTCGGTAATTGGTTTGTTTGCTATTTTTCTCTACTTTTAATTATATTTTATATTCTTTTTTAAAATCTTTAAATTCAATCCATAGCCCGACAGCAAGAAACAACGCCAGCACGCCCCAGAATATAGCGAAATAGAGGTCAGTATTACTTGTTTCCTTCTCTTTTTCGTATTTCAATGATGATGCTGGATTTATATCATGGACAGATGGATTGTCTTTTAGATAATATACTTCCACCACAGGGCTTTCTGGCAATTTTGAAGTTGATTGTTCGCCTTCATATTCTACACCATTTACTTCATATTTATATTTAATACTGTATGTTTTTATGGGTACTTTGGCAATTTTCACTGTATGCTCTGTATAGACACTATCATAAACAGCAGTAGTTTTAGTGTTTTCTTTTATCAAAGCCTCATATTCTGCAACTTTTTCCTTATTTGAGCCTTCTATATAGTCTCCAGCACAAGTTTTACATGCTAAACTGGCAAGTATAGCCATCAATAAACCTTTCCAATTCTTGAAAATAAAGTTGATTATCATCATAAGCTTAAAAATTTTAATTAGGACAAAAATAAGAATAATTATTTACAAATTCTGTTTTTACTCTATCTATGTTATAAAATCCTTATGCTGGTGCGAGCTTCCAGCTTTTTTATTTTTTAGCACAAGCTAGAAGCTTGCGCTAGCGGTGCGCGGAACTGTTCTTCTTTAACAACACATTTGAAACATCCAGGGGCTTCTTTACACTATTTAGAGCACTTTATAGGCTTTAAAAATGCTTATCTCTATGGTGGGTAAAGAAAAATAGTAGGGCAGTTCTTTTGTATTATTTTGATTAG
>NZ_QBKG01000037.1 GCF_003054025.1 Capnocytophaga leadbetteri
AAAAAATATGACAAAAGGGCGAGCAGAGATAGTTCGGTACAGTGATTGCTTTAAGAGAGCTGTCATAGAAGAAATAGAGAAAAAAGGCTTAAGTATTGAAGCCTGTCGTAGAAAGTATTCTATAGGAGGAGCTACAACTATCCAAAAATGGCTCAAAAAATACGGTAAAAATCACTTATTAAACAAAATAGTACGCGTGGAAACAATAGACGAAATTCAAGAAATTCAAGCTCTTAGAAAAGAATTAAAAGCAATTAAAGAGGCTTTTGCAGAAATGGCTATAGAAAATAAGGTTTATGAAACCTATTTTCAGGTACTTGGTGAGGAAACAGGAGCAAGTGAAAAAATAAAAAAAAAGCTAGATCAAGAACTATCGAAATACTTTCCCAGAAGAAAAAAGTAAACATAACAGCCTCTTGTAGAGTGTTTTGCATTACTCGTCAAAGCCATTATAAAGCTTTAAAAGCTCTTAAAAAAGAAGCTTTGGGCAATACCCTTGTCTTAGAGTTAGTGAAAGAAAAACGTAAAATTAATAAGTTTGAAGGAGGTAGAAAACTCTACTTTAGGCTTAAAGATGATATAAAACACATTACTAAAATGGGTAGAGATAAGTTTTTTACTTTATTGAGAGACAATGATTTACTTGTTCAAAGGAAGAAAAACTTTACTCGTACAACTTATTCAAATCATACTTACAGGTTTTATAAAAACCAAATAAAAGACTTGCTGATAACCCGTAAAAATCAAGTATGGGTAAGCGATATTACCTACATTCGTACTTTAGAAGGATTTAGATATTTATCGCTTATAACGGACTTATATTCAAGAAAAATAGTAGGATATGAACTTTCTAACAGTCTTTCGATAGAGGGTTGTATGAAAGCTTTGAAAAGGGCTTTAAAACTTTTAGATAAGTCAGAAAAGCTTATTCATCATTCAGACCGAGGCGTTCAGTATTGCTGTAAAGAATACACTGGTTTACTGATAAAAAAGGGTATAACAATCAGTATGACAGAGGTAGATCATTGTTATGAAAACGCTTATGCAGAGAGGGTTAATGGTATTCTCAAGCAGGAATACGGATTAGAAGATACCTTTAACAATGAGCAACAAGCTTTAAAGGCAGTGAAGGAAGCAGTTTTTATTTATAATACGGATCGTTTGCATACCTCTTTAGGTTTTAAAACGCCTGATATGGTATATTTTAAAGAGGCTGTTTAGTGGATACTCATCTATACTGATGTAGTAAAGGAGTTCTTGCTTACAATACTTAACTTAAAAAATGAAAAACATAAATTAAACTGACAAAATAA
>NZ_QBKG01000038.1 GCF_003054025.1 Capnocytophaga leadbetteri
CACGGCGTTCGCATTTAAAAATAACTTAGTATCTTTGCTGTCAAAAAGATATTATGGATAGTTGTTTTACAGAATCATTTAAAGATTTAGAAGATCACAGGAGAACCAACAAAGGTAACTTTAGACACAGTTTACAAGAAATTATATTACTGACTATCAGCGCAGTATTATGCGGATTTGAGACTTATGAATTGATAGAATATTTTGGAAAAAAGGAACTAGACTGGCTAAGAAAGTTTTTTCCTTATAAGTATGGTGTTCCCTCTAATGACACATTAGGAGAGTTTTTTAAGAACATTAATAGGAAGAATTTTTCTAAATGTTTAGTATCTTTCCTTCAAAATCTAAAGAATTTTGATAGTGAATTAATTTCTTTGGATGGGAAAACAATTAAAGGTTCTTCAGACGAAGATGGACATCCTCTACATATTCTTACCGCCTTTTGTCAAAAGAATAAAATGTCCTTAGGAGAAGAATTAGTATATAAAAAGAAAGAAAATGAGATTGTAGCCATACCAAAATTGTTGAGTATCTTAGAGATAAAGGGCTGTGTAATTTCAATAGATGCTATGGGGTGTCAAAAGGATATTGTAGATCGAATAGTAGAGGAAAAAGCTGATTATGTTATACAGGTAAAAGACAATCAAAGAGAACTTCATCAGAATTTGAAAGACACTTTTAAACTTGAGAAAATAGATTCTATTTTTTCTACAGAAGAAATAGGACACGGAAGAATAGAAATTCGTAAGTATTCTATTATCAGCGATTTATCTCATGTTTCTGATAGAGAAAAATGGCAAACAGTAAAATCTCTTATTCGGGTAGATACAATAGTCTGTGAAAAGAAAACAGGCAAAGAAACAAAGAGCGAACGTTATTATATAAGTTCACTTAAAGAAGATATAGAAAAAATAGCAGAGTATATTAGAGGGCATTGGGAAATAGAATCAATGCATTGGAGTTTAGATGTAATTTTCAGAGAAGATAACCAAGCAAAAAGGGACAATAATGCCATTGCTAACTTTAATACTATTTGCAAATTTGCAATGTCCCTACTAAATGATGAGCAAACATACAAAGGTTCCAAAACAAAGAAACGTGCTGAAGCCCTCTATGAACCAGAGTATAGAGAAAAACTTTTAAAACTTTAAATGCGAACGCCGTG
>NZ_QBKG01000039.1 GCF_003054025.1 Capnocytophaga leadbetteri
GTCATAGTATAAGTGCCGCTTGGCGTACCTGTTGGAATAATGACATTACCAGTACTTGGGTCGATACGTGGCGTTGTAGCGCTTGTAGGTGTAGCCGTATGGATAGTTACACTCGCTACCGTTGGTGTTTGTCCGCCGATACCATCATTAGTAAGAATATTGCCTACTGTTGTTGGGGTGGTAATAGTACCTGTTACGGTATATTCTTCGCCTACTGTTGTTATCGTTGGCGTTACGGTTGGGGTGCTTACCCCTACTACGGTTACCGTTACTGTTGTAGGTGTGCTACAATTGCTGCTGTTAGCTCGCTCGCACAAGTAGTAAGTCATAGTATAAGTGCCGCTTGGCGTACCTGTTGGAATAATGACATTACCTGTACTTGGGTCGATACGTGGCGTTGTAGCGCTTGTTGGTGTAGCTGTATGGATAGTTACGCTCGCTACCGTTGGTGGGTTAGTACCTATGCTGTCGTTAGTCAGTACATTGCTTGTTGTGGTGTAAGTTGTACTACTTACGGTATGAGTATAGGTATCTTCGTTTGCAGTAATAGTTACTGTTGGCGTTGGAGCGCCTACTACAACAGTAGTAGTAGCTGTGCTACAGTTGCCTGGATTCAAGACTTCACAGATAGTATAAGTAACGGTATAAGTACCTGAGGCTGTACCTGCTGGTACTGTAAGAGTGCCATCAGTATTAGTTTGAATGCCTGCTGGTACAGTGTTCCAAGTAAGAGTTACCGAAGTAGTACTTGGGTTCAACTGACCATTCAAGCTATCGTTAGTCAATACACTGCTAGTTGTACCGCCATTAGCACCATTGGTGATTGTGAAGGTGTCGCCATTAGCTTGGATTGCAGGAGCGCCTACTACAACAGTAGTAGTAGCTGTGCTACAGTTGCCTGAATTCAAGACTTCACAGATAGTATAAGTAACTGTGTAAGTACCTGAGGCTGTACCTGCTGGTACTGTAAGAGTGCCATCAGTATTCGTTTGAATGCCTGCTGGTACAGTGTTCCAAGTAAGAGTTACCGAAGTAGTACTTGGGTTCAACTGACCATTCAAGCTGTCGTTAGTCAGTACACTGCTAGTAGTACCGCCACTAGCACCATTGGTGATTGT
>NZ_QBKG01000040.1 GCF_003054025.1 Capnocytophaga leadbetteri
GTAACGAACCCAACGCCACAAACACCAGGAGCCCCAGTGCCAACGCTTAATCCATCGACAGGTATAGTAACAGTACCACCGACAACGCCAAGTGGCACTTATACTATCAGCTATACAGTATGTACAACCGCTACTCCTACTAACTGCACTACAGGAGTAACTACAGTAGTAGTAAGCAATGTAACTCCGACAGTAGTACCAGAAGCCTTTACAGCTAGCACTACTACAGCTACAGTAGTACCAGGAGTTATTGGTAATGTACTTACTAACGATAGGGTAGGCACTCAATCGGCTACGGTAGGAGTAGGCGGCAATGTAACTATCAATGTAACCCATACGCCGACAACGCCAAATGCACCGGTATTAGACCCATCGACAGGAAATGTAACAGTAGGAGGTAATACCCCAGCAGGAGTTTATACAATCAGTTATCAAGTATGCAGTGGAGCAGCTTGTACTCCAGCAACCGTAACTGTAACAGTGCCACAGCTTAAACCATACGTGCCTAATACTACAATTACGCACAGTGGTACGACTACTACGACTCGTAATATACTAGATGGAGCTACAGTAAATGGCGGCACCCAATCGGCAACGGTAGGAGTAGGCGGCACAGTAACGATTACTAATGTAACGAACCCAACGCCACAAACACCAGGAGCCCCAGTACCAACGCTTAATCCGGCGACAGGTATAGTAACAGTACCACCGACAACACCAAGTGGCACTTATACTATCAGCTATATAGTATGTACAACTGCTACTCCTACTAACTGCACTACAGGAGTGACAACAGTAGTAGTAGGTAATGTAACTCCGACAGTAGTACCAGATGGCTTTACAGCAAGTACTACTACAGCTACAGTAGTACCAGGAGTTATCGGTAATGTACTTACTAACGATAGGGTAGGTACTCAGTCGGCTACAACAGGAGTAGGCGGTAATGTAACTATCAATGTAACCCATACGCCTACAACGCCAAACGCACCGGTATTAGACCCATCGACAGGAAATGTAACGGTAGGTGG